>NZ_JNAL01000001.1 GCF_000759955.1 Prochlorococcus marinus str. MIT 9201
ATTTTTATGTAGTACTCAGTAGAGGATTCAAGATTAACGCTTGGATTTATTGTGATCTGAGTTGTACCTGATCCTGTTACCTGGTTACTAGTAACATCAATGCTTTCTACAACAGAATCATCAGATGTCTTATAAATAACGATATTGCCGCTTTCTACATCAACAGCTTCTGTAAAATTTAAAACGATATTACTGTCTTCCGCTATTGCTGTTGCATCATCCGCTGGATTAGAACTCGTTAATGTCGGATCAACCGCATCTCCCGTTGTAAAAGATAAAGACGTCGTATCAGTAATCCCCGAATAAGAGTTTCCATTTGGATCGTCAAAGGCAGTGGTATCTATTTTTACGTAGTACTCAGTAGAGGATTCAAGAGTAACACTTGGATTAATTGTGATCTGCGTTGTACCTGATCCTGTTACCTGGTTACTAGTAACATCAATGCTTTCTACAACAGAATCATCAGATGTCTTATAAATAACGATATTGCCGCTTTCTGCATCAACAACTTCTGAGAAATTCAGAACAATATTACTATCTTCCGCTATTGCTATTGCATCATCCGCTGGATTAGAACTCGTTAATGTTGGATCAACTGCATCTCCCGTTGTAAAAGATAAAGACGTCGTATCATGAATTCCAGCATAGGAATTACCACTTGGATCATCAAATGCTGTTGCATCAATCTTTAAATAGTATTCCGTTAATGAATCAAGATCATCTGTTGGATTTATCGTGATCTGACTAGTCCCAGATCCTGTTACTTGATTACTAGTAACATCAATTGCTTCTACAACAGAATTATTAGAGGCTTTATAAATTACAATACTTCCTCTTTCAACATCTACGACTTCTGAAAAGTTCAGAACTATATTGCTTCCCTCTACTACAGCTGTTGCATTATCCGCTGGAGTTGAGCTGCTTAAGGTTGGAGCAACCGCATCAACTGTTGTAAAAGATAAAGAAGTTGCATCACTTATACCCGCATAAGAATTACCACTTGAATCGTCAAAGGCACTAGCATCAATCTTGACGTAATATTCAGTAGAGAGTGCAAGGTCATTTGTAGGATTAATAGTTATTTGACTAGTACCAGATCCAGTTACTTGATTACTGGTAACATCGATTGTTTCTACAACAGAATTATCAGATGTTTTATAGATAACAATATATCCAGTCTCAACATCTACAGCTTCTGAAAAATTAAGGATGATATTACTATCAGTAGCTATGAGTGTTGCATTATCTGCAGGTAGAGAGCTGGTTAAAGTTGGACCTGCAGTATCTGCCGTTGTAAATGAAAGAGAGGTTGTGTTGCTTATTCCGACATAAGAATTACCACTTGAATCATCAAATGCTGTTGCATCAATCTTTAAATAGTATTCTGTTAATGACTCAAGATCATTCGTTGGATTTATAGTGATCTGAGTTGTACCAGATCCTGACACAAGATTACTAGTTACATCGATTGTTTCTACAACAGAATTATCAGAGGTTTTATAAATAATGATATTGCCGTTTTCTACATCAACAGCTTCTGAAAATGTCAATACAATATTGCTATTATTGGCAACAGCAATTGCATCATCTGCAGGTGATGAGCTAACTAAAATTGGCGCTATAACATCTCCAGAAGTTGTGAATGACAACGAGGTTTTATCGTTAATTCCTGCATAAGAGTTTCCATTTGGATCATCAAAAGCTGTCGCATCAATCTTGATGTAATACTCAGTTGAAGTAGATAAATCATTACTAGGATTAATTGTGATCTGACTGGTTCCAGATCCTGTCACTTGATTACTAGTAACATCGATCGTTTCGACGACAGAATCGTCGGATGCTTTATAAATAACAATATCGCCGTTTTCCACATCAACTACTTCTGAAAAATTCAAGACAATATTGCTATGAATAGCAACAGCTGTTGCATTATCTGTTGGATTAGAACTCGTTAATGTTGGAGCAACTGTATCGCCAGTCGTAAAAGATAAAGATGTCGTATCACTTATGCCGGCATAAGAATTACCGCTTGAATCATCAAATGCTGTCGCATGGATCTGTAAATAGTATTCAGTTAATGGTTCAAGATCGTCAGTCGGATTAATCGTGATCTGACTTGTTCCAGAACCCGTTACTTGGTTACTGGCAACATCTATCGTCTCTACAAGGGAATTATCAGAGGTTTTATAAATAATAATATCGCCATTTTCTACATCAACAGATTCCGAGAAATTAAGAACAATATTACTTCCCTCTGCTACAGCCGTTGCATCATCGGCTGGATCAGAACTCGTTAATGTCGGAGCTACTGTGTCGCCAGATGTTGTAAAAGAAAGTGTAGTCGTATTACTTATGCCAGCATATGAATTACCACTTTGATCATCAAATGCTGTCGCATCAATCTTTAAATAGTATTCCGTTAATAAATCAAGATCATCTGTTGGATTTATTGTTATTTGACTAGTACCAGATCCTGTCACTTGATTACTAGTAACATCGATTGTTTCTACAACAGAATTATCAGAGGTTTTATAGATCACAATATTTCCACTTTCTACATCAACAGCTTCTGAAAAATTCAAGACAATATCACTCCCTACCGCAATAGCTGTTGCATCATCTGCTGGGACAGAACTTGTCAATATGGGGGCGACAGAATCACCCGTGGTAAATGACAGAGATGTCGTATCACTAATTCCTGCATAAGAATTACCGCTTGGATCATCAAATGCTGTCGCATCAATTTTTAAATAGTATTCCGTTAAAGACTCAAGATCATCCGTTGGATTTATTGTGATCTGACTGGTCCCAGATCCTGTTATCTGGCCACTTGATACATCGATAGTTTCTACAACAGAATTATCAGAAGTTTTATAGATAACGATATTGCCGGTTTCTACATCAACAGCTTCTGAAAAATTCAGAACAATATTACTTCCCTCAGCTACAGCTGTTGCATTATCCGCTGGATCAGAACTAGTTAATGTCGGAGCGACTGTATCTCCCTCATCATCTTCTTGGTCAGTGCTACTAGTGCTGGTTGAGTCCGGTTCAATCGTCTCACCAGTCGTAAACGATAAAGAAGTTGCATCACTTATACCTGCATACGAATTACCACTCGGATCATCAAATGCTGTTGCATCAATCTTTAAATAATATTCCGTTAAAGACTCAAGATCATCTGTTGGATTTATTGTGATCTGGCTGGTCCCAGATCCTGTTACCTGATTACTTGTGACAATAATTCTTTCGACTTCAGAATTATCAGAAGCTTTATAGATAACAATATCGCCATACTCTACATCTACTGCTTCTGAAAAATTCAGAACAATATTACTCCCCTCAGCTACAGCTGTTGCATCATCAACTGGAACAGAACTAGTTAATGTCGGCGGGACCGTATCACCTGTTGTAAACGATAAAGATGTCGTATCAGCAATCCCCGCATAAGAATTTCCACTCGGATCATCAAATGCTGTTGCATCAATCTTTAAATAATATTCCGTTAATGAATCAAGATCATCTGTTGGATTAATCGTTATCTGGCTGGTCCCAGATCCTGTTATCTGGTTACTGGTAACATCAATTCTTTCGACTTCAGAATTATCAGAAGCTTTATAGATAACAATATCGCCATACTCTACATCTACTGCTTCTGAAAAATTCAAGACGATATTACTTCCCTCAGCTACAGCTGTTGCATCATCCGCTGGATCAGAACTCGTTAATGTCGGAGCTACTGTATCGCCTGTCGTAAATGATAAAGAAGTTTCATCACTTATACCCGCATAAGAATTTCCACTCGGATCATCAAATGCTGTTGCATCAATCTTTAAATAATATTCCGTTAATGGTTCAAGATCATCTGTTGGATTTATCGTGATCTGGCTGGTCCCAGATCCTGTTACCTGATTACTTGTGACAATAATTCTTTCGACTTCAGAATTATCAGAAGCTTTATAGATAACGATATCGCCATACTCTACATCAACAGCTTCTGAAAAATTCAGAACAATATCACTCCCTACCGCAACAGCTGTTGCATCATCAACTGGAACAGAACTAGTTAATGTCGGAGCTACTGTATCACCTGTGGTAAACGATAAAGATGTCGTATCACTTATACCCGCATAAGAATTACCGCTTGGATCATCAAATGCTGTTGCATCAATCTTTAAATAGTATTCCGTTAATGAATCAAGATCATCCGTTGGATTAATCGTTATCTGGCTGGTCCCAGATCCTGTTACCTGGCCACTTGTTACATCGATTCTTTCCACTTCTGAATTATCAGAAGTTTTATAGATAACAATATTTCCAGTTTCTACATCAACAGCTTCTGAAAAATTCAAGACAATATTACTTTCTTCCGCAACAGCCGTTGCATTATCTACTGGAACAGAGCTTGTTAACGTCGGGGGGACCGCATCTCCTGTCGTAAAAGATAGTGAAGTCGTATCATCAATTCCTACATAAGAATTTCCTGCCTGGTCATCAAATGCTGTCGCATCAATCTTTAAATAGTATTCCGTTAAAGACTCAAGATCATTAGTTGGATTGATCGTTATCTGATTAGTTCCAGAACCCGTTACTTGATTACTTGTAACATCAATTGTCTCTACAACAGAATTATCAGAGGTTTTATAGATCACAATATTTCCAGTTTCTACATCAACTACTTCTGAAAAATTAAGAACAATATCGCTTCCAACATTTACTAATATTGCATCATCCGCTGGAACAGAACTAGTTAACGTGGGCGGGATAATATCTGGAGTGGTAAATGATAGAGAAGTCGTATCACTAATCCCTGCATAAGAATTCCCACTTGGATCATCAAATGCTGTCGCATCAATCTTTAAATAGTATTCCGTTAAAGACTCAAGATCATTAGTTGGATTGATCGTTATCTGATTGGTTCCAGAACCCGTTACTTGATTACTTGTAACATCAATTGTTTCTATAACAGAATTATCAGAGGTTTTATGGATAACAATGTTTCCAGTTTCTACATCAACTACCTCTGAAAATGTGAGCACAATATTGCTATCAACTGCTACATCTATCTCATTATCCGCTGGATCAGAACTCGTTAATATCGGGTCAACTGTATCGCCAGTCGTAAACGATAAAGAAGTCGTATCATCAATTCCGACATAAGAATTTCCTGCCAGGTCATCAAATGCAGTTGCATCGATTTTTAAATAATATTCCGTTAATGAATCAAGATCATCTGTTGGATTGAGAGTGATTTGACTAGTGCCAGATCCAGTGATCCTATTATTAGTATTTATCTGCCCTCCCATTCCTGCATGAGCAGAGCATTGATAAAAAAGAGTAGGGGAGGAGGAAGCAACAGTTATAGTCACTGTCGCACCAGAAGAACCTGCGATCCCATTTGTGGTTACTCCTGTCGTATATTCTCCACCCGCTTTATCTGCTGAGGTATAAAATCTCAAAGGATGATTAGCATTAGAGCTATGAGATTGATCAAAAATATAGGTACCACCTTCTGCAAGATCAAGAGTTTCTGCAGAAGTTCCAGAGTTATCAAATATATACTTATTGCCATTATCAGAAACAACCGTAACTAAATAAGTTTTGCTATTACTTACATCGAAAGTTTCTACAACAGAATCATCAGAAGTTTTATATAAAACAATATTGCCGGTTTCTACATCAACAGCTTCTGAAAAATTCAGAACAATATTGCTTCCTTCCGCAACAGCTGTTGCATTATCTGCCGGATCAGAACTAGTTAACGTCGGCGGGATAATATCTGGAGTGGTAAATGATAGAGATGTCGTATCACTAATCCCCGCATAAGAATTGCCGCTTGGATCATCAAATGCTGTTGCATCAATCTTTAAATAATATTCCGTTAAAGACTCAAGATCATTCGTTGGATTAATGGTGATCTGACTAGTACCAGAACCCGTTACTTGATTACTAGTAACATCGATTGTTTCTACAACAGAATTA
Organism: Prochlorococcus marinus str. MIT 9201; assembly: GCF_000759955.1. Lineage (GTDB taxonomy): Bacteria > Cyanobacteriota > Cyanobacteriia > PCC-6307 > Cyanobiaceae > Prochlorococcus_A > Prochlorococcus_A marinus_G. The sequence continues at coordinate 5,983 of NZ_JNAL01000001.1, forward strand.
TCAGAAGTTTTATAGATAACAATGTTTCCAGTTTCTACATCAACTACCTCTGAAAATGTGAGCACAATATTGCTATCAACTGCTACATCTATCTCATCATCCGCTGGATTAGAACTCGTTAATACCGGGTCAACTGTATCGCCTGTTGTAAACGATAAAGAAGTCGTATCATTAATTCCGACATAGGAATTTCCTGCTAGATCATCAAATGCAGTTGCATCAATTTTTAAATAATATTCCGTTAATGACTCAAGATCATCTGTTGGATTGATAGTGATTTGACTAGTACCAGATCCAGTTACTTGATTACTGGTAATATCGATTGTTTCTACAACAGAATTATCAGAGGTTTTATAGATAACAATATTGCCGGTTTCTACATCAACAGCTTCTGAAAAATTCAAGACAATATTGCTTCCTTCTGCAACAGCTGTTGCATTATCTGCTGGATCAGAACTAGTTAACGTCGGCGGGATAATATCTGGAGTGGTAAATGATAGAGATGTCGTATCATCAATTCCTGCATAAGAATTACCTGTTGGATCATCAAATGCTGTTGCATCAATCTTTAAATAGTATTCCGTTAGAGACTCAAAATCATTGGTTGGATTGATGGTGATTTGACTAGTGCCAGATCCAGTTACCTGATTACTTGTAACAGCAATAGTTTCTACAACAGAATTATCAGAAGTTTTATAGATAACAATGTTTCCAGTTTCTATATCAACAGCTTCTGAAAATGTGAGCACAATATTGCTATCAACTGCTACATCTATCTCATTATCCGCTGGATCAGAACTCGTTAATATTGGGTCAACTGTATCGCCTGTCGTGAACGATAAAGAAGTAGTATCATTAATCCCGACATAGGAATTTCCTGCTAGATCATCAAATGCTGTCGCATCAATTTTTAAATAATATTCCGTTAATGACTCAAGATCATCCGTTGGATTGATGGTGATTTGACTAGTGCCAGATCCAGTTACCTGATTACTTGTAACATCGATAGTTTCTACAACAGAATCATCAGAAGTTTTATAGATAACGATATTGCCATTGGCTACCTCAACATCTTCTGAAAAATTCAGAACAATATTAGTTTCTTCCGCTACAGCCGTTGCATTATCTGCTGGAACAGAACTAGTTAATGTCGGCGGGATAATATCTGGAGTGGTAAATGATAGAGAAGTCGTATCATCAATTCCTGCATAAGAATTTCCTGCTGGATCATCAAATGCTGTTGCATCAATCTTTAAATAGTATTCCGTTAAAGACTCAAGATCGTTCGTTGGATTAATGGTGATCTGACTAGTCCCAGAACCCGTTACTTGATTACTAGTAACATCGATTGTTTCTACAACAGAATTATCAGAAGTTTTATAGATAACAATATTTCCAGTTTCTACGTCAACTACTTCTGAAAATGTGAGCACAATATTGCTATCAACTGCTACATCTATCTCATCATCTGCCGGAACCGAACTTGTTAGAATCGGAGGTGTTGTATCTATAACAATATCCTTATTACCAGCTAAAGAGTTTTCATCTCCAATAACAGGAAGTTTTAAAACAGCTTTATTCCCAACAGGGTCAGTAATATTTCCACCATTTAAAGATAAAGCAGAGATATTTGTGTATTCCAAATCAGGGGAAGTATCTCCAGGTTGGACAGTATAGGTAAAAGATAAGCTTGAAGTTCCGCTACCAGATGAATAGGTAGCTATACGATTAGTAGATCCTGTTTCTAGTTCTAAAACAGGCGTTCCATTTGATATATCAACTTCTACATCTTCAGAAAAATCAATCTGGATACTAATAGTATTGTTATCTGCATTGTAAATATCATTTGGATTAGATGAGGTCACTGAAGTGACAGTTGGGCCAATCGTTGTGAAAGATAATAAAGTTGAATCGCTTATACCTGAATAAGAATTACCTGCCAAATCATCAAAGGCTGTAGGTTCAATTATTAGGTAATATTCTGTTGAGGAAGAAAGATTATTAGTTGGGTTAATTGTAATTTGGCTGGTACCTGTACCAGTGACCTGTTTACTATTGACATCAATAGTTTCAAAAATTGAATTATCAGAGGTTTTATGAATAATAATATTGCCATTTTTAACATTAACATCTTCAGAAAAGTTGAGAATAATATTGCTAGCAATGGGAACTTCAATAGCATCGTCAACAGGTTCTGAACTTATTAAAGTTGGTGGAGTGGAGTCAATGAACAAATCCTTCTTTGGATTTAAAATATTTTTTTGAAGTGAATCAATTTCTAAATCAAATTCATCCTTTCGCAAGAATATATTTAATCCATCAACAATTTCAAAATTAATTATCAAATCATTATCTCTTAAATTTTGATCAACTTGATCTGATTCGAAATAAATTTTTGGGGGCAGTTTATAACTTATATAGTTAAAAGTCGGAAAGTTATTATCCCCAAGCCAACTTTGTTCTTCAAAACTAACTAAAGCTCGATTAAAGGTATTCTCTACAAAATACTTATCTTCCGTGAATATGAATTCTTTTAATTCAAAATCTTCATTGAAAACAAAATCCTGCAAAAACGGATAAGTGTTATTTGCGATCGACTGTGTAATTAATAAATAATTTCTATCTATGCTATCGAGATTAATATCATCAATCTTTTCAAAATTAACTTCATAAAAAATATATGATTCATAAAATTTTAAAGGAAGATCATAAGAAAAATTAGGTGAATTAAGATTGATTAGAGAATTATTTTTTTCATTTTTTCCTGTTAAAAAACTCCAAAATCTTCGAATAAAGCTACCTTGAAATGCATTATTGGAATCGGATGGAGTGCTTAAAATAAAATTTTGATCTAACCTATCTAGATCAATATCGTTAATTCTTTCAGGACAAGACATGCTTAGGCCTCTAAGCCAGTTAAGATCTGCAGATTAACAATACTAATATTGTATTCATTTATAGCTTTTGAATGAGTTATTTCAGCTTGGGTAAGATCTCTTTGGCTATTAAGAACCTCACGTTGCACACCTAGTCCAGCTTGCTGTCTTAAAAGAGATAGTTCTAATGATTCTTTTGCAGACAATATTGCAGCATAGCTATGTTCTATATTGAGCCTTGATTTTTCTAAGTTGGCAAAAAGTTGCTCGACTTCTTTACGAACTTTAGATTTCTCGAATGAAATTTGTTCTTTAATTTCACTGATCTTTGCTTCTTTTGCCTTGGAATATGCTTTTGAGGATCCACCATCAAAAATTTTCCAATCAAATTGAAGTCCAACTGTATTGTTTGTACTGTTTGATTTGTTATTTTTTTGAGGTGATAAAGCGTTTGCCTCTCCCTCTGCTAAATCTGCCTCAAATAAGTTAAATAAAGATACTGTAGGTTTTGTCTTCGCTAGTTCAAGTTTTGATTTGTTTTTATTGACTGAGATTTTAAGTTGAAGATCATCTATTTCTTTCCTATTAAAATAAGCACTATTGATAGCATCTTCTAATGATGTCTTCCATTCTCCAATAATGTATGGTTTAGAATCAACTACAGGTAAAGTTTTTTGATTCATATTCAGTGTTTGTACTAATTTAATCTCATTCATTTTTTGATTTCCTTTTTTTTCTGAAAGTAACTGTCTATCTTTTGATAATTGAGTACTAGCCTCTAAAACATCAAATTTAGTTCCTGTACCACTCTCCATTCTTTCAAGCGATTGATCTAGTGCAGCTTGAGAAATAGATATTGAATCTTCTGCAATACGAACATCTTGTAGTGACTGTTGTAACTTTAGAAAACGAACTTTGGCTTCTAATAATAAATCACGATGTTTTTGCGAATAAGCTATTTTTGCATTCTCAAGATTATCTTTAGCGGTATTTATTTGGGGTTTTCTGGAAGGATTAATTAAATCCCATTTTAAAGTTGCTTGAAGACTACCTTTAATTTGATCAGTTGATTTATTTGGAGCAAGACTATGATATGTATCACCAATAGAGTACTGAGGTAGACCTGTACTTGAGAGGTTTAGAGTTGGACTCCATGCTGAAGTTGTGCCTTTCAACATTTGTTTTGCCTCTTCAATTCTAGTTTCCATAATTTTTAATTCATGGCTACTTTCTTTAATAATGTTCTCTAAATCTTGAAATTGGACTGCTTTAAAATCTTTTTCACCAATATCCGGAGTAGAAATATCATTGTTTTGAATAATTTCATTTTTAGTCTGATCTTTTAAGAATTCAATTTTCTCTAAAACATTTTTTGAATACAATTGGCTGCTTGGTGAAACAATACTTTGACTGGTATTGGTACCTTTAATTTCATTATTAATTAAATCTGTAGTCTGCAAAGAAATTTCTTCAGGTTTTATGTAAATCGGAATATTACTTTTCTCTTCATCAGGAGTACTATCTTCATTTAATGGAGGAGCACCTAATATTAAAGGAGATGATTGAGATGGAATAAAAGCTAGTTCTTTTCTATTACTATCTTCATAAGAACTATTATTTAAGTTACTTAGATCGAGATCATTTCTTTTTTCAATTAAATTATCTTTTCCTGGTATAACTGTATTTATATTAGTGTTAGGGCTATTATTTTGAATATTACTAATTAAATTTATATTCTTAGAGAATAAATTATCTGGTTTTTTATAGATAGAAATAATACGGCCTCCATCAAATGGAGTTTTGTCTTCAGTTGAAGGTAAGGTGGGTCGAATTAATCTGTTATTTTTAATTCCTGAAATGCTGCTTAATTTCAAACTTGGAACAATATTATCTCTAAGTTGAGGCGCTCTAGTTAATTTCAATGTGGGAGCAATATTATCTCTAAGTTGAGGCGCTCTAGTTAATTTCAATGTGGGAGCAATATTATCTCTAAGTTGGGGTGCCCTAGTTAATTTCAATGTGGGAGCAATATTATCTCTAAGTTGAGGCGCTCTAGTTAATTTCAATGTGGGAGCAATATTATCTC
>NZ_JNAL01000002.1 GCF_000759955.1 Prochlorococcus marinus str. MIT 9201
TTTAATATAAGGTAGAGGTAATTTTGCTGTTTCAGTAAATTGTTTTATTTTATTAGAATTGTGATTTTTGTTAGATATCAAATTACTGCTAGCAGTTTCCAGTCCATTTGATTCCAAATTTGTTTGTTCAATATTTTCAAAAGTTTTTAATAATTCAAGTTTAATTTGTTCTTGATTTTCTTCATGTACTTCATCAATTAAAGATATCTGTTCTTGATTTTCTTCATGTACTTCATCAATTAAAGATATCTGTTCTTGATTTTCTTCATGTACTTCATCAATTAAAGATATCTGTTCTTGATTTTCTTCATGTACTTCATCAATTAAAGATATCTGTTCTTGATTTTCTTCTTGAGGCTGATTTTCTTTTTGTAGTGAACTATGGATTAATAAATCATTTAGTGAATCAATCCCAAATCTATGTACCCACTTAAGAACAAGATTATCTTTAAGCAAAGAATTATTTTCTAGAGAGGCTTGTTTAAAAACTTCTATTAAATGATTTTTTAAAAGCATAAAATTTCTAATTTAACTTTCTATTTAACAGAGGCCTTATAATAATCAAGGATAAAACTGTTAAAGAAAATAAAATTGAGATACAACTCTTACAAGTTAAATCACCATATGGGGCATGTAAAGCCACTAATTCTAAATCCATAGTTTGTGTATAGGCAGTCCTAATTGGTTCAATAGCAAAAGTTAATGGATTTAATGAGGCTAACCATCCTAGCCAATTTGGCATAAAAGAGATTGGAGCTAAAGCAGTACTCGCAAAGAGAAGGGGTAAATTTATTACGAATATAAGAGCGATTAATTCAATATGTCCCGGTAAAACAAACGCTAAACATAAACTTATTGATGTCACAAAAAGAACTAATAAAATTAGTGTTGTAAACACAATTCCTAAACCATATAAGTTGGGCCATCCATAACCCAAAATGTATGAAACAACCATTATTACAATACTCTGAACAAAGCTTAAGATTGTTATGTAAAAAAAAGAAGATAAAACTATGGATAATCTACTGGTTAAAGGAGCCACAAGTAATCTATTAAGAAATCCAAACTCTCTATCAAACATCAAAGGAAGACCAGAGTTTAGGGCTCCGCTAAAAGCAGTAAAAACAATAAGTCCTGCTCCTAAAAAATTCCCATAAGAATCAACTCCTGGTAAAAAACCTTCAGGAGCTTTTGAGAATAATGCGCCAAATAAGAAAAGCCAAATTATGGGTTGTAGTATTCCTGCCAAAAGAGTTGATGGTCTTCTTTTTAGTTGGATAAATAATCTTTTTGTTAAGGCAAATGTTTCTTGATATAAAAAAAATAAATTATACTGTTTTAATTCCATAATTAGCAGCAATTAGTATTCATTATAGTTAGATAACTAAAAGTTTTTTTATCGCATGGATTGCTTTGATTCTTTTTTTAGGTCTCTTTTCCCTGCCATAGAAATTTCAGCATCCATTAAAGTTTTCCCGGTTGCCTGAAGATATACATCATCCAAGCTTGGCTGACTTTGGGTAAGTGAAAAAATTTCAAACTTTGAGAAAGCCAATTCCACTTTTAGCTTCGTAAGTAAATCTTTTTTCTTATCTGCTACAAAATTTATCGAGAAACCTTGAGCTTCATTTATGATAATCTGACTAATTCCATCTATTGAAGATAAAATTTGACATATGTTTTTTGCTTCTTCCTGATTACTAAATTCTCTTACTTTCAAAGTTACTCTATCTCCGCCTAATTTATTTTTGAGCTCTACAGGAGTCCCTTGTGCTATGACTCTTCCATCATCAATTATCACTAATCTATCTGCCAATTTATCTATTTCATCAAGATAGTGACTGCTTAAAATAATGGTCATTCCATTATTTCTCAAATCTTTCAAAAGTTTCCATATAATATTTCTACTTTCAATATCTAAACCAACTGTAGGTTCATCCAAAATTAATACTTGGGGCAAATGTAAAAGTCCAGCCGCCAGATCTATTCTTCTTTTCATTCCCCCTGAATAAGTTCCGCACTTACGATCAATCCAATCGTTCATATCTAATTGATCTATTAATTTCTTTATCCTTTCAAATTTTTTGTTTTTGTTAATGTGATATAAATCTGATTGAAAATCCAAAAGTTCTCGTCCAGTTAATATTTTATCAAGTGCAATGTCTTGGGCAACATAACCAATTAATTCTCTAATTTTCCTCGAATTATTTATCAGATTAATATTATTTATAAAAACTTCTCCATTATCAGGCTCTATTAAAGTAGCGAGTATTTTTATTAGTGTTGATTTGCCAGCACCATTTGGTCCTAGTATTCCAAATAATGTGCCAGCTTCAATTTCCATCGATAAATTTTTTAAAGCATTAATATCTGAATAAGATTTTGAGAGCCCTTTAACTTTTATATAATTCATCAAACTTTCAATTTACTTAAAAAACATTTTACATCTAATTTAATTACTAAGTAGGGATACTATAGATAAGAATATTTGAATAGATTGCTGCTCAAATTCTACAGATAGTTGGGTTCTGGAAATTAATAACAAAAGACAGATGCCAAACATATAGAGAATAGACCACCTAAAAAGAGACTTTGCTCTTGAAAGATCATCAGGAGATTTCCTTAATTCATTTATTAATTGCAAAAGTCTTCCATTAAACGGCATTAACATAATTCCGTATAAGAGACCCCCTTCAGGTAAAGCGAAGACTCCCATAATACTCATAAAAACAGTTGCCCATCCGTAACGAGAAATCGCTTTAGCAGTAAAAACAGATCCTTTAACAGAAGGGAGCATTGGAATGCCAACAGATGCGTAATCATCCTTCAACAAAATTGCAAGTGCCCAAAAATGAGCTGGGGTCCATAACATTACCAATCCAAACAACCACCAACCACTAAGACCTACATGCCCTGTGGCAGCAGATGCTCCGACTAAGGGTGGTATAGCACCAGCAACTCCTCCAAAAACAATGTTTTTTGTTGTACGAGGTTTCAAAATAACTGTATATAAAATTACGTAGCTAAATAAACCAAGAAGAGTTAAACCCGCAGCCAAATAATTTACACCACTTACTAAAAGCATCGAAGCTGCCAAAGTACATGATACGGCAGCTAAAAATACAGTCTCAGATGATAACTTACCTGCTGGCAAGGCTCTTTTGCTAGTTCTTGTCATCCTTTTATCTAATTCCATTTCCCACAAGCAATTAAGAGCTCCTGCTGCTGCTGCTGCCAAAGCGCCTCCTCCTAAAGTACAGATAAGTTTCGGCGAAGACAAAGGCCATTCTTCTGTTAAAGCCATTCCTCCCAAAGTTGTTGCCAATAAAAGTGGGATTAATCTAGGTTTTGCTACTTCAAGCCAAGGTGGCAATGTTAATCTTTTTCTTGAAGGTACAACTTCATCTCTAATTGGAGATTTATAGTTCAAGTTATCTAAGTTACTACTGTTCATGAATTGATACCAACCATTTGAGAATTTAGGGAGTGGTCTAGGCTTTTTTTGGTAAAAGGATTTCTAAAAATTAATGTTGTTAATATCGCAATAAATAAAGAGGCGTTAAGTTGATGACCGATAATAAAAATAGGTTCATTCAGATTTGTTTTAAGACTTAAAACACCCAAAGCAATTTGAGAAAACAAGAGAAAAATAAGTGTTGAGAGATATTTCCAATTTTCATTAAGCAAACTTCTCTTAAAAATTGCAGTAGCAATAATCAAGAGAATTGAAAAAGCAATTGGGAAAGCAAATAATTTATGAATATTTAGAATTAGACATTGTTTATTAAAAGATAAGCAAATATGTGATGACCAGGTTGATGAGAGCCTTACTCCAATAAAAGATTGAATTAGAGTAAGTAAAAGAGGAACAAACAATAATATTCTCCACCAAATTAATGGCTCTTCTATTTGGTCATTTTCTAAATTTTGATTTATTGAAATTGTTGTAATTAGAAGTAGAAAAGCTATTAAAAGATGGCCAGTAACAGTATATGAATCAAGAAGGTTTATTACTGTTAAAGCTCCAAAAGATCCTTGAACAATAATTAGAAAAAGTAATAATGAATAAGTTTTAGGTAACCAATTTGGAATTTCATTTCTCCAAATAATTGAAAGGGCAAATTTAAAAAGAATTAATATTCCAACTAGAAAAGCATCTAGACGATGAAACCACTCTAGAAATACTCTTAGGCTCATATGATTAAAAGGCAAAAAAGATCCATAACATAATGGCCAATCTGGACAGGCAAGGCCCGCCTCCATGACTCTCGTAGCACCTCCAATTACGATTAGTGCGATGAGTGCGAGTACACTATGACTTCCCAACCTTTTAAAAATTGTCAGATATTTTGATTTATATAATTGGTTATTAATCAAATGGATAAAACCTATTATTTTGCATAATAAATTAGATTTAAAAACCAAACATTAATTAAAAATTAATATGTTTAATTTAAAAATAATTTACTAATTTAATCTTTTTTCCCTGACAATTAACTCTAAAAAGTTATTAATAATACGCCTTTTATTTCATAAATCTTAAGAAGTTGTGAATTTAAATGTTTTTCTTTTAACAAAGGATGCAGGATTAAAAAAATTGAATATCTTGAGGATATAAATACAAATTTTAAGGAATCAATTGTTAAATAAAAACGTTTATTTAATACTAATTATTTCACTCGTTTTTGCTTTATCTTTTTGGATTGGTTTAAATGTAAATTTGCTCCCAGCTGAAGCAAGTATTAATGCACCAATCTACGATGAACTTTTTAAAATTCTTTTCATCATTGGATTAATTATTTTTATAGGAATGACAATAGCTGTTATTTACAGCTTATTCAAGTTTAGGAAAAGAAATGATCAGATAGGCGATGGCATAGCTTTAGAGGGAAATTTAAGCTTAGAAATTGTGTGGACAATTATACCTTCAATAATTGTTTTATTTATAGGGCTATATAGCTACAACATTTACGATCGAATGGGAGGGATGAAAGAACTAAATCATAACCACGAAATGATGAGTTCTAACACTGAAAAAATATGGGCTGGAATAAGTCAAACTTCTGATAGTGAAATAGCAATAAATAATTTATCAATTGAAGTTTCAGCTATGCAATTTGCATTTCTATTCAATTATCCCAAGGGCAATTTCATTTCAGGAGAACTACACGTTCCTGTTAATCAAAAAGTATCAATGAAAATGGAATCCAAAGATGTAATACATGCTTTTTGGGTACCAGAGTTCAGAATTAAACAGGATATTATTCCTGGACAACCAACTATTCTAAATTTCACTCCTACAAAAGCAGGAAAATATCCGATAATTTGCGCTGAATTATGTGGCCCATATCATGGAGGAATGAGAGCCTCCATAATTGTTGAAGAAGAATCTGATTACAACGAATGGTTTAACAAAAATAAAAAACCAGAGTTAAATTTATGACAATATCAATTGATCCGCAAAAAACTAGTAATGAAAGTCTTCAACCTAAAGGATGGCTTAGATACTTTAGTTTTAGCCTTGATCATAAAGTAATTGGGATACAATACTTAGTCTGCGGTTTTCTTTTCTATTTAATAGGAGGAACCTTGGCGAGCGCTATAAGAATTGAACTAGCTAGTCCAATGTCAGATTTTATGCCAAGAGATGTTTATAACCAAGTTTTAACCCTGCATGGAACAATAATGATATTCCTTTGGATAGTGCCTGTAGTAAACGGTGCTTTTGGAAATTATTTAATTCCATTTTATGTAGGCGCGAGAGATATGGCATTCCCACGATTAAATGCCGTGGCTTTTTGGTTAATTCCTCCTTCAGGTTTGATGTTGGTAGCTAGCTATTTTGTTGAGGGTGCTGCTCAGGCTGGATGGACGGCTTATCCTCCTTTGAGCATAACTACTCCTCAATCGGGACAAATTATTTGGATTCTTAGCGTTCTATTACTTGGAGGCAGTTCTATATTTGGTGGAATAAACTTTATCGCAACCATTATCAAATTAAGAAGGCCAGGATTAAAACTTATGCAATTGCCAATGTATTGTTGGGCAATGCTTGGTACTAGTCTATTAGTTGTATTGTCAACTCCTGTTTTAGCAGGCACTTTAATTCTACTTAGCTTCGATATCATCGCTCATACAGGTTTTTTCAATCCTGTTTTAGGTGGCAATGTCGTAGTTTATCAGCATTTATTTTGGTTTTATTCTCATCCAGCTGTATACATTATGGTACTTCCTGCTTTTGGGTTAGTAAGTGAAATACTTCCAGTACATGCTAGAAAACCACTTTTTGGATATACAACAATGGTTTTTTCAATAATGGGGATAGTTGTTTTAGGTTTAGTTGTTTGGGCTCATCACATGTTTACTAGTGGAACACCCCCTTGGATGAGATTGTTCTTTACTATCGCAACAGCATTTATTGCTGTTCCCACAGGGATAAAATTTTTTAATTGGGTTGCAACATTATGGGGAGGTAAAATTTCAATTAATAGTGCAATGTTATTCTCTTGCGGATTTATTATAAATTTTGTTTTTGGAGGTATTACAGGAGTTGCTTTAGCACAGGTCCCTTTTGATATTCACGTGCATGATACCTATTTCGTTGTAGCCCATTTTCATTACATAGTTTATGGCGGTACTGTTTTTATTATTTTCTCATCGATATATCATTGGTTCCCCAAAGTAACTGGAAAAATGCTAAATGAAAAATTAGGAATTTTACATTTTTTCATTACTTTTATTGGATTTAACTTGTGCTTTGCTCCTCAACATTGGCTCGGTTTAAATGGAATGCCGAGAAGAGTCGCTGAATATGATCCTCAATTCCAGTTGGTTAATCAAATTAGTAGCCTTGGGGCTCTTTTGATGGCTATAAGCACAATTCCTTTTTTAATTAATGTTTTCCTTAGTGTGAGAAATGGGAAAGATGCTGGAGATAATCCTTGGAATGCTCTTACACCTGAATGGTTAACATCTTCTCCACCTCCAGTTGAAAATTGGGAAGGAGAAGCTCCATTAGTTGAAGAACCTTATGGTTATGGTAAAGAAATTTCTGAACAAAAATAAAAACATATGACAACTCTAGATAGCTCAAAAGAAATTCAGAAAAATAATTCTGAAGTCAATGAAACTCATGAAGACTTCAGAATGTTTGGTCTTATAACTTTCCTAATTGCGGACGGAATGACTTTTGCTGGATTCTTTGCTGCTTATTTAACTTATAAAGCAGTAAATCCATTACCTGATGGTGCTATTTACGAATTAGAACTGCCAATACCTACACTTAATACAATTTTATTACTTGTTAGTAGTGCAACTTTCCATAGAGCAGGCAAAGCACTTTTAAAAGATAAAAACTCTGATTCCCAAAAATGGTTGTTTTTTACTGCTTTTCTTGGAATTATATTTTTAATATGTCAATTATTTGAATATTTTCATTTACCTTTTGGATTAACCGATAATTTATTTGCAAGTACTTTTTATGCTCTTACTGGTTTTCATGGATTACATGTCACTTTAGGCACTTTAATGATTTTAATTATTGCTTGGCAATCGAGAATCAATGGTGGAAGATTAACTAGTCAAAATATGTTCCCATTGGAAGCTGTTGAATTGTACTGGCATTTTGTAGATGGAATATGGGTTATTTTATTTATTATTTTGTATCTTTTATAAAAACTAAATTTAATAAAATAAATATATTTTTTATTAATTTATATTGCCACAGTTCTCCTTTTTAGTAAGAATATATAGTTAGAAATTTGTTAGATAATGCTAGAAGGGAAAGAACTTCTTGAAAAAGCAAAATTATTAAGTAAAAAATCTGAAGATGAGATAGCGAAAGGTTGTGGTTACGTAGGTCCTAGCGGAAGAATCTTAAGAAAAAGTTTTTACAAGGCCCTTATCGAAGCTAAAGGTTACAAAATAGGAAATGGTCGTCAGGGGAGAAATGGTAATAGAGCTTCAAGAGGCAGGCAGACAGAATTCAAAACTAAAGTTCATGGCAATGGGAACCTATTAATTGGTCATGCCTACACCAAAAAATTAGGTCTAGAACCTGGTCAGGAATTTAAAATCGATCTTAAAAAAGAGTCAAAAACAATTTATCTGATTCCATTAAATTAAAAAAATATATTTTACCAACCGTTTTCTTTAAGCCACTCCGAAGAAATATAATTTGAAGATAAATCTTGATTATTATTTTTATTAAATAAAAGTAATTTCTCTACGTATTTAATTAATGCATCTGCCTCAAGGTTTACTCTGTCACCAACATTTAATTTATTCAGATTTGTATTATGCCAAGTATGAGGAATTATCGCAATAGTAAATATTTCTCCTTCCTGCTCATATTTTGCGATCGTAAGACTTATACCATTTACACAAATACTCCCTTTATTAACTACATATTTTGAAAAATTATTATTTTTCCACTTTATTGTTAAGAGCCAAGATTTCTCTAATTTTTCTATATTCTCAACTGTTCCAAGCCCATCAACATGTCCGCTGACTATATGCCCTCCTAAACGGTCAGACACCCTAAGAGCGGGCTCCAAATTAACAATCTGATTCAGGTTTAACTTTACTCCTAAAGTTGTTTTTTTTAATGTCTCCTCACTAACATCAACAGTAAATTTATTTTGAAAAATCTCTTTAACTGTCAAACAAATTCCATCAACAGCTATGCTGTCGCCAATTGCCATATCAAATAAATTATCTAGAACTTCAATTTCTAAAATGTTTTTTTCTTGTTTTAGTTTTCCAATTGATTGAATTATTCCTGTGAACATAGATTTAAGAAAAAATATTTTTGCAAAATTTTATATTTACTTTAATTAATTTTAAATGATTTTCAACTATAAATAAATTAAAGAATAAATAAAAAGAAATTGATCATATTTAGATGATTATTAATTCACAAAAAAGATCATTTGGTAGAGGGGAGAAAGTGAGCTTATTCACTTTAGGAACAATGCGAGCAACTGAAAGTATCGAAAAAATGTATAGCATAATAAAAAATGCATATTATGTAGGAATTAACCATTTAGAAACAGCACCATCTTATGGTGATGCTGAATCACTTATTGGGAATTCAATCAAAAAACTAGCAATAGAAGAGAATATAAAAGAAAAAAATTGGGTGATTACTTCCAAAGTTTTACCAAAGGGTGATTTTGACTTTTTAAAAAATAATTTTAAAAAGTCTCTTAAGAATTTAAATCGCGAGAAAATTAATAATCTTGCAATTCATGGACTCAACTTAAAACAACATCTAGATTGGGTTCTTGATGGAGAGGGTAAGAAATTCATATCATGGATACTTGAAAGTGAACTAGTTGATCAAGTTGGTTTTAGTTCTCACGGAAGTTATTCACTAATTAAAGATGCAATTAACTGTGAAGTTTTTACTTTTTGTAGTCTTCATTTACATTATTTAGATCAATCTAAGATTGCTTTAGCAGAGAAAGCTATTAAAAAAGGTATGGGAGTTTTAGCAATATCACCTGCTGATAAAGGCGGTAGATTATATTCTCCAAGCGATATTTTATTAGAGGCCTCTAAGCCTTTTCATCCATTAGAATTAGCGTATCGATTTCTGCTGGCAAAAGGCATTACAACATTGTCCTTGGGGGCCGCAAACATAAAAGATTTTGAGTTTGCGTATAAACTCAGAAACTCATTCGAGAAGCTTACAAAACTTGAAAAATGCGCCCTGGATAAAATTGAGGAAGTTGCCAATGAAAGATTAAATTCAACCAAATGTGAACAATGTAGATCTTGTCTTCCATGTCCGAATGAAGTACCTATTCCAGAAATACTTCGTTTAAGAAATATATCTATTGGTTATGGCCAGTTAGAATTTTCTAAAGAAAGGTACAATTTAATAGGAAAAGCTGGCCACTGGTGGGAAGAAAAAAATTCCTCATTTTGTCAAGAATGTAATATATGTGTTCCTAAATGTCCTAATAAATTAGATATACCAAATTTATTAAAGGAAACTCATAACTTATTAATTGAAAATCCTACAAAAAGATTATGGGGATAAGGACTCACTCCAAAAATTTTTAAGAATAATTTTTTGTTCATTTGTTAGTACAGGGAAAGACCAACTATTTTCCCAACATTTCTCAGAGGGACCTGAGATCGGGAACATTTCAGATTTATATTTACTTTGCAAGTAATCACTATTGAATGGTAGATACCAACCCTCGCTTACTAATTTATCTACAATTGATTTATTTTCTAAAGATTTAATCCATTTAATTAATATTATATTATTTAGATTTGATCGACTAAGAAGAAAATGCCACATCAAAGGTACGCCTTGGCTTGGAAAAACTAAAGAAAGCCTTGGATCTATTTTTAAATATTTTGAGCAAAGACTATAAGGAACTATTGCGACACTAGCATCAGAATTAATCAACCAATTGAGCATATTTTTATCATCAAATAGCATTGCTTGGCTTTTGAGTTTTTTTAAAGAATTAGATGAATTAATTTTTTGAGCAATTGACAATATTATTCTGGGACTTTGTGGAAAAATAATTTTCCCAGTTAATTTTTTAGAAAGAAGAAAATCCCAAGAAGTTCTGGCTGAATTTATTAATTCTTTATTATTTTTAATGATAATTGTATAGGGTACTACGCCAATAGGAAATAATTTACTTCTCTGATTTTGATTAAAACTTGCCAAAAAATCTATCGATCTCTTATCCAAATTTTCAGACAGTATAAATTCATTTATTTTTTCAAATTCTGCAAAATCTATACTAGAAATCCATCCATCATTTATTAAAGTAAAGTCAGAATTGAAAATTGTGTTTCTATTTTTTTGTAGCCGAATATTTTCAAAATTGATTTTTTCCTGCTTCCAATCTTTTGGAATCGTATCTTTAAAAGATTCTGGATAAAAAGAATTTTGTAATGCAATTTTTACTTTATTAGGAAAATTACTGCAAGAGTTTAAGAGAAATAAAAGCGAAAGCTTACCACAATTCAAAAATTCTCTTCTGGTTGCAAATTTTGAAAACATTCAGCAATCCTTCTCTAAAGAAATTTGACCTAGGCCCTTCATCATTTCCAGATTTTGTTGACACAATGAAACTATTTCTTCATTTTTAAATCCATCTAAGAAAGCAAGCAATGATATTCCCCCAGCACCTACACCTTCTTTTACATGACCTAATTCATAATCCCTCAATTCTTTACATTTTGAAGATTTGAAATTTAAAGGACTTGCTAAACCTAATATTTTGACATCATATTTTTCATTAATTAGATTTACTAAATCATTTAGAGAATTATCTTTCACAAGCCACCCAGTTGTTGCAATAAAAACATCTTCAATAAATTCATCTTTATTTTTTTCATCTAAAAATTCTAATACAAGCAAAATGACCGCCAACATCTGACTTCCACCAGACAATATTACAGGTTGTTTTGCTAACCTGGCACCAGTTAATAGTCCCATAGAGAAAGCTTGGAAAGGATCACCTACCGCCGCGACAACATCAAAAGAGTCGAAATCAGCCTTAAAATTTGCATTATAAAGTCCTCTTTTAACAACTTGTCTTCTTAGTTCTCTTGGAGCTTTAAATAAACTACTTCCTACTAAATTTGCCACCTGCAAACCAAAAGCTTCCATTACTGCCTGAGCAGTTGTGGTACCCCCAGGTACAGATTCAGAAATTAAAACTGGTTGTTTTAAGGATTTTCCTATCGAAAGTCCTTTTTCATAGAGATTTAAAACTCTCTCTTTAGTCATCGATTTACCAGTAGTAAGACAATTTGATGGGCCCAAATTCCTATCTTCTACAACCAAATGATTAAAATAAGGTTTTGCTCCAATTCCCAGAGGAACAATAACTGGATAAATATTTATAAGCTTTGAACAAACATGACTGATTAGGGCAGGAGTTACTCCTGCATTGAGAAGGGGCAATTTATATTTATGATCTTTTGAAGCACCCTCAAGCAAAAATTCGGCATCTGCGAGCGCAGTTATTCTTCTTGATTTTGCATTAATACCTGCTGCCGAAATTCCTGGAATTTGAGATGTATTAGTACCTGCAATTATGAGAAATATTTTTAAATTATTAATATTCTTTTTCAGTATTTCTATCTTATTAAGTTTTCTTTTTTTATTGGATTCATTACCAAAAAAATTTATCCCTAATTCTTTACTATACATTCTTACTTTTTTTAATTTTTAAAATCAACTAAGCTATTTAATAATCTTGGAGGATCTGGGATGGTTAATTTAAATCTAGGAAACAGAGAATAAGCAACTACATGTACAGTTAAAACATAAACTATTTCTTGAAAAATTATTAATAAAATCGCACCTAATTGTATACTCAAAATTGAGGGATATAAAGGTAAATTAAATAATCCAATGAACTTGTCTATTAGACCATAACTCGCTCTAGTAATTAATACCCAAAGATTATCTCCAACCAGAGTAGATAATGCTATTACTCTTAGTAAAAAGCCGAGGGTTCCAATAAGAACTCCCACAGTTAAACTTAGTTTCCAACTCTTTTCTTTAAACCAACACCACCCTAACCAAAAAGCCAAGATCCCATAAGGGAATAAAAATAAAGTTCCTCTGACAGGACCCATAATTATAAATAAAAGTAGAAATTGTATTAAAAGTCCTTCCAATGCAATTTTAGTTCCTCTTCTCAAGTGCAACAAGATCATTGGGAGGGGTAAAATCAACCTTAATAAAGCTCCCCCAATTGGCAAATAATATAATGCAACCCATAATAAAGACGAGAGAGATGCTAAATAAGAGGTCTCGACAATATTTAATGCTTCAGTTTTCGTTGTTATTCTCATTTTTTGTTGAATATTTTTAATTAATTTTTATTCATACTTTTATTTTCTGAATCTAAGATACGTTCAATCTTTTCTATTTCAAAATTTACCTCAGAATTACTTAATATGGAACTTAACTCTTCCGTGGGATCTTTTGGATCTACATCTTTTAAAATTAATATTATTTTGTAAGTTTGAAGCTCAATTTTTCTTTTTTTTGAAAGATTATTAATTTTTTTATTTTTTTTATCATCAAATTTTTTTTTCTCTTTTTCTAAATTTATATCTTTTTTATTTTCTGGAACATTTTTTGGCTTTTCTACTTCTTTAATTTTTTTATTTTTTTTATTATCAAATTTTTTGTTCTCTTTTTCTAAATTTATATTTTTTTTATTATCAAATTTTTTGTTCTCTTTTTCTAAATTTATATCTTTTTTATTTAATAAATTATTTTGTAAATCTTTATTTTTGTTTGTTTTTTCTAAATCATTAAAACTACTTTCAAGAAAATTTCCAATCCTTCCTCCAGAGCATGATTGCAAGAAAATTAAAAAAATTAATAAAAAAAATTCTTTTTTTTTAAAAATCATATTTTTTCTAACTTTTCTTTTTCCTTTTAGTTTTTTTATTGCTAATTTTTGTTTTTTTTAAAATTGAGCCTTTTTTATCTTTTAGTTTTTCTTCTAAAAGAGATACTGCGTCATCTATCGTAATTTTTTCAATGTCAGTATCTTTGGAAATCGAAACATTAGTTTTACCACATTTTAAATAGACGCCATATCTTCCATTTAATATTTGAATTTTTTCTTTAAATTCTTTCGGTTTTCCAAAGTCTTTAAGTACCTCTTGACCTCCTCTACCCATTTTTGGCATCGCAAGAATTTCTAATGCTCGTTCTATATCAACTGTAAAAACATCATCCTCTTTCTTTAGGGATCTATTTTCAGATTCATTTTCATTTTTAATCCACTTGATATAAGGGCCAAATCTTCCTCTATCAGCCTCAACAACTCCTCCTTCAGGATGAACTCCTAACAATCTAGGCAAACTTAAAAGTACAAGAGCCTCATCTAGAGTTAGATCATCAGTTTTCAACTCTTTGGGTAATGAAGCTCTTCTTGGTTTAGCTTTATCTTGATCATTATTTCCCAATTGTACATAAGGTCCGTAAGGGCCAAATCTTAAAAAGACTTTTTCCCCAGTTTTTGGATCAGTTCCAAGATCCGATGGGCCACTTAAGATTTGATCAACTTGCTTTATGTCTAAATCTCCAGGAGTAATGTCCATTGGAAGATTACCTTTCGCCTGAATTTCATTACCAGATTCATCAATTTTTGTACCCTCTAGCCAAGGTCCGTTAGAGCCTATTCTGACAACGCAAGGAAGGTCTTCGAAATCAACTTGTCTATAAGCTTTACCATCAATATCACCCTCTGTTTTCTGAACCTTTACCTCCAAACCATTTTTACCTTTATAGAAAGTTTCGAGGTATGGTAGCCACTCAAGATTGCCTGAAGATATTTCATCCAATGAAGACTCCATTTTTGCAGTAAAAGTAGTATCAACCAGATCAGGAAAATGTTCTTCTAATAGAGCGGTAACAGCAAAAGCTGTAAACGTTGGAGCCAAAGTATTTGAAGATATATTTGCATAACCTCTATCCACAATTGTCCCAATAATGCTTGCATACGTAGAAGGTCTTCCAATCCCTTCCTTTTCAAGAACTTTTACTAAAGCAGCCTCTGTATATCTTGCCGGCGGTTTGGTTTCATGAAAAGTAGATTCTCTATGCGTAACTTCAAGACTTGTTCCAGTTGTTAGGTTTGGGAGAATAATTTCTTGTTGTTCAAGGGATGAACTTGGGTCATCACTTCCCTCGACATAAGCTCTGAAGAATCCTGCGAAATCAATACTTTTCCCGCTCGATTTAAATAATCCATCCCCCACGCTAATTTCAGCATTAATCATTGTTAACCTAGCTTCAGCCATTTGACTAGCTACAGTTCTTTTCCAAATTAAATCGTAAAGAGATAGGTCTCTACCAGTCAGATTAGTTTCCTTTGGTGTTTTAAATACCTCACCTGCTGGCCTAATAGCTTCATGTGCTTCTTGAGCATTTCTTGCAGTTGAATTAAATTGTCTTGGTGAATTAGATAGGTATTCTTTTCCATACATAGAACTGACACATTCTCTAGCCGCTCTTGTAGCTTGTTCTGAAAGATGAACTGAATCAGTCCTCATATATGTTATGAAACCTCTCTCATACAACCCTTGTGCACATCTCATTGTTTCTCTTGCGGACAAGCGTAGCTTTCTATTTGATTCCTGTTGCAATGTACTCGTTGTAAATGGAGGCACTGGCTTACGAGTGGATGGTTTTTTTTCGATATTTGAGACTATCCAATCCTCGGAGGAAAAATTCTTCAATAAATCATTTACTTTATCCTCTCCAATTATTAAAGATTTATTTCCTTGTTTTAATTTGCCGGTCTGTTCATCGAAATCGGAACCATTAGAGATTCTCTGACCCTTTAAACTAAATAATTTAGTTTCGAAAGTAACATTATCTTTTACCAGGGAAGCTTTAATCCCCCAGTAACTAGCTTTTTTAAAAGATCTTCTTTCTCTCTCTCTCCTAACAAGAAGTCTTACAGAAACTGATTGAACACGACCAGCAGATAATCTGGGGGCTACCTTCTTCCAAAGTAAAGGAGATAATTCATATCCAAAAAGCCTATCCAAAATTCTTCTGGTTTCTTGAGCCTGAACAAGCTCCATATCAATTTCTCTTGTTTGATCTAAAGCTTTATTAATTGCCTTTTTTGTAATTTCATGAAAAACCATTCTTTTAGTTGGTATTTTAGGCTTCAGTATTTGCAGAAGATGCCAGCTAATACTCTCTCCTTCTCTATCTTCATCAGTTGCCAGTAATAGTTGGGTAGCGCCTTTCAAAGCATCTTTCAGCTCCTTAACAACCTTTTTCTTATCTTTTGGAACTATATAAAGTGGTTCAAAATCTTCCGTTGTATTTACTCCTATCCTTGACCATTTTTCCTTTTTAACTGCAGCAGGGATTTCAGCCGCCCCTTTTGGAAGATCTCTTACATGTCCCATTGAAGCAAGAACTTCATAATTTGAAGGCAAAAACTTTCTTATAGTTTTTGCTTTGGTGGGACTTTCAACAATAACAAGTGTGTGATCCAAGGTTTATTTCAAAAAATTGGTGTTTTTGTTCAGTTAGGGCATATTATGATTATTTGAAACTTTTTCAAGCAATTTCTCTTGAAAATTTCAAAAGTCATACCCACAAATTATAATCAAGTTAAGATTAACTCTTTGACCGTTACAATCAATCATCTAATTTAATTCTATTTATTAAAGTGCCCAACGAAATCTTTACAATTAATTTAAATGCACAAGCAATTATTCCAGAGGCTTTTATCTTACTAGGTATTGTTGGTACTCTTCTTGTAGATTTAGCAGGAGAAAAAACTGCATCAAAATGGGCTCCAATAATTTGCTATTTTTCAATTGGCAGCTCTCTTTTAAGTTTAGCCTTGCAATGGACTAACCCAGTAAATAGTTCATTTCTTGGATCCTTTAATTCAGATAATTTAGCAATCGCATTTAGAGCAATAATAGCTTTATCAACATTAATTTCTTTACTCATAAGCTGGCGTTACACAGAACAAAGTGGCAGCCCTATTGGCGAATTTGCAGCGATTATTCTTTCGGCAACTCTTGGGGCAATGCTTTTGTGTGGATCTACTGACCTTATTAGTGTATTCATATCTCTTGAAACTTTATCAGTAGCGAGCTATTTACTTTCTGGTTATCTCAAGAGAGATCCAAGAAGTTCAGAAGCTGCTCTAAAATACTTGCTTGTTGGGTCAGCTGCTGCTGCAGTCTATTTGTATGGCTCCTCTTTTCTTTATGGATTAAGTGGTTCAACAAACTTAACAACAATTGGTTTAGAAATTATAAATAAACCCTCCTTTATTACTTCTCTAGCTCTTGTATTTGTCTTATCAACTGTCGCTTTTAAAATTGCAGCAGTTCCCTTCCATCAATGGACTCCTGATGTCTATGAAGGATCACCTACACCTGTAGTTGCTTTTTTATCTGTTGGCTCAAAGACAGCAGGATTTGCATTCGCGATAAGAATATTAAGCACTTCTTTCTCTTCGTTCGATGAGGAATGGAAACTTTTATTCACTATTTTGGCCATCCTGAGTATGGCTCTAGGAAATGTTGTAGCTTTAGCTCAAACCTCAATGAAAAGGATGCTAGCTTACAGTTCTATTGGACAAGCAGGATTTGTAATGATTGGAATAGTATCTGGGACACAAGATGGTTTATCAGCTGCTGTTTTATATTTGGCTGCATATTTATTTATGAATCTGGGAGCATTTTCATGTGTAATACTTTTCTCACTTAGAACTGGTTCTGACAAAATTCTTGATTACTCAGGACTTTACCAAAAAGACCCTCTGATTACATTAGGATTAAGCCTTTGTCTTCTATCTCTTGGAGGTTTACCTCCAATGTTGGGATTTTTTGGAAAGATCTACTTGTTCTTTGCAGGGTGGGCAAATCATCAATATCTATTAGTAATCGTTGGATTAGTAACTTCAGTTATATCTATTTATTACTACATCTCAGTTATAAAAATGATGGTAGTTAAAGAACCAAAGGAAGCTTCTGAAATAGTTAAATCATATCCTGAAATTAATTGGGGAATCGTAGGATTACCTCCCTTGAGAATTGCACTTTACACTTGCGTTGCGGTTACTGCTCTTGGAGGCATTCTATCTAATCCTTTTTTTAAATTAGCCAACACAGCAGTTTCAGAAACTCCTTTCTTACAAGATATTATTGCTATAGCAAACAATATTTCCTAGAAGTATTTTTAATAAATGTCCAAGAAAGTCGCAAGTTTAGAAAATATATCTAAAACATATGGGAAAGAGGATCTAACTGTTAAAGCCCTAGACAGCATAAATTTAGAAATTTATAAAGGCGATTATTTAGCTGTAATGGGAGCTAGTGGCTCAGGAAAAAGTACTGCTATGAATATTATTGGATGTCTAGATAGACCCTCTGGAGGTGTTTATAAATTAAATGGTATCCCTGTTGAGAATTTATCTGATGATGAGCTAGCGGAAATACGTAACCAAAAATTAGGCTTCGTTTTTCAACAATTTCATCTTCTTTCAGACGCAACAGCTCTTGAGAACGTAATTTTACCGATGATTTATGCTGGTATTGAGCCTGAACAAAGATTAGAGCGAGGTAAGAATGCCTTAGAAAAAGTTGGTCTTTCTGAAAGAATGAATAATCGTCCCAACCAATTATCCGGTGGTCAACAACAACGAGTTGCTATTGCGAGGGCTATTATCAATAATCCTGCAATTTTGTTAGCAGACGAACCCACTGGAGCACTAGATTCAAAAACAACTGAAGATGTACTAGATCTTTTTGACAAACTACATGCATCCGGAATAACTATAGTTTTAGTTACGCACGAAGATGAAGTTGCAAATCGCGCAAAAAAAATAGCCAAATTTAAGGATGGAAGAATAGTTGAATTAAAAGTTAATTAAATTCAGAACCTTCTAAGTACCTTCAGCTGAGATTCATTTTCAATCCTTAAATTCCCATTTTTATCAATATCTTTAATTTTCCATGTATGAGGACAAACACCGCTAGGTAAAAATCTTTTGGTTAGGAACTTATTTGCCGATTTGATCACATATTCCTTTTCATTATTACATTCGATTGAATCATGAAAAGCTTTAAGAACTTTGGCTGTCCAATAATGTTGATCAATATTATTAGTTTGAAGTACTTTTGATAATGAAATACCCTCTGATGGAGTGTAATTTAAGACATTCATGCCAAGACCTATTCTTACATAGATAATTTCTTTGCCTCTTGTTATCACTCTTGGTAAAAATCCAATCAACTTTTTTGAACCAAAAAAAATATCATTTGGCCATTTCAAGCAAACATTTATATTCTCTTGTCTAAGCATTTCACATATTTTAATACCTAAAGATAAATTAAATATTTGACTTGCAAATTCACTTGAAAATATTGGATAAGCTGCACTTAACCAAATCCCGCCTTTAGGAGAAACCCAAGTTTTTAAGTTTTGGCCTACCCCTGAGAACTGTTCTCTTGCGATTATCGCTACTGGCTGGTTTTTCTTTATTTCAGAATATCCAAGCAAGTTTGTTAGCTCATTTTCGGTACTTTTACATTTTATTTTGTAAAGAAGTCTCCAGCTTGGATATTGACCCTGAATTTTTTTTAAATAAAAAACTGTTTTAGCTGCTGATCCTATAACTTTCACAAATTCTTTATTAAAACAACGGGCATCTTTTAGGAGATTAGATTAACTTTAGTCTTAATAAGTAAATTTTACAAATTGGAAAAAAAGTATTTGCCAATAGTGAACAGAAGGAATCCACAGCCATTAAAAAATTGTCTTGATAATTTCAAAAAATCCTGGGGAGACTTAGATAAACTTTCTAAAATTAACGAAAACTGGAAGAACTTAATCGGTTTGGAACTGTTTCAAGAATGCAAACCATTAAATATTGAAAAAAAAACACTTACTATTGCAGTAAATCATCCACAGTGGCGGCAAGCTTTAATCTATAACAAGCATAAATTAAAAGAGAGAATCGAGAAAATTGGAATAACTTTGAATGAAATAAAAATAATACAAAATTACGAAATGAATAATATAAATATTAAAGATACTAATCCAAATATAGTTTGGGCAAAGCACCCAAGTAGAATCCATCAAAATAATATGTGCATTTGTACTCTCTGCAATTCACCGACTCCAAAGGGCGAAATCAATAGATGGGGAAAGTGTTCTTTTTGTTGGAGAAAAAAAAATAACTAAATTCTTTGTTTAATTAGAATTAATATTCCCATCTGCCCTCCTAAAATAGTCCTATATTCAGCTTTTTCAAATCCAACTTCCTTAGCAATATTTATAAGCTCATTTCTCTTTGGAAAATTTCTTATGCTTTTTTCAATGTATTCGTACTCTGGACCTAAATTAAAAATCCGCGAAATGGTTACTACAATGAATCTCAAATAAATTTTCTGAAAAATATTAGATAAAGAATTTTTTGTTGAATGATTAAAATCCAAAAATCCTGCCCTTCCTTTGTCCTTCAAAAGATAAAAAACTTTTTTTATTCCTTCTTCAACATTGTTCAAATTTCTTAGTCCATATGACATGCAAATTCCATCGAAGTTTTTTGAATAATCATTCATTTCTAATACATCTTTCATTTCCCACTTAATAAATTTATTTTTTTTTAGCTTAGATTTTTTCATTGCAATATTTAAGATTTCCTCTGCACTGTCAATCCCAGTAATTGAACCACTTGGACTAACTCTCTCAGAAATTAAAAATGCTAAATCTCCAGTTCCGCAGCACAAATCTGCCCAATCTTCACCATTTAAGGGTTTTAATAAATTAACTAATTTCCTTTTCCATAATTTATGTAGTCCAAAACTTAATAGATTATTCAAAAAATCATATTTATAGGAAATTTTATTAAAAATGTTTTTGACTTCGATAGATTTTGTGAATTTCATCTTTAAATTTTAAAATTATTTCTTTTTGGTATTAAATTTATTTTTTTATTCATATGGTCTTATTAGAAGTTTTTTTTCGAGTAGGAAAGTTTTTATTTCTTGTAAAGTAAGTTTCTTATCATGAAGTAATGACGCTAAAAGTGCTGCTGATGCC
Organism: Prochlorococcus marinus str. MIT 9201; assembly: GCF_000759955.1. Classification (GTDB taxonomy): domain Bacteria; phylum Cyanobacteriota; class Cyanobacteriia; order PCC-6307; family Cyanobiaceae; genus Prochlorococcus_A; species Prochlorococcus_A marinus_G. Next base: position 20,597 of record NZ_JNAL01000002.1, read on the forward strand.
CTTCCTTCTTTGAAAACATCATAGATATCTTCAAGAGAACCTGCTCCTCCAGAAGCAATTACTGGGATATCAACAACATTTGCAACAGATTTTGTCAAATGCAAATCATATCCATTTTGCGTTCCATCACCATCCATTGAAGTTAGCAATATTTCCCCCGCGCCTAATTCTTCAACTTTCTTTGCCCAACTGAATACATCTATTCCAGTATTTTCTCTCCCCCCTTTTACATATACCTCCCATTCACCAAGCTTATTAACTTTTCTTCTAGCATCAATTGCTATCACGATGCATTGAGTACCAAATTCTCTAGAACTTTCATAAATCAAATCAGGATTTCTTACAGCTGAGGAATTCAAACTAACTTTATCCGCTCCTGCTCTTAAAAGATCATTAATAGAAGAAACAGAATCTATGCCTCCCCCTACAGTAAAGGGGATTTTTACTGATTTTGCTGTCCTAGAAACAAGGTCAATTAATGTATTTCGATTTTCCACACTTGCTCTAATATCTAAAAATACCAATTCATCTGCACCTTCATCAGAATATCTACAAGCCAACTCAACAGGATCACCTGAGTCTCTCAAGTTAACAAAATTTACACCTTTAACGACTCTGCCATTGGCGACATCTAAACAAGGAATTAAACGAAGAGCAACCATTTTAATAAAAATTGTCCAAATGCTGTTAATCTTGCATAATAGCTTCCATTTTACCTCTTATGGCTGAAACAAAATTATTACCAAAAATTGGTAGTAAAATCAAAATTAACATTAACAAAGTAAAGGATAGACTACCAGCAAAATTAGTTGATCAAATATCCTCTAATCCTAAAGCCGTAATAACAGGCTATAAAATGACAGATGGCAGGAGTATTGGAATCACCGCAAAATTTCAGAATGGTGAGCAAAATTGGTTTTTTCCAGAAGAAATTGAGAAAGGTTAAAGAGTAAAGTGAATGATCCAAAACAACTACTAGGAATTAAGGGTGCCTCTGAAACTTCAAGTATATGGAAACTTCGTATACAGTTAATGAAGCCAATTACGTGGATCCCTTTGATATGGGGTGTTATCTGTGGAGCAGCTGCGAGTGGAAATTTTGAATGGACATTTAGCAATGTTTTAGCTTCATTAGCATGCATGTTAATGAGTGGGCCACTTCTGGCAGGTTATACGCAAACGATAAATGATTTTTTTGATAAAGAAATTGATGCAATTAACGAACCCAATAGACCAATTCCTTCTGGGAAAATTTCAATTAAAGATGTAAAAATTCAAATCTGGGTATTACTTATCGCAGGCCTATTAGTTGCTTTTCTATTAGATTTATATGCTAAACATAACTTTCCCTCCGTCTTACTTTTAGCATTAGGTGGATCGTTTGTTAGTTATATATATTCTGCTCCACCTCTTAAATTAAAGCAAAATGGTTGGCTTGGAAATTATGCATTAGGCGCATCATATATAGCTTTACCTTGGTGGGCAGGACAAGCCTTGTTTGGGAAATTAACTGTTGTGACAGCATTACTAACACTTGCTTATAGCCTCTCCGGACTTGGTATTGCTGTTATTAATGATTTCAAAAGCGTTGAAGGAGATTCAAAGTTAGGCTTGAACTCTTTACCAGTAGTATTTGGAATTAAAAATGCAAGCAGAATAAGTGCAGGACTGATTGATATTTTTCAATTGGCAATGGTTTTAGTATTAGTTATTATTGGTCAACATTTAGCCTCTGTAATATTGGTTTTATTGATAGTTCCACAAATTACATTTCAAGATATGTGGTTATTAAGAGATCCTCTAAAATTTGATGTCAAATATCAAGCGAGTGCCCAACCATTTCTTATAACTGGAATGTTAGTTACGGCTTTAGCAATAGGACATAGTTTTTTAGTTGCTTAAGTTGCAAAAGATTAAATCCAAATCTTTTGTTTTAATCATTCCAATATTTATTTTTTTTGGAATATCTTTTTATGTTTATAACCTAATATTTACTACATTAAAATTTGACATATCTAAAAATAAAACCTCTCGGGCAACTAAATATTCTTATGTAATATCATCTTCTGATAATGCGATACTAAGCAAATTAAGCCGCAAATTTGAAATAGATAATAGTCAACATAAAATTCCATTTTTTCTTGCAAATTCTTTTATATCTTCAGAAGATAAAAGATTTTATAAACATAATGGAATTGATTTAAAAAGTATTTCACGTGCACTTTTTCAAAATATTAGAAGTGGTTATGTTAAGGAAGGAGGAAGTACGATTACTCAACAAGTTTCTAGATTACTTTTTCTAAATAATGATTTGAGTTTTCAAAGAAAAATCAAAGAAATATTTATATCACTTATACTTGAATTGAGATATGACAAAAATCAAATTTTAAAATTATATTTAAATAATATTTATTTAGGATCAGGAGCATACGGGGTTAACGAGGCTTCTCAAGTTTATTTCGGAAAACTTATAGATGAATTGACTTTATCAGAAATCGCATTAATTGCAGGATTAGCTCCAGCTCCATCAATTTATTCACCTTATAAAAATTTGGAACTAGCTATTAAAAATAGAAATAAAGTTCTTGAATCAATGTATATTGATGGGTATATTTCTCTCGAAAATAAGAATAAGGCTATTAGAGAGAAAATAAACTTAAATTATCAAACAACTGATAATTTTTTAGATGATCAATTACTAATAAAGTTTATTCTTGAGGAAGCAGATAAAAGAATTAAAAATAAAAAGAATTTTAAGTTTTTAAGGATTAAATCTTCAATCAATAAAGATTGGCAAGAAAAAGCCCAAAAAATCTCAAATTATGCGGGTCCTAAAGAAATTGAGTTTGCCTTATTATCAATAGAATCAAACACAGGACTAATCAGAACAATGGTAACAAGCAAAAATCCATCAATAAATCAATATAATCGGGTAATTTCATCTGTAAGACCTTTAGGTTCTACTTTTAAAATAATTCCTTATGCTGCTGCTTTAAAAGAAGGTATAAAATTAAGCGATAAATTTGAGGACTCTCCAAGATGCTGGGAAAGTTATTGTCCAAAAAATTTTTCAGAAGAGTATAAAGGTTTAGTATCTTTGATTGAATCATTTAAAAGTTCATCCAACATAGTTCCAATATCAATAACAAAAAAAATCGGCTTAAAAAAAACTATTAATCTAGCCAATTCATTTGGTCTAGGCTATAAGCAAGAGTTTAAGGAATTCCCGTCATTAGCTATTGGTTCTTTTGGAGATAATCTTTTAAACATTACAAATGCATATTCTGCAATAAATAATAATGGGAAGATTCAAATCCCTAGTATCATTGAAAAAATAGAATCATTTAATAATAAATCTATTTGGGAAAACAAATCTATTTCCAAGAAAATATTAGATTTAAAAGTAAACAGAAAAATAAATAAACTTCTTGAAAAATCTGTAAAAGAAGGAACTTCAAAAGCAGCCTCTATTAAAGGAAAGAAAATTTATGGAAAAACAGGAACATCTGATGGGAATAAAGATCTCTGGTTTATTGGTTCCATTTATAATCTTACAACAGGGATCTGGATAGGTTACGACGATAACAGAGAATCTGAATTATCTAGTGGAAATGCAGCAAATTTATGGAAGCAGTTTATAGCTGAAATTTATAAAATCCCAATTAAAAAATAAATTATATTTTTAAGATTTATAAGAAATTATTGCAGAATAAAATCCATCCCCAGGATAATCTAAGCTAGGTAAAATTTGCTTTTGGCTAACCAATTTAAAAGCTTTGTTTTTTTCAATAAATCTTTCAATTAAAAGATTATTTTCATCGGGACAAATAGTACAAGTTGAATAAACTAAAGTTCCATCTTTTTTCAAAAGAGGAAAAATACTCTCCAATAGTTTTTCCTGTAATAAGGTTAAAGATTTTATTTTTTCTTTACTTAAAGACCATCTAGAATCTGGATTCCTGGATAGAGTTCCAATGCCAGAACAGGGGGCATCTAATAAAATTTTATCAAAATAAGATATAAACTTAGGATTCAATTCAATCAAACTCGTAGCGTCAGCCTTAAGAGTATTAACAGATTTCAAATTTAACCTTTCCAAATTTGATTGCAGTATTTTCAATCTTTTTGCTGATCTATCTACAGCAAGGATTTCAGCACTATCATTTGTTAATTCTGCTAGGTGGGTAGACTTACTTCCTGGAGCTGCACAAGCATCTAAAATCTTTTCACCTTCTTTTGGATTTAAGAGAGGTGCTATCCACTGAGAAGATCTATCTTGAATTGTCCAAAGTCCATCACTATATCCTGGTAAATTTTTTATAGATCTTGGATTAGATTTTAAAGTAATTCCATTATGTAAATCCTTAATAATTTCAGCATCAATTTTATTTTCATGAAGTACTTTCAAAAATTCATATAAATTAGTTTTTAATTGGTTAATTCTCAAATCAATTGAAGGTTTTTTATTAAATGACTTAACGATATTTTCACCCTCGTTATTACCGACCCATTTATAAAGATCCTTCACAAGCCATAATGGAAATGATTCAAGATATGAAATTCTTTCTTTTTTATCAGAAGATAATTTCGGAAAAATTTTTTGTTCTAATTTTCTTGATGCATTTCTCAATATCGCATTTACAGTCCCAGCTAAACCATTTAAATCTGTTTTTTTAGCAACTTCTACAGTAGTAGAAATAGCTGCAGAAAATGGAATTTTATCCATTTTCAATAGTTGATATAAACCTATATGTAGAAGCCATCTTAATTTTGGAGGCTGCTTTTTATGAGTAATTTTTGATGTATGATCCATCCAAAGATCAAGAAATTTCCTATACCTTATGCATCCAAAAGATAATTCTGTAATAAAAGCTATATCGAGAGAATTAAATTGATAATTTCTTAAAACCTTTTCATGGGCATGATCAGAAAAATCGCCAGAACTAACTTTTAATAAAATTTCCCAAGCTGCTTTTCTTTGTAAAAATCCTATGCTCAAAATATAATTTATTTCTAAAGTTAACTTTAATATACAAAAAATTGAAAAATTTAAACTAATTTTTCAATTGCAGAATTGAACCAAATAAAACCTAAGAAAGAAATCAGTGATAGATTAAATCCTAAAAAAAGAAAGATATTTAAAGAATGAATTCTTTCCGAAATTTTTTTTTTCTTGATACTTCATTAGTAAAATAAAAACTTAATCAGGAATTCAAATGGCAACCAATATTGATTGATCCAGCATCAAGCATTCTTCCTAACTTAATTGCTATAGATTCCTCCAATCTTGTAAAATTCGATTGATGGGTAGTTATCCAATCTAATTCAGAAAAAGTGATAATACCAGTTAAATTACTTTTTAAAAAAGTGTTCCAATTTTCATTAGATAAATTTTATTTTATAAATTAACATCACTCTGTAATATTTCGTAATAATATAATATTCTTTTAATTTTTCAAAACCAACTTAGTTTATTACTTTTAATTTATTGAATATTTCTTAAAAATTTATCGGCCGTTTTTAAGTGATTATTTAATTTTTCGTCTGACATTTTATCGAGATTTCTCGTTAACATTGCCAGACGATATTGCTTTCTAAAAAAGCTTTCATTATCTTTAATAAATTTCCAAAATAAGCCATCCCATATTTCACACCATGGACCACTTTTAAAATTAGACATTTTTTTTACATAATTAGAACTTGATATATATGGTTTTGTTGAAAAGATACCTCCATCACTGAACTGACTCATTCCGTAAACATTTGGGACCATGACCCAATCATAGGAATCAATAAACATTTCCATAAACCATTTATAAACTTGATTAGGGTGGATTCTACATAGAAGCATGAAGTTACCAATAATCATTAACCTCTCAATATGGTGACAATAACCATATTTAATAATATTTTTTATAACAACGTCTACTGGTTCAATTCCTGTATTTCCCTGATAAAAAGATTCTGGAATTGGCTTATCTTCAAAATCCCAAAAATTACTTTTTCGCATCTTTGTTCCATACTTTTTATAGACGAGACAAATAAATTCTCTCCATCCAATAATTTGACGAATAAAACCTTCTAAAGAGTTAATAGGAACATTATTATTTTTTGCAAAAAGTAATGCTTTATTTACTACCACATCTGGAGTTAATAAGCCGCTATTTAAAAGAGGAGAAAGTAAACTATGCCATAAAAAAGAATTTTCTCTAGAAATAGCATCCTCATAATCTCCAAATAAGAAAAATCTATGTTTAAAAAAATCATTTAACCATTCATCTGCCTCATCAAAATTAGTTGGATATAAAAAGTTATCACTTTCTCCAATAAACTTAATATCAAAATTGGCTAACGATCTTTCTGCATTAACTACAAATTTATTTTTTTGTAATTTAGGTGTATTGGGTATGTTTATTTCTTTTGGTAATTTTTTTCTGTTCATTTCATCGAAACTCCATTTACCACCTTCAGGTGTATCATCAGTATTAACTAATATCTTTTGGCTCTTTCTTTGATTCTCATAAAATCTCCCCATAAGAGGTTTTTTTGCATTTGATGCAAATAAATCTTTTATATCTTCACTGCTCATAAACATAGGAGAAGGCAAAATATTTAAAGCTAAATTATTACTTTCAACAAAATTATTAATCCTCTTCATTATTAAAAAATCATGAGGGTCAATGAGATTTATTTTCTGATATTTATTTTTAATAAATTCCGATAAGTAATCAATTGTAGAAACATTATTCTTGTTTTCGATATATAAAACTTTAAAGCCAGATTTTTCTAAATAATTTTTATAAGCGAGCATAGATGCTCTATGAAAAACTAACTTATTTTTATGGTTAATTAATTTATGAAATTTATCATTTCCAAAAAATAATGAGTCTTCCAAAATCAAAACTTCACAATTTATTTTTAAGATTGGGCTTTCTCTAAAAAGTTGATTCGGGAAAATGATTGATACTTGTTTCATCTTTGCGACTTCCTGTTACTACATCTTTTTGAACAGTAGATAACATCATCCCAACAGTTTTTCCATTTTTTACGCCACTCAAACGGCCTATTGCAAACAGGACAAGTTTTAGTAGAAAGATTTTTCAAAATTTATAATTTTCTTTTATGAGTAGATTTAAATCTAGTTGAATCTTTAAGGGCCATATGTTTTGTATTTCTTCCTGAAACTCTCTTTCTCCAGACTTTGAAAGATTTGGGTTTAAGATTTTGACGCATAATTTTTATCGCATCTTCCTCTTTTAAACCAAATTGATACTCGATAGCTTCAAAGGGTGTTCTATCTTCCCAACACATTTCTATTATTCTGTCTATATCGATACTTTCCATATTTATTGTTCACATTGTGAGGTACAAAGTTTTTCAATATGGGATCTACCTGTAATTTGAAGTCTATATTTTGCCCAATATCTGTAAACTAATCTCAACAATGGAGATAAGAGCTTAATCTTCAAGGGATAATAAACCCAACCTAAACCAACTAATTCATAAGCATATGCAAGTACATCTAGTCCCCTAATAATTTCACCATTTTCAATAATCCCATGCAGGTTTGACATAGCTTCTAAATATGAGATGTCATTAAAAAGACTTTTATCATAATCCTTACTATTAATATCTATAAATAAAATTTGATTTAAGGTATCTCTTTTTTTAAGAAAATTTGTTTCTCTCAAGCAAAGTGGACAACCACCATCGAATAAAAAAGTTAATTTATTTTTCATATTTTTATTCAAATATAGAAATTAAATAACTTTTTTGTGGAATAAATATTTTTTTTTCGAGTACAAGCTTTATAAAGCCTTAATAATTGCCAGTTCTAATTTAGTGAAATTATATTATCTTATTAAATAATAAGCCATTGATTAAGGGATACATCAATGGTTTAAAACTATTTATGATCAGTCATCGAGAAGATGAACTCCTTCTCCTACATCAGGAGTAAATTTACAATATTTTTCAAAAATAAGTCCAACACCTCTCATTTTTTCTCCTAATTCATCGTTAAATTTATTCCATTCTTCCGATTCACGATCAGGTAAATCCCACCCTTGTTTTTCTACCATACTTGTTATTACTGTATAGTCCCATTCTATGTATGCCATTGAGTTAATTTAAACTACCTAAATATTATAAACCAAGAGATTTAATAGGTAATCAACATTTTTTGAATATAATTTAAAAGTGTGAAAAATTATAAATGTCAATTTTGCCAAGAAGATTTAAAAGAATCAAAAGTGTTTTAGATTGCAGAATGAAAAACTTGACTGTTTTAGTTGAGGATGTCAATAAGCCACATAATTTATCTGCGATATTAAGGACATGTGATGCGGCAGGAGTTTTCGAAGCAAATTTTATTAGCAAAAAGAATGCCATTAAGACTTTTAATAGTACTGCTCAAGGAAGTCAAAAATGGGTAAAACTGAATAATCATGAAAATACTATCATGGCAATATCTGATTTAAAGAATAAGGGTTTTAAATTATATGGAACTACTCTTAATAGTGAATCAGTAGATTATAGAAATTTTGATTATTCTCAAAATACATGTTTTGTTTTAGGAGCAGAAAAATGGGGACTAAGTAATGAACTAATATCAATGGTTGATCAATCAATTTTTATACCTATGAGAGGTATGGTTCAATCTCTGAATGTTTCAGTTGCTGCTTCTATATTATTATTTGAAGCTGTTAGCCAAAGAAAAAATAAAGGTATATTGCCCTCTAATGGAGAAGGGTTAAATATGGATGAATATCAAAAAACACTTTTTGAATGGTGTTACCCAGAATTAGCTGCGGTGTATAAAAAATCAGCTAAAGAATATCCAAAGTTAAATGATCAAGGAGAACTTGATCCTATTACAGATAACTAAATTTATTCAGAATTTTGATTATCAAAAATTTCTTCAAGGTCTTCTCCTATAAAAGAAAGACCTAAAACTAAAAAAAACATTGCCAAACCTGGGAACAAAGCCGTCCACCAGATACCTGTAGGTAAAGCGGCAAGAGCAAGATTTAAATCACTTCCCCACTCTGGGACATCTGCAGGAACGCCAAGGCCTAAAAATCCTAAACTTCCTAATACCAAAACAGCATCTGCAGCATTTAGGGTAAGCAGAATAGGCAATGGTGTTATTACATTTGGGAGAATATATTTAAAAATAATTTTTTTAACATCAGCTCCTGCAACTTGAGCTGCCTCCACATAAGTTTCGGATTTAACCAATATTGTCTGATTTCTGATTAATCTAAAATATTGAGGAGAGTAAACAATACACAATGCCAAAGCCGCGTTAAGAATACCCTTACCCAATACAAAAGCCACAACAACTGAAAGCAAAATTACAGGTATTGAAAAAATAGTATCCATTATTAGTGATAAGCATTTATCAAAAAAACCACCAAAATATCCACTTAATAATCCCAATGGCAAACCCAAACTTAATGAAAAAAGAATAGCTAAGAATACAACTTCTATCGCTAATGATGATCCTTGCAAAGTTCTTAAGCAAACATCTCTTCCTAATCTATCTGTGCCACAAAAATGATTAAGAGAAGGAGGAGCAAAGATATCATTGCTTAACATTGAAAATGAATAGCCAAAAAAATTATTGGCCTCTAAAAATTTCATTATTAAAACAACAAGAAGATAAAAAAGTACAATTAAAAATCCAGCTTTTCTGATATTTGTGCCGACACGATTAAATGAGTTAATATCCAAAATCTTTTTTTTAAAGATATAAATGAAATATAACCAATTCTTTTAAAAATAAATAGCTATAAATTTTAAATTAAAAAAAATTACTGGTTTAATTTCAAGACTGCCATAAAAGCTTCTTGAGGGACTTCAACTTTACCCATTGCCTTCATCCTCTTTTTACCTTTGGCTTGTTTCTTTAAAAGTTTCTTTTTCCTAGAAATATCCCCTCCATAACATTTAGATAAAACATCTTTTCGCAAAGCACTTATGCTTTCACTTGCAATAATCCTGCTACCGATTGATGCTTGAATAGGTATTTTAAATTGTTGTTTTGGAATAAGTTCTTTTAATTTCTCAACTAAACTTCTGCCAATTCCATAAGCCTTATCTTTATGAACAATAGAAGTTAATGGATCTGCTCTTTCTGAATTTATTAGAACATCTAATCTAACAAGGTCATTTTTTCTATAGCCAATCAAATGATATTCCATTGATGCATAACCTTGGGTTCTACTTTTCATTTGATCAAAGAAATCTGTAACAACTTCTGCTAATGGAATTTCGTAAATCAAGGTAACTCGATCTGTTGTTATGTATTTCATATCTATAAATACTCCCCTTCTTTCCTGACATAAACCCATTAATGTTCCATTAAATTCATTGGGAGCATAAATTTCCATTTTCACATAAGGCTCTTCTATTGATTCTCTAAGTTGTGGATCAGGAATTGTAGAAGGATTATCAATAAAGATATGTTCCTGCTGATTTAAATTAACTTTATAAATAACTGATGGTGCCGTTACGATTAGATCCAAGTCATATTCTCTTTCTAATCTTTCTTGAACAATCTCCATATGAAGAAGTCCTAAGAATCCGCACCTAAATCCAAAGCCCATTGCGCTACTGGTTTCGGGCTCATATTTTAAAGCTGCATCAGATAATTGTAATTTTTCTAGTGATACTCTTAAATCTGGGAATTGATCAGCATCAGTCGGGAATAAGCCACAAAAAACCATAGGATTTGCTGTCTTATATCCTGGCAAAGGATCATTGGCAGGTGAATTTAAAAGAGTAATCGTATCTCCCACTCTCGCATCAGCAACTGATTTTATAGAAGCAGCTAAATAACCAACTTCTCCTGCATGTAATTCATCAACTTGCTGCTGATCAGGCGCCATTATTCCTATCTCATCCAGTTCATAATTTTTCTTACTTGCCATTAATAATATTTTTTCTCTCTTATTTAGAGACCCAGATATCACCCTGAAATAAACAATAACTCCCCTGTACGGATCATAATAAGAATCAAAAATCAGTGCCTTGGTAGGTAGTTTAATTTCATCTTGAGGAGGAGGTACTCTTCTTACGATTGCATCCAAAATATCTTTAATACCAACTCCAGTTTTTGCTGAACAATTTATTGCATTAGATGTATCAAGTCCAATAATTTCCTCTATTTCTTTTTTTATTTTTTCAGCATCAGCCCCTGGTAAATCAACTTTATTTAAAACAGGAATTATTTCAAGATTATTTTCTAATGCAAGATAAACATTAGCTAAGGTTTGAGCTTCCACTCCTTGACTTGCATCAACAACAAGTAAGGCGCCTTCACAAGCCTGAAGAGATCTACTAACCTCATAAGAGAAATCAACATGCCCTGGAGTATCTATTAAGTTCAAAACATATTCTTGGGAATCGTCAGCTTTATATTTCATCCTAGCGGCCTGTAACTTGATAGTAATTCCTCTCTCTCTTTCAAGATCCATATTGTCCAAAAATTGTTCTTGCATATCCCTTTGCTGCACAGTACCAGTATCTTGAAGCAACCTATCTGCAAGGGTAGATTTTCCATGGTCAATATGAGCAATTATGCAGAAATTTCTAATTTTTGAAACCGATATATCAGTCATATAGAAAGAAAAATTCTCCTCTTATTACATCTTGATCAATATTAGCTAATTAGAATTATGGATGGAAACCAAAAATGGAATTATTTCTTTTTTTAATTTCTTTTATGAAGGTACTGTAATTTTCGGAGACTGAAAGTTCTGGATAAATTAAGTCATTTATTTTTTTCTGAAGATTATGCTTATCGTTTAAAAATAAAACAGATTTTTCTAGAACCTCAACCATAATTGAAACCGCAGTACTTGCTCCCGGAGAGGCTCCCAACAAAGCAGATAATGATCCATCAGATGAATTTACAATCTCAGTTCCAAATTTCAAAGAACCACCACCTTCAGTTTTTTTAATTATTTGGACTCTTTGACCAGCATTCTTTAAATACCAATCAGAAGGATTAGCTGATGGCATCATATTCTTTAAATTCTCAACTCTTGAGTTATGGTTCTTTAATGATTGTGATATTAGATAATTAATTAAATCGTTATTCTTGAAACCAACGTCTAACATAGAAAAAATATTATTCTTTTTAATTGAACTAAATAAGTCAAAGTAAGAACTTTGTTTTAGAAATTTCGTTGTAAATCCAGCAAAAGGTCCATACAAAAGAAGTTTTTTATTATCAATCCATCTGGTGTCTAAATGAGGCACAGACATTGGAGGCGATCCAATATCGGCTTTACCATAAACTTTTGAGTTATGTTTTTCTGTTAAGTCTTTTTTCTCGCAAATAAGCCATTTCCCACTAACAGGAAATCCACCATAACTTTTTGCTTCTGGAATTTTTGATTTTTGTAAATAATTAATTGTTTTTCCACCAGCACCAAGAAAAACGTAGCCAGTTCTAATTGATTTTTTTCTACCATCAGAACTGATTTCTATTTCCCATTGTTTTTTATCAATTTTCTTTAAATCTACTAATTCTGTTTTGTATCTAATTTCAACATTTTTATTTAAGGAAACTAATGACAAATACTCTTTAGTTAAAGCCTCAAAATTAATATCAGTTCCCCTACCTATTCTGGTAGCAGCTATTTGAGTAGATGGATTTCTATCTTTTGTTATTAGAGGAGCCCATGATGAAATTTCATCAAAAGATGTAGAAAATTCCATATCGGTAAATTCAGGATTGTCGGTCATTTTCTGAAATCTTTTTTTTAAAAAAGAAATATTATCCTGACCAGACACAAAGCTAATATGAGGAATAAATTTTAGAAACTTCTTAGTATCAATTTTCCCTGCTTCATACAATGAGGCCCATAAAGACATGGATGTTTCAAAAGAACGATTTATTGAGAGCGCTTTATCTATTTTTAGATTTCCTTTTTGATCTAAAGGGGTATAGTTTAATTCGCAATTAGCCGCATGTCCTGTACCTGCATTATTAAAAGCGCCAGTACTTTCACTTCCGGGAGCATTTAATTTTTCTATAATAAGAAATTTTATATCTGGTAAAACTTCTGAAATTAAGAGAGCTAAAGTACTACTCATTATCCCTGCTCCTACTAAGACTGCATCAAAGTAGCTATTGTCATTAGTGGGATTTTTAGATGAAGTCACAACAGAAAATTATCTTTTTTGCAATTAATCAGATTTCTTTCTAGGCTTATTATAAAGTTAATCCAAAATTATGAGTACTGAAACACTCTCGCTGACAAACGAAAATGTAGAAAAAGTCCTTGACGAGCTAAGACCTTTTTTAATTTCTGATGGAGGTAATGTAGAGATTGCAGAAATAGATGGTCCAATTGTCAAAGTCAGACTTCAAGGAGCATGTGGTAGTTGCCCAAGTAGCACTATGACTCTCAAAATGGGTATTGAAAGAAAGTTAAAAGAAATGATTCCTGAAATAAGCGAAGTTGTCCAGGTTTTATAAAAATTTTTAACTGATATGTATATATTATTTAGTTTTTAATTCCTTCAACAAAGATGATTCCATATCAAGGCAATCAATTGGAAGTCCTTGACCAATAGCTATTAAAAGAGGTGCGAGAATTCCTAAAGTAAAAACTAAATTTGATTGGCTTACATCATATTTACTCAAAGTAAAAGTTATCAAATAAATAATTGAAAAATAAGCATGTAGTGAAAAAAATTCTTTTGGCTTTAACACTGGCCACCTTAAAGTATTTCCCAAGAAATATAAAAAACCTGTCATAAATAAATAGTTACATGAAGATTAAACCAAATATAAACATAAACCTTTTTAGAGACTATTTATAAAAAAGTTAACCTAAGATAATAATTAAAAAAACATTAAATCTTCGTTTCTATATGTAAAAGCTAGACATGCAGTTAAAAATACGCTTATAATAATTTGGTAGCATTTGCTACTTTTTCGTTCACCCTCATTTGAGGGCGCAGTTCGAGTCATACCATGGAACGGGGGATGGCCGTGTTGTCACATCGAAACATGACTACTTTAACTTACAGAGGTAAAAACTACGTTCAAAACAAAGAAGCTGCTAAAAAGCAACTTGTTGAACTTACCTACAGAAGAAACGTATACACCAACAGAATGGATGACGCTTCTTCAAGTAATGAAAAAGCAGAATTAAATTACAGAGGTGTTAATTACACTAAATAATTTAATTAAACAAATTAAAAGCCCCTTTTTCAGGGGCTTTTTTTTGGCTATATTTATCAAGAGTTCTTTAAAAAATATGTCAGAAAGTTGCTGTAATACAAACACATCGAATAAAGCAACTAATCAATTCGATCATAAAGATGCGATTCAAGAAAGATATGGCTCAGCCGCACAAGAAAAAGAAAGTTGTCTTTGTACACCAGTTGGGTTTAATCCCGTTTTACTTGAAGCAATTCCTCAAGAGGTTATAGAAAGAGACTATGGGTGTGGTGATCCAACAAAATATGTTCAAAAAAAAGATATAGTCTTAGATCTTGGAAGTGGTAGCGGCAAAAATGCTTTCATTTGTGCCCAAATTGTTGGGAAAGAAGGGAAGGTTATTGGAGTTGATCAGAATCCTGACATGCTTTCTTTATCTAGATCAGCCTCTAAAGAAGTTACAAAAAATATAGGTTTCAACAATACAGAATTTCTAGAAGGTTCAATTGAAAAACTTGATGAATTAGATAAAGATTTAAATCCATTAATAGCAGATAAATCAATTGATATTATTTTAAGTAATTGCGTTTTAAACTTGGTAAGTCCAGAATCTAGAAATAACCTTCTAAATAATATAAAAAGAGTTTTAAACGATAATGGAAGAATTGCAATTAGCGATATCGTCTCTAACAAAAAAGTTCCTTTAAGATTGCAAAATAATCATGATTTATGGACAGGATGTATTAGTGGAGCATGGTATGAGCCAGAGTTTATAAGTGATTTTAAAGAACTAGGATTTAAAAATTTAAAATTTGCAGAAAGGAGTGCTGAACCTTGGAAAGTAATTGAGGATATTGAATTTAGAACAGTAACTTTAGTGGGCAATATTTAAAAAAATTCAAGAGTTGAAAATATAATATAAATTTCCATGAGAAATAATCTAAGAGATCAAATAACCGCATTAAAAAATAAGTATTATTTCAACTATGGCGGTCAAGGACCATTACCAAAATCCTCTCTAGAAGCAATTGTTAAAACTTGGGAAATTATCCAAGATTTAGGACCATTTACCAATGATATGTGGCCTTTTATTAACAAAGAAATATTGACCACAAAAAGAATCATTGCGCAAAAATTAGGTGTCAATTCAAAGAATGTAGCTTTTACCGAAAACATCTCTTCCGGTATGATTTTGCCATTTTGGGGAATAAAAGTAGAAGAGGGAGAAGAGTTGTTAATAAGTGACTGTGAACATCCTGGTGTAGTGGCTGCAAGTCGAGAATTTTGCAGAAGAAATAAATTAATATTCAAAATTTTGCCAATCCAAAAAATTAAAAATCTAAACGACGAAAATATAATTTTAGAAATTTTGAAAAATCTAAATAGTAAGACTAAGATCCTAATTATTTCTCATATCTTGTGGAACTTTGGATATAAAATTCCTTTAAAACAAATTTCTATTGAATTAAAAAATAATCGAGAAGATTCTTATTTACTTGTTGATGGTGCTCAAACCTTTGGGCACATAAATATTGAAAAAGAAGTTTTTTATTCTGATTTATATTCAATAACTTCTCATAAATGGGCATGTGGACCAGAAGGACTTGGAGCCATTTATGTCTCAGATAGATTTATTCATGAAACAGATCCCACAATAATTGGTTGGAAATCATTAAAAAAAGAACTTGGCATTTATGAGCCTTCAGATAATCTTTTTCATGATGATGCAAGGAAATTTGAAATAGCTACCTCTTGTATTCCTTTACTTGCTGGGCTCCGGAATTCTTTAGATCTTTTGGATAAAGACTGCCATGAAAAAGAAAAAAGCAAAAACATCAAAAAATTAAGTGGAAAACTTTGGGATGAATTAAATCAATCAAAGGGAGTTGAATTAGTTTTAGAAAAAAAATATTTAAATGGGATTGTTAGTTTTAATATCGAAAATATTAAAGATAAGGATAAATTTGTAAAGAAACTTGGAGAAAAGAAAATTTGGATTAGGGTTTTAGAAGATCCAAAATGGTTTAGAGCATGCGTACATCAAATTACTACAGAAGCTGAGATTGATTTACTTGCTAGAGAAATAAAAAAAATATTAACTTAAAGATCTATTAATATAAAAAAAATTTAGTTTACCAAGGTATCTCCAAGTTGTCCCATGCAATAAATTTTCCTGTAGATTCTGGTGATTGATTTTTAATAATATTTATCAAGAATTGGGAGGATTTTTCTTTACTAAATAATTTATGTTCCGGAACAAATTTATGAAAAGGTCTAGATAAATCAGTATCTACTGTTCCTGGATGAAGCAATGTGATAGTAGCCTTTGGGAAACGTCTAGCCCATTCAATACTTAAAGATTTAAAAAACTGATTTTGCGCAGATTTTGCAGCTCTATATGAATACCAACCTCCAGTTTGATTATCTCCAATGCTACCAACTCTTGCACTTATACTTGCAAAATTAAAATTAAAATCTTTTGGTATAAATTCTTCAATCGCTTTAGCTAATAAAATAGGAGAAAAGGCATTTATTGAAAAACTTTCCATCATATTTTTTTTATTAAGATGTTGTAATCTTTTTTCTGGTTGAAGAGAATCACTATGAAGTCTGCCTGTAGCATTAATAACTAGCCTTAATTTTGAAGAATGATTTGATATTTTATTTTTCAACTGCAAAAGGGATTGAGAATCCTCTATATCTAATTCCCAAAAAGAATGAAAATCACTTTTTCTTCCACACAATACAACATCTAAATCTTTTTCACTTTCATTAAGATCTTTAGCTAGTTGTGTTCCAATTCCACCTGCGCCTACAACTAAGGCTAAGCCTTTCATTTTATTAAAAATAACTCTATTAATTCTAAGAAACTTTTCTTGTGATGTGCGAAAAGATCTTTCTTATTTGATTAGGAAATTTTATTGAGATTTATTTTTTTCTTTTAATAATTTATAAGCTATTTTTCTATCATCAAAATTAATGACTTTATCATTGAGAATTTGGTAGTCTTCATGTCCTTTTCCTGCAATTAAAACAATATCTTTTTTATTGGCAAATTTAATAGATTCATTTATTGCTTTAAATCTATCAATTTCTATTGTTATTTTTTCTCTTTTTTTTATACCCATTAAAATATCATTTACTATCTTTTGGGGTTCTTCTGATCTTGGATTATCTGAAGTTATAAAAAGTTGATCAGATAACTCTTCAGCTATTGATCCCATTAAAGGCCTTTTACTACGGTCTCTATCTCCGCCGCAGCCAAAAACAGTTATAAGTTTCCCTTCACAAAGTTTCTTAATTGATTGCAAAACTTTTTTTAATCCATCAGGAGTGTGGGCATAATCAACAATTACTGTTGGAAGTGATCTTAAAACAACATCATTATCAATTTGTATTTTCTCCATTCTCCCAGGAGCACCAGGGAAATATTGTATGAACTTTGATAGATCTTTTAAAGAAAAATCAAGTTTATACAAAATTGTTATTGCTTGAATCGCATTCATTAAATTAAATTCACCAACAAGTGGAACAAAAAGTTGAATTTTTTCCCTAGGTGTATGAAAAATACAAGTGGAGCCACTTTCAGTAAATTTTTTATCTGTTACGAAAAAAAAATCTTCGTTTTCAAATTCACTTTCAGTAACCTTTGTAGAGACTAATGAAGATTTTTTTTCAAGATCAGATGATAATTTAGATATCCAATGGTCATCATGATTTAATACACAAATCCTATCTTTTTCTTCTAAGTAGGGTGGGAAAAATAATTTTCTTTTTGTTTGAAAATATGATTCCATATCTGAGTGATAATCAAGATGATCTTGGGTTAAATTTGTAAAAATAGCCGCCTCGAATTCGCATCCTGATATCCTATTTTGAGCAATAGAATGAGAACTTACCTCTAAAATCGCGAATTCAGATTCTGCCTCAACAGCAGCATTTAATTTCTTTTGAAGTTTATCGGCGAAATCAGTTGTATGAGAAGCCACTTCTGAGAATCCAGGCCATCTATTGAGCAAGGTCCCAAATAATGCAGTCTTTTTCCCTAATTTTTTTAAAAGATATTCCAATAAAAAAGTAATTGTCGTTTTTCCATTTGTACCCGTAACACCAATAAGTTTAAGTTTTCTTGAAGGCCTATTCCAAAACTCAGCGACTATTTGACCAAAAATATAATCTAAATTATCCTCAATAACTAAAATCCTTTCTCGATCAATAGATCCAATTTTCTCTTTTGCAGAAGACCCAATAATGGCAGCCTCTGCACCATTTTCAATTGCCTCAATACAAAATTTTCCTCCATCAACATTTAAACCAGGCATACCTAAAAATAAAGTTCCTTTTTGAACTTCTTTAGAGTTAAAAGAAATATTATTGATTTCATGATCTTTTAACTCTAATGAAGGAATAATTCCTACCAAATTTAAAAGTTTATGTAATTTTAGAGATCTCATATAAAAAATTATTTCTCAAGAATGGTACTAATATTTTTTTGAAACCAATTCTTTAATTGATCATCTTTTAATCTTGGAGAAATGCGAGGCAATTCTATAATCTCCTCGGATCTAATTCTTTCAACAGCAATAACTGGTACTTCATAATCATATTTTTTATATTTATCTTTATATAAATCGAGCCTATCAATATCAATTTCTTTGAGCTCCTCTAGATTAGGGAATAATTCATTAAGATTTATTTTTGCAAGTTTATTTTTTAATGAATCGCAAAGGCAACATCCCTGCCTAACAAAAATAAATATTTTCATTCATTTAGTCAGGCACAGGGTCACATCCACAGGGAGTTAATGGATGACATCTGCTTAATCTTCTTAAAGTTAACCACCCTCCCTTCCAAGGTCCATGTCTAGTAATTGCCTCATATCCATAAGAGCTGCAACTTGGAATAAATCTGCATCTTGGTCCAAAAAAAGGTGAAAACCACTTTTGATAGAAAGAAATCATAAAAAGAAGTATAGAAGTAATTGATTTATTAATAGTTTTGAACACTTTAATGATGTAAAATAATATCTCCAGTAGTAATTAGTTTAATTGAATTTAATCAATTATCCAATTTATTGCAAATTTCTATTTAATTTAACATTATGTCAAGATACCGCGGTCCCAGATTAAGGGTTACGCGTCGCTTGGGAGAACTACCAGGTCTCACCAGGAAAGCTTCAAAGAAGTCTAATCCTCCAGGTCAGCACGGCCAAGCCCGTCGCAAGCGATCAGAATATGCAATTCGTCTAGAAGAAAAGCAGAAACTTAGGTTTAATTATGGAGTTTCTGAAAAACAACTAGTACGTTATGTAAAAAAAGCTAGAGCTCAAGAAGGATCTACAGGAACTAACCTACTAAGACTTTTAGAAAACAGACTTGATAATGTCTGTTTTAGATTAGGTTTTGGAGGTACTATTCCAGGTTCAAGACAATTAGTAAATCATGGTCATGTAACCGTTAATGGAAAAGTTCTCGATATTGCAGGTTATCAATGCAAATCAGGCGATGTAATCGGAATTAAAGAAAACAAAGCAAGCAAAAAACTTGTAGAAGGAAATATAGAATTTCCTGGTTTAGCAAATGTCCCACCTCATCTTGATTTAGACAAACCCAAATTAACGGGAAAAATAAATGGAAAATGTGATAGGGAATGGGTGGCTCTTGAAATAAACGAACTACTAGTTGTTGAATATTATTCAAGAAAAGTTTAATACTACTTTTCTTTGGATTATTAAATCTCTCTTTTAAAAAATGAGAGATTTAATTTGATTCTTATTCTTAAAAATAATGGGAAATAAGGAAAATAATATAAAAAAGCCAGGTTTTAAGACCTTATCTATTCACCATGGGGAGACTTTTGCAGAAGACACTGGATGCGTTATGCCTCCTATTTTTTCTTCATCTACTTTCAAACATGGAAATAAAGATAATTTCGACTACACCAGATCAGGCAATCCAAACTTTAGAATTCTAGAGAACATCCTTAAATCAATAGAAGATTCTAAATACTGTACAGTTTTTGGATCTGGAATTAGCGCGGTAACTGCTATTTCATCAACACTAAAATCAGGTGACAAGATACTCTGCGAGTCAAATCTCTATGGTTGTACAGTGAGGATGTTCGAAAAAGTTTTCAAGAAATTTGGATTAGAAATTTTATACACAGATTTTACAAACGAAAATAATATCAAAAAGATTTCATACTTCGAGCCAACCTTGATATGGCTAGAAAGTCCAACTAATCCACTTTTGAAGGTACTTGATATTAAGGCGATTTGTGATGAAGCGAATAAACTACAAATCCCAGTAGTAGTGGACAACACCTTTTCTACTGCACTTATTCAAAAGCCATTGGACCTTGGTGCAACGCTATCACTCGTAAGCACAACAAAATTCATTAATGGACATAGTGATGCACTTGGTGGAGCAGTACTGACAAATAATAAGGTATGGAATAGTAAGATGCTTTTTTCTCAAAAAGCTCTAGGACTTCAACCATCTCCTTTTGATAGTTGGCTAATTACGAGAGGAGTAAAAACTCTTCCTTTAAGAATCGAACAACAAACACAAAGTGCAAAATTAATTTCTGAAGAATTAGAGAATCATAAAATAATTAGTAAATTAATTTATCCTTTTAATCAAAAACATCCACAATTTAACTTAGCAAAATCACAAATGAGATCTGGAGGTTCGATGATCACCATAAAATTAAATCTTACAAAAGAGGATACTTTTAAATTTTGCAAATCTCTCAAATATTTCTCGCTAGCAGAAAGCCTTGGAGGAGTTGAAAGCTTAATTTGTCACCCCGCAACAATGACTCATGCTTCTGTTGATGACAAAACAAAAAATTTACTGGGGATAGATGATGCTCTTGTCAGATTATCTATTGGATGTGAAGAAACAAACGATTTAATCTCAGACATATTATTTGCTTTAAATAAATTCTGAAAATTGAGAGATTTACTTAAAAACCCTATATGGAAAAATTTAGAGTTGGGATATTCTATTCCTGATAGTATTCATGCTGTTTCTGTGGCATTACCAACTTGGAATGATGTAATAAATTACGAGGAAAAAAATCAAGAATGCATGAATTTATTGCAGTCCATTTACCCAAGATTCGGGCTAAACCCCATATTGAAAAGATTATGCGAAAAAGTAAAAAAGGAAAATTACTACAACAATAGAAGTATTTGGCCATATCCGAATGAAAGCACAGCTTTTAAAGCTAAAAAATACATTGATAAAAATACTTTTGAACAATTCTCATTAATAGAAAAAAGGGGTGATTTAGCTTTCTTAATAACTGAAAAAGAAGGAAGTATTTATGCAAAATCTTTTTGGCAACATACTGGTCTTGGTTTATCTTCAAGGGCTGCTGCTGTAGAACTAGGTCTTGAAGATTGCCATCCAAAATCTTACGTAAATGAATGTTCTCAAAGAATAAAAAATAGAATTTCTAAATCTATAAAAATTAACTCTAATGATATTCACTTAACTTCATCTGGAATGTCAGCATTGTATACATCATTAGAAATCATATATAAATTATTTCCAGCGAAACCTACACTTCAAATTGGTTTTCCATATGTAGATGTACTTAAATTACCAATGAATATCTTTCATGGAGCCAAGCTAATTACAGAAGAAAATTGCGATGATATTGAATTAGAAATCAAAAGAATAAAGCCATCAGCATTAATTATTGAACTACCGAGTAATCCAATGCTCAAATGTGTAAACATTAAAAAAATTTCAAAAATAGCAAAAAATTTAAATATTCCATTAATAGTTGACGATACAATTGGTTCAAATTTAAATATAAATTCCCTAGACCATGCCGATATAGTTTTTACTTCACTTACAAAAATTTTTTCAGGTAGTGGTGATATTCTTGCCGGATCATTAATACTAAATCCAAAAAGTAAATGGATTGATCAATTTAGAAACGCATTAAACGAGATTAATCTTCCAACACTTTCCGATGGAGATACAGTTTATTTAGAGAAAGTTAGTAGAGATGTAAATCAAAGAGTTTTTGAACAAAATAGAGCATGTTTAGAATTAAAAAAAAGATTAGAGACCCATAGCGAGATTAAAAATATTTTCCATCCTGAAAATTGTCCAAATTTTAATTCTTTACTTACTTCTGAGGGAGGATACGGCTGCCTATTATCATTTGAATTAAATGGAGGATTGAACAAAGCTAAAAAATTTTATGATTCTCTAAAAGTATCTAAAGGACCTAGTTTAGGTACAAAATTTACTCTAGTTTGTCCTTATGTTTTACTAGCTCATTATGACGAATTGGATTGGGCTGAAAGTTTTGGTATACCCTCGCACCTTATTAGAGTATCAGTTGGATTAGAAGACCAAGATCAATTGTGGAAAAGCTTTTCTGAAGCACTAAATGATTTCTAAATTCCTAGTATTTACCGTATAAAACTTATATACTCTTTTTCTGAATAATAGTTAGTATTAATATATATTTTCTTAATATATAAATGGCAAAAATTTATGAGGACAACAGTTTTGCTATTGGAAACACTCCATTAGTAAAATTAAAATCAGTTACTAAAAACGCGAAAGCTACAGTACTTGCAAAAATTGAAGGTAGAAACCCTGCTTACAGTGTCAAATGTAGAATTGGCGCAAACATGATCTGGGATGCAGAGAAAAGTGGGAAGCTTACAAAAGACAAAACTATTGTTGAGCCAACTTCTGGAAATACAGGAATTGCATTAGCTTTTACTGCTTCAGCAAGAGGTTATAAACTGATCCTTACAATGCCAGAATCCATGTCAATTGAAAGAAGAAGGGTTATGGCAGTGTTGGGTGCTGAAATTGTTTTAACAGAGGCATCTAAAGGTATGCCTGGAGCAATAGCTAAGGCTAAAGAAATTGCAGAAAGTAATCCTTCTAAATATTTCATGCCCGGTCAATTTGATAATCCAGCAAACCCTGAAATTCATTTCAAAACTACTGGACCAGAAATCTGGGATGATTGCGATGGTGAAATTGATGTCTTAGTTGCAGGGGTTGGAACTGGCGGCACAATTACAGGAGTTTCAAGATACATTAAGCAAGAGAAGGGTAAAAATATTATTTCTGTAGCTGTAGAACCGTCACATAGTCCTGTTATTACGCAGACAATGAATGGTGAAGAGGTTAAATCTGGACCACATAAAATTCAAGGAATTGGAGCAGGTTTTATTCCTAAGAACCTTGACTTATCAATTGTTGATAAGGTTGAACAGGTAACAAATGACGAGTCAATCGAAATGGCTCTTAGATTAGCAAAAGAAGAAGGTCTATTAGTCGGAATATCTTGTGGAGCTGCTGCGGCAGCGGCTGTTAGATTAGCTGAAAAAGATGAATATGCGGGGAAAACCATCGTAGTTGTTCTACCTGATTTAGCAGAGAGATATTTATCATCAATTATGTTTACTGAAGTTCCAAGCGGAATCATTCAAGAACCAGTAAAAGCCTAAATCTATTTTTTCTCCAGTAATGAATCTGGTGAAATATACATAGCATCGCCATAAGAGAAAAATCTAAATTTTTCTTTTATGGCTTTTTTATACAAATCTAATAATCTTTCTCTACCAATCATTGCACTTACTAAAAGTAATAATGAACTTTTAGGGAGATGAAAATTAGTTAATAATCCATCAACTACCTTAAATTTATAACCTGGCTTAATTACTAAATCCACATATTTCGCTATTGGAATAAAGTCATTAATTTCGTAAGAATAACAACTTTCAAGAGCTCTCACGCTAGTTGTCCCAATAGCAATTATTTTTCTATCTGTTTTCTTTATTCTCTTTATTTCCTCCACTACTTCATTATTAACACTTACCCATTCTTTATGAAGTTTTAAGTTACTTAGATCTTCTTGATCAATTGGTTTGAATGTTCCATAACCCACGTGCAAAGTTATCGGTAAGATTATTACTCCTTTTTTTTTTAGATTGGAAATAAGACTTTTGCTTAAGTGTAAACCAGCAGTTGGTGCGGCAACTGCCCCTGGATTAGTTGCATACTCAGTTTGATAACTGTTCTCATGAAAAGATTCCTCTTCGAAATTTTTTATATAAGGCGGGAGAGGGATTTCTCCGTATTTATCAAGAAGGTCATTCATTGAATTGAGATCAGTTATATTTTCAGGGAATTTAATAAATCTCCCTCCAGTTTCTTCATCAACCCCATCAACCATCAAGTAAATATCTTGTACAGAAGGAGATTTTAATTTTAGTTTTCTATTTATTTTTAACTTTTTCGCTGGCTTTGCCAAACATAACCAAACACACTCATGGGATCTTTCTAAGACTAATAATTCGACTAACGTATTATTTTCTAATTCAACCTTTAACCTTGCCTTCATTACTTTAGTATTATTTACAACCACAAGATCGCCTTTTCTAAATTCATCTAAAAGATTCTTGGTAAATTTATTAGTTAAGCAGTTCTCTTCTAAAACACTATTCCTAACTATCATCAATCTTGATTCATGCCTTATTGCAGAAGGTTTATTAGCAATTAATGAAGGATCAAGAAAGTAATCATAAGCCTCAAGCTTATAATCTAGTTCTGCATCATTAATTTGAGAAATCAATTAAATTTAAGAGACAAGTGTCTCTGGCTCATTTTCAATTAGGGAAGCCAAGTCTTTTAAGAATGAAGCGCCATCAGCTCCGTAGATCACTCTGTGATCAGCTGTTAGATTTACTTGCATTATTTTTTTAACAGATATTGAACCATCACTATTAGCAACAACAGATGGTTTCGATGATGCTATCGCTAAGATCGCACCAGTCCCTGGGGGTAGTATTGCGTCAAATCTATCGACACCAAACATACCAAGGTTAGATAGGGTAAATGTTCCCGTTGAGTATTCATCAGGTTCTAATTGTTTTGACCTTGATCTTTTCACAAGATCTTTCCATTCCCTAGACAATTCAAATAAATCGGTATTGCATGGTTCTTTTAATACTGGAGTTATTAGTCCACCATCTTCCATTGCAACGGCAATAGCAATATTTATATTTTCTGGATAAGAAATTCCACTTTCTGAAAAACTTGAGTTAACTTGAGGATGTTTCTTTAGTGTCTTTGCAACTGCCTTAACGAGTAAAGCAGTCATAGTAACGCCGTTCTGTTTAACTTTTTTGTAGAAATTATCTAATTTATCTGTGTTGATAGAGTATCCCACTCTAAAACATGGAACATCTAAACTAGATTCCATATTTTTATTTACCGCTTTTTGAAGAGTATTAAATTGAACTGTTTCTCCGGGATTACCAAAACTATTTCCTGATGTTTCTTGTTTATTTTCAACTCCCAAATTTGCACCAGGTATACTTGCAGGAGAACCACCTTCTCCTATCCATGGTATAGAGACTGGTTGGCCATTGGCTTTTAAAATATCATCAGCTTGAATCCTTCCGTGAGGCCCGGATCCATGAACCTTTGCTAAATCAACACCCATTTGAGAGGCCAGTTTTTTAGCTCTTGGAGATGCAATCACCCTCGAAGAAACATTACTCGTAGCAGCATTTATTTGATCACTATTAAAAGATGAGGCTGCCTTTTCACTCATTAATACGACTTCTTTTTCTTGTTTTTCAACAATTTCACTTTGAATAAAAGGTTTTTCTTCCGTTTTATTGCTTACCAATTCAAGTTGATCCGAACTAGAAACTTCGGGTTGTTTTCCTTTATTTTGTTCTTGAACAGAAGCTATCTCATCCTCATTTTCTACAATAAGACCGATAGTCTCTCCTACTGGTGCAGTGCTGCCAGCAGGCATTAAAACAGCTGCGAGATATCCATCTTGAAAAGATTCAACATCCATATCTGCCTTGTCAGATTCAACAACCAAGACAGATTCACCTCTTTCAACTTTATCTCCTGGATTTTTCAACCATTCCACAATCTTGCCCTCTGTCATAGTAGAACTCAAGGCAGGCATGAATATTTCGTGAGACATAAGAAAATTGTTATTGCATAAGTTTCAAGGGATTTCTACCAAACTTCCTAAAGTTTTTATGGTTAAGAACCCTTTAAACTCTTGTTCTAATTATACGAAATCATGTTCACAGTGGGAACTCTTAAAACTTAAGAAAGTAATAATTTAGATCGATTAGAATTTAAAACTTTTCGAAATTAAGATTTACTTACATTTTTCAAAAATACTAAATCTTCTCTTTAATTATTATCTATAGATTGAATAACTCCATCCTTAACCGTAATCGATACTTGCATTTTTTCAATAAGATTGTCTCCCACAGTGACATCACAGAAACTATCCACTTGCCCTTGATCAACAATTTCGTCCATTTTTAATTCGCGAACTTGACTCTGTTGTTGAAGAAGATTTCTTTTTTGTTCTTCAATTTCATTTCGTTTTGCTGCGACTTGTTGTTGTACCTGACTAACCTGTTCTTGAACTCTTGGATCTAAGGGATTAACCGATTGGGATCTAATATTATTTACTATTTGCTGCCCCTCTTGCTCCAGTTGCGATAATTGCTGATCAATGTTTGAAATTGCTTTACTTAATTCTTTTTCAGCATCTTCCTTCCAAGTTGGTGTAACTACAGCTTTAATAGCTATTGAGCGCTTTATAGATATTGAGTTTTTTGTTTCCATAAAAAATTAAATTACCTTTACAATATAGATAGGACAAATCAAATTTTCTTACTAAATTTGTTTTCATACATATTTTCTATTTGTAATGAATACTTTTTTTCTATTTCTTTTCTTTTTTGTTTAAGAGTTTGTGTTAATAAACCATTTTCTAGAGTAAAGGCATCAACAAAATAACAACCTAATATTTGTTCTTCTGATCTTGCTCCTAATCGACTTTTAAGCAAATTATTAATTTGTGATTTGAAAAATGTACCAATTTTCTTATTCAGGTTTAATTTTGAAAGGTCTTCTTCCAAAAACTTGCTTTTAACCAATTCGACATTAGGAACTACGAGAGCTGTTAAACATTTCTTATCTTGTCCTACTAATTGAATCTGATTAATAAATTCTGAACTAAGAATTTCAGTCTCTAGGGGATTCGGTTCTATATTTTCACCACTTGATAGCACTATTGTATCCTTGGCTCTTCCGGTTATAAAGAGAGAACCATTTGGTATTAGAAAACCTAAATCACCAGTATCAAACCAACCATCCTTGGATAAAACATCATTTGTAGCTATTTGATTATTAAGATAACCTTTCATTACTTGCGGCCCCTTAACAAGAATTTTCCCGACTTCTCTGAACTTCAGAATCTTTTTTTTATCATCATTCACTATTTTGATTTCAGTAAATGAGAGAGGCTGCCCAGATGATCCTCTAACATTTAATTCTCTTCTCCTACAAGTTAATACTGGACTAGTTTCTGTGAGTCCATATCCCACCAAAACATCTACACCTAAAGATTCAAAAAAAAGATCTACATGTTCTGGCAATGCACCTCCACCATTAATAGGAAATTTCAGTTTTTCACCACATAGTTGTCTAAGAATATTCGGCCATAAAAAAATAGTAGACAATTTATGTAAAGGGTATCGGCTAATCACAGAACCCAGTAAGGGGATTTTTGATTTAAAAGTTATTTGATTTATATCTATATTTCTTATCTTTCTAAGACTTCTTTTAAAAACCGAACTATTACTTATCAAAAACTTAATAAGTTTTTGCTTTTTGGAAGGCATTTTTTTCAAAGCCTGAAAAAAACCATCATGTATTGCTTCCCATAGTCTCGGTACAGTAGCCATGACAACAGGTTTTATTTGTGTAATATCATCTTTAAGAAATTTTGGAATTGTATAGTATTGAGAACAACCGCATGAAAAAAAGAAGTATTCAGCACTTCTCTCATAAGAATGCCAGATAGGCAAAACGCTTAATACAGAGGTCCCTGGTTCTGGATCAGCGATATAGGCTAAATTGATTATTTGATGTAAAAAATTTGCATGAGTCAAAGGCACACCTTTAGGTTTTCCGGTCGTCCCAGAAGTGTAAAGAATAGTAGCGACGTCATCAATTTCTGGATTAAATTTTTCAAAATTATTATTTTGTGAATTTTCTTTTTCTACTGAACTTATGAATGTACTCCAACTTATTAAACTTTCAAATTGTTCATCTTCTAAATTGATTATAAATTTCAGTCTTTTTTTTAATTCTTCTTTGTTGTTTAACTTTAGCCAAATCTCCTTAGATTGAACTATTAGTCCTACTGAATTAGAGTGCCCAATAATATAGTCTAATTCTACTGAAGGAGAATTAATACCTCTCACTGCATTTATAGCTCCTAAACGCATTAAGCCTTGATCTACTGCTAGCCATCTTGGAGAATTTTCAGATATTACAGTAACTACATCCCCCTTTTTTAAACCATAATTTTCAAAAGAAGAAGAGACTTTTGTTATTAAATCAGCCAGCTCAGAATAAGAAAATTTTTCTTTGTATTTCCCTCTTAAATCGCAAACAGCTAAAGTATCACCACATTTAAATTTTAATTTTTCCCAAATTTGATCTATATGATCAAGGTTCTTAATAAATTCTCTATTTTTGGCAAATGTATTTTTTTTAGAAAGAGGTTTGGCTGCAGGCCAATACGCTAAATCACCCATATTAAATTGATTTTGAAATTTTAATTTCTATTTTGATATAAAATCAAAATTAAATTCTTCCTCGATGGTTTTTTTAACAATTCTCTTGACTTCTTGAATATTTAAATTTTTGTTGTAATCAATCATATTTGCCATAAGACAATTTTCTATTCCGCAAGGAACAATCTTATTAAAGTTTTCTAATTCGCAGTCAATATTGATTGAAAATCCATTAATCGTAATCCATCTTTTACACCCAATTCCAATTGATGCAATTTTCTTATTTCCTATCCAAACACCAGTAAACCCTTTTCTAGAGTGACAATTTATATTAAAAGCTCCAAGGATTTTTATAATAATTTCTTCAATTTTTCTTAAGTACCAATTTAAATCTTTATTAAAATTTTTCAAATCCAAAACCAAATACGTTACTAATTGTCCTGGCATATGACAAGTTACCTCACCACCTCTATCAATCTTAAAAACATCATATTTAGCATCATTTAGAGAAAATAATAAATTATCGTAATTAGATCCTCTCCCCAATGTATAGCAGAGTTGATGCTCCCCTATCCAAATAAAATCAGGGTTAGAATTATCTAAAATCAATGCCTCCTGATATTCTTTTTGTAATTTATAAACATCATTAAAAGAAGAAATATTATCAGGTTGCTTAATTATTGCTGTTCTATTATCCATATTTAAGTAGATTTAGATAGTAAGTAAATATTTTTAGATTTGTTATGAAAATTTTAATCCATGGAAAGAATCTTGAGCTCACTGGAGCATTAAAAGAATATACTGAGGCAAAGATAGAAAAAGCAACACATCACTATAAGGATATCGTTAAAGAAGCTGACATACACCTTTCAATTGAAAAGAATCCAAGAGTCTCGTTCCAAACTGCAGAAGTTACTATTTTTGCAAATGGTACCGTAATTAGAGCTGAAGAAAAAACTGAAAATCTATACTCAAGCATTGATTTAGTTTCAAATAAACTTTGTAGAAAATTACGCAAATATAAAGAAAGAAACAATAAAACAATTCATAATAAACAATTTAAAAATAAAGATTCTTTTCCAATTGAAAGTATGGAATCAAATTTTTTAAATAAAGCTTTTTTTAAAGAAGGAACTGAAGCAAGTCTGCCTGAGCCATCTATAAAAAATAAATACTTTGAAATGACTCCAATTTCATCAGACGAGGCAAGAAAACAATTAGATCTAATTGATCATGATTTTTATGTTTTTCGAAACAAGAAAAATAATGAACTTCAAGTTATATATAAAAGGAATCATGGAGGTTATGGATTGATTCAATCTAAATAAGTTTTAAATGCCCAATATTGAATATG
The DNA here is from genome assembly GCF_000759955.1 of Prochlorococcus marinus str. MIT 9201. Taxonomy (GTDB): domain Bacteria; phylum Cyanobacteriota; class Cyanobacteriia; order PCC-6307; family Cyanobiaceae; genus Prochlorococcus_A; species Prochlorococcus_A marinus_G. The sequence continues at coordinate 50,750 of NZ_JNAL01000002.1, forward strand.
AATTAAACGAGAAAATTCATGCGATTATTATTAACCCCTATTTATCATGGGAAGATTTCTGTGTGAATTGCGATTTAATAAGAAAATACAATATCAAAAATATTTCTACTTCACTAAATTATTTAACTGATCTTAAAAACTGTTTGGGTAATTACAGTGCGGATATAAACGCACTTATTTCTTACCCTTTAGCAGATTTACCAGTTTCATTTATTGAAGAATTAGTTTGTTTTGCAAAAGATAAGGGTGCAAAAGGAATTGAATATATCCCAAACTTTATCAATTTATCCAAAAGAAATTTAGAAAATTTCGCTGCTGAAATTGAGCAAGTTAAATTATCTGGATTACCAGTTTCAATAATCATAAATAAATCAAAACTACAAGAAGAAGTTTTTATTAATGCGATAGAAATATGTTTGGAATTAGGAATAAAAAATTTTCAATTCGGGGACGGGTTTGGATCTCCTCTTAAATCTAATGATGTCGCTGAAATACTAAAAATAACAGGCTCTCAAAATCAAATAAAAGTTGTAGGTGGTATAAAAAAACTGACACAAGTTATTGATTTGTTTGATAATGGAATTAGTTGCGTTGGAACTTCTAATTTTTGTGAGATTTTCCAAGAAGTAAATTTTTAAATGTCTGGTTCTGGTGAGTGCAGACTAGAGGGTCTCTGTATTAAAGCTTCTCCATTAGGCGAGAATGATAGATTAATAACTATTCTTACTGATGAGCAGGGGATTGTTCGATTAGCGGTACCTGGGGCTAGACGTCCTAAAAGTAGTCTTGCCGCAGCTACTCCATTAACATACTTAAGTCTGCAAATTTTTGGGAAAAGAAATCTTAAATCTGTACGTCAAATTAAAATATTAAAAAGCTATTCTGGTCTAGGGAAAAATATTGAATGTCTTGCAGCCGCGCAAGCAATAACTGAATTAACTTTTTTATTAGTAGGTAATAATGATAAGCAACAAAACTATTTAACTTGTGTTCTTGAACATCTAGATAGGATTTATTTGTATGAAGAATCTAAAGAAGAAGATATTAAAATGCTCTCAATGAGTATTCAATCTTTAATCCATCTATTAGCCATTGGAGGTATAAATTTACCAATTCATCATTGCTGTAAAACGGGAGAACCCATTATTCCGCCTTTAGGAAATTGGGAATGGAGTTGTTATTATTTGCCAAGTGAAGGGTTTTCGTCAATTGAAGATCCTCAAAGTAATCTAAAAATAAATGCATCTGAAGTTGCTCTATTACAAAGACTTCTTTTTCCCGAATTACCAATAAAATCCAATGGCGAGTTGTTGGGTCCCAAAAAAGTCTGGCTTAAAATATTATTTATTATTGAAACTTGGATCTGTACTCAATTAGAGAAGGAGCTATCTTCACTAAAAATGTTGAGAGAAATATATAGTTAGCATCTTCATGAAGCATTAAAAAATTTAAAAAATAGGATCATGGCTCCTTTGCCTGTTAACTTAATAAATAGATAATTTAATTAATGTGGTTCATATTGCCTGGTTGGGTAAGAAATCCCCTTTTTGTGGAAATGTAACTTACGGTAATTTAACTACTAAGGAATTAAAGGCAAGAGGTCATAAAATTAGTTTTATTCATTTCGACAATCCCTCTAGTTCAAATTCATCAAACCCATTATTTCTTGCAAATGATCCTGATGTAAGTCTCCCATATTTAATTAAGTCTCAAGTTTATACAATACCCTCGCCAAGGGCAGAAAAAGAGCTAAGGCTATCATTGGAAAGATTAAAACCTGACATAGTACATGCAAGCCTAACTTTATCTCCTTTAGACTTTAGACTTCCAGAGCTTTGTAATGAAATTAATGTTCCTCTTATAGGAACATTTCATCCACCATTTGATGCAAAAAATAGAAATCTAACTGCGAGCACTCAACAATTAACATATCAACTTTATGCACCCTCTTTAGCAAAGTTCGATAAAATAATTATTTTTTCTGAACCTCAAAAAAATGTTCTTGAGAAATTAGGAGTACCTACAGAAAAACAAATAGTGATTCCAAACGGCGTTGATGAAAATATTTGGAAACCTTTTTGCGAAAAAAGTAAAAAATATGATCAGGTAAAAAACAAACTTGGAAATGAAAGAATCTTTTTATATATGGGAAGGATTGCAAATGAGAAAAATATCGAAGCACTTTTACGTTCTTGGCGCCAAATAAAAACTCAAAATTGCAAATTAGTTATTGTTGGGGATGGACCAATGAAGCCAACACTTGAAAATAGTTTTTCTAACCTTGGTAATGAGAAATTAATTTGGTGGGGTGCCGAATTAGATTTAGAAACTAGGATAGCAATAATGCAAATAGCAGAAGTTTTTTTCTTACCAAGCTTAGTAGAAGGTTTATCATTATCACTTTTAGAGGCAATGTCTGCTGGTACTGCTTGTGTAGCTACAGATGCCGGAGCTGACGGTGAAGTTTTAGATAACGGAGCAGGAATAGTAATTTCAACTGATAATGTGGCTGCACAATTAAAAACTATAATCCCAATTCTTGTAGAACACCCTTCATTTACAAAAGATCTTGGAGAGAAAGCTAGAGAACGTATACTTCAGAGATACACAATTACTAAAAATATAAATTCACTTGAAAAAGTTTATATGAACTTAAAAGATAATTCAAAAACCTAACGAAACTCCTTACTTCTATTTCTAGCTGAAACTATTGATTCAATTAATGCTGATCTTACACTCTTTTTTTCTAAAACTCTTAAAGCAGAGATAGTTGTTCCACCTGGAGAGGTTACTAAATTTTTAAGCTCAGAAGTAGTAAGTTTATTTTCCTTTATTAGAAAAATAGTCCCTAGTATCATTTCCATAACAAGTTCCTCTGAAATTATTTTTGGTAATCCCCCACTTAATCCTCCATCACTTAATGCTTCTATAATTAAAGCAATAATTGCAGGACCTGATGAAGTTAAAGCTAAAAATATATCAAGGTAATCTTCATTAAATTCATAAATTTTACTAGTATTTTCAAATAATTTTTTTGTGAATTGTTTCTGATCTTCTGTAATTTCTTCTCCCCAAGAAATCCCTGTTAAACCTTTTCCAATAGTTATTGGAATATTTGTAACCACTCTCACACATTTATGATTAGGAAACTTTTGAGCAAGTCTATTTATTGAAACTCCGGCAAGAATAGAAACTATTAAATTGTCCTTATTTTTTATGTGATGGGCCTCACTTATGTCATTTAATTGTTGGGGTTTTATCGAAAGAAGTTTATATTGACAATCCCAAATTATTTTTGACTCTTCAGAACCTGATTTATAAACGTTTATATTATGTTTATAATTATTTTTTATTTTTTCTAAACTTTTTTCTGTATTTACAACACAAAAAACATTCTCTGGCTGAATTAATTTGTTATCTAATAGAGGTGTAACTATAGCACTTGCAATATTTCCAAAACCAATTACAGCAATTTTATCTGTCACAGATTAATCATGAATAAGCACTTAATTTAGAATTACCCCATGCTGGTTCAGGAGTAGTATTTTTGCCCAAACTATATTGTGGTATTTTTTCTGTAGGAACAGAAGAAGGAGACGCTTCTTCTGGTGAAGAGCTAGTTACATTTACACAACTTGGCGCAAAAAGAAAAATACTTTCACCGACTCTCTCTTGATGTCCATCAATTGCATATGTACCCCCAGCAATAAAATCAACCGCTCTTTGAGCTTGATCAGGATCCATCATAGTTAAATTAAGAATTACGGTTTTTCTCTCTCTTAATGCTTGTATCGCTTGAGGCATCTCATCAAAACTTCTTGGTTCCATTAAGCTTACTTCTGAGGATGAATTTGAAATTCCAGGCATACCAACCACTTTTGATGATCTGTTGTTATTCATAAAATCGAATGGATTTGAATTTGCAAGAGCATTTGAATTTCTTGGATTTTGTTTGAAATCATTAATATCATTTAATTCATCATCTGATGCATAGTCCAGATCATCAAAATCATCATCGAGATACTCATCCCCTGCAACAACGGCCTTTAATCTAGAAATAAGTGACACCTTTTAAATCCTCTTGAAATTGATTACCAAGGTTTAAGAACCTTGGGTAATATATTCATTTTTAAATGAATAAACTACCTATACTTAAATAACGTTAGTTGTACTTTACCGCAAGTTAATAGATAGAATTTTTATAAAAAAAACTAATTAGAACCTTCCTCCAAAAATCAATGACCCTAATCTTAACCAAGTTGATCCAGCGTCAATTGCTTCCTTCCAGTCCCCTGACATACCCATGGAGCAATCTGGGAGTTGAAGTGAATCAGCAAGGGCACGACATTTTTTAAACAATTCTGAATTTTCTTTGGAGCTAAGTCCTTTAGGATTGATAGTCATCAAACCGGTTAATTTGATATTTTTCAACTCTTGAATCTCTCCCCATTTCAATTTTAAGAATTTAGGATCAAAGCCCCCTTTAGTGGGGTCATCACTCAACTTAACCTGTAACAGTATTAATGGATTTTTCTCCTCTTCATGCGAAATATTAGAAATCTTTTGCAACTTTTCAAATGAATCTACTGAATGAATATATTTGAAATTTTGTACTATTTTTCTTATTTTATTACTTTGTATACGTCCAATAAAGTGCCAATTTATTTGTTTAAGGTCTTTTAGGATTTGTTGTTTTTCAAACGCCTCTTGAAACTTACTCTCACCAAAATCATTTTGGCCTAGATTTTGAATAGTCTTGATTTCTTGACTTTTAAATCCTTTACTTACAGCGAGAATATTTACATTTGATGGGATTTTATTTTTTATTTCTAAATAATTTGCAGGTTTCACCTTTTATAAGAAAGTTTGTGTAAATAAATTCTCCCATTTAGATAGTTCTTCAGATCTTTGTCTTCTAGCTTTTTGAAGATTTAATTCGGCCTGATTACGGGCATCTAAATATGGTATAACTTCAAAAAAAACTTCTCTCAGTCTAACTTCAACTAAAAAAAACATTTTTTGAGCATATAAAGTGGCATAAATATCCCTTCCATCATTACCTGGAGAGACTTGGTACAACATACCAAATGTTGGATGGTTTAAATAACGCTCAGAAGTCAAACTTAAATATTGTGTTATTTATAATGCACCATACAGTTTTCTAAGAAAAATTGCTATGCAAATAAAACAAATCGATAATGTATTAACAATTACATTGAGAGGTTTCGAAGAATTAAAAGTTCTAAATCTATTTGTTTTTATAATAATTTCTTTCTTTGAGAGCAATGATTCTGCTCCTTGATCAATTCTCAGAAATATA
>NZ_JNAL01000003.1 GCF_000759955.1 Prochlorococcus marinus str. MIT 9201
GTTGCATCACCAACAATTACTGAGGCTCCGCCAACAGGGAATGAGTATGTTACTCCATCAACTGTTAATACACCTTTAGTAGCATCAAGGCCCATAGCAGTAGCTGAAATTGACTGTGCATCGCCATCACCACCACCTATGTCAATAGCAACATCTAGTGAATCTTCACCAGTGAAACTAGTTGATAGGCCGATACCCATTTGATAGTCGAAAGTAGTAGCTTCGCTAGTAGTAGCGTCATCACTATCAACTGCTCCAACAACCATGTCAACACTGAAAGATGCTGTTGTTGTTTCTGAAAATCCACCAGCTTCAAAGTTGTTGAGTCTAGCTTCTAAACCGTCTACACGGCTATTTGTAACTGCAATTTCTTCTGCAGGGTTGAAGTCATTAATGGTAACTTCGTTCGCTGTAGCTGACAGTGGAGCCAATAAGCCTAAAGTCGCTGGAGCTACAAGCAAGCTTTTAAAAAGCTTCATTTAAGTTCCTCACACATATAAAAAGGGACACTTTAAAATACTGTAATAATGGTAATAATTTCAAGTATCAAGGACTACTTTTTCTTAGATTCCATTATTTGAGTCAATGAAATGATCAAAACAATCAAATACCAGGCTTTAAAAAGCTTGGTAAGACTGAATTCTTATTGGATTGATTGATTGATTACTAAAGATTTTATTTTTTGTGTGACGATGGAAATTGTGTCCATATGCAAATTTTTAATTCCTAATCTTAAGGAAAATTAGCAAATTTTAAAAAATTTGTATGAAATCTAAAAATTTAAGGGTTATTGTTTAAAAATATCAAAGATGATCAAATTAAATGACAGGTTTTGGGAATGATAATAAAAATATTCGAAAAAAAAACGCTTTAGAAAACGACATCCCCAATAAAAATAAGTTAATCTCAAATGCTTTTTTATATCACTCTAAGGGGAGAATCAAAGAAGCTTCAGAAATTTATAAGTATTTAATAAAAAAAGGTTTTAATGATCCAAGAATTCTCACAAATCTAGGAACTATTTATCAACAATTAAATGATTTTGATAAGGCGGCATTTCTCTATAAAGAATCAATAAAGAGGTTCCCAAAAAGCTTTGAAGCATATGCAAATTTAGGAAGCATTTTAGGAAAAAAAAATAAATTAGAGGAAGCAAAAAGTTATTTAAAAAAAGCTATTGAATTAAATTCAAGTTTTTTGATGCCATATTCAATGTTAGCCAGCATAAATATTAATGAGGGGAAATTAAAGGAAGCTGAAAAACTTTTACGCAAATGTATAGCAATTAATCCAAACATAGCTGAATCACACTTAAATTTGGGATGTTTACTAAAAGAGCTAGGAAAAATTGAAGAAGCAGAAATTTCTTTGAGAAAATCATTAGAAATTAAACCTAATAATGATTTAGCGTTAACAAATTTAGCTGTAATTATCTTGGAAATAGGAAAAGCTAAAGAAGCTGAAAAACTTTTAGATAAAGCGATAAGTATAAATCCAAATTCCTCAATGGCATTTAATTGTTTGGGGAATATTTATTCAAATAAAAAAATACTTGATTTAGCAGAAGAAAGCTATAGAAAAGCTATCAAATTGCAGCCAAACTTTGCACTGGCCCATAATAATCTAGGAAATCTTTTACTAAATAATGGAAATATTTTTGAAGCAGAGGATAATTATAGAAAAGCTATCAACTTAGAACCAAATTTTGATTTAGCTTTAAACAATTTAGGATCCCTCTTGTTAGAAAAAGGAAAAACCATTGAAGCTGAAAATTTTGTGCAAAAAGCAATAGATTCTAATCCCAAATTTGAACTAGCTTATGTAAATTTGGGGTCAATTAAATTTGAATTAAATAAATTACAAGAAGCTGAAAATTTATATTTAAAAGCTATAGAAATTAAAGATGATTACAAATTTGCATACATTAATCTTTTTGATCTTTACGATAAGACTAATAATTTACAAAAATTAAGAGATTCTTTAACCTTATTTGAAAATAATAAAAATTTAAAAAATGATTTATTTTTGTTTAAAGCAAGGCTTTTATACAGAGATAAAAAATTTACTAAAGCAAAAGATTATATTAATAAAATTCCTCGTAAATGGTTAGAAGATTCTAGCCAGAAAGCAATTCTTCTTTATTGGTCTTTTAAAGGATTTATTGAGGAAAAAGAAAAAAACTTTCAAGAAGCGTATCAATGTTTTGAAAGAAGTCAATTAAACCCAGATTATAAGAAATGTGACCCCAAAATTTTTGAGAATTATATCCACACATATAGAAAAAATCTTGAAAATAATAACTCCTTTAAAAGAAAAAATTATCAAGTTAAAAATGGAATAGAACTAGTTTTTCTATTAGGCTTCCCAAGATCAGGAACAACTCTCTTAGACACAATACTAAGGAGTCATCCTGAAATAGATGTTGTAGAAGAAAAACCAATAATTCAAAACATTGAAAATATTATTAGTTCTCAATACAAATACTCTTTAAGTGAAATTTCAAAACTTAATGATGAGCAATTAAGAAATCTTAGGGAACTTTACTTAAAAAAATTAATGATTTATTCCACCAAAAGTAAAGAAGCGAAAGTACTGATTGATAAATTCCCTTTTAACACTGTTTGCTTACCTCTAATAAATCTGTTATTTCCAAATGCAAAAATAATTTTTACTCATAGAAATCCATACGATACAGTTTTATCATGTTTCCAACAGGCATTTGAACCAAACAATGCAATGGCAAATTTTCGATCTATAGATTCCTCAGCCAGGATTTATGATCTTACCATGAAAATGTGGGTTGAATACAAAGATAAGTTGGATATCAAATATGTAACGTCTAAATATGAGGATCTTATAAAAGATTTTGATAACAATATTCTTAAAGTTTTAAATTTCCTAAATCTCAAATGGAACAAAAACATAAAAAACTACAGAGATACTGCTTTAAAAAGAGAAAAAATTAATACACCTTCATCATCTCAAGTTATTCAACCCCTTTATAAAACATCCATAGAAAAATGGAGGTATTACGAAAAGTTCTTTAAAGATTCTCATATTTATCTAGATCAATGGAGAAAATATTTTGAGTATTAAATAAAAAATTTTTTAAAACCTAACTTTTTAATTTGAAGTAATTGAATTTATTAAGATGAATATTATTTAATTATCTTTTTTGAAATTTTATAAGATATTTGATTTGTTTTGTATGTTTTCTTTTTTTTGTTGATGTCTACGTACCAACCTGAAGCAAGCCTAGTATCTATTTCCTCGTAATCTGATTTTACGTCAATTTTGCTTAGTGATTTCTTTTTGTAATCCATTTTTCTACAATTACTTCAGCAATATAGCACTTAAATATTTATTTAACAAAAGAGTAATTAAATTTTTTATCTTCAAATTAACTTATAAGTTTTAGAAAATAGTGAAGGGTTTTTCAAATCTATAGAAAAAAGAAAAATATCATTTTAAGCTCTCATAAAATTAAAAATCTGGCTAAATTATCTGAAACTAAACAAACCTGAGGAGCACAAGGTTAAATGACTCAATTAAGTTTACTCGTCAATTCTTTACCAAGAGATCTAGCAGAATTTTCATTTTTCTTAATAGTTGGTTTTACAGCCGGATCAATTGGATTAATCTAATCTAAATTTAAAGTTCAATTTGAGAAACAACTTCCATTTCTAATATTTGCCTAGCATTTAAGTTCCTCAATTCAGCAACAACAGATAATCCAGTTACTTCTTTACCTAATTTACTAAGAAGAGAATAAGCACAATTAGCTGTCCCACCGGTTGCTAATAGATCATCTACAATCGCAAAACTTGAGAATTTTTCAATGGAACTTTTTTGAATTGATAAAGAATTTTTACCGTATTCCAATTCATAATCAGCAGTTATCAACTCACCAGGTAATTTCCCAGGTTTTCTCAAAACTACCATGGGTTTCCCAATGTTAAATGCTATTGGTGATCCGAAAATAAAACCTCTCGCATCAATACACGCTATCGCATCACAATTTTTTATTACTTCATCCTCAGACATCGTATAAATCAATTCTTTGAATGCGTCTGGGTCCTTAAGTATTCCTAATAAATCCTTGAACACTATCCCTTTTCGAGGAAAATTTCGATAACTTGATATGAGCTCTTGGAAATCTTTCACTAAAGTCTTTTCATAAAAACCAATTATAGTAATTAGTAATTAATAAGGAACCAATTATATGTAGTATCAAGTTTTCAAATAAGAAATTAAAATTTTACTCATTTTTTTAAATATAAATAAATTGTTCTTTCTATTCGATTTTTAATTAAAGAAACTTTTTAAAATTATTCCAGCAATGTGTCAAAAGTCCAGAGGCTAACAAAAATTCAAAAATTTCTTGATCATTTCTTATTTGTTCAGTAGTAGATGCCCAAGAGATATCAAAATAAAAATAAAATAGCGCAACAAATAAGAAAAATAAAGATAGATTTTTTGGAGGTAAAGCATCAAGTTTTGGGAATCTTCTCCACCCAAACCAGCCTAATAACAAACATCCTATTTCAAAGACAGGGTCCAATAAATAATTATGAAAAATGGGTAAATTGTGAAAATTAGTTTCACCTTGAATATTAACTTCAGAAATTGATTCAATTCCAAATCCAGTTATTCTTTCTCCCCAACTAATCTCTTCTCCAGCAATGAGAAATAAGAATATACAAAAAACTAACCACAATAGTGTATTTATAGAACTTTTGCGTTTGCTTCTAATAAAAATAATAAGAGAAAAAAATGAAGCTACGAGGTATTCAAAAAATTGGAGCCACTCCAAAGGACCGTCTTCACTTCTAAACCAATCAAACCACGTTAAGCCTATAAATGATTGCCCATAAGGCAATATATATATAAATCCATAAATAAATACTAAGTAATAAATCGGGAATAGATTTACCTCTGGCAAGATTTTTCCCCATACTGTTTTTATTTCTCTCATAAAATAAAATTATTTCTTAGTGGAGATATTATTATATTATTTTCTTAAAGAAAAATAAAAAAATAAATAGTTGGCTAAGCGCAATGTTTTATTAACCTTTAAAAGGATAAATTAATCAACATAAAAGTATTATATTAAAAAAAACTTGAACCCCAAAAAGCTATAAAAAAGCAAAAAAATCTCTTTTAGTCCCAAAAAATGTGTTTTTATAAAAAATTCATAAATCAAGTCTTTTATAGATACCTGTTATGGACTAATATCTTATGAGCGGGGCGTGGCGCAGCTTGGTAGCGCGGGTGCTTTGGGAGCACTAGGTCGCAGGTTCGAATCCTGTCGCCCCGACTCTTAAAAACCAAGTTATAGTAGCGAGTTTCCCAGACTCGCTTTTTTATTGGATGTTGTCTCATACCCCCAAAGGGTAGCTGAAAGGGTAGCTAGAATCTTCGAAGATACCCTCTAGGTGCTTCTATTGGTAGTTCTCACTAAGTGCTATCAACATCTTTCTTATGTATTCGTTATCGCAACCTAAATCTTCTTTTAATTCATCAGCAGTACATCTTATTTCTTCCCAGGCAGGGAATATTAAATTATTTCTTTGATCTTCAGTTGGTTCAAATTCCATCTTTAATTACTCCTTTTATTGAATATGTTTAGAAATTTTTGAATTAAGGATTCCTCTTTATTCTCATTTTGTTCCTTTTCTGAATTAATATAAAAAGATGCCTTTTTCTTCTCAGTTAGTTCCTTCTCCTTTTGCGCTTTCTTTTTTTCTTCGGCTTTCTTATACCAACTTCCATATTGAGATTTTTTATAATCTTGACTACTTTTTTCTAAGTTTTTCTCATCTGTCATAGGTTAAATGAATTCTATATATTTATATACTAATTATTTTTCATTAAACATCTATAAAATCATCTTGGATTCTATCCCCATATAATCGCTCCATTGCTTCTCTTAGCTTTTTCATTTCTAATTTATTCTCTCTTCTATCAATAACTCCACTCTGAAGAATCGAGATGGTTTTTAAAATTAAAGTACACCTATCAATGAATGAAACTAACAAACTTATTTAAATTACTTTTCAAGTCTTAGGTTAAGACTAGTTTTATTATTATTAATATTACATTGATAATTAGAAAATAATAAAGTCAATTTATTTAAGGAGTATTAATACCATCTTTTAAACCGAGTAAATTTAAAAGAGCAGGAATCAATAATAAAACGGTTATTAATCTGACCGCGTGTAAAGCAGCTACTGAAGCACCTACTCCATACTCAGATCCAACTAGGCTCATCCCTATTGTCCCTCCAGGAGCAGAACCTAATACTGCAATAGCAGTGTCAATTCCTAAAAATTTACTTATTAGAAATGCTATTAAAAGTCCAGTTATTAATAAAGAAAATGTAATAATTAATGCTGGCTTCCACAAGTTCTGTAATTCGCTTAAAGTTTCTTGATTAATTCCAGTCCCTATAACAGTTCCTATTCCTATCCCAAGTGCTGTTTTTGTACCTAATGGCCAAACTGCTGCATCAATTAGACCACTCGCACTTAAAACACCAGCTCCAATGATAGCTCCCAATAAAGAAGCAGCAGGGATACCTGTGAAGATCATTAAAGTTCCTAAACCTGCTCCAGCAAGAATATAAAAAAACAGTGTTAATAAAGAATGCATTTTGAATAAATAAATTGTTCTCTTAATTAATTAATACTTTTTAATTTGAGATAAACAAGTTAATAATTTAAAATTTACTTTTTTAATGTGTCTTTAAAATTTATTTGTTAATCTCGAAATGCAAAGAGGATTTAAATTTTAATAACATGAATATTTTTGATGAAAAAATTTTTAAAGCCTTTATAAGTATTTGCTTAATATTACTAATACTGATTTTCAGTATTATTGCTTTCAATCTAATCCCCTTGAAAAATTGGGCAAATTATCAAACCATTTGTATAGAACAAGAGAGTATAGATACAACTATCCCTTGGGCAGTAAGAAAATGTAATGGGCGATCAAAAGTTTATCAAGTAAAGTAAATCTTCTCTTGAAGGTATTAAGAAATTAAGTTTGATATTTCTTCAACTTAAAAGGGTGATCAATAAAACTTTTGAATTTGATAGACTTACGCCCAATACGTTTGGCTCTTTGACATTTGTAGGGAATGTATTTATAACTTCTAGTTCCATCTTAAAATCTAAGCTAAATCATTGTTTTCTCTTTATTTTTTACTATTTGCCAATTCTTATTCCCAAATGTATCTCTAATAAATATACTTATTGCATCAACCCAATCTTCTGTCGTTGACCTTGGCATAAAGTAAGCACTCGGGCGTAAGGGGGTAGCTGTAGGGGTAGCTGTGATCTAATATGATCTTAGATGATCTTCGAAGGTTATGCTAGAGTGAAACTCAAACTCATTACTGTATCTAGCTCCACTTCTGTCTATAACTAGAATCTCATCAAATTCTTATTTGAACAACCGAGTCCTTTGGGAGCACTAGGTCGCAGGTTCGAATCCTGTCACCCCGATTCAGTTATAGCAGTAAGTCTCAGCTAATAATATAAAACGTGCAAAAAAGTGAGCACGCAAATGACACGCAAATTTAAATTCTTTTCAAGAATATTTAAAAAATTAGAAAATTAGATCGACTTCCTTAACTTTTTAATTACTCTAAATAATAAATATTCCTGAATCATTGGATAATTCTCCAAAAAGGAAAATCCGCAATAATGGATTCACTCTTGTTGAGCTTGTAGTTGCTATTGCGGTTTTATCAATATTGTCTGCGGTTTCTATTCCAAACTTTATCTGTTTCTCAAGAAAAGCAAGAGCTACAGCAGCTTTAACTTCTTTAAAACAAGTCTATAAGGAGTGCCTTGCTAAAAATATAGATAATGTCAATCAAAATTTTATTCCTAATAATTATTCAGTAAACGGTTATTCATTTCAATCAAATGAAGATTTTTTTTGCCAGGGGGATTCCAATGGCTTAATTAGTATTGAGCCTGAAGATTTAAACACATATCCTGTTTTCAATATTGCAGTAATAAGTGGAGAGATGTCCTATACCTATAAGGGTGCCCCAGGTACTGATCTAAAAGAATGTTTGGCAATGATCTGCGTCGATGGAATTTATAAGAGTCAAAGAATTGGCATTGATGAATTTGAAAACAAATTTAATGATGCATTTACCGATGGGTTAACACTCGATGGAGAGTACTACAGAAGAGGTGATAGTGTTTACGTAATAGTTAAGGGAGACACATGGGAAAAGGCACAAGCAAATGCAAAAAAATTAGGTGGTAATTTAGCAACGATTAATGATGAAGAAGAAAATTCTTGGCTCCAATCGCAGCTTTATGGAGATGGGAAAGCAAGTAATAAGCTTACAGACCAACTAGGTTTACCAGGAGAAGAATTAAGAGGTTCTTCAGTATGGTTAGGTCATACTAATCATCAAAATAACGAAAAATATGAGAGTGTTACGGGAGAAAAAAATACTTATTCTAATTGGGCTCCTGGAGAGGAAAGTGACGGTTTTGGTAAGGGAGAGAAATACACTGTAATGACTTTATTTGATAACTACAACAGAGATCCAGGTCAAATGATGACAGTTTCAAATAGACAATACAATACAGATCAACTAGTTGAAAGAGGTGGTGCCCATATCTTTTATGGACTTGCAGAAATAAAAACCAATGAAATTATTGAGGTTGATGATGATGAAGTTTAATTTAAAGAATATTTAAGGCACGCATAACACACGCAAATGACACGCAAATCACAGTATGTTAGTCCGAATTAGGCTACGGGTGTTTCCTTAAAAGTATTGATATAGCTATAAGTCTCAATTATAGCCTTGTTTTTGCGGGTGCTTTGGGAGCACTAGGTCGCAGGTTCGAATCCTGTCGCCCCGATTCAGTTATAGCAGTAAGTCTCAGCTAATAATAATTTTCCCTCAAAAAACCGTTCCCTCATGTTTCCCTCAAATTAACAGAAATTTTTTTTATTTATTTGCATGAAGGAATTTCTGCCAAGCCAAAATGTCTAGGATTTCCGTTATTTTTAAGCCAACTACTCTCATTATCAACCCAAGTCAGATGCCCACTTAACCCATTATATAGATCCGGGCGATAGTCATTCTGGACATAGTCAGTAAAACCTTTGTCATTAGTTCCTCCAATAACAAAATAATCTTTTGAATTTGCCATATGCTGTTGAGCCAACCAGTTTTGCCGATGTATTAAATCTTCATTATTATTAAAATCCGAAGTTTCGCCACTCGCCCACACATATTCGCCTTCTTTAGCAACATCATTTAAACCAGTAAAGTAATAAGTACTTTCTTGAGAATTATCACCCGCCAAACTTAGCAATTCATTTTTTGCCCAGACATTATTTTGCAACCAGGAATATTCGTCTTTATTATTTATGGTCACTAAATTACCACCTAAGGATTGTGATCTTTGCTGCGCTTCATCCCAATTTGAAGCCTCTAAGATCACATAATCTGAACATTCATTATTAATTGCAGCATTCTGAACAACGAAATCAAAATTATTATATTTTTGAGCTATTAGATTAAATGACTGACATGAATCAAAAGATTCAGCCCATCCTGTTTTAGCTCCATTTGACATATCTAGCGAGATAGAACATGTTTTATCAATTGTTGCGGACATCAAGCTTGAACAATCTGTTGACTGAAAAGTAATGCCTGGGATCAAAGGAGCATTTGGTGATTTATTAGAATTGTTTAGACAACTTGTATAGTTTTCACTGAGAACCATTTTTGCAGCCGCAAATCTAGCCATATTTAGTAATCTTAAAAGATAAGGTCCTCCTATAGTGGCTAAAATTGATAGAACGGCTATTACTATTATTAACTCAGTCAATGAAAATCCAAGCTCGTTATATTTTTTCTTTGTTTTTAATGATTTCAATTTAACGAAAAATCAACTACCAAAATATTATAAAATTTTTCACAAAGAAACTAAATTTTACAAATATCTTAAAAAAATTCTTTATCTTGGTACTTTGGGAGCATTAGGTCGCAGGTTTCAATCCTATCGCCCCGATTTGGATCTCAGCAATTAGCAAAATAGCTTGTGTGCAAAATGTAAGCAAAATCTATTCTTCTTCAAGACTTGTCAATTTTTGGTCCTTTTGCGAAAAATTAGATATGTACTTATTACTGATAAAGGTAGTGAGAGAAATCCTGATATTGTAGAAGAGACCTTGAATTTATCATAGTATTGAGAAACTTCTAAACGCTCTTCTTTTGTCATGTCCTTAAATTGCTTTTCTTTAGATAAAGGGGGTTCCCCTAACAATAAGAAGGCTATATTTACTTGAAAAAAAATGTAGGAAGCAAAAAATGTTGAAAATTTGATGAATATATCTAAACAACCTTTCATTTGATGATTTCCATAATCTTTATCTTAACTCTGAGCTTATTTCTTGACCTAGTGCTTTGGGAGCACTAGGTCGCAGGTTCGAATCCTGTCGCCCCGATTGGGTTTTCAGCGATTGGTAAATATTACAATACGAAAGCGATACGAATAGCAAAACTCTTCTGGACACTTTTAATAAGTCTCAGACTGCCTTTCGTACCAATCCAGAATTGTAGGGTTGAATTAAAAGAAATTGTTTTTCTGTATAAAAATGCTATAGTTTTAAAAATTTTTTTTGATTTGAAATTACTTTTTAACCTAAATTTTAAATTACTTACTGGAGCAATTTTTATTTTTCTTGCAATTCTATTTGACGCTAATACTCCAATTAAATCAGAAACTTGTGAAGAAAATCCAGAAACTTTTGCAACTAGTTGTTTTAAAACACCAGTGACCTACAAAACAAGAGTTTATGAACTTGGTTTTTGTAAATCTGACCCTTTATCAGGCACTACTGGGACGGGAATTAATGTAACCTCGAATCACGTGATTGATGAAACGAGTTGTGTTCCAACATTTATTTCAGATTCCGGAAGTCTTGTTGACCTTTCGACAATTGGAGCATCTCAAATTCTAGACGGAACTAATATATCACCGCCATCTGGAACCTACCCATTTGCGTACATAAAAGTAAGCAATACATTTGTACTTAAAGGAACTCAATTAGTCAATGGTGTGCCTTTTTATTCCAGTTCAGATGGAACTGCCACTAAACTTTTGTCAGAATATGTTGAATGGAATAATACGGTTATTGATTTTGAAAAAGGAACAGAATGCGAACCTCTATCCAATAACAGGATGATGGCAGGTGCAGAAACTTATACAAGTGGTATTACAGGAACTATGAAAGCCTTGCTCTCACATATTAGTGATGAAAAAATTGTTGCAACAACTCCTGATGATTGTGGTATTTCAAATCGTATTTATGCCAGTTTTAAACCAACAAATCCTGTAATTATTACAGATTCCACTAAAGGTTTAGAAGTATTATTTTCTATAAAAAATACTGGCTTAAGTGTTGTTCCATGGAGTGGACCAAATGATCTTGAAGTGGGATATTTTTCAACTGGACCAATTTTGCCTAAGTTTCAAACTTTTTAAGTACTAAAAAATACCCAGAGTGGACCCAAGATATATTTTCAATCAGAAATTTTTTATGTAATCTAAGATTTTCCTTTTAGCAAAATAAATCTCAAATATTAATTTGCTTGTCCGGATATTTTTGGATAACAAAGTAGTTTATGGACTTTCATATAAGAAAGGTATACGAAAAGCGTACGAAAGGGACAACCTTTTATAAACAATACTGGACACTATAGAACAGCCTTTTATTCTTATATCTATTGTTATGACTGAGATCCAAGATGCTCACTAATTTTATGTTAATGCTTTGGGAGCACTAGGTCGCAGGTTCGAACCCTGTCGCCCCAACCATTTCAAAACCTATTCATACCAGCTAGTTACACAGACTCGCTTTTTTATTGCAAAAATATGAATACTCGAAATGTGGTCAAATAGCGTTAAATAAGATCTTAAATTTGCAATATTATTCCTAAGAAATTTACTTGAGAATATAATTTGGTAATCCATAAAAAATAATTCCAATAAGATCAATATTTTTAATAGTAATTTGCAATGTTAGGGTATTTTTATAAAGAAATCGTATAAAAATTAAAATGAAAAAGTTTCTGAGATATATCTTTTCAGGAGTAATAAATACAATAGTCACATATATCACCTCAATAATTCTTTTAAAAATATTCAATATATTTTTAGTTATCAGTAATCTATTAGGTTACGTAGTTGGTATTTTTGTTTCTTTTTATTTGAATAGAAATTTTGTATTTAGAAGTAACCAAGTGGGAATAAAAAAACAATTTTACAAATTTATTTGTGCTTGTTTATTTTCTTATTTTATAAATTTAATTTTTTTAATTTTCTTTTCCTATATTTTTGAATTAAATGATTATATTTCGCAAATTTTATCTATGACAACTTATAGTTTGACTTTTTACTACTTGTCCAATAAATATATTTTCTAAATTATTTTTCACATAGCTCTAGACCATTATCCCATTTAAAACAATCCCAATTATTCTCTTTTGCAGTCTTTATATATTCTTTCTGCAATTTATTAGAAGAGTCCCATCCAGGATCCAATGGATTAAGAAGTAAAATATTAAACTCTTTTAAATCTGATTTAATATCATCTTCATTTTTAGGATATTTTATGAAAGATCTCTGGGATAAATGAGGGACCAAATAACTTGTCGTGATCACATTTGCATTTTTTGGTATTTCTTTAAATGCTTCCCTAGCTGGAATGATAGAATCCAAACGACTAAGGTATGGGCCTGCAAAGAAAAGAGGCTTAGCTAATGCCGCCCAACAAATAATCATCCATAGAAATGTTTTTCTTCTATAAATGAAAATATCCTCATTATTTGCCAATCCATTTATTACTGAAACTACAATTACAAGAGCAATTGGAAGGCTGTATTGGTGAATCAAAGTTCTTTGTGAAGAAGATTCTGAAAGAATATTTGAAAAAACCAATGGGAATGAACTTATTAATGTAATAAAAGAAATGTTTTTCAAAAAAACTAAAGCTGGAGCAAATAAAATTAATAAATAAAATATTGAATCAATTAACTTTATTTGTTTTAGAACATATAGTGGATTCAAAAATAATGTAAATAATATTTCCTTAAACGAATCCCCATAATTTGAATATCTCGCAAGAGCCATAACAGATCCTTTATCGCCATTCAAAATTGGATACATCAAATTATTTAAGAATAAAAACCAGAGTATAGAAATTAAAAAAAGAATTAAGGCTCTTCTAAATTTCTTTTTCAAAATTTGCTCCAAACCAAAACCAAAAATTAAAAGTACTAATCCATCCCTTGTTCCAAGAATTAAAACAGTAAGCAAAATTGATATACTGAAATTCTTATTTTTTTCGAAATAATAATAAAAGGCAATGCAAGGCATTGCCCAAACCTCTGGATGAAAATCAAATAGATTAATATTAAAAACTACTGGCTGTAGAAGCCAAAAAGTTCCTACAAGAAATCCTACTTTACTGCTTAAGTTATTTTTTTTGCACAGAAGCCATAGAGGAATTGTCGTAAAACAAAGAGATAAAGATTGTGAAAGAAATAAAATATTTATATCAGGAATTAATTTATATATCACTGAAATTATGTATAGTGTCCAGGCACCATGATCTGCAAACATATGTAATCCAGTCATGGTTGAATATGAAGGTAAATTTTTACTAGTGAGCCATATCCATTGATCAAATAACCCTAAATCATAAGCGTTACTCTGCAACAAATAATGTCTTAAAACTGCTAGTAA
>NZ_JNAL01000004.1 GCF_000759955.1 Prochlorococcus marinus str. MIT 9201
AAAAAAAATCACACGATCATTCTTCTCATTCACACGATCATTCTTCTCATTCACACGATCATTCTTCTCATTCACACGATCATTCTTCTCATTCACACGATCATTCTTCTCATTCACACGATCATTCTTCTCATTCACACGATCATTCTTCTCATTCGCATGATTCGAGCAATAATATCGAAGGATTTACATCCGTTTCTTTTGAGACATTTGAACCATTTTCCTTAAGGAAGTTTCAATATTTCTTAGATAATCAAATATCACAAAATATATTTAGAGCAAAAGGAATTTTATGGTTTATGGAAAGTGAAAGAAAACACATTTTTCACCTATCAGGGAAACGTTTTTCTTTAGATGATGAAGAATGGACAAAAGAAAAATCTAACAAGATAGTATTAATTGGGAAAAACTTAGATCATCAAACTATCAAGAATCAACTATCATCATGTAGATTTAGTTCAGATTAAATTACAAATTAGGATTTAATTAATTTTTGAAAATACTTATTAAAGGATTTAAAAAAGCATTAAACGAATTAAAACTTTTTTATATCTCTTCATTTGTTATTGCACTTTTAATAATTATTCCGATCTCCAATTTTCTTCTGGAAGGAGTTATATATATTTTTGGTGGAAATTTTTCATTAGGTATTGCAGGTAAGGAAGAGGTACTAGGCACTTTAAAAGTTTTAGCACTTACAAGTTTATTTGGCGGGGGATTAGGAACATTAAATGGTTGGTTACTTTCAAATTGTGATTTTAAATTTAGAAAAGCTCTACGTATTTGTCAGTTAGTTCCACTTGCTGCTCCAGCATATCTCATAACAGCCATCTTGCAGGATTTAGGAAGTATTTTTGGGTATCAAGTTACTGGTTTATGGTGGGGGGTCATAATACTTTCAATTTCTACTTATCCATATGTATTTATTCTTGCTAACGAAAGTTTTAATAAATTTGGGGTTAATCAAATCAATGCTAGTAGGGGATTAGGAGTTGGACCATGGAGGAGCTTCTTTAAAATTGCTTTTCCAATGGCTTTGCCAGCGCTGATAACAGGAATAAGTTTAATGTGTATGGAGGTAATGAATGAATTAGGTACATTTGCATTATTAAATATTCCAAGTATTTCTACAGGTATAGCCGAAAATTGGATAATTGAGGGTAATCCAAAAAGTGCTATTGGATTATCATTGGTAGCCTTATTAATAATTTTTACTTTAATTATTTTTGAAAAATTCTCAAGGCGTAAATCAAAGAGGTGGAGTGATAACCCTGCATCTCAAGATTCTCAAGGATGGAAATTAAAAAAAAATAGAGCTCTTTTAGCAATAACTATATGCTTATTTCCCCCAATTTTCTCTTTTGGAATTCCATGTTTTTGGGTTATGCTAAATCTCGATCAAATTCAAAAAGGTCTATCTGTAGAGTTACTTGCTCTCTCATTAAGGACAATTAGCCTAGGATTTTTTACTGCATTAATAACGATGCTCTTCTCCTTAATAATTTCCTTGGCTAGACGCCCAAATAAAAGCTTTTTACTAAAACTAGTTACAAACATTTCGGGTATAGGTTACGCAATTCCAGGCACAGTATTAGCTTTGTCTTTAATAAGCATTTCCTCTTCAAAATTTAATTTCATTGCTATTTGCCTACTTATTTGGGGTTACCTTGTACGATTTCTAACTATTTCTAAGGGTTCTATTGATTCGAGTCTTGAAAGAATTTCTCCTACTCTTGATGAAGCAGCACTTGGACTAGGCGAAAACTGGCTGGGAATAATCAAAAGGATTCATCTGCCTTTACTCCAAGGACCAATATTTGTAGGATCACTTTTAGTTTTTGTAGACACAATAAAAGAATTACCCATAACATTTATTTTAAGACCATTCGATTTCGATACATTATCTGTAAGAATATACCAATATGCTGGTGATGAAAGAATGATAGAGGCAATATTACCGGCCATTCTTATCATGACTTTAGGACTTATTGCATCAATTACTTTAATACCAAGTTTAGAGAAAAAAAACTAAATTCTTTTAAACAATTTTCTTATTAAAAATGGTACGCTCAACAATAAATCTGCAAAGGTAGATATAGCCCTGAAATAAATTAAGCTAACCAGAATTGTATTTTGTGGAATATTTCTGCCTACAAAAAATAGAAGACTAGCTTCAAATACTCCAATTCCCCCTGGCGCTCCTGGGACTACTAAACCTATAGACCATGATAAAGAAAAGATTACTAATAAAAAAATTATGTCAATACTATTACTTGTATAAAAAGTATTTAAACAAACATAAAAGCCAATAAATTTTGATAGGACAAAACCAATTTCAAGTAATAACGCTCTGGTAGGGAAAAAAGAAATTATATTTATTCTCTTTTCAAATAAGACCCTTGAATTTGATATTCTCAAAACTTCAAAGACTTTCCCTTTAACAGAGCCTAGTCTTTTTAGTACAAGATAAATTAATTTCCTATTTAAAAATACAAAAGGCAAAATAAAAAAAAAGTAAAGTGGTGAAAAAATCACTCCCAGCGATGCCAACAGAAAAGACCCACTCAACATAAAGTAAGGTTCTACAAGTGTGGAATACAAAGCAATCTGAGGATTACATATATTTTTTATAAAATTAAATCTTTCAACAAAATGCCAAATCCCTCCTGGAACGTATTTAAGAATATTAGTTAAAACATAAAAAGAAACTACGTTATTACTTCTAAAGTCACTGCCAAACCATTTAACTATATATTTCCATGCATAAGCGTTAAGATAAATACTTAAAACACAAAATAAAAACGATAAAGATAGATTAATGCCATTTTTTTCTAAATCTATATCAAAAGAAATTTTATCTAAATTATTAAAAAAATAGGTGCAAAAATAGAACAAGCTTGAAATAAAGAAAATAGTCTTTAAAACACCAAAATTAATTTTCTTAAAAAATTTCCAATATAAATATTTACTTATGCTGAATCTCATTGCCAATTTTCAAATGCTTTAAATTTTTGACTTGACTCTTTTATTATTTTTCTTATTTCGTCAATTGATATTTTATGTTCTAGTTTTAATCTCAAAACTTCGTCATTTTCTGGTTTCATAGTTATTGATCCATCTGGTTTTAAAGTCTGTTTTACTTTTATTTTGCCAAAAGTAGTTGAGCATACTCCTCTTCTCCTAGGTAATATCCATCTAGATTGGGTTCTTTCACGGACTCCAATAGTATTGGAGTAATCAAACCATAATCGCCTAAAATATTCTTTTTTCTCTATTGGCAAAATTGCTTGAACAGAAAATCCAATTCTATTTTTTTTCATATTAATAGCTTGATAAGAAACGTCGTAAGCGCCCTCAATTCTCAGTGTCTCTACAAAATTAGATATATCTTCCGGAGTTTGGTCATCAATCCATGCTTCTTGAATAGATATCTCTTCACACTTTGGATTAATTTGTTGATCAGAAGAAGAATCCTCAAATGCAGAAATTTTATAAACTCTAACTAAATTAGGAAATGGAAATTTAAAGTTACCAATGCCTACTCCATAAGAGTTAATAGAATATCTTAGAGGGGGTTTCAGATAGTCGACTAAATTGGAAAGTAAAGCAATGCCAGTTGGAGTAGATAGTTCACCCTCTATTGAGTCAAAACTTGATAGAACCTTAATATTTTTTTGTCTTATTAGCTCTATTACGGCAGGTGGTGGTACAGATAATTTTCCATGTTCAGTTTGAACAAAACCTTTGCCTAGCATTGGTTCATTACAATAAACCCTCTTTGGATTTAGGTAATTAAATGCAGCACATACTCCTATGATATCCACTAGTGAATCAATCGCTCCAATTTCATGAAAATGAACATCCTCAGACTTGATACCATGAACTTTTCCTTCTGCATTTGCCAATGATTCAAATACTTCATAAATTATTTGCTTTAAGTTATCTTCTAAGTGTTTATTTAAAATAAGTTCTTTAATATTTCTCCAATTTCTTTTTTTTGGGCTACCCCCAACATTCTCAACCTGGGCCTTTATCCCCCTAATTGAACAACTTTTAGATTCTCTAAATTCTAAATTATATAAATCCCTTAATCCAAGATCAATAAGTGGTTGTTCAATAACTTTTTTCGGCACACCCAAATCATATAAGGCTCCTAACAACATATCTCCAGAGATACCTGGAGAGCATTCAATTAAAATATCTTCCATAGATCTAAGATTTCTTGATTGCTAAAATTTTGATACAAATCAACCCTTCATTTTAGTTATTTTTAGAAAAATCTTTTTCAATAACTTCGTATCTTATTAATTTCAAAGCATTTCCATCTCTATTGACATCTAAACTTATAAAACTATTTAGAAGATTTAGAGAAATCTCCCCTTTTATAACTAATTTAAAATTTTTATTTTTTAAATTATTTGGCTCGGGAGCAAAACAGATTTTAATAACAACCTCTTTCTTTTGAGTGTTGACATAGACTAAATCTCCTCTAACAGAAAAATAATTATCTTTTAAATCTAACTTCTCTAATAATTTAGGAAAGTTTGTTTCTGAAGAATCATTTGGAAAATCATTAAGTTGATAAGGATGCCATACGCCTGCAATTTGCAAATGTAAGTTTTGAGTATTTTTATTCTTTGGATATACAATCCAGTAATAACTTTTATTTAAGTCAATATGTTTTTTTAAGAGAGATAATGCCTTGCCAAGGACAACTGTCTCAATTCTTTCACCATTATCATCACTTAAAAAGCCTCTATTTAATTGATGACTATCATTGGGAACATATTTTCCATTAATAATGCCGATAGCTCTATATTGTAATTTATTAGTTACTTTTGGGATTGGATTTTTTAGCATATTAGTGATTAAAAATGTAAATTAAAGTTTTAAATTTCTTACTCTTCTTCCAAACTTTCAAAAGATTTTAAAGCATCATCTATAGCATCAGAAGGATCAGTAGCATCTTTCATACTATTATATCTCCTAAACATTTCTACAATTTCAAATGGATTAGTTGGTATAGCGGTAGTATCTTTTGTTTTAGTTGAGCTATCGATTTCCAATTCATCAAGTAAATATTCAGCGTTTAGAAAATAACCGTTTAAGGAAGATAATGAAATTAAAAAAACAAATATGGGTATTGGTTTAGAAAGTTTTGTACAAAAATAATTTCTCATTTTATTAAATTTCAAAATTCTTTAATACCAAAAATTTTTGCTACCTTAATCTTACATAAGATAGTAAGAATTTGTTAATAGCAACTTGGAATGTTAACTCTATAAGAACAAGACTTTCACAAGTATTAGATTGGCTAAATCAAATTAATCCAGATATTCTATGTTTGCAGGAAACAAAAGTCATAGACGATAGTTTTCCTATTGAACCTTTTGAAAAACTAGGATACTCAGTAGAGGTTTACGGACAAAAATCATACAATGGTGTAGCTATTATTTCCAAAATAAAAGCTGAAAATATTAAAAAAGGATTCTACGGTTGTACAGACTCTTATCCAAATATCGAAATTTTCACAGATCAAAAAAGAATTATTTCTGCCGATATTAATGGTATTAAAATCATAAATGTCTATGTGCCCAACGGATCTTCTCTAGAATCCAGTAAGTTTGAATATAAAATTAATTGGTTAAATTGTTTAGCTTCATTTTTAGATGAGCAAGAAAAAAAAGGTGAATTAATTTGTCTTATGGGTGATTTTAATGTTGCTCCATCTCACTTGGATATTCATGATCCAAATAAATATGGAGGAGGAATAATGGCATCTGAGATGGAGAGAAATGCACTAAATAATGTTCTTAAAAAAAGATTAATAGATTCGTTCAGGATTTTTGAACAAAATACTGGGCATTGGAGTTGGTGGGATTACCGTAATAACGCATTTGAATTAAATAAAGGTTGGAGAATAGACCATATATATATCAGCAAAGAACTATCATCAAAACTTAAAAGTTGTGTCATAGACTGCTCACCTAGAGGTAATTTACGGCCAAGTGATCATGCTCCAGTAATGATAGATCTTAACTTAAACGACATAAATGAGGATTTTTTTGAGAATGATGATAATTTCTTCGAAATATAAATAAAGTAAATTCATTTTCTTTTATGCCTGAAAACGCTTATTAATAAAGAGTTATCTAAAATAATAATAATATGTATTGTAATTTCCTAAAAATTAATAATTTACAATCCCAACTATCGCAATAAAAATATCATAATGTAGAATTTCATTCTGATTGACAAATTTTTTTCTTATTTCTAAGTTAGAACATGACAAAGTTTTTTCTCAAAACATCATTTATTTAAATTGTGACTGAAATATTCAATTGCACCCAATCAGAAGAAATTTTCTCCGCGGCCCAAGAGTTAATGCCTGGAGGTGTAAGCTCCCCAGTGAGAGCTTTTAAGTCTGTCGGTGGAAAGCCAATAGTTTTTGATCGAGTCAAGGGCCCTTATGCTTGGGATATTGACGGTAATAGATATATTGATTACATAGGAAGTTGGGGACCTGCAATATGTGGACATGCGCATCCCGAAGTTATAACAGCATTACAAGAAGCAATTGAGAAAGGTACCAGTTTTGGGGCTCCATGTGTTTTAGAAAACAAACTTGCTGAGATGGTTATAGATGCTGTCCCTTCTGTAGAAATGGTTAGATTTGTTAATAGTGGAACTGAAGCATGCATGGCAGTTTTGAGACTGATGCGAGCATTCACGGGAAGAGATAAAGTTATTAAATTTGACGGCTGTTATCATGGTCATGCAGACATGTTTTTGGTAAAAGCAGGATCAGGTGTAGCTACTTTAGGATTACCAGATTCTCCAGGGGTTCCACGATCAACAACTTCCAACACACTTACTGCTCCATATAATGATCTTGAAGCAGTAAAAAAATTATTTTCTGAAAATCCTGACGCTATTTCTGGTGTAATACTTGAACCTATTGTTGGTAATGCTGGTTTTATTACTCCTGAACCTGGATTCTTAGAAGGCTTAAGAGAATTAACAACCGAGAATGGGTCCTTGTTAGTTTTTGATGAAGTAATGACTGGATTCAGAATAAGTTATGGAGGCGCTCAAGAAAAGTTTGGAGTTACTCCTGATTTGACCACACTTGGGAAAGTTATTGGTGGAGGCTTACCCGTTGGAGCTTATGGAGGCAAGAAAGAAATAATGTCAATGATTGCCCCTTCAGGGCCTGTTTATCAGGCAGGTACTTTAAGCGGAAACCCACTGGCAATGACTGCTGGAATAAAAACTCTTGAGCTGCTTAAACAAGAAGGCACTTACGAGAAACTTGATGCAATAACTTCTAGATTAATCGAAGGGATAATTCAATCTGCAGAAAATAACGGTGTCGCTATCAATGGAGGGAGTGTAAGCGCAATGTTTGGATTTTTCTTATGTGATGGGCCAGTTAGGAACTTTGATGAAGCTAAAACAAATGATGCCGAACTTTTTGGTAAGTTGCATAAAGAAATGATTCGACGAGGAATTTATCTAGCTCCAAGTCCTTTCGAAGCTGGTTTTACTTCACTAGCTCACAGCGAAGAAGAAATTGATAAAACTATCGAAGCTTTTGACGCATCTTTTAATGCAATAAAAAATTAATCATTTACTAGTCTTCCAGAAGAAAAATAAGTAAATGATTTAACCTTTAAGAATGATAATTTTAAATAATTATCTTTTTCCACCAACTATTACTGGTGGACTACCTCCTTCTGAACCTGGAAGGCCAGGAACAACTTGTGTGCTACCATCCCATTTGTCGAGAAATAATTTGAAGAGTACCTGATCGTCGAGACTTCTATTTAATGTTTCATATCTAAGTGCTTCTTGTTCAGCAATTTCGACTTCTGTCTTTGCTCTTAGCAATTGCTGACCAGCTATTTGCTTTTGTTCAATCGCAGCTCTATATTCTTCAGCAATCTCTAATCCAGTGAGATCTAGACTTTTAACATCTACATAATCGAATGAATTAAGTTCTTGTGCAACAGTGTCACCTACTTTTTCAGAAATTACTGCGAATTCAGTAGCAATTGTCTCTAGCTCATATTGAGAAAAGACTGATTTTAGAGCTTTTAACAAAGATGGCTGAACAATTTTTTGATAAACATCACTATTTCTGCTTGCAATTGTTGCGAAGATTCTTCCTGCTTCATTTGGTTTTACTGAATACTTAACAGTAGCTGTAGCCCTAATAACTTGAAGATCTTTAGTTAAAGTTTCAAATTTTTCGGGTTGAACTTGAGTTTTTATATCAAATGGATATACAGACTGGATAAATGGAAGTTTAAAGTTTAAACCAGCTCTCCTAGAGGGGCCACTTACTTTCCCTAATGTTGTAACAACGGCAACTTGTCCAGAAGGAACAACAAATAGAGATTGGGTAAGCAAAAGAAACCCAGTAAAAGACAATACAATTAATAATGTTGCAGTCCCACCAGGACCAGTTGGCGTGACATTTTTGAAGGATGTTGACATTAAATTCTTTTTTTAGTTAATCATATTTAAATAGACTAATTAGTGCATTAATAAGGCATTTAATTAAAATATTTTTTTAATAATTGTAAATTTAAATGCAGATATTATTTTTAGATATTTGATTTAAATTCTCGCAAAAGTTCCAAATAAAGTTCCTCATCTATCTCCCTGATGTCATATTCAGAGGGTAAAACACCATGTTTATGCTCATGTACTGCCATCCAACAAAATTTCTCTACTTCTGCTTTTGAAAAACGAGAATATCCTTTTACTTTTGTAATCAATGATTTAATGAGAGATTCTGAATAATCTGCCATATTTAAAAAAAATCTTACAAAGATCTTATCTAAAGTTATTAGCTTTTAGAGGAATGTTCAAAGACTCTTCTAACTCACCAACAAGCTTAATTGCTAATTGAAGATCATTTTTGCTCTTACTAGCAACTCTAAGTGTTTCCCCATTTATGCTGACATTAATTTTTTTTATTTGATCTCTAATATTCTTACTAATTTTTTTTGCAATCTCTTGTTTAATCCCTTGTTTTAATAAAATTGTTTGTTTTACTTTATTACCACTAGCCATTTCAATTTCACCGTAGTCAAATATTTTTAAAGATAAGTTTCTTTTTATTGCCTTTTGTCTAATTATGTCATTTACAGCATTTAAGGTTAACTCGCTATTAGTGATTATAAAAATATTTTCTTTATCCAAATCAACTGAAGTGTCTGTGCCCTTAAGATCGTAACGCTGAGAAATTTCCCTTTTTACTTGATCCAAAGTGTTTACTAATTCCTGTCTATCAAAATCAGAGACTACATCAAATGAAAAACTTTCTGCCATAGCAAATTATTAAACGCTAAATATTATTAGCATAAATCATCTTACAATGAGTGGAAATTGATTAATTTAATCAAAAAATAACAAACTAACCACTTTCCCCATCTCTTCAGCGCATCTACAACTATTAAGCAAAGTTTCACTATCGTGAAAGGCAAAGCATATTAATTGATCGCACCTAGTAATAATTTCTTGATTGCAAAGACTACTTGCAAGTGGCAAAGGTAATTCATCATTTTCACTTTTTTCAACCAAGTGTATAACCCGCTCAAGTTGATGCTTTATTTCAGGTATTTGTCTATCAAGACTTTGAGGTAATAAAACAGTTAATAATGATGGATTAATATCTAAGACAGCCCTAATAACAGCTGCATTTACACCTTGAGATCCAGAAGTAAGAATGTTATGTCCTTCCTCTGCTAGTGACCTAGCTATCAACTCAATTAAGTGGATATCGACAACAGGTACGTGTCTACTACCCAAAAAAGCAATTCTCCTTTTCCCATTATCTTGGAGTTTTGCAAGTTCTTGAGCTAAGGCATCAACGCCTTCAGTTGCGGGTAGATCTAAAGAGCGACTCAAAATAATAAAGTTTCTATATTTATAATTAGCATTTATCTAAAAAATTGCAGGGAAAATCTATCTTTTCCAGAATTCTTTTTAAATTTACATTCTCTTGAACTAATTGAATAGCATAAGAAGCTTTAATTGATTCATGTATTCTGACATGTCCAAAAGCTTGTTCAATAATTTCTACAGAGGAAAGAGTATCTAATTCCACCTTTAGAATTGGCACCTCTAATTCCTCCGCTCTATGAATCAATTGTGATAAAGGGTCTCCTAAACCAGTTAAAATGAGGCATTGAGTGGAAGCCTCCAAAGCAGCAAGTTGGATATCAGTTCTATCTGCTCCGGTAACTACAGCCATATTTCGTCTTCTCCTGAAAAATTCCATTGCAGAATTCACCCCCATTGCACCAATACTTAATGTTTCAACAAGTAATTGATCTTTTTCAGGGCAACAAATTACTTGGGCATCGAGTCTTCTTACAAGCTCACCGACGGTGACACTTCTAAGCAGTGGTGATTTAGGCATCACCCCAAATACTTCAATATCCAGATCTTTAAGAGAAGGTATTATTTCATTTTTAACTTTTTCGACTTCTTGTGGTGTAACTCCGTTCAATACAACTCCAGCAAATTTTTCACCCAATTGTTTTTTTGCATCAAGTAATGCATCTACACTTTTACAATCTTCCCATAAATTCACAATTAAAACCTTCGCATCTAAATCCTTAGCTAGTTGTGGGAGACTTAAGCCATAAATCATACCTTCATGAAGACTTCCAGCTGCTTCTAAGATATTTAAACCTTCAAAATCATCATTAACCAATCCTTCAATTTGATTAAAACCCTTCCCTGGGAGTAAGTCTTTATTGAAAATTCTTTTTTCAGCTGATATATTATCCAATAACCCTACTGAAGAAATTAAATTCTCCTCTTCAATATTTAAGGTAGATCCAATAAACTTAACATCATCATCTATTAATCCTTCATAAGACATTGAAGGAAGATTAGTAAGTTCAATACATGTTGCTAAAGGTTTTCCTATGCGTACTTTTTTTTTCATCTGTAAAAGTTTTTTTGCTATCCCAAGAACCATTGCAGACTTACCACTAAATGGCTCACAAGAACCAATTAATAATATATCGCTCATAATTAGTAAAATTTTTTATCAATAGGTTTAAGATAATATTTTTTTTAGAACTAAACAAATATTTATTTATGAGTTTTAATCAAATAAAAAAATAAATATTCTTTTTTTGGTAAATTTATTTTAATTCATTGGTATCTCATAAAAATCAAGCAAAATGATAAATTCAACCAAAAACACAAAAACTATAGGTATTACTGGCGCCTCAGGTACGCTAGGAAAAGAATTAACAAAGTTGTTTCGTCAGAAAGGATATAAAGTGATTGGATTTACTCATAGTAAAACTAATTATGAAATAAATCTTGAA
The DNA here is from genome assembly GCF_000759955.1 of Prochlorococcus marinus str. MIT 9201. GTDB lineage: Bacteria > Cyanobacteriota > Cyanobacteriia > PCC-6307 > Cyanobiaceae > Prochlorococcus_A > Prochlorococcus_A marinus_G. The sequence continues at coordinate 11,358 of NZ_JNAL01000004.1, forward strand.
TCTCCAAATGAATGGATTAAATGGGAATGTGGGAAGGAGTCATCATTAAAAAAGCAATTAGAAAAGATAGATATTTTAATCTTGAACCATGGTATCTATGATTTGAGTAGGACAAATTCCAATTATGAAAACTCAATAGAAATAAATGCATTAAGCAAATTCAAATTATTAAATTTATTCGAAGATATTGCTCTGACCTATGATTCACCAATAAAAAAAGAGATTTGGATTAACACATCTGAAGCAGAAATATTACCAGCCCTAAATCCGTCATATGAGATTAGTAAATCCCTTATTGGTCAACTAGTTTCTTTCAAAAAAAATCTTTTGGATAAAAATACAAAGAAAAAATTAATAATTAAAAAAATCATCTTGGGGCCTTTTAAATCAGAATTAAATCCTATCGGAATAATGAGTCCCGAATTTGTATCTAAAAAAATTTATAATTTAGCAAATTCAAAAAAATATCTAATAATAATAAGTCCAAACCCATTATCCTATCTACTTTTTCCATTGAAAGAATTTTATAATTTTTTGTATTGCCAAATTATTTATAAGTACAAATCATAGTTTCTAGAAATCTCTATCTGTCAAAATTTCAATCCCATCTTTTAAAACAACTATTGTGTGCTCCCATTGAGCCGACAATTTTCCATCTTTTGTTATTACTGTCCATCTATCATTTAATGTTTTGCAAAATTTAGTCCCTTCATTAACAATAGGTTCCACAGCTAATGTCATTCCTTCACGAAGGGTGACGTTGGGCAATTCTTTGGTCCTAAAATTAAATACTGATGGTTCTTCATGAAGATTTCTTCCAACTCCATGACCTGTATAGTCCTCTACAACACTAAAACCATTTTTTAAAACAATATCCTCGATTTCCCCAGCTACATCTAGAAGTGTATTCCCTGCTTTGATTTTCGAAAGCCCTGCATACAATGCTTCATAGGCTACTTCACTAAGATTTTGAACCTTTTGGCTAACTTCTCCCACACAAATTGAAATACAACTGTCCCCGTGAAAGCCGTCTAAATATGCTCCTGTATCAACTTTAACTAGGTCACCATTTTTAATTATTTTATTTTTACTTGGTATTCCATGAACAACCTCATTATTAATACTAGAACAAATACTAGAAGGGAAGCCATGGTAGCCCTTAAAACTTGGCACTGCTCCAAAACTTTTTATCCTCTTTTCAGCGAAATCATCTAAATCTTTTGTACTCATTCCTGGCTTAATTAAGTCATTAATTTCCCTCAAAACAGTTGCTACAATCCTGCTAGATTTCTTCATCAAATTAATTTCACGTGCAGACTTTATTTCAATCCCTCTTCGTCTCTGAATAAAAGGGACTTGATCAATAGTTTTGGAATTATTTTTATTTAATAAAAGATCTGCAAAATGTCTCATTGGAATAAATAATAGTAATAGCTAAATATCTTCAAAATAGCCATTATTGTCTTAGCTATCTTAAATCTAACAATAACAATGGGAAACAGGAATGAAATTTTTTTATAATTCTAGGCAATTTCATAAGGCTTTGGCGCCTTGGGTTTTTCTCCCTTTAGTTATATCTTCCATTACTGGGCTTCTCTATAGAGTTTCAAAAGATTTATTGGGTTACTCTAGAGAACAAGTTCACTGGTTGATGTCTCTCCATGAGGGCGAATGGCTTGGAAATAATGGAGAACTTATATACGTAATATTGAATTCCCTTGGAGTTTTATAGATGCTCATAACAGGATTCCAAATGTTTTCAAAAACAATTTCATTTACCAAAAAGGTTACTAAAGGCGAGTCAAAAGGTTAAGATATAGAACTTGTAGGATAAAAAAGACCAAAATGGCCAAAGAGAAACAAGAGAAGGAATTAGAAACCGCTATTAAAGCTGACGAATCAGTTGATGTAGCAGTTGAAAAAAAAGAAAAAAAAATGGTTTCTGAAACTACTCAAAGCTTAAGCGCATCCAATCTTATTAATGAATTTGAAAATGGACAATTAAAAAAAGAATTGCCTGAAATTTATGTAGGGGACACTGTTAAAGTTGGAGTAAAAATTACAGAAGGTAATAAAGAAAGAGTTCAACCTTATGAAGGTGTTGTGATAGCAAAAAGGCATGGAGGCCTCAACCAGACAATTACAGTTAGAAGAATTTTTCAGGGTATAGGTGTTGAAAGAGTATTTATGCTACACAGTCCGCAAGTTGCCTCTCTAAAAGTTGAACGTAGAGGTAAAGTAAGAAGAGCTAAGTTATTCTATTTAAGAGATAGGGTAGGTAAAGCTACTCGCGTTAAACAACGCTTTGATCGATAAAGTTGTAAATTAATCAACTTATTGGTCACAAAGACGCTTATAATCATTTAGATGCGTCGTTAGTTCAGTTGGTAGAACGCAGGTCTCCAAAACCTGATGTCGGGGGTTCAAGTCCTCCACGACGCGTTTGATCAACATTATGTAAATCATTTTTTCATAAGATGGAGTTAGATCTTCAACCTGGGGACGTAGTTAAAGTCCTCGAATCTGCAGCTTTAGGATGGGTCCGCGCAAGAGTCATCAGAGTTAAATCTGGTGGTAGAGTTGTCGTGCAAAGTGACCAAGGTAGAGAGTTTACCGCGAGAGGTAACCAAGTTAGGTTGATAGAACCTGCTGGTTTTAGGCCTCAAAAATAAATAGTTATAAATTCTGAGGAAGCTATAAAACTAACTATTTCTGTAAATCCTCAAATTAATAAATTTTTTTTATTACAACACCATTAATTAAGTATTATGATCTGATAATTTTAAGAATGAAGTTCTAAATAAATTTAGAACAAAACTCTGGGACCGTAGTTCAACTGGTTAGAGCACCGCCCTGTCACGGCGGAAGTTGCGGGTTCGAATCCCGTCGGTCCCGTTTTTTCTAAAAGAGATTTGGAAAAACGATTAAGACTAGCTCCGAGTCCAACGGGTTTATTTCATATTGGGACGGCGCGAACAGCATTATTCAACTGGTTGTATGCACGAAAAATAGGCGGAAAATTTCTTATCAGAATAGAAGATACAGATTTTCTTCGATCTAAATCTGAATATACCAAAAATATATTAGTGGGCTTGAAATGGCTTGGACTTAAATGGGATGAAGAACCTATAAAGCAAAGTGACCGAATTGCGATTCACAAAAGTTACATCAAAAAGCTATTGGAATGTGGAGCTGCATATAGGTGCTTTACAACAGAAGATGAAATTTCTGGACTAAGAGAAGAACAAAAACAGAAAGGATTACCTCCAAAACACGATAATAGACACAGAAGTCTTTCAAAAGAAGAAATAGAAACCTTCATATCCCAAGGGAGGAGTTCAGTAATAAGGTTTAAGATTGATGAAAAAATTGAAATTAAATGGGTAGATCAGATAAGAGGCGAAATCAAATGGCAAGGGAAGGATTTGGGTGGTGATTTAGTTTTGTCAAGAAGGGCAAAGGGATATGAGATTGGAGATCCTTTGTACAATCTTGCAGTTGTAGTTGATGATAATTTCATGAATATTACTCATGTTGTAAGGGGTGAAGACCATATCTCTAACACTGCAAAACAAATATTGATTTATAAAGCATTAAATTTTAATTTGCCGACTTTTTCGCATACACCCCTAATACTAAATAGTGAAGGGAAAAAATTATCTAAGAGAGATTGCGTTACTTCAATCGACGAATTTAGAGATATGGGATATTTACCTGAGGCCTTATCAAACTATATGGCCTTTTTAGGTTGGTCTCCAAAATCTGCCGACAGAGAAATACTTTCACTTGATGAGATATCTGAAATTTTTGACTTATCAGACATAAATAAAGCAGGAGCAAAATTCAGTTGGGAAAAACTCAACTGGATTAATTCTCAATATATAAAGAATATGGAATCAACAAAATTAAGCGAGATTATCAGGAAATACTGGGATGATAATGGTTGGGTGCCACCATCTCAAGAATGGTCTCATAAATTGGCAATTTTGCTTAGGGATTCTATCACTCTTTTAAAAGATGCCATTGATCAATCAAAACCATTTTTCTTAATCCCTACAATTCAAAAAGAAGGTCAAGATTTTCTGGAAAACGAAGATAGTAAAGCATCTCTAAAATTAATCTTAAATTATTTAAATGAGCAAAACACCATAAAAATAGATAAAGAAAAAGCTAAAGAAATTATAAACGTAATCTCAAAAATGCATAATATTAAAAAAGGGGTATTAATGAAATCATTAAGGGTAGCTTTTTTTGGATCTTTAAGTGGGCCAGATTTAATTCAAAGTTGGGAACTTTTCTCAGAAAGTAAAACTGATAGGTCCCGAATTGAAAGATGCCTTAAATCAATCTAAATTATTTTTTTGTTCTAATTCAAGCTTACTGGCCAAAGGCTTGGCTGAAAGGCCTTGGATTCCTACTGTCATTAATATAGTAAGAAAAACTAAACCTTGGAGACGTCCAGCCCCAAGGATACCAGCCTGCTCTAATCTAATAGAAAAAAGAGAAGCTACCGCTGCGGTAACAATACCTCTGGGGGCTAACCAAGCCAAAAATATTTTTTCTTTTAAGTTCAATTCTCTTCCCATTGTTGCTATCCATATAGAAATAGGGCGAACAATTACCATCAACATAAAAACGCAAACGACTCCACCCCAGCCAAGAGGACTTAATTCACCCCAAGAAACATCAGCGGCCAAAAGAGGGAAAAGAACTGTAATGGCTAATTGAGCTAATTCACCTATTAGATTATCCAATCTTTCCTTATCTATAACTTCTCTTTTCCCTACAACAAAACCTGCCGCTACAGAAGCAGGCAAGCCTGATTCTGGCAGAAAATATTCGCAAATTCCATACACAAGGAAAATAAATCCAAGGGTAACTTGAAGCTCTATACCAAATGAAGCTTCATTTTTTATTTTTTTTAAAATTTCTGATAGTAACCATCCTGCACTTAATCCAATGAAGACTCCTCCCCCTAATCTTTGCATTAATGCTATAAATACATCGTTAATCCCACGTAGGTCGCCTAAAGTAAGTTCTAAAAGAAGTAATGCAAGTACTGCACCAATTGGTTCAAGCAACAACCCCTCAGCTTTTAAAACTTCCGAAAGAGGGGAAGCTAATTTTATTTGTTCCACTAATGGAGAGACAACAGTTGGTCCAGTAGCTAGAACGATGGCACTATATATTCCTGCAACTTGCCATGAGAGTCCTGCCAGCCAATGAGCAATAAAAATTCCCGCTGATAATGAAATAAAAAGTCTTACCAATGAAATTTTCAAAACAGTATTTCTTATATTCCCCTCAGGCAGTTTTAAATTTAGTCCCCCTTCAAATAGAACCAAACAGACTAAAAGCCCTACAATAGTTTCAAGTCCTTGCCCAAGATCTAAAGGCTCAACAAGTCCTAAACCTGATCTTCCTATAAGCAATCCGGAAAGCAATAAAATAACAACACTGGGAGATCCTGTTAAAGAAGAAAATAATCGAGCACAAGCACCTGCGAATACAGTGATTCCCCAAAGTAATCCAAGCCTTTCAGGCGTCATAAAAAATTATATATAGTAAAAAATATTTATTATTTTGATTAAATCAACAATCTTATCTGAAGTCCAATAAATACAATACTTATTAATTTAATTAATCAGCTGAACAGGATTAATTTTTATTAAATGCTTCAAAACTTGTTTTAAGTCAAATGAATTTAATTTTTATTAGGAAAATTGGCTTATGAAAGCAATAATTATAAAAATAATTCCTATCCCAACAGTTGCCATCCTTCCATTCCATATTTCAGCTTGAGGTGTAAAACCTCTTTTCCACAAATTAAGTTCATTTTTATCAACAAACTTTTTTGTCTCTTTAATCTTGATTTTAGGTTGTTTGTTCATTGAAGTTAAAAAGGAGGGATTTCTTCATAGAGGGTATTTGCTTGTTCAATTGATAGTCTTCCTGCGACACCTAATTTAAGGGAACTAAAATGATCCTTAAATTTGATCCTGAACAACGCCGCCGCTCCAATCATTGCCGCATTATCTGTACAAAGTTTAAGAGGAGCTAAATGAACTTTAATAGATTTTTTACTAGCTTCACTAATCATCATTTTTCTTAATGTATTGTTAGCAGCCACTCCTCCAACAACTACAACATTATCCAAGCTATGGTCTTCTGCACATTTTATTGTTCTTTCTACCAAGACTTCTGCAACTACTCTCTCAAAGCTTGCAGCAATATCAGGAATTGGAATGGTATTCCCATCCAAATTTATTCTCTCAACTAATCTTAATACGGCAGTCTTTAGACCACTAAAAGAAAAATCATATTTAAGAAATCCCCCTTTTTTATCAGAAATCCTACATTTTGGTAAATTAAATTTCATTGGGTCCCCATTTTTAGCAATCTTTTCAATTGCCGGTCCTCCTGGATAACTTAAACCTAATAGTCTTCCGACTTTATCGAAGGCTTCTCCAGCGGCATCATCAAAACTTTTCCCAAGTCTCTGCATTCCCCTTCTATCATCAACCCTTATCAATTCAGTATGTCCCCCACTGACAAGTAATGTTAGAAAAGATTTCTTTGGATAATTTTCTGAAAATAGAATTGAAGATAAATGCCCCTCCAAATGATGAATTCCCAAAAAAGGCTTTGAATGTAACATGCAAAGTGATCTTGCAGTTATAGAGCCAACTCGTAAACAACCCACTAATCCAGGAGCTACAGTTGATGCAATATAATCAACTTCCTCAATTTTGATTTTTGATTCTTCTAAAGCCTTATCTAAAACAAAAGGTAATAACTCCAAGTGCTTTCTAGCTGCGAGTTCAGGCACGACTCCTCCCCATTTTGAATGATCTTCAATTTGAGATGCGATTATATTTGAATGTATTCTGAAAGTGTCGCCAATATTAGAAACAATTGAGACAGATGTCTCATCACAACTTGTTTCAATAGCTAAAACTTTATGCATTTTTGATTCAACTTGTTCTATTTTAATGTTAATTTCTTACTTAACACACTATAGGGAATTAAAGATTGCAACTTATGAAATTCTTTTTTTCAATCATAACCTCAGTTTTTCTGTTCCTAGGAATTACTCCAATTGCTCTGGCTGCTAATGGGCCTGCCTTAAACGCAGATAGAGCTAGCACAGAATATACGGCTTCAGCCCTCACTAAATGCTCTGAGAATCCTAAATTTATTGAGAGAGCAAATTCTGCAACTACTCAAAAAGACATCGCAAGATTTGAAAGATACGGAAAAGCATCATGCGGAGATGATGGTCTTCCACATTTAATAATTGGACCTCCTCTTGAGCCATGGGGAGCCCTTTTAAATAGAGGTCATGAGGGAGATTTACTTATTCCAGGAGTATTATTCATTTACATCGCTGGAATAATAGGCTGGTCAGGAAGAGAGTATCTGATTGAATCAAAAAAGACTAAGAATCCAGCAGATCTTGAGATAATTATTGACCTAGAGTTAGCCAGAAAATGTCTTGTAAAAGGAGCGCAATGGCCTCTTCTTGCTAATAAACAAGGTAGAAATGGAGACTTAAGAGAGAAAGATAACAACATTACACTTAATGGTCCTCGCTAAACATCTTTAAAAACTTTCATAAAACAAATGTTCAAAATTCTAAACACAAAATTTGTAAGATCTGCCCCAGTAGTAGCAGCAATTTGGCTAAGCCTTACAGCGGGAATAATTATTGAGTTTAATAGGTTTTTCCCCGATTTATTATTCCATCCAATGAGCTGATAAAAGAGAGAATAATCAAGTTTTTATTAACTTGATTATTTTTTTGGCTGTTTCGTCAACATTGTGATTTGTTAACGCAAAATCAAATTGATTTGATACTGAAATCTCATAATTAGCCCTAAAGAGTCTTTTTTTAATTGCCTCTTCTTTTTCTGTACCTCTATTTCTTATTCTTCTCTCTAACTCTTCCTTATCCGGAGGAAGTAAAAATATTGACAAGGAATTAGGAAACTTATTTTTTATTTGCCTTGCTCCCTCTACCTCAATTTCAAGTAGCACAGTAAATCCCCTCTTTATTTTCTCATTAACTGAAGACAAAGGAGTTCCATAATAGCTCCCAGCGAATTGAGCCCATTCGAGGAATAGGTTTTGTTCAATCATTTCTTTAAACTTTTCTTGATTTAAAAAGTAGTAATTTTCTCCGTCCTTCTCTCCCTCTCTAGGTTCTCTAGTAGTTGCAGATATTGAAAGCCAAAAATCTTTTTCTTTACCTAATATTTCTTTCACAACTGTTCCTTTACCCACCCCGCTGGGTCCAGTAAGGATAATGAGTTTTTTTTGATTTTTCATATTAAATTTTTTACAGTAAGATAAACATCTTGTGAATTAAAAAGGAATAATGCAAAAAGGTGTTCCACAGATAATGGATATTACATCTATTAGATCTGTCTTGCATTATTTGACAGAGAACATCCTACCTACAAAGTTTGAAACTGCTCAACAACCAGATCCTAATACAGTTCAACTGTGTTTCAGAGGAGTTAATTCTCAAACATGGATAGAATTTTCATGGAATGGAGACTCGCCTAGAATACTAAAGATAAAAAGGCCAGAAAAGATTGGGAGAGAAAGTACACTTTCTAAACAAATAAGATACGGATTAAAGTACATGGCTTTAATTTCGATTGAACAAGATGATTTCGAGAGAGTTATAAAATTTGGTTTTGCAAAAAAACCTGGAGATGAAATTAGTAAGTATTTAATTTTTGAATTAATGGGAAAACATAGTAATATTTTTTATTTGGATAATAAACATAAAATAATTGCAGTTGGCAAACAAATCAAATCAAGTCAATCCAGTTTTAGAACAATTTCAACAGGATCAATTTATTCTGGACCACCAGTTAATCTCAAAAAACAACCTAAAGAAGATGAGTCTTTTCAATCATGGAAAGACTCAATTTCAATAGTGCCTGAATCTTTGAAATACTGTTTAATAAATACCTATCAAGGAGTAAGCCCTATACTCACAAAACAATTAGAGTTTGTTAGCAAAACTAGCAATTCGGAAATAATGGAACAAAATATCGATTTCATAAGAGATTCAGACTTAAAAGAAATATTTAAAAATTGGAAAATTTGGATAAATCGGATTAAAAATAATAACTTTAAATTTTCTATATTTAATAAAGAATTTTATTGCGTTTGGTTTTTTGATAATGAAATTAATTGCGAAAATAAAATTGATTTATGCTCCGGTTTAGAGAATTATTATGATTATCATCTTAAGCAAAAAAAACTTGAATTATTAGAAAAGAAAATTAAAGGGATAATTTTTAAACAGACCAATACTGAGAAAAAGAATTTAAATATTCAATATGATCTTTTGGCAAAATCAGAAAACTACGATGTATATAAAGAAAAAGCCGATAATATATTCAGTTCAAATGAAATAAAGAAAAGAGATATTATTAAAGGACAAAAACTTTATAAGAAGTCAAAAAAACTTAAGAGATCTAGAGAATTGATAAAAGAAAGATTAAGTATTTACAAAACTAATATAGAAAGATTAGATGAATTCACTACACTCCTAGAAAATCTAAATTCTTTAAATCATGAAAACCTTTTTATGAGAATCAAACTACTAGAAGAAATTATGGAAGAAATATGTAACGAATTTAATATCAATATCAAAAGGCAAAGAGAAGATAAGAAAAGTACATCTGAGATTCAATCTTCACCAATTCAAGTTAACACTCCCACAGGATTGAAGCTTCAGGTAGGCAGAAATATGAGGCAAAATGATTTAATAAGCTTTAAGTTTTCAAAAAAAGGCGATCTATGGTTTCATGCACAGGAATCACCAGGTAGTCATGTAGTTTTAAAGTCTTCATCACATGCAGCATCTGAACAAGATCTTCAAATAGCTGCAGATTTAGCTGCTTTATTTAGTAAGGCAAAAAGAAACATTAAAGTTCCAATTAATTTAGTAAAGATAAAAGATTTGCATAAAATCAAAAAAGGAGGGCCGGGGTGCGTTTCCTTTAAAAACGGAGAAATTATTTGGGGAAATCCTACAAGAGGAGAAGATTACATTAAAAAAAATCTTAAAACAGTAATTTAGTTTATAATAAAAAAAAATTTTTAATCTAAATGTTTGATTTTCTTTTAGGCACTCATGAATTTTTAGGAAATCATAGTTTTCCAGAATTTATTGTTGGATATCTATTTGGTGCTGCATTAATAATTGGAGCTCCTACTGTTTTCTTATTACTTGCCTTCGTAAGCGCTTTAATGAAAACAAATGGGAAAATGGGTGGATACAGAGAATATGAAACATATGGTGAGTCATCTTTAAATGATGCCCCTCCTTTCTTATTACCAGATCCAACTAATCCTAAATTAAGCAAATAATTAAATTTATCGAAAAAATAAATTGGACTTTGACAAATATATTTTTAACCCTTCTACTTACAGAATCTTTATTTAACAATAATGAGAGATACAGGTCAAAGTGAAAATAAATTATCAGATTCGATGACTTTTAGTGATCATTTAGAGGAACTTCGTCAAAGGATACTAAACTCAATTTACTCAATACTTATTTCAATATTCTTTAGTTTTCTAATTATAAAGCCATTAATATCTTTCTTGGAAATCCCAGCTGGTGATATTCATTTACTACAACTTGCTCCAGGAGAATTTTTATTTGTCGCTATTAAAGTTGCAGGTTACAGCGGATTAATAGTTTCTATGCCTTATATTTTTTATCAAATAATATTATTTATTTCCCCTGGATTAACAAGACAAGAAAAAAGCCTTATCTTGCCCGCAGTTTTTGGTTCAGGTTTTCTATTCTTCTTGGGATTAATTTTTTCATGGTGGATATTAGTTCCTGCCGCCATAAATTTCTTTATTTCTTTCGGTGCTGACATCGTTGAACCTACTTGGTCTATAGAAAGATATTTTGATTTTGTTCTCTTGTTAATGTCTAGCACTGCAATAGCTTTTCAATTGCCAGTACTACAATTTATTCTTGGTTCTCTTGGAATAATTACTACAGAAAAAATGATTTCGAATTGGAAGATAGTTGTAATCTCCTCCGCAATCTTATCTGCAGTGATTACCCCTTCAACAGATCCATTGACGATGTCATTACTATCTATATCGATTGTATTTTTATTTTTTGTGGGTACTGGATTAACTTTCTTATCAGAAAATCTTAAGTCAAAAACTCTTTCATCTTCTCATTAACATTTAATTGCAAGCTGACAGCTCTACCTAACCTTGGCTTAGCATTGACTTTCTTCAGCCATTCCCTTACTTCCTCTGAGTATCCACATCTATTTAAAATCTCAATTTTATCAGCTATAGATTTTTTATATTCATCTTCACTTAAGGGGAATGATTCCTGTCCAAGAAATCCCCACATCATTTGAAAATACACAAATTTTCCTCTTCTAAAAAGTCTAAAATCATATTTTTTCCCCCAACGATGAATCAAATAATGAATAACTTCATCTACCAGTAGTGGATTCATTTAAGTTGATTAATTAAGACTTCCTAAACTTTTACTTTAAATTATTAAAAGTCCTATCTATTTGCAACAGAAATTGAACAATTTGCTCCATAATAACTAATAAATAACAGAACCAAGTAGCGAATGACTCAATTAAGTTCCAATGATGTCCCATCAATGGGTCGAAGGCAATTTATGAATCTTCTTACATTTGGTACTGCAACTGGAGTAGCTTTAGGAGCCCTTTACCCAGTAGCAAATTACTTCATGCCTTTAAGAGCAGGAGGTGGTGGTGGTGGAACCTCTGCTAAAGATGAATTAGGGAATCCGATAAGTAAAACAGGTTGGTTAGCAACTCATCAAGCAGGAGATAGAAGTCTAGTCCAAGGTTTGAAGGGAGATCCAACTTATTTAATAGTTAATGAGGGTGGGGAAATAGGAGAATTTGGTTTAAATGCAATTTGTACTCATTTAGGTTGTGTTGTCCCATGGGATAGTGGTGCTAATAAATTTATATGTCCTTGTCATGGCAGCCAGTACGATACAAATGGGAAGGTAGTCAGAGGGCCTGCTCCTTTATCTTTAGCGCTAGCTCATGTCGATATTGAAGATGATGCTGTACTCGTCAAACAATGGTCAGAAACTGACTTTAGAACTAATGAAAATCCATGGTGGGCATAAAAAATGAAAGGTCTTAAAAATCAAATCATGAAAAAAACAAGTTTATTTATCTGTACTCTTCTTTTCATTTCGAGCATCGTATTTTATCCTGAAACCACTTTTGCTTATCCATTTTGGGCTCAGCAAAACTACGAATCCCCAAGAGAAGCTACAGGAAAGATTGTCTGTGCAAATTGTCATCTAGCTCAGATGCCAACTCTTGCAGAGGTTCCACAATCTGTCGGCGCTGATAGTGTTTTCAAAGCTGTAGTCAAAATACCCTACAAAAAAGACTTAAAAGAGATCGGAGCTGATGGCTCTGAAGTTCCATTACAAGTTGGTGCTGTTGTAATGCTGCCTGATGGATTCAAACTTGCTCCTCAAGAAAGATGGACAGAAGAGATCAAAGAAGAGACAGAGGGAGTATACTTCACAAATTACAGTGAAGAGAAAGATAATATAATCATTGTCGGACCTTTGCCTGGCGATACCAATAAAGAAATCGTTTTTCCTGTACTTTCCCCTGATCCATCCACCAATAAAGAATATCACTATGGAAAATACTCTTTACATATTGGAGGCAACCGAGGTAGAGGTCAGGTATACCCAACCGGAGACAAAAGCAATAATGTAGTTTTCACCTCATCCACCTCAGGAACTATTAATTCAATAGAAACGATTGAGGATGGTAGTTATAAGATCAATATAGAAAACGAAAATGGTCAGATAATTACAGAAGAGGTTCCTGTTGGTCCCCAACTTATCGTAAAAGCACAAGACAAAATTAATGCAGGTGAGCCGCTTACTAATGATCCAAATGTTGGCGGCTTTGGCCAATTAGATGCAGAGGTTGTACTTCAGAGCCCTTACAGAGTAATTGGATTGATTGCATTCTTTATTGGTGTAGGTCTAACACAAATACTTTTAGTATTAAAGAAAAAACAAGTTGAAAAAGTGCAAGCAGCAGAGGGTATCTAACTTTCTTTAAATGCTTATATTTCAAGCTTTTATACAATCTCCGGGAGAAACTTTTTTAAATTTAGGATTTATAACTATTAGATGGTATGGATTGCTTATTTCCTTTTCAGTTTTAATCGGCCTATTTATTGCTAAAAAACTTGCAAAGGCAAGGAATATTAACCCAGAATACATTAGTGAAATACTTCCATCATTAATAATCTTTTCAATAATTGGAGCTAGAGCTTATTACGTAATTTTTGAGTGGAGGCAATATAGCGGAGAAAACTTTTTTACTTCTTTAGAACTATTCAATAACATCATTCAAATTCCCTCTTTTCTGGCAGTTTGGGAAGGAGGCATAGCAATCCATGGAGGTCTAATTGGAGGATTATTATCTATTATCTATTTCTGTAAGTTGAAAAAAATTCATTTAAAAACTTTTATAGATATATTAATACCCTCTATTATTCTTGGACAATCTATAGGAAGGTGGGGAAATTTTTTCAATAATGAAGCCTTTGGGGTTCCCACAAATTTGCCTTGGAAATTATTTATACCTATCCAAAATAGGCCTTTAGAATTTATGAATTACGAATTTTTTCATCCGACTTTTCTCTATGAGTCATTATGGAATTTTTTAATATTCATCTTCCTTATTTTTATATTTAATAAACAAAATAAAACAAATTTTTTTAGGCCTGGCTTTATTAGCTTTCTTTATTTAATTAGTTATAGCTTTGGTAGATTCTGGATTGAGGGTTTGAGAACTGACCCACTATGTATTGGTGGGCTTCCACCTTTCTGTAGCGGCGGTATAAGAATGGCTCAATTTATAAGTATTTTTCTATTTTCTTCTGGATTAATTGGAATAATTTTTTTAAGATTAAGAACAAATAGTAGTAAAAATAGAAAGAATGGATAAAAAAATATCCTTTATTGGCGTTGGTCCAGGCGATCCAGATTTATTAACGCTTAAAGCTTTAAAAAAGATAAAAATTGCAGATGTCATTATTTGGACTGATTCTCTAATTCCTGAAAAGATTTTAGATTTTTCTAAAGAAGGTTCTGAAAAAATAAAAACGAGTTCGCTCAACTTAGAGCAAATCACCTCGATTATGATAAAAAAAATTCAAGAAGGTAAAAATGTTACAAGGTTGCATGATGGAGACCCTTGTCTTTTTGGCGCGATTAGAGAACAAATAGAAATTTTAAAAAAAGAAGAAATTGAAATCGAAGTTATTCCAGGTGTAAGTGCCTTTCAAGTCGCAGCAGCATATCATGAAGCTGAGTTAACTATTCCTGACGTAACGCAAACAATAATTTTGACAAGAGCAGGAGGAAGAACTGGTATGCCCGAGAAAGAATCTCTAAAAGATCTTGCGAAACACAATTCCTCTTTATGCCTTTATCTAAGTGCTAGGCATGTAAAAAGGTCTCAAGAAACTTTACTAGAGTTTTATCCCCAAGATACTAAAGTTATTGTTGGATACAGGGTTTCTTGGGATGATGGTTGGACATCATTAATAGAATTAAAAGATATGGAAAATTTTTCTATTGAAAAAAAATTAATTAGAACAACTATTTACATAATTAGTCCAGCAATTAATCATTCTCAAAACAGATCTAATCTATACAATCCAGCATATAGGCATCTCTTTAGAAATAAATAATCGTAAAGTTGATAGATAAATATTAATTACTATAATTAGTAAAAATTTGTTTGCTTTGAAAGAAATAAAATCTAATTCAAAAGAAAATACCAATATAGAACAATCCTCTTTAAAGAGAATTGGAAATTTTATTAAAGAGGCAAGGTTAAGTAGAGACCAATCTGTTGAAGAATTAGCTTCTGATTTAAAAATTGGATCTCATCAACTAAAAGCCATTGAAGAAGGGAATGAAGAAGAGCTACCTGAAAAAGTATTTGTCAAAGCAATGGTTCGTCGAATTTCACAGAAGCTGAAACTTGATACAGAATTTATAATGAATGAATTCAAGACAGATAGGAAAGAGATAAAAATAGAAGAAATAGTTGAAGAAGTGGCTAAAAAAACTAATAAAACTAATAAAACTAATAAAACTAGTCAATCTAAGGGTCCAGGTCGAGCAGGGTTCTTAGTATTTATTTTAATTTCAGGCTTTCTCGGACTAGTCACCTCATCCTTAATTTTTAATTTATTTTCAGAATCTTTTCAAAATCAAACTCCAAAGCAAGAACTTATTAAAAAAACTAAATAACTTTTAAATCCAAATTCTTTAATTCTTTTACAACATTACGGCATAATCCTAAGTTCCATTTTTCAAGGAGAAGATCATGGTCTCTATTAAAAGGTACAAGTTCAAATGTAAGAATATTTTCCTGCAATTCTATTTGAATTGAGGAGATTACCTTGTCAGGTCTTTGATCAAGAGATGCTGCCATTCTTAAAATTAATGACATTTCAAGAACTAATGTTTTATCTTCTTTGGATATTAAATTTTGCCAAGACTCATGTCTTTTCTTAGGTAGAGTCTTTCTATGGTATCTAGCGATTGAAGCAATAATATTTGTTTCTGCTTCAGAATATCCTAACAACTCGCAATTTTTTATTAAGTACCAAGAGTGTTTGTGATAAGAACCAACATTTACGTATTTACCACAATCGTAAAGATTAGACGCCGCCCAAAGAAGTTCTTTAGCTTTAGAGTCATTATCGCTATGAAAGATATTTTTAGTCTGATCATAGATTTGAAAAGCAATATCGATAACTTTCTCAGCTCTTTTAATATCTACTCCAAACTTTTTAGCCTGATGAACTATGGTTGTTTTTCTAATATTGCTTTGAATATTTAACTCATTTTTTATTATCCCTTTACGAAGCATCCAATCAACAACTAAACCCTCTCGGAGCGCCCTCTCACTTATTATTAATTCATTAAAGTTTAACATCTCCATTGCGGTGTTTAATATCAATGCACCTGGAATAATTATTTCTGCTCTTCTCTCACTTAATGAAGGTATTTTCTTGATTTCCGAAACTGGCAATTTAATAAGTTTTTCCAATATATTCTTTAAATTTTCCCGTTTAAATTTATAACCATGCAACTTTTGTTTAGATTCGCCTAAATCATCTGAAATCAAATTTCCTAATGAAGTTGCAGTGCCACTTGTTGCAATCATAGATAAAGGGTTATCTACCTTAGATCTACTCTTAATTTTTCGAACGGATGGTTCTAAAGATCCTTGAATAAAAGTTTTTAGAAACCTATATCTTTCTGAATTTATAGACTCTTTATTAAAAAAATCATTCTTAAGTCTTACCGCTCCAATTCTCGAAGAGGTAAGAGCTATTGCATCTTTTTTATCCGCAAGTATTAATTCTGTAGATCCTCCTCCAATATCTATGATTACGAAAGACTGATCTTCTAAAGCCATCCCAGAAAGAACACCAAGATAAATTAATCTGGCTTCTTCAGAACCACTTATCATTTCTATTTGAATAGCAGTTTCATCAAGAACTCTTCTAATAAAATCTTGACCGTTTGGAGCTTCCCTAACTGCACTAGTTGCTGCTGTTACTATTTGTTTTACTCCATTACTTTTACAATATTCCTTAAATCTCTTAAGAGTAACTAAGGCTCTTTTGATTGATTCTTCAGTAAGATTACCATCCTCATCTCTTTCTCCAAGACGAGTGGTGGATTTATCAGTAAATTTTATTGAAAATGATTTTAATTCTAGATTAATTTCGGCTACCAAGAGATGTGTAGAGTTAGTTCCAATATCTATCGAAGCTACTAAAATTTGCTTTTCTTGAAAATATCCTAAATCTTTTTTCTGTATCATTTCTTTTTATAAGATGCAGATATCTTTAATCCATTAATAAATATACTCAAGATTGATTATTAAATAATAGAAATCAGTTAATCCCAGTAAGATTATTTAAAGTTATGAAATATACAATAGGTTATATGCAAAAAAAACACCAAATTAAATTAAGCACTTTTTTTGAATTATTAAGGTGGAATAAGCCTACTGGAAGGATGATCTTACTTATTCCTGCTGGATGGAGTTTATATTTAACACCAGATGCTAATCCAACATTTTTAATGTTGTTAAGAATAATCCTGGGAGGACTACTAGTAAGTGGATTAGGCTGCGTGGTTAATGATATTTGGGATAAAAAAATTGATCAAAGAGTTTTCAGGACAAAAAATAGACCTCTAGCTGCAAATAAAATCAGTCTTAAAATGGCTTATTTAATTCTTTTCTTTTTAATTTTATGTAGTTTCTTTTTAACTTTGTCACTGCCACAACCTGGAAGGATACTTTCCATTTCACTCGCTTTTATAGCTTTACCTATTATTTTAATTTATCCTTCTGCCAAAAGATGGTTTAAATATCCTCAATTAATATTATCAATATGCTGGGGTTTTGCTGTCTTAATTCCCTGGGCAGCAAATGAGGGGAATTTGAATAGTAATGTTTTATTGTTTTGCTGGCTAGCTACCATTTTTTGGACTTTTGGCTTTGACACGATTTATGCTTTAGCAGATAAAAAATATGATATCAAAATTGGAATAAATAGTTCCGCTGTTAACCTCCAGAAAAATACAAGATTAATTATTCAAATTTGTTATTTTTTAACTTCTATTTTTCTCGCATTATGCGGATTTATTAATCAAATGGATTTTGTTTTTTGGCCAATTTGGCTTACAGTGTCAATCTTAATGCAGAGAGATATACTAAAGGTATTTCCTGAAGAAAAACAATCAATAAAAAATATTGGGAATCACTTCAAAAATCAATCAATTTATGGAGGAGTTCTTCTATTAGGAATTATTATTGCCTCATAAATTCTAAATATGGTTTTTAGATTAAAAGAAGGTGATTTAATCGATATTTTAGCTCCAGGCTCCTTTATTGATGATGTAGAAAATTTTCAAAAAGGCATAAAAATCTTAAAAAGCTGGGGCTTAGAAGTTAATGCAAATAATTCTCTATCAAAAAAATTTGGTTATTTTGCAGGTGATGATCTAACTAGATTTGAAGAACTGGAAAAAGCACAAAATAGTAAGCTAATCATTTTTGCAAAAGGAGGCTGGGGTTCAGCAAGAATATTAGAAAAAGAACCTTCTTGGAGGCATGGTTTAATGCTTGGATTCTCAGATACATGTTCTTTATTACTATCAAAATATTCGCAAGGATTTATTGGTTCTATTCATGGGCCCATGGTTACAACCCTTTTCAAAGAACCAGAGTGGAGTATTGAGAGATTAAAAAACTTTCTTTTTGAAGGATATGTGGAGGACATAATAGGGATCCCTCTAAGAGGAGGAAAAGCTAAAGGAGAAATAATTGTTTCTAACTTGACTATTGCTACTTTTTTAATAGGTACTAATCACTTCCCAGATTGCAAAGGGAAAATAATAATTTTTGAAGATATTAATGAAGATATTTATAAAATTGATCGCATGTTGACTTACCTTAGGATGACAAAAATACTTACTGAAATTGCAGGTATTGGATTCGGGAATTTCTCTAATGATGCATGCGAACCTGAATGGAAAGATTTACTAAAAAACTGCATTTTTGAAAGACTGAAAGATTTTAATTTTCCTATTCTTTTTGACCTCCCCATAGGCCACATTTCGGGTAATGCCTGCATTCCTTTGGGATATGAAGCCACCTTAAATGGTGATGATGGTATTCTTAGTATCGATATACCTTTTTAACTAAGGTTTCTTCACAAAAAGTTTCGCTATTTTCAAATCTAAAGGAGATGTAATTTTTATATTTGAATAAGTTCCTTCAATAATCTTTACTTTCCAATCAAGCATTTCGAATAGTGAGGCATCATCTGTCACATTCCAGTTTTTATCAATTGCCATCGAATGAGCTTTTTTTAATCTATCTACTAAAAAGCCCTGAGGAGTTTGGGCAGCCCATAAATAATTTCTATCTGGTGTTTCCTTTATAAAGCCCTCGTTATCAACTATCTTTATTGTGTCAGTTACCTTAGTAGCCAAGATAACAGCTGTATTTTCATCCAATTGCTTGGCACATTGGTCTATTAATTCAGGATTAATTAGACATCTAGCACCATCATGTATTAAAACTTTTTCTGCATCTTTTGGCAGCTCTTTTAAACCATTAAAAACTGACTGTTGTCTTGTTTCACCACCATTAATCCAATGAACTATATCGGCAAACTCCTTTGCTGAATTTAATAATAATTCTTTGTCTTTCGGTTGCCCAATTATTCCAACCCAATTTATTGAGCTTGCAGAAAATACAGATTTAAGTGTCCAATAAATCAAAGACTCCCCCTCTAGATCAATGAGTAATTTATTTTTTCCAGCTTTCATTCTGCTACCACTACCTGCAGCTGGTATTAAAAAATGCACGATAAAAAGGTCTTAATATTTTCTAGACAATTATAAATAAAAGCAATATCTTTACACAAATAGTACTACGATTGAAAATTATAAAATCTCATAATGTCCAATACAGATTCATTATCAGGCAAAGTTGCTTTAATTACTGGAGCTAGCAGAGGAATTGGTAAAGAAATTGCTTTAGAACTAAGTCGGTTAGGAGCAGAAGTTTTTGTAAATTACTCTTCATCCGATGAAAAAGCAGAAGAAGTTGTAAATTCAATAAAAAATTCGGGAGGCAAAGCTCACAAATTAAAATTTGATGTATCAAAAGAGGATTCTGTCAGTTCAGCTTTTGAAGAAATCATAAAAATTAATGGCACCATTGATATCCTCATTAACAATGCTGGAATTACTAGAGATGGACTATTGATGAGAATGAAATCAGAACAATGGGATGACGTACTAAATACTAACTTAAAAGGAGTTTTTCTTTGTACAAAATATGCTTCAAAATTTATGATGAAAAAGAGAAGCGGTAGCATAGTAAATATTTCATCTGTTGTTGGATTAATTGGTAATCCCGGCCAAGCAAATTATTCTGCAGCCAAAGCTGGAGTGATTGGTTTCACCAAAACTTGCGCTAAAGAATTTGCTTCAAGAGGTATAAACGTAAATGCAATAGCTCCAGGCTTTATAGAAACAGAGATGACTGAAAAACTTAATACTGAAGATATTCTTAAAGTTATTCCTTTAGGGAAATTAGGAAGTTGTTCACAAATTGCAGACTTAGTATCATTCTTAGTTTCAAGTAATGCTGGGAATTACATTACAGGACAAACAATCAGTATAGATGGAGGCATGAGTATTTAATTATGTACTTTCGTAAGGTTGACCTAATTCATCTCTCAACCTTCTAATTTTTTGTAACAGTTTTAGTCTTCGACTTCTAGCAGTTAAAGTCAGGAAAAACCTTAGTGGGAAGTATATTAGTGTCATAGCAATCGCGAGGATTGCGGTAAGAGTAAAAATAAGATTATTTGTTTCATCCATATCTTAAAGATACTCTTATTTGAATTAATTTGTATGTCTCATTAAAAGAAATTCGGCTTTCCCCACTTAATTAAATATCCCTTAAAAATGATTCTATGGGAGATTAGAATAAGTTAAAAGATCCAGTAAAGATGGCAAAACAGTTAAGTTTTTCTGATGAATCAAGAGAAGCGCTAGAAAAAGGTGTAAATTTCGTAGCTAATGCAGTAAAAGTTACTATTGGGCCGAAGGCAAAAAACGTAGTGATAGAAAGAAAATTTGGTTCGCCAGATATAGTAAGAGATGGTTCTACTGTTGCTAAAGATATTGAGATTGAAAACCCTATTTCTAATTTAGGTGCGAAATTAATAGAACAAGTTGCATCCAAGACAAAAGAGAGTGCTGGTGATGGGACAACAACAGCAACTATTTTGACTCAAAAGATGGTACAAGAGGGATTAAAAAATATTGCTTCTGGTGCCAGTCCTATGCAGTTAAAAAAAGGTATGGAGGAAAGCCTAGCTTTTGTTTTAGAGAAACTGAGTTCCAAAAGCATTTCATTAAGTGGTTCTGATATCCAAAAAGTTGCAACAGTTAGTGCTGGAGGTGATGAAGAAATTGGTTCTATAATTTCGAAAGCAATGGATATTGTTACTTCTGATGGTGTAATAAGTGTTGAAGAATCTCAATCACTTGAAACAGAATTAGATATAACTGAGGGAATGTCGTTTGATAGAGGTTATAGTTCTCCATATTTCGTAACAGACCAAGAAAGACAAGTTTGTGAACTTGAAAACCCTAAAATATTAATAACTGATCAAAAAATATCAACTTTAGTTGATCTTGTCCCAATACTTGAAGAAATCCAGAAGTCAGGTTCACCTTTCCTAATTATTGCTGAAGATATTGAAGGCGAGGCTTTGACCACTCTAGTTTTGAATAAGAATAGTGGGGTTTTAAATGTAGCTTCCGTAAGAGCTCCGTTATTTGGTGAAAGACGAAAAGCTGCCCTTGAAGATATTGCAATTCTTACAGGGGCTAAATTAATTAGCGAAGATAAATCAATGAAACTTGATAAAGTATCGATTAATGATTTAGGCAAAGCAAAAAAAATAACTATCACAAAGGATAAAACTACAATAGTTGCCTTCGAAGATACTAAAGATTTAGTTAAAGCTCGAGTAGAGAAATTAAAGAGAGAAGTTAATATAACTGAATCAGAGTATGACAAGGATAAAATCAACGAAAGGATAGCCAAACTAGCAGGTGGAGTAGCTCTTATCAAAGTAGGAGCTGCTACAGAAACAGAGATGAAGTATAAAAAATTGAGAATCGAGGATTCACTCAATGCTACGAAAGCTGCTATTGAAGAAGGTGTTGTTTCTGGAGGAGGACAAACTTTAATTGAAATATCAGGTGAACTTTTAAAGTTAAGTCAAACATCTTCAGATGATTTAAGAACAGGGATAAATATAGTTAAAGAAGCCCTTTTGGAACCTACCAAACAAATAGCAAAAAATGCTGGGTTTAATGGTGATATAGTTGTCGCTGAAATCAAAAGACTTAAAAAAGGTTTTAATGCTAACTCAGGAGAATATGAGGATTTAAAGGATTCAGGAATATTAGATCCAACCAAAGTAATAAGATTAGCTCTTCAAGATTCAGTATCTATAGCAGCTATGCTCCTAACAACAGAAGTTGCGATGGCTGACATTCCTGAGCCTGAAGCCGCTACACCTGGAGGGCCAGGTGGAGATCCAATGGGAGGAATGGGTGGTATGGGAATGCCAGGTATGGGTGGCATGGGAATGCCAGGTATGGGTGGCATGGGAATGCCAGGTATGGGTGGCATGGGAATGCCAGGAATGGGTGGCATGGGAATGCCAGGTATGATGTAAAAGCTAACTAGCTTTTTTATCGTTATTAATCCACTTTCTTAAATTTTTAATATAAGGTAGAGGTAATTTTGCTGTTTCAGTAAATTGTTTTATTTTATTAGAATTGTGATTTTTGTTAGATATCAAATTACTGCTAGCAGTTTCCAGTCCATTTGATTCCAAATTTGTTTGTTCAATATTTTCAAAAGTTTTTAATAATTCAAGTTTAATTTGTTCTTGATTTTCTTCATGTACTTCATCAATTAAAGATATCTGTTCTTGATTTTCTTCATGTACTTCATCAATTAAAGATATCTGTTCTTGATTTTCTTCATGTACTTCATCAATTAAAGATATCTGTTCTTGATTTTCTTCATGTACTTCATCAATTAAAGATATCTGTTCTTGATTTTCTTC
>NZ_JNAL01000005.1 GCF_000759955.1 Prochlorococcus marinus str. MIT 9201
TTCTTTTTTTAAATCAACATTAGGAGCAGACTCATTTTGAGATTTAAGATTATTTTCAGAGGGTGCAGCATTTTCTTTTTTTAAATCAACATTAGGAGCAGACTTATTTTGAGATTTAAGATTATTTTCAGAGAGTGCAGCATTTTCTTTTTTTAAATCAACATTAGGAGCAGACTCATTTTGAGATTTAAGATTATTTTCAGAGGGTGCAGCATTTTCTTTTTTTAGATCAACATTAAAAGTAGAGTCATTTTGTGAATTAGGAATATTTTCATCCGAATTAGTTTCTTTTTCAGTTATGGATTTTTTTATTACCTCAGAGTTTGGTTTATTAGACTTGTCAGATATTCCTTTAATAACTTCAGCATTAGGTTCTAAATTTTCTTCCATAAGAATTTTTATATATCACCTATTATAAATAAAAATAACCATTTTCATAATTTATATAATTTGGTTTTTCTACCATTCATCATCATTATCATCCCAGTCATCTTCATTATTAAAACTATTTGAATAATTTTGATCCCTTTCAATATTATTTTCTTCTGTATTTTTGATTACTCTGTAATTAACAGATATCGTTGGTTGAGCATCTCTAATATCCCTTTGTGGAGGCATCTCAATACTAGATTTCAAATTCTCTTCATTATTTTGCGTTTCATAATTTTCTTCAAAATTTTCGAAAGTATTTTTCTTATAACTAGATGATGAAGTGCCTAATAGTGTACTTATAAAAAAACCAGAAAAAAATGAAATACTGATTAACTTACCTATACTTACCTCTTGGACAACCCATTTAAAATACCTAAATGAAGTATTTTGTTTATTATTTGTGTATAGTAAAATTTGAAATACTATTATCAAAAAAAAAGTTAATAATAAATATTTTTTCTTGAAAATCATTCTATAAAGTTATCTTCAGTTTTTTTTGGGTTGATATTTTCATTATTTATTTTTAGAAATTTATTTAAATTAACTCTAAATCAATTTGATATTTAAGAATATCAACTTTTATGATTTTAACTTCTATTTCATCTCCAACTTTATATGATTTCTTAGATTTTCTTCCAATCAATTGATTTTGTCTTGATCTATATTCATACCAATCATTATTTAGAGTGCTGACGTGAACAAGACCTTCAACGTCTAGTTCTGATATTTCGACAAAAAAACCATAACTTTGAACCGATAAAATAATTCCATTATAAATATTGCCTAATAATTTTTCAGCCTTTCTTACTTTCTTTATACTTATGATATTTGATTTATATTGATTAACTTTATACTTATATTCATTAATTTTATCTATTACAAACTTATTAAATAATGTATCTATATTCTTTGAAATTGATGAATTAAATATATGCCAATCCACTAATTTTAAGGAGTTACTTTTCGCTAAATCTATTTCATTAATATTATTTTTCTTTGATTTCTTGCCATTTATTATCATATTAAATATACAGTACTGATTAATAAGATTAGTAAAGTCATATGCAGGAATTGTCCAAGGAGAAATAAATATGTTTTCTGATTCATCATTATTTGTATTTTCAGAAAATAGACTTACTTGATTTTCCTTAAATTCATTGATCAAAAGTTTATGTAAGATTCTTTTTTTATTATCATCACTGCATAACTTAATTACTTGACTAAATGATAAATTACCATCTTCATTTAGTTGTATATCATTATCGACGAATTCTGAATATTTAATGATTTCATTTGCATTAATGTAATCTATTCCCTTTAATAAGTATCCTGCACTTTTTAAGCCGTACTTATTTGAATGTTTGTACCATATCAAATTCGCTTCATATAGTATTGGGGAGAGGTATGTTTGGCAATCTTCTTTTATTAATGGTGCAAAATATTCTTTTGAATATTCAGCTGGGTTGTGAATAAAAAATTCATCTAATGAATCTATTTTATTTAATGGACCAGGAATTTCCACCTTTCCTGTTAAAAGTTGTCTTTGTCTAAATGAACTTGCAATCTCAAGTATTTTATCTAAATCCTCTATGTATTCCTTTATTGGTTTTAATAATCTTGAGGTTATTCTAGTCTTACTTTTTCTAGATAGAAGTGCGTCAGTATGATCACTCCCAACAACTAGAGTGCATCTTACCAAAGTGAGATGAAATGACCATTCAGTTATTTCATTGTCGCTGTTTATATGAAAGCAGATGCTTATTGCTTCATTCTTTTCACCTAATTTAAATTCAGAATCATTTCTTATGTTTTCACTAAGATAGTTATGCCAACAATTCAATGAGGGTAATGATTCAAAGCTATTAAAGAATATTTCTAAGGATTTTTTAGTATTTAGTTCTACTCTTTCTGCGAGATTATTCGTGTGTATCCATAATTTAGTACTTCTGTCTTTTTCCTGCTCTATTTGAATCATAGGTAGCATTGGAGAATTATCAGAATTCCAACTTTTGAACAAATAAGAGTTTTTTTCTGATAAGTCTATTCTTTTCTGTTTTTCTATTTTCTTAGATTCAATAAGTTTCGCATTTTTTAATTTAACGATATTGCTTTTTGATAAAACAAAATCTGTATCTAATTCCTCATTACTATTAAGTTGTAGTTCTTGTATTACATGGCCTAGGCCTTCTTCTTGACATATAGGGAATCTATCAATCTCAACTTTGACTATATTCTTATTTTCTGGTTTATAAATGTATTGTTTATCCTCTTTTGGAAGTTTTATTTTAGAAAGGATCCTATCATCGATAGGAATAGCGTATATATCATTGTTTATTATTTCAACTTTAGAGAGAAGTATTTGATTTGTCCTCTCAAGAATACAATCGACTATTCCCTCCGGTGATCTTCTTCTATACCCCTCTTTTATTATCCTTACTAAAACTTTATCTCCATTCCATGCATAATTAAGGAGATTTTCTTTAATGTAGATATCCTCTTTGTTTTTCCCCCTTACCGCAAAGCAATAACCCTTACTGCTGCACCTTATTTTGGCAACAATATGCTTGCTATGTTGCTTGCAAGTATATTCATTGTCTTCGTTTTTATTTATTATTTCTAGTTTTTCTAGTGCCGTTAAAGCTATTGCTAATTTATCCTTTTCAGATTTCTTTGTTATTTTTAAGGTTCTACATAATTTTTTAAATTCTAATCCTTCTGATTGATCCAAATTATTAATTATTGACGATGCTGAGAACATAGGATTAATAAAATTATGAATCGATTAGGTTGGATATACTTCATTATTACACCTTTTATCCAAGCTTAAAACTAATTATCTTCTTTATCTTCTTTTTCTTCTTTGTCCATGGCGAAGGAATTTACAAAAAGTCTAATGCCAATTATAAAAAATGTTATTGAGGCTATTGATTTAAGAACAACTTCGGGTAAAAAACTTGAAATAGAACCACCTGTTAATGCTCCTATTAAACTTGCGAAGACAAGTGCGGAAGAAGATCCCAAAAATACTGCCAATGGTTTGTTAGAGGTACCGCTTATAGTTAAGGTGGCGAGTTGGGTTTTATCTCCTAATTCAGCTATGAAAACAGTTAGAAATGTAGATAGTAATAAACTTAGTACCATTTATAAATAATTTTTAAAAGTATCGTAGGCTAGAAATAGACTAACAATCACCATTAAAGCACCAGTAGATAAAGCAAATTTGCTAGGAGATATTTTTTTTGATAACCATTTGCCAATAAGAACTCCCACTACACTAGAGCTTATTAAAGCCAAAGAACTTCCTAGAAAAACATTTATTGGCTTCCCCGATTCAGCGGAAAGCATGAGAGTAGCTATCTGAGTTTTATCACCAAGTTCAGCAATAAAAATTGTTGTGAAAGTTGTAAAAAATATAGAAAAAAAACCTTTTTCTATATTGTTCTCATTTTTTTCTAATTTACTATTCATTTTCCTGAGATTGCTATTCTGAAATTTTTCATCTCTTTACTTTTGTATCCATAATTTGATGAAATATGTTGTTTGCAGCAATCTATAAGAAATTTGTCACCTGATTTCAAATATCC
Organism: Prochlorococcus marinus str. MIT 9201; assembly: GCF_000759955.1. Classification (GTDB taxonomy): domain Bacteria; phylum Cyanobacteriota; class Cyanobacteriia; order PCC-6307; family Cyanobiaceae; genus Prochlorococcus_A; species Prochlorococcus_A marinus_G. Next base: position 4,017 of record NZ_JNAL01000005.1, read on the forward strand.
TTTAAATGCAGTAGAAAATTCACTTACTCGGCAAAAATGTGGTCTGGTTTCATAAATTAAGCATTTTTTCTTTTCTCTGTCCAGGTTTTTACACCAACCGTCTTTAGCAGTCATCGAATTTATCAAAGCTATATCTTCTTTGTTAAGTTTGTCAGCCAAATCGCTTCTTTCGTTCAAGTCGAATTTACAACAAGCTCCGCAATTTTCAATACATGTCCATGATTTCATGATTTAATTCAATCTTGTAACGTATCAGTACAGTTTCATCATTTATTTGTAAAAATAGTATCACAAAACATATTCATTAATCATGGCAACACTTATTCCTTTAGCTGTAGTTGCGTTAGCAGGACCAGCAATAATTGCGCTTATATTTTACCGTAAATAAAATAAATTCTTTTTGGTGACTTATCTTAAGGGTGTTTATTGGGATTTAGATGGTACTATCGCAAATACTGAATTAGAGGCTCATTTACCTGCTTTTAATAATGCTTTCAATGATCTTGGTATTAAGTGGAATTGGGACGCTAATAAATACATAAAACTTTTGAAGATAAATGGTGGCAAAAATAGGATTGCTTATTACGCTAAATCGAATAATGATGATTTCTCAGAAGATTTAATTCTTAAAATTCATGAAACAAAGCAATTTCATTATTTAGAAATTATAAAAAAAAATTGCGTTAGTTTCAAAACTGGTGTATCTAGATTAATAAATGAATTACATAGAAAAAAAGTAAGACAATTTATTGTTACTTCAAGTTCAAGAAATCAAGTTGATCTTCTTGTTGAATACCTTTTTAATGGCTTCAATCCTTTTGAGTTCATTATTTCAAGTGAGGATGTGGAATTAAAGAAACCAAATCCTTTGCCTTATTTAAAGGCTATTCAATTAAGTGGTATAAACAAAAATAACTCAATTGTTTTCGAAGACTCCAATCCAGGATTGAAATCTTCATTGGCAGCTAACTTACCCACAATTTATGTCCCTTCAAATATCCCAATTGTTCTTGAAGACAATATTCATTTAGATTGTATTTTAGACAGTCTTGGTGATGATAATAATGTGGCAAATGTAATTAAAGGCCCTAAACTAAAAAAATCATATGTTGACTATAGTTTTCTAAGTGATTATTTAGTGTCTTTTAGTAATGCAAAAAACTAATTTTTCTAGAATTACCTACCAGTTAAATAATATATTTTTTGGCTTTCTAAGTGATACTTGGAGAACAAAATCTATTGGTCTAATTTCTGTTTTGACAGGTTATTTTTTGTTCGCTAATTTTCTTACAAAATTTATATCTGAAGGCAAAAATGAGTTAATTATGGTTCCAATAATTATTTTTTTTATTGAAATAATTATAAGAATTAAACCCGCCGCAAGTTCAAAATTTTATTATTTATGGACCGTAATTGATAAATTAAGAATTGGTGCAATTTATGCCGTTATACTTGAGGCATTTAAATTAGGATCTTAAAAGCTATTCTTCTTCTTCTTCTTCAATAGGATAGACAAATCCCTGAGCTTTACCGGTTAAAACTGATTTACCTAAAGATATAGCTTTTTGAGCTGCTCTTGCTGCTTTCCCTTTCCAGACAGCGTGCCTTTGGTTCCTTTTGCTCTTTGATTTTTTCTTCTTTGGTACAGCCATTCTGTTTCTTTATTTCCATATAATAATATAACCTTTAACTGGTTATCTCCAAAACTTTTGACTATATTTTGTTTATATACGTCAATTTTTTAAATAAGCATATATGCTTTATAAATCACTTATAGAGATTAGTGTTTAGACCAAAATTCTCATATTCAGATTCTAAATCAAGTTATTCGGATCTTTTAGAAGATATAGAGACGGGGAAAATAGAATCAATTTTTTTCTATCCTAGGCAGAGGGAAATTGATGTTCTGTATAAAAATGGCGATAAATTTAAAATACCTATCCTTTACAACGATCAATTAATCCTTGAAAAGGCTACCGAAAATAAGGTGGATCTCACTATTAACAATAGTAGAAAAGAAGCCTCAGCTGCTAATTCGTTTGCTTCAATAAGCCTTTTACTGATTTTCATATTAGCTATAGTTTTAATCTTGAGGAGTACATCAAAATTGGCTTCCAGAGCCTTTGGTTTTACCAAAAATCAAGCTAAATTTGTAACTATTGATGATGTAGAAACGAGATTCGATGATGTAGCTGGTGTCCCTGAAGCAGCTGAGGAATTAAAAGAGGTAATAACATTTTTGAAAGAACCAAAGAAATTTGAAAATCTTGGAGCAAAAGTTCCTAAGGGAGTTCTTTTAATTGGCCCACCAGGAACAGGTAAAACGTTATTGGCTAAAGCAATTGCTGGTGAATCAGGAGTGCCTTTTCTCTCAATATCGGCATCAGAGTTTGTAGAACTTTTTGTCGGTGTTGGTGCAAGCCGAGTTCGGGATCTATTCTCTAAGGCTAAGGACAAATCTCCTTGTATAATTTTCATTGATGAAATTGATTCTATTGGAAGGCAAAGAGGGTCTGGTATCGGAGGTGGAAATGATGAAAGAGAACAAACCCTTAATCAGCTTCTAACTGAATTAGATGGTTTTGCTGATAATTCCGGGATTATTGTTTTAGCAGCAACAAATAGACCAGATATTTTGGATGCAGCATTATTAAGACCAGGTAGATTTGATAGAAAAATTGAAGTCATGCTTCCAGATTTAGATGGAAGAAAAAAAATTCTATCAGTTCACTCACTTTCCAAACCACTTTCAAACGATGTTGACTTAGGATATTGGGCTTCTAGAACAGTTGGATTTTCTGGAGCAGATCTTGCAAATTTGATGAACGAGAGTGCTATTCATTGTGCAAGAGATGAATCTAAATTAATCAGTGATCTTCATATAGAAAATGCTCTTGATAAGATTACGATTGGCCTGAGAAGTTCATTAATAACTTCTCCAAATATGAAAAAAATTATTGCTTATAACGAGGTAGGCAGAGCGATTGTATCTGCCGTCAGGAATGGAATTGAATCAGTTGATAAGATTACGATCTTACCTAGATCTGGATCTATAGGAGGATATACAAAAATATGCCCTGACGAAGATGTAATTTCTAGTGGCTTGATTTCAAAAAAATTATTATTTTCAAAAATTGAAATTGCTTTAGCTGGAAGAGCAGCAGAAACCATAGTTTTTGGTGAAAGTGAAATTACACAATGCTCCTTAAACGATATCTCCTATGCGACAAATATCGTAAGGGAAATGGTTACAAAATATGGATTTTCAATTATTGGTCCAATTTCAATGGATTCCAATAATAATGAAATGTATTTAGGAGATGGATTATTTAGAAGAAAGCCTCTAATAGCAGAAAATACTAGTTCTAGAATAGATAATGAAATCATAAATATTTCTAAAATTTCATTAAATAATTCAATAAAAATATTGAAAAAAAATAGAGTCTTACTAGATAAATTAGTTGATATACTTTTAAATCAAGAAACTATAGATAAAAAAGTTTTTCAATTAACAACTTCTAAATTGTTGAAAGTTTGATTTAACTGTTTTAAATTTAAAAAAAAATATTTTCTTGATAATTAAAAACAATACAACGAAGTTATTAGTTACGATTTCTTTCTTACTAATTCTTCCATTGGTTCAAAAACAATGGTTTAATTTGTATTCATTCAATATTAATAATGTTTCATTTTATTCAATCCTTTACTATTTGAGCGGTGCAATATGTCCATCTTTAGTGTGTTTAAACTCTTTAAAAAACTATACATACTACAATTTTAATAAGGATATGATTCATAGTAAAAAAATAATTAAAGGTAAAAGATTATTATTCTTTGTAGCAATAAATTTAATATTTCTATCTTACTTTATAGCTGTATATATATATATAAATTTTGATCTCATATTTAATTTATTTCTTGAAGGAATTAATATACCAAAACCCGATATTCCACAGTTAAGTTTATCCATATTCTTAATTTCTATTTTATTAATTTTTAAGAAATCTAGGTTTCTTTTAAAAAAAATAATATTGGTAAATTTTATTTTGATTTCTATCTATCTTTGGCATCTTCAAATTAATAATATTAGTGTTGATGATCAGTTTCATATTTATAGATATTTTGGTTTAAATGACTTGAATTTAATTAATCTTTTTATATTAGTCTCTATAGAAATTTCTTTTTTTACGTGGTCCTTAATATCATATAAAACTAATTTAAGCGATTGGATCGTAGCCATACCTCAAAAGGGGGATTTGATCCCCATTTTGAATATGTTTATTTTTTATTTTTTTATAATTATTTACTACTCAATACTTACTTAAGATGTTTCTAATGCTTTTATAGCGCAGAAAAATATTCCTTACTACCTTTGGGGTCCTCTAACATTGTTTTCTCCCCAGGGGTCCAGTTTGCTGGACATACTTCGTCTGGGTTCGCTGCAACGTATTGATAACCTTGAAGAATCCTTAGTGTTTCATCAACATTTCTTCCTACAGGAGCCTTGTTAACAGTCGTATGCATAACTACTCCTTCTGGATTGATAAGAAATAAACCTCTATCGGCCTCTCCATCATCATTAAGGACATTGTAAGATTGGCAAATTTCTCTTTTTAAGTCAGAAACTAACGGATAGTTAATATCACCTATTCCACCTTCATTTCTTGGGGTTTGTATCCAAGCCAAATGACAGTGTTTGCTATCAACTGATACCCCAAGTATTTCTGTATTAAGTTCTGAGAAATCCTGGTATCTATCACTAAATGCAGTGATTTCAGTAGGACATACAAATGTAAAATCTAGTGGGTAAAAAAATAAAACAACCCATTTACCTCTTAGATCTGAAAGTGTAATCTCCTTAAACTCTTGATCATATACTGCTGTAGCACTAAAGTCTGGTGCTTCTTGGCCAACTCTTAAGCTCATGAAAAAATTTGTCCTTATTTAAATTATGTGTGGTCTGAATGACCGTATTAAGTATTATAATTTTATTAATAATGAATTAGCAAGTTTTTTTTTTTTTCAATGAAATGGCATTATTCCTTTACTAGAAAATTTACAATTTTGAATCATAATAAACTTTTAAAAAATCTCAAAAAGGAGTTAACTAAATATCCCATTAACAGGCTTGACAATAAAAATTCAAATTAAAAGAAATTTTATTTTTTTTAAGATTCCTTTAAATTTAACACTTTATAATTAGGGATAATTTTTTAATATCTTTAATTATGGCTAAATATATTGAGAGACTAAGGGACAAAGTTAAAATAAAAAAATTTGATTCTAACCAGCCAGTTGGAGCTTGGATTTTCGTTATAATATTAAACTTATTGGGATTTGCAGGATATTTTTATTTAAAAGTAAATCATATACAACTGGGTAATTAATAATTCATCTTATTTCCTTTTTAATTGATCGACAAAAATTTTTTAGTCTTTCATTTCTCGTTAAGTCAGGTAAAGTCCAAATTGATTCTGTTTCAGGTAATGGATCTTTGCTCCACTCTTTGAATTCTTCCATTATTGAGGCATTATTTAATTTTGAGGTATATTTTTTTCGCTTTTTTAAATATTTTCTTATCACTGTAAGATTTGCCTCAATATATTCCCTCATAATTAATAGCTTATCTTATAGTAATTTATCATCTAGCAAGTTCTTCTTTAAAGAGAAGGTTAATTAGACATTTTGAACCGCTTGAAAAAGTCCAAACGAATAACCTCCTATTAGAATCCAGCCAAGTACACTTGATATTATTGTAGATCTTCTATTGTGTCTTCTTAAAGCTGATTCAATCATTTCATTTACTTCATCTCTATTAAGATATTCTTTCTTGGAGTTTTTTTTCATTTTTTTTTCTTTTACATTAAACGAATTTATAAAAAAGTGAGCTAAAAGATTTTTACTTATTAGTAAAAGTTTTATTTTTGATGATTTTTAAGATATTCATTATATTTATCAATAAATATAATATTGAATTTTAAAAGTAAATTTTATAATTATAAGGTAAGGTATAGGAATTGAAGAATCATAGTTTTTAATACAAACAATGAATATTAATGATAAATCTGTTTTAGAAATGCTTAATAAACTTATTGCTATTAATAGGCTAAATAAAACTCAAATTCTTCAAATGGTGAATTTAGTTTCAATATCAAATGATTTCAATGATTTAAAGGATAATTTGAAATGGGAAAGTTCCAAATCATTTAATTAAATCTCAAAATATATAATATTTGCTTTATTTAGTAATTTCTAGAAACTAAAGAATAGATAAAGAAATAAATTATATGTTTGAGAAATTAACTATAAAAATTTTAATTTTATAGTTAGAAAGGTTGTTTAAATATTTATCCTTGAAAAAGAGGGAATTTTGTAAGAAATTAACTCGTGCGAATTATGACTTAGTGTAGTTTTCTTATCCTTGCTAAATGTCTTATAAAAAATTGTGGTTATGAGGATTATTATTAATATGATTAATAAATCTCCTACAGTTATACCTCTATCCTTAAGATTCATAGCAAGACGATAATTTTATTCAATATACTCTTTTTATTTAATAAATAAGTAATTTTTCACATAAAAAATACATTAAGGAAATATAAAAAAAATATAAAAAAAATTAAACTTAAGGTTTTTAAAACATATAAAAAATATAGGTCAAATTTATTTAATGGATTTCAAAAAAAAGATTGGGAGTTCAAATAATTCAAATTTTTACTCTAATGAGATGATTATTACAAAAAAATCTCTTAACGAAAATCAACTTAAATATACCTATCAAAAGCAGTTAATCTCAGATTTAGATTTTAAACATAAAGAATGGTCAAAATATATTGATAGTTAGTTATAAATACTTTCGTTAATTATATTAAAAAGTTTGTTTCTTTTATTTATTTTCTTTTCTTCCCAATTAAGTGTTACTTCATCATTAATGATGGGTTTTGCTTCATAAGCTAAATACCAAAGAATAAATCCTGCGGGCAATATTAAAATATGCATAGTAAATTTGTTGACTTAAATTTAATATAGTGCAACACTTATAATATGCAAGTGTGACACTAATTTTTTATTATTATGCCCTCTCAACGAAAAAGAATTGGGTTTTTGCCGAGTGAAGAAGTTCACGATATTATCGATAAAATATGTAGAGCTAATGAATTTAGTCAGTCAAAAGTTACAGGTTTGTTGGTTGAAGAAGCATTAAGATCTAGAGGAGTTTTAGGAGACTCTTATAATAAAAAATCAATAGATAAGGGTGATTTCTCTAATTATTCTTTTGAACAAGAAATATTTATTAAAAATGGTCAATCTTCAAGGAATAGTGATGCATACACTTTAAATAAAAAATCATTCATAGAAGATATCAAAATGATGCATGAATTTATTGAGTTTAAGTACTTTAAGAAAGTCATGAAGGAAAATAATAATATTTTTGAATGAGAAGTGTCACACTAATGCTGTGCATATATTGAATTGTTTGTTGATATGCAAATATATTATTAATATTATTTTTGAAACTACCTTTAAAAAATTGCTGAAAGAGATCTAAAAAATTAATTGTTATTTAAAAATTAGTAAATAAAATTTTTTAAAATCCTTAAATATATAAATAATATTTGGACAAGAAAGATTTTTTATCAATTAAATATTATTAATATCAAGCGGACTAAATCCTCGTGGAGAAATGAACCTTAGCCCGCATTAAAAAATAGCAATAAAAAAAAATAAAAACAATAATATTTAATTTACATTCTATACAAAATTAGAAGCTTAAAAATATGTTTTTTGAAAGCATCTTAATTAAATATTGTCCCAGAAGATCAACTATTTGATATTCTAATAATTTGAACTTTGTTGAACAATTTAAAAATAAAGATATGAGTATTTTGTTAGATAAAATAGTTAGATAGTATGAAAGATATATAAGTAAAAAAATGAAGCAATTTTTAATCTCATTATTTATTGTTCTTGCTTTACCAAAAACTGTCAATAGTTCTCATTTAAGCAATCAGAAGGAGCTCATGTTAACTTCAGAAAGCACTAAGGAATCAATTATGTTTGCAAAGTACCTTAAAGATAATGGAGTAGTTAAATATTCAGCTTATTGGTGTCCTAATTGCCTTGATCAAGGTGAACTCTTTGGAAAGCAAGCTTACAAGGAACTCAACGTTGTTGAATGTGCAAGAGATGGAAAAAACAGTCAAACACAATTGTGTATTGATAAAAATATACAGGGTTTTCCTTCATGGGAAATAAATGGAAAAATAATTATTGGTGTACAAACATTAAAAGAATTATCTAATTTGTCTGGATATAAAAAGAGTTTGAACTGAAAAAATAACTATTTATTAGATATAGTACTTATTATTTTTCTTTTTAAAGTCAATTTTTGAGATTCTTTCACACAGCCTTCAAAAGGTTTGCTAATTAATTCCTTTGAAATTGCACCTAAGCGATAGCAAGCATTGTAATACCAAATATAGCCTTTAATGTTTTTTGTTCTAGGTGTGATTGCTTTAAGTTCTTTTATTAAGCTAATAAAAATAATTTTGATAATATTGCGCGAATTTTTTTCAGCTCTAGGAGTACAAAAAACAGCATTTTATAATTTCGATTTTTATTTAATAATCTTGTATTAATCTTTAACTTATTTAGGCTTTTTCTATTGGGGCCATGGTTAGTCCTTTGCAGACTAGTTGTTCATGATATAACTCTCCCTGTTCAAGATTGCCTCGCCATACTTCTGCTGAACCAGATTTGTCAACTTGTATGGTTAAGTCCCAAGCTCTTTTTTCGCTCATACTTGGAATTATTGAAAGAAGACAATTTGCCACGTGCTGAAAAGTATTAAAACTATCATCAAGGACTATCAATCTCACTTCTGGATATTTTACTTTTGCTTTTTTTGGATTTAAGACTGTACTTGGTGAATTATTCATAATTATTGTTTTCTTGATTTGGAGGTTTAAAAATACTAGATAAATTTTTATTTTAAGTATTTGAAAATGTCTCGAGCGTGACTTGAACACGCGACCTGCGGGCTATGAATCCGCCGCTCTAACCAGCTGAGCTACCGAGACTTATGAATATTGTATGACATTGTTTGTAATTAATTATCATTTTGAAAATTTATTTGTTTATGAGCCTCATATATAGCAATACCACATGCCACTGAAAGATTGAGACTCCTTACTCCTGCATGACCTTTTGTAGCATTTTGTATATTTGGCATAAATATTGATATTAAAAAGTCACTTTTATCAATAATGCAATCAGGCAATCCTGAATCTTCTCTTCCAAAAAGTAAAACATCATCTTCCTTAAATTTAAATTCATTTAAATACATTCCATTTTTTTTACTAAAAGAAATGATTCTTTTTGATAATTTTGACTCCAAAAATTTATCAAAATTTTCGTAATTATTGACATTAACTAGAGGCCAATAGTCTAATCCAGCCCTTTTTAAATATTTATCTTCTAGTTTAAAACCTAAAGGCTCAATGAGGTTCAAAGGTATGTTGTATGCAGCACAAGATCTGGCAATATTACCAGTATTTTGAGGAATTCTTGGTTCAAAAAGAGCGACTTCCAATTCAAGTAGGTATTTCTAAACTTATTTCATCTATTTTGATTGCTCTGCCGTTTATTGCAAGCCAATTATCTTTAGATATTTTTGTTATTTTCCTTTGCAACTGGCCGATTCTTTCAATATATCTATTACCAATTTTATATTCTGAGACCAAGCCCCAACCCACTTGCTCTCCAACAATAAATGTTAAGCTTCTTCTTTTCTTCAGAAGACTTATTAGTGAATTCATCCTCATTAACCATTCTGTATTTTCTTTATCAATACTTTCCATAACAAATCCACCAATCGAGTCAATTAATAATGGACCATCTTCATTACTTAAGGTATTAAATAGATCTGTCGTTTCTATTAATTTCCAATCTTTTGGCCTTCTTTTTTGATGTAAATTAATTTTTTCTTGCCATTCTTTATCATCAATATTGTTTTCTGATAAGGCAACATATGATAATTTTTTTACCTCCTTAGCTAAGTGCTCTGCTAATTCACTTTTGCCACTCTTTGTTCCTCCTGTTACAAAAATAATATTGGATATATAATCTTTGATACTCAGATCCTTGGCATTCATAAATTCTCCGTTATTTAGAGAAATACCACCATGTTGCTAAGGGAATAATTGTGGCAGCAATTAACAAGCCAATAACTATATAAGTTGCAGTTGAACTCTCAGTATCTTTTGCTCTCATAGTGTTAAAATTTGGATCCACTACAGGGTTGTCAATTGAGGAAGGCTGACTTTTTTCGTAATTTATTATTGTTTTCTGCTGGGTGGTAAGAAAAAATTTGTTTGTAATATTAATTTCTTTTGCGTATGTAGTCGAGGGAATAAATATAAATATTAAGCCGGTAATGATAAACGAAAGTATATATTTATTGATGTTTAGATTCATTTTAAAAGGTTTTGGTTAATTATATATTAAAAACCATATGTTTGAGTAATTTTAAATGTACTAAATAATATAATAATTGCATAATTTAAATAGGATTAACATATTTAATATATGGGATTCAACGGGAGATCATTAATATTAATCGGTGCAATACTCTTTATTTTTCAGATAGCTAATTTCATTTCAATAGAATCTATTACGCCTGAGCTCGAAAGAGCACAAGTATTAGCAGCAATAGCTTCATTAATTATTATTTTGATAGGTTTTTTATTTAAGCAATTCGAACCTTTATCTGGCGAGAAAGCTGATTTAAAAGGAGAAAATAAGTTTTTCTTCGATAGGAACATTCCTGATGAAGTTATTGATGAACTTGCATGGGGTTCTGAAGCGATATTAACTTCTACAGCCGCGGCAGCAATATTAATCCACAATGATGGTGCAAATATATTGAGAAGAGGAATTACTTCGAATAATGAGTTTAAACCTGGGCAAACGTGTCTGAGATCTCTAAAAGATATGAAATTAATATCATTGGCAAACACTAAATTTTATCCAGGAAAAGATGAATTTTTGAATTTTTGTCCTAATGTGCCTTCAGTTTTAGTTGTGCCTATTAATAATAGGGCTTTTATCTTGATTGGAGGTTGGAGTACAAAATGTTTTACTAAGTCTGATGAAAAATGGATAAACAATTGGTCTAAGAAAATGAATAATATTTTTTCAAAAAATAATATTTAAAAATAAATTATTGAACGAACTCTTTTGTCTTTCGCTTCAAAACTAACGGATTCTGTTTTGAGATTATAGTAGGCATTTTCTGAGTTTATTTCATATTTATTTTCTTTATTTTTATCCTTTACTAGATATTTTACTGGATTAAAAAATTCAATAATGTTATCAGAACCCAACTTGGCTTTTTCTGAATTTAAGATGATATTCTTATTTTCAAATCTTATATTTCCCTCTAAAAGATATTTATTCTCTTCTATATTCCATATAAAATTATCTGCATATAAATTATCTTCATCTTGCTTAAGAGTTTTTAATTTTACGTTGCCCTTCAGTTTTAGTAGTTTATTGTTATCTGATAATGTAGATTCATCTGAATATATAATATACTTCGTTTCTTCGCCATTAAATATATTTATAGTTGTATTTTTTAACTGGAATTCAAAATCATCATTATAAGTTGAATATGGACTTTTTATAGAATATATTTTAACTCCTGTCTTAGAGAAGATATTCATATCTAAGTTATCCATTTTTTGTATTACCTTATTTTCATCAAATACATTTGGGGCACAACCAAGAACAAAAAATGGAAAGAAAATTATTAGTCTATAAATGTTATTCATACTCCAGTTTATTTATTATTGGAGTGGGTTTAGGCAGACTTGAGTTACTAACTAATAATCCCCAACTTAATTGTTTTTTCCAAGGAATTTCATCTCTGTATATAGAACCAAGTTGTTCATTAATTTTTGTAGATAATTCGGGCAATAAAGGTAGTAATAATAATCCTATTATTCGAGTGCTTTCTAATACGTTATAAATAATTTCTTTGACTAGTGGTAGATTTTCTTTCTCTTTTATTAACATCCATGGCTGATTATCATTTAAATACAAATTTGTATTAATTGCTAGACTAAGCACCTCATTAGCTGCTAGATCTAATTTGTAGATATCAAAGTTATGAATATAATTTTCAACTGCAATCTTGGCATAATTCTCTAATTTATTTTCACTTATAATATTTCCATTATTTGGTACTTTATTATCAAACCATTTTCTAGACATAGATGAGGTTCTATTTAATAAATTGCCAATTGTATTAGCTAAGTCATTATTGATAATGTCAACAAATCTTTTATCTTGAAAATCTCCATCATTTCCCAATGATATGTCTTTAATGAGGTACCACCTTACAGGATCATTTCCATATTTTGAAAGCAATAAGTCAGGATCGAGTACATTTCCTAAGCTTTTACCCATTTTTTGTCCCTCTCTTGTAAGAAACCCATGTCCATAAACTTTTTTAGGAATTTTCATATTGGCAGAAATGAGCATCGCGGGCCAGTATACAGCATGGAATCTCAGTATATCTTTACCGATTAAATGAACATCAGCTGGCCATCCTCCATTTATTGAATTTTCCAATGAATTATCCGTCTCATTAGAACTTATGGCACTTACATATCCAAGTAAAGCATCAAACCATACATAAAAGGTATGGTTATCGTAACCAGGGACAGGAATTCCCCATGAGACATTTGTTCTTGAAATTGAAAAATCCTTTAAACCTTTAGATACAAAATTTACAATTTCATTCTTTCTCTCTATTGGTTCTATAAAAGAAGGTTCGTTTATTATTTCCTCAATTTCTTTTTGATATTTCGAAAGCCTAAAAAAGAGATTTTCTTCATTTTTCCATTCTAGGTTTTTTTGATGTATTGGACACTTGTATGTGGATGAGTTTTCTGGATTATCTTTAAATTCTTCACAACCGACACAATACCAACCTTTTTGGACTCCCATATAGATATCATCTGATTCTTTTACTCTTTCATAAAATTCATTAACAACGAATTCATGTTTTTTTGAGCTTGTCCTTATAAATTTATCAAAAGATACATTCCAATTTTTCCAATTGATATTGAAGATTTTTGAGATTTCATCACAATGAGATTTTGGTTCAATACCCTTTTCATTAGCTGTCCTTTGTATTTTTAAACCATGTTCATCAACACCTGTTATGAAAATAACATCCTCACCAACAAGCCTTTTGTACCTAGCTATTGAGTCACAAATTATTGTTGTATATACGCTTCCTAAATGAGGTTTATCATTAACATAGTATAAAGGGGTAGTAATGACAAAAGTCATAAAGCTTTTTTATTAATACTAACAGATATTTTTTAAACTAATAAAAACCTATTATATTTATTATATAATTAATAAATAAACTCTAAAAGATTACTATCATTTATAATATATTTAACTTTATATATTTTATTACTATATATCTCTATAGATACAAAAAAAGTAATAAGTATTTCTAGCGAATAATCTGGGAAATAAACCAATGCAATATTTTTTTTATGATTGATCCACTTAACAAATATTAATTTATAAAAAGATTTTTTTTCATTCTTAAAAAATAATTTTAAATACGTAATTTTATCATTTTTAAAAATATTATTATTCTCTGTTTGTCTATTTTTTGAATAATCAATAATCTTGGTGATTGAATTTATACTTAAATTTTCGTAATTATTAATTTTATTATATACTTGTCTTTGTATAATTAAATCAAGATATCTTCGCAGTGGTGAAGTACATTGAACGTACATTTTAAGGCCTAATGATTCATGGATACCAGGCTTGGTTGTTATATAACTTCTTCCCATATATTGTTTTAATATTATATATTTAATTTCACTATCTTTGTATCTATTAAGTATTTCAGATGGATTACAATTTAATTTTTGAATCCTAAATGCAGCCGCTATGTTATATTTATCTATAAATAAACTTGTAACATAACCCATTAATATCATTGATTCTGCAACTATAATTTGTGATATTGTTTTTTCTACTTTATTTACTATAACTTTATCTTTATATAATTTAATTTTACTATTAGGACTTTCAAAAATAATTGCTCCATGTTTCTTTCTGAATGTTATACTTTTTTCTAATAAATTTTTAATCTCAACCAATTCAATCTCTTCTTTAGGTTCTAATTCTAATATTTCATTTGCATCTTCATACGTTAATTGATATTTTGGTTTTATTATTGCTTCAATTATTTCATAATTATTTATTGATCCATCGTCATTGAATTCTATTGCTGCACTAATAGTTTCTGAAATTTTATTTTGAGCTAGATTTGCCTTTTCAAGAATATCTTTAGGTAGCATTGGGACATATTGATCAATTAAATATAAACTGCTATTTCTCTTTCTTGCATCTAAATCAACATTAGAATCATGCATAAAGAGTTTGCATGGATTACTAATATGTATCCATAAATTTTTAATATTTCCTTCTTTTATTTCTAAAGAAATAGCATCATCAACTTCATGTGGATTATCAGAGTCAATAATATATGTTTTTAAATTAGTTAAATCTTTCAAATATTTGAGATATCAACTATGGTAAGAACTTTCTTAAATAAAAATTATCCTTCAGGATTTACAAATGGTAGAAGAGCCACAATTCTTGCTCTTTTTACCGCTAATGTAAGGTCTCTTTGTTGCTTTGAGGTTAAACCAGTCATCCTTCTTGGTAGGATTTTCCCCCTCTCAGTTATGAATTTCTTTAGGAGTTCTACATCCTTATAATCAATAGGATCTCCAGGTTTGATAGGTGATAATTGTTTTTTAAAAATTGAATTAGGCATGATTTAATTTTATTTAATTTGATTTAATTTGATTTGATTTGATTTGATTATTTTATTTCTTTGTGAATTGTCATTCTGTTTAAATGAGGATTAAACTTTTTTAGTTCTAATCTTTCAGTTGTATTTCTGCGATTCTTTTCAGTAGTATATCTTGAGACACCATTTGATCTCTTAGGATCTGTGCTTGTCCTAGCTTCTGTACATTCCAGGGTCACTACAACTCTTGTCCCTTTTTTAGCCATTTTAATTAATACTTTATTGTATAATTTTCTATTGTACATCTTCAACAAACTTTTTTGAAGATATAATCATTTCTTTTATCATCATTGATTAAAAATATATATGAAAGTTTCTCAAAATTGGTTGAAAAATTTAGTAGAAATTACTTCAACTCCTGAAGATCTGTCGGAGAAATTGTCTATTGGTGGATTTGAGGTTGAATCGTTAGAAGATTGTTCTGAAAATGTAAATGGTGTTGTTTTAGGTAAGGTTTTATCTGTTTTAAAACACGAAGGATCCCGAAAACTTTCAATTTGCCAAGTCGATATTGGTACTTCAAAAAATTTACAAATTATATGTGGTGCGAGCAATATTAAATCAAATATTTATGTTTATGTTGCTACTATCGGTGCAAAATTAAATGCAGTTGATTTAACTATTAAAAAAAGTGAAATTAGAGGCGTCATAAGTGAAGGAATGATATGCTCTCTGCAGGAACTAGGTTTAGAAGACTCTAGCGAAGGGATAGAAATTATTGATGAAGAGTTAGCCTTAAAACATGAATTGGGCACTCCAGCGTCTGAATTACTTCAATTAAATGATTTTATATATGATTTAGCAATTACAGCTAATAGGCCTGACGGAATGTCGGTTATAGGTATAGCACGCGAAATTTCTGCCCTCTTAGAATCAACATTAAATTTTCCAGAATTAAACCATAAATACAATATTCAATTACTCAAGGAAATTAAACTTTGCCCAGATGCCATAACATCTAATTGCATTTATACGATAAGCTGCATTGATAGAGTAAATGGAGACAAATTATCTCCAAAATGGCTTAAAGACCGCATAGAAAAATCAGGTATAAAGTCGATTAATCTTCTAGTTGATTTAACAAACTATATTCTTTTAGAACAAGGGCAACCTTTGCATGCGTTTGACAAGGAAAAACTATCTAACTTAATTGGAAAGGAAGTTTCTCCCGAAGACTTTTCTGTACGAAAAGCCAAAGATAATGAAAGTCTTGTATGTTTAGATGGTAAAAAATATGAATTAAATGAAAATGTTACATTAGTTACTTGTTGCGATAAACCCGTTGCTATTGCTGGGGTTATAGGTGGTTTAGAGACTTCTGTTACCAATACTACTTCTTCTATTTACCTTGAAGGCGCTGTTTTTAATCCAGTTACTATAAGAAAATCTTCAAAGGCGGTTGGCATAAGAACAGAATCTAGCAGCAGATATGAAAAAGGGATTTCATCAAAAAACACAATAAGTGCAGTTACCAGAGCAATTAATCTTTTAGAAGAATATTTTTCTATTAAATTACCAATCATCAACACTTCGAATTTTAATAATAATGAGGATAATTTTATTAAATTACGTAGAAATAGAATACATAAAATTCTTGGTCCATTAATCATTAACGATAAATTTGAAAAAAGAAATTTATTTGATAATGAAATAGTTGATAAATTAACACTAATAGGTTGTACATTAAAAAGTAAAGAATATGGCTGGGATGTGGCAGTAATTCCTAATAGATCACAGGATTTATTAAGAGAAATAGATTTAATTGAAGAAATTGCGAGATTAATAGGGTATGACAGATTCGACTTGAACCTTCCTAATCCAATTAAGCCTGGGAAATTGTCATCAGAACAGTTGGCCTTGAGAAAAGTAAAAAATGGTTTTACAGAAAATGGTTTTAACGAGGTACTTAGCTACTCTCTTGTTCCAGAAGATAATGAAAAACTTATAAAGATTTCTAATCCTTTGTTATTAGAAACAAGTTGCCTAAGAGATAATATCTGGAAAGAACATTTGGAGATTGTGAACCGTAATATAAATGCTGGACAAACAAGTTGTTATATATTTGAAATTGGAAATGTTTTTCACAAGAATACTGAGTTTATTCAAGAGGAAGTACTTAATGGGGCAATTTATGGCAGTAGAAAATTTGGTAAATGGGTTAATTCGGGTAAGGATAATGATCTTAATTATTATCAGGCTAGAGGAAAGTTAAAGGAAGCCTTATCATGTTTGAATATAAAAATAGATGATAAACCCACTGATTCAATTGATTTTCTTCATCCAGGAAGAACAGCAAAAATAATTATTGAAGGGAAAGATGCAGGATATTTTGGTGAAATTCACCCTAAATTAATATTAGAAAAGAAATCATTAAAAAAAGTATATTTATTTAGCATAAAAGTAGCTAATCTCTTGAGAGCTAGCACAAGAAAAAATAAATGGATTCCAATATTTAAGCAATACCCAATTGTTCCGAAAATGGAAAGGGATATAAATTTTGTATTCAGTAAGAAATTTTTAATTAGCGACATAACATCACAAATAAAAAAAACAGGAAAAAATCTCTTAGAGGATGTATTTTTAATTGATGTTTTTGAAGATATTAAACTTGGGGATGACCAAATCAGTTATACATTTAGATTATCTTATAGAGATAAAGATAAAACATTACTAGATTCAGAAATTCAATCAGTACACTCAAGTATCATTTCTAATATCGAAAAAAATTTTAACACTAAATTGAGATGCTAATTGTATTTCTAGTCTTATTTGAGTCTAAATAATAGTCTATATATAATTCTTATATAAGACAAGTAATAATCCTATAAATCTGATTAATGTTGTATTATAGAGTTCATGATCAATCTATTATCTCTAATTTTATCTTCAGTGCTATGGGTACAAGTCCCCCAGTGGTCTGATGATTGGTCAAAATGTTCTGTGGATGTTCCTGACGCTTCATGTCATTGGTATATAACTGCACCAGATAACACATTTGGCGAAGGTTTCGATTGGGCTAGCGCTCCTTGGTTTGACGCTAATGGATTAGGAGATGTACCTAGCATTGATAAACAAACGGCTATACAAAAGCTGCAAACAAAGTAGTACTGTCTATAAGGCAGTACAGCTATATTTAAAACCTAATAATAGCAATGCTTCTTAGATGTAACATTTTTTTTGGACATTGAAAGGACATAATTTATGCATTTATTGATAATTTTAAATTTATGAACCTTTAGTAATTTGCAGTCTATTGTAATTGGCAATCTATTGAATCTAATTTATCTAAAACAGGACTAAATAATAGACTCATAATGAGTCTTATATAAGAATTACTACACAAATTTATTTCTTAAAGTATTTCGAAGTAAATTTTATTTTATTCTGTTTATTAAAGATAGCTACATCAATTAATTTTAACTAATAACTAATAAATTATTGATAAAGATTGGAAACTATAACTCTTAGTTTTCTTATATTGGACTAATATTTAGACCTATATCTAGTCTTATTTAAGAATGAGTATACTAGTTTCTATATAGATTTTTTAGTAATTGATACGCTTCATTTAATTTTCTCATTTGATCTGTTGATCCTCCAGCATCTGGATGCGTCTCTAAGGCTTTTGATTTATAGGCCTCCTTAATTTTACGGAACGTATGAGCTGATCCTACGGATGTTGATAAATTCAATAATTTAAGTGCTCCATGTACTGTCATTGTTGAATCCAATGTTTGAAATGAATTTGATCTATTATTTCGCTTAAATCTGCTTACAAACCTTCTCATAAGTGTTGGTATTCTATTTATCAGATCTGATGTGGCAAATGGGTCTTCTAAAACGCCAATCATTAATAAAACAATTTCAAGGGATGGATTTTTTTTTATCCAAAATGGGCATAATTCTGACATTAATTTATTGGCTGCACTCCACGTAAAGGGTAGATTTTCAGTTCCATCAAGATTTGGCCATATATCCCTTTCAAACCAATCCATCGAAGCTTCTACTACATGATCATTAGGAACCGATCCATATAAAGTTTTCCAATGACTAATTAACTCAATTCGACATTTTATTAATTCCGTTTCTTTAATTGTATTAATTTGAATATCATTAATATTCTCCTTTAATTTTTCACTATTAATACTTCTTCTTAGATTCTTTACTTTTTTTTCAACAAAATTGGGAAGGCTTATGTTTGAGTTGGCTTTTTCTTTATGTTGTTTGTTATTTGTAAATCTTTTATTCAAAGATGTCTCATTTACTTCTTTTATTACGTCTGATTTAATTAATACCAATGCAGTATCCTCATCAATGTTTAAATTTTCATTAATCTTCTTCTCATTAAAGTCTATTTCTTGCTGTTGGTTCTTAGGTAGAAAATCATCTTCTTGAAGAAGTTCTTTAAGTATCTTTTCTATTACAGGTCCTCTTGCTCTTAATCCCCACTCTTTTCGTAATTGATCAAACCTGGAAATTAGTTCCTCAGGTAAATCAATTGAAATTCTTTTTGTATTTGAATTTTCAGGAATATTCAATAATATTTTTTTGAATAGTATGGAATTTATCTAATTTTATTAAAAAAAAATTGAAAGTCCATACGTAATATTGTTTTTAAATTAAAACCAATTTATTTTCATGTCACAAGTCAATCAAGTATCTTTTTATAATAAAAATAAAAATGTTTAATTGTAATTTCAAGTCATCTAAAGAAAAAAAAAGTTTTTATCAACATAAGAAATTAGAAATGCTTAATTATATTAAGGATTCACTTGAACGTAAAATCGCCTCCGTAAAAGCATCTATAGATGTTCTCGAAAGCCAAATTAGCAGGGATAAAGAAGTTGAAGTAACCAACTAGCTTTAAACAAAATTTTCTAGAAGTTTTTCAGGACCAAATTCCTTTAAATAATTAATATTTGATTTTTCAGTTACTAATAGATATCCTGCAAACCCTAATCCGTTAATACTAAAACCATGAATATGATCATATTTTCTCTTTATAATAGCGATCCATTTATTAGTTATTAAAATATTGTAGGGACATAGTGGTTTTTTATCACTAATGGGGTCCCCAAGTCCTGATTTCTTGCATAATTCTAAATAAAATTCAAAAAGACACGATGAATTTTCTAAAAAATTAAATTTGGATACAATAATATTTTTTTTAAGCTTACTATTTGGATCTTGATATGAGTTCATCTCTAAAAACCACTTTTCTCTAGGGCATGATATCTCACCTTTAGATCTACGCAGAAGTTGAAAATGCCTGTGAGGTTGACTTGCACCCGCAATTGGAGAACTATTAAAAAACCATAATCCACTAGTATCTTTATTAACTTGTTGGATCGCTCTCCAATCCTTAATATCTAACCAACCATTTTGAGGTTTCCATTCATTTGTAATAAGTAAAATATGACCTTTTTGTACAGGGTACTTATTTAATATTAGTTGATGATTATCACCAATTTTATCAATTTCTAGTATCTTGTCCCAAGGACAAAATGGATTTTGCTTAGGACCATAAATTTTTTTTTTATTAAATTTTGAAGTATCGAGTTTCCTAATTATGAAGTCGTCTTTTTCATATAATTCTCTTGTAATAATATCAGTTTTGAGAGGATATAATGATTTATCATCAATTGATAATTGAGTTTGTTCTAGTGCTTTTTTCCAATATATTTCTAAACTCATTTAAAAAAAATTATCATAACCATTTTAAAAAAAAAAATAAACTTGTAATTACTTTTTAGTAAATTGATATTCTTTCAATTTTTCCAGAGGTACTGATTCTAAGACTACAATATTAGTTGATTCTAATATGACTTTTGGTGCAAGACCGTCTAATAATGCTTGCTTCCACCTATCAAGACAAATACACCAATGATCACCATCCTTTAGTCCTGGGAAGGAATAAATAGGCATGGGAGTTATTAAATCATTACCTTGTGATTTACTATATTTCAGGAAATTATCATCCATTACACAACATAGTGAATGATTCCCTCCATCATTTTTGTCATAGTTGCAAAAACCATCTCTGAACCACCCTGTCATAGGTGCGCAACTACAAATCTCAATTTTTTCTCCTAGGACATTTAACTGATCTTGATTATTTATAGTCATAGATTTTTTTAATAATAATAAAACACCAACATTTCTTTAAAAAAGGTTGACGAGTATGGGGGGTAAGGAGGTAATAATTCTAATAAGGTTTTTTTCATTATGGATTGGGACTTTACTGAAAACATAGCATTTAAAGCTCTTTATGAAGCTTTTAAAGATAGTGATGAAACATCCGCATTAGAATTTTTATCTAGTGACGGTGCTTCATATTATCTTGAGTTAACACAGGATGCCGCGGGTGAGGGACTTGATCTGGGTGATAATGAAACGATGGAAGAACTACAGGAAGAAATTATTGAATATTTAGAAAACAACTAAAGATTTATCTTAAGCGCTGAAATATTTAGCTTTTGAGTGTAGTGAAATGATAGCTGTAGTACTTTGTTCTGGATGAAGTTGTTCAGATTCATCCATGGTCAAGTTTATTCTTTGTGCATCCAACAATGATAATTGTATGTTTGAATCAGATACTTTTGGACATGCAGGATAACCAAAAGAATATCTAGCACCTCTATATTTTTGAGCTAGTATTTCTCTATTTTTGTCTGGTTCTTCAGTCCTAAAACCACATTCAATTCGAATTAATGCATGGACATACTCAGCTAGAGCTTCTGCTAATTGCACTGTAAGTCCATGGAATATTAAATAATCGCTATATCTATCTTCTTTAAATAATTTTTGAGAATATTCACTAGCAATATCCCCCATCGTTACTGCCTGCATAGGAAATATATCTATCGGTTTATCATTTTTTAAATCACAATAGAAATCAGCTATACATAAATTATTCCCAGATTTTTGTCTTGGAAAATTAAATTGGGAAATTTTATTTAATGATTTCTCATCATATAAGAGGATACTATTGTCTTTTCTCCCACATCTAAAATATCCATAAACTGCTTTAGGTGAGATAAGCTTTTTTTCTATAATTATATCTATCCATTTATCTAACAATGGTTTAGCGTATGAATCTAAATAGATATTGTATTCATCTACGCTTTGATTTTTTCCTTTTTTTATTTGCCATTGTCCGCTAAAAAGAGCTTTTTTATCTAAATAAAAAATTAACTTATTTAAATCTATATCAACGTCGTTCAAGACTTTCGTTCCCAAGAAAGGGGCTTGAATTGGCTCTTCTTCATTTATAAATTTAGATCTTATAAAATTTTCTTTTAAATTTAATTTAGAAGTCTCTATATCTATAGATATTGATTTTTTAACAGCTTGAGAGTTGGATTTTGATGAGGCTAAATTAATATTTATACCTTCATTGTTAATAAACCCCTCTGTATTTGACCAATTACCCTTTTTTTTATTATCCATATATTCATTCATAAATTTAAGATCAGTGAACGCATCTTTTCCGTACAATATTTTCCCGTTATATATTTTGCTGCAGTCCTCATTTACAAATTTTGGGGTTAAGGCTGCGCCTCCTAATATTACTGGTACATTAATATCTTCATTGTTAAAAGCCTCTAAATTATCTTTCATAAAAGCAGTTGATTTAACAAGTAATCCGCTCATAGCGATGCAATCTGCATTGTGCTTTTTTTGTGCATCTATAATTGCTGAAACATCTTGCTTTATTCCAAGATTTATAACGTCATAACCATTATTTGTAAGTATTATATCAACCAAATTTTTTCCAATATCATGAACATCACCTTTTACAGTTGCAATTAAGAGTTTTCCATTTGATATATTTTCATCTACTGTTTCCATATATGGTTCTAAAATTGAAACAGCAAATTTCATTGTTTCTGCTGATTGGAGTACAAATGGCAATTGCATTTGACCTGAACCAAATAAATCTCCTACAACTTTCATCCCATCAAGTAAAAAAGTATTAATTATTTCAAGAGGTTTATATTTTTTTAAAGCTTTATTTAATTGATCCTCTAAACCTATTTTTTCTCCATCAATTATATGATTTTTTAGAATTTCTTCCAGAGTTAGGTTTTTATTTTCTGAGGATGCTTTTTTGAAATCTTGAATAGATAAATCTTGAAAAGCCTTTGTTAATTCTACTAATGGATCATAAATACAAATATCATCTTCAAATTCTCTTTTGTCATATATCAAATCTAAGCAAAGCTTTTTAGTTTCTTCAGAAATTTTTGATAATGGCAAAATTTTATTTGGTGCGATGATAGCAGAATCCAATCCTGCTTTAATGCATTCATCTAAAAATATTGAATTTAGATTAATTCTTGATAATGGTGAAAGACCAAAACTAATGTTTGATATCCCCAGTATGATATGAATATCTGGGAAATTTTCACGAATTTTTGATATAGCAGTAATTGTTTCTTTAGCGTTTAATCTATCTTCTTCTATACCAGTAGATATTGGCAGAGCTAATGGATCAAAAAATAGCTCATAATCTGACAAGCCACATTCTCTAGTTCTATTTAGCGCTCGTTTTACAATGTTATATTTTTTATCTGCATTCCTGGCCATTCCATCTTCATCAATAGTTCCTACAACAAGACCTGAACCATACCCTAAGGCTAAATTTAGTACTTGATCAAATCTTTCATTGCCGTCTTCGTAATTGGTTGAATTTATAATACATTTACCACCAGCTGACTTTAATCCACTTTCCATTTTGTCAGCATCTGTAGAGTCAATCATTAATGGCAAATTTGTATTGGTAACTAGTCTTGAAGTTATTTCCTTCATATCTTTCACACCGTCTCTCCCCACATAATCAACATTCACATCAAGAACGTGTGCATTTTCTTTTTGTTGTTGCTTGGCAATTGAAACAAGTCCATCCCAATCTTCGTTATTTAATAACTCCCTTACCTTTTTAGATCCACTTGCATTTAATCTTTCTCCTACAATCAAGATAGAATTGTCTTGTTTGTACGGTACAGAATTATATATTGATGATGCAGAAGGAATATAACCACTTAAATTGTTATTACCATTTTTGTTAGACCTTTCGATATAAGTAATTTCATCAATTATTGAAGAAAGATATTTAATATGTTCAGGTGTTGTACCACAACATCCACCTATTAATTGAACATTAAAGTCATATATAAAATTCATTAACTGCATCTTTAATTCTATTGGCTTTAATCTGTAGTGAGCTACACCACCAATATTTTCAGGAAGTCCTGCATTGGGAATACAGCTTATAGCGAAAGGAGAATTTTCAGATAAATATTTAATATGTTCTTTCATCTGTTCTGGACCAGTTGCACAATTCAGTCCAAGGATATCTATATTAAAGGGCTCTAATATTGTTAATGCAGAGGCGATGTCAGATCCAACAAGCATAGTACCTGTTGTTTCCATTGTTATAGATACCATTATAGGTATATCTATATTTTTACTATCAAGTACTTCTTTAGACGCTGATAAGGCAGATTTAATTTGTAATACATCTTGACAAGTTTCAATTAAAAGAAGATCAACTCCTCCATCAGTAAGACCATATATTTGTTCTTTATATGATTGCTTTAATTCATCAAAATCTATATGTCCTAATGTGGGTAATTTAGTAGTTGGGCCAATTGAGCCAGCAACAAACCTAGGCTTATCTACTGATGCATATTTGGCAGCAGCATTTTTCGCTATTAATGCAGCATTTTTATTTATCTCATATGCCTTATCCGCAATATCATATTCATCAAGAACTATTGATGACGCTCCAAAAGTATTAGTTTCTATAACATGACAACCTGCTTCTAAAAATGAATTATGTACCTTTTCAACTACCTTTGGTGATGATAAAACAAGGTTTTCATTACAACCCTCTAATTCTTTGCCTCCAAAGTCGTCTGCAGTAAGATTTAAGTTCTGAAAAGATGTTCCAGTACCTCCGTCAAAAATTATTAATGGCTTTTCATCTCTATTTAAATAGGTTTTGAAAGATTCCATTTTTTAGGTAAAAATTAATTTATTTTAGAGAAATTCTTGTTACCCAATTATCATAGTCTTGAGAACGACCTTCTGTTATTTCTATAAGCTTACTTTTTAATTTATTCATTATTGGTCTTTCACTATTTAATTCACTTGATTCAATTTTTTTAACAGGTGTAATTTTTGCCGCTGTACCAGTTAGAAAAACTTCATCTGCTATTAGTAATTCTGTTTTATCAACAGGCCTTTCAATTACATTTATACCAAATGATTTTGCTAATTCAATAACACTAGCTCTAGTAATCCCCTCAAGGATATCTTGATCAACACCAGGAGTGATTAAATCTCCATTTCTTACAATAAATAAATTCATACCACTAGCTTCGCTTACCTTACCACTTGAATTTAATAGCAAGGCTTCATCAAAACCCGATAAACTAGCTTCTGTTTTAGCTAATGAACTAGTAATATAAGCTCCACTTATTTTTCCTCTCAATGGGAGAGATCTATCTTCTTGTCTAGTCCAACTACTCATTCTACAAGAAACTCCATCTGGGGATAGATAATCTCCTAGTTCAATACAATAAATAAAGAAATCTGTTTCAATATCGTGTAATCTTGGAGCTATACCTAAATCACTTGTATATACGAATGGTCTAATATAAATAGGTTTTTCTGGCTTATTTCTTTTTATAACTTCCTCTAAGGCTTTATAAATATATTCTTCAGAAATATCAGTTAAGAGAAATTTTGCACTTTGAGATAATCTTTTTATGTGTTTATCAGTTCTAAATAAAAGGAATTCTTCTTTATTTTTAGGGTTAGGTATTGCTCGCATTCCTCCAAATGCAGCAGTACCGTAATGTAGTGCATGAGTAGCTATTGATATTTTTGCTTCTTTAAATGGAATACATTTACCTTCGAACCAGGCGTATGGAAGAAATTCATGCATATTTAATTTATTTAATTAAGGTAAACTTGTTTTATCCTACTTACTTATTCTAAACCCTATTTATATATAAAAATGCACAGGATATTGAATATAGCAGGAAATGAAAAGAATAAGGATGATTTAATAGAGCAGCCAGTTGCAGATTTTATTTTTATAACAAGTGTCAAAGCTGATTTAAATCTTTTATCAAACTTATTATTAGAAAAAGAATTTGCTTCATTAAAAAATAATATTAGAGCGTTAGAAATTTCTAATTTAAATTCCTCAGCTCAAATAGATAATTATATATTAAAAACAATTAATCATGCAAAAGTTGTCGTACTACGACTATTTGGAGATAAAGGTACATGGAACTATGGAATTGAACAACTATTAAATTGGCAAGCCATTGATAAAAATAGGAAGTTAGTAATCCTATCAGGTACCCTTGATCAGGAAGTTTCCTTATGTGAAATTAGTAGTATTGATAATGATGTCGCATTAAATATTTCTAAATTACTAAGATCTGGAGGACTGGATAATTATAGAAAATTTCTTAATTGTTTAAATTACCTAAAAGAAGATGAAACATTAATTCCTAATGAGTTTTTGAAGATCTCTTTTTATGCAGATCCTTATTTGTATGATTGGAAAATTGAAAAAGGAGAAAAAATAGGAATAATATCCTATAAATCGCTTTTTTTGGCTAATGAAATTGAAGTAAACGATAAGCTTAACTTGCAGTTAAGAAAAAGTGGTCTATCGCCTAAAACATTTTTTATCTCAACACTAAAAGATCATATTATTCAAAAGAAATTGATAGACATTTTTAAAAAAGAAGATATTAAACTAATAATTACCACAACTTCATTTTCTTCATCTCAAATCAAAAATAACGATTTAATTGAAAATTCTACAAATATTTTTACTTCTCTTAAAATTCCAATTTTACAGCTTCTTTCTTCTAATAGATCGAGAAAAAATTGGTTAAATTCATCTATTGGAATGAATTCATCTGATTTATTAATGCAAATAATTATTCCTGAATTTGATGGAAGAATTACTACCTGTCCTTCAGCATTTAAAGAAATAATTTCTGAAAAAAATACACTCTACAGTGAAATAACTAGTTATAAAGTTGATCAAGTAGGTATCAAGTGGATTTCTAAATTTGTAACAAATTATGTGAAACTTCAAAAACTTAATAATTTTGATAAAAAAATTTGTTTGGTAATAAGTAATTATCCAGTAAAGAATGGAAGAATCGGTAATGGTGTTGGTCTTAATACACCATCTTCGATAATAAATATTCTTAACTGGTTAAAAGAAGAAGGTTATGATCTTGGATCTTGTAATTACCCTCAAAATTCTTCGGAATTAATGTCAATACTTATAAAAACTAGAACTAATGATATTGAATCTCAAAATAATAAACCATTAGATTACTTACCCCTTAGTGAATATTTACAATATTGGAATTTACTAGAACTTGAACCAAAAAATATTATTGTAAATCGTTGGGGCAAACCATCTGAAGCGATCGATCTTGATAATAAAGGCTTCTCGATAAATGGACTTAGATTTGGGAAAATAACATTATTGATTCAACCTCAACGAGGTTATGACGCTTACAGTGATAGAGATATTCATTCGCCTGATCTTCCACCTCCCCATAGATATTTAGCACAATATTTTTGGATTGAAAAAGTATTTAATGCAAATGCTATATGCCATATTGGTAAACATGGGACTGTTGAATGGTTACCTGGCAAATCTATAGGTCTCAGCAATAAATGTTTCCCAAATATTATTTGTCCAGCTATACCTAACATATATCCCTTTATCGTAAATGATCCTGGCGAAGGATCCCAAGCTAAGAGAAGAACTGCTGCAACTATTATTGATCATTTAACCCCTCCTTTAGATAGGTCAGAATTATATGGAAAATATTCAATATTAGAAAATTATCTAGACGAATATTTTGAAGCAAAATTATTAAATTCTAATCGTATTGAAATAATAGAAAAATCCATTTTTGAATTAATTAAAAAAGATTTTAGTGAAATTATTTTAAACAATAAAAATAATCAAATAGAAGAAATTGATTCCTTTCTTTGCCAAATTAAAGAATCTCAAATTAGAACAGGTTTGCATGTTTTTGGGGATAGGCAGAATGACATTAATGAAATAAATTTATTCTTGTGTATTTCTAGAGTACCAAATGCCAACCGAATTGGTCTTGTTCAATATATAGCAAAAAATTTAAAACTAGATTTGAATCCTTGGACAAATAAATATGATCAAATGTTATCTGAAAAGGATAAAAAAATATTATTGAGATTTTCAAACAAAAAAATTTTAAACTTTAGAATGGCTATTGAGTTTTTGGAACAACAAGCAAAATATCTAATATATTTGCGTTTTTATAAAAAGAAAACCAAAATAAAATATCTAGAAAAATATAAAAATCATAAAATAATAGACTATTTCTTTAATGATAAAAAACATAATAATTATTTTTTATTATTAAAAAATGAGATCTTAATTCCAATCATTAGTTCTTCATATAATGAAAAATTATCATTTATTAATTCATTAAATGGCAAATATGTAAAAAGTGGTCCATCTGGAGCCCCTACGAGAGGCAAGACTGAAGCTTTACCGACTGGTAAAAATTTCTTTTCAGTTGATGCGAGAGGACTGCCAACTGAATCAGCATGGAGTGTTGGCTGTAAATCTGCTTCTCAAATTATTGATTTATACAAACAAGAAAATGGAGAAGATTTAAAAAATATAGCAATATCTGTATGGGCAACATCCACAATGAGAAATGGAGGAGAAGATATTTGTCAAATACTATATTTATTAGGAGTACAACCTGTCTGGGATGGACCTTCAAGAAGAGTAATCGATTTAGAAATCATCCCTTTATCTGTTCTAGATAGGCCAAGAGTTGATGTTACATTAAGGATCTCTGGAATGTTTAGAGATGCATTTCCTCAGTTAGTTAAATTAACTTCTAAAGCAATAAATCTTATTTCTAATCTTAATGAGAATGATAAATTTAACCCTCTTGCTCTAGCTTTAAAGGCTGGTGATCCTATTAATCGTATATTTGGTTCAGCTCCAGGTTCATATGGAGCTGGTCTACAAGAACTAATTTCAAATTCTAATTGGGAAAATATTGATGATTTTGGAGAATCTTTTCTTAATTGGAGTAAGTGGATTTATAGTGATAATCTTGAACCTGTAGAGGATAAAAAATCATTAGAAAATGCTCTTAAAAATGTGCAGTTAGTTGTTCATAACCAAGATAATAAGGAACATGATATTTTAGATTCTGATGACTATTATCAGTTCCAGGGCGGTTTATATTCAGCGATAAAGAAAATAAGTGGTAAATCACCTGAAATGTATCATGGTGATTTATCTAAATTTGGATTATCTAAAATTTCAAAATTACAAGATGAAATTAATAAAGTTGTTATATCAAGAATTCTTAACCCTAAATGGATAAATGGAATGAAAGATAATGGTTATAAAGGAGCGTTTGAATTTTCAGCAACCCTAGATTACTTATATGCTTTTGATGGAACTACTGAATTAGTATCAAATTGGTGTTATGAGGAGGTTTATAAAACATGGTTATGTGATCAGGATCTTAAGAATTTCTTTCTAGAAAATAATCCATGGGCTTTAAGAGATATTGCACAAAGATTTATTGAAATTATCAATAGAAAAATGTGGAATAATTGTTCTTCTGACGTTATTGAAAATTTAAAGGACATAATAATTAATACTGATTCAATAATTGAAAAGAATGAATTCTGAATTATCTGCCTAATAGTGAAAATCCATGACTATCTGTACCACATGATTTCAGCATTGAATATCTTTCAGTTAATTTATCGATTTTCTCACAAACAAAATTACTAGCTTGCCATATTTGATTAAGGTTATAGTCATACCAAACTTCAATCCCATTAACTTTATTTTTATAGGCTTCTGGAATTAAGATGTCAAATGGGATTCTATATCTTGCAGGATGAGCTAGAAATGATAAACCACCAGCAATTTCAATTGCTTTGGTGACAGAATTTATTTGTAAGTCGTTTCCTATTGGGGATTCACCTAAAATATAGGGAGAAAGAGACTCACTATTTATATCAATTCCCAAGCCTAAAACATGAACTAAACATCCCTTAAGTAAACAATTAATTTCAATGCCAGGAATCAATGTGAATGAATTTATTGGATATTTTTTTAATAAATCGTTATCAGATATATATTTATGAGCCAATATTGAATGATGATCTGTTATTGATAAGAATTTAAGTTTATTACGAAATGCTTGATCTAATAAATCTTCAGGACTCATACTTCCATCACTAAAATTTGTATGACAGTGAAAATTTATTATATGAGGACAACTATATTTATCTATTTTTGAGGTTAAATCTATTAACTCTTCTTTATCCATGAAGAAAAAGTTTAGAATTTAGATATTGACTTTATTAAATTATCAACTTTTTTCCAATCTGTTAGTTCATAAGTTTTTGAAGTATCTTTTGGACCATTAGTTATAAACATAATAAATAAAATTGCTAATTTATTTAGAGTATCTAAGCTTGGATAATCTAATCTCCCTGCAAAAACCTCTTTGATTGTAGGTTCCCATTTGACTTTTTTTAAAAATTTTATAACATATGGATTTGTTTCAGGAGTTGATTTTTCAGGTTTTCTTGCTGTTAAGTTTAATGAAAAGAAAGCAGTTTTTACATGGTCTAATTTTTCTATATTTTGTTGAATAAATTTGTAAACATTTTTTCTATGATATCCATACCTTACGCTTGCACCAATAACTATTTCATCAAAGTCGCTTAAATTGAAATTAGCTGAATCTTCAACTGAAATAATAATTGCTTTTTTTCTTCCTTTTAATTTTTTATAAATGTAATTGCAAATATCTTTAGTATGACCATCAACGGTGGAATATAAAATAAGAAGTTTTGATTTTCTCCAGAACACTATAAAAGCAAATTATTTAAAACTTATTTTAATTCTAATTATCACAATAATCCACAATATCAACTTCTATGAATACTTAACATAAATTCTTTTTAATCATTATTAAAAAAATTATAAATGTCATTGGCAGTGTTAGCTCCAAGACCCTTTACTTTCATAAGATCATCCTTACTAGCAATCCTAATGGCATCTACAGAATTAAAATGCTCCAATAAATCTTTTATCCTTGAAGAACCTAATCCAGGTATCTGTGTTAATTGTGATCTATTCATTCTTTTAGATCTTTTGTTTCGATGAAATGAAAGTGCAAATCTATGAGCCTCATCTCTTAATCTTCTAAGAAGCATAACTCCTTTTTGATTCATATCTGTATTAAGAGGTTTTGATAATCCTGGAACATATATTTCTTCTTTCTTTTTTGCTAATGAACATAAAATTACATCTTTATCTAGATTAAGATCTTCTAATGCTTTGATGGCAGAATTTAGTTGTCCTTTCCCACCATCTATCATTACTAAATCAGGCCAATCTGAAAAAAGTTCATTATTAATAATATTATTTTTTGAATTCATAAGATAACTGAGATCTCCTCCATCTTTCTTATATCTTGACCATTTCTTAAATCTTCTATAAATAACCTCATATATTGATGCATAATCATCACTATGACCAATATAAACATTATTATCTTTAATTTTATATTTTCTATAGTTTTGTTTTGATGGTATTCCATCAATAAAAACAACTTGAGAAGCTACTGGATCGGAACCTTGAATATGACTAATATCATATCCCTCTATTCTTTTTGGATGAGTATTTAATTCGAGTATTTGAGATAAGTCCTCAATAGCAGATTCATTATCTTGAATTCCATTTAAAATTCTATTTAATTCTAAGCTGGCATTTTTTTGAACCATTTCTATGGTTTTTAATTTATTACTTCTTTTTGGATTTAAAATTTTTACTTTTTTTTGTTTTAGTTGAGAAAGCCATTCTTCAAGTGTTTGTTTGTTTGTGAATTCGTATTGAACTAAAATTTCAGATGGTATTTCTATGCCGTCAACATTTATATAGTGTTCTTCAAAAACTCTTTGCAGAATCTCACTTTCGCTAATACCTTCTAATTTTTGACTATATCCAATTCTTCCTATTAATTTACCAGATCGCATTTGAAATATTTGAATACTTGCCATATTTTTCTCCGAAACAATTCCAAATATATCTCTATTTATCGAAGAGTCTGGTACTGATATTTTTTGAGATTCTGTTAATAATTTAAGTCCGCTAATTTGATCTCTTATTTTTGCCGCTTTTTCGTACTGTAAGTCATTAGAGAAGTAAGACATTTTATTCTCTAAAATTTTAATTAGATCATCATTTCTTCCTTGAAAAACCATTGAAGCTTGTTTTACAATTTTCTTATATTCCTCTGATGAAATTTTTTCGAGATCAACGCCAGTAATTTCTCTATAAAACGATTTTGATAATTTACTATGTCTTAAAGGAAATATTTTCTTAATTAAAAATAAGGTATTTCTTAAAAGACCTACATCAACGTATGGTCCATAATATCTATCTAAATTATTTCTATTTCTTCTTTTTCTAGTAATAAATATTCGGGGATATTCCTCACTCCAAGTTATGCAAAGATAGGGATATTTCTTATCATCCTTTAAAAGAATATTAAAATATGGTTTGTTTGATTTTATTAAATTTGATTCTAAATTTAGTGCTTCATATTCGCTATCTGTAAGTATAATTTCTATTTCAGTTATTTGTCGAACCATCAAGCTTAATCTTGGAGTTAAATCTGCAAAATTATTGAAATAACTACTTACTCTACTACGTAGTTTTTTAGATTTGCCAATATAAAGTAAATTATTGTCAATATCTTTAAAAAGATAACAACCAGAAGATTTTGGAATTTCAGATAGTCTTGACTTTAGTAGGTCCTTATTATTAATTAATTTATATTCAATTTTAAAATTATATTTGTTATCTATTGTTTCTATAGAGGAATTACTCATTTATAATGACTAACCTCCATAATTCCAACCAGTTGAAGATAAATTTAGTGAGTCAACGTCATTATTCAAATAAGCAGATTGAACTTCTCCTACAAAAACGGTATGGTCACCATAAGTAACACTTCCAACAACATAACATTCAACTCCACCAACACTATCAACTAAAATAGGCAATCCAAGTTCACCTAAATTAAATTCAACGGATTCAAATCTGCCTCCTAATGCTTTTTGGGGTTTAAAGAAAACAGCTGCTAGATCCTTTTGATCACTTTTGAGTACATTTAATGAGAACTTATTGGTAGATTTTATTATTTCATGACTAGAACCTTCTGCTCTAACTGCCATTACTATTAATGGGGGGGTGAAGGAACCTTGAGTGACCCAACTAGCAGTAAATCCATTCACTTCATTTTTATCTTCGTCTCTAACTCCACAAATGAATAATCCGTGAGGTATTTTTCTTAATAAGATTTTTTTTGCTTCTAGATTTAATGTCATAATTGATATATCTAATAAACTTATTTTAACTAAATTTCTTATTCGATCATAATAAATTCATGAAAATTCTTTATCCTGGTACATTTGATCCTTTAACGAACGGGCATATTGATTTAATAGAAAGAGCTGAAAAAATATTTGGCAATCTAGTTGTTGCTGTTTTGGAAAATACTTCCAAAACTCCAACATTTAATATTCAAAGAAGAATTTTACAAATAAAAAATTCTCTTTCTCATTTACCAAATATTGAAGTTATTTCTTATTCCGGACTCACTGTTGATTGTGCAAATGATCTAAAAGCTAATCTTATTTTAAGAGGCTTAAGAGCAATGAGTGATTTTGAGTATGAACTCCAGATTGCTCATACAAATAAATCTCTTAATAATGAAATTGAAACTATATTCTTATCAACCAATACAAATTATAGTTTTCTCAGTAGTTCTTTAGTAAAAGAAGTTGCAAAATTTGGGGGTTCAATTAATCATATGGTACCCCCCTCTGTTGAAAAGGATTTAAAAGAATATTTTAAATAATATTTTTATTTACAAGATTTTAAGTAATAAACATCACTTAATAATTTAAAAGCTTTTTCTTTATTAATATTATTAGAATTTTGGATAATGCTTATAATTATAGGCTTTTCATTTTTATATAAAAAGCCAGATAATGCAAAGACATTTGAAAGAGTACCAGTTTTTCCAAAAAACTTTCCACTTAATTCACTATTTACAAATCTTTTAGCTAATGTTCCTCTTACTCCCATAATTGAAAGTGTAGATTGAAAAGCTTGAAAATTATTAGAATATCTCATTTTATCTAAAAACAATGCAACTAACTTTGTCGTAATTTTATTTTTTCTAGACAACCCACTAGCATCTGCAAAGTATGTATTAGTTACAGGGAGGCCCTTATTTTCTATCCATTTTTTCAATTTTGTATAGTTATTATCTTTCCATGTATTTGAGGCATTTTTAAAGAGAGATTCAGCGGTAAAATTATGGCTTTCAGAATTTGTTAAAGTTAATAATGAAAGAATTGGAGTTGAATATATTTTATTTATCTCTTTAATATCTTTTAAATAAAATGTTTTTTCTGAATCAAAAAAATTTATATATACTTTGGAATTAGGAAATTTATTTTTTAAATAGTTCTTAATAAAATTTTTTAAGGCATAAATGTCTTCATATTTATTGTGATTACTTTCAATTGCAAGAGATGTAATTGGAGATCCATATTCATAATGTTTATCCGTATTTGTCCAACCATTTGGCCAATATAATTTTGAATTAATTTCTACAATATTAAAGTTAATAATTTTACTTTCTTTAATATTTGAAATTAGTTCGATAATATTTTCGTAATTCAGATCTGGATCACCTTGACCGTGCAAATAATAATTGTTTTTATTTTTTTTAAATAAGGAAGTTTTTAAATTATCATTTAATTTATATTTACTTAAAACATAAGCTGAAGAGAATAATTTTTGATTTGATGCTGGCAATCTTGGAACTTCATCATTATAGGAACTAATTATTTCTCCTTTATTATTAATAATCGATACACTAAAAGATTCATCAAGGGTTTGATTCAATAAAGCATCATAAGTAGGACATTTTTTATTTTTAGTAATTATTCCAGGGAAATTAAAATAAATACTATTTAAAATGGTTATTTTCTGATTTGCTAGTAAATATCTTATTAAGATAGGAGATGCTACTAGTAGAAGAATAATAAAGAAAAATGAATATATTTTTTTTATCACATTCAATCTATAAATTTACAAAAATAGATTCGTTGTCAGGTTTAATTTCAAATTCTTTTTTAAAATAATATTTTTTGTTTTCTTCTTTGAAAAGTAACCAGTTGTTTGGATAAATATGCATAAGAGCAGCTTTATTTAAAGGCTGAAGAAAATAAATATTTTTCCAAGTTTTGACAAAATTTTTACGCCTCTCTCTAATAACACTTCCTATACCAATATTGGCATCTTCAAATTTTGGATTTAATGAATAATGCGTTCCTTGATAATTATCAGACATAGGTTCAAATGAATCGAAATCATACGGCTGAGGTAGTATCGATATCATTGCACTATTAATATTATTTATATTATTTGATTCATTAAATGATTTAAAAGTAAAGATTTTATCTTTGATATCTGGATAGTCTCTTTGAGCCAAGGCCACAGCGCCTTGATCAGCAAATGTTATGAATACATTATTATTTTTAGACAATATCTTGTAGATAGTTATTCCAATTCTATTAAACTTCAATCCTTCAAAATTAAATTCTATAGTAAATCTTTTATTTGAATCTAATAAACTTGGAATAATTGCATCCTCCATATTCATAAGAGATTCATTTAAATCTTTAGGTAGTCTGTAATTAGTTTCCATTAAAATTTGCCAATGCATATTTGAATAAGTTCTAAAAATTTATCTATTTCTGACTTATTGTTCATTGAACCTAAGGTAACACGAATATTTGAATATAGTTCATCATCTTTTAAACCAATATTTTTAAGTGTTGAGCTAGGTTTCCCAGATGAGCTTGAACATGCACTTCCACTACTTATGGCTATTCTATTTTCTGACATGAAATTAACAATTTTATAGGCCCTTATAGGCTCAAATAGTTTATTTAATAGTAGAAACGAAATATGATTGGGAAGTCTATGGTTAATACTACCCGTAATTTTTATATGATTATTGTCCTTAATTTTTTGAAAAAAATATTTTTTCAGTTTATCAATTTTATTAGAAGGAAATTCAGTTATGTAATCATATAAATTTATTTTTCCTTTAATATTCTTTAATGATTCATACATTCCAGCAATTAATGGCAAAGCTTGTGTCCCTTGTCTAATTGAAAATTCCTGAGAAAGTGATATGTCTTTATTTTTTAAAATTTGTCTAGACTTTTCCTTTGTTAAAAGAATACCGATACCTTTTGGACCTCCAAATTTATGAGCAGATAAACTTAAAAAATCACATTTAAGATCTTTCCAACTGAAAATTCCATTACTTAATATTTGAGTTCCATCTAAATGAAACAATATATTTAATTCTTCACATTTGGAACCTATAAATTGAACAGGTTGTATTGTCCCAATTTCACTTTGTCCCCAAATAATTGATACGAGCTTAGTTTCATTTGTCAAAATTCTATCGATATTAGTAATATTTAAAATTCCATCATTATTTACCCTCCATTCGTAAATATCCCAATTTTGTTTTCTTAGTTTATTAGCACAAATAGTTGTTGCTTGATGTTCAACATTTGTAATAACAATTCTACCATTTTTAAAGTTCTCATAAATATTATTAAATACAATATTTATTGATTCAGAAGAACCAGATGTAAAAATTATATCCTCTGGATCTGCTTCAAATATATAAGCAATTTTGGATCTAATTTTTTCAAGATATATAGAGCATTTTATGCCTAGCTCATATGTTGATGAAGGATTATGCCAATAATTTCTATAAGTTGAATTTATTATTTTTAAAACATTCTCAGATAATGGAGTTGTTGATGCATTATCTAAATATATAAAATTATTTTCCATTAATTTACTAACATTGATCCTGAGAATACCTTTTTAGCATTACCAGTCATCATGACTTCACAATCGTCTTTTGACCAATCAATTTTAAGATTACCTCCTGGTAAATTTACAATGGTTTGTGAATTACAAAGGCCTAATTTATAAGCAGCTACATGAATAGCACAGGCACCTGTTCCACAGGCTAAGGTTGGTCCTGCGCCTCTTTCCCATACTTTTACATTGATATTATCTCTATTTAAGATTTGACAAAAATGCACATTAGTTTTTTCTGGAAATAATTCATTTTTTTCAAATATAGGACCAAGTCTAGAAATAACAATTGACTCTATGTCTTGTAAAAAAAATATTAAATGAGGATTTCCCATTCCTACTGCATAACCTATATTATTAAAATTTTTCTCATTAAATTCATGAGAAGGAATTGAATTGATTTTTTTTTCAATTGTTGTTGGAATATTTTGACTTTCTAAAATTGGAACTCCCATTTTTACTGTAATTTCATCATTTATATATTTTGCAATTTTTAAACCTGCTTTAGTCTCAATTTTATATTCTATATTTTTATTATTAATTGAATCATTTACATGGAGATACTCAACTAAACACCTAATTCCGTTTCCACACATTTGAGCTTCAGAACCATCAGAATTAAAGATTATCATTTTTGCATAATTATCTTCATTAGGTTCTTCTATGAAAATCACACCATCTGCTCCAATACCAAATTGCCTGTTGCAAATTTTTTTTATATCAAATATGTTATTTGTCTTGTAATTTTTAAATAAATCATTTCCTCTAGAATCGATTACTATGAAATCATTTCCGTTACCTTGATATTTTTCAAAAGTTATATTTTTCATTTGTAGATAATATATTTTAAATTTTAATTATAAATTATTCCTTTTAACAAAGTATTTCTATTTTATACAATGGATATTAAAATAATAATTTAACAAATAAAAATTAAGTGATTTTTCCCGATAAACAATATGATACTGATACCAATTTATATAATCCCTCTGAAATAGAAAAAAAATGGCAGTCAATATGGACAGATGAAAATTTATACAAGACAGATGAATTAACTGAGAATAGCGATAAATTTTATGCCTTATCAATGTTTCCTTACCCTTCCGGTAATCTTCATATGGGACATGTTAGGAATTATGTTATTACAGACTTAATAGCTCGGTTCCAAAGGTTTAAGGGCAAATCTGTTTTACATCCAATGGGTTGGGACGCTTTTGGTTTGCCTGCTGAGAATGCAGCGATTGAAAGAGGAATTAGTCCAAGTGTTTGGACTAAAAAAAATATTTCTCATATGAAGTCACAATTAAAGCTTTTGGGACTATCGGTTGATTGGGATAGAGAATTTGCAACTTGTGATGAAAATTATTATATTTGGACACAATACCTATTTCTAGAGTTATACAAGGCGGGTCTTGTATATCAAAAGGAATCAGAAGTTAATTGGGATCCTATAGATAATACAGTCTTAGCAAATGAACAAGTTGACTCAGAGGGTAAATCTTGGAGATCTGGAGCAGTAGTTGAAAAAAAATTATTAAAGCAATGGTTTTTAAGGATTACAAATTATGCGGATGAGTTATTGAAGGATTTAGAAAAATTAGATAACTGGCCAGAAAGAGTAAAAATAATGCAAGATAATTGGATTGGAAAGTCAATTGGTACAAATATTAATTTCAATATCAACACCAATCCAGACAACAAAATAACTGTATTTACAACAAGGCCAGATACTTTATTTGGAGTTACTTATTTAGCAATTTCTGTTAATCATTCACTAATTAAAAATATTTCTGATAATGAGACCATTCAAGATATTGAAAATCTTAAAGAATATTTGAAAAATAATAAAAATAATGAACTTGAAAAAATTGGAATAAAAACTAGCTTAATAGCTATAAATCCAGTTAATTCTGAACCTATTCCAATTTGGGTTGCTAGTTATGTTCTCGATGAATACGGAACAGGCGCTGTTATGGGCGTTCCTGCTCATGATCAAAGAGATTTTGAATTTGCTAAGAAAAATAATATTGTTATTAAACAGGTAATAATAAAGGATCAAATTGAACAAACTAAAGAGCTTGATCAAGCTTATGTGGAAAATGGATATCTTATTAATTCAAATCAGTACAATGGTATGGCAAATACTATTGCTAAATTAAAAATTTCAGAGGAGGGCGTAAATAATGCATGGGCTGAAAATAATATTCAATTTCGTTTAAGAGATTGGTTAATATCTAGACAAAGATATTGGGGATGTCCGATTCCCATCGTTAATTGCAAAAAATGTGGATCTGTTCCTTTACAACAATCAGATTTACCTGTTTCATTACCAAAAGATATAGAGATCTCGGCTAATAAGATTAATGCTTTAGGTGATAGTAATAATTGGATAAATACAACATGTCCAAAATGTGGAATAGCTGCAAAAAAAGAAACTGATACTATGGACACTTTTATGTGTTCATCATGGTATTTTTTAAGATATCCATCTTCAAAATGTTCAAATAAGCCATTTGAAAAGATTGAAATTAATAAGTGGTTGCCTGTAGATCAGTATGTTGGTGGAGTAGAGCATGCAATATTGCATTTGTTATATGCAAGATTTTTCACTAAAGCTTTGCGGGATAATAAACTATTTGAAATTGATGAACCATTTAAAAAACTATTAACGCAAGGAATGGTTCAGGCTGCAGCATATAAAAACAATAAAACGGGTAAATATGTTTCTCCTTCCGATATTAATGACCTATCAAATCCAACAGATCCAATTGACAATACCAAACTCGATGTTCTTTTCGAGAAGATGTCTAAGTCAAAATATAATGGAATAGATCCTGAATCAGTAATTAAAAAATATGGAGCAGATACCGCAAGAATGTTTATATTATTTAAAGCACCGCCAGAAAAAGATTTGGAATGGGGAGATACAGATGTTGAAGGTCAATTTAGATTTTTAAGCAGGATTTGGAAGCTCTATATAAATTTTGCAAACGATATAAATAATAAATCTAATCCCTATCCAGATAAAGAAAGAAGTTTAATAAAGTCAATGAATATAGCCATAAAAGAAATTTCGAATGACATATTAAATAACCAATTTAATACTGCGATTTCAGAACTGATGAAGTTTTATAATTCATTATCAATTTCAATTAATTACGTAAACAATAATTTAAAAATTGAGGCTTTAAAAACATTTTGTATTTTGTTGGCTCCATTTGCTCCTCATATTGCAGAAGAAACATGGCATCTTTTAGGATTTAAAAAATCTGTGCATTTAGAACACTGGCCTTCCTTTAATGCCGAGGCACTAAAGGAAGATTCATATGAACTTGTAATACAAGTGAATGGAAAAGTTAGAGATAAAGTAAATATTAATAATGATATGAGTGAAGATCAAATTCAAGAATTGGCTCTTAAAAGACCTAACATATTAAAATGGACAAATAATAAGGAAATAAAAAAAATAATTATTGTTAAAGGAAAAATTATGAATATTGTTGTTTAAGAATTTATTTTTTGAATAACTAATGAATTTGGATTTGACCAATCGCCCTTAACTAAATAATTATCATTACCGAAACACATTTCACGGAGTATGAAAAATATAGGTTCACTTACTGAATTATCAAATAATGATGTTATGTCATTTATAGAATATTCTCCTCCCTCGTCTAATAAATCACTTACTTTTTGTTGATACTCAATAATATTAGCGGCTGCTTTCTTTCCAGCTTCAACTCCAGGTTGATCGTATGCATTTATATTAACTAATTCAGCGTAGAAAGATACAGCTCTCTCAAATAAAGCGATTAAGGCACCAAGTGAATAACAATTTAATTTTTCTAATGTGATAGTGATACTTTGTCTGTTTTCACTAGATAGTGCTGATCTGGTTCCTTGCAAAAAACCAGAAAGATATTCTTTAGGATTCTCCTCTTCATCAAAAATATTAGTAGATGGAGAATCTAATAATTCAATAAAAATACAAAAGAAATTATCAATACCATCTCTCAGTTGCTGAACATAAGCATGTTGATCTGTAGATCCTTTATTACCAAAAACGGAAATACCTTGATTAACTACTTCACCATTCCTATTAAATTTCTTACCCAATGATTCCATTACTAATTGCTGGAGATATTTACTAAATACCTGTAACCTATCTCTATACGGTAATACGACCATATCTCTCCTTCCTACGCCATCCCCAGTTAAGTACCACGCAGATGATAATAATGCTGCGGGATTATTTTTAAAATCACTTATACGAGTAGCCTCATCCATTATTGATGCACCTCTAATAAACTCAAAAATATTTTCATTAATAAGAGCTAATGGAAGTAATCCCACAGAGCTTGTAATACTTGTTCTACCTCCAACCCAATCTTGTAAATTAAATATTTTTAACCAATTTTCAGAAGTGGCTTTTTTAAATAACTTACTATCTTTCATAGTTATAGCTATAGCATTAGAATTCCATTCAAGAGAATTTTTTTCGCAGTGACTTTTAATAATTTCCATAGCAATTCTAGGTTCAGGAGTACCACCTGATTTGCTTACTACTACAAATAATGTTGTTGATAATTTTTCAGATAACTCTTCTAACTTTTCGCTAATTAAAAAAGGATCAACATTATCGATATAAGAAAAACTTAAGCCTCTTGAGCACTTCTGCAGTGACTCTGTAATAAGTAATGGTCCTAAACCACTTCCACCAATTCCTATCCATAAAACATCAGTATACTGCTGATTATTCTTATTCTTAATATCTCCATTTAAAATTTGTTTCCCAAATTCAGAGATTGCATTAATATCTGCGGTAATTTCCTGTTCAATTTTTGCAGAGGGTGAAATTGATGGATTTCTAAGCCAATAATGCCCAACTTGTCTATTTTCATCAATATTAGAGATTGCACCATTTTCTAAATCTTTTATTGATGAAAAAACATCTATAAATTGATCCTCTAAATTTTTTATATCATTATTTGTAAAATTAATCTTGCTTATGTCTAACCAAATATTTAATTTTTTATCAAACCAAAGATAATTACAAAATTTATCCCAAGATTTTAAATCGCCATTCATTTTATATATTTGTTTCTTTTGTTTATTATTTAATTATATCTATACGAATACTACATAGATTTGAATCATTTAAATTTGTTTAAATTTTTATCTTCAAATAAATATGTTCTTGAATATAAATATTTATCCTTGAGGTTTTTTTTTATTTCATTTGAATTTATTATTAGTTAAAAAACTTTGGATAAATCATTTAATTACATAATTTCTCCTGAAATATCTGAATTTAGAAAATTTTCACCAAAATTAAAGATAGGTGTACTTGCTTCTGGGAAAGGAACAAATTTTCAGGAGTTAATTAATCTTTCACATAAAGGAGAATTAGATATAGATATAAAAGTTCTTATAACTAACAAAGATGATGCAGGTTGTATAAAAAGAGCTGAAAGTGCAAAAATACCTCACAA
This sequence comes from Prochlorococcus marinus str. MIT 9201, assembly GCF_000759955.1. GTDB lineage: Bacteria > Cyanobacteriota > Cyanobacteriia > PCC-6307 > Cyanobiaceae > Prochlorococcus_A > Prochlorococcus_A marinus_G. The sequence continues at coordinate 46,507 of NZ_JNAL01000005.1, forward strand.
AATAATAAGAGGTAATGATTTTTCGCAAAAAGAGCTATTTGAATTAGAAATTATAAATACATTAAATAATTACAATGTTGAACTTATTGTAATGGCTGGCTGGATGAAAATTGTCACGCCCTTCTTTATCAATAAGTTTAGGAATAAAATTATTAATATTCACCCATCATTACTTCCTGCATATAAGGGAGGTACTGCGATAAGTGACTCTATACTAAATGGTTCAAAAATAACTGGTTGTTCAGTACATTTTGTTGATGAGGAGATAGATAGCGGATCTTTGATAATGCAAGCTGCATTATCAATTAGAGATGATGATGATGCTGAATCACTTTCCAAAAGAATACATATGCTTGAGCATAAAATACTACCTCACTCTATCTCTCATGCTGGTTTTTTGATAAGAAGTGATTTTATGGAAAATTATTAGTTAACTCAAGACCATCATCCATTGAAAATCCACTCATAATATTTAAATTTTGAATTGCTTGCCCGGTCTGTCCTTTTAATAAATTATCTATTACGGATAAAATAATAATCCTTCCATTTCGAATATCAACCTTAACAGAAAGGTAAATTTGGTTTGTATTCTTAACCCATTTTGTTGATGGGAATATATCTACAGGTAAGACTTTAATATTTTTGAAATTTCTATAATAATTATCCAAAAGAATTCTGCAATCATCAGAAGTTAATCCTGGATCTCTTAATCTCCCATATATAGTCGAATGCATACCCCTTGAAATTGGAGCTAAATGAGGAGTAAAAAGTAGTTCAATTTTATTTCCTGAAATTAAAGATGCTACTTGCTCAATCTCTGAAGTATGTCTATGGTTTATCAATCCATATGCTGATAGCCCTTCACCACATTCTGATAAGAGTAGCTTTTGGTTAGGTTCCCGACCACCTCCAGAGGTTCCGCTTTTAGAATCAATAACTATACCTTCATTTTCAATAATTCCTTGAGAAAGAAAAGGAGCGAGTGGAATAAGAGAAGATGTTGGATAACATCCTGGACATGCAATTAATCTTCCTTTTGAAATAGCTTCTTTATTTATTTCAGGAAGTCCATAGACTGCCTCTTTACATAAATCATCATCATTCCTTTTATAAATAGCAGCTTCTTTGGAATATACTTTTTCCCATTCAACTAAGGACTTATATCTGTAATCAGCAGATAAATCAATAACTTTAATTTCCCTATCTAATAATTTCCTTGTCAATGTGGAAGATAGGCCATTTGGTAAGCAAAGCAAAACAACATCTGCATTATTTGAAATATTATCAACAGAAATTTCTTCTATATAAGGATCATTATCTAGAAAAATAAAAGGAAAATGATCATTCCATTTTGAACCAGATGTTTTATTACCACCTAAAAATGAAATTTTGTAATTTTTATTGTTCTTTAAAAGATTTACCGCTTGAATACCGCCGTAACCAGTAGCACCTACTATTGCAACATTCATTTTTTTGAATTGGCAGACTTTGAGATAGGATTATAAAGTGTTGAATTTAAGGTAACTAAAACACTATTTTTCTATATTGATAGGAATAATGAAAGAAACAAGTCCCAAATCAAATAATGGAACAATTTTGGATATAAATGAATCATTTAAAATTGAATTCGACCCCATCAGCGATGCATTAGCTGCGATAAGGAATGGTGAATGCATAATTGTTGTTGATGATGAAAGAAGAGAAAATGAAGGGGATTTAATTTGTGCTGCCCAGTTTGCAACACCTCAACAAATTAATTTTATGGCGACTGAGGGAAGAGGTCTTATATGCTTAGCTATGCAAGGCGAAAAACTTGACTCTTTAGATCTACCATTAATGGTTGATAGAAACACTGATGAAAATCAAACAGCTTTTACAATATCAATTGATGCAGGACCTGAAAATAATGTTACTACTGGAATTTCAGCTGAAGACAGAGCCAAGACAATTCAAGTTGCTATAAATCCCAATACAAAGCCCGAAGATTTAAGAAGGCCAGGTCATATATTCCCATTAAGAGCTAAAAAAGGAGGAGTTTTAAAAAGGGCAGGTCATACGGAAGCAGCTGTAGATATTGCAGCAATGTCAGGTCTTTATCCCGCTGGAGTGATTTGTGAAATACAAAATCCTGATGGTTCTATGTCAAGACTTCCACAACTTAAAGAGTATGCAAAACAGTGGGGAATGAAATTAATATCTATAGCTGATTTAATAAGTTATAGGTTTCAAACTGAGAGATTTGTATTTAGAAAATCAGACGCTGTTCTTCCAAGTATTTTTGGTAATTTCAAAGCTTACGGATATATTAATGAACTTGATGGTTCAGAGCACGTCGCATTAGTTAAACAAAAATCATCAAAATTAAGCGAACCTGTACTGGTAAGAATGCATTCAGAATGCTTAACTGGCGATGCTTTTGGATCATTACGTTGTGATTGTAGACCTCAGTTAGAGGCTGCTTTATCAAGGATAGAAAAGGAGGAAGAGGGAGTTGTTGTTTACTTAAGACAAGAAGGCAGAGGAATTGGTCTAATAAATAAATTAAAAGCTTATAGCTTACAGGATGGTGGATTAGACACAGTAGAAGCTAATGAAAAATTAGGTTTTCCAGCTGATCTCAGAAATTATGGAGTCGGAGCACAGATATTAACCGATCTAGGGATAAAAAAACTAAAATTGCTCACAAACAATCCTAGAAAGATTGCTGGATTAGGTGGTTATGGAATAGAGGTTATAGAGAGAGTTCCATTAGTAATTTGTCCAAACGATAATAATGCAGAATATTTGAGCGTAAAAAAAACGAAGCTAGGGCACATGTTTGATGAAGATAATCCTAATTCCAGAAATATCGATCCATTTATTTCAATTTTTCTTGACGGAAAATATAAATCTATTGATCTAGTTCCAATAAAAAATAACGTTATTAAATTCTGTTCTGATCAGAAAATTAATATTAAACTGGAAAGTACTCCAAGATTATTGGCTTTTTGGAATCGACCAAAATTAGTTTGGCGAATTTTACATGATCAGAATAGAACCAATTCCAACATTACAGATGAAGAAATAAAGAATATAGAATTATTTATTCAGTTTTTATCCAACTATAAAAACAGTTCAAAAATCGGAATTATTGTTTCTAGAAACATTGAACAAGCATTACACCCAAAAAGCAGCATAAAATTAATCAATACTAAATTTACAATCAATAATGAAATCTTATATTCATCTACAAGAAAATTTAATCTAGATAAAGAGACATTTAGTATTGTCTTTGAAAGCTAAATTACTATTTTAATGTTGCTTTTAGAATTTTTGAACCATTAGTAAGCTTTAGAACTACATCCATATCATCTGTCTTACCAAAAACAGTATGTACCCCATCGAGATGAGGCTGTGGTTCATAAACTATAAAAAATTGACTACCGCCTGTATTCCTTCCTGCATGAGCCATAGAAAGTGAACCTTTTAGATGTTTATTGGAATTGATTTCACAATTAATATTATATCCAGGACCTCCAGTACCAGGCATACCAGATGCTCCATCACGGGTATTTGGACATCCACCCTGTGCCATAAATCCAGGAATAACTCTGTGAAATGCTAGACCATCATAAAAACCATCACTAATCAATTTTTTGAAGTTTTTAACTGTATTAGGCGCGTCGTCAGAGAAAAATTCAATATTAATGTTTCCAACTTCCGTCTCAAATAATGCAGTTGCCATGATCTATACGTTTGATTATTTTTTAATTTTAATAGCTAAAGCAACTTTTCAAGGTTTTCCTTAATGGTATTTATATCAATGTTATCTTTATTGTTATTTTTGTCTTCCTCCCACTTTTCAACTTCCAGGTTTTTCTGAGGTGGTGAAATTAATAACCTATCTTCTGCGGTTTTAGGTACAAAATTTTTTTCTACTAATTTGCATTCATAATCTAATTTAATGCAGAAATCTTTTATTTCCTCTATGTTTATCATTTCAACTGTTGGCAAAGGAAAATCTTGAGCCTCCAGTAGACCACAATATCTAATCGCATCATCCTTATCTTCAAACATAAGAACAATGGTCCTTCCTTTAAGTTCAATTGAATGGATTCCTTCCATATCTGTTCCTGAATTGTATAGAAGAACAAATATATTCATAGGTATAGAATTTCCTGTATATATAATATTTGATTAAGAATCAGAAAGTGATAATTCTTGTAATCTTGTATATAAAGCGATTTCTTCATCATTAATATCAGCAGGTATCACTACCAAGATTTCAACATATTGATCACCTACATTATCATCGAAAGTTAAACCCCTACCTTTCAAACGCAACATTCTTCCCGTGGATGATTTTGGAGGCACTTGAAGTGTTACATTTCCATCAAGAGTTGGAACCTCTACTGCACAACCAAGAAGAGCATCATGAGGAAATAACTCTAATTTGTAAAGAACTCTTAAACCATCAATTCTTAGACCACTTTCCGTTTGAACTTTTAACTGTAGGTAATGATCCTTACCTCCTCTTGCAATATTTTCTAGTCTTAATCGCCATCCATCTCCAGCGAAAGGAGGAGTATCAACTTCTACAACGGTTTCATCTTCAAGCTCTATTAAAATAGAAGCTCCATTTAAGGCCTCATCTGGAGTTAATTCAATAACTGTTTCAATATCTTGGTGGAGTTTAACTGGTGGCGGTTCTTCTGGAGAGGTTGTAGGGTATTCATGATTACTAAATTCATTATTATTTGTATCTATCGATTGATTCTCAAATGATTCATTATGATATTCCTCGTAATTCTTTGGTGAGTATTCATATCCAAATAATGAATCAAGATAATCTTCAAATTCAGGAAAACCTGTCCTGAAATTATTATTTTCGTAATCATCATGAATATTTTTATCCGAATGATTTTTACTAATATTAGGATTACTTAAATATTCGTATGCTTCGTTAATTAATTTAAATCTTTCTTCTGCATTAAGATCATTCTTATTTAAATCTGGATGCCATTTCCTTGCTTCCCTTCGAAAGGCCTTTTTAAGTTCTTTATCATCGAAATCAGGTGATAAACCCAAGATCGACAAATAGTCTTTTTTAGAGGAAGTAGTCATTGTCCCATGGATCATCGTCCCTAGAATTACCATACCTCGAATTTCTGTAATTTCTATTCATTTGATTATCCCAAGGATCATCATCCCAATAATCATCTGAAAAGAGTTCATCTTTTAATGATCCAAAAGTATTCTTAATGCTTTGCAAGGGATTATTATCAGTTTTCTTTTCTGCTGCAAATTTTCTGTTTAAGCCGAATAATGCTTCTTGCAGAGAACTTACTGAAATTTCTAATTCTTGAGGATCATCGTCATCTATATACTCTTCAACATCCTGAATAGCTAATTCAACAGCTCGTTGTTGCCTTTCGGCGCCATAAGGGCCAAATTCTAATGTAGCATCCCTAAGTCTTCTCTCAGCTTGCGCAATAAGAGTTAAAGCGCTATTTTTTCTATCAATTACAGATCTTCTCTTCCTATCTTCATTAGCTTTTTCTTTGGCTTCTTCGATTATCGAATTTATTTCTTGTTCGTTTAAATTAGAACCTCCAGAAATTGTTACTGTTTGCTTTCTTCCGGTAGTTCTATCAGTTGCACTTACTTCTAAAAGACCATTTGCATCAATATCGAATGCTACTTGGACTTGAGGTATTCCTCTTGGAGCTGGAGGTATTCCAGATAGTCTAAATTTACCAAGTGATTTATTTTCTGAGGCTAAAGGCCTTTCTCCCTGTCGTACTTGAACAACAACTGATGATTGATTAGCTTCGGAAGTACTAAAAACATCAGATTGTCTAACCGGTATTGGCGTATTACGAGGAATAAGTACCTTCATAAGACCACCAATAGTTTCTAAACCTAGAGATAAGGGAGTGACGTCATTTAGGAGTAAATCTTTTAAATCACCACTAATAATTCCAGATTGTATCGCAGCTCCAACTGCTACGACTTCATCAGGATTAACAGATTGACAAGGATCATTTGGAACAAGAGTCTTTACTAATTGTTGAACCATTGGAATTCTTGTGCTGCCACCTACAAGAACTACTTCATCAATATCTTCTGCGTTCCATCCAGAATCATCTAAAGCTATTTGTACTGGCTCTAATAATCTATCTAGTAAATCTTGTGATAATGATTCAAATATTTTTCTATTTAAGGTTTCTTCAATATGTAATGGCCCCTCTTTACTTGTTGTGATAAATGGGAGAGATATTTTTGTTTTTTGCAATCCTGACAATTCACATTTAGCTTTTTCAGCAGCCTCGGTTAATCTCTGTAAAGCTTGTCTATCCCTTCTTAGATCAATATCATGTTTAGCAAGAAATTTTTCTGCAAGCCAATCAACTATTTTTGAATCAAAATTATTTCCTCCTAGCTGTGTATCACCACAAGTGGCTTTAACATCAAATACACCATTTGAAATTTTTAATAATGAAACATCAAACGTTCCTCCTCCTAAATCAAAAACTAAAACATTATTAGAAGAACTTTTTTCAAATCCATAAGCTAGGGCAGCAGCAGTAGGTTCATTTAGAATTCTATCTACTTTAATACCAGCTAATATTGCAGAATCCTTTGTAGCTTGCCTTTGAGATTCATTAAAGTAAGCAGGGACAGTAATAACTGCAGAATCAACAGTATCTCCAAGATATGTTTCAGCATCATTAATTAATTTTCTAATCAATGAGCTCACTAACTCTTCTGGTGCATACTCTCTTTCTGTATTTGGACTAAGAACTCTAACACTTCCATTTGTATTAGCCTTTACGTTATAAGGAACAGAAATACTATTCTCATCTAATTCATCCCAGTCGCTACCAATAAATCTTTTTAAGTTATAAAAGGTATTTTTAGGATTTAGAACAAGTTGTCTTCTCGCTTGGTCTCCTATTACTATTTCCTTGTCTTTTGTAAATCCAACTATTGAGGGTGTCGTCCTGGAACCCTCAGAATTTGCAATAACAATTGGACGACCAGCTTCTATAACTCCGACAACAGAGTTAGTAGTTCCTAAATCAATTCCAACTATTTGCCCCATGATTTTAGATCGCTAAATTAAAGCAAAATTTACTAATAATTTAATTAATTTTTATCTTAGATATCTACATATAATAGTAAAAATCAAATATTTTCAACTTAATTTAAATAAATAAGATTATTTATAACTTGTCAAAAAAAATACTATCTTTTTTAAATATTCTTTACAGACAAAGGTATTGATGTAGTTAACCAAAATAAACTAATATAAAACGGAGAGAGAGGGATTCGAACCCTCGATAAAGTTGCCCCTATACAGCATTTCCAGTGCTGCGCCTTCAACCACTCGGCCACCTCTCCCAAGATTTCTATTTTAACCCTTAATCATCCCATTTTAGAGTAAAGTTATTTGAAAAATACTTTCACAGTCACGATAAAAAATAAGGAAACCGGAAGGGTCTATCAAGAGCAGGTTAATAGTGATGAGTATATACTTAAGGAATTTGAAAAGAAAGGTTTCAAACTTGCATTTTCATGTAGAAACGGTTGCTGTACAAGTTGTGCGGTTAAGATTATTTCTGGTACTTTGCGACAACCAGAAGCCATGGGTGTATCTAAAGCCTTAAGAGATAAAGGTTATGCACTTCTTTGTGTCGCTAAAGCAACTTCAGATCTTGAGGTGGAAACTACGTATGAAGATGAAGTTTACGATTTACAATTTGGACAATATTTTGGGAGGGGAAATACAAGAGTTGCACCACCTTGGGAATTTGAGGAAGATTAATCATCATGTTTGAATTAAATGAAATAGAGGAACTTTCAAATCAATTAAACTTATCCAGTTTGTATGAAATTGCGAAGAACTCTGCTCAAATTGGCAATGAAATTCTAAATATTAATTACAATAGAATTCAGAAAATAACATCAAAAGGTAGAAAAGGTGATCTAGTAACCAATGTAGATTTGGAAGTTGAAAATAAAATAAAAGAATATTTATTAGAAGAGACCCCAAATATATCTATTAACGCAGAGGAATCGGGCAAATTAAATAAATCCTCAGACTTAACATGGTGTATAGACCCCTTGGACGGTACGACAAATTATTCTCATGGATATCCTTTTTTTGGGACTTCTATTGGCCTTGTATATAAAAACAAGCCAATTATAGGTGCTATATCTGTACCTTATTTAAATGAATTATATTCAGCCTGTCTCGGTTTAGGATCATTCTGCAATGATAACGAACTTAAAGTATCTAGTCCCTCTAAACTTTCTGATAGTTTACTTGTAACTGGTTTTTCTTATGACAGATTTGAGACAGAGGATAATAATTATGCTGAATTTTGTTACTTAACACATAAAACTAGAGGTGTAAGAAGAGGTGGGGCAGCAGCAGTTGATCTAGCATTTGTAGCTTCAGGTAAGGTTGATGGATACTGGGAAAGAGGATTGGAGGTGTGGGACCTAGCGGCCGGTGCTATCATTGTAAAAGAGGCTGGCGGAATTATTTCTGATTATCCATCAGGCAAATTTAATTTAAGTTCTGGAAGAATTTTAGCTTGTTCTCCCATCCTTGAAAAAGAATTAAAAAATGAACTAGATAAAGTTTCCCCATTTAAAAAAAATCTCTATACCTAAAATTCGTTAAATTTTAAAATGACAGATATAAAAGAAATTAAATTAGTCGATGTAAAAAATAACTCTAATATCATAAATAATTTGAATAGTATTTATAAACTATGGGGTTATGAAGAGGTTTCACCATCATTCATAAATACTTTAGATACGATAAAAGGACGTGGAGTTATTGAAGAAAATCAGGTTGTTGGCATAGTTAGTAATGATTCTTTATGTCTTAGGCCAGAAATGACAACATCTATTGTCAAATTGTCATCTACTAGATTAATAAATAAAAATAGACCTATAAGATTATTCACCAATGGAATGGTCTTTGATAAAAAACAAAATAATCAAAACTCATTTAAGTTACAAGAAAAACTTCATAGTGGAATTGAATTAATTGGATATGACACAAAATACCCAGAAATTGAAGTTATTAATACTTTGTTTGATGCAATCGATAATATAAATTTAAAGGATGGATGTAATTTATTTCTACTTGTAAGCACCACAAAAATAATGGATTTAATCCTAAATAAATATAAGAATAATAATTTTGAAGAAATTAAGAAAAGTCTGGTTAATTTTGATCAAGATAATTTATCTAAATTAGTAATTGATGAAAATGATAAGAATATTCTTAAAGATATCTTATTCACAAGAGGAGAACCAGTTGCAATATTAAAAAAATTGAAAACTACATATGGTAGAAGTAAAACTTTAGATGACTTAAATTTTTTATTTGATACATTATCAAAAATATCAAATAAATATGGTGTTAAATTACAACTTGATCCCACTTTTCAACCACATTTGAATTTATATGAAGGAATAGTTTTTCAACTAATAGGTGATGATGGAAAAAATAAAAGTGTTATTGCAAAAGGTGGAAGATATGATGAATTAGTAAGATACTTTAGTCCTAATGAGAAAATCCTAAATGGGATTGGATTTACAATTTCAATAGACATCTTAAGAAATTTTATTGAGGAAGAGAAGACAGATAGAAAAAAAATTTTATTAATATTTAAAGATTCTTATTTTCTAGAAAAAGGTATGAATGAACAAAAAGAACTCCAGAAAAGTGGAAATATAGCGATCTTGCATCTAAATCCATGTGATGACATAGCTAAGGCCAACCAAATAATGAAAGAAAATAATTGTACTGAGATTGTTTGGGTTAAATAACATCCTTAAAAATCAATTTAAGTTTTAAATTAATATATTGTTCGGACAATACTCCTAATAAAACTTGATTAACTAGTTTTTAAGAAATAGGATTTAAGTGTTTAATTTTTTTTTTAATGGAAAAAGGCGAAATTCGTATCAATACCGAAAATATTTTCCCAATTATTAAGAAGGCGGTATATTCTGACCATGAAATCTTTTTAAGAGAACTTGTAAGTAATGGTGTAGACGCAATAAGTAAAAGAAGAATGGCTTCAATGGCTGGTGATTGTGATAGCACTGAGGAGGCTCAAGTAAAAATCACAATTGATCGTGATAAAAATACCCTAACAATTTCCGATAATGGAATCGGAATGAATGATGAAGAAATAAAGAAGTACATAAATCAAGTAGCATTTTCGAGCGCAGAAGAATTCCTAACAAAATACAAAAAGGATAACGATGAATTCATAGGTCATTTTGGACTTGGTTTTTATTCAAGTTTCATGGTGGCAGATAAGGTTGATATATTAACAAAATCAGCCATTGGGGAATCAAATGCTTTCAAATGGTCATGCGATGGATCTCCAAATTTTACTTTAGAGAAATCAGAAAGAGAGACAATTGGTACCGATGTGATACTTCACCTACTTGAAGAAGAAAAAGAGTTTATTGAGCCTGAAAGGATTAAATCATTAATAAAGAAATATTGTGATTTTATGCCAATAGATGTCTTATTAGAAGGTGAGACAATTAATAAAAAAAATCCACCATGGAGAAAACAACCTAGTGAATTAAAAGATGAAGATTACATTGAATTATATAAATACCTTTACCCTTTTCAAGGAGATCCACTGCTATGGATTCATCTAAATACAGATTATCCATACGATATACAAGGTATACTATATTTTCCTAAGTTATCTGGTCGAGCTGATTGGGAAAAGGGAGAAATAAAACTATTCTGCAATCAAGTATTTGTAAGCGATTCAATTAAAGAGATAGTACCTAAATACCTTTTACCTCTTAGAGGAGTTATTGACTCTACAGACATACCATTAAATGTTAGTAGAAGTGCATTACAAACAGATAGAAAAGTAAGGTCTATATCATCATTTATATCAAAAAAAATTGCCAATAAATTAAAGGATTTGATAAAAAATTCTCCAGAATTTTATGCAGAAATTTGGGATTCTATTTCCGCTTTTATTAAAATTGGTGCTATCGAAGATGAGAAATTTGCTGATTTAGTTAATGACAATATTATTTTTGAAACAATCATAAATTCAGAAAAAGACGTAGCTAAAGATATAGAAAATAAATCACTTATTAAATCAAATGATAAATATTTCACAACTCTCGCAAATTACAAAGAACGAAATAAAATAGCTGATTCTAAAAAAATAATTTACTGTTCAGATTCGATTGCTCAGTCAAGCGCATTAAATATATGCTTATCTGATAACAAAGAAGTTATTAAATCAGATCCATTAATTGATGCACAATTTCTTCCTTGGTTAGAAAGTAAAAATGAAGATTATCAATTTCAAAGGGTTGATTCAGAAATAAATGAACTAGAAGATAAAGAATCTAAAGAAATTGTAGATAAAGATGGCAAATCAAATACAGAAAATCTTAGAGAAACGATAGTAAAGGCACTTAACAATGAGAAAGTAACAGTTAAGGTGCAGTCACTATCAAGTAAAGGGGCTCCACCCGCGATGATCTTGCTTCCAGAACAAATGAGAAGAATCAATGATATGGGGGCTTATATGGAACAAAAGATGCCTGGATTACCCGATTATCATGTACTTTTAATTAACAAAGAACATCCACTTATTGTTGGTCTTAATAAAATTACAGGTAATAAAATAATTATTGATAAAAAAGATCCTATAGAGAATCCATTGGCAACTAAAATTGCAAATCATGTTTACGATATGGCCAAACTATCTGTTGGTGGTTTAGATCAAGAACAGATTATTAATTTGCAAAATAATAATGCCGAATTAATTTCCGAATTGCTTAATTCAAACAATTAAGTCGTATGTTAAAATTTTTAAAGATATAAATCAAAAAAATATGTCTAGAGTTTGCGAACTGACTGGTGCAAAAGCTAATAATGGAATGGCTGTGAGTCACTCACATATTCGTACAAAAAAATTGCAACAAGTTAATCTCCAAAAAAGGAGACTTTGGTGGGAAGAAGGTAAAAAATGGGTAAACTTAAAAATTAGTACTAAAGCTCTAAAATCTATACAAAAAGTAGGTTTAGATAAATTTGCTAAATCCAATGAGGTTGATTTAAAAAAATTCTAAATTTGATGAGAAATTTAGTTTTAAGTATATTAATATCATTTATTATTTTATTTAATTGTAATTCTTCAATAGCTTTTGACTTTGCTCCTGAAGTTGGTGATCCTGCTCCAGACTTTCAATTAGAAGGTTTTAATAAAAACAAAAATTTAAAAAGAATTTGGGAATTAAATGATTTTCAAGGCAAGTGGCTTGTTATGTATTTTTATCCAAAGGATTTTACAGCAGGTTGCACTCTTGAAGCTAAAGGTTTTTCGGATTTAAAAAAAGACTTTTCAAAATATAATGCCGAAATTGTTGGCATTAGTGCTGATAATAAAGATTCTCATGAAAGTTTTTGCAGCGAGAAATCAATAAACTACACTTTATTATCTGATCCTGAAGGAATTATTAGCGATAAATATGGTTCATGGATTCCTCCATTTTCAGATAGAAATACTTTTTTGATTTCTCCAGAGGGGATAATATCTTATAGATGGATAAGTGTTTTACCTATAAATCATGCTAAGGAAGTACTTAGTGTACTTAAGAAAAAAATATAAATTTTGCACGAACTTTCATTTGGAACCTGGTTAATTCATATCTCTTCAGTTATTGAATGGATATTTACCATCTTTGTCATAAACAAAATTTCTTCATATAAAAAATATAATATATTTTTTTGGTTAAGCTTAGCTATGGTCCCAAACTTAATAGGAGCTATGTGCGCTATTACATGGCACATCTATGATAATCAAAATGCTTTATATGGACTAGTAACGCTTCAAGGGATATTTACATTTATTGGAAATTCAACATTAGCTCTGTCATCATTCACTATTTTTAAAAAGGAAGTGACTTATGAATAATATATTTATAAAATTTATAGAAAAATTAGGTTTAATTGACAATACATCGTTGTTTGCAGCATCTATTTTCCCATATTCAATATTTTTGTTTTACTTATATAAAATCAAATCAATAAATAAATATGTAAAAACAGGCTTTTCATTAACAGTTTTATTTGTATTAATAACAATTATTGTGTCAATATTTGCACTAAATTACTATGATAAAAGCCTTGTTGAGGTTGACTTCCTGCATGGTTCAGCAGAATTTTTCTTAACACTAAGCGATTTTATTATATTGTTGGGTTTTATAAAAATGTTAAATAACTTAGAAGTTAACAACTCTTAAGACCTTTAACAATTTTGTGTTTTTTTGATAAAAATATTAGAGAATAGTTAAAAATAACGATTATTATGCTTAATACACTATTTGCAGCTGCTTCTGCTCCAGCAACATTTGAATGGTCACCAAAGTGTGCAGTTGTGATGATAGCTTGTAATATACTTGCTTACGCAATTGCTAAGGCAACTATAAGAAAACCTGAAGAGGGTTTTATGATGCCAAATGGAAGATTTTTTGGTGGTCTAAGTCATGGTGCATTTGTTGGGGCTAATTGCCTTGGACATTTGTTAGGTATTGGCTCCATTCTTGGGTTAGCCTCACGCGGTGTTTTATAAAAATAATTAAAAAATTTTTAGTTATTTAAATTAAATTTCTCCATAATTTTATGTACCATCTGATCAGGCATAAGTCCTAGTTTTTCTTTGCTCTGATCGGGTGTAGCATGATCTACTAAAACATCTGGTATGCCAATCCTGTATACAGGAATATTCACTTCTTTATCATTAAATAATTCAACGATAGCCGAACCAAATCCACCAATTAATGTTCCTTCCTCCATAGTTACCACTTTTTTAATACTGTTTGCTAAAGGCATTATAAGATTTTCATCCAAAGGTTTTACAAATCTTGCATTAACAATACATGCATTAATGTTCATCCCTTTTAATATCTTAGATGTTTCAATAGCTGAAGCGACCATTGATCCATAAGCAATAATTAAAATATCACTTCCTTCTTCTATTATTTCGGCTTCTCCTATAGTCAAAGGTTCCCAACCCTCATCCATAACCGCTACGCCTAAGCCAGAACCTCTTGGTATTCTCAGGGCAGTTGGACCATTATGATTTATAGATGTTATTAACATTCTCTGTAGTTCAGCCTCATCTTTAGGAGCCATTAAGACAAAATTTGGTATAGATCTCATATAACTGATATCGTACTGACCTTGATGTGTAGGTCCGTCAGCTCCAACTATTCCAGCTCTATCAAGAACAAATGATACCGGTAAATTTTGAATACCTACATCATGTATTAATTGATCGAAAGCACGTTGAAGGAAAGTGCTGTAGATAGCTACAACAGGTTTAAGACCATCACATGACATACCTGCTGCAAGAGTGACTGCATGCTGTTCTGCTATTCCAACATCGATATATTGATCTGGGATATTTTTTTGCAATATATCTAATCCAGTACCAGTAGCCATTGCTGCAGTGATTCCAATAACTTTGCTATCTTGTTCACATATTTTTAATAAGGTTTGACCAAAAATTTTACTATAACTAATAGGCTTTGGTTTTTTTGATGGAATAGATTTACCAGTAGTTAAGTCAAATGAAGATTGTGCATGATATCCAACTTGATCAGTTTCTGCATATGGATATCCCTTACCTTTTGTTGTTAAAACATGGACTAGAACTGGTTTTTTAAGTCTATGAGCAGCATTAAATGTATTAATTAAATTACCGATATCATGCCCGTCAATTGGTCCCATATATGTAAAACCGAGTTCTTCAAAAACAGCACCGACTTTAGGCACAGCTAGTCTCCTAACGCTTCCTTTAATATTTTTAAGTTCTTCTGGAATATCCTTACCAATTAAAGGAATATTTTTTACACTTTCTTGGACACTATCTGACAAAAATTGTAGTGGTGGACTAAGCCTTACTTTATTTAAATAAGTTGAAAGTGCTCCAACAGGAGGGGATATAGACATATCATTATCGTTTAAAACAACAACTAATGGAGTATTTGGAAGAGTTCCTGCATGGTTAATGGCTTCAAGAGCCATTCCACCAGTCAATGCTCCATCACCAATAACAGCGACACATTTATAATTTTCACCTTTTCTATCTCTTGCAATTGCCATTCCTAAGGCAGCTGAAATAGAAGTACTTGCATGCCCAGCACCAAAATGATCAAATTTACTTTCACTTCTTTTTAGATATCCAGCTACTCCATTTTGTTGTCTAAGGGAATCGAATTGACTGAAACGTCCTGTTATTAATTTATGAGGATAACCTTGATGTCCTACATCCCAAACAACTTTGTCAAAATCAAGATCAAGCGTTTGATATAAAGCTAATGTTAGCTCAACTACACCTAATCCAGGACCAAGATGTCCTCCACTAGTAGAAACCACTTGAAGATGTCTTTCTCTAATCTGACATGCAATTTCTTCTAATTGTGAAACTGTTAAGCCATGTAGTTCATTTGGATGGCTTAACTCACTTAAAAGCATTTAACAAAAATTGGTATCTATATAATATAAAACGCCGAGGTGCAAAATGAGTATTTTTTTAGAAATAGATCATGTAATGTTTTATTAGATTAATAATTAATGCTAAAAATATATATATGGATGATTATTTTGAAAAAATACTTCAAGCTGATGTCTATGAAGTAGCAAAAAAAACACCTTTAGAGAAAGCACATAATTTAAGTAATACACTTAATAACGAAGTTTTTCTAAAAAGAGAAGATCTTCAAGATGTTTTTTCATTCAAAATAAGAGGTGCATTTAATAAAATGAGTAAGCTTACAAATTCACAACTTGCTCAGGGCGTGATTACTTCAAGTGCTGGCAATCATGCTCAAGGGGTTGCACTTAGTGCTCTCAAGCTAAATTGTAAAGCAACCATATTGATGCCCATTACAACGCCTCTAGTAAAAGTTAATGCAGTAAAAAATTTAAAAGCAAAAGTTATATTATTTGGTGATAACTATGATGAAACTTACAAAGAGGCAATAAGGATTAGCCAGGATAGAAATTTATGTTTTATTCACCCTTTTGATGATCCAGATGTAATAGCAGGACAAGGAACTATTGGTATTGAACTTGAAGAGCAGCTCAATGAAAAACCTTATGCAATTTATATTGCTGTTGGTGGAGGTGGATTAATATCAGGAATATCTTTATACATTAAAAAAATATGGCCTGAAGTTAAAATCATTGGTGTAGAGCCTGAAGACGCAGACGCTATGACAAAATCCTTAGAAAATTCAAAAATTGTGGAATTATCCTCTGTTGGTCAATTTGCAGATGGAGTGGCAGTTAAAAAAATTGGTAAAAATACGTTTGATATTGGAAGAAAATATATAGATAAGATGATTAGAGTTAATACTGATGAAATATGTGCTGCTATAAAAGATGTTTTTGAGGATACTAGATCAATACTAGAACCAGCAGGAGCATTATCTGTTGCAGGGATGAAAAAAGATATTTTAAATTCGAATCATACAAATAGAAAAATGGTTGCTATTGCATGTGGTGCAAATATGAATTTTGAGAGGCTTAGATTTGTAGCAGAAAGAGCAGAACTTGGAGAATGCAAAGAAGTTATGATGGCTGTTGAAATTCCAGAACGGGCCGGAAGTTTAATTGATTTTTGTAAGTTACTTAATAATAGAAATTTAACTGAATTTAGCTATAGAATGTCGAATTCTAAGAATGCGCAGATCTTCGTAGGAGTTCAGGTCTATGGATTAATTGACAAAAAAAATCTTTTAGATGAATTTAGAAATTCTGAGTACTCATTTATTGACATAAGTGATGATGAATTATCTAAAAATCATCTCAGGCATATGGTAGGTGGAAGATTACCAAAGAATTTTAAAGAAATGAATTATAGAAACTTTGTCGAGCTTTTATACAGATTTGAGTTTCCTGAAAGACCTGGAGCATTAATAAATTTCTTAAATAATATGAAATCTAATTGGTCGATAAGTGTTTTTCACTATAGGAATTATGGCGCTGATGTTGGGAAAATTGTTATTGGAGTTTTAATCGATAGAAATGAAATTTTAGAATGGGACGAATTTGTAAGAATTTTAGGCTATAAATTCTGGGATGAAACTCAAAACGATACATATAAATTATTCCTTGGTGCATCAGATTAAATATAAGGTAAATTAGGAAAGATTTCGGTAATCAAAAATCAATCAGTCTAATCTGAATACTAACCCACTATCTGATATAGATCTAGTTACTAAAGTTGAGGCTGTTCTATATTTGAAAGGTAGGCCCATAACAAAAAGGGAACTTTCAGAAATAACTAATTCTGATATCAACTCAATTAATGAAGCAATTAAAGATTTAAAAAATAAATACTCTAATCCAAGCTCAGCTATTGAATTAAATGATATTAATAATAGTTTTTCTCTCGAACTAAAATCTAGTCTTAATGAATTTGTGGAGGACTTACTTCCTTCTGATTTAAAAACAGCAGAATTAAGGACACTTGCAACCATTGCAATCAAAAAAAAGATCCTGCAATCTGATCTTATACTTCTGCGAGGTTCAGGCGCTTATGATCATATTAAAGAATTATTAGAAAAGAAGTTTATTGTCAAAAGAAAGCAAAAAGATGGTAGATCATATTGGTTATCATTATCAGAAAAGTTTTTTCAAACTTTTGCTCTGAGTAATGAATATCTCTCCAAAATCGGAAATGATAATGATAAGCAACAATAATAAGTAAATGTTAGAATGAATTAAATTAAGACAAGATGATGTTATCTGAGATTTTCGCAGTTCTGGGCCAAACTTTATCAATTTATTCTTTCATTTTAATAATAAGAATATTACTGACATGGTTTCCGGGTATAGATTGGAGTAACGGTATTTTATCTGCATTATGTTCAATCACAGATCCATATTTAAACATTTTTAGAGGTATTATTCCTCCAATAGGTGGATTTGATATTTCATCATTATTAGCTTTTTTACTTTTAAATGTTATTCAAAACTTAATTACTAATCTCCAGTATGCAAGCTTAGGATATAGCTGAATTTATCTATCGTCACCAGAACCGCTTATCATTCCTTTAGCAGCTCTCAATTTTAATTTTTCAAGGTTTTGTAATGCGACATCCTCTAAATTGAAATTTAATTCTGTGCAAAGATTTGATATGTACCATAAAACATCTCCTAATTCTTTTTTAATAGCTAATTTTGATTCTTTATCAAATATTCCATTTTTATCTCTTATAACTTTTTTTACTTTTTCTGCGACCTCACCGGCCTCACCAACCAAACCAAGAGTTGGATAAATATTATTTGAACCTAAATTTGGATATTGTGCTGTTTCCCTCGCTTTTTTCTGATAAGTTTTAAAATCCATGACTTAAATAACTAACTTTGGGTATGGTAAATTTATTTATATCTAGCAATAATATCTATATATGTCGAATATCGATTTAAAAAGAAGAACAAAAATAGTAGCAACCATTGGTCCTGCAACTCAATCTGAAGAGATAATTACAGATTTAATAAAAGCTGGAGTAACAACATTCAGATTAAATTTCTCACATGGTGATCATAAAGACCATGCTGCGAGAATAAAAACTATAAGAGAAGTATCAAAAAAACTAGAGATAGATATCGGCATATTACAAGATCTTCAAGGACCTAAAATAAGATTAGGACGCTTTAAAGATGGTCCAGTAAAAATTAAAAAAGGTGATAAATTTACACTCACATCGAATGAAGTTGAATGTACAAATACTATTGCTAATGTAACCTACGACAAACTTTCTCAAGAAGTCAGCGAAGGAAAAAGAATACTTTTAGATGATGGCAAAATAGAAATGATTGTAGAAAAAGTAGATATAAAAGCAAATCTTTTAGAGTGCTTAGTAACTGTAGGGGGTGTTCTTTCAAATAATAAAGGTGTAAACTTCCCAGATGTTCAATTATCAGTAAAAGCATTAACAGAAAAAGATAAAGAGGATTTACAATTCGGTTTATCTGTAGGAGTTGATTGGATAGCACTAAGTTTCGTAAGAAATCCATCAGATATAAACGAGATAAAGGATTTAATAAACAAAAACGGACATTCAACTCCTGTAGTAGCAAAAATAGAAAAATTTGAAGCTATTGATCAAATCGATACTGTATTGCCGCTATGTGATGGGGTTATGGTTGCAAGAGGTGATTTGGGTGTAGAAATGCCTGCTGAGGAAGTTCCTCTTTTACAGAAGGAATTAATAAGAAAAGCTAATTCATTAGGTATCCCAATAATTACGGCGACTCAAATGCTAGATTCTATGGCTTCTAACCCAAGACCTACTAGGGCCGAAGTTAGTGATGTTGCCAATGCAATTCTAGATGGAACAGATGCTGTGATGCTTTCAAACGAAACTGCAGTTGGTGATTATCCTGTAGAGGCAGTAGAAACAATGGCAACCATTGCAAGAAGAATTGAAAGGGATTATCCACTTAAGGCTATTGAAAGCAACTTACCTAGTACGATCCCAAATGCTATTAGTGCAGCAGTAAGTAATATTGCTAGACAACTTGATGCAGGTGCCATAATTCCCCTAACAAAATCAGGCTCTACTGCTCGAAATGTAAGTAAATTCAGACCACCTACACCTATCTTGGCAACAACTACTGAGAAGAGTGTTGCGAGAAGATTGCAACTTGTTTGGGGAGTTACCCCCATAGTTGTTAAAAATGACGAAAGAACAGCAAAAACGTTCAGTTTAGCTATGCAAATTGCACAAGAAATGGGTATCCTAAACCAAGGAGACCTAGTAGTTCAAACTGCAGGTACATTAACTGGTATAAGCGGATCTACAGATTTAATAAAAGTCGGTTTAGTAAGGAAGATTGTATCAAGAGGTGTTTCAATAGGGGAAATAGGTGTTACGGGTAAAGCAAGAATAATTAAAAATAATCTTGATATGTCCTTAATTTGTCCAGGAGAAATAATATTTGTTCCTGAGGAATTAATGGAAAATGTTCCATTTAGTAAAAATATTGGAGGTATTGTTACTAACCAAAATGTTGATGATGTTTACGCTCTGTATAACAAAAATAATAAAAAGATTTCTACAATTTCAAATTTAGAAAATATAGATAATCATCAAATTAGTAATGGTGACGTTATTACATTACAGCTTAATGAAGGTGTTATATACATGGGGCAAATTGAAGATAATGATGTAATAGATAAATATAAATATGTCTAGGAATATATCAATAAGCGAAGCCTTAGGAATGGCTACAAAAACTTTAGTATCAAACAAATTGAGAAGTTCGTTAACTATGCTGGGAATAATTATAGGAAATGCATCAGTTATTACACTTGTTGGTCTTGGAAGAGGTGCTCAAACATTAGCAAAAAATCAATTAAGTAATTTAGGTGCAAATGTTTTATTCATTGTTCCTGGCAATAATGACACAAGAAGGAGAGGTATTTCATTTCCTAAAAACCTTGTTTTAGAGGATGCATTAGCCATAAGTAATCAAGTCCCAACAGTTAAAAAAGTTGCTCCCCAAATCTCTGCTAATGAAATTGTGCAATCAAATTCTAAAAGCCTAAATATATCAATTGCAGGAGTTACTCCTGAATTTCTTGATGTAAGGAGCTTTGAAGTAGATAAAGGTAGATTTTTATCAAAAAGTGATGTTAATAGTGCAAGAAGTTTTGTAGTAATAGGTCCTGATCTTAAAGAAGAATTTTTCAAAGATAACTCTTCTTCACTTGGCAAAAAAATTAGAATTAAAGATCATACTTATGAAATTATCGGAATATTAAAACCAAAAGGTGCTGTATTTGGAAGTAATCAAGACAAAAATGCTTATATTCCATTAACCACAATGGTTAATAGGATTACTGGGAAGGATCCTACATATGGTGTAAGTTTAAGCTTCATTAGTGTGGAAGCGATAAGTAAAAATGCAACCAGCGCCGCTAAATTTCAAATTACAAATTTATTAAGGCAAAGGCATAAAATAATAAGAGATGATGATTTTGCTGTTAGATCACAAGAAGATGCATTAAATATAGTAACTAACATAACAAGTGGGCTAACTTTTTTATTGGCAGGTATTGGAGCAGTATCTTTAGTGGTTGGAGGAATAGGAATTATGAATATTATGCTTGTTTCTGTTAGTGAAAGGACTGAAGAAATTGGTCTTAGGAAAGCAATAGGAGCTAAGCAGTCAGATATATTGATTCAATTTTTAATTGAAGCATTGATTTTATCAACAATTGGAGGATTAATTGGAACAACAACTGGATTATCAGGAGTTTTTCTTTTATCTCTGATTACACCACTTCCTGCATCTGTAGGAATTACTACAACTTTTTCTACTATGATCATTTCAGGATCAATAGGTTTAATCTTTGGTGTTTTACCTGCAAAAAGAGCTTCTAAATTAGATCCAATCGTTGCATTGAGAAGTTTATAAATAGAATTTATAATAATGCTCAATTTTTATAGATTAATTGAGGTACTTGTGAGTCTTCAATCAATTTTAATAACAACAATGTTACCTGTTTATATTCCACTAGAATTTATCGATAAAACTAGTAAAAATTTCGAGATACCTATCACATGGCAAATTCCAACTATAATTTTACTAACCCTTATTTTTCATAAAGAAGTAGTTTTCAGAGCATTTTTCATATATATAATTTTAGGGTTATTTTTTGGCCCAGTCTTTCATCAAGGAGGTTCATTAGGATATTTGCTTACTCCAAATTTTGGTTATTTATTAGGCATATATCCTTTAGTTAGAATAATTGATAATTTAAATGCAAGAAAAAAAATTAATGTTGGAAACTTTTTAATAAATGGATTTTTAGCAATAAGTGCTATGCATTTAACCGGAATACTTTATAACTTTATACAAATTATATTTTACAGTCAATTTAATACGTTTTTATATAATTTAGGGAAATACTCTGCAGGTAAAATTGGATATCATTTTTTAATGCTTTTGCCATTATTATTGCTTATAAAACCTATTAATTATTTAAAAAACAGAAAATAATGATTAATAAGATACATACAAAATTATATTTTTTATCATTAAGTATTTTTATTTTTCTAATAGATCAAATTACTAAATATTTAATATTTCATAATTATAAAAATGTTATAAATAAAGATTTAATTTTATTTAAAATAGACTTCGTAAAAAATTACGGAGCTGCATTTAACATATTTAGTGGCAATAGAATATTTCTATCATGCATAAGTATTATTTTTTCAATATTACTATCTTATTTAATTTTAAGAAGAAATAGCCTTAATAAAATTGATCTATACTCTTATAGCCTAATTCTTGGAGGAACTTTTGGTAATGGTATTGATAGGATAATAAGAGGTTTTGTAATCGACTTTATAAATTTAAATATAATAGATTTTCCAGTATTTAATGTTGCAGATATATCAATTAATATTGGCTTTATTGCTTTAATTTACAGTATTTTTAAAAACAAACGGTAATATGATTTACTTTAAATTGAAGTATATAAAATACTTTATCCTTATTTTATTGCTATATATTTTATTTTCGATATTAATAAGAATAGTGAATATTTATACCCTTTTATTTTTAATTGTAATTATTTATATCTTTTATAATATTGATAAAAAATTATTTAAAAAAATAGTTTATAAAGTTATATATAAAAATAAAAAAAATACACTTTCATTCAAAAATTCATATGGTGCTGCAAAGATAAGTTTGGAAGGGGTCGAGAAAATTAATAAAAAAATTAATGATAAGGTAAAAGTTGAATTATTAAATTACCAAAAAAACAAACTAGAGTCTCAATTGAAAACAGGAGATTATAAAGTTACTCTATTTGGAGCTGGTTCATCAGGGAAAACATCTATAGCGAGATCATTACTGAAAAATATAGTAGGACAAACCTCAGCAAAAATAGGTACTACAAAGCAAATTAATAGCTATAAAATTCGTATTCCAATCTTAAAAAGAAACATTAATATAGTCGATACTCCTGGTTTATTCGAACCATCTAAATTAGGAGAAGAAAGAGAAAAAGCAACAATTATACAAGCATCAAATTCTGACTTAGTTCTTTTTGTATTAGATCAAGACATAAATAAATACGAAAAATATTTAATTACAGAATTATTAAAATTAAGAAAAAAAATAATAATAGTTCTAAATAAATGTGATTTGAGGTCAAGAGATGATAATAACATCATCGTAAAAAATATAATTTCTATAACTTCTGCTAAAAAAAATAAAATTTCAGTTGTTCAAACAATTGCAGTACCTCAACAATCCCCCTATGTAAAATCAGAGGCTTTAAATTTAGTTCCAGAGGTAGAAAGTTTATTTAGAGAAATAATAGAAACTCTCGATAATAATGGAGAAGAGTTATTGGCGGATAATATTCTTTTTCGCTCAAATAAATTAGGTATTAAAAGTAAAAATTTCGTTCAAGAACAAAGATATTTAATGTCAAATAAAGTGATTAATAAATATATGTGGATAACAGGAGGAGTAATACTTGTTAATCCACTACCAGCTGTTGATTTCCTTACTACTACATCTGTAAACCTTCAAATGATAATGGAATTATCAAAAATATATGAAATTAAGCTAACAAAAAAAGATGCAAAAGATTTATCAAAAGCATTGCTAAGCGCATTGGCTAAACAAGGAATATTAAAAGGAGGTCTGGCCATTCTTTCACCTATATTAGCTACAAGCTTGACTAAAATAATATTATCTAAATCTATACAATCAGTTACAGCAGGCTGGTTAATAAGAATAGTTGGATTAAGTTTGATTGAATATTTTAAAAACGGACAAGATTGGGGAGATGGAGGAATTCAAGAAGTGGTAGATAAGATCTATAGAATAAGTAAGAGAGAGGACATTTTAAACAACTTCGTAAAAGAAGCTATATCAAAAATCGAAATGAAAAAGTACTTTAAATCAAATAAAAGTTTGCCTCCATTTACTATGTAATGTTGGATAATTGATCATTTAGATAAGTTCTGAAATCAAAGATAGTTATTAAGAGTAAATAAGCAATACAAATAGCTATAGATATAAATCCAGTTACTATTGCAATAATTTTTGATCTAGCCATATTCATTAGTTAAATATCTAAAAGTCTCAAAAGTTCTTTAATATGAGATTTTTTTGTATTGTAATTTCCCATTACAACCCGTAAAAAATATTTACCTTTAAATTTTGGTCTAGATAGCATAAAATTATTGTTAATTAGTTCATTTACTTTAGTTTGAGACCATGCATCAGATTCTTTTGGCTCAAGTTTCTTTGGTAAGAATGAAACAATATGAAGAGGACCTGAATATATATCAAATTTATTTTTACTAATATTTTTTATAAAAAAGTCTTTTCTTTTAATTGAAGAATTTAATATATTTTCAATTCCCTTTAGACCTAAAAAACGTAACCCAAGCCATAGTTTGATAACCTCTGCAGGTCTAGAACCTTGTATGCCTATTTCTCCTCTATTTATAATATTTTCTTTGGAAGATATATATGGTAGTCCAGTATTAAAAGTATTTTCTAAAGTACTCATATTTGAAACCAATAACAATGATGAAGTCTTTGTAATGCCAATGATTTTTTGTGGATTTATCGTTATCGAATTAGCCTGATTAATATTATTTAAACCTTTTATTGGGATAGAAGTAATAGCAAAAATCCCTCCAATTGAACCGTCAATATGTAACCATATATTTCTTTGTTTACAGATTTCACTAATTTCTTTAATAGGATCAATGGCTCCTCTTATAGTTGTTCCGAGGGTAGCGACAATAGCAAATATTTTTTTATTTTCTTTTGCACATTTATCTAAAGACTTTCTGAGTTCGTATATATCCATTCGACCTTGATTATCAGTTTTAATCCTGACAAGATTCGTAGTATCAAGACCCATTACTTTTATACATTTAACAAAAGATGAATGAGCATCTTCACTAACAAGTAATACAGAATTAGGATTTGTGCCTAATCCAGCATTATTTCTAGCTGCTATGAGTGCATTCAGATTACTTAATGTACCTCCGCTAGCAGCAATACCACCAGAGAAATCATTAAAACCTATTTTCATGGCAAACCATTTACATAATGATTCCTCTAGCAAAGTTACACTTGGTGATAACTCGTAAGCGAGAAGATTATTATTTAAACCAGCAGCAATTAAATCTCCCAAAATAGAGAAAATTAAAGGTGGGGGATCAAGGTGAGCTAATGAGCCAGGATGAACAGGATTAAATGAATTATTCAAAAGAGATACAATCTCAAAAAACAAATCTTCTTCGGAGTTACCATCTTCCGAAGGCATAATACACTTAAAACTCTCATCAAAAGGTAAAGGACCATTTTGATCTGCTTTAGAGAACCAGTCACAAAGTACTTGAATTGCTCTATTAAGAAGAATGATCAATTTGTCATTAGTCCCTAAATAGGAGGGGAAATATATATCTTTATTATTAATTAAATCTTCAGCCATCAGATAAGATATCTATTAATAATTCTATTCTCAATATTGGTAAATGAGAAATATTTTTGAAAATGGAAATAGTAATGAAGATCAACAAAAAAACACAAATATTTCAAAATACACATTGTGGATGAAATCGATATTAAGAAGATCCAAGGAAATGGGAAAAGTTGAGCTACCAATCGGTTCAATAATTTTAGATGAGAGAGGAAGATGTATCGGAAGAGGGGTTAACAGGAGGAATATAAATAAGGACCCATTAGGTCATGCTGAGATAATGGCACTTAGGCAGGCATCTCTAATAAAAAACGATTGGAGATTTAATGAATGTACTATTATCACAAATTTAGAACCTTGTACTATGTGTTCCTCTGCTCTTATTCAAGCGCGGATGGGTAAAGTTATTTTCGGGGCATATGATAAGAAAAGAGGTGGATTGGGTGGTTCAATTGACCTATCAAAACATGAAAGCGCTCATCACAAAATGGAAATAATTGGAGGTATCCTAGAAGATGAATGCAGTCAAATTTTACAGATTTGGTTCAAAAAGTTGAGGACTCAAAAATAGAAAATTTCTTTAGCTCAGTATCAAATAGGTTTAATAATCTGTCAACATTCTCCTCACATGAATTAAAACCCATCAGTCCTACGCGCCACACCTTACCGGATAATTCTCCAAGTCCATTTCCTATTTCAATTCCAAAGTTTCTTAAGAGATGATTTCTAAAACCATCCCCATCAACTGCTGGAGGTATTTTAACTGTAGTTAAAGTTGGTAATCTATAATCCTCTGTTACATGTAATTCCATTCCGAGACTTTCTAAGCCATTCCACAGTTTCTTTGCATTAGTATTATGTCTATTCCAAACATTTTCTAAACCCTCATTCGCAATTAACAGTAAACCTTCGCGAATAGCAAAATTCATATTTACCGGCGCAGTATGATGGTAAACACGATCAGAACCCCAATATTTATTTAATAGAGATAAATCTAAATACCAGTTAGGTACTTTTGTTTTTCTTGAACTAAGTTTTTCTTCAGCTCTTTTATTCATTGTAAAAGGACTTAATCCTGGGGGACAACTTAATCCTTTTTGACTACAACTGTATGCTAGATCAATTTTCCATTCGTCTATCAATAATTCTAAAGCTCCAAGTGAAGTTACTGCATCAACCAAAAACAAGCAGTTATTTTTTCTACAAATATCGCCAATCCCCTCTAGTGGTTGTAAAACACCACTAGATGTTTCAGCATGGACAATAGCAAAAATTGCTGGTTTTTTAGTTTCTATTTCATACTTAATTTCCTCATATGTAAAAGCCTCACCCCACGGTTTTTCCATAACTGATACTTGAGCTTTATATCTATTCGACATATCAACTAATCTATCTCCAAAATATCCTTTTTTAGCAATCAAAATTTTTTCTCCTTCTTCAATAAAATTAGCTATTGAAGCTTCCATGGCAGCACTACCAGTACCACTCATTGGAAGTGTAAGACGATTATTGCATTGCCATGCATACCTTAAAAGTTGTTGTACATCAGACATCAATGAGATATATGCTTCATCTAAATGACCAATGGGATTCAAAGAAAGAGCGCTTAAGACTTCTGGATGAGCATTTGACGGACCAGGACCTAATAAAAGTCTTGAGGGAACATAAGTTTTTGAGAAATGAGATAAATTCTCTTTATTTAAAGCCGGAATAAGTTTTGCTTCTGTCAAAGCATTACATTCAATTACCTTTAAATTAGACTAATATCGTCTCTTAAGCGATATTTATTTAAAGAAATTAATTCAATTTAAATAATTGAGTAAATAATTATTAAAGTTATGACTTGAAATACTGAAAGAAGTCATCAAGTGTTGAAAAAAGTTACGGTTGATACATAATAAGAATCATCAAGTAATTAATTTCATAGAAGGTATCTCAAAAGTTATGTCTAAATCTCCACAAGATGTTTTAAGTCAAATTAAAGATGAAGGAATTGAACTCATCGATTTAAAATTTACTGACATCCATGGTAAATGGCAACATTTAACTCTTACATCAGACATGATAGAGAAGGATTCATTTACAGAAGGTCTAGCATTTGATGGTTCATCAATAAGAGGTTGGAAAGCAATTAATGCCTCTGATATGTCAATGGTTCCTGATGCAAGTACAGCATGGATAGATCCTTTTTATAAACATAAAACTCTAAGCATGATTTGCTCTATCCAAGAGCCTAGAAGTGGTGAGCCATATGATAGATGCCCAAGATCATTAGCTCAAAAGGCTTTAAACTACTTAGAATCTACTGGTATTGCTGATACAGCATTTTTTGGCCCGGAACCAGAATTCTTCTTATTTGATGACGTGAGATACGACTCAAAAGAAGGTTCTTGCTTTTACAGTGTAGATACAATTGAAGCTC
This sequence comes from Prochlorococcus marinus str. MIT 9201, assembly GCF_000759955.1. Lineage (GTDB taxonomy): Bacteria > Cyanobacteriota > Cyanobacteriia > PCC-6307 > Cyanobiaceae > Prochlorococcus_A > Prochlorococcus_A marinus_G. Next base: position 74,476 of record NZ_JNAL01000005.1, read on the forward strand.
CATGGAACACTGGAAGACTCGAAGAAGGTGGAAATTTAGGATACAAGATCCAATACAAAGAAGGTTACTTCCCAGTTTCTCCAAATGATACTGCGCAAGACATCAGATCTGAAATGCTACTTCTAATGGGTGAATTAGGAATACCTACAGAGAAGCATCACCATGAAGTGGCTGGCGCCGGTCAACACGAACTTGGAATGAAATTCGATTCGTTAATAAATTCTGCTGATAACGTAATGACCTATAAATACGTTGTTAGGAATGTTGCAAAAAAATATGGGAAAACTGCAACTTTTATGCCCAAGCCTGTATTTAATGATAACGGAACTGGAATGCATGTTCATCAAAGTTTATGGAAGAGTGGACAGCCACTATTTTTTGGAGAAGGAGCTTATGCAAATTTATCTCAAACAGCAAGATGGTACATCGGAGGCATACTTAAACATGCTCCATCCTTCTTAGCATTTACTAATCCAACTACAAATAGTTATAAACGATTGGTCCCAGGATTTGAAGCACCTGTAAATCTAGTTTATTCAGAGGGTAATAGATCAGCTGCTGTAAGAATACCTTTAACAGGTCCTAGCCCTAAAGCTAAAAGATTAGAATTCAGATCAGGTGACGCACTTGCAAATCCTTACTTAGTATTTTCTGTAATGATGCTTGCTGGTATAGATGGAATTAAAAATCAAATTGATCCTGGTGATGGAGTAGATGTAGATTTATTTGAACTTCCAGCTGATGAACTTGCAAAAATTGATACAGTTCCTTCCTCTTTAAATGACTCACTTAATGCTCTAAAGGCAGACAAGGATTATCTATTAGCTGGTGGAGTTTTTACTGAAGATTTTATTGATAATTTTATCGATATAAAATACGAAGAGGTACAACAACTAAGACAAAGGCCTCATCCACATGAATTTTTCATGTATTACGATGCTTAATTAAAAGAACTCATTATTTAAAATTAATCAATTTGAGAAATATCACAATATATTCTCAAATTGATTTTTTTTTTGTTGGAATATAGATATATAAATTGAAAAATGGCTAGGGAATCTATTTCAAAAATCGCATATAAAACGCTACAACAAAGTAAAAGCATTGCAGGTTTCGCTCACAAGCAGATCAGTTCAAGATTAATGAATTTAATTCTTCCCGATTCGAAGCTTGAAAATTTTAATATAGATAAGAATCTTCTTATACAAATCCAAAAATCAATGGATATTTTAAGAGAAGAAGATTGGAATGATGCAGAAAAAAATATTTATCCAAAAAAATTATTGTTTGACGAGCCATGGCTTAGATATCTAACTCAATATCCTAAAATTTGGCTCGATATGCCCATTACATGGGATAGACGCAGAAAACAAAACTTTGACGATCTTCCAAAATCAATTGATAAAGATAATTATCCTCAATATTACTTGAGAAATTTTCACCATCAAACAGATGGTTATTTATCAGATTTTTCAGCAAGCATTTATGACCTTCAAGTAGAAATACTTTTCAATGGAAGTGCTGACTCAATGAGGAGAAGAATAATTAAGCCAATAAAAGAAGGACTTGAATTTTTTAGCGGTAGAAAAAAAAGTTCTATAAAAATACTTGATGTGGCTACAGGATCTGGAAGAACATTAAAACAATTGAGAGCTGCATTTCCTAAAGAAAAAATTACAGGAATTGATTTATCTGATTCATACTTAAAAGAGGCAAGTAGATATATTTCAGACTTAGATGGAGATTTAATTCAGTTAATTAAAGCTAATGCTGAAGAATTACCTTTTGATAATGATAGTTTTCAATGTATTTCTTGCGTTTACTTATTTCATGAATTACCTCGAACAATAAGAGCTAAAGTATTAAATGAATTTTTTAGAGTTCTTGAACCTGGTGGTAGATTAGTAATAGCTGATTCAATTCAAATAAGTGATTCACCTGATTTTACATCCATAATGGAAAGCTTCTATAAATCTTTTCATGAGCCATTTTATTGTGATTACATAAAGGAGGATATAGATTCTAAAATAGAGGAAGTAGGGTTTAAAGATGTAAAATCAAATTCCTTTTTTATGACCAAAGTATGGTCTGCTGTAAAGTAAATAAAAACTTCTATGACCTATTGGGATAAAGATACTATTAAGCTTGTTCAAATTCTTAATGACAAATTAAAGATTGATCATTCTAAATGGCATAAAGATAAAGGAAATAAATATAAACGATCTGCAGAACTAATTTCGGCGGGATTATGCCATCTAATTATTTCTTGTAATGAGAAGGAAACTGTTGAATATATAGAAGAAAGTATTAAATGGTTAAAAGAAATTAACGTAGATCAACCTTGTCCTAGTAAAAATCACCTTTTTAAGGCCAACTGAAGCCTATTACCTTTGCTACTCCATCTAATATCATCAAAACATTCATTGATAATGTAAAGGCCACGGCCATTTACACTACTTATTTTTTTTGGTAATTTGTAGTCTCTTTTTTTTATTTCTAAACCATTACCTTGATCTTGAATTTGCCAAACACACCAATTAGGAGTAATTATTCTTCTAACTCTAATATTTTTTTTTGGATCTAATTTATTTCCATGTTTTACTGCGTTAACTAGAGCTTCATGTAAACCAAGTTTTATAAGATAGTTTGATTGAGAATATTCAATAGGTTCTAATAATTGATCGACAAATTCATTTAACTGTAATGATGATTCGAATTCGTAGTTAGACCAGTTAATCTTTGGTCTTTTAAAAAATTTCTTTAAAATATTTTTGCCCCGAAATAAGGACATAATAATATTTTGATACTGTCTTAATTTTAACTTATTAACTACCTCAATTTAAAGAATATTATTATGTCTCTCTGCAATAGCAGGATGCCGTAGGATGGAGTCCATAAGTCTTACTCCTCTTAGTTGATTTATTAAAGGCATATGTCCATCTGGAGCATCCAATGACCAGCAAAAAGATCCAGGATATCTAGTCCATAAGCCCTCTTTTTTCCAACCTATTTTCGGCCACATTAATTCATATTTTTTCCCTACTGATTTTAATATCTTTGCCTGAATTGAGAATCCAAATCTACCATTAGAATAAATAGTCCATAATCTATCTATCGTTTCTAGATCTTTACCAGACATATTCTTAACTTCACTATAGAAAACATAACCACGTTTTTCAGCTAATTTTCCAGCTAATTTTCGTAAATAGGAACTTGTTAATCTATCTGCCTCTTCAAATTTTTGCTCAACTAACATCAATTGCAAATCTTCATAATTAATATCAATATTTGAATATGTATTAAACCAATTATTAAATTTAGAGTTTTCAAAGAATTCAGGCTTAAATTTTTTTAAAACTTGCAATATCCAACCAACAGCCCAGTCATCTCCATCACTATCAAAAATATCAAAAAGAGAAGGGCCCAGATTAAAAATATTTTCGACTTCAGATTCTATTAGAGTTAATGAATTTATTCTTTTTCTTTGATTGTAATCTACAAATTGTTTTATCAGATCTAATGTAGCATTATTATAGTTATCTTGTTCTTTGTTATTCATTTTTAAAAATCAATCTAAAATAATTAAAACTACCCATGTATTTCAAAAGAAAAGAACTAGAGAAATTTAGAAGTTTTAAAGGACCACTTATAGATGTTAGAAGCCCGAGTGAATATTATAAAGGACACATGCCTAATTCTATTAACATTCCACTATTTGATAATAATGAGAGATCTATAATTGGCACGATTTATAAAAAAGAAGGAAGAAAAAAAGCAGTCATGGAAGGATTAAAATTTTTTGAAAAAAAAATGGAATTACTTCTTGATAATTTAATCATGAGTATTGAGTCATATAAAACATTTCCTAATAAAAATAACGAATTATTTATAAGAATATATTGCTCTAGAGGAGGAATGCGTTCACAAAGCATTGCTTGGCTATTAGAAAAATATAAATTTAATCTAATAACACTTAAAGGAGGATACAAAATATATAGAAGATGGGTATTAGATAGTTTCTTAAAAAAGTACAATATAGTAGTTATTGGCGGAAAAACAGGAACAGGGAAGACAAGGTTATTATCACTACTAGAGAAATATAAATATCAAACTATTGATCTTGAAGGATTTGCTTGTCATAGAGGAAGTACTTTTGGAGGTTTAGGAATGAATGAACAACCTTCAAATGAACAATTTGAAAATATAATTGCAGAAAAATTAAATTCTTTTAAATTTTCTAATAATATTTTTGTAGAAGCTGAAAGTGCAAATATAGGTAAATGCAAAATTCCTCATGAATTCTTTAATCAGATGAAATATTCTAGGAGAATTGAAATTATAAGAAGCGAATCTAACAGGTTAGATGAGTTGATAGAAACTTATAGTGTATTTAAAAAAGGAGAACTCAAAGACTCTTTACAAAGGATAAAAAAAAGGTTAGGTCCTCAAAGAACAAAAATAGCCCTTGAATCAATTGATAACGAGGAATGGGATTTAGTATGTAAATCAGTTTTAGATTATTACGATAGGTGTTATGAATATGAAAAGATTGGCAGGGAAAATATAACGTTTTTAGATTTAACTGACAAAAAATATGATGAAAATATTTTAGAGTTAATAAATAATGTTTTATAAAATAATTACAAACGAATGTGAAAAATATTTCCTAAGATAGATCATTGTTATTTAAATATTATGACAGCAAATAAAACTGCAAAAATACAATTTTATGATGGGACTGATGAACCAGTAGTTCCTGAAATAAGACTGACTAGGAGTAAAGATGGAACCACCGGCCAAGCATTATTTTTGTTCGAAAAACCTCAGGCATTATCTTCGATTACAGACGGTGAAATCACAGGAATGCGTTTGATTGATTCTGAAGGTGAAATACAAACTAGAGAAGTTAAAGTAAAGTTTATTGATGGTGAACCCATTTTTTTAGAGGCAGTTTATATTTGGAAGAACACATCAGACTTTGATAGATTTATGAGATTTGCAAATAGTTATGCCAAATCAAATGGATTAGGATATTCTGAAAAGAAGTAGAAAATTTTCAAAATTGAGTAGTTCATCATATTTTAAGTTAGTAGTAATATTAATCACTTCATTATTAATATGGACTTTAAGAGATTTTCTCCTACTAATAATTTGTTCTTTAGTAATTTCAAATATTGTATGTAATTTATGTAATCAAATGCAAAAGGGATTGAAAATTCCTCGAGTACTTTCTTTATTTCTTGTATTAACTGTTATATCAGTAATTGTATTTACTATTTTTATTCTTGTATTGCCTCCTTTCATAAAAGAATTTAATGAATTACTTGTTGATATTCCAAATGGTCTATCAAAAATAAATATTTTGATTAATACAAATCTGAACAAACTTAATAATATTTTCTATGGCGAAAAATCAGAAAACGTTGTAGACATATTCAATCTTATAAATAATGTAGTTACCATTCCAGATGTCTCAACAATTGCAAAAGCTATTCAAGAAAGTTTTAAGAATTTAATAAATATTGCGGGAAATTTAGGTTCAGGTCTTTTGAAATTAATATTCGTATTAGCTGTTAGTTTGATGATTTCTATTGAACCAAAACAATATAAAGAAAATATACTTCTGTTAATCCCAAAAAATTACCGTAATAAATTTAGAAATATTCTGGAAAAATGCAATATTGCATTAGCAAATTGGACCTTTTCTATGGTCATAAGCTCATTATCAGTAGGTTTATTATCACTAATAGTTTTATCTATATTAGATGTCAAATATATTGTCTCAAATGCTTTAATAGCAATGGTTCTTAATGTAATTCCAAATATAGGCCCAGTTATTAGTGGTATATTTCCTATCTCAATTGCACTACTAGATAATTTTTGGAAGCCACTGGCCGTATTAGGAGCATATGTAATCATTCAAAATATTGAAAGCTACATAATTATGCCTTCTATAATGAAGAAAAAAGCAAACTTACTTCCTGGCCTAACATTAATTTCACAATTTGGATTCACCTTCATTTTTGGTCCATTAGGCTTAATTCTATCTCTTCCATTAGCTGTAGTAATACAGGTTATAATTAAAGAATCAATTAAAGATATTTAAATACTACTTAATTAATTTTTTATATAAATATGGATATGAAAAAAGGATAAAGAAAGCTAAGGGATGTTTACCAATAGCAAAATATAATGAACTAAAAGTGAAATGATCAAATAATATTCTTAACTCAGTAGAAAGATCTATTAAAACTAAAGAAAATAAAATTATCAAATAGTAATTTAGTTTCATAAAATCAGAAGTTTAAGCTCAATCTTTCAGCAACAAAGATGGAGCCAATAAAATACTTGAATAACTTCCAACTATAATTCCTAATGATAAAGCCAAAGAAAACCAAAATAGTGAGTAAGATCCAAACAATATTATGCTTAATAAAGGGAAAAGGGTTGTAATACTGGTAAACGTTGTTCTTCTAAATGATTCGTTAACTGATAACTGAATAGTTTCGTTATAGCCCTCTTTCTTTGATTTTAAATTCTCGCGAATTCTATCAAATATAACAACAGTATCATTTACAGAATAACCGGCAATAGTTAACAATGACACAGCAAATAAACTATTTACCTCAACAGATAATATAATTCCCAACCAGGAAAATATACCGAAAACAATTACTAAATCATGGAATAAAGCTAATAGTGCAAATAATGCATATTTTTTATCAAATCTAATTGTTATATATATAGATATTGCAAATAAAGAAACTAACAATGAAGTAATGCAATTAGTAAGTAATCTTTTCCCAAGCTTTGGACCTATTAATCTTGAATCCTTACTTTCATAATTTAGAGGCCCAACAATATTATCAAGATTATTGATAAGATCATTTGATTCTTCGATACTCAAATATGGGGTTCTTATTGAAATTAATTTATTCTCATTTTGGAATTGTAATTTAATATTATTTAAAACGTTTTTATTTTTAGTGATCTCTCTTAACTTTTCTATCACTGAATCAGGGGAAAAATTAGAACATTCTTCTTCACAAGCTCTCTCTATTCGTAGTTCATTTCCTCCAACAAAATCCATCCCTAAATTTATAGGTTTCTTATAAGAAGTATTAAAAGTAGAATATAAGATACCTAGAAGACTCAACAATACAAGAAAAGTTGAAAAACCAATTATCTTTCTTTTACTTTTTATTAGTTCAAGGTTGTATTTCATGAGAAAATAAGAAATAAAAATTTAATTTAAAAAATTATTCTTGGGTAGATAGAGATTTTTTTGTCTTAAAGATTGATATGTTGTAAGGAATCGCAAAATAGTTTTGGAACAATTTAATGATGTAAACAAGCTTATTAAGACTCCAATACCTAATGTCGCAGCAAAACCTTTAACAAAATTTGTTCCTAATAGAAACAATACAAAACAACTTAAGAGAGTAGTAATGTGACCATCAACTATGGATGAATTAGCTCTTTGAAAACCGCTATCAATAGATCTTGTAAGAGTATTTCCATCATATAATTCTTCTCTAATTCTCTCAAATATTAGAATATTTGCATCAACAGCCATACCAATGCTTAGTATAAGACCAGATATGCCGGGTAAAGTCAAAGTTACAGGAATTAAAGAATATAGAGCTAAATTAAAGCATCCATAAAGTACAAGAGAAAGAACTGAAACAAACCCTAAAATTCTATAATTAAAAATCATAAATACACCAACAAAAATTAATCCACTAATAGCTGCATAAAGACTTTTTAAAATATTATTGGATCCCAACAGAGCTCCAATAGTGTTAGTTTCAACTATTTCTATTGGCAATGGTAGTGAACCTCCTTTAAGTTGAACTTCTAATTCTCTCGCATTTTCAGCACTAAAATTACCGCTTATTGTTGCTGATCCACCTGTAATCCCAGTAGTAGCAAATTGACTACCAACAGAAGCTTCACTTATTGATTCACCATCAAGAATGATAGATAATAGTTGATCAGTTCCAGCAATTTTCTTTGTAATTTCTGCAAACTTTTCACCTCCAGAATTATTAAAAGTTAATAAAACTTCCCAATTACTATTTGTTTGTTCTTGTCTCCTTCCTGCGTTGATAAGATCCTTACCAGATAAATCTGTTTTAATAAATAAATTTGCAATTTCTTTATCAATATATTTTTTAATTTCAATTAACTTCTCATTTAAATCACTACTAGTAGATGAATAATTTAACTCTTGCTCTGTCTCTTTAAGGTCATCCTGAAAAGTTTTTAGAAGATTATCATCATATTTACTCCTTTCTAATAAGGAATATTGTTCAATTAATTCTTTAATATTGAATCTCTGAAGTTGCAAAGTTTTTAAATCTGTAGATGTTCCTTCTTTCTGGGTCCTAAATTCTAATAAAGCAGTTTTTCCTAAAACTCTTGAAGCAACTAATGGATTTTGTTCTCCAGGTAATTCTAAAATCAATTGATCTCCTCCTAGGGTTTGCAAGTTTGATTCAGAAACCCCTAAATTATTAACTCGTCTATCTATAACCGAATTTACTGCTTCAAGTTCATCTTTTGTTACCTTACCTTCTTCTTTAATTATTTGTAGTGTAAGTTGAGAACCCCCTCGTAAATCCAATCCCAACTGTAATGGATAATTTATTAATAAATAAACAGATAAAGTAAGTAGAAATATAATAAAAAAAAGCCAACCTTGCCTTCTTTTCATTGCCTATATACTCCCACTAATTAAATCTTCAACTTTTTCAACTATTTGATGTGGTTGTATTATTGTCAAATTCTCAAGATTTCCATTATACGGAGTTGGAATATCCTGACTAGATAATCTAATTGGTCGGGCATCAAGGTCATCGAAACATTCTTCTGTTATCAAGGCAATTAATTCTGCACCAATACCTCCAGTCTTCATACATTCTTCAACAATAATTACTTTATTTGTTTTTCTTATTGATTTTGAAATGGTTTCCATATCAAATGGTTTTAAACTTATTAAATCAATTAACTCAACATCTACTCCTTTTTTATCTAATTCTTCAACAGCTTTCAGGCAGTGATGTCTCATTCTTGAATAAGTCAATAAAGTAATATCTTTACCTTCTTTTACGACGTCAGCTTGATCTAAAGCGCAAATATAGTCCCCATCAGGTAATTCTTCAGACAAGTTGTATAGAAGAACGTGTTCGAAAAATAGAACCGGATTATCATCTCTTATAGCTGCTTTCATTAAACCTTTGGCATTTGTAGGTGTACTGCATGCAACAATCTTTATACCAGGGACCGCATGAAAATATGCTTCAAGTCTTTGACTGTGTTCGGCACCAAGTTGACGACCAACCCCCCCTGGTCCTCTAACAACTGCTGGTATCTTATAATTACCTCCACTTGTATATCTAAGCATACCCATATTATTTGATATCTGATTAAAAGCTAAAAGCAAAAATCCCATATTCATTCCTTCAACTATTGGTCTTAACCCAGTCATTGCTGCTCCCACAGCCATACCCGTAAAACTATTCTCTGCAATTGGAGTATCTAAGACTCTTAACTCTCCATATTTTTCATATAAATCCTTAGTTACCTTATAAGATCCACCATATTGACCAACATCTTCCCCCATAACGCAAACATTGACATCATTTGCCATTTCTTCATCAATTGCCTCTTTCAAAGCATTAAATAATAATGTTCCAGCCACAATTAATTACCTAATTAATCACATATATAATCCTACCACTTTGATTAATTTATCCTCCTTCAGCAAAGGTTATAAGTAGTAATATTGACAAAATCATTCCTGGTGAAAGCAAAAGTATTAAAAGTCCTAGGTCAGGTAAAGACATTTAAAGAAAGTGTTTTTTTTAATAATATTGGCAATTCAACTTTTCTTCAGAAAAAAACTGCGAATAAATACAATAAAAAGTCCAATGCCAATAAAAGCAAAAGAAAAAGTTAGCAAAAAAGATAATCCAATTATTAATGTATTAATACTCGAAGAAATATTTTGAACTATTTCAGAAGAATTAGATGGTTTATGTATTGAAAAATAAATTGCAATTTTATTACTTAAAAAATAAAAAAAAATAAATAATAAAAAACTGGTTAATGATCCAACAATAAAATTTAATGGTCCTTTTTCAGGAATATTTTTTTCAATATTCTCATTACTATTATCAGCCAAAATAAAATTTGAAAAAAAAAATTTAAATGAATGTTATTCCCTTTTCAAGGAAAGTGCAAACCCATGAATCGTAACCTTTCTTTCTAAACATTTTATAATTTGCAGTTAATTCTTTTTTAGCAGTCTCTATATCTTTAAAGAGTGCAAAGCATGTAGGGCCTGATCCACTCATTGAAAATGTGAGACAATTTTCTAATTTAGAAAGTAAATATAATGCCTGCTTTACAGAATCATTTTCATTTTCAACAACTAGCTGCAAATCATTTTTAATAGAAAAATGTTGATTTTCAAAATTTAAGTTATTTAAACCATTATTTCTTAAATTTTTTCTTATGTTCTCAATCATTTCTCTATTAGTAAGATATTTATCGCAAAATCTATTACTATATTTTTTATAAGTTTCGGCAGTTGATACTGATACATTCGGATTTTTTAAAAGAATTGCTCCATATTGAAGGGTTGAATCTAATTTCTCCAAAATTTCGCCTCTTCCAAAACATAATTGAATACCACCATTTATAAAAAAAGGAATATCAGATCCTAAAGTTGATGCTAATGAACATAAAGTTTCTTGATCTAATTTCAAATCCCATAAATTATTAAGACCAATTAATGTTGCTGCTGCATTACTGGATCCACCAGCTAATCCTGCGCCAATTGGTATATTTTTTCTTAAAAATATATTCGCACCGCAGTCTATATTTGATTTTTTCTTTAATAGGTTTGCCGATTTAACAATTAAGTTATCATCAGATATGCTTAAATCATTACAATCAGACTTAAGTTTAATTAAACCTTCATAATTAATTTCAAATTCTAAATAATCAGCAAGATCGATATTTTGCATAATCATTGCTAACTCATGAAATCCATCCTCTCTTTTACCAATAACTTCAAGATGCAAATTTATTTTGGCAGGAGATTTTATATTAATTTTCTTTTTAGCTAAATCTTGCATATACTTTAATTTTTATTTTTTAATTTTAATACAATTTTCTGCAAGCTTAATCCATTGTTCAATTGAAATATCTTGTGGTCTTAAATTAAAACAAACTTTTGAAGATTCAGATAATTCATTTATCTCTTCATTTGATAGTATTGAATTAAGAGTATTTCTAAGCATTTTTCTTCTTGAATTAAACGAAATTCGAAGAAGTTTATCTATATATTTTTCTAGACTAATATCTAGTCTTAAATCATTTTTAATTGGTTCGAAAACTACTAAAGAAGAAAAAACTTTTGGAGGTGGACTAAATGATGAAGGCGGCACATCACATATTCTTTTTATTTTTGATAAAAGTTGCATTCTTATACTAAGCGCACCAGCATTGGGACTTCCCTCTTTTGACAAAATCCTATCTACAACGTCTTTCTGCATCAAAAATATTATTTTTTCGTAATTATAGTTTCTTATAATGCCCAATCGACCTATGAAAATATCCAATATTGGGCCAGTTATATTGTAAGGAATATTTGCAATCACTTTTGTAATCTTCTTATTAATCGAATCTAAATTCACAGAAAGAATATCTCCCTGCTGCAGTGAAAACTTATCATTATTATTGAATTTATCATTTAATAAATTTATTAAATCTTTATCTAATTCAATTGCATGTAATTTTTTAATTTCTGAATCTAACAACTTAGACGTTAAAGCTCCTTTACCAGGACCAATTTCTAAAATAAAGTCATTTTTATTAAGAACAGCAATTTCTTTAATTTTTTCTAATATTTTTTTATTTACCAACCAGTGTTGTCCAAATCTTTTTTTTTGATAATAGTTTTTAGAATTCATCTAAAAGATAAATAATATGTTTAAATTAAATATGAATTTATTTAATCCTTTATATCATGAGCTTATCAAAAAAAAATTTAGATAAACTCAATAAATTTAAAAATAAGAAAAATTTAAATAATAATGATAATTTAATCACCAATCCATTTAATTCAGAAGATCCCAATAAAATTTTTTATTCGTTAATTGATAATTCAGAATCTTTAGAAGAGACTTCTAACGTTAATAATTCACTAAGAAAAAGTGAGATTAATCAAATTAATATGAATTCTAAAAAAGATAATTTTTCCAAGAAATTAACAACCGAGGAGGAACTATATGATGAATTTAATTATCTTCTTGATGAATAATTAGTTTTGATATTTACTTATGATTCATAGTAATAGATTAGCAATTTATGCTATCGGCAAAATAAAGAAACTTTGGATTAGAGATGGAATTAATCAATACAAAAAAAGAATGCCTGAACTTATCATTAATGAGTTAAAGACTTTTAATTTAAATAATCTTAGATCCAATAACAATATTATTATCTGTCTAAGTGAAGAAGGAAAACAGTTTAATTCAGTTGAACTATGTTCCTTACTCTTGAATTTTAAAAATAAAAAAATTAATTTCTTAATCGGTGATACTGATGGAGTCAGTTCAGATATAAAAGAAAAATCAGATCTTGTACTAAGCCTGTCTCCTTTAACTTTTCCTCATGAATTAGCTAGATTAATCTTAATCGAGCAAATCTATAGAGCTATCTCTATATCAAACAACTCCCCTTACCATCGTTCCTAAAAAGATTAGATTGAATCTAAAATTAATCTATAAAAGTTTAATAACTAACTATTTTTTGATTTTTTTTGCTATATAGTACATATATACTATTAATTTAATCTTGGATTCTTTTGATTCGACTACTAAAACATTTAAAATCCCCTTATTAACTGATTCGGTATCGGCAGGGTTTCCTTCTCCTGCAGATGACTATACAGAAGAAAATATTGATTTAAACGAACATTTAATATCTAATCCTTTTAGCACTTTTTTTCTTAGAGTTAAAGGTGACTCAATGATAAATGCAGGAATTAAAGATAAAGATTTAATAATAGTAGACAAGAGCTTAACAGCCAGGCCAGGGAATATAATCATTGCAATGATAGACGGAGAATTTACAATAAAAAGATTATCTATAAAAAATAATGAATTATATTTAAAATCAGAAAATCATAATTATCCTGATTTTAGATTTAAAAACCATATTGATGTACAGATATGGGGAGTTGTTATTTATTCAATACATAGCTATTTATGAGAATTTCAAATATTGATGCAATAGCTCTTATAGATGCTAATAATTTTTACGCGTCATGTGAACAAAATATTAATCCTCATTTGAGAAATAAACCAGTAGTAATTTTATCTAATAATGACGGATGTATCATTGCAAGAAGCCCTGAAGCGCGAGCTTTAAAAATTAAAATGGGAACTCCGTATTTTAAGGTCAAAGAAAGACTAAATAAATTAGATGTAGCAGTCTTAAGCTCAAACTACTCGCTTTATGGGGATATGAGCAGAAGACTAATGAATTTACTGAAAAACTACTGTGAACAGATAGAAATTTATTCCATTGACGAAGCATTCGTCTCGATTTCTAGACCTAATGATGAAAATCTATATCCTTGGGCAAGAAGCATAAGATCATTAATATATCAGAATCTAGGGATTACCATAACAGTAGGAATAGGAGAAAATAAAGTGAGAGCAAAAATTGCTAATAAACTAGCCAAAAATATTGATTATTCAGCTGGAATATTTGATTTAGCTAGAACCGAAAATGAGAATAATTATTTGAAAAGAATTAGCATAGATAAGATATGGGGAGTCGGGAAACAAACCTCTAATTGGTTGCAAAGTAAAGGTATTAAAAATGCGAGAGAACTAAGAGATATGGAAGAAAATGAAATCATTAAGAAATTAGGCATCGTAGGGAAAAGACTACAATTAGAATTGAAAGGTCATAGATGCCTGCCCATAGAAAAAAACAAGAAATCAAAAAAAGAAATTCAGGTGAGTAGGAGTTTCGGCACGCCTATCACAAAATTAGAAGACTTAACTCAAGCACTGGCAACTCACGCAATAAAAGCCTCTGAAAAAATGAGAAGTCAGAATTTGCAATCATCTAATATCAGAGTATTTGCTAGAACCAGTAAATATTCAAGTCAAAATTATCAAAGAAGTGCTCATAGAAAACTTACAAATGCAACAGATGACACAAACAATATTTTAAAGATAGTAGTTGAATTATCTAAAGAAATTTATAATCCCGAATATAAATTCTCAAAAGCTGGTGTTTTAATGCAGGATTTAACAAATAGCGAATATTTACAGCAATCAGTTATCAATTACAAATCTCAGAAAGTCTTAAAAAAATCAACAAATCTAATGAAAACGATTGATTTATTAAATAAAAGATTTAATAACAATGCAATTACATGGGCCATCACAAAAAATCCACAAAGTTGGAAGATGAATAAGAATTTCTTAAGTCGCTCATCTACAACTGATATAGAACAAATCCCAACTATAGTGAAGTAAACAAAATAGAATGGAATTTATATTATTTTTGAGCAAATTAGATAAAGAGATTCTTAACTTATTAATGAAAGCAAACTACATAGTTGAAGAAAATAAAATTGAATGTCTATTAAACAAAGAAATAAAAGGGCTACATAATTTTAAAGAAAATAAAATAATAATATGTACTGAAAATGCAAAAAAGAAAACAAATTTTAGAAATAAGAATCAAAACCCAAATATAGATAACTTCAAAACAGAAAGGGCGATAAGAAAAGCATTAAGACACGAAGCAATTCATGCGATACAAAAATGTAATGACAATAAAACAATAGGGGATATAAAAAAATTAGAAAGCAAATTGCATCAAAGTAAAAGAAAAGCATTAGAGTTCTCTAGTTCAAATTTTTCTGGGACTTATGCGAAAGAAGTAGAAGCTTATGTTCTTGAAGATAAGCCCAAAAAAGTTAAAAACTTGATTAAAAAATACTGCCTATAAATTAAAAATTTTTATATTAACTAGCGAGGAAATTGCCACAACGTTGTTTGTCTAAGAAATTTATATGTTGTCTTTCTACGTAATATAATTCCTGAAACTTAATGGCATCTGAGTTTAAATCCTTAAAAAGATCATCAATCTCTTTACTTGTATTTGAAGAACCAGAAGAAGGATTATCTATTAAAATGGATATACAATTTTCTAAAGTTTTTAATCTTTGAGATCCCCAAGATTCTATTAAATGTCTACATCTTTTTAGAGAATTGTATTTCTCAAGAAGTGATAATGTTCCTAGTAAATTGTCCTTAGGATTACTCAACAATGTTAAAAACAACTCATTTGGATTAATAAAAATATTAATTTTATTTGATGATTCAGGATTATTGAGAGCTAAGTAATCAGGCAGAAGTGAAATTAAGTTAATAGAAGAAAAATCTTTTTGAAGATTTTGTCTATTTGATTGTTTTAAATCATTTAAGTAATTTAGACCTAAATTATTTTGTTCAATTTTTGAAATAGCTTCCCATAGACTTTGAATATAACTAGTATTAAAAACATTAATTTCTCTTTTAAGAAATTCATCACGAATAAAAAGTCGAAGATCAGGACAATGTAAATAATAAAATATTATTTCAGATTCATTTTTTTCACGCCGAGAAATTTCATTTGGTTGTTCAAATTTTTTTGATCTACCATGCCAACGAAATCCCCTAACTTGATTTCTTAAATCTTGTTCAAACTGTATCGCTAACCTTGCTTGTCCTTTACTTAATCGTTCGGAAACTTTTTGCAAGTAATGAGTTCTTATTGATGATTGAGGTAATTTGCTCAATAATTTTACCAATAAAGAAATTACACTTTGGAAATTTTCAGACTTAGTTAAATCTTTATCTTTAAAAATCTGATCAATCTCCCAATCAATCCAAAAGGATGAATTATCAATTAAGTTATTGTAATCTTCTGGAGTATGATTATTCAAAAATTCATCAGGATCTTTAAAATCATTAAGTTGAAGTATCTTTAGATTAATTTGATCATGGAGAGATAAGCTTTCAACTTCTTTTATTACTCTTTTGGTAGCTAATATTCCTGCATTATCAGAATCAAAATTTAAGATTATATTTTTATTATCTGTACATCTACATAATTGAGAAATTTGATACTTATTTAATGCAGTTCCTAGGGAGGCTACAGAATTAGAAATACCTTTTGCATGAAGAGAAATTACATCAAAGTATCCTTCAACAATAATAGCTTTATCTGTTTTCCTTATATTGCTAGATGCTTTTTCAAATGCAAATAACATTTTCCCTTTTTCAAATATCTCTGATTCAGGTGAATTAAGATATTTGGGTTCCTGTCCATCAAGAGATCTTCCACCGAAGGCAACTACTCGTCCTTGCATATCATGAATTGGAACTATTAATCTATTTCTAAAACGATCATATATCTTGTCAGAATTATCTTTTGAAATTGCAAGACCTGAGGCCAATATTAAATTAGTTGGGAATTTTTCTACCTTGGATAAATAATTAAATAAATCATTCCATGAATTCGGGGCGAAACCCAATTCAAATTCATCAATAACTTTATTACTCAATTTTCTCTTGGATCTTAAATATTCCATAGCATCAACACCAACAGAATTATTTAGTTGAGACTTAAACCAATTTTTAGTGACTCTTAATATTTTATAAAGTTCTTCTTTTCTAGATAATTGTTTTTTATAAGCATCGACTTGGGGACCCTCAAGATTTTCAACATTTACATTATTTTTTTTAGCGAGAGAAAGTACAACATCTGAAAAATTTGCACGAGTAAATTCCATTAAAAATTTAATAGAATTACCACCAGCACCACAAGAAAAACAATAATAAAATTGTTTACTTGGTGATACTGTCATAGATGGCTTAGTATCATCATGAAAAGGACAAATCCCAACAAATTCCTTGCCTTTTTTCTTAAGAACAATATGTTCAGATATAACGTCAACAATATCTGCCTTTTCCTTTACCTCTTGAATAGTTCTTGGGTGTATAGAGTGAACCATTGAGATTTTTATCAAAAAATAAATAATGATTTATTTGTTATAGTTCAAAATCAAATAAGAATCTACTTAATTTCACAATAAAACTATTTTTTAAATGATAGACATCGCAAAATTAGAAAAAAAAATTAATTCATTGAATAAGTTTAATTTGGTCTTTGCCTCATTCTTTTTTAGTTTAATGACTTTATGTGTAAAAAATATTGATAAAAGGATACCTATATATGAATTAGTTTTATTCAGATCATTAATAAGTTTAATAATTACATTATCAATTATTAATTTAAAAAATATAAATCCATGGGGCAAAAATAGACCATTACTTATCCTAAGAGGTGTTTTAGGAACTTTAGCTTTAGTTTGTATTTTTTATGCGATAAGAAATATGCCTCTTAGTATATCTACCGTCATTCAGTACACATATCCTATCTTTATTTCAATATTTGCTGGCATATTTATAAATGAAAAAATAACGCGGAATATATTTTTTGCTTTAATGATTGGCTGGATTGGAATATTAGTGATATTAAATCCAAGTCAGTTATCAAGTATAAAAGTTGAAATTGAAAATTTTTCGATTTTTATAGCATTTCTTGGGGCAATCTGTACTGCATTGGCTTACGTTGCAGTTAAGAAACTTTCATTTACTGAGGATGTTTATGTAATTATTGAATATTTTCCACTTGTTTCTTTTATAACTTTATTGCCAATTGTATTAATCAACTGGGTTACACCAAATTGGAATGAATTAGTTTGGATTATTGGCATTGGTTTATTTACTCAATTAGGTCAAACTTTTTTAACTATAGGTTTAAAAAATTTACCTGCTTCTAAAGCTTCAATAATTAACTATTTACAAGTTTTATTTGGATCAATTTGGGGTGTTTTGTTTTTTAGTGAAATAATAAACATAAATTTTTTATTAGGGGCCTCTTTAGTTTTATTAGGAACTATTATTTCTACAACCAAAATACGTAAAAAGATATAAAATATAAAAAAATCTTGCCTAATGATGAAATTCCTCTTATTTGCATTGTTTTTCTTTTCTCCTTTACTCAAAGTTAATGCATCAACACCGAAAGCTGCGACATGTACAAGAAAAGAATATAGAGAAGAATATATTCCTGGATCACAATCAAGCCCAGGCTACGTTAAAAATTATGTAGTTGATGTAGAAATTCCTTGTGGAGGTGATCAAGCACAAAATGTTGACAATAATGATTGCAGTGAAGGTTCTGTCATTGGAGGTCTCCTTGGTGCCGGAATAGCTCTTTCCTCCACTAGAGGTAAAGATAGATTTTGGGCAGTACCTGCTGCCGGAACTGCAGGAGCACTAATTGGATGTCAGGTGGATGGTGGTTAATTGATTAGTTGGATAAATGGAGAATTAGTTGAATATTGGCAAAATAATCAAAAATTTTTTGTTTTAATAAATTGTCATGGCCTGGGGTATGAAATACAAATACTAGAACCATTTTTTCTCAAATTAAAAAAAAATCAGATATCCAATAAAAATATTATTCTTTGGATAAAACATATTAAGAAAGAAGATTCAGATTTACTATTTGGTTTTACATCAAAGGATCAAAAAAAATTTTTTATTGAAATTATAAATATTCGAGGTATTGGTTCCCAAATTGGTATGGGGATATTAAATAAATTTTCTATCAGTGAATTAAACGATGCCATTAATACACAAAATAAAAAATTAATTTGTACAGTTCCTGGTATAGGACAAAAAATGAGCGAGCGTTTGATTTTAGAATTAAAAAGTAAATTTAAAAAAGAATTTCAAATCAATAATGAAAAAAGCAAAGATATATTTCAAATTAAAGATAATGAAATCAAAAAAATAGTGGAGGATCTTAATTTAACTCTAAGCTCATTAAATTACACTAAAAATCAAATAAAAAGTATTTTGCCTCTTATCATTAAAGAAACAGATGACTTTAAGAAAAAAGAAAAAAACATATCATTTGAAAATCTATTAAAACTCGCTATGAATCACCTTGATAATGATAGTAGTAATATAGGTAGATAACGTAGTAGAATAAATTTAAGATAATTAATTTTATGTCATTAGATACAGCTGAGAAACAAAAGCTTATTGAAACCCATCAAGTACATGCAACTGATACGGGTTCAGTAGAAGTTCAAGTTGCAATCCTTTCAAAAAGAATTTCAAAATTAAGTGACCATTTACAAGGCAACATTCATGATTTTGCGTCAAGGCAAGGATTATTAAAAATGATTGGTAAAAGAAAAAGATTACTATCTTACATAAAAGAAAAAAATATACAAAAATATCAAGATCTTGTAAAGAAAATTGGAATCAGAGGATGATTTCCATCTATGAAAAAAAAACAATCCAAAAAAAATATAAGTAAAAAAAAGAAAAAAAACATATCTCAGACAACAGCTTTTGCAAATTTAGAAACAAAATCAGAAACAATAATTACTCCAAAGAAATCTTCAAGTGGAATCCCAAAATATGTAGCTGATAGGATGGCAAGAAGAATTTTCTTCACCGCAGGAATACCTACTATCTTAGGTATGTCAGTATTTATTGTGAGCTACATTATCGTTACTAGAAATATTGCTGAAATACCTCCATCTTCAACAATTGCAATTTCTGCATTGTTTTTTTTGCTAGGTCTTGCAGGATTGAGCTTTGGAATATTATCAGCTAGTTGGGATAAGGAGCCTGGATCTTTTTTCGGGATTGAAAATATTCCAATGAACATACAAAGAGCAAAAGCAGCATTCAAACCTGCGACCCAGAATTTTGATGAGAATAGTTAATCTAAGAAACTAATGATTTCAAATTAACTTGGAATGATTTATCTTCTAATAATTTGCATACTCCTTGAATATCTCCAATACAGAATTGTTCCCCAAATTTAACGTAAGTAATGCTGTTTTTATTTCTTACCGCAGCTAATACTGGAATCTTGACTCCACATTTGTCTTTTTCTGGCTTAAATTTAGTTAAACATTCTCTTAGCGTATTTTGTACTCTTACATCTGATGCTTGATTGCTTTCAAGATTGATTATAAGCAACTTAAGATTATCTATTTCCCTACAATCATCAATTATTAATTGGGTTTTATCACTTTTTTTATCTATAGTTCCCCAAAACAATAACCTAGTATCAGTCAAAAGAAATTCTGATAATCTTAAATAGGTTTTAGGGAAAACAATAGCTTCACAACTTCCTGAAAGATCTTCAAGCTGTACTATAGCCATTCTATCCCCTTTTCTCGTTGTGATTTGTTTCAATTCAGGGATCATCCCAACTAGAGAAACCTTTGTTTTATCCTTAGTTTCTTCTAACTGCGAAATACTGATCGGAGATACAAGTTTTGCTGGTTTTGCCAAATGCTTTAGAGGATGATCAGATAAATAGAATCCCAAAAGTTGCTTTTCTAATCTCAACTTCTCAATGAGTGAATAATCCTCTACCTTAACTAGTTGTTTATCAGTAAATGTAACGCTTGAAAATTCCTCTTTAGAATCAAATAGATTTCCTTGACCAGATAACCTATCACGGTTTCGTGAAGAAGCCCACTCAATGACATGTTCAAGATCTGACAACAATTGAGCTCTATTTTTATCATTTGAAAACTCATCAAGGGCACCACAGTGAATTAGAGATTCAAGGTTTCTTTTATTAAGAAGATTAGAAGGTAAACGATCACACAAATCTGATAAAGAAGTAAAACTACCATATTCATTACGATTTTTAATTATATTTTTTATTGCAGAATCTCCTAGATTCTTAATTGCAGAAAGACCAAATAGAATCTGATTATTTTTTATAGTGAAATCAATACCAGAAAAATTAATACTAGGTGAAATAACCTCTATTCCCATCGAATAACAATTAGAAATATATCTTTGCATCTTGTCTGTTGAACCAGAATTAACACTTAAGAGGGCTGCCATATATGCGACAGGATAATGAGCTTTTAAAAAAGCTGTTTGGTAAGTTACTGCACCATAAGCGGTTGAGTGGCTTTTATTGAAACAATATTCTGCAAATAAAACCATTTGATCAAAAAGATCATTAGCTAATTTATCATTAACGCCCTTTTTCATAGAACCTTCTACAAAAATATTCCTGTGTTTAACCATCTCTGATACTTTCTTTTTTCCCATTGCTCGTCGAAGTAAATCAGCATCTCCGAGGGAATAACCCGCTAAGTCTTGAGCAATTTTCATGATTTGTTCTTGGTAAACCATTATTCCATAGGTTTCAGTAAGAATTGACTTTATAAAAGGGTGAGGGAAATCAACCTTTTCATTGCCATTTTTTCGATTTATGAATTTAGGTATAAGGCCAGCATCAAGTGGACCTGGTCTATATAGAGCGAGAATAGATGAAATATCCTCAAGAGAATTAGGTTTAAAGTCCTTTACAACCTGCTTCATCCCAGAAGATTCAAGTTGAAATATACCTTCAAGATCTCCTCTCCCAATAAGTTCAAAGGTTTTACAGTCATTTTGAGGTAACTCATCAACATTTATTATCTTTCCAGTAGATTCATTAATAAGAGAAACTGTTTTTTCAATCATAGTAAGATTCTTAAGACCCAAGAAATCCATTTTCAATAACCCAAGTGATTCAATATCATCCATAGAATATTGAGTTATTATTTGTCCTTCATTATTCCTTTGTAAAGGGACAAGTTCATCAAGAGGATCAGATGCAATAACGACTCCTGCAGCATGAACCCCATATGTTTTATTAGTTCCCTCAATTCTTAGAGCCAAATCGATCCATCTTTTAACTTTATCGTCATTAATGTATTTACCCCTAAACTCTTGACTTGGAGAATTCTTATCGATCATTTCCTTTAATTTAAAAGGTTTTCCCCTGACAACTGGTATTAACTTGGCTAGTTTATCTGCCTCTCCATAAGGAATATCTAAAACTCTTGCAACATCTTTTAAAACCGCTTTAGAAGTCATTTTATTGAAAGTAATTATTTGCGCTACTTTATCCTCTCCATATCGATTAGTTACATAATCAATAACTTCATTTCTTCTTTCAATACAAAAGTCTGTATCAATATCTGGCATAGACTTTCTTGCAGGGTTTAAAAATCTTTCAAACAGCAGTCCATGCTCAACAGGATCTATATTTGTGATTTGAAGAGCATAGGCCACTAGTGAACCTGCTGCAGAACCTCTTCCTGGTCCAACAGGGATACAGTTATCTCTAGCAAATTTGATATAGTCCCAAACAACCAAAAAATAATCAGGAAACCCCATATCTTTTATGATTTTCAATTCCGAAGATAGTCTTTTTTTATAAATTTCATCAATTTCTGTAAGTTCGTTTTTTTTGAGTCTTTTCAACAGACCCTCATTAGATAATTGAGTAAGCAGAGAAAATGAGTCTTTGTCTCGGCTAAGAGGGAATTTTGGCATTCTATATTTACCAAACAAATCAAAAACTTCGATTTTTTTTGAAATTTCGACTGTATTGTTCACTGCCTCTATAATTGATTCATCATCTATGTGATCTTTAAAAAGTTCAAGCATTTCGCTTTCACTTTTAATGTATTCTGTACCGGTATATCTCAATCTTTTTTCATCGCTTATTAATTTCCCCGTTAATACACAAAGTAAAGCATCATGTGATTCAACATCCATATTTGATACATAGTGAGCATCATTAGTAGCAATGACTTTTATTTGATGTTTCTTCCCAATTTTTATTAGTTCAACGTTAACAATTCTATCCTCAATAGAGCCGTGATCTTGTATTTCTAGATAAAAATCATCTGCAAATAATTTTTTATACCAAAGAGCTATATCCTCTGCAACATCTAATCTTCCTTTTAGGATTGCCTGAGGTATTTCTCCGCCAAGACAAGCTGTAGAAACGATAAGACCTTCATTGTATTTATTTAAAAGAAATTTATCAATACATGGCCTGGAAAAAATACCACGACCTCTCATTCCATTTAAATGACTAATTGTTGTTAACTTTACGAGGTTCTTATAGCCAATATGATTTTTTGCTAATACCACTAAATGATATCTTTTTTCTTTTTTAGGTTGAGGGTCATCAATAGAACCATTAATCACATACATTTCGTTACCAATGATCGGCTTTATACCTTTTTCCTTACACTTTTTGACTAAATCAAGTACTCCATACATAACTCCATGATCGGTGAGAGCGATGGAATCCATTCCAAGATCAAAGGCTCTATCAACAATTTTGGATATTTGACTTGCGCCATCAAGCAAACTGTAGTCACTATGATTATGAAGCGGAACGAAACCCATTTTCAATTAATTTATATATATAAAATAGAGAAATTTAAAAAAAAATCTATACTTTCTGATAACAAATTAATTATTAATACAACTTTTAGAATAAAGGTCTATTTTTAACTACTTGAGCATCGATTTCAAAAATATTAGCTGCATTCAATATCTTATTTTCTTCTAGTACATCTCCTATTAATTGAAGTCCTATAGGTAATCCTTTTGTATCAAAACCACAAGGAATACTGATGGCTGGTAGTCCGGCCAAATTAGCTGGAACAGTTAATAGATCAGAAAGATACATAGAAAGAGGATCATTTACAAAGTCACCCTTCAAAAAAGCTGTAGTAGGACAAGTTGGTGTTAATAAAATATCTACTTTTTGAAAAGCATTATCAAAATCTTTTCTTATTAGAGTTCTAACCTTTTGTGCTTTCTTATAGTATGCATCGCTGTATCCAGCTGACAAAGCATATGTACCTATCAAGATTCTTCTTTGAACTTCATCTCCAAATCCTTCAGCTCTGCTTTTAGAAGTCATCTCTAGAAGATTAGAACATTCGTTCGACCTGTAACCATATTTAACTCCATCGTATCTGGCTAAATTTGCTGATGCTTCAGATGGCGCAATTACGTAGTAAGTAGCAATTCCATCGTTAAATCTAGGACATTCAACTTCATAAATTTCAGCTCCTAAAGTTTTGAATCTATCAACTCCTGAGAGAACAGATTCCTTAACTTCTGGATTAAGGCCTGGGTGTTCAAAACATTCTTTAATGATTCCTATTTTTAAACCCTTTATAGATTTATTTAAATCAGTCAAATAATTTGGCACTGGCTTATCAAGACATGTTGAATCTAGGGGGTCTTTACCAGAAATTGAATAAAGAATTTCAGCAGCATCTGAGACAGTATTTGTAATTGGGCCAATTTGATCGAGAGAACTAGCAAATGCTACCAGTCCCCATCTGCTAACTCTGCCATAAGTTGGTTTAAGACCTACGACACCGCAAAAGGAAGCTGGTTGTCTTATTGAACCTCCTGTATCAGAACCTATAGCTGCGGCACAAAATCCAGCGGCAACTGAAGCAGCACTACCACCTGAACTTCCTCCTGGAACTCTATTGATATCCCAAGGATTTGAGGTGACACCAAATACAGAAGTTTCTGTTGAACTACCCATTGCAAATTCATCTAAATTTGTTTTTCCTAAACAAATTCCACCTGAAGACCATAATTTACTCGAGGCCGTAGATTCATAAGGAGCAACAAAGCTTTTGAGCATTTTACTTGCACAAGTTGTTACAACACCTTTAGTGCATATATTATCCTTTATCGCTATTGGCATCCCCGCAAGAGGAGGAAGTTTTTCTTTATTTTGAATTAATTTATCTATGTTTTCAGCTTGGGCTATTGCATTTTCTTTTGTAGTGCAAATATATGAGTTAATTTCAGGATCTTTATGATCGATTTTGGCAAAAATATCATTAACTAATTCCTTAACAGAAATATTATTTCCAATAATATCCTTTCTTAAAGAATTAAAATTCATTTCTTAAAATTAAAGTTATCAAACAGTTAGGGGTTCTTCTTTTTTGCAGCGAATCAAACTATGTTTAATATTTTTGGAACCTTCATCAGAAAGATCTTTAATAAAAGAAGACATATTTTCTTTTAGACTACGTTTAGTAATGAAAGGTCCAAACCAGTATGTGCCCTTAGGCTGTTCTGTCTCAATCTTAGCCCACCAAGCTAATCCGAGTTTGTTTCCAAAATTTCTAATCAAGTTTATTGGCCTATAAGACCATCAATTCTTGTTAAATTCTATACAATTTTGTAGTGAAAATTCAATAAATTTTTATTAATCACATAAATATATGGAAACAACAACATTTTAGAAGTATTTAATAGTAGTGATTTTTAAAAAATAAATTATTTACTTGTTAAGTGAAATAGTGATATAGCGGCTGCCACAGAGGCATTTAAACTTGATGTCTTACCTTTAAGAGGAATGTTTAATAAAAAATCGCATTTTTTTTGAGTAAGCAAAGATATCCCTTTATCTTCAGAGCCCACTATGAGTACCAAGGGTCCTTTCTCTAGAAAATTTGAGATAGATAATCGACCATCTCCAGACAAACCAACAATAAGAAAACCATTTTTCTTAAGCGCCTCAAGTGCTCTATTTAGGTTAACAACTCTACTTACTTTTAAGTGTTCTAAGGCTCCTGCAGCTACCTTGGCGACTGTTCCAGTCAATCCAGCAGATCTTCTCTGAGGAATGATTATGCCCTTGCAATAAAATGCTTCTGCTGATCTTATAATTGCACCAACATTATGTGGATCAGTTATACCGTCTAATGCAAGTAATATGGGATTTGCACAGTTGTGTTTAGAAAAATCGATTAATTTTTCTAGGGATATTGTTTTAGAACATGCTAACTGCAATGCCACACCTTGATGTGTAGCGCCATAAGTCAATTGCGAAAGCCTATTCCAAGAAACTTCTTCAATTAGGACTCCTTTTGATTTAAAGTCCTTAAGCAAAGTATAAAATTTATCTGAGGAAAAGATTTCAGAAGTACACCAAATCCTATTAATCGCTCTTTCGCTACGAAGAGCCTCAAAAACTGAATGTTTACCCCATATCCAATCATCAAAATTTCTCTTAGTTATAAACTCTTGAGGATTATCATGATTTTTATTTGAAAATTCTGTATTAGATTTAGATATAGGCTTTCTTCTTTTTAAAAATGTAGAAGTATTATTATCATTTTTTTTAAAATTCTCATAATTGTTATGTTTTACCGAATTGTTCAAAAATTTTTCATTTTTCTCTGAACGATTTGTATTTTTTGAGTTAAAACCAAAGTCAGATTTTTTTTTATAATCTTTGTTATTTTTCCCTGGGAATTTTCTTTTAGAGGAGTTTTTCATTAGTTTAATTCATTTTTAATTCTAAATATTCAAAAAGTATTGATAATCTTTGAGGATCTTTTAAAAATAACCAGCCAACGAGAGTTTCAAAACCAGTAGCTCTGGAGTATATGGAAGGGTCTGAAGACTTTGGATATCTCTTTGTTTTATTTCTAGCACGCCTTATTAGATCAATTTCATTTGAATTTAATAAATGTTCAATTTGACCTAAAGATTTTGATTGAGATTTTGCCTTTACTTCGTTTACTACAGATAAATGGAGATCTTTAGATTTTAAAGGTAAATGAACATGTCTTAGTCTTTGGTGAAGCTCCCATACAGAATCTCCAAGCCAAGCAAGTTGAATAACACCTATATCCTCGGGTGATCCATATGGAACCAAGTTTTGAATCCAATAATTCAATTTTTTAAAAAATTTAATGCATCTTCAAGGCTTGACTTCAAGTTAAGAAAATCCCCTAAACGAACAAGTTTGATTGTTTGGGCAACTCTAGAATTGCCAACGACGGAAAACCCAAGTTTCGACTTTTTACATTCTTTAGCTGTCTGAACAAGTGCTCCAAGGCCCGATGAATCTAAAAAATCTATTTTTGTGAGATCAATAACGAATGAAAGCTGATTTTTTAAATTATTTGTAACAAACGTCTTAAATTGTTTTTCTGAAAAAGCATCAAGTTGGCCTTTAAAAGTAAAAACAATAATGTTTGTTTTAACCTCAAGGTTTCCTCTTAAAGAAACCGTTAACTTCTGGAAATCTTCTATGATCTAGTACCCCCCAAAAAAAATTAATATATCAAATGTAATTATCAAATCAAAAGAAAGCAATATGTCAACATCTTTCTAACATTAGAGAAACAAATTTTTTAAATAAATAATCTGAATCATGAGGACCTGGTCCTGCTTCTGGATGATATTGCACACTAAAAATTGGCTTATCATTAACTTCCAAACCAGCCACGGTATTATCGTTAAGGTTATAGTGGGTTATTCTTACTATGTCTTTTGATAGAGAATTAGGATCAATAGCAAAACCATGGTTCTGACTAGTTATCTCAATGTTATTATTTTCGCCACAAGGGTGATTTAAACCACGATGCCCAAAAGGTAATTTAAAGGTTGAACCTCCTAATGCCAATCCAAATATTTGGTGTCCAAGGCAAATACCAAACATAGGTATTTCACCATATTCAATAAGTGATCTTGCTAAGTCTATACCTTCTGAAACAGAAGAAGGATCGCCTGGACCATTTGAAAAAAATATACCATCCGGATTTTTAGATAGAACTTCTTTAAGAGAAGATCGCGAAGGGAAAACCAAGACTTCACAACCATGGGATACAAGTCTATTTAGAATTGAGTTTTTAATTCCAAAATCAATTGCTACTATTTTTAATTTTTTAGAAGATTCAGAATATCTTTTCCTTAAATCAAAAATTGTTTGTGTATGACTTTTCCATAAATATTGTTGCTTTGTTGAAACTACTTTTGATAAGTTTAATCCCTCCATCTTTGGCGTGTCATGAATTATCTTTAAACAACTTTCATCAGTTTTATCTAGAGAGGTAATAACTCCATTCATCGCACCACTTGATCTTAAAATTTTAACAAGGGCTCTTGTATCAATACCATAAAGTCCTATGATATTTTTTTCCCATAACCATTGATTAAAACTCTTTTTAGATCTCCAATTGCTGTTATTAGATGAAAAATTTCTAACAATTATTCCTTTAACATTAATGTTAGATTCTGAATCCTCCAAGTTAACACCAGTATTCCCAATCTCTGGATAAGTGAATGTTAATATTTGTCCGTAATAACTTGGATCAGTAATTACCTCTTGATATCCAGTCATTCCCGTATTAAAAACTATTTCACCAACGGCTGTACCAGTAGCACCAAAAAAGAATCCTGGGAATACAATTCCATTACTTAAAACTAATTTCGCGTTTTTCTTATATTGATTAATCATCAATTTAAATAAATTAATTGTCGGATAAATAATTTTTTAAGAGTAAAAACTTTTTCCAAGGATCTCCTTGATTAATTGAAAATAAAGCTTTATTAAATCCTTCATTTAAATCATCCTCAATTCCTGCTGCCCAAAGAACTAAAGCAGCATTCAAGGCAACGACATTTATATGAGATTTTTTTCCAGAACCATTTAAAACAGACATTAATATTTCCTCATTAGACTCATGATCAGAAACTACAAGCTCTTCGTTAGCGATATTTTCATGGTTAAAATCTGAAATATTTAATCCTGAAAATATCAATTCACCATTTTGAACAAAAACTAATTTATTTTCTCCTTGAAGCGAAGCTTCATCAAGGCCACCAGAACCATGGACTACTATTGCTCTATTCATACCCATTTTTAAAAGAGCTTTTCCCATTGGTTTTAAAAGATCCTCAGAAGCAACACCCAAAACTTGCGCATTGGGGCGTAAAGGATTTACCAACGGCCCAAGCTGATTAAATACTGTTCTTATTCCAAGGGTCTTTCTTAATGGAGCAAGTTTTATTAATGATTTATGCCAAACAGGTGCGAACAGAAAAGTTATTCCAATCTCACTTACAGCTTTGATTACTTTTTCTAATGAACAATTTAGATTCAAATCAAGATTCAACAAAACATCAGCTGAGCCAACTTTCCCACTAGCGCTTTTATTGCCATGTTTTGCAATTTTAACTCCACAAGATGCAGCTACAAAAGCTACTGCAGTTGAGATATTAAAAGTATTAGCTCCATCACCTCCTGTTCCACAAGTATCTACCAAATATATATTTGGTCTTGCTACTGGCAATTTGCAAACATTTAATAGTTCCTCAGCCATAGAACTTAGTTCTACACCTGTACAGCTCTTGGCTCTAAAAGCACTCAAAAAAGCTCCTGTTTCAACTTCCGAGATTTCATCATTAAGCCATCTTTTCATTAAAGATCTAGAAGTTAAATCATCAAGGTTCCTTCCCTCTAACAAATTATTTAGGATTTCAGCGTTTGATAAATTAGAAAACATTTATTTATTAAAGAAAAATTATGCAAATAAAATTTAATTTGAGGTATCAAAACCCGAGCCAACTAAATCTTTATTTGTATTAGAAGGCCTGAAGCTTTTTGACCAAATATTTTTTGTTTTTGAAAAAAGTTCTTTTTTAGTGATTTTCCAAAATTTTAGAATTTTTTCAATATCATTTTTAATTTCAATTTCGCCAGGAAAATTGTTATAACGATTTATTAACCTAGCCAAATTTATGTAGTCAAGATCCTCTGGTATTTTTTTAGTGATAAGGGAATCTATAATGTTTTTGTCGGTTTCATGTAATGGATGAGTTTGCTCGTTACCCATAAATAAATACTGAATCATTTATAAAATTAGCTCACATATTCAAAAATGAAACATTATCTTAATCATATCGGCAAAATAAAATGAAGAATTTAAAGTTAAAAGTTATATTTAAATACCTAAGACCATATAAAAAAGAATTCTTATATGGAGCATTAGCTCTATTAGTAGTAAATATATTAAGTGTAGTAATTCCCTTAGAGGTAAAAAACATAATTGACCAACTACAAAATGGGTTTTCTTCTGATTTTGTAATTTCTAAATCATTATGGTTAATTTTTTTAGCGACTATTATGGGTTTAATAAGATTAATTTCAAGACAGATTGTCTTTGGCATTGGTAGAAAAGTTGAGGTAAACCTACGTCAAAAACTTTTCGACCATTTACTAATTCAAGACCCAGAATGGATCCAAAAAAAAGGAAGTGGAGACATTATAAGTAGAGCTACAAGCGATGTTGAAAATATCAGAAGACTTTTAGGATTTACAGTTTTAAGCTTATGCAACATTGTCTTAGCTTATTCATTCACTATTCCTTCAATGTTTTCGATTAATAAAACATTAACAATATCAGCGTTAATGATATTTCCATTAATCCTTGGAATTGTTAGTCTATTCGGTGGCAGAATGGTTAATCAAAGAAAAGCTCAACAAGAATCATTATCTAAACTTAGTGATCTTATACAAGAAGATCTTTCTGGCATAAGTGCCATCAAAATTTATGCACAAGAGAATGCTGAGAAAAAAGAATTTAGCATGTACAATAATGACTACCGAAATTCAGCAATAAAACTTGCTAGAACAGCGAGTACCCTATTCCCATTGTTGCAAGGTATTTCGTCTATTTCATTATTGATTTTATTATCTTTAGGAACTTATCAACTAGAGAGTGGATTTATTTCGATAGGTGGTTTAGTAGCATTAATTCTTTACGTAGAAAGACTTGTATTCCCAACAGCTCTGTTAGGTTTTACCTTAAATACTTTTCAACTCGGCCAAGTAAGTTTAGATCGCGTGGAAGAAATATTTCAAAACAATCCAAATATTGTAGATAAAGCGGACACTAAATTTTTAAAAAGTAAGATTAAAGGCTTGTTAGAAGCAAAAAGTCTAACGATAAAGTATCCAGGATCAAAATTTAATTCATTAAATGGACTCAATTTTAAAATTTATCCTGGAGAACTTATTGCAATAGTTGGTCCAGTAGGTTGTGGCAAGACAACATTAGCGAAATCTCTTGGAAGAACTATTGAAATTCCTGACAATCAATTATTTTTGGATGAAATTGATGTAAAAACTTTAAAATTAAGTGATCTTAGAAAAAATATTTCAATCGTTCCTCAAGAAGCATTCTTATTTACCTCTTCAATCTCGGAAAATCTAAGTTTTGGGGAACCCAAAGCTTCTAAATTTTTAATTAAAGAGAGCGCCACAAAAGCTGGTTTGATTGACGATATCAATAGTTTTCCTGAAAGGTTTAAAACTATTGTTGGTGAAAGAGGTATTACATTAAGCGGTGGACAAAGGCAAAGAACTGCACTAGGAAGAGCACTACTTGTTAATTCGCCAATTGTAGTTCTTGATGATGCTTTAGCAAGCGTTGATAATAAAACAGCATCAAAAATAATAGATGAAATGAGTAATAGAAGTAATAAGACAATCATAATGATTAGTCACCAACTTTCTGTTGCAGCTACTTGTGATAGGGTTTTAGTAATGGATAAAGGAGAAATAGTACAAGAAGGGTGCCATAACGATTTAGTAAAAGAGAATGGGCTATATAAACAACTTTGGGAAAGAGAACTAGCTACCAAAATTGTTAAAAGCTAAAACTTAATATTTTTACTTATAATAAATAAACTTAAATTATGTTTAAATTCCTAAAAGCCCTTATGAATAATAAAGAATCAACTATAACTAATAATATTAATTCAGTTCATAGAATACTAAAAACAGATATAAAAAAAGAACCTTATATTGAAGAAGATGAAATAATTTTTGGGTGTGGTTGTTTCTGGGGAGCTGAAAAATGCTTCTGGAAACTACCAGGAGTTGTTACAACTTCTGTGGGTTATGCTGGTGGCAAAAAAAACAATCCTACTTATTATGAGGTATGTTCTGGATTAACTGGTCACTCTGAAGTAGTAAGAGTTATTTGGGATAAAAGTAAAATAGATATAAGTGATTTATTAAAAATGTTTTGGGAATGTCATGACCCTACACAAATTAATAGACAAGGAAATGATATTGGTACTCAATATAGGTCAGCAATATTTTATAAAAATGAAAAAAATTTAGAAACTATAATAGCCAGTAAAGAAGAATATCAAAAAGAATTAAGTAAAAATAATTTCGGTTTAATTCAAACAGAAATAAAGATGATAGACACCTATTTTTATGCAGAACAGTACCATCAACAATATCTTGCATCCCCAGGCAGCAGGCAGTATTGTTCTGCTTCTCCTACGAAAGTTAAGTTAGGAAATTTCGTTGGGAGTAATTTCAAATTAAAGGAATATATCTGGGAAAACTTTAATTGGGAAGTTGATAAATGCGTATTGAGATCTGATAACAATCCTATAAAGAATTAAGATTTAGATCGATCTTATCTTTATAGTGATAATACGGGGCGTAGCGCAGTTTGGTAGCGCACCACTTTGGGGTAGTGGGGGTCGTGGGTTCAAATCCCGCCGTTCCGATCATCTATCGTCATCATTTATAAGAGATTTATAAAGTTTATATGAGCTTATCCCGACAGCAATGAATGTAAAAGAAGAAAAAAAAGCCAAGATTACAATTGTAAGATTCGAAACTTCAACTTCACCTAGCTGAAAAGATATAAAAATATTCATTATTGGTTATTTTTTTTAAAACCTTAACACAATTATTAAATCATATTGAAATGCAATCATAAATTTAGGAGGATTACAATACCGAACACAACCCGGTAAATAATAAATAATTTCAACCCATTTGATGATAAATATTTTAATAAGTATTTTATGGCTAAGAGAGATGATAAAAATGTTGAAAAAAGACCAAACATTAAAGGGGGGAAATTTAATAAAAGAAAATCATTGTAAGAAGAGATTAACTCTACAATTGCAGCAAGAAAGATAGCTGGAATTCCTAAAAGAAAAGAGAATTTAGCTGCATCAGCTCTATCCCATCCAGATATTAGGGCGGTAGAAATAGTAATTCCTGATCTAGAAAAACCTGGAACAATAGCAAATGCTTGAGAAAAACCTATCAATAAACTATCTGAATAATTATGATCTTTTAAATTTTTAGAACCAGTTTTCGAAATATCTGCTATGTACATAAAGATTGCCATGAGCAAAGATATTAATGCAATTGATAAGTTTGAACGGAGAATATCTTCAAAAAAGTAAGGGACTAATAATTTTATGATCCCACCTAAAAATATAATTGGAATGGATCCAATCAAAATTGACCGCAACAACCTTTTATGTAATAAATAATAAATATTTTTTGAAGCTTGAATTCTTAATTTTAAAAAATCATTCCTAAAGTACCAAATCAGAGCCAAAACACTTCCAAATTGTAAAATTGCAGATAAAGAGGAGCCTGGATCATCAATTCCTATAAGAAGAGAAATGATCTTCAAATGAGCGGTACTACTAACAGGAATAAATTCTGTTAAACCTTGAATCAAACCATAAAAAATAAATGCTAAATATTCCAAAAATTTATTTTATTTATTTTATTTATTAATAGCAATTTAAAAAATACAATTTACATTTAACAAGTAAACGCTAATTTTAATTAATGAAAAAAATTTTTCCTTCATTATTATTTCTTTTTTTTCTGATTCTGTAAGGGCGAATTATTGGCTAGTAATCGTAACTTATAGACATGGTCCTTGGGGAAGACCAGAGGTAAGTGGAATAACAAGCCCAACATTACATTCTATATCAAATGAAAAATTTAGAAAATTGTAAAAAAGCAGGATAGAAAATTACAAAAGAAATTTATAAGCCGGTGTGGCAATTTGATAGCAAATGGACTTGTGTATTTAGTGAAGATGATAAATAAAGCTACCTCTTTACATCGTGAGCACAACCATCACCTTTATAATTTTCGCTTTCGTAAAAATCATTTTTCGTGCCAAAGTAAATAGTTAATAAAACGAATGGCAAACTTAATATAAATAAAATTGTTGTCAAATCCATAATTTCATTTTCTTATTAAATAGTTTATGAAAAATTTAAGATATCCATAAATCAATTAATTTAGCATTAATAATCTGTTGGACCTTTAATACCAAGATAAAAAAAGGCTCCTAAACCAACTAAAAGTAAAACACCCGCAATGGCTGCAGATGGAACAAAGCCGCCTATTGCAAAAGAAGAAAAAAGATTCATCACTAAAACTAAACTAGTTTGATAATATCAATAAAAAATATGTATTTGTAAAAAATTTTGACTCTAAGACAATTGAGGTATTAATTTCCTAGGCTACTAAAGTCGAATCTTCATTCTCTGATGTGATTCGAATTCTCTCTTCCAACTTAGGTCCATATAATTCATTTCCCCAAATCTCAACTCTAGAATCGTTTGGAGCATTAAAAGTCAAAATATCAGTTGGGAATAAAACTCTCTCTAAGAAAAAGTTTGATGGACCAATACATCTCAAAACTACCATTCTGTTACCTTCGTTTTTGTAAGAAAACTCAACCATCCCTTAAAAAGCAAAATATCTAATATTAAACACTACTTATTACTACTAAAATGTATAAAAACACACTGAAAAAAGATATTTTTATAGATAGCGCAAATTCAACCCTGCATCAACTAAGTTTCTCTTTTGATCAATTAACAATAAAGCATAAGAATTAATATCATCAAAACTTATATGAGGAACTGCAACATCAAGCATTCTCAAGAAATTAGATAATTTTTCATCTTTAAGTGCATTTCCTTTTTGTAAAAACATTTCTTGTTCTTGATTAGATTTCCACATATTCATGTACTTAAACCTTAAGGGCTTTATTTGCCAAATATTATCAATTAAACTCCAAACATCTAAATATTTTTGTAAATTTTTCTGAATTTTTTTTCTATAAAAAGACTCTTGAGAACTCAAATCCGATAATTCTGTAGGTATTTCATTTATATCCAGAGATAAAGGTTCAATCCCCAAAAACCAACCCTCAAGAATTAATAAATCAGGATTTTCATATCTCCAATGAGATCTATCCCCTAATCCTCCTCTTAAAGATTTATCAAAAACAGGAACATTTAACTCTCCATTTATTTTCCAACCTAATAATTTTTCATGCATTAATTCAACTGAGTGACTGCCGGGAAAGCCTCTTGAGACATTCCAGGGATTATTCTCAACTGCAAGTTTCATTTCTTCAGACGGAAGATAGAAATCGTCAATTGAAATAACAACTATCTTGAAATTCAATTTTAATGAAATAGCCTCAAGCCATTTACCTAAAGTTGTTTTTCCAGTCCCAGGTAGAGCTGAAATTCCAATAATTTTTCTATCAGAAAAATTATTTTGAAGTTTATAAGCATGAGATAAAAGAGGTAGAGCTAAGCCCCAAATCCAATCATCATTTACTTTATTAGTCCAGAATTGATCAATTGAAAAAATATTTCTTTGATTATTCCAAAAATTAAACCAATCATCCAAGGATTCCCAACCAATATCCATAATTAAATTTTCAAACTTATCAAGAGAAAAATTAATATTTAAATCATTCATCCTTCTAACTTAGTCTTCGCTTACTTATCAATTTATTGAGTTCATTTTTCCAACCATATCCATTTGGTTCAGAAGCCAAAGTAAATTCCAAATCTTTTAATTGATCTAGTAAATCTAAGTTAGGTCCATCTATTCCAGGAATAACAATTTTAATATCTGAGTTTAAAAGTAGAGGTAAATCATTTGGAGAGTCTCCTAATCCTATAATTTCAATATTTTGAATATTAGAATATTCTTTAAGAACATTTATTGCTTTACCTTTATTAGATTTTGTAGATAATAAGTGACTCATTCTATTTCCCTTAAAAATATCAACATTGAACTTTTTACAACAGATATTAATTTTCTCTTCTAAATAAATTGGCGGATTTAAAAATGGCATGCTCCAATGCCTATCACGCATTAAGTTCAATGAGTTGCCTTCTAAACCTGTGAGCTGAGTTGCTTCTTGATCAGTGAGATTATTAAGGGGAGTCAGTTTATAATCAATTTCACTAGAAATAAAATTTAAAATTTCTTCAAGAGATTCATATTTAATTCCAAGAATAATTTCTCCATTTACTCTATTAAGAGTTTCACCATATATTGCAGCACCATTCTCAACAATATAAGGATCTGTCAAGTTGAGTTCCTTTCTAATAACTTTTACTTCAGAAGCGGTTTTGCTTGTACAAAGAATTACGGGTATAGATAATTTCTGTAGTTTTTTTATAGTTTCTCTTGCAGGTGATAAGTCATATGAGTGATCCATTAAGGTACCATCTACGTCACTTACTATCCAAATAGAAGATTTTTCTTTCATTTTTATAAAGCACTAAGCCAAATTACTTGAAAAGGGTCAAGACTAATATTTTTGTAATTATATTTAGTGGATGTTAAAAAATCTTTGGTATTGAAATCATTATCAATTATTTTTGGTAGATCATTATCATTCAATTGATAATTAATTTTATTTTCAGTCATATTATGGATTGCAAAAACAGCATCAGGACCTTTACTTCTTTTGATTACAACAATATCACTTCTACCTTTAGACAAACATTTCATTTCCGAACAAGGGTGAAATTGCTTTAATTCTGATCTGACATCCATAGCATTACGAAGATATTTTAAGTTTTTATTAGCATTTGATTCAGGATTATTTAAAACGGCTAGAAGATTTTCTGATTTAAACTTTTCTCTATTTAGGTCTCTTCTTTGACCTGTCATAGAAAAACTTTTGATATCATTTTCTGAAGCTAATAATGCAGGTAAATAAAAGGCAGGAACTCCTTTCAAAGCCATTACTAATAATTGACTCAAAATAAATCTCTCATATTGAAATCTTTTAGAATCTCTACTTGAGTCTTCCATTGCACTCCACCAACTAATATTCAATTCATAAGGTTTATCATCACCATTTGATAAACGTCTATGACTTACTAATCCGCCTCTTTTCTCACAATTAATTAATAAATCTTTTATTCTATGTTCGTTCATTAAACCCTCAAGAGCTCGTAGCCCAACACCATCGTGTGATGCAGTGAAATTAAAAAGAGTTGTATCATCAGGCAATTCTGGCCAATCAAAAATCCATGAGTTTAGAATGTCAGCTCTTGAAGTAATAATTGCTTCAAGGAGAAGAGGAGGCAATGGGAAATTGTATGCCATATGGGCTTCATCATCAGGAATCAGATAAGATAAATTTTCCTTCTGAGGAACATTAGTTTCAGTTATCAAAACTCCATCATCAAGAAGATTATTCAAAAGAACTCTTAAGAGTTTTACAATTGAATGTGCTTTTGGTAAATGCAAGCACGTTGTCCCTGATTCTTTCCAAATAAAACCTACAGCATCAAGCCTAAGCCATTTAATACCATTAGATAAATAAGTAATAATTAAATTCAAGAACTCAAGAGTCATTTTTGGATTATGCCAATTCAAATCAATTTGATCTGGACCAAAAGTTGTCCAAACTTGTTTAGGGCCATCTTCTGTATTTATTTGAGAAAACAAAGAAGAACTTCTTGGTCTAACTACATTTGACCAGTCAAGATTCTGATTCGGTGAAAAAACATTTGATATTCCTGGTTCTTGAGATTTTATAAATTGTTGAACCCATGGGTGAGATGATGAGACATGGTTTAGGACTAAATCTGCCATCAAATCATGATTTTTAGAAATACTTTTGAGATCATCCCATCCACCAAATTTTTCTTCTAAAGAATCATAACTTGAGACTGCAAAACCTCCATCACTTGTAGATTTTAAAAAAGGAAGAATATGTACAACTTTAGATAAACTGCCAAAATGTTTACTTAACAACTCATTAAGAGTTATCAATGTTGCCTTGCCATTTTTGTAAATACTATCTGCATAAGTTATCAAAACCGAATGAGATTCACTCCACCTTTCCTTGTCTCTTATTTCTTCATAAGCAGATTTCTCTGAGAAATCATATAAAATCTGTAATAATTGGTTTGAAATACAATTAATTTCTTCTGTAGTATTATTTGAATAAATTGTTTTTAACAATTTATTAATCTTTAATCTATCTAATTTTTTCTCTGAATCAATTTGCTTCACTTTGAAAAAATCAACGAAGTATTAATACTATTCTGCACATCAATTAGAAAATGGACTTTCAACAAGGGTTAATCACAACAATACATGAATATGGAGTTACTAGAAATTTACTTAAAGAATTAAACAAAAGTCTTAAAAAAAGATCAACAAGCATTTTAATTCCTTGTTTATATGAAGAGTTTGAGCGTCCAGCATTAAAAGACATAAGAGAAGTTTTAAAAGACCTTACAGGCTTAAATGAATTAGTTATTGCTCTCTCTGCAAAAACTATTGAGCAAGTTAAAGCAGCAAAATCATTTTTTGACTCTATGCCATTTCCAGTTCATGTTCAATGGACTAATTCCCCCTCCGTAATAAAACTATTAAAAAGTCAAGAAAAAAATGGATTAGAACTATTAGGAACTCCAGGTAAAGGATGGGCTGTCTGGCAAGGTATAGGAGTTGCGACGAGAAAATCAGAAGTTGTTGCTCTTTTTGATGCTGATATAAGAACTTTTAGTCCTTTATATCCCTCAAGAATGATACTTCCACTTCTGGATGAATCATATGGAATTTCATATGTAAAGGCTTTTTACAGCAGGTTATCCTTAGAGACCAATCAATTACAAGGTAGAGCAACAAGATTATTTGTGGGACCACTACTGGCAAGTCTTGAACAGTTAGTAGGTAAGGGTCCCTTTTTACAATATCTTCAATCATTTAGATATCCACTAGCAGGAGAATTTGCTTTCACTAAAGACCTTGCGATGAATTTACGAATTCCTTGTGATTGGGGTTTAGAGATAGGTTTATTATCAGAGGTTTATAGAAATGTAAGAACCTCCAAAATAGCCCAAGTTGACCTAGGTTTATTTGATCATAAACATAAGAATATTGGTGATTCCTCTAAAGAAGGATTGCAAAAAATGTGTACAGAAATACTTTCAAGCGTTTTAAGAGGTCTCATGGAACATCAAGCAGAGACCTTAACAAGTACTCAACTAGCAACCTTAGAAGTTCTTTACAAAAGAGTTGGAGAAGATAGAGTAAAAAAATTTGGATTAGATTCAGCAGTTAATCAACTTCCATACGATCGTCATGAAGAAGAGCTATCAGTACAAAAATTTGCAAAACTATTGAGGCCAGCTACAGAAGATTACTTGGCTTGCCCTACAACACAGCAGTTGCCAAGTTGGTCAAGAGTTCTTTCTTGTGAAAACAAACTGCAAGAAGATTTAGCAAATGCTGGGTCACAAGATATAAAGACTACTGAAAAAGAATTAATTAAAAACTTCTAAAGTAAAAAGTACCTTTGAGCCATTGGTATTTCATCAAGAGGTTCACAAGTAAGAAGTTCCCCATCACAAAAAACTTCATAAGTTTGAGGATCAACTGAAATATTTGGTAGTTTACTATTAAGTTTTAATTTTGATTTGTTGATATTTCTGGTATTTTCTATGGCAATACATTTCTTTTGTAAGCCTAATTTATTTGGAATATTTTGATCAATTGAATTTTTACTTAAAAAGGTAAAAGAGCTCTTAATTAGAGATTGGCCGAAACTTGCAAACATAGGTCGACCGTGAACAGGGCCTGGAGTAGGAATTGAAGCATTTGAATCCCCCATTTGGGACCAAACTATAGATCCTCCTTTAACAACTAATTCAGGCTTCACAGCAAAAAAGGAAGGTTTCCACAACACCAAATCCGCAATTTTACCCTTCTCTATAGACCCAACATGTTTATCGATACCATGAGCTATTGCAGGATTAATTGTGACTTTAGAAATATATCTCTTTACTCTGTAATTATCGTTTCTATCAGAATCCTGCGAAAGAGGTCCCCTTTGGACTTTCATTTTATGAGCTGTTTGAAAAGTTCTTGTAATTACTTCACCAACTCTTCCCATGGCTTGAGAATCACTAGCAATAATTGAAAAGGCACCTATATCATGCAAGATATCCTCAGCTGCAATAGTCTCTCTTCTGATCCTTGATTCAGCAAATGCAATATCTTCTGGGATTTTAGAATCTAAATGATGACAAACCATTAACATGTCAAGATGTTCCTCTAATGTGTTCCTCGTGTAGGGTCTTGTTGGATTAGTACTACTTGGAAGAACATTTTTTTCTCCACAAATTTTAATAATATCTGGTGCATGGCCTCCACCTGCTCCTTCAGTATGAAAAGTATGAATAGTTCTTCCTGCAATAGCATTGATGGTATCTTCAACAAAGCCCGCCTCATTCAAAGTATCAGTATGAATACATACTTGTACGTCAAACTTATCTGCGACATTAAGACAAGAATTTATTGTGGAGGGGGTCGTACCCCAATCCTCATGAAGCTTCAACCCACATGCACCAGCTTCAACCTGATCGATAAGATTGCTCTCGTTTGTTGAGTTTCCTTTTCCAAAAAAACCTAAATTCATAGGAAATGCTTCTGCAGATTGAAGCATTCTTGAAATATGAAAAGAACCCGGAGTACAAGTAGTGGCATTTGTGCCAGTTGCAGGTCCAGTTCCTCCTCCCAACATAGTTGTGATTCCAGAAGCTAGTGCCGTTTCAACTTGTTGGGGACATATAAAATGTATATGGGTATCTATTGAACCTGCAGTAAGAATATGGCCTTCTCCAGCTATTACTTCTGTTGATGCACCAATAATAATATCGACATTATCCTGGATATCAGGATTACCGGCCTTACCAATTTCAAAAATCATTCCGTCTTTTATACCCACATCAGCCTTAATTATTCCCCACCAATCTAAGATCAAAGCATTAGTTATTACGGTATCTACAGCTCCATCAACTCTTCTTACTTGAGACTGTCCCATCCCATCTCGAATAACTTTACCTCCCCCAAATTTAACTTCATCTCCGTATGTAGTTAAATCCTTTTCTACTTCTATAAAAAGTTCGGTATCTGCAAGCCTTACTCTATCACCCGTAGTGGGTCCGTAAGTTTGCGCATAAGTATTTCTGTTAATTTTATAAGACATAATTTTAAGTATCTAAAGAACCGTTAACCAATGAATTAAAACCATAGGCAATTCTTAAACCTTTATATGGAACTAATTTGACATCAGTTGTATCTCCAGGTTCGAATCTAATTGCTGTTCCTGCAGGGATGTCAAGACGCATACCAAGTGTTATTTCTCGATTAAAAATTAAAGCCTTATTAGCTTCAAAAAAATGATAATGAGATCCAATTTGTACAGGTCTATCTCCAGAATTAGAAACTTTTACTGTTTTAACTTCCTTACCAAGATTTAATTCGATTTCACCTTGTTCAGAAATTATTTCGCCAGGAATTAAATTACTCATAACTAGTTAATCGGATTGTGAATAGTAACTAATTTTGTCCCATCAGGGAAAACTGCTTCTATTTGGACTTCATCAACCATTTCAGGAATGCCCTCCATAACTTGTGATTTTGAAAGCCAGGTAGTACCCTCTGACATTAATTGACTTACACTTTTTCCATCTCGAGCTCCTTCAAGAACTTGAAAACTCAAAAAAGCAATTGTTTCAGGATAATTAAGTTTAAGACCTCGACAAAGTCTTCTTTCAGCTAAAAGTGCAGCAGAAAAAATCAATAATTTATCCTTTTCTTGAGGTGAAAGATGCATAATAAAAAATTAATCTATAAATTCTTAAAAAAGGTTCTTCCTGAACATAATTAATAATTCATAGAATCTTGTAAAGGCCATACACCTTGATATTTTGGCTCACAAAATCCACAAACAGACCTAATTTGTTTCCAAATACAAAAAAAACATTTCCTAGCATCTTGAGAAGAACTTCCTAGGAAACGTACAGAGAAACCATTTTCAAGAATTCCAATAGATAAATTATTATCAGTTTCTTCAAAAATCTTTTTTATATTTGCAACAAGATTATTTCTTTTTGACTTAGAAAAATCTTTTTCGCAAATCCAAATTAAGGATCCAAAAACAGGCATATAATCCATACCTGACTTTGCCACATAACTTGCCTTAGATAATTCAATTTGATCAACATATTCCCAATCATCATATAAATCATTATTTCTTATGATTTCTAATTTAGATCTAAAAACTCCACTCTCGATAGACTCTCCAGAAGAAGATCTTCCAAGCCTTATTAAATCAGTAAACAAAAAACTTGAAGTTTCTGAAATATATACTTTAAACTTTTGATCGTATAAACCATTAGCAAAGATAATTGTTTCTTGGGGGAGATATTCCAAATGAGAATTATCAAGAATTTTTATGAGACTTTTTTGCCGTGAAAAAGTTCCTTTTGGATTAATTTTAGATATCCCAACTGATCCATATACTTTCTGAGCTGAAGAAGTAGTCAACAATACCTTAGAGTTTTTTTCAAGATTTACCTCAAACACAAGTAAATCGCCTCCAACCAATCCCCCTGCAGTATGAAGAACAGGTAAGATGCATCTGCCCTCCTGATCA
The DNA here is from genome assembly GCF_000759955.1 of Prochlorococcus marinus str. MIT 9201. Lineage (GTDB taxonomy): Bacteria > Cyanobacteriota > Cyanobacteriia > PCC-6307 > Cyanobiaceae > Prochlorococcus_A > Prochlorococcus_A marinus_G. Next base: position 116,867 of record NZ_JNAL01000005.1, read on the forward strand.
TTAGTAGACTTTAATAACTTGTAAGGAGAAGTTGATTTAGATTTAAAGATTGTTTTATTAACATTTCCTAAACTTGTTTTATTATTGAAAAAATTTAAGAAACAATTACCTTCCCAAGAAGTTTTAATCATAAATTGTTTTCTTTAATTACTAAATTAAAGTAACCAAAAATTTTGATTATGAGAATGAATAAACAAATAGTTGTAACTGATTGGATTAAGGAAAAACCTCGGTTAGGTTCATTTTTAAAACTTACCTTAAGTTCAGATGAAAGAAAAATCTTGCGAGGTAAAAGATTAACTGATTGTGATCAAGAAATAATTTTACAATTACCTAGAGACGGCAAATTAAATGATGGAGATATACTTTCAACAAATGAGTCCAATTTTTATGTAGAAATAATTGCAAAAACAGAAGATTTAATTGAAATAACTTCAAATTCTAAAATTGAACTTATTAAAACTGCTTATCATCTAGGGAATAGGCATGTAGAGGTGGAAATAAAAGAAGACATTCTTTTAACAAAAGGTGATTACGTAATTGAAAATATGCTTAAAAATTTTAATGTTGATATTGTAGATGCACAGAAAAAATTTTTTCCGGAAAGAGGTGCCCATAGTCATGAGTAAAAGTCACTTATTAAAATATTTATTAATAAGCCCTAACTTACCAGTTGGAGGATTTTGTTATTCGGAGGGACTGGAGTGTTACCTTCATACAAAAGATTTAAAAGATTCAAATTCGGTAAAAGAATTAATCATAAGTGAATTAAAAATTGGCCAGATTAGACTAGATGCAAGACTATTATGTGATTTTTTTGATATTTTTAATGAGTTAAATGATGGCAAAAATTTAAAAAGTAATTTGCAAAAGCTTTTGAGTTTGGATAAATGGATTCTCTCATCAAAAGACTCTCTAGAATTGAGAGAACAACAAATTCAAATGGCAAAATCTCTCTTTGATCTAACCAAAGAATTTGGATTTGAATATCTATATAAAAAAAATAAAAAAAACTCCTGGCCTTTATCGTGGAGTTGGGCTTGTTATTGTTTTGAAATTACGAAGTTAGAAATGGTTGAGAATTTTTTCTTTTCGTGGAGTGCAAACCAACTTAGTGCAGCATTAAGGATTATTCCTATTGGTTCAACAAAAGCACAATTAATTCAAAGAGATTTATTAGCAATAATTTCAAAAGTTTCTAAAGAAATTATGGACAAGGAAATTGATGACATCTATTTTGGCAATGTAGGTTTAGCTATGGCACAACAAAATCATAATGAACTTTATACAAAACTTTTTAGAAATTAATTTATGAGCAGCAAATTGAGAGTAGGAGTTGCTGGACCTGTTGGTTCAGGAAAAACTGCATTAGTAGAGACTCTATGCTTAAGCCTTAAAAAAAATTATGAGATAGCAGTGGTCACCAATGATATTTACACTAAAGAAGATGCTAACTTTCTAATAAATAAAAAAGTTTTAGAAGAAGGGAGGATTATTGGTGTAGAAACAGGAGGTTGTCCTCATACAGCGATAAGAGAGGATTGTTCCTTAAATAAAAATGCAGTTTTAGATTTAGAGAATAAATATAATCCTTTAGATTTTGTTTTTGTAGAAAGTGGAGGTGATAATTTAGCATCTAGTTTTAGTCCAGAACTTGTAGATTTATCAATATATGTAATAGATGTTTCTGCCGGAGACAAAATTCCTAGAAAAGGAGGACCAGGGATAACAAGGTCAGATTTATTATTAATAAACAAAATTGACTTAGCGGATATGGTAGGTGCTGATTTAAAAATTATGAAAAGTGATACTGAATTTATGAGAAAAGGAAAACCTTGGTTTTTCACCAACCTTAGTAGCGGCATAGGAGTTGAAGAAATTACTCGATTTTTAGAATCACATATACCCAACAATCGAAACCAGAAAAATGTTCAGTACTAATATATTGGATTCAACAAAAAGTTACGACTGATACAAAACGAATTCTCACTCGTTAATAACTTTTACTTTATCCCCCTAATGAGGGTCAATTACCTAATTTATCCTAATTCATGAGAATTTCAAGGCGTATTTTGGCAGGATTAGCTACTGCCTCACTTGCGGTCACAGCAACTTCGTGTGGTGGAGGTGGAACTTCCGGAAGTTTCGACGACACAGTAACCGTTGGCATTTTGCATTCGTTATCTGGAACAATGGCAATTTCAGAATCAACCCTTGTTGATACTGAAAAAATGGCTATTGAAGAGATAAATGCTTCTGGTGGTGTAAAAGTTGGCGGTAAAAGCTACAAAATAGAATACATAGTTGAAGATGGTGCATCTGATTGGCCTACTTTCGCTGAAAAATCAAAGAAACTTATAGACCAAGACGGAGTTCCTGTCGTATTTGGTGGTTGGACATCTGCTAGTAGAAAGGCAATGTTACCAGTCTACGAATCAAAGGATGCTTTCCTTTACTACCCTATTCAATATGAAGCTCAAGAATGTTCTAACAACATTTTTTATACAGGAGCTACACCAAACCAACAATCAGAACCTGCTACAGATTTCATGTATAAGCGTTCTCCAGCAGCTGGAGGAGATTTCTTCCTTGTAGGTTCTGATTATGTTTTCCCCAGAACTTCCAACACAATCACAAAAGCTCAGGTAAAACAGTTAGGCGGTAAAGTTGTTGGAGAAGATTACCTTCCATTGGGAAATACTGAAGTTGCTCCAATTATCTCAAAAATCAAAAAGGCCCTTCCTGAAGGTGGAATAATCATTAACACACTTAATGGTGACCAAAACGTTGCATTCTTCAAACAGATTCAAGACGCGGGTATCACACCTTCAAGTGGCTACTACGTAATGAACTATTCAATTGCTGAAGAAGAGATTAGTACAATTGGTCCCGAGTTCCTTGAAGGACACTACGGTGCCTGGAACTATATGATGTCAATTGATACTCCTGCATCAAAGAAATTTGCCAAAAGTTTCAAGAAAAGATGGGGAGCTGATCGTGTTGTAGCTGATCCTCAAGAATCAGCATATAACATGGTTTATTTATGGAAACAGGCAGTTGAAGATGCTGGAACTTTCGATGACAACGCAGTAAGAGAAGCACTTGTTGGACAAAAGTTTGATGCTCCACAAGGTCCTGTTGAAGTTATGCCTAATCACCACTTATCTCAAACAGTAAGAATTGGAGAGATTAATGCAGAAGGTGGATTTACAATCCTTGAAGAAACAGGGGTAGTTCTTCCTCAAGCATGGAACCAAAAACATCCAAGTTCAAAAGGATTTGCATGCGATTGGACAGATCCTTCCAAAGGAGAAAAGTATAAGCTTTAATCTAATTAAAACCTATACTTCAAAATAAAAGGAGGTTAACGCCTCCTTTTATTTTATATAATCAAATATTTTCTTTTTCTAAATTGGAGTTACTTCTCGATAGTCTTTTTAATGGTGTTGCAATCGGATCTGTACTGCTTGTTGCTGCATTAGGCCTAGCAATTGTTTTTGGTCTTATGGGTGTAATAAATCTTGCTCATGGAGAACTGATGATGCTTGGGGCTTACACAACATACGTAACACAATTAATTTTTAAATTACCTATATTAAAACCTTTCTACAATTCGTACATAATAGTTTCAATTTTTCTTGCTTTTATTGTAAGTGGAGTAGTGGGAATTCTTCTGGAAAAAACCATAATAAGGAAGCTTTATGGAAGTCCACTAGAAACACTTCTCGCAACATGGGGTGTAAGCTTAATTCTTCAACAATTTGTCAGAAGTGTACCTTTAGCTTATGGGACAGGTCTGGTTATAAGTCTATTAATTGGTTTATTCTTGCCATCAACATTCCCTTACAAAATAAAAGAATCAATAAATTTTAAATATTTTAAATTTAGTTCTTGGATATTTGCTGCTTTAACTGGAGTTCTTTCTGGTAGTCTGATTTCTTCTTCAGTAAGCAAACTTAGTAGAGCAAGTGCTCGTAATGTTGATGTAACAGCACCCTCATGGATGAGAGGTCAAGTAGAAATCATTGGCACTACATTTCCTAAAACAAGATTAATGATAATTATCATTACTTTAATCTCTGTAATAGCAATAACATTATTTCTTAATCAAAGTGCTTGGGGGATGCGCATAAGAGCCGTAACACAAAACCGAAAAATGAGTGATTGCCTTGGTATATCTACTGAAAAAGTGGATATAATTACTTTTGGAATTGGATCTGGTTTAGCAGGAGTTGCTGGGGTAGCAGTATCTCTTTTAGGTTCTGTAGGACCAAATGTTGGAGGAAACTACATAGTTGGTTGTTTTATGGTTGTAGTGCTTGGAGGAGTAGGAAATTTATTAGGAACAGTACTTGCTTCATTTGGAATAGGAATAATGACTGATTTAATTGGAGCTGGAAGGCTCTTATCAATATGGCCAGATATGCCTTTACCTTTATCAAACACAATCAACTTTTTTGCAACAACAAGTATGGCAAGAGTAATGATATTTGCACTTATTGTTATATTTTTACAATTTAAACCTACAGGTTTATTTCCTCAAAAAGGAAGGATGGTTGAAAACTAATGTCCTTAAGTAAAATAAAATTCAATAAAAAAATAGTATTGTCATTTTGGGTAATATTAATAGCTCTTATTATCGCGGCACCAACTATACTACCTGTATTTAGATTAAATCTTCTCGGTAGATACTTATCATTATCAATAGTTGCACTCGGAGTTGATCTTATCTGGGGCTATACAGGTTTATTAAGTCTTGGACAAGGTATATTTTTTGCACTTGGTGGATATTGCGCAGCTATGTATTTACAAATAAACAGTTCTTCTGAATTTCCAAATAATATTCCTGAATTTTTTGCTTTATATGGTGTTGAAAAGTTACCTTTTTTCTGGGAACCATTTAGATCGCCAGTTTTCACATTCTTCGCTATTTGGATAATTCCTGCATTGGTTGCAGGTTTAATTGGATTTCTTGTTTTCAGAAATAGAATCAAAGGTGTATATTTTTCTATACTCACTCAAGCCTCTCTCCTTGTTTTCTTTAATTTTTTTAATGGTCAACAAAAACTTATAAATGGAACAAATGGACTAAAAACAGATGTAACCCAATTTTTTGGACAGATGGTAGGTTCTGAGTCCATGCAAAGAATCTTTTTTTGGCTAACCGCCATACTAGTAATAGCCGCATGGTTTTTTGCAAAGTGGGTTGTTAAGGGAAGATTTGGAAATATTCTTATAGGAATACGAGATGATGAACCGAGAGTTAGGTTTACAGGATATAACCCAGTGATATTTAAAACAATAATATTTTCTATCGCTGGTGGACTCGCCGGAATTTCAGGAGCTTTATACACCGTTCAATCTGGAATAGTATCCCCTCAATTTATGACTGTTCCGTTTTCTATAGAAATGGTTATCTGGGTTGCAGTCGGAGGAAGAGGGACTTTGTTAGGAGCAATATTAGGAGCAGTTTTCATAAACTATGCAAAAAGTCTAGTTAGTGAAGCTTTACCTGCTAGCTGGATGTTCATTCAAGGGGGGTTATTTATCTTAGTCGTCACAGCATTGCCTGAAGGTGTTTTAGGATGGCTTCAAGGTGATGGCCCTAGAAATCTACTTCAAAGATTTGGTTTAAAAAGGAAGATTGAAACCTATCCAAGCTTAGAAGTTAACAATAAGGAGGGGAATAATGAATAATAAAAATCTTCTAAATTTGATAGATATCACTGTTAGTTTCGAGGGTTTTTTAGCTCTCAACAAACTTAATTTAAATTTAAGGAAAGGAGAATTAAGAGCTGTAATAGGACCCAACGGCGCAGGTAAAACAACATTTCTTGATGTAATAACTGGAAAGGTTAGGCCAACAAAAGGTGAAGTGATTTTCAAAGGTAAATCTTTAGTAGGTAGAAAGGAACATAAAATAGCCAGACTTGGAGTTGGAAGAAAGTTCCAAAGTCCAAGAATCTTTGAAAATCTAACAGTTAAAGAAAATCTTGAAATATCGGTGACGACTCCTAAAAGTCCCCTAAACCTTATAAATAAAAGTATAAAGGATGAGCAGCTTAATGAGATTGAACGTCTTATGAAGATTGTTAATTTAGGTCAAAAAGTTGATTCTAAAGCTGGATCTTTATCACATGGTCAAAAACAATGGCTAGAGATAGCCATGTTGGTAGGACAGAAGCCGGATTTAATGTTAGTAGATGAACCTGTTGCTGGTTTAACTGATGAAGAAACTGATCTTACAGCTGATTTATTAAAATCTTTATCAGGTGAAAATACCGTAGTGGTAATAGATCACGATATGGAATTTATAAGAAGACTTGATAGTAATGTTTCAGTATTAAATCAAGGAACAGTATTATGTGAGGGAACGATGGAAACCATACAAAAAGACAAAAAAGTTATTGATGTTTATTTAGGAAGACCTGAGGACTAGTTATGGAAAATTTACTGGAAATAAAATCGTTAAATACTTATTATGGCGAGAGTCACATTCTTAGAGATGTAGATTTAAATGTTAAATCAGGAGAAATGGTTTGTTTGATTGGTAGAAATGGAGTTGGCAAAACAACTTTATTGAAATCACTAATTGGCTTGTTAAAACAAAAAAAAGGCGATATTTATTTGATTGGTGAAAATATCAATAGAAAAGCACCTCATCAGAGGGCTAGAAAAGGCATGGCTTATGTCCCTCAAGGGAGAGAAATTATTCCATATCTATCAGTAGAAGAGAATCTTATGCTTGGAATGGAGTCTCTACCGGGTGGATTATCTAAGAACAAGAAAATAGATCCATTTATTTACGATCTCTTCCCAATCCTCAAAGATTTTCTTCAAAGGAAAGGAGGAGATCTTAGTGGAGGACAACAACAGCAATTAGCTATTGCAAGAGCATTGCTAGGCAAACCTCAACTTCTATTACTTGATGAACCAACGGAAGGTATTCAACCGAATATAGTTTTAGATATTGAAAATGCAATTAATCAGATAATTAGAGATACAGGAATTGGAGTTTTATTAGTTGAACAACACTTACATTTTGTAAGACAAGCCAATAGATATTATGCCATGCAACGCGGCGGTATTGTTGCTAGCGGAAATACTAGTGAGTTGAGTCAAGCAGTTATAGATAAGTTCTTAAGTGTTTAAATAAATTATTTTAGATTACTAAAAACTTTTATTCATTTTTCGCATCTTATAAGGTCTATGCTGTTTGGATGTTCATTAATATACTTATTAAATTCCATTGCCAGTGTTCTAGCCTCGTAAGCGTCAAAAGCATAAAAACAATTTTCTAATCTTATATTTTGAAAATCACGGTAATGCACTGTATATGGTTTCAACATATTATTTTTACTCATTTTAATTTCCTAAAAGGTAATTATATATATTTCAACAATGCATATATCCATAAATTTAAAGCACAACTTTTGTTGTTATCAAAATATATTGACTTAAATTATGTATTTAAAAATACTTTATTAAAACAAAAGTAATTAATCTATTTTTTTTCTATTTTTTGAATCTTGCTTTTTACCTTCTATTAAAAAAACAAATTTTGATAAAATATAACCAAAAACTGGAACCCAAAACTTTTCATAAAAAAATTTCATAAAATTAAGCAGCTAATGATTCGTTATCATCAATTTCAGTTTTATTAATGCTCTTCAAATCAATAGAATTAAATAAATGTTGTATGAGCAAAAAATCAAGTTCCCCTTTCAACAAATTAACATCGGATGAGAGTAAATCATCAACAAAATCATCAAAAGTATCTGAAAAAAGATTCACAATTAAAAATTTATTTTTGCTATTATCTTCGCATTAACAATAAAAGTCAACCAAATTTATATATTAATTTTTAAATTTTTTTGAAAATTAATGAATAAAGACTAAAAAATTAAATAATAAATTTAAACAAGCTAAACAAAAGATTTATATCAAGCTTAGGTTTTTTTAATTGAATTTCATTTAACTTACTTTTCTTAATTTTATATCTCTCCTGATTAGCGTTAACAAAACCACGACGCACAGATATACAAAAAAAAAATTTTTTATAGTTAATCACCAAACAATTTAATTTATAGAAAGACTATTGATGTGCTAATTCGAAAAGGATCACTTAAAAGATTTTTAAACGCGATAAATTTTTCATAGCAATCAAATTTGCTATTTATGTTTATTTTAAATATTATTTTTTAATTAACTCGAAGTAACCATTTTTATTTAATAAGTACTTATCAAACCAAAGGCTTAGTAGATTGTCTAATCCTATTCCATTCATTTTATTTATTTGCGAAGTCTTATAGTCTGAGAGTGCAAGCAATAAATACGGAAAAATCATATCAGAAACCCCTTTTGGCAGTTTTTCTAAAGGCACTCCATGCGCTCTATCCCATAAAATTTGCATGTCCTGAGAGAACAAAGAACTCCAATAGCTAAAATTACAATATAACTTGTCTGGAGGAAGGAGATTTACTGATAAAACTGGGAGAGATGAATTCATACGAATGAATACCTTAAAGATTAATTGAAATTTGTTTTTATGAAATGGTGAATAATTTTAATAAGTAAATACCCTATAAATACAAATAAAATTTAACGCACAGTACAGCACTTTGCAATACTTTAATAAGTTTTATACTTATCCATCATTTCTTGAAATTTAAGGAATGATAAAAATTTTTTATATGTTTGCAAGTCAAAAACCTCCTGATTTGCCTCATTTAAATGGGTTGATTTACTAGTAATAAAATGATTCCCTAATTTATTATCAATTGAGAATTTGGGATTATCTATAGAGTCACCTGAATTACCAGATAAGTTTTGTGAATTATTGTTATTTAGCTGATATGATTGAGTTGCTTTGCCTTTCTTTTTATTAAAAATACCTCTTATAGAAAGTGCTTCTTCCACCAAAATACTTATAATTTTTGAATTACTTAAATTGTTCTCTATGCTCAATTTATCAATTAACATCAAAACATCTTCTCGAGGAATAAAACCAACTCTTTTTTTCTTGGTAGGCATATAAAAATTAATTAAGGTTCAGCACTTGACTGTAATAAGTGTTGCACTATATTCATTATAAGTCAATTATAATACTAATGATTTTACCAACGACCTTACTCTTAGGAGCCCTTGGATATCTTTTCTATACCTCAAAAAGAGAACTTTCACTAGAACACCATGACTCTATAGAAAACCAAAAAGAGAATGATGATTTGTATAAAGATTTGGAAGATCTATTTATTTGAAATTACTGAATAGATATTAAAGAACTTTGTTTCTTGACTAAAGATTTACAAAACCTTAAACATTATTAAAATTAGAATATAGATATAAAAATCAATGACTGTTCATCAAGATTACGAAATAAAAATCAATCTAAATGAATTGATTGAGAAGAGAATTCCGTGTTGTGATTTACTTCATCCGGATCATTGTCTAACAGAAAAACAAGTCTCTGAGATTGCACATGATATTCGTATGGATTTAAATTTGCATGATCTTTATAAGCAAGTTGATCAACACATCATGAATTATGTAAATGCAGCTGGTATTGACAACAAAGATCATTGGGTTGAACCTCATCTTCCAGATTTGGAAAGAGACTTAAAAGAAGAAGTTGGTATAGAATTTGATTAATTTTTTTTCTACAAAAAAGATTAATATATATATTTTTTTTCTAAATCATCTATTAATTTATAAATACTTTTAGCTGACCTCTTTCTTTTTTTTAAAATTGTAAAAACTATAAATCCAATTAATACTGTAAAAATAGGTGTGAAAATAATAATCTCATGATTCATAACCACATAACAGAAGTATATTATTTAAGTTATTAAAAAGTTTGGATCAATAAAATAGGTACTTTATACAAATAATTCACTATAAACAATTAAGATTTTTTATAAAGAAGTTAAAGAACAAAAATTTTTTGTAAATTATGTAGATACTAATTTTAATTCAATAAAAATAATGTTTAATTCTTTTGCCTTAACAGTAACTGAGATGGGGATCGGTAAAATAGAGTTAGCAATTATCGGCGCAGTAATTTTAATATTTCCAATTTTATTTATTTATGCATCTAAAAACCTTGATGCTAAGGGAGTTTTCGAATGGATGATGGAGAAACCCAATGATTGGATAGGTAAAAAATAAGACTTTAACAATTTTCATTTTTTCTAGTTAAATTTTAAATTCTCTAAATTGCTAATAGCAAAATCATAAACCTGGCAATTATTTTCTAAATCATTAACTATTGAATTTTTTAGAAGAGAATAATCTATTAACTTATTGAGTTTATTATTTTTAAATTCCTTATTAGTTTCCCCAATAGCAAATGCCAAAGCTCCTTCATAAGAAATACCAAATTTAGTAGTGTTGCAATAAGTTCTAGTAAACTTGTTAGATATTTTTTTAGTATACTTTTCAAGAGTTTTAGAAGAAGTATCTAATGAGTAAACTGGACTAGTAAATAGAAGAAGCAAAGTTAAAATAAATATCGTAAAAACTCTTTTGATCATAATATTTCATAAATTGCAAATTTAATATAGTTTAGAATTTAACTCTGCCGACTATGTTTTATTAAAAATATAAAAATTTTTAAACCAAAACAACTATTTCATATTTTGGAAGATAAAAACTCTCTAAATGAGTATTTTATAGTTTGAATTTTTTTTGGTAGTTTTTTTAAAAAACGCCTAAATGCTTTTTGCATAGCAAAAAATCATTATCAATAATTAATAGATAACAAATAATATTTTGGTATTCAATAAATAATTATCCAAAAATAAGTAAATTTTTTATTAAATATATGTTTTGAGCTATGGAAATGTATTTAAACATGAATTAATGTCTAATTAAGTATTAAATAAAAAATTAATATGGCACTTCCAGAACTTATTTATGCTCCTATAGATGGCGGAACAATTCATAGATATGAAATAAGTGGTGGTAAGAGAAAATTCTTAAGATTTATAGGTTGTTATTTGGGTCAATGCAATTTCCACAAAAATATTGATGATGCTATTGATTACATAAAAAATTTAAAAGAATCCCAAAAGATACAAAAAACATAAAATAAAGATACACAGATACGACAGAGAATCAAAATTTTTCAATAACTATATAATTATTGCTACAAATAATAGAGAATTTTCTTTTTATAAGAAATTGATTATTTACTTGGGTTATAGTTCCGAAAGATAAACAGTCAATTAAAAAAGAAATTAATTTATGGAAAACAGACAAATTAATTTTTTTAAATCAAAAGACTTTAATACCGTTCTTAAGCCATTTAAAAAAGGAACGGTATTAAAAATTGACTCGTTTGATATTAGAGAAAATCAAAAAGAATTAAATATAGGTTTATTTGGTTGGTACGCAATTTGTCCCTCAAAAGAATTAAAAAAAAATAAGCTATATTATTTTTCTCTCTATGATGAACCCCTGGTTCTTTATCGAGATGAAAATAAAAACGTTAGGTGTATTAAAAATATTTGCCCACATAGAGGTGCCTCCTTTTTGGGAGGCACATTATCAGATGGAGTAATAACCTGCCCATATCATGGAGCTAAGTTTTCATCTGGGGGAAGTTGCCAGAATCTCGACAGAATAACTTGTAGCCACATAGTTGATAATAACTACGATAACTACGCTAAAAGAATTCATTTATCTCAATACAAAACCTCAGAAAAAAATGGATATATTTTTGTACATTTTTCTAAAAAATCTGAGACTGATTTAAATAATATAAGTGAAGATGCACCTATAAGTAACTACGAATTATATGAAAATGGGTTTTCACATAATGATTATGTCTTTGAGGAGGTATTAGTTGACTTCAAATGTGATTGGTCAAGGATTATTGAAAATCACCTAGATATCCTTCATATCTTTTGGGTTCATGGCGATACAATACCTGATAAAGATGTGAATAAAAACGTACTAGTTAGTTTTAACCAGAAAATTAGTATTGATCCAAAATACGTTGAAAGTATTTATTACTATAAGAATGACCCTACAAAAGAATTTATCCGAATAAAATTCATACCTCCAGGAAGAATATTAATTTACAAAGGTGATCCTTCATCATCAAGATATTTACAAGTTTTAGATCATATTCCTCTAGGAAATAACAAAGCAAGAGTAATAGTAAGACACTATAGGAAATTTCTACAAAATAAACTACTTAATAATCTCTTATTATTTAAAGAGACTCAAAGAAAGATTTTTTATAAGATATTCGATGAGGATTATATGATTTTAAAAACACAAACATATAATCATGATATGGGATTTATAAATAAGGATGAAATAAAATTATTGGGAGAGGATAGGATAATAAATTATTTTTGGAAATGGTATAAGAAGTCTGAGGATAAAGATGAACCATGGAAAAATATTAACAAAATCCAAAATCTTGATGTTTATGACAAAGTGATTTTGAAATATCCTCCTGAGATAAAGAAGTTAGAAATTGCAAATAATATAGATATTATTAGAAAAACATTTGTAAGATTTGCTGCTCCTCTTATATTTTTTATCTTAATTATATAATTCATGAAGAAAGTAAATAGACCTTCATGGTTGAATTGGCTTTATCTTTTTATATTTATCTTAAGCTCTATTCAGTTAATTATATTTTGGAGTAATAAGTTTTAGTGTTTAATAAATTTTGGTTTGACGCAAAAAATATAAATTGTTTTAAAAATGGCTTTAGAGTAATTAAAGATTTAAATTTAAAGATAGCGTATTCAGAAAATGTAATATTAATTGGACCAAATGGTTCAGGTAAATCATCCTTAATTGAAATAATTAATAGAAACATATACCCAGTAGTAGCAAATGAATCGAACCTGAAGATATTTGACAAAGAACTTATAAATTTATGGGAACTAAGAAAAAAAATAAGTACCGTAAATAATGACATAAAAAACAGAATAAATCCAAATTTACAAGTTTTTGATTTAATTTTAAGTGGACTATATGGAAGATATTGTTACGTACAAAATAAATCTGAAAGAGATTCATTTAAGGTGAAAAGAATCATGAAGAAAATGAATATATCTAATTTATCTAAAAAGAATTTTTCCTATTTATCAGATGGCGAAAAACAAATTTGCCTCATTGCAAGGGCATTAATCAAAAAACCGGAAATCTTAATCCTAGATGAACCAATTGCAAATTTAGATTATAAATCAAAGTTTTTTGTAGTTGATAAAGTTAATGAATTATCAAAATTAAATATTAAAATTTTATGCGTAACCCATGATATTTCAACGATTACAAAAATTTATGACAGAGTCATAATGCTAAAAGATGGCAAAATAATTGCTGATGGAGATCAAAATAAAGTGATAAATAGTGAAAATCTTAATAAGTTATATGGTATTCAAGTAGAGGTAACTAACAATAATGGAATCTGGAATATAAACAGATTATCTAAATAATAATTATGAAAATAGCTATCGCAATAGCAAGAAATACTAATTTTTTACTTTTTAAAAATGAATATGATTTATTTTTAAATGAAGAAGATCCACATTTAGAGCATACAATCTTGCCACCTAAAGATCGATCTGAGACGAATGAAGAACTTCCACAATTAATACAAACTCTATTTACGCTCATCTAAATTAAAAATTTCAACATTTCTATTTAAATTATATTCATAAAAAACTATGTAAAGAAAAACTTCAAATTTTATGATGATAATGAGAATCTATTGCAATAACAGTTTCTATATTGCATAATTGATAATAATTCTCATTATCAAATTTAAATTAATGAATTTCCATACTTATGGAGAATCTCCGACAAAGACAGTAAGGATAATAACTGGACAATCCGTTTTAATAGACCCTTCGTCAAGACCAAAAGGTACATGCCTAGAAGTTGAAAGTGGAATTGCTAGAGTTTACTGCCCATGTGAAGAAACAGAAGGGATGACACTTGCATTTTTACAATCAGGTGACCAATTAAGAACGGACCTTCTATGTAGTGAAGGTGTCTGTGTTGAAGCTTTAACAGATTTATCTTTTCATAGCAATGTAAATATTGATGAGAATATTGGTTTCGATGCAGTAAACGAATGGACATTGCAACTTCTTAGGATTAGACACTTAGGAAATGCAGAGCAGAGATTGCAAGCGTTGTTTTCAATACTAGTAAACCGTTTAGGCAGAAGATGTGGTCAATGGTGCGAATTACCTTTTAGGTTAACTCACGAGAGGATTGGTGAGTTAATTGGTTCTACTCGTGTAACATCAACAAGATTAATTTCTAAATTAAGATCATCTGAGTTACTAATAGCTCCTATTGGTACCCAAACAGTCAGTGTTGCGCCTTCATTTATTGAAACATCTCCGCTATAAAGATATGAAGGAATCACAATCACTTACTAACAACTTGTTAATGGAAGTTGATTTCTTGTCTAATAGACTCAGAAATATAAGGCAATCGTTTAAAACTACTAACAATAAAGCATTGAAAGAAAGATTATTTTCTGAAAATAAAAATATTTTTAAAAGAGTTAATGAGATTTACAAAATAGCTGAGCTCTTAAATAAAAAAAATAATGAGAAAATCAACTTTTCTAATTTACTTGTTGAAATTACCGAAAGGACATTGAATGAAAATAAATTCGAAAGAAATTTATTTTTTCTTTAATTCACTATCAATCAATAATATTGCTGAAGGTTGATTAGACGCAAACTTAACTTTGCCAAGTATGTTTGCAAATTCATCCTCTGATTTGGTTTGAGCTTCTACAATTGGGTCTAAAAAAACGTTAGTTCTTGTATCTGAAATTCTTTCTGAAATAGAATAAAGTTGTTGTAGGGAAGAAGTTAAGTCAGCCTCCATGTTGAAAGAATAAGAAATTAAATCCTCAATTGAATCCCATGTTTGAATAGGTGCGGGAAGTTCATCTAACTTAACGCTTTGTCCTCTTGCTATTAAGTAATCTGCAAATTTTTGAGCATGTTCCATTTCACCTTTTGATTCACTTAGAAAATGAGAGGCAAAACCGTTTAAATCCCTCTCTTGAAACCAGAGGTATATAGAAAAATATTGAATATTGGCATATCTTTCCATTGTTAAATGTTCAAAAATATTATCCAATAAACTATTGTCCATTGGCTGTGCAACAGCTCTTCCAGATGGGCCATAATTAATTAATTTCTTAATATTTAGATTATTTTCATTCATAGTTCAAAGGAAACTAAACAAATAATACAACATTTTGTATAAATTAGTAATTAATTAATACTTTAATTTAAATTAAATAATATGATAATGAAAATCAATCGCAATACTATAAATGAATCTAGAATACAGTTTTTATGAACTGCTATTAACTAATAAAATATATAAAAATAAAAAAAAGAAATGTAAAAAGAAAAAATGCTCTAATTGGAAGGGAAGGAAGTGTAATTGTCTATAAAAAAAATCTATATATACACCTTATATGCACCAGGAAATAAGAAATAATAACTATTTTTATTAATAGAAAGAGAACATTTATCACCATTATTTAGAAGATTATTAATATCAGTTCTTACTTTTAATATGTTTCCATTAATAGTTACTTTATATATAAGAAATTCTCCAAGAAATTCTTTGGACATAACAACTGCAGCACCATATTCTGATCTTTGAATTGAAATAAATTTAGGCGAAATTGACATACTTTTGATGTTTGTATTTTTCAAAAGCCCTGAACTATTTATTTCACCTAAACAAGAAATATATGAATTACCATTTTTTTTGAGATTAATAATATTATTACCCAAAATAAAACTACTAACAAATATGGACTTCGGATTATTTAGGATGTTAATTGGTGTATCAATTTGATGAATTTTCCCTTCATTCATAACGGCAACTTTATCGCAAATTGACATAGCTTCTTCCGGATCATGAGTAACCATCAATCCACTTGCATTAAAGCTTTTTAAGATATTAGGGAGTTCACTTCTCAATTTTAGTTTGACATGCATATCAAGACTACAAAAAGGTTCATCTAATAACATAAAATTTGTACCTGGCGCAAGTGCTCTCGCAATTGCTAGTCTTTGTTTCTGGCCTCCAGACAATTCATGTGGGTACCTTCTAACAAAACTATCAAGACCAACAACATTTAGTAAATAATCAACTCTAGATCTATCTTTTTTGTTTCTCAAACCAAACATTACATTTTCCAAAACATTTAAGTGAGGGAAAAGTGCATAGTCTTGAAAAACCATTCCAATATTTCTTTTCTCAGGGCTAAGAATTTTTTTTCTACTTGAAATTTCCTTATCATTTAGAGAAATAGTCCCTTTAGAGGGATATTCAAACCCTGCGATTAATCTTAAAAGAGTAGTTTTTCCGCAACCAGAAGGACCAAGCAACCCTAACAATTCGCCATTTTCAATCTTCAGATTAATTTTGTTTAATATCCAATTTGAATAATCTCGCTTATCATATTTATGATGCAGATCATCAATTATTAATGCATCATTTTTCACTAGATTCTTCTTATTTAAGTTTATTAAATTAGCAGAAAATATTAGCCTAAAATACCTCCTGTATAATTTTATACACCAATCTATTATTAAATTTAATGAGAAAGTCTGAAAGAGCGGAAATAATACGTAGGGAACTCAAAAAGCTATATCCATCGCCTCCGATACCCCTTGATCATACAAATGCATATACACTTCTAGTTGCCGTTGTTTTAAGTGCTCAATCAACAGATAAGAAAGTCAATGAATTAACAAAAAGCTTATTTAAGGTTGCAGATAATCCAGAAAAGATGATGAAGCTAGGTATTAAAGGCATTTACGAATACATAAAATTTTTAGGCCTATCTAATCAAAAATCAAAGAACATCTATAACTTATCTAAACTATTGATTGAGAAGCATAATGGTATCGTCCCAGATTCTTTTGAGAAGCTTGAATCCCTTCCAGGGGTAGGTCATAAAACAGCATCCGTTGTAATGTCACAAGTTTTTCAAATCCCCTCATTCCCAGTTGATACTCACATACACAGGTTGTCTCAAAGATGGGGTCTATCAAATGGAGATAGCGTAGTTCAAACAGAAAAAGACCTAAAAAGAATATTTCCTGTTAATGATTGGAATAACTTACATTTGCAAATAATCTTTTATGGCAGAGAATACTGCACGGCAAGAGGCTGTGATGGAACAAAATGTTACTTATGTCGTACTCTTTACCCCAAAAGAAAAAAGAAATTTATATGTAAAAAACCTTAGAGAATTAATATAATGATAGAGTTAGTTTTTAAATCATGAAAATAGCAATTACTGGTGCATCGGGGAAAACAGGTTATAGAATTTCTGAAGAGGCAGTTAAGAGAGGATATAAAGTTAGGCAAATTATTAGAAAAAATTCAAAAGTTTCAGAAGATCTAGAAAGTTTAGAAACAATTAGAGTTTCATTAGATAATAAAAAAGAACTTGATAAAGCTTTTAATGATATTGATGCTTTGGTAATTGCTACTGGTGCGAGAGCATCATTAGATTTAACAGGTCCTGCAAAGGTTGATGCATTAGGGGTATACAGACAATTAGAGAGTTGCAAAAGAGTTGGTATTAAGAGAATTATTCTAGTCAGTTCTCTTTGTAGTGGAAAGTTATTTCACCCATTAAACTTGTTTGGTTTAATTCTTATTTGGAAGAAAATAGGCGAAAATTTTCTACGAAATTCAAATTTCGAATGGACTATTATTAGACCTGGGGGATTAAAGGAAAATGAGGATATTAAATCAGAAAATATAAATTATTCAAAGGAAGATACTCAAATTAATGGATCAATACCAAGAAGATTAGTAGCACAATGTTGTATTGATTCTTTAAAAAACAAAGAATCCATAAATAAATTAATCGAAGTAACAAGTTCGAAAGAAAATAAAAAGATATCTTTTAAAAAAGCTATGCAAATGATTTAAAAGGTGTAAATATATAAAATAAAACAATGAAAATAAACCCAAAAATTGATGCATTACAATTAATGCTTACTGACTTAAGAACTAGAAATGAGCCAATAAGACATAAAGCTGCATTTAAAGGCTGTCAACCAGAATTTCAAAGTCTTGTATCAAGGTTAATAAAGCAGTTAGAGGAAGAATTAGTTGCTGAAAAACTTACTAATCGCGATAGTTAAAAAATTTAGATTACTTAAATGAAATTAAGTTATCGAATTTTGCTTGTTCTGAAAGTTCATCATATCCTCCAAAAAATTTATTATCCAAAAATATTTGAGGAAAAGTATTATGGCTACTTTGAGCCATTATTTTTTGAAAGCTCTCATCATTATCTATTAAATTAACTTCATGAGGGATAGATAGAGAATTAAGCAACCTAATTGCTCTTTTAGACCAAGGACAATCTTTCAAAATATACGCTTTTACACGTGATTCATTTTTTGATAAATCATTACTTGAGATATTAATAATTTTTTGTTCAAAAGAAAACAATAATATATCAGTTCCTTTTTTTACAATACATCCCTCTTCAAGATGCCCGCCAAAGACATTACAGCCCTCATCTGCAAAACTCAAATGTAAATGAACATCACCTTTATTAAAATGACCATTTAAAGAAACTATCTCTAAATTTCCCTCAAATTTATTTATCTCTTGATTTCCTGGGCATTGAATACAAACTGTTCTAAGATTACCAACCACTCCAGAAACATACCCGTATAAATTATTCGATAAAGAATATTCTTTAATTGAATTTATCAAATCAGATTCTGGAGATAGCTTTAGGCTATGTGGCTGCATAAGATATAGTTAATAATTTTGTAATATAAAACATCATCAATCATAAAGAGAAGTTGAGTTTATAATCTTTATGATTCAGATTTAAATTGAATTTTAGAATCAAGCATTAAAAACCATTTGAAAATCTTTCTGAAATTTAAGCTTGCTGAGAGTGTAATATATTTTTTATATACAAAAAATAATTTGTTATTAAGAATAAATCTTAAAAATTTAGCATTGAATATTCCCAACATATTATCGATATCTCGCCTTTTTCTTGTATTTCCATTAATACTTTTTTTAGAAATAAATTGGCCTTTTTATGTTTTTATATTGATTATTATTGGAGGTTTAACTGATTATCTTGACGGGCTAATTGCAAGGAAATTTAATCTTAAAACCAGATTAGGAGCTGTCCTTGATCCATTAAGCGATAAAGTATTCTATTTAATTCCTTTGATCTTCCTTTGCAAAAATAATTTAATACCTTTTTGGTCTTTGGCACTAATTTTATTTAGAGAATTAATCATCTCTAGCCTGAGGAATTCAGCAAAAGACGGTTTACCAGCATCTAAATTAGGGAAATTTAAAACATTCTTCTTTTTTATTTCAGTTATGACCTTCTTTTCACCATTAAAAATAAGCTTATTGAATAATTTGGCTTTAATCTTTTATTGGTTAGGTTTCATCCTAACTTTTGTGACTTTATTAGGCTATTTAAGAATTAAAAAGAATCTTATCTGAGTTTTCATCAAAGCACTCACTTTTTTTATAATTAAAATCATTCATAAAACTATCCTTTAAACCATTAAGTAAATCAAAAGATGGCGCCCACTCTAAATCACGTTTAATCTTAGAAATATCAGTCTGATAATGATTTAATCTAATTGGAAATCCCTTTCGAGATTTTGGATCTAATTTTTGATAATCAAATGTTTTTAAAGAAACCTCATTTTGGTTTAATCCAAGAACTTCTGCACAGAAATAAATTAACCCCTTAATCGTAACTCCTTTTTCACCAGAACAATTGTAAATATTATTTTTAGAATTTTCAAAATTTATGCACCTAATCAGTACATCAGTTAGATCAGAAACATGGCCTAGCTGAGTAATTAGAGATCCGTCACCGGGGATTGGGATGGATTTATTGGTAAATAATCTCTCAAAAAACCAATTTTCAATCTTATTATAATTTCCTGGACCATAAATATAAGTAGGTCTAAAACTTGTAAAGGGAATCTTGTTTTTTATCAACCAATTTTCTGTCTCAAATTTTCCTTTATGCCGACTTTCTGGATCTATAGGTTCATTTTCAGATAGGGGCAGTTCGCAATTGTCTTTATAAACTCCTGCAGAACTGACATATATATATCTCTTAAAAGAGTTATTTAAATTTTCTATAAGAAGTTTCGTTTGTGATAACTCTCGTCCAGAAATATCATAGACAACATCATACTTTTCATTTCTTAGCTTAACTATACTTTCTAATTTATTCCTATCACCTTTAATTAAATTTGTTTTTTCAGGATTGGATTTGTTCCCTCTCGTAAAAATATCAATATTATGATTTTGACTTATTAATTTTCCAACTAAAGACTTGCCAACAAATCTAGTGCCGCCCATTACAAGAATTTTCATATTAAAAAAATATTTAACTAAAGTAGTAATCTTAAATAGAATTACATACTGAATAGTACTACTAAGAAGTAATTAATGAAAAGGATGATTCTATGGAACTAATACCTGCAATTGATTTAATGAATGGTAAGTGTGTAAGGCTTTTTAAGGGAGACTTTAATAAAAGAAAAGACTTCACAAAAGAGCCTCACGAGCAGGCTAAATTTTGGGAAAGCGAAGGAGCAAAATATATACATATAGTTGATTTGGATGCTGCTAAAACTGGATCCCCAATAAACGATAAATCAATAAAAAAGATTGCAAAAACAGTTAATATTCCTATCCAAATAGGTGGGGGAATAAGGTCTCAAGAAAGAATAGAACAATTATTTTCTTATGGTATTGAGAAAGTTATCATGGGGACCTCTGCAATAGAAAATAAAGAATTAGTTAAAGACTTATCAAATAAATTTCCTGGAAGGATAATTGTTGGGATAGATGCAAAAGATGGAAAAGTTAGTACAAGGGGGTGGCTTGAGCATTCTAATATTCTAGCCACAGATTTAGTAAAGGAGTTTTCTTCATTTAAGATCGCTAGTTTTATTGTTACAGATATAAATACAGATGGGACGTTAGAGGGAACAAATGAAGGATTCATAAATAACATACTTGAAATTACAGATATTCCAGTAATAGCCTCAGGAGGTGTTGGTTCAATTTCTGATTTATTATCGTTAGTAAAATTTGAAAATTCTGGACTCTTTGGAGTAATTGTAGGTAAAGCTCTGTATGAAAATAAATTCACAATAAACGAAGCAAATAATGTATTGTCATCAGAGAGATTAAATGACTTTGATTTAAAAAGAAATTACTACGCTTAAAAGAGTATAAAATTGATTTAAGGCTGGTATTTGCAGTAATTGTTAGTTAATTTTGTATAAGAGATAAGAAATCTAGTCTTGGAATTAATTACAAAAAAATCGATATTGATTATTGCTCCAAGCTTAATAGCAGAATCTTTGTCGCTTAAGTTAACATCACTAGACCAAAATTTAGAAATTAATTTTAATAATGGGCAAAGTGATAAAACTCCGGATTTAATTATATGGAATGTTCTTAATTTCCAATCAGAAGATCTTATAAGGTTAGAATTATTAAAATTAAGAGAAAGATATAATGAGTCAAAGTTTCTTATAATTCTTTCTGGAGAACTTGTTTATGAAGCAAATACACCTCCAGCTTTAAATGCGGAAGGTTTTCTTTTAAATCCCAGTGCAGAAAAAGTTCTTGAATCTATTGATACCATTTTAAATGGAGGAAGGGTATTTGATATTGAAAATAATACCCGAGTTCAATTAAACAAATATAAGCCTCTCTCTTTTAGTCAAAAAATACTAACTTCAGGTCTTAAACAAATAGATTCTGAAATTAATTATATATTCAAATATGTCAATTCTGATTCAACACCAGATTTTTATAAATTCATTTTAAAAGGAAGATTAAGAGAACTTATTACAGCCAAATCTTTTCTAATTTTCTTATGGGGAAATTCATTAGAACTTTATACAGAGGCAGTTTACACTGAAAATAAAATTAATCTTGAAAATAAAAACACTGTATTCATAAAAGATAAAAACACTTCAGAAATATGGAATTTAATTTTAGATAGATTAAAAGAAAGGTATAGCTCAACTAACTTACAGGTTGAATTTAATAATTCATCCATAATTCTCTCTGGGATAAAAAAAGAATTTATTTCACGACTAATTTGCAAAATGTTAGATGAATTAGATAATTTAGTAAAAAATATTAAGGAAAATTATAAAGAGAAAGATTTTAAAGATGATTTAAATTCTCTTATAAAAGAGCTTAAAGTTAATACAATTTCAAATATCACAGACAGCTATTTTAGATTAAAAAAAGGAAGCGAATCTATTTCAATAAATGATTATATTTATAATGAGGTAAGTTGTGAAGAGATAGATAGAGAAGCACATGAATCAATAATGTTTATTGAGCCAATTATTAAAAATGAAGCTCTTGACTATGATGGAAAATTACTCCCTCTATATGAAACAGAATCGTTTTTGATCCTTGAAAATATAATTTCAAATTGGACAATAAGGAACTGTAATTTATTATCTTCTGAAATCTTTAATATTTGTTCTTCTTGGCCTGAATTAAGAACTGTACTTATAAATCCCGAATTACAATCAACAAGAAACTTTGAAAGATTTAGAAATAATATTAATAATTACAATCGATGGCATGACTATATTTATATGCCTATCTACTTGTATGAGAGTAAACGAGAATATATCGATATTATCGATAAAAAGTTTACCCGTTACTTTAAAAATGAAAATAGGGAGAAAGAATTAGAGAATCTAGAATGGCTACAAAAACAAGTTACATTCTTAGTTGAGATAAGAGATGCCGTAGCACCGCAGTTAGAAATTGCTGTAAAATATATCGGTGATCTTTTCGTAACTTTCCTTACAAAGGTTGTTGGCAAAGCTATCGGTCTAGTGGGGAAAGGAATCCTTCAAGGATTAGGAAGATCAAGTTCTAAGTAAGTTTTTAAACTTTAATGAAAATAATTCAATGGATCCTAATAGCATTAATTTTCTTAAGTCCATATAAAGCAAATGCCTCTAGAGATTCAGATAGTTACGATGGCAACATTTTTCCTATATATGCAGGTAATGGGGCTATAGTTCCTCCCCAGACAACACTTCAGGAATCATTAAAAAATAAAAGAGTCTCAGTTTTATTTTTTTATCTTGACGATAGCTCAGATAGTAAAGCTATGGCGCCGATAATATCTGGTTTAGATTTAATATGGAGAAATAATATAGATATCATTGCTCTAACTACAGATGAATTACAAGATAAAGAAAAGTCTGATCTTAGAAATGAACCTAATTATTATTGGAACGGATTAATTCCACAAACCATTATTTTAAATAGTGATGGTGAAGTTAAATATGATCAAAATGGAATGATAAATATCGATGAACTAAACAAAGTTATAGGAGAGTTAAAAGGAATTGATATAAATGATACGGAATTTTCTCTAGAAAGTTTTAATGAATACAACAGTATCATTTCTGAAAAAAAAGATATAAACAAAAATAAATTATAAAAAATGATATTAATTAATATCCTATTGTTACTTTTAATTTTTTTAATTCTTTCAGATTTATATATTAAAAACTCGCCCAAATCAAAGTTAAATCTGAAACCTGTAAATTACACAATCAAAAAAAAAGATGGTCTAAACGAACTAATTATTGATTTAAAAATATCTAATACAAGTAAAACAAAAGAGACGATGGTATCAAATATAAATTTTGAATTAGATTTTTTCAAGAGTAAAGGTAACGAATATTGCCAAAATTTAGACTATCAAGAAGATATTTATATAATCGATAATAATAAAAATAAGAATTTAAATAATTATTGGCCAACAACAATTATCAAGTCAAATTCGGAATTATCTGTAAGAATCATATATAAGTTTAGCAATAATAATTTTAGAAAAAAAATAAAATATCTATGGTTAAAAGTATTTTGGGAGAGCTATGGACATTTTGGTGTTTTAAATAATAAGGATTGTTTGTTAATTAATTTAGATGGTCAAAAACAAAGAACGAAAGAAGTTTTTGAAATTCCTTTAAATAATCAATATAAAGCTTTATCTATTCAAACTGATTTACTTGGTTGCTTTGATAACCCAGTAAATACTGTGATTGAATATTGTAAAGGAATTGTAGAAAAAAATGATATTTTAACAATCGGTGAGAGTCCACTAGCGATTATGCAAAATAGATATATTTCCCCTCAAAATTTAAAATGTAGTTTATTTTCGAAAGCTTTATGTTATTTTTTTCACCCTACAAGCAGTCTCGCAACAGCATGCGGCATGCAATTATTAATAAATAAAATTGGAGTCACAAGAATAACCTTTGCGTTATTTATTGGATTTATCTTCAAATTAGTTGGTTTAAAGGGTATGTTTTATAGGCTAACTGGTTCAGAATCATCCCTCATTGATGATATAAGCGGTACAGTTACACCTTACGACAAAAGTATAGTTATGGGTCCTCTCAATGCGGATTTATTTTGTAAAGAGGTCTCGAACCATCTAAATATAGATGTTGCTGTAGTCGATGTTAATGATCTTGGAGGTGTGAAAGTCTTAGCTAGTACAAATAAAACAGTAAATAAAATACTCAAAAAAAACTTAATTTCTAATCCAGCTGGCAATGGAGATGAAAAAACCCCTATAGTGTTAATAAGAGAAAAAAGTAAATGAAAAAAGATACCTCTTATTCTTTTAAATCTAAAAAAGGAATGGAAGTAACTTTTGAAGAACTCCATATAAGGCACATTAACCTTTTAATAGATATTAAAAATAAGGAATTGAATAATTGGTTTTTAAAGATGGCAATTATAAATACCTTTGATGACTTGAAAATTTTTTTAAATAATCTCAAGAAAAATAAAAATAAATGCATAATTGCTATATATGGAAACGAAATTATTGGTTATTTGAATATTTTCCCTTTAAACAAAAAAGAGACTTGCTTAAAAATATCTAAGCCCAAGTTGATTAACAACAATAGTTCCTTAACAGATAAACAATTAACTTTAGGATTGATAAAAAAATCTATCTCAATTAAAGACATCAAAACTTCAAGTTGGATAATTAACGCTGATATAAATAATGTTGACCTCATATCAACCTCAAGAGAATTAGGTTTTCAACCTTTAGGTGAGATAATCCACTGGGATGGCTCTGATCTAAATAAATCCATAAAGCAAAATACCAATGTCTATAAATTAATTAATGAATTCCAAAACGTTAATAAACAAAATATATTAAAAATAGTGAATTTCATAAGATCAAATCAATCTCCCTTAGTAAGAAATATTTTAGATTTTGATCAAGATGACATTCTTAAAAGAAATAACTCTAAAAGTGGTGCCTTAATATATGAAAATTCAGTTTTATGTACAATTTTAAAAGATATAAATTATCAAAACGAAGAAATTTATACTTTAACTATTAGTAGATATTGGGATAAGAGATTCAACTCTATTTTAAAAGAATTTATAAAAAGATTTTTTAAAAAATCACCTTTTTCATATTTAAAAACCTATAAAGAAAATTCTCAATTAAATCTTTTTCTCGAAGAATGTAATCTCAAAGAAAAAAATCAAGAGATAATTCTTATCAGGAACACAATAGTTAAGAATGAAGCCAAACAAGTAAATATAATAAATAAATCTTTGGAATCAATCTTTGAAAAATTAAGTCCACAAGGTAATCCATATCCATCTCCTTTTCCATTAAAAACAAAGTGAAATTTTGTAAACCCAAACCAAAGGCAATTTTGAGTTTGGATATAGGTACCAAAAGAATTGGATTAGCTTATTGTGATCCCCTCTGCATAACATCAAATATACTTCCAGCAGTAAAACGATTTAAAAATAATCAAGAGATTAAAATCATTAGAAATTATATAAATACATTTAATCTGACTGGGTTTATTGTGGGGATTCCACTTGATGATAAAGGTCAGATGACCACTCAAGCTATTGACTGTAAAAATTACGGTCAATTACTTTCAAATGAATTAAAGCTTCCATTCTCTTACGTCAACGAACATTGTTCAACTTGGGAATCTTCAGATAGATTTGGAATAAAAAAAGATAAATCTGGATTGATTGATAGTTTTTCAGCAAAAATAATACTTGAACAATGGATCGAAGAGGGTCCTGAATTAGAAGAAATAGCTGGTAAACTTCAGATAAAATATTAATATTAAAAAGTATAGATAATTTTTAAATGAAAGAAGCAAACTCAAATGATAATTATGATGCACAGACTCTTTTATTAAATGACTCAAATGGAAACGAGCTATTTTGTTATCTTGAACAATTAGTAAGTGTTGAAGGCCAAGAATATGCTTTATTAACTCCAGTTGATACCCCAGTAAGTCTTTTTAAGATAAATGAAAAAGATGAACCTGAATTAATTGAGAAAATAGATAAAAATGAACAAATACTAAAAAATGCTGAAGCAGTTCTACAAGAACATGATTTGAGACTTATTAGATCAGCCGTTACATTAACAGTATCAGGAGAACTTGAAGAACCAATTTACGATGAATTAGAAGAAGATTACGTTGATGATGATAGTGAGAGTTATGAATTGCTTGTTAATTTTAATCTTTTTGACCAAGAATATGGCTTATATATTCCTTTAGATCCTTTTTTTATTGTGGGTAAATTAAAAGAAAAAGGTGCCTTATTAGTTGAAGATGATGAGTTCGATAAAATTCAACCTTTGATTGAAACTGAGCTTGAAAAAAGTAGCTCTTAAAATAAATGAGATCTATCCTAAAAGTCAATTGGGATTCAAATTTACCAATATATATGATTTCTCAATCTGAGTTGCAAAAAAAAGGAATTAATTCATTATTGCTTGACGTAGATGGGACTCTAGTAAATAGAAAATCAAATATAGTCCCAAAAGCTGTAAAGAATTGGATCATAGAATCTAAAAAACTTTTCTCCTTATATTTAATAAGTAATAATCCATCAAATAAAAGAATCGCAAAAATAGCGAAAGAATTAAATTTAAGATATAGACACAATGCATCGAAACCAAGAAAAAAAGTAACTTTGTCTGCTATCAAAGAAATTGGCAGAGAGTCAAAAAATATAGCCATTATTGGCGACAGAATTTTTACAGATATTATTGTTGGCAATAGATGTAATATAAAAACAATATTAGTTAAGCGATTAAATAGAGATGGCTTGCCTATAAAATTTAATTTAACTTTGACAATAGAAAAATTAATTTCTCATTTTATAAAATGAAAACTTGGGTTATAAAAATTGGTACTAGTATTTTAAGAGGAACAGAGGAAACATCTACAGAAGAAGTTATTGAAACCCTTTCTAGATCCTTTACAAGTTTTCTCTCAAAAGGAAACAAATTAATCTTAGTAACTAGTGGTGCCGTTGGATTAGGTTGCCAAAAATTAAATATTAAAACGAGACCAAATGATCTAAGTACCCTTCAAGCTACTGCAGCGGTAGGTCAAGTTAATTTAATGGCCTTATACGATAAAGTATTTAATAAATTAGGTCATAATATTGCTCAAATTTTAATAACTAAAGCTGATTTCAATTCACGAGAATCCTTTAATAACGCTTCTAAAACTTTAAAAAAATTAATCGATTTGAATGTTATTCCAATAGTAAATGAAAATGATACCGTAGCAAATGAAGAGCTTAAATATGGAGATAATGATACCCTATCTGCTTTAGTTGCCTTAGCTATAAATGCTAACAAACTTATTTTATTAACCGATATTGAAAATCTATACTCAAAAGATCCACGTAATAATAAAGATGCGCTACCTATTAAAGAAGTTCATAATAGTGAATTAAAAGAAATTAAAGATAAAAACATCCAAAACTCAAAAAATGAATGGGGAACAGGGGGAATATCTACAAAATTAATTTCTGCAGAAATAGCAACAAAAGGAGGAGTTGAAGTCCAACTGGTTGATGGAACTAACAATAAAAACTTAAGTGAAATTTTTAATGAAAATAAAATTGGAACTCTATTTTATCCAGTAGAAAAACCTATAGGAAACAAAAAAAGTTGGCTTTCTCATGCAATTCAAACAGTAGGGAAAATTACTTTAGATGATGGAGCTTCTTTTGCAATTAAAAAAAAAGGTGCCTCACTTTTAGCGGTTGGTGTTAAAAATGTAGAAGGAAACTTTACGATTAATCAGGCAGTTAAAATCGTAAATACAAATGATAAAGAAGTTGCAAAAGGTTTAGTATCAATAAGTAGCGACAAATTAAGAAGTATCTTAAATAATAAAGAAAATACTTACTCCTCGATAATTGTCGTGCACAGAGATGTTCTTGCTCTCTCTTAGTAAAAATTAAAAATGAAAAATGCTTTTAAGTGATTTAGTTAATCTAATAAAAAAAGGAAATTCAAATTTTATTAGTGCCAATATTTTTGAAGATATATATATAGAAGAGGCTGCGTCATTAGTTGATGCAGTTAAACATCAAATATCTTTTTTAGAAGAAAATAATATTCTTAAAGAAAAATTAGATCAAACTAAAGCATCAGCAATAATAACTACTAACAACGATGAAATCGTTTGTTCCCTAAAGGAACTCAACATATCGAACATAATCGTTAAAAATCCAAGAATTGCATTTGCAGAAGTATTGGATTGTTTATATAAAACTATCAATTTCAAACCAGGAATTCACGCTTCAGCGGTTATAGATAAAACGGCAATAATTGGAGCAGATTGTCATATTGGACCTAATGTCTATATTGGAGAAAATACTGTAATAGGTAACAATAATCATATTCTTCCTGGATCATCAATTTTAGGTAATGTACAAATAGGAAATAATAATATAATTCATCCAAATTGTGTTATTTACGAAAATACCACTTTAAAAAATAATTGTGTAATTAATTCAAATTCTGTTATCGGATCAGAGGGATTTGGTTTTATTCCTAAAAATGGCAAATGGTTAAAGATGCCTCAAAAAGGTGGTGTAAAAATAATGAGTTTTGTAGAAATTGGAACGAATTGTTGTATTGATAGACCCGCAGTTGGATTTACTTTTATTG
>NZ_JNAL01000006.1 GCF_000759955.1 Prochlorococcus marinus str. MIT 9201
GGGATTTAATTTTGTTAATTCCACCGCCAATAGTCAAATCCAGAAAATTCCATTCTTTGCCCAAACAACAGTTAATTTCTCTGGCGGAACAGAATCAGAAACCAGTTTCTCAGTTAATAGCCTGATGAAACTTGGAGAACTTGCAAAAGATGAAGAAGGTGATCTCAAAACACTCGTCTTCTCTCAAGCAAGATTTGCAACTGCTACAGATGCAGAAGGGTCCACTGTCAACTTAGGTTTAGGTATTAGAAATCGTCCTGATGATGTATCGATGGTTGGAGGTAACGTTTTCTTAGACTACAGAATGACAGACTATAGCGATGCTCATAGCAGACTTGGTCTTGGTGGAGAATATCTTTGGAAAGATTTTGAGTTTAGAAATAACTGGTATATGGCAATTACTGACACTAAAAACGTCATTGTTGATGGAGTTTCTTATGGTGAGAGGGTGGTACCTGGATGGGATCTAGAAGTTGGCTACAGATTACCAAGCAATCCAGAACTTGCTTTCTTTGTTAGAGGTTTTAATTGGGATTACAAGGATAGAAGCGATAATAGTGGAATAGAAGGCTCTGTAAGTTGGCAAGCAACACCACATATTGGTTTAGAAGCTTTTGTTTCTAATGAAATTTCTGCCGCATCTACAACTGCTAATACTGACCTGCCAGGAACAGATGAAACTTTCTTTGGTTTAAGAATGAACATTACTGGTAATCCTGTGAAGTTTGAAAAAGCTAACTACAAGAAAAACATGATTGCTCAAATGACTCAGCCTGTAAAACGTAAATATGATGTTTTACTCGAGAGATCAACAGGATTGGTTATGGAGGTTGGAGGTGAATAAAAAATTACTTTAAAATTTAAAAACTTCAAAAATCATGAAAAATTCAACCATTAAAAACATTATTAAACTTTCAATAGGTTTAGCATCCTTAATTCCTTTAACAAAAACAGAAAAAACATTTGCACTTGATGCATGCGCTCCTAGTGATTCAGTCACATCTATGTCATCAGAGAGTAATCCTTGTTTTATTACTCCTGAAATGCTTAAAGTGAAATTCTATGAAATCGGATTTTGTACAAGCGATCCTTTATCATCAGGAACCTTTGATAATTCCACCTGTCAAAAAACTTGGGACAACACTTCTGGCTTTACCACTGATATAGGTAAAAAGACTTATGAAAAAATGCAAGGTAATATATACAAAATACCAAATGGCACATATGGATATTCTTATGCCATTATGAATAATTCTTGGACTTATAAAGGGAAATATAAATTAAAAAATGGAAATACTTGGTATACAAGAAGTGATGGTGGTGTTACTTCAGATATTAGTTCTTACGCGGAATGGAATGATGATATTAGCAACATGTTAGGAGAAGAAACAACTGACCTTTGTTATGACTATTCAGCTAACACTTCTGATGGGCAAGTTACTGCCTTACTAACTGACTCCAATAATATTACCGCCACCAATGCAGCAACTTGCGGGAGCGCGACTAGAGTAATTGGGTCCATTAACTTGAACAGGGCTTTAAGGGTGACAGACCTTGTATATGGTTATAGATTGACATGGAAAATAACAAATTTAGGGCTTGGCATAGAACATTTCAATAATGGTTCAAAGCAAGTTCCTGGTAGTTTCAGAGGCGGTCCATTTACCCCAGTTTTTAATCTCAAATATTACATCACTGGTAATTAGCAAACTGGGTCTACCATTAATTATGAATTTTAATTATGAATTTCACTCCCAGGATGAAATACAATGTCAATAATTTAGTTTAAAGAAACCTTGAATAAATGAAAATTTTATTATTAAGTATTATTTTTTTAAGTACTTTTTCCCCATTATTTGCTGAAGGCCATAAAAAATTTAAAAAAGAATACTTTGAGGAAATCAAACTTATGAAAATTGAATATTTAAATAAGAAAATTAATTGTGTAAAAGATTCTAATAATTTTAAGGAAATGAAAAAATGCTGGGGAAGAAAGAAAAAATACTAATAAAGGTAAAGGATAATAGACCTTCAATAGTTAATATTAATAAACTAGCCAAGAGAATCTAAATCTCTTCTATGGTGAACAGTATTTGAATCATCATTTGAGAGTTTCTGCTCTCTCATTAAATCAGCAATAGTAGGATAATCTTTTGCATTATCAAGATCTCTAGCATTTTTATCTTGAATTGCGAATGGTGATTTCTTTAATTTCATAATTAATTACCTCAAAATTTTTGTTGAATTCTGACTACCGAATTTGGGTGGTCATGTACGTAAGAATTAAATCCTCTGGCGAGCATCAGGCAATCGTATGCATCTTTCGCATAGATTCCTATTTGTTGCGTATTATTTGAAGCATCTTTGTAACTCAATACATATTTATTACAAGATTTGATCGGTATTGAAGGCATTTGAAATTTATTAATGCTACACCAATGTTCTAACTAATCAGAATCACCAACAGACTAAAAAAATATGTACGGTTTGAAGTACAAACATATACGGATAGAGGATCAACAATTGATTTTTGAAATGGATAAAATGCTCAAGATTAATTTAATACAAATATTTAAAGTCAATAAATTAAAAAGTATAGTCATGAAAAAAGGGGAGCAAATCCCCTTGCAATTAAATACCGGTAGAAAATTATGAGTAGACCTTGGCGACAATTGGACCAGCTTCTTCATCAGTAAAAACCGGAGTTGTTTCCCAATTAAGGAATTCACCCCATTCAGCTGCATGTTGATATATCGCTTTTGGATCGTCAGTCTTTAAAACTATCCACCCCTCCAAAGAACCAGGAGAATGATACCTTCCAACCATCTCAACTCCGGGATAATCTCCTCCCCCAGCTAAGAATTTTTCTGCACCTTTTTGATGATATCCAGTCTTAAATGACCAATGCTGAACATAAAGCATTTTCGTATTTTGTATTGGCTTTCTATTAGTAGCAATAAAAAAAATTTCTGAAAATAAATTTTGTTTTATACCTATTATTTTAGATCTAATATTAAAAATTTAAAGATTAATGACTAATCCGAGGCTGCTGCAATTTCTTTATGCACAGAGAGAAATTCGTGGTCTGTTAATACTGGTGTGACTTCTATTTCTACACCAAAATTATCGACCCAGATATTACTCCATTTCCAAATATTCTGATGATTAGCAGATTCAACAATTGCCCAACCATTCGCCCCTTCAGGATTTACAACTCGATTAACAACTTTAAACCCATCAAATTCGTCGCCTTCGCATCCTCCTTCCACAAAACCTGCAAAAGCTTCAGCCCCTTGAATATGACTTTCTTGATCTGGAAATTGCCAGTGAACGATGTAAGTTTGCATGAATAAAATTATTTTTTTAATTATTAATTATCGAATTTAAAAATTAAATAAAAAGTCTTTAAACACTAATTAAAAAGTACTTAAGTCTAAGAGGAAAAATAGCAAAAAAAAAGACTCTTACGAGTCTAGGTGATGGGGATTCCTATAATGACAAATTAAACAGAAACAAACAACCCCATCAATAGGTAATTTTAAATACTTACAAACACCATATGTAGTGCTAAGATTTTAAAAAGGTTGGGTGATGGGGATTATCCCCCTTTTTGATTGGGGCGAAGCTAACGCCCTTTTTTTATGGATTATTTACTTTAATCAATAAAGCAAGATCGAGGAGTAAAGTATTTGAACCTTTTGAAGATAGTTTAAAGATCTCTTCAATAATTGATACTATTTTGATTTCTTATGGTTTTTTGTTTATAAGCGATCAAGTAGGCCATTTATAAAAGGCTCTAGGGTTGAATCTATCGAAGAAGCGAGAAATGAATATAAAAAACTTTTAGAGGAAGGGTGGAAAAAAACTTATAGATTCAATAGTTTTAAAAAAATGGTGGATAGGTACTTTACCTAAAATTTGACATTATTAAAAATTAATTGCTAGATAAGCGTCAGAATTGAAGATTGAACATGCAAAATGACATTTATTCAAATATTAAAGATTCAGATGCTTTGGAAAGTTTTTTTGAATGTATAACTTCTTGTAGCATCAATAGTGAGGGATTAGATTGCACAACAGCATGTTATTTAAAACATTTAGAACCAAACAATATCGATTACCCTTTAAAATTTTCATAAGCAAAGCTTATTGATAATTGTTATATTTTATTGATGTTATTCCCACCTCCTCAAGTTATTTTTGGTCTATTGCTTTTATCTATAGCAGTAGTTCTCATCTGGGATATTAAATACAATCCTTTTGGTGAAGACGAAGACGGAATTTAATCTTCAACTAGGAAGCTGATTTGTAGGTGGCGCGTGAAATTGCCTTTTCTTTCTT
Organism: Prochlorococcus marinus str. MIT 9201; assembly: GCF_000759955.1. Classification (GTDB taxonomy): domain Bacteria; phylum Cyanobacteriota; class Cyanobacteriia; order PCC-6307; family Cyanobiaceae; genus Prochlorococcus_A; species Prochlorococcus_A marinus_G. Next base: position 4,342 of record NZ_JNAL01000006.1, read on the forward strand.
TTGAGTCTTTTGTAAGCATCTAAACAGCCTAATAGTAACAATGTAATAGCTATTGAGTTAATCATATCGGGTAGTTTTACACATATAAAAACAAATATGTTCTAAATATCAAGGGCTAAAGTTATTTTTCAAAAGTAATTAATTATGGACTAATTTTTAATATTTAGCTTTTTCATTAGGTACCTAAAACAACCAAGAGAAAATGCTTATCTGACCAAAAGTCATTGCTATGCAATAAGAATCACTTTTTCTTATTTCTCATTTGATATTGCAGAACAGCTTTTAAATGTTGTACTTCTTTTTCTAAAGTCTCAATTCTTTTTTCTAGTTCTTCATTAGTTGCCATATTTTATAAAGATAAATTCATTCATATTTATACTATTAAAAAACGACTTTTTACTCAAAGTAAATGTCTAATAAGTAATAGAACCTATTGATGTGGCTAATCTCTCTAGATAAATTATGCAGAGTATAAATTTAGGGGTAATTTATGAGTGGAGATTATGAGACACTAGAAATAAATCAACCTAAAATTACATATCTTCAGAAAAGATCAGAAAATAATACAGAATGGTTAGATGAATTAATCGACCAAATTGAAAATATGAAAAACAATATATCAAAATCTGCTTAATGACAGAACAAGAGTTGAAAGAATTAGAGAAATTTGCAAAAGAAAATGGATACAATGACGAGCTAAAAGATATATATTTAAGGGAAGTTATTGACAGACATAAAGAATACGAATGAGATCAAATTTTCGACCAAATATTCGACTAGCTACAAATATTCTTTTAGTTATTGGTACTTTTGCTATTGCTTTAAAGATTGCTCCAATAGCAATGGTTTATCAGGAAAAAAATTTATGTATTAAATATTTAAAATATCAAATAGATCGAGACAAACTTATCAAAAGACTAAAAATAGTTAAACAGGCAAATCCATCTAGTATTTGTGACTCTATCCTTAAAAGTTAAAAATGCGTATTATTCTTAAAAATTTTAAATTTTTTATTTTTTTATTTTTCTTATCTCTAAATTTTAATAACTATTCTCTTGCACATATGAGGGGTACATTTCTTTCTGAGGAGGCAGCTGAAAAAAAGGCTTTAGAAATTGGTTGCGAAGGAATACATAAGAATCAAGATAAATGGATGCCATGCAAAAACGAAAAAGAATTACATATCTATTTGAGGAAATAGATGGAAAAATTAAAAACAAATCAAAGAAAAATTCACAGAAAAATAACCGCACTTTCAGCAATCCCTTTACTAATTACTATTTTATCTGGGATATTTTATAGTATTTTTCAACCATTAGGGGTAGATGCTTTTTGGTTAATCAAATGGCATACAGGTAATTTTGGCATTATTAATTTGCAACCTTTTTACTCGATATTTCTTGGTATAGCATCAATAATTTCTATAATGTCTGGTATTAGTTTATTAAAAAAAAACTAAGAAATAATCTAAGCTAACCCAAAAATCTAATTAATTAATACTATTTGCCCCGCCACTGACCAAGAAAATTATCGCTCCAAGTGCCATTGTTGCTACACCCATATAAGGGTATTTCTTAATTCTTGATTTGGTAATAGGAAGCCATGGAATATATCTATCAGATTTATTTAATTCAACTTTTTTTTGCTTAGGTGGCAATCCTAATTCCTCTCTTCTTTTAGCTTCGCCCATAATCTTGAATTTATTTATTAATCAATATTAAAAATTATGTTCTACAAATGCGAGTTAAATTTTTTTAAATAGTATTTTTATATCAAAGATAAATTATTTAAATTTACTTAGCTTTCTTTAAATATAGATTCTTTGTATTTGCCTGATCTGATGTGAAAAACAAAATTAATATAGTTCCAACTAGAAATGAAAAAATCATTGTTAAACCAACAACTTCAACCATCTCACTCGGCAGATAATTTAGAAACATAATGAATAGATCTCTTACTTTAAACTTAGCAATTGTATTTATTATGTAAAGTAAGTTTTCCTGCTTAAATCCTGAAAAGAGCTTTGTGAGACTTTGTAATCTTTATTTAATTCTATTTTTAGGATTAATCTTGTCTTAATCCTTCACAATTTTCTTACTTAGCCATTCCTATTTTCTTAAGCAATTTCAGGTAAGGTAACGCCCAACTACCAAAGGTAAAAGAAATCGTCGTATTATTTGTAGTTGGAAATAATGTTTTAGAACGTAGAATGGCTAATTTTGAAAATTTCTTAATAATCTCTGCTTCTAGATTATCCATATACAATTTTTTTTGAGCACCCCGAACTTTCTTTTGGGGCAAATAATTTTTTATAAACCATAAAACTTGATCTAAATTTGATTAATTAGGTGAAGTTTTAATTTGTTTATTTTTCTTTTTAAACATATATATTTTCCTCTTAATTATTGAATTAAATTTGCCATTTATATAATTTAAATCAATAGTAAAAGTATCAATACTATATTCTTTTTAATAATAGATAATCGAAAAAATAAATTAATAATTAGATTGTTTTTATAAAAAAGAGAGGGATAAAACCCCCTCTTAATTGATTAGTTTCAAAAAGAATTAAATTTTTGAGTCTTTCAATTTCATTTCTTTTTGTGTTTTACTGATTCTTTCTTCAAAGACGGATCTTCTGTATGGAGTAACTTCTCCACTTTTAGTAGCCAAAATTTGGGCTTCATATAGCCTATTGGCTCTTTTGATTTTTTCTCTTATTTGTAAGAGGTTATTCATGGTTTTTTGCAGTTAATGAGAATCCCGTTCCCTACTCCCATTTCATGCGTCCAGAGATATAAACTTGGATGAACGTTAGTGAACGATAACATCTATAAAAAAATTCCGCGAGAGTGATTTTTACTAAATTTTTCTCAAAAAAATAAATATTGAATAGATAGTATAAATAAGCTTTTAATATTTCCTGAATTTAGGATAAGAAAATCGTTTGTGAACCATCATTATTATCCTGAATCACTATTTTTTTATCTGGGAAAATATCAAATAATATTCTTTTTAAAGTTGAATTATCTGAAGCAATTATATTACTCATATTTTTTGAATTAATTTTCCAATTTTCATCTACAAATAGTTCGTTATAATTACCTTTTTTAGTCTCGAGTGATGTCTTATTTAAAATCTTTAGTAACAGTTCGGAATTATAATCTTTAAATTCTTCAGAGCTCTCCTTGAAATTCTCAATCATTATTTAGAAATCTAATGTTTCTAAATCTTGCATAAGAAATTTGCAGAATACAAGGTATTAATTACCTAAAAATTTCTCTTAAGATAAAAAGTCCGGATGAAATTAAAATAATATTCTTTAGAAAATTTAATTCCAAAATAGCTATTGAATGATATTTAAAAAGATTAATTAATCATTTACACAATTTATTTACTTGTTATGTTGCAATTAAGGGATTCAGGAAAATGCCAAGAGTAGTCAACAAAAAAATTAGACTTTTAAGATGGTTAAACTCAGGCATGATATTACCATTTATCTTTATGGCTGGATTCTCATCCATCATTCTTTATTGTGTTTTATTTATCCTAATAAAATAGCTTTCTCATTTAAGCAGCTAAGTTATCCTCTGATTTAGACATAATAATTGCAGCTTTTTTTAATAAACTAACTACTTCTTTTCTTCCAACTGCATTATCAGCTTGAAGCATTATTTCAGCATATTTTTTATTTATTTTTTTCATAAATAGTTTTAATTTAATCTAAAATTACACCACCATATGGTGGTGTCAATCGTAAATAATTCTTATATAAGATTTCTTTGATTATTTTTGCATAATAAAAATTGTTCATTTATTATCCCTTAAATATTTAAATTGATTATGCAAAAGAATCATAAATATCAAAATTAAAAATCCTTATAATTAGGCAATATTAAACGATTTGAAAACATAAAATAAACCTCCGATTAGGATCAATATTGCGGCTGCATAAAAAAGAAAAGGGATAATTGGATATTTATACAATGTAGTCCTTACTTTTTGTTGTATGGCTTTTTTATCAAGTTGAGGTAACTTTATATCTTGAGTTTTTTCTCTAGGCGAAATACCTAAATTTTTTCTTCTCTTTGCTTCTCCCATTATTAATACTGAGGCATTCCCATACATTTTAGATAATTGTTATCAGCTAAATCTAAAATTTGGTTCCATTCTTCATGAGATGTTTCTAAATGATTTTTAAAATCTTTTTCAAATTTATGAATACATCTTTTTTCTATATTTTCTGGAGAATTATAGTTTCTTAAAAAAGTAAAACTCAAATACGATAATGATGAAAAAACTATAATTATTTTAGCAATCCTAAGACTATTCATTTCTTAGATAATATTTCCTAACTAAATAAGTTACTTTTTGGTTTTATAATTAACTTAATCTATTAAAACAATTATCAAATGATAAATTCTGTAAATTTTAACAATTTGCCTATTCAGGATTTGGTTGTTTCAGGGTTAATAATCTTTATAATGTCTACAATTATTGCCAATATTTATGACCCATTATTAGGAGTAACTTATGCATTTGGTAATATACTCACTCTTACTTTTTTGAGTTGGTTATACAAAGAGACTTGGAGTGATCCAAGGAAATAAATATAATTCAGATAAAAGATAAATAAAAAAACTACTTCTGTATTTTTAATTTTGAAGAATACTTTAAATTAACTATATAGGTTGCAAGAAGAGAAAGTATTAGAAAAAATAATAAGCTTTCCAAGGTGGATTGGGGCATAACCATGAGTAGTAACAAAAAAGATATATCTTTAAAGAAACGAATTCTGAAAAAAAATCAACCCTTTCATTATTTTTTATTCTCAAACTTATAAATTTAATTAATCTTAAATAATATCTTTGATGAAAATTTATTAATTATTGACGATTAACCAATTCCAATTCCAAAAAATGAATTTGCAATAAACAATAAACTAAATAAAGTTAAGAATATTAATCCTATCCAACATATTGTTTTTAGAAACAATCCATATCTATTTTTAATTGGCACTAATTTGCTATTTATAGTATCCATTGCCATCCAAGCGAATAAAGGAGCGGTGAGGAAGCTCCCTGTCATTGCAGCAAATACAAAATCTTTTACACCTACACCCCCAGACCTTGCGATCAGCAAAGATATTAAGGAAGCAAAGATATGCGCAATCATCCATATTTGGAATCTAGTTCGCTCTGCCTTGGAATCCATGTGTCCAAAATCAGTTCCCCTCAATAAACCTTGAATAGCTGAAATACTTCTTGGATAAGCATCTAGACAAGTAATTGTAGTACTAAACATTGCAGCAAATGCTGCTGGTACAATTATCCATTTAGCCCAATCGCCTATGGATTTGGTGTAAAGGAGTATTAACTTTTGAGCAAAGGAGACTCCACTCCCTGAAAGCATTCCATCGCCAGTACCATACATTGTTATTGCTCCAAGAGTAAGGAAAAAAATAGCTGTAATAACAGTTACTGCGTAACCGAGATTAAAGTCAAATTCTGCTTCATTAATATTTGGTTTATAGTTTGAATCTTTTGATCGAGAAAACATCCATAAAGAAGGCCAAACACATAACTCTACGGGGCAAGGCATCCATCCCATTAGAGGAATCAAAAAAGCTAAATTACTTAACTTCCATGGGCTGATTTCTGGTTCAAAAAAACTCATATTTAATGAATCATTTATTGAACCTTTTAATAAAAGTGATAAAACTGCAAACAATGTTAAAAACGTAAGTAGAGATACTAAAAATTTTGAAATTCTATCAAGAGCTTTATATTTACCAAGAATTAATATCACTCCAGAAACAATAAGGATTCCTATAGACAAATCCATCGCGGGGAAAGCCGAGAAAAAGGGAATATTAGTTAATAGAACACCAGAAACAAAACTTACGGCCGCTATTGTGAAAGTACCTGTAATTAGACTGACTACTAGAAATAAAGGAAGATATAAAGAATTCCTCTCTTTAAAACCTTCTAATAATGATTTACCAGTAGATGCTGTAAACCTTGTCCCAACCAACAAAAATGGATATTTTAAAAGATTAGTAAGAAGAATTAGGCCAACTAATGAAAATCCAAACCTCGCTCCAGCAGTAGTGGATGACAATAAATGTGAACCCCCAATAGCCGCTCCAGCTAGCAAAATTCCTGGACCTAAACTTTTTTGTATTCCTTTTGTTAAATTCATGTTTTTAATAAAATGATCTAATTTACTTTTTGAGCCCTTTTAAATCTATTTTTTAATACTCTTTTTTTAACTACAAAATCAGATAATGAGTGAAAAATAAAAAGTATAATTAGGAATCCTATTCCAAATTTCATAAGATATCTCCTTCGAATATGCCTTTATCAGACATTTATTTTATATTCAACCTCTTTTCTCCATAAAATCCTCAAAAATCTATCCAAAACATCTAATTCCTTTTTATAAACCTTTTTTAGTTTCTTATTATTTTGTTTTTGCATAAATTATTACATAAGTATTTCAAATTTAGACTGAGCTAAAAAAAACACAATAAGCAAAACTTCTTAAAACTTTTTGTTGTTTAAATTATTTTTAATTTGATATATATTTTTCTGCCCTTCTTAACGCTTTTATTGCACCTTTATAATCAAGATTTTTTAATTTTTCCTCACTTTTACGTTCCAACACTTTTACTATTTCATTTATCTTTACTTCATCAATTTTCAACTTATGATCGAATATAAGATCAAATTTTGAGGAATACAAACTAGATAATTCTTTTCTATATTTTTGAATCATTTTTTCGTCACAGGATTTAGATTTCAATATTGCATTAGCCCTCATTTTATCGTCTAAAGCTCCTTTAAAATTTCCTTGTTTAAATTTATTTTCACTTGATCTAGTTAGCTTAATGAGATTTTTCAATATCAAGACACCAGAATCTTCCATTTTTTTATCTGACATTAAATTAATACTATCAGCATAAATAAAAAGAATTCATCTTAATAATCAAATAAATAAATAATTAATTAGCCAATAACAAGTCCTTTTTCAAGAAGTAAATCGAAAACCTCCACACTTTTCGTTTTCCCGAATTTGAGGGGTTTATGTAAATCTAATATTTCAGCAAGGCACATAATCCAATAAGTATCTTTTTTTAAATTAAGACTTTCGCAAATATGATTAGGGGCCGATTTAAAACAGCCAAATTCTGTTGATATATTAATGTTCATGATTTGAGTTTCAAGTTCCAGACTTAAGAGTTCTATTTCTTGCCTAGAAAGGGATATCCCAAAAGAATATGATTCAATTAAAAGTTGATAATTCATAAAGATTTATTTTTTCAAGAAATCCATCGAGTTATTTTAGTACCCGCATAAATATGCCCTGAAGCTTCAACAATAGGTTTTGTTTCAGGATTCATAAAAATATCGTAAAGAACATTTTCTGGTCCTTGAAAAATTACTGTTGCCCTTTGAGGATCATCTAATGATTTACCAATATAAAATGTTTTAACTCCCATTTCTTTAAACATCGACTGCTGTTCCTCAGCATTCATATAGGATTCATATTGTTCAAAAGTATTACTTAGTTGAAAATCTAGAATAGTCGTTTCAATATTCATAGTAGTAATAAAGTGTTTTTTAGATTTTAAATCTTTTTGCAAAAAAATAAATGAATAAAGATTAGTTTTTATTAAGCAAAGTATTAACTAATTTTTATTTATGAGTTATAAATCAACTATAAAAAACAGATTTTAATTTTGGACTCAAAAATTTCTCCAAGAGAACAATGGACTAGTAAGCTGGGATTCATTCTCGCAGCTGCTGGTAGCGCAGTAGGTCTTGGTAACCTTTGGGGTTTCGCCTACAGAGCCTCTCAAGGTGGAGGTGCTGCTTTTGTACTTTTGTACATATTAATCGTTTTAATTGTATGCCTTCCTGTATTTGTTGCTGAAATGGCTTTAGGAAGAAACGCTACTGCCAGCACATTGCTTGCACCAGTAAAGTTAGCTGGAAAAAATTGGTATCCATTAGGAATTCTTTTCTTTATAGCTCCCTTGGGAATAGCATCATATTATTCAGTCATAATGGGTTGGACAGCAGATACCTTGTTCCATTCATTATTTTTTGGATTACCAAAAAATTTAACTGAAGCAGAAACTTTCTTTGGCTCAATTAGTAGTGGTAGCAGTGTTTTATTGGGGCACCTATTAAGTCTCGTTCTTACAGCCATAATAGTCTCATCAGGGATAAAAAAAGGAATCGAAAAGGTAACACGATTCTTTATGCCTATACTTTTTATAATTCTTCTATCTCTAGCAATATGGGCCACTACACTTACAGGAGCATGGGAAGGATATAAAACTTTTTTATTTAAGTTTGACTTTGATGAATTAAGGAACCCTCAAACCATAAGAAATGCTTTTACACAAGCTTTCTTTTCTTTAAGTTTAGGAATTGGAGTTATGGTGACTTATGCTTCCTATCTAAATAAAAAGAGTAATCTTCCAAAACTAAGTGTTGGAGTTGCGTCATTGGATACTTTGGTGGGTCTTATGGCAGGACTTATTACTTTTCCAATTGTTTTAACATTTGGTCTAAGTGATGCTATTTCTGAATCAACAGTTGGTGCATTATTCATATCAATTCCTACGGGCCTTGGTTCATATGGAGCGGTTGGAAGAATTGTAGCTGTTGCATTTTTTGCACTAGCTTATATTGCAGCAATAACTTCCTCAGTTTCATTATTGGAAGTCCCAGTTTCATCTTTAATGGATAAATTTGGTTTTAAAAGAGAAAAATCTGTTTGGCTGATAACTCTTTTCCTATTCTTAGCAGGCATTCCTTCTGCCTTAAACTTAAATATTCTTGGAACTATTGATTCGATTTTTGGAGGAGTTTTACTTATCTTTGGTGGATTCTTGGTTACTTTCTTTATGGGATGGGTAGTACCTGGAAAGTTTAATGAAGAACTTAGTGATTCAAAAGTTGGAATCAAAACTACACGTTATTTGAAATTCATGACAAGATGGGTTGCACCCCCAATTATTGGTTTTGGACTATTTATTAGTGTGTTTGATTTGCTTAAAGGCTGGGTAAGTTAAAATAAATAAAAATTATAATGTATAAAATTAAAAATTTACTGCAATATAGTGCGGAAATAGGGGGAGGGGTGCAAGTCAAAAAAAGATAAAATAGTTTAACTTTTTCGAATTATTTTTGATCAAACTCAGAAAAATACTAGTCAAAAATTAAGTATTTGCAATGGTTATTAATTAAAAAATTGATATGAAGGCTAATTGCTTTGTTTTATTACTAAAGTCTAAACCTTTTTCTCAGGAAAATGTTTTACTGCGGAACCTTTTTTTAATGAAGTATTAAAATTTAACATATACTTAATCTCGAACGTATCTGCAAAAACCATCCCTAATAGAAACTATATAAAATACATTTAGATGTTTTATTTAAAGAAATTAGAACGCCTACAAGAATAAATAGCAAATTTGATGTCAACTAAATCTGATTCATTAAAAGGAAAGCTTACAGAAAATTTTTATGAATTTTCTCTACTATCTGACTATTCTTTTATGAATTCTCTTAAAGCAGATCCTCAATCAACAAAAAATGGAAATGATCATAAGCCGCGTTCAGTATATTCAGGTCATTACGTACCAGTTGTTCCAACTGCTATTCCAGAACCAGAATATATTTCCCATAGCAACAAACTTTTTAAAGAACTAAGGCTAAGCTCAGATCTTACTAAAGACCAAAATTTTTGTCGTTTTTTCTCAGGTGATATTTCTGTTGCTAAATATCCAATGAGTCCTGTTGGTTGGGCTACAGGTTATGCATTATCAATTTACGGGACTGAATATACCCAACAATGTCCTTTTGGAACTGGCAATGGTTATGGCGATGGCAGAGCAATTTCTGTTTTTGAAGGTTTATTCAATGGGAAAAGAATGGAAATGCAACTTAAAGGAGGAGGTCCAACTCCCTATTGTAGAGGAGCAGATGGTAGAGCTGTCTTAAGATCTAGCGTACGAGAATTTCTCGCGCAGGAATTAATGGATGCCTTGGGAATTCCTACCTCAAGATCTTTAACACTTTATGTCTCACGATCAGAAATTGTTAGAAGACCGTGGTATTCCAAAGGGTCCAGATATTTTGAACCTGACATAATGATTGATAATCTAGCGGCAATTACTACGAGAGTCGCGCCATCTTTTTTACGTGTAGGCCAGATTGAACTTTTTGCAAGACGAGTTCGGAATAAAGCGCATGATGAGGCACCCAATGAACTAAAGATGATAGTTCAACATCTTATTGATAGAAACTATAAAGATGAAATTGAATATGAGATTTCAATTGAAAATAAGGTAATAAAACTGGCTTCTTTATACAGATCAAGACTCATATCACTTATAGCTAACTGGATGCGAGTTGGTTATTGCCAGGGTAACTTCAATAGTGATAATTGTGCTGCTGGAGGTTATACCTTGGATTATGGCCCCTTTGGATTCTGTGAATTATTTGATCCAAGATTTCAACCATGGACAGGTGGTGGTGAACATTTCTCATTTTTCAACCAACCTTCTGCTGCGGCAATCAACTTTAAAACATTCTGTACCTCTCTTAGTCCATTACTCTTAGAAAGCAAAAATGATTTTGAAAAGCTAGAACAAATCGAAAAAGACTTTTCCGAATTAATGAATAAGGAATTGATGAAAATGTGGGCAAACAAGCTTGGTTTAGAACATTACAACGAAACTCTAATAAATGAATTTTTTAATCTGATGGTCATTTCAAAAGCAGACTATACAATTTTGTTCCGCAAACTCTCTGAAATCCCTGATAACTTAGATTCTTTAAAAGACTGTTTCTATTTACCAATTAATGACGAGCTCAATAATAGGTGGGAAGTATGGCTTGAAAACTGGCAATCAGTGTTGAAGAAAGAGGGAAATATTAAAGCAAAATCGGCATCAATGAAATCCCTTAATCCAGTCTATACTTGGCGTGAATGGATGGTCGTTCCTGCATATGAAGAAGCTGAAAAGGGAAATTACAAGAAAATAAAAGAGTTACAGGATATCTTTAGCAATCCATATGTAGAACAACCCGCAGAAATAGATCAAAAATATAATCGACTAAAACCAAACCAGTATTTTAATTATGGAGGAGTATCTCATTACAGTTGTTCTTCGTAAAAGGTAAATCCTAAAAATGCAGATTGAATAACTTAGAGAAAATTTTATTCATTTATGGCCGTAGGCATTCCAACTACTGATACAACTCCCACATGAAGTATGGCCGGCTTCTTTCCAACATTTTTCACATAGTGGGGGCCCCCATTATTACTCTCTATAAATGCATCACCCGCTTTAAAGAAATTAATTTCTTCACCCCTAACATGTTTTAATCTTCCTCTGGTGACATGAATCAACATTGGGGAAGGATGAGTATGAATTGGAGTTTTCAAGCCAACTGGAATCTTGACTTTTAAGAGTCTTAATTCAGGCTTACCCTCGAGATAATTAAAATTTTTACCACTAAGTCCTTTTGAACTTTGAATAATAGGTATAACTTCAATCTTTTCTTCAGCAAGAGAAGTTTGTGGCAAAGCTAAAGTCCCAATAAAAAGGAAACAAAATGGAATAAATGTTTTTATTTGCATTAGATATTTTAGTTTCACTAATAATAGGTAGTTTGCAAAAATAATAAACTAATTTATTTCTTATATAACTTTTCTAGTTGCTTAATTTCCTCTCTTAAATCCTTACCTCTCTTATTTAATTTATTATTTTTAATAACTATTGGGATAATCCACCAGGCTTGAAGACCTAAAAAGATAAATACTAGGATCAATAATTCAAAAGTACCAGGCTGCATTTGATAAATAACCCTTCTTTGTTAATAACATTATTCTAAAAGTTATTAAACATTCATGAGATTTGGAATTTTTCTAGGCTGCCTCTAATTCAATATTAAGTTCAATTCCCTTTGAAATGATTGCTTCTTTAAATTCAATAAGTTTAGAAATTATTCTTTGCTTCTCAGGATTAGTTTTGTGGATATCATCTGCAACTTCCTGCATTGCAAGTGTTACTTTTTGTAGTTTGATTTCTAGATCTTCCCTGTAATTCATAAGCTTAAAGAAATTATCTTATTTATTAAAAAACAAAATAATTATTAGTAAATAAGTACTTAACCTTAAAAGGATTGACAGCAAAACAAGGAGGATATAATTTATAGTACAAACGTATTAATATTCAAATAGCCTATCAACTTGAAAGCATGAAGCCTAATTACTCATTTGGTTGTAGCACTAGCGTGCCAAACGGTTGTCTACTAAATCCCGAAGGCAGCAGAATAATCTTTTTCGAAGAATGCATTAATTCTCCTAAACCTAATTTAAAAATTCATACTCATCTTTTCTACACAAATCACCTTGGAGAACCCGGAGGGTACAAATCCTCTGAAAAACTCAACATAGACTCAGCCTGGGAAAAATGGAACGAACTGCACCAAAAAGGATGGACAGAAGTATCTCATAATTACGGATAAGTGATCCGGCCAAGAAAAAGCCTTTATAGATGAAAGGTGCAAACTAGCTTCTTTTTTTTTATCTTGCTATACAAATACTAAGAGATGATTTAACTTCTCTGCTTTAATAAAATATTGTGGAATTAACTGAGCTAATTAAGGATTACGTCGCTACAGAATTATTATCAAGTATTGAAATTGACTTTCTTGAAGGAGAATTATGGGAAACTACTCAACATATTGCAGAAATAAATACAGTTATCAAAGCTCCAAAAAATATATGTATAAAATTAGGACTAGATGAAAAATCATGTTGGCAATTATGTTGTGCAGCCGTTCTTGACTCCTCAAGACCATTAAAGAATGGACAAAAAAGAGTTGATGACTTTAAAAGATTAATTAATCGATATGAAATTAACTACATATAAACCAAAAGACTCAATGATACGTTTACTTATTGCATCAATTCTTTTTTTTATTCCACTAGGAGGTTTTGCTGATGAAAAGCAAAGAGAAATTGAGAATGAAGCTTTAAATCTTGTTATTAAAAAATATGGAAAAGGCTTAGAAAATAGTTTAAAAGGAACGGGAGTAACTCCAAGTTATCGAAGTTGGTATGAAAATGATTGTTTTGTAAGTATTGCAGCAGGTACTTACCAAAAAGATACTTGGTCGGCAATGAAGTGGTTTAGTGTTAATGTCTGTTCTGAATCAGCTGAAATAATGGAAAGTGAATGAAGGGAATAAGACGCCTATTAGTTTTGCAGCATTTAGAAATAGAGGGGCCAGGTCTTTTTGAACAATTTGCTAAACAAAGAAATTTAAAAATTGAAATAATTCGTTTAGATAATAAAAATGATCAGCCACAAACAAAAAAAGGTGACTTAATTTTAATTATGGGTGGACCAATGGGAGTTAAAGATATTGGAAGTGAAAGATATCCATGGCTTAAGTTAGAAAGAGATTTTATAAAAAAAGAATTAGAAAATGAGAGACCTATAATCGGTGTTTGCTTAGGTGCTCAGTTGCTTGCGAGTGCTGCTGGAGGAGATGTAGAAATTCTTAAATATGGATCACCTCCAAAAGCATTGCCAGAGATTGGATGGTCTCAGATTTTTATAGAAAAATCGAATAAAGACTTTAAAGCACTGTTTGAAGATCCTTTCCATGTCCTGCATTGGCATGGAGATAGGATTTTATTACCTAATGAAGCAGTCCTCATTGCTAGCAGTGCACGTTGTAAGGAACAGTTTTTTAGGATTGGTGATTTTGCTTACGGTTTGCAATTTCATATAGAGACAACGCAAACAATGATAAACAAGTGGATTAAAGAGGATAAAGAATTTGTCTTTAAAGGATTGGGATCAAATGGTCAGGAAATCTTAAGGGAAGAAAATAAAAAATTTAGTGAAAAGACACTTTTAAAAAGAAAGCTTCTCATAAACAAATTATTTGAATTATTGGATAATTAGAAAGGGAATAATATAATCATCCAGTAAAAAAGGGCTTAATAAAGCCCTGAAAAAATTTAAAAAGGATTTTTACTAGAAAATTCCTGGAAGAATTTGACCAGTAAAATAATAAGCTCCTACAAGAGCAAACATTCCAAGCATTGCGGCTTTACCATTAAGCTTTTCAGCTTTTTCGGTCATGATTTTTTTTGCGAATTCCATAATAAAGTGAAATATATTATATCTAAAAACTAATTATTCAATTTTCAGAATGATGTAGTTTTTTCTACCAAATTGATATTTTTCTAAAGATTTAAAAATAAATACTTAAATAACAAATTAAAGTTTTAATAGTTTTCGAGCCAATCTGCAAAGCGTGACAAGCCTAAAAAACAAATATTTAAAAGATATGTCACGTTTCTGTTACATTTTTGTAGTAAATATCTTGGAAATAACTTATTTTTGACCTTGTACTTTACATTTGTTAATAGTAGTGTTACATTAGTTAACAATTACACAACTTCAATGGCTAATTCAAACGTTACTACTGAATCAGGCGGCAGGCAGAATATGTTTCCTACTGAGACACGTCCTTACATAGATGAGTCTGTTTCTTACGACAGTTACCCACAAAATGCAGAAAAAGTTAATGGTCGTTGGGCAATGATCGGGCTTGTCGCGTTAGTAGGAGCTTACGTTTCAACCGGACAAATTATTCCTGGCATTTTTTAATGAGTCCACTTTCGAGCTTCTTAGCAATAATTGTATTGTTTACAGCCCTCCTCGTTGCTTATCTAACCAAGCAATTTCAAGACGAAAATTCAAACTATTCATCTTCTAATCAAATGAAAAACACAAACACAAAAGTCAAAACAATCGAAAAAGAAAAAGTTGTTGCTGAAACACTTAATGGCAGATTCGCAATGCTTGGATTAATTGCTGCTGTTGGAGCATATCTAACAACAGGTCAAATAATTCCTGGTTTCGTTTAAAATTTACTATCTATTAAACCTTCAACACAGATAAAATGGAAAATTCAAAACCAACGTATTGGCAACATGCTGAGAGAACTAATGGAAGGATGGCGATGATGGGCCTATTTGCATTAGTTGTAAATTACGGCTTATTCGGCTGGATTATCCCAGGAATCTTTTAAAATGAATTTAGGCTTACTTTTTCTTAAAGTAAATACTTTAGGAGTAATAACTCTTTCAGAACTTGATTGGATTACCAACCATCAATCCGAATTCTCTAGGTTAGATATGGCTTTAGTTATTAAAATTGGCCGTCTTATGGATTCTGGAGTGGTGGAAATTGATAATAGAATACCTGTCTAATTTTAAAAAATTTATCGTCATGAGTGTTTGTCAATAGGGATACTGACAAACACTTTTTATTGGAAAAAATATAAAAAAAAGAGATTGTTTCTTAACTAAAAACAATCTCTCAATCACCTAATTCTTACATGAAAATTTCAAGTAAGCCCACAGATTTTAACTGATTTTTTTTTATAGTAAATACGCAAAAATACTTTTGTTATTTATCTTTTTAAACCACCTCTTTTTATCCATAGGAACCATGTAACCCAAATAGGAGGAAGAAATCTGATTAAAAAAGAAATTTTATATATATAAAATGGGGCATTTTCACTTTGAAATAAATTTAGCAAAAAAGAAGATGTAGTTACCCAGAGCAAAATTATTAAAATATTTGCTCCCAACAAAGCAAACTTATTTTGTTTGAATATCTTTGGCATAAGTTAAATTTTTTATATTCTTAATTTTAAATAATCTCGTGAAATTAATCATACATTTTCAAAAAAACTTCAAATTTAAAATCCATATCCAAATAAAAAAAGTACTAAATTTCAATCCCTCTCCAAATAACAATCCAAAAGCGATAGGGGGAGAAAATATTAAAAAAAGAATTGACAATAAACTAAATAAAGCAAATGATCCTCTTAGAAAAAAATTATTTCTTTTAGTTCTTCTTAGATTTTTTAAGGTATTCCACTCCCACTTGATAAAGCTATAGAACTTTTCTGATAATAAAAATAAATACTTCATTAATATTATTAATTTCTAACGGCTTTTCTTATTTATAAAATTAATTTCACCTATTAGCAATAAACTTTATCCCCTTCTTCAGAAAGATAGTAAATTCTTTTTTCTGAACTTACAAAGAAAGTTAATCCTTTATATTGTGATCTTTTAAATTTATCTAATCTGTGTTTGTGTAAATCCCAATTATCAGTGCTTATGTCAGGATTAAATTCTTGTTCTTTTAAGAAAGGTACATAAGTTGGAATAATTTTTGTTTTTTGGGCTAACCCTCTATTTCGTTTTGAATAAAAAAATAATAAAAATAAAAGTACAAAAAAAAGAATTAATAATATATTTGTCATTGTCAATTTTTCTAATTTGAAAAAACTTTATTTTTGAGAATCAAGAACTTTTCACAATAAATTTCTTAATAAGTAAAAAATCCTATTTTTATATTCTTGTATTTTTGAATACTTATCAAGGGGTTCCTTAAATCAGATTATAAAATGAGTCGCATTTTCAACATGACTCAAAATTCCATGAATACTCCTTATGCAAAAAGAGTAGCTGAAAAATTTAGAGAGGCTCAAAACTATTTAAAAACAAATGGTTTTAGTAGATCAACTAAACATTTACTGGAAGATATTGAAAATTCTGTTGACAAATAATGCCGATCCCCCCTCACTTACCACAATTACAATATGGCTACGATGATGGTTTTACAACCATTGTTTTTGGGTTAATAGGAAGTTGCTTAGGATGTATCTTAATTTTATTAATTTCATTTTTTGAATTTAAATTCAAAAAGCAAAATAGTAAGCCTTAAGAGACTTACTAAACATTAAATAAGAACTCCATTACATCACCTTCGTTAACAATATATTCCTTACCTTCACTTCTTAAAAGACCTTTAGTTTTTGCATTGGCAATTGAACCTGAATCAATTAAATTTTGATATGAAATAGTCTGAGCTCTTATAAATCCTTTTTCAAAATCAGTATGAATTACCCCTGCTGCCTGTGGCGCAGTCATCCCATCTTTTATTGTCCATGCTTTTGTCTCCTTTTCTCCGGTAGTAAAATAAGTTTTTAATCCCAATAATTTATATGTTGATCTAATTAAAGAACTTAATCCCCCTTCTTCTACTCCTAAGCCAATAAGGTAGTCTTTTTTATCTTCTGGTTCTAACTCTATTAATTCAGATTCGACTTGCGCTGATATTTTTATACATTCTGTATTTTCATTACTTGCAAAACTCTGAACTGTTGATGAAAAATCATTACCTTCAGCTAAATCATTTTCATTCAAATTAGTTGCATAAATAATTGGTTTAGCAGTAAGGAAGCCTAATTGCTTAATTATTAAATTTTCTTCTTCATTCAAAGATATTGATCTAATTGAAAGGCCTTTCTCTAGCTCTTCTTCAATTTTTTCTAATAAAGTATCTTCTTTTGCTGCCTCTTTACTAGTTCTAACCTGTTTCTTAATTCTTTCTCTTCTTTTTTGGAGTTGAGATAAATCAGCTAAATTCAATTCCAGATTAATTATCTCAATGTCATCTAAGGGATCTACCTTTCCAGAAACATGAATTACATCACTATCTTCAAAGCACCTTACAACATGAACTATTGCATCAACCTCCCTAATATTTGATAAAAATTTATTTCCCAAACCTTCGCCTTTACTAGCTCCTTTTACTAGTCCTGCGATATCAACAAATTCAATTTTTGTTGGGATAATATTTTGGCTAGAACTTAAATTACCTAACTCTAGCAACCTTTGATCTGGGACTGAAACTATGCCTTTATTAGGTTCTATAGTACAAAAGGGAAAATTAGCCGCTTGGGCCTTAGCATTTTCTACAAGTGCATTAAATAAAGTTGATTTTCCAACATTTGGTAAACCAATAATACCTGCTTTTAACATTTGAAAAAACTTATGGAAAAATTATCAAGAAAACATCTTTTAGTAATATAGTATTTACTTAACCAATCTTGGATAGGTTAATTATAATCGTTTTGATTATTCATTTAGTTCCTAAATATTCTCTACTTCTGCTTTTAAAAAGAAATGTTTGATTTAATAAAAAAAAATATAAATTTAAGAAGTGGAATTATACTACTTTCTCTAGCTATATTTTTCATTTTCATAACCAATTCCTTCAAGAAAAATAAGTCAAAAGATATTTCTGATTTTGTAGTTCAAGTTGAAAAAGGAATCCTCTCAGATTCAATTAATACTAGTGGTGAAGTAAAAGCAATAAGGACAAGTAATATTGGGCCTCGCAAGCAGGGCGTAATAAAAGAAATCAAAGTAGATGAGGGCGATCTTGTAAAAAAAGATCAGGTTTTAGCTTCTCTTGATGATGAAGACTTTATCTATAAAATTGAAGAACTTGAATTAAATGTAGAAAAACAAAAATCTGAATTTTTAAGAAGGGAATATTTATATCAAGAAGGAGCGGTAAGTAAAGAAGACTATGAAAGTTATAAAAATAACTACAACATTAGTAGCGCAAAACTTAATGATGCAAAAGCTGAAAAAAGTTTCTATCTAATTAAAGCTCCTTATGGAGGAAAGATAACTGCAAAATATGCTGAAATAGGATCTTATGTCACACCATCTACAAACTTAAGTTCAGACCCTAAAACCAAAAACTTTATTTTTGAACTATCAGAGGGCCTGGAAATTGTTGCTAAAGTTCCTGAGAGCGACATTGGCAGAATAAAAATAGGTCAAGAAGCCTCAGTAAGAATTGAGGCTTATCCCTCAAAAAAATATAGTGCCATAGTTAAAAAAATAGCTACAAGAGCTGTAAAAGATAATAATGTAACCTCATTCGAAGTAACTTTAAATTTTAAAGATATTTCTGAAGAAATTAAAATTGGAATGACTGCAGATCTTGAATTTAGAGTCGAAGGTAATGAAGAAAAAATTTTAGTACCAACAGTTTCTATTGTCACTGAAAAAGGTGAAAAAGGAATTTTGAAAGTTGATAAAAACAATTCTCCCAAATTTGAAAAAATCGAAATTGGTATTAGTAGTGGCAATAAAACTTCAGTAATTGATGGATTAGAACCTGGAGAGCAAATCTTTATTGATATTCCACCATGGGCTAAGAAGAGAAAATGAGTTTAAAATCTGAAAACTCTAAAAAACCAATTTTACTTTTAGTCGATGGTCATTCACTCGCTTTTAGAAGCTTCTACGCATTTAGCAAAGGGATTGATGGAGGTTTAACAACTAAAGAAGGATTCCCAACAAGTGTGACTTATGGATTTTTAAAAAGTCTTCTGGATAATTGCAAAAATATTAGTCCTGAGGGTGTTTGTATTACGTTTGATACCGAAAAACCAACTTTCAGACATGAATTAGATCCAAATTATAAGGCAAATAGAGATGTAGCACCAGATGTTTTTTTTCAGGATATTGAACAACTAGAAATCATTTTAGAAGAAAGCCTCAATTTACCAATTTTTAAATCTCCCGGTTATGAAGCAGATGATCTCCTAGGCACAATTGCAAATGATGCTTCTTCTAAAGGATGGTGCGTGAATATTCTTTCTGGAGATAGAGACTTATTTCAATTAGTAGATGATCAAAAAGATATTTATGTACTTTATATGGGTGGTGGTCCATATGCGAAAAGTGGTAATCCAACTCTTATGAATGAAAATGGAGTAAAGGAAAAATTAGGTGTTGCGCCAGAAAGAGTAGTTGATCTTAAAGCCCTAACTGGTGATAGTTCTGATAATATTCCTGGTATTAAAGGGGTAGGTCCAAAAACTGCAATTAATCTACTAAAAGAGAACGACACTCTTGATGGGATTTACCAGGCTTTGGAAAATATTCAGCAGAACAATGATAAAAAATATAAAGGATTCATCAAAGGTTCAGTTATAGAAAAGCTCAATAACGATAAACATAATGCTTTTCTTTCAAGGGATTTAGCAAAAATAAATACTAAGGTGCCTTTAATTTTAAGTAACGGTTATGAATTAAAAAATATAAATCAAGAACTACTTTCAGAGTCACTGCAAAAACTTGAATTATCAACACTACTTAGACAAATTGATATTTTCAATTCAACTTTCAGCAAAGGTGGTTTTGCCAAAAATAACGTAGCTAAAGAGGAGGGTAATCCACCTAATATTTCAAGCAAAAATGAATTAGAAAATAGTGAAAATAAAATTCCTAAAATTAAGGTAACTATTGTAAATGATTTCGAATTACTTGATAAATTAATTCAAAGATTAGACAAGACCAATGAGATAGTTTCTTTAGATACAGAGACCAATAGTTTAAATCCAATCGATGCGGAACTTGTTGGGATTGGATTATGTCTTGGAGAAGAAAATGATGATTTATTTTATATACCTCTTGGTCATCAAACAAAAAAAAAGACCCCCAATCAATTATCAATTGAAGATGTTTTCTCAAAACTAAGAACTTGGATAGAAGATCCGAAAAAAGAAAAGGCACTCCAAAATTCTAAATTTGATAGGCAAATATTTTTTAATCATGGACTTGATCTTAAAGGAGTAACCTTTGACACCTTGATAGCAGACTACCTTCTTAATAACCAGGAGAAGCATGGATTAAGTGAAATTAGTTTTAGATTATTTGGATTTAAGCCCCCTTCATTTAAAGAAACAGTTGGGAAAAATAAAGACTTTTCATTTGTTGATATTAATGAAGCGAGTATTTACTGCGGTTATGATGTATTCCTAACTTTTAAGATTGTCAAAATTTTTAAAGAAAGATTTTCAAAGGAAAAAGATGAATTAATCAAATTGTTCGAAGAAATCGAGCTGCCTTTAGAGCCGGTATTGTCACAAATGGAAATGGATGGAATAACCATCGATATCCCTTATTTAAATAAACTCTCAAAAGAACTAAAAAGTACCTTAGAAGATATTGAAAGTAAAGTTTATGAATTAGCAGAAGAAACTTTTAATCTATCTTCACCAAAACAACTCGGTGAGATCTTATTTGAAAAATTAAATTTGGATAAAAAGAAATCACGCAAAACAAAAACAGGATGGAGTACAGATGCAGTAGTTCTTGAGAGATTAGTCGACGAGCATGAAATAATCCAACATTTAATAAAACATAGAACTCTCAGCAAATTACTTAGTACTTATATTGATGCTCTTCCAAATCTTATTAACGAAAAGACAGGAAGGGTTCATACAAACTTTAATCAAGCTGCTACAGCAACTGGAAGACTCAGTAGTAGCAATCCTAATCTTCAAAATATTCCGGTTAGGACTGAATTTAGTAGAAGAATCAGAAAAGCATTCTTGCCTGAAAAAAATTGGAAACTTTTATCAGCTGATTATTCTCAGATCGAATTAAGAATACTTGCTCACTTAGCAGATGAAGAAATATTAATTAATGCATTTCATAAGAATGATGACATTCATTCTTTGACTGCAAGATTAATTTTCGAGAAAGAAGAAATATCATCCGAGGAAAGGAGAGTTGGGAAAACAATAAATTTTGGAGTTATCTATGGTATGGGTATAAAAAAGTTTGCCCGTTCAACAGGAGTAAGTACTCCAGAGGCAAAAGAATTCCTAATAAAATACAAAGAAAGATATTCAAAAATTTTCAAATTTCTTGAACTTCAAGAAAGGCTTGCCTTATCAAAAGGTTATGTAAAAACAATTTTTGGTCGAAAAAGAGAATTTAAGTTTGATAAAAATGGACTTGGAAGATTAATAGGGAAAGATCCTTACGAAATTGACCTGCAATCTGCAAGAAGGGCTGGCATGGAAGCACAGTCATTAAGAGCCGCAGCTAATGCACCAATTCAGGGTTCAAGTGCAGACATTATCAAAATTGCAATGGTTCAACTAAATAAGAAATTTATAGAAATGAATGTTCCCGCAAAAATGCTTTTACAAGTTCATGATGAATTATTGTTTGAAGTTGAACCGGATTCTTTGGAAATTACGACGAAATTAGTAAAGAAGACTATGGAAGATTGCGTAAAATTAAATGTGCCTCTTTTAGTTGATATTGGTATTGGAGACAATTGGATGGAGACAAAATAAACCTTATGAAATACTTAATTTAAGATGATCAAACTTTTTAATACTTTAAGCAGAAGAGTTGAGGTTTTTAAGCCTATTGATGATGTAGTAAAAATTTATTGTTGTGGAGTAACTGTTTATGATTTATGTCATCTTGGTCATGCCAGAAGTTATATAGCTTGGGATGTATTGAGAAGATTCTTAATTTACAGTGATTACAAAGTGAAGTATGTTCAAAATTTTACAGATATTGATGACAAGATCTTAAAAAGAGCGAAAGAAGAAAGCAGTTCAATGAAGGAAGTATCTGAAAAAAATATTATTGAATTTCATAAAGATATGGATTCTTTAGGGATAATGCGACCGGATAGGATGCCAAGAGCAACTAATCATATATGTAATATCTGCTCCTTCATAACAATCCTCGAGGACAAAGGTTATGCATACTCTAGAGATGGAGATGTTTATTATTCTGTTTTTAAAAATAAAAATTATGGAAAGCTTAGTAATCAAAATATACAAGAACAAAATATCAATCAGCAAGGAAGAATGGCTAATGAGGAAAATAGTAAAAAACTAAATCCGCAAGATTTTGCACTATGGAAAAAAGCCAAAGATGATGAACCATTTTTTGATTCGCCATGGGGTAAAGGTAGACCAGGATGGCATATTGAATGTTCGGCGATGGTTAAAGATGAATTAGGAGATACTATTGATATCCATTTAGGTGGTTCTGATTTGATTTTTCCTCATCATGAGAATGAAATCGCTCAATCAGAAGCAGCTAATGGCAAAAAGCTTGCAAACTATTGGTTACACAATGGGATGGTCAATGTAAATGGACAAAAGATGAGTAAATCCCTTAAAAATTTTAAAACTATCAGAGAGCTAATTAAGTCAGGTATAAGCCCTATGACTTTGCGATATTTTGTTATGACTGTGAATTATAGAAAACCACTCGATTTTACTGAAGAAGCTCTAAGGAGTGCTTCAGAAGCTTGGAAAAACATTAATGTAGCCCTTTCTTTTATGGATCTTACAAAAGGTGCTTTTAGATCTATTGAAAAAAATGAATCTCTCGAAGAAGAATATAAAGAGAAAATATGTTTTGAATTATCTCAAAAAAAGCTTAAATTTTCTGAGGCTCTTGGAAATGATCTTAATACAGCAGGTGCTATTGCAATTATTTACGATTTAGCGAAACCATTAAAAAACTTTTTAAACCAATTTCAAAGGGTTGAAGGTTTTAAAATAGACCTAAATGAAAAATTCTTTCTTATTGAGAATTTTAAAACTCTTGAAAAGTTGACCGAGGTACTTGGTCTTAAAAAAGAGGTTTTAGTAAAAGAAAGTAAAATAAAAGAAGACGAAATATTATCGCTTATTGATGAAAGATTGAAAGCAAAAATGGAAAAGAATTATGCGAAGGCGGATGAAATCAGAAATTTGTTAAAAGAAAAAGGTATTGAACTTATTGATCAATCAAAGGAAATAACAACATGGATAAGGGTCTAAATTTTAAGAAAAAAACCAATTTGAAATTTTTGTTTTTTAAATACACCTTTAAATGGGAAGATATTAGAAATATCAGAGAAAATTGAAATACATTACTGTGCTCGGTTCTACTGGTTCAATAGGGACTCAAACTCTCGAAATAGCTAGTGAGCAGCCTGATAAGTTTAAAGCCGTAGCTCTTTCTGCAGGAAGAAATATTAATTTATTAACTGAACAAGTTAAAACACATAAACCAGAGGTAGTTGCAATTGAGGATGAAAGTCTTATAGAAGATTTAAAAGATAATATTAATAACTTAGATTTGGATGATGCTCCCTTGGTTTTAGGTGGAAAGCAAGGTATTAACGCAGTTGCAGCATGGGATAAGGCAGATACTGTGGTCACAGGGATAGTAGGCTGTGCAGGCTTAATTCCAACAATGTCAGCAATTAATGCGGGGAAAAATATTGCACTTGCTAACAAAGAAACTTTAATTGCAGCAGGACCAATTGTTATTCCTGCATTAAAGAAAAATAATAGTAGGCTTTTACCTGCTGATTCAGAACACTCTGCTATCTTTCAATGTTTACAAGGATTACCTAATTATGAAAATGCAGATTTTTCAACAGGAGAGATGCCTAAGGGTTTAAAAGCCATACATTTAACAGCTTCTGGTGGAGCTTTCAGAGATTGGGCCATTGAGGATTTAAAGCATGTCACAGTGGAAGATGCGACTTCACATCCTAATTGGGATATGGGAAAAAAAATAACTGTAGATTCTGCAACTCTTATGAATAAAGGATTAGAAGTTATAGAAGCTCATTATTTATTTGGGACCTCTTACGAAAATATCGAAATAGTTATCCATCCTCAAAGTATTATTCATTCAATGATTGAGATGGAAGATTCTTCAGTATTAGCTCAATTAGGTTGGCCAGATATGAAACTACCCATTTTATATGCGATGAGTTGGCCTGAAAGATTTAAAACAAATTGGAAAAGATTAAACCTAAGTGAAATTGGAAAATTAACTTTTAAAGAGCCAGACGAGTTTAAATATCCATGCATGGGACTTGCCTATGCTGCAGGAAAATCTTCTGGGACTATGCCTGCAGTATTAAATGCTGCTAATGAAATGGCTGTTGAACAATTCCTCAAAGAAAAAATTTCTTTTCAAGAAATTCCAACATTTATTAGTAAAGCTTGTGAATCACATATGGATAAATTGAATTTGAGTCCCGAATTGGAGGATATTCTTGAAGTAGACAATTGGGCCAGACTTTTTGTTGAGCAAGAAATTAAAAAAGGGAAAAAATACGTAAGTATTGGATAAAAGTGAATATAAAAAAACATCTTCTACTATGCGCAACACCCACAAAACAGAAATGCTTTAAAGGCAATGAAGGTCAAAAAACATGGGAATGTCTGAAAAAGACTTTAAAAAAATTTGAGAATGATCCCTCTACCAAAAACGTTCATATATTAAGATCAAAAGCTGACTGTTTAAGGGTATGTAAGAACGGCCCAATTCTTCTTATTTGGCCTGATGGTATTTGGTATGAGAAAGTTTCTCCAGAAAAAATTTCTGAGATTTTTACCTCACATATTATTAACGGTAAGCCAATAGAAAAATGGATTTTCAAAAAAACACCATTTTTAAATAGTCCTAGATACTCATAAACCATTTCTTTACGACTTCGTCTGACCAGCAGCCATTAATCGAATGAAAACCATTATGACCTCCTTTTTCAGTTATAAAAATAGTGAATTTATCAATAGATTCTTTTCTTAAATTCAAAGTATCCTCATATGGTACCCAAGGATCATCCTTGGCATGAATAAAAAGCACTTTAGGTAATTTTTTTATTGAGTTTTGGATTCTAAATATTGGAGAAGCTTTAATATAATAATCTTCTAAAGAATTAAATCCCCAACTTGGAGCTGTAAATTTCTGATCAAATTCTCTTATACTTTTTAAATTTCTAATTTTTATTCTTAATTTCTCATTATTAAGAATTTTGCCCTCATCATTAAATCCGTCCCATAACTGATTTTTTAAGCGGTGAAGTAACCATTTTTGGTAGATATAATTTCTAGGTTTTTCAATACAGAGACTGCATGAAGATAAATCTAAAGGGGTACTCACGCAGGCAAGGCCATCTAAAAGTTTTTCTCCTTTGTTTTCATCGTAATCTAGGCAGGCATTTAAAAGAATTGTTCCGCCTAAAGATAATCCAACTCCGTAAATTGGAAGATTATTATTCCTTACCATGAGATCTTTGTACTCTAAATTAATCAATTTTTTAAAATAATTAATTGCTGAAATAACATCACTGGAGCATCTAGCACAATAATTTCCTTTAGCTAAATATCTCGCTGATCCAGATCCTCTTAGATTTAATTTAAGAACTCCAAAACCATTATTTGCTAATTTCCTAGATATTCTTCTTAAACCAAACCGTTTAGTTGAGCCCCCTAAACCATGTGTAACGATTACAAAACCCCTAAGCGAGTTTAAGTTTTTAGGTAATTCTAAAAAACCTAAAAGATAATCACATTCAAAATTTTTAGAAAGAATTTTATTAATCGGAAAGAGTATTTTTTTATTTTTTATTGATTTACCAAAATCAATAACAAAAGTATCTCTCAAAGTTTGTAAGTCGCCACCTATCCAAGGCAAGACTTCTCGAAATGGCTTATTTTTTACGTAATCTGAAAAACTAAAAGATATACTATTATTTCTCCCCAACTCCAAGATCCTTTAATTCTCCAATCAAATCATTCAGTACCTTTTTTGCATCCCCAAAGACCATTGAGGTATTTGGAAGATCAAATAAATCATTTTTTATTCCGGAGTAACCTGCACTCATACCACGTTTAATTACAAATACCGTTCTTGCTTCCTGCACATCAAGAACTGGCATGCCATATAAAGGGGAAGAGCTGTCATTTTTAGCTTGAGGATTAACGACATCATTTGCTCCTAAAACTAAAACAACATCCGTTGCTGGAAAATCAGGATTTACAACATCCATCTCTTTAAGTTGTTCGTAAGGAACATCTGCTTCTGCTAAAAGTACATTCATATGCCCAGGCATCCTCCCTGCTACAGGATGAATTGCGTAAACAACTTCAATACCATTTTGTTCTAGTTTTTTTGTCACTTCCCTTAAAGTATGTTGAGCTTGAGCTACTGCTAAACCATAACCAGGAACTATAATTACCTTGTTGGCTGCCTCTAAAGTCAATGCGCATTCTTCAACACTGCAAGATGTTATGTTTGTGTATTCTCCTGAACCAGAAGAGGTTGTACTTTGTGCAGATAGAGATCCTCCAAAAAGAACTGAGACCAATGATCTATTCATACCCTTGCACATTACTTGAGTAAGTATTAGACCTGCAGCTCCAACCATTGCGCCTGCCACTATCAAAAGCTGACTATCAACAACGAAACCTGCTGCTGCTGCTGCAATCCCTGAATAGCTATTTAATAAAGATATGACAACTGGCATATCTGCTCCACCAATTGGCAAGGTAACTCCGATACCTAATAAAGAAGAAACTATAACTAAAAGCCAAATTGAATTTGTATTGCCGTTTATCAAGTCAAAAAAGGCTATCAAGGAAGCAACTGCAAAAACAATATTTACAAAATGTCTAACTTTGCTCTGTGTCCATCCTGGAGTTGACAACCAACCCTGTAACTTTGCCATTGCCACAATTGAACCTGTGAAAGTTATGGCACCTACAAATATAGAAACAGATATAGAAACCTCATTAATCAGTGACTTGAAAAAATCAATTTTTTCTAAACTATTTGAAATTGGAAAAATAGCTACTCCCACAA
>NZ_JNAL01000007.1 GCF_000759955.1 Prochlorococcus marinus str. MIT 9201
ACAGATAGGTAGCGATATAGATGGAGAAGCAGCTGAAGACTCTTTAGGTTACTCAGTCAGCATCTCTCCTGACGGAACTACAGTAGCTGTTGGTGCTGTTTTCAACGACGACAATGGTTCTAATAGTGGCCATGTGCGTATTTATGAAAATAACAATGGAACCTGGACAAAAATTGGTGGAGACATAGATGGAGAAGCCTCGAATGACTTCTCAGGGTTTTCAGTTAGCTTGTCATCAGATGGTTCTATCGTTGCTATTGGTGCTGCCTACAATGACGACAATGGTTCTAATAGTGGCCATGTTCGTATTTATAAAAATGAGAATGGAACCTGGACAAAAGTTGGAGATGATATTGAGGGAGAGGCTAGTGGTGACCAATCAGGTATCTCTGTAAGTCTTTCTGCAGATGGATCTACTGTTGCCATCGGTGCCTCCCAAAATGATGAGAATGGTAATGCTAGTGGCCATGTTCGTGTTTTTCATAATGTAAGTGGTAGTTGGACGCAGATTGCTTCTGACATTAATGGAGAAGCAGCGGGTGACCAATCAGGTATCTCAGTAAGTCTCTCTGCTGATGGATCTACTGTTGCAGTTGGTGCTCATTTAAATGATGGAACGGGTACAAGTGCCGGTCATGTTCGTGTTTACGAAAGTACTGGCACAACAGGTCTCTCATTTACAACATTAGTTGATGGAATTGTTGAGGGGGTCGAGTATACATCTTCATCTGGAATAACTGGTTTAACAACCAAAGAGGGTTACTTTAACTATTTATTTGGAGATGAAGTTAGTTTCAGTATTGGTAATGTTTCTTTGGGATCTGTTTCTTCAGAAGATTTAGCTTCTGGCAACATATTCTTACAAGATATCGCGGATGTTGAACGAACAAATCTAAACGATGAATATGTTGAAAATATGGCTGTATTCCTTCAGTCATTAGATGAAAATCATGATGCTAGCGATGGCATCACAATAACTGAAGAAACCAGAGATCTTCTCTCTAATGTTGATTTAGATCTAAGAACAGCTACGGAAGAGGATGTTAAAGATGTTATTAGGGAAGTTGGAGGAACCTATATCAATGAATCTCAAGCAATGATGCACGTTCAAGATATGTTAATCAAATATACTGATCTAACAGATGATGACTTTGAAATTCATCAGCCTGATAATGACTTTTTAACTGAAGAGTTAAATACTAATTTGAGTGACTATGATCCAATTACTGGGTTATATGATTCGGAGGATATTCTGCAAGAAAGTAATCCTGAAGATTCAATTATCTCTGAGGAAGTAGATATAATTACAAACTATTCTCCTGAGCTTCAAATTGAAGATGATGGAATTCAAGGAGATCAAATTACTCGTAAAATATTTGAGAAAACCCAAGATCTGGAAATTTCATTAAAACGCGATATCGATGAATTTGATTTGATGAATGGACAGAATAATAGTGCAATTGATCCTCTTAATGAAGAACTTGTTATTTTAAGCGAGAGTGAGGCTGATCCAATAAATCTTTAAATTCTTTTTTAATTAGATAAATTTGATGATTTAATTATTTCCCATGCTTCTGAGGCACTGTCTGCATATTCAAAAAGATTTAAGTGTTGATCAGAAATTAATCCCATATCCGCTAAATATTCAAAGTTAATTAACTTTTCCCAATATTCTTTTCCAAAAAGGATGATTGGTATTTTATTTTTCATCCCTGTTTGACGGAGTGTAAGTAGTTCAAATAATTCATCTAAAGTTCCAAAACCTCCAGGGAAAAAAACAGCTGCTAATGATCTCATCACAAAATGGATCTTTCTTAATGCAAAATAATTAAATTTAAAGCAGAGCCCTGGAGTTATAAAAGCATTGGGGATTTGTTCATTAGGGAGACTGATATTCAACCCTATAGACTTACAATTTGCTTCAAAAGCTCCTCTATTAGCAGCCTCCATAATTCCTGGACCTCCACCAGTTACTATCACATGAGAATTACAGGATTTACTTTGATTATTAATTGAAGCAAGTTTAGAAAACTCTCTTGCGGATTGATAATAGTGACTCATTGATAGTAAATTTTCTAATCTATTTAACTTTCGTTTATGCAATACTGATGAAGGATTTTTTTTAATTAACTTTTTTATATCTTCAATTTTCTCTTTTGTTTTTGATTCCTCGGTAATACTTGCGCCACCAAAAATTATTATGGTTGAAAGAATATTATTTTCTTCTAGTATTAAATCTGGTTTTGTAATTTCAAGCAGCATTCTGACTCCGCGCATTTCATTTCTGCTGAGCATATTAATATCTTCATGAGCCAACTTGTATGTATCAGAATTAATAATCAAATTAAGATTTTTTGAATTATTAATTTCAGGTGAAAGCCTCTTTTTTGTTTTGTTCATATCAAACAAGGGTCTTTACTTTTCTTCCTAGTGGATTAAAACGGAATCTTTTAACTTGATTATTTTCATAAATCCAATAAACAGGTGGACTTTTTCTTGCCTTAATTAAACTTATTTTGTCTAATTTTTGTGGGATGAATTCTTTAGCTGGATCAAAAAATTTATCTCTTTTTGGTTGATTTAAAACAATACTACCTTCTTTCCCAGAGATTGATCTGTGATAAGTACCAATAGGAATTTCTAGTGCTCCCATTGATCTATTTAAATAAATCACATGATGGGGTTCATCCCATGAAGGATTTATTAAAACAAATGTTCTTTCTCCATTAATAACTAAATTGTAATCAACTTGATGATTGTGAACGTAATATTGTTCATCTTTAAAATTATCTGGAGGAGATATAGCCTCCCCTGAATGCATAACTACATCACAACCATTAGATGAATCTATACCTGCATCAAAAAATGTTACTTTTGGAGTCTCTCTGAAAATTGTTGTTGGCATGAATTTTAATTTCATAGTTCAACCTCTCATTAAAGAATTTATAAATATTTTTAGAATTTATAAGCTACGAAAAACGATTAATGAATAGTCAGTTACAACAAACTAAACAATCTTCTTTAGTTGGGTAATCTTGACATTCTCTCTTAAAAGTTCCTTCTAAAACTTCTAATTTATTCACATAATCAAGATCTCGTAGATCTTTTTTGGGAACTGTAAATTGTGTTTGAAGTTTCATTTTTCCCTCCTAATTAAAACTGTTTTTTAAAGCCATCCCATGTTTGAGAAAATCTTAATCCTATATAAGAAACTAAAATCACCCAGAATAGAATCTCTATAGTTAAATTTGTCATCTGATTGTCCTCCTTTCTATCTGACTATGCTTTAGTACGGATGATATATAAAAATCAAGCGTAAGAATACTTAAAAAGATAAAGTATTAATCGCAGAAAATTTTGCAATGGTTATTACTGGGATGCAATTCGCATTCATTATTCCAGTAAGTTTCAAGTTCTTTTGACTTAATATCGTATGAGAGATCTTTTGTATCCAAGTCCATTTCTTGGATAGTAAATGTGTCGTTTAGTGCCATAAGACTTACCTCTTGACTACACTTATGTTCTAATTCATTTAAATAGTAAATCTCAAGTTTTATGTGTGCGGTTAGAGGAACAAAATTGTACGGATTAAGGATCAAAAAAGACTCTCAAAGTAAAAATAAATACCAGAAAAATATTTTTAATAGTTTTGATTTAATTTTAAAAAAAGTTTGGGTTAATTTTGAGTAAATTTTGGGTGAAAAAATTGAATCATTCAGATCCGAATTAACACTAAATATAGCTATTTTTAATTAGAAAAAACTTTTCTTCCAAGAATTTAAAAAATAATTGAATTTGGTAGGAAAAACTACATCATTTCAAAATTTCCTAAATAATTTGTAGATATAAAATCTTATTTACTTAATTATGGAATTCGCTAAAAAATTTATGACCGAAAAAGCTGAAAAGCTTAACGGCAAAGCTGCAATGCTCGGAATGTTTGCTCTTTTTGGGGCTTACTATTTTACTGGTCAAATTTTGCCAGGTATTTTTTGAAAAAGAACTCTTTTTGTTTTTTGGGGCTTGATAAGTCCCTTTTTTATTTTTCTTTATTTGGATTCTTTTTTGTAGAATCCAAATCACATTTTTCTACGCATTCTTCTAGAGAATTTTCTGAAGAACTCTTTATTTCGCAACTACGAAGACAATCATAAAAAGCATACTTGGGATCTAATTCATTTTTGAATTGCTTATTTCTAAAAGTATTCATAGTTAAACTCCCTTTGTTTTTTTTTCTAGTTGATTAATTAATTTGTCCAACCATAAAGTGTTATTAATCTTTTTTGTTTTTTTAAAGTATTTCGTTTTGTATGTACTCATGAAGTTAAACCTCAATCTGTCAGACTAACCTACATTTGATAATTAAAATACTCAAGAGCAAAAATACTGGTTATGAATATAGTGAAATATTTTAAGAAGGTTTATTCAATAAACGATCTTAGCCTAAAAATCTATTTTCATTAGATACAAAAAGTAGGGTTTCAAGTTGACTCTTATTTAATAAATTTATTTATTTGATTTATTAAGTAAACATATGCAAAATTAGTATTTTGTATTTAAATAAATTAAAACTTAAAAGCTTGGCATTTTATAAATTTTTGAGAATAAATAATCAACAAATACTTAGATTCATTTTATCTGGATTAATTGCGTCAATTATTAATTTTATTTCTTATAGATCTTTATATTTGCTTTTCAATAATATATTATTTGCCTCTATATCAGGTTATTGCATAGGAATACTAATTTCTTTTATTTTTGGAAAATTATGGGTTTTTAAAAATAGTAATGGGCAACCTTTAGTAAAATCTTTTTCTTTATTTTGCTTGATCTACTTTTTGGGAGGAATAGAAATGTCATTAGTAATTTTATTTATAAATCAATTAATTGATAACTATAAAATCGCTTGGTTATTTGGCGCATTGATTGGATCAATAAATAATTACTTAGGATCTAAATACCTTTCATTTAAGAAATAAATTATATTTCACAAATAAATTATTTTTAAATATCTGAAACTAAATAAATTAAACAGACTTTAAGAAGTTTTAAGCCATCAATCCATCTTGATATATTCGGAGCACCTGATTGTCTCGCATAGTACCTAACTGGATAATTGAGTATTTTAATGTTATTATTTGCAGCTTCAAAAATAATTGTAAAATCACCAAATGGATCAGATTTGGATTCCCAACTTCCATTTTTTTTCATAAGATTAAAAAACTTCCTTGAAAATACTTTTGTTCCACATAGTGAATCAGATACCTGTTTATTAATTAGGATTGATATAAATATTGCAAAACATCTGTTACCAATATAATTTGCCCATCTCATTGCATTTTTCTCCATTGGAAAAGTAGTACGAGAGCAATTAATTAGTATATTTTCATTTTTATTTGACTCCATTATTGCGGCAATACTGTCATCAATATCTACAGTAAAATCAGCATCTACTATTGCTAATGTTTCCCCTGAGGAAATATTGCAGCCCTCTACAACGGCATTCTTTTTACCTTTACCACTTTGCCTTAAGAGAAAAATTTTAAAAGAATCAGAGAACCTTTCTTTTAACTCTTCTAGCATAGAAAAAGTATTGTCTTTACTATTACCTTCGACAAAAATAATCTCAATTTTGTTAGACAATTTTTTGAATTTATTTAATGCTTTAATAAAAAGTTGCTTATTACCTTCTTCATTTCTTGCAGGAATAATTATTGAAATTAATTGCTCAGAATTCTTTTCAATGTATTTATAAAAAACTATCTCTAACTCATATGCTAGATGTTTGATGATTGGTAATTTACGAAAAATGTTTTTTAATTTTTGTGGGATTTGGTGTGTTGGGATAGGGGTTAATTTTTTTGCTTTCCATCTAATGGATCTGTAGTTATAAATTTCTGCTAAAGATTCAATATCACATAATGTAATTCTTGGACTATTTGTGGTCTCCTTAAAAATTCTGGAATCTAACCTTAACCATCTTGATATTGGTTCCCAAGTATTCCCTCTAACTTTAATAGAAATAAATTGGCCTTCATCTTTGAATAATTGGTGTAGTTGATTATTTGTTAAATTCCAAGTATTAAAAGACTGCATTAAACTATATAATTTCTATAAGAAATTTTATTATAGCTAATCACTTTTTTAAAATTAATTTCCAAGGTTTTAAAGTATCATTTTCATATAAAATATCGTACGACTTATCGTTTATTTCCTTATCCAAATAATTGCTAGACCACGCTAATTCACCTGGCATTAACTCACCAATATTATTAAACCCCTCTCCAAGATTAGGAGTTAATATAGAAATTTTTATTATTTTTGAATGTGACTCTGTATTGGTTATTCCACTTTTATCAATTTTGATATTTTGATTTTTGACAATATCAAGGGAAGAAACGTATTCCATTGTTTCTCTTAACTCTCTTGATCTATCAGTGAATAATCCTGATCCCAGTAGAAATGAAGTAAGTAGATAAGGACCAATTATCAGAATTATTAAAACATTTTTGAAATTAGTTTTATTATTTAGAAATGACCAACATAATCCAAACAAAATAAATCCTAAAAATAGATATGAATTTTCCTTAAAGTTAAGACTAGTAACGTTATTAAATAAAAAATAGTATAAACAAGCGAAGGAAATTAAAAATAGTGGAATTATTCTTGAGGTTATAAAAATAAAAGTCGACTTGTAAATTCTTGAGTTAAATAAATATTTGATACCTAAGAAACTATTTAGGGTCAATATTGAGGATATTTGCAGAGGGTAATATGGCGTTTTTGTAGAAAAAAGGCTTATTGTAAGTATGAAAGTTAAAGGGAAAAAAGTAAGGATAAATTTCTGATCTTTATTGTCTGATTTATTAAAAATTATTCCAATTATTGAGAAAATACTCCATGGCAAGAATGTTATTGGGATGTTCCAAAAATAATAATAGAAAGGATTGGAAAAGTTATTTTTATTTGAGAGATTTGTGAATTTCTCAAATAAATGGAAAATAATATTTTTATTTAAATATGGGTCTATAGATATACTCCAAATCAAATATGGAATAAAACCTATTAATAATCCCAACCAGAAAAATTTTGTGAGGAATAATTTTTTTTTGATAAATAAATATGGCAATAAAGATATTAGAGGTGCAGCAACTAGAAAAGTTTTCATCATAAAAGCTAAACCAATCCAAATTCCAAAAAGTAAAATATATAGTTTGTTATCTCTGCTTTTGATTTTTACTAATGAAAATATCCCAATAGTTACTAAACTGGAAAAAATAATATCCTGAGTAGCTAAGTGGGAATAATCAAACCATAAATAAGTAGTAGAAAGTATGAGAGGAGATACAAGTGCATATTTTTTATCAATTAATTCTTCATGCAATTTATAAGTTATGAATAACATTACTATCGCAGCTAAAGTCGTTGGTAAATATGCCCAAAATATATTTCTTCCAAAGATTTCTTGTGATTTTGCGATTAAAAACTGTAATCCTATAGTTCTATCCAATGTATAGTTGTCAAACCACAAAGGTACAGTCCAATTACCTTTATCTAGTATCCACCTTGCCTGAAGTGCGTAAAATCCCTCGTCATAAGCTATGTAACTTCTTTTGCCAAAATAAAAAATTACAGGAAAAAAAATAAATAGTTTTAAAAAAAATTTTAACTTAAAGATTATATTGATCATTATTTCTTAACTTATTTTATTTATTGATTTAATTGTAATTTACCAAACTACTTTTGTTCGCCTCCAGCCTTGTTCTAAAAACTTTTTCCATTCCTCTCTTGCTTTATCTATCTTCAGTTCTTCTCTTGTGGTCATAACTGGAGGTTGTTCTCCAAAAATTCCAGTAATTTTTCCAGAGTCAATGAACATATATTCAAAGAATTTATCTTTGTTATGCTTGTTTTTATGGAATCTTTTTACTTTTGACCTATTGGAGTTTATAAGCCAATATTCTTCACCCATCTAATCTATCTGCATAATCTCTTAAAACTTCAGCCATCTTTTTAGGTGGAATTTCAGTTTGATATTCTCTACATAAATCAAAAAATTTATCCAAGAAATCTTTCAAAGAAGAGGACATGAAAATTTAATTAGCGTTTCATTTTAAAAGTAATATAAGCAAATCCACCAAGCAAGAAAAGACTTAATATTCCATAGGTAATTGCTATGCCATACATATGGGTCATTTATTTAAAAATATATAAGCGGAATATAAATAAACTAAGAAAATTCCAATAGCTATAAAACTTCCATAAATTAGAAAGTTCCAAATTCTAGACAATTTGGTTTCTTTGAATTCTTGTTCTTCTTTTTGATTAATCATTTAATTTGTTTTTCTTTTCTGGCAGCATTCCCTTTGGCTCTTAGTACTAGGGTTATTGTCAGAGCAGTACTAAGTATTACAACATCAATTAAAAGGTGAGGTGAAATATTCATTAGTTGTTCAATTAAATAAGAATAGCCATTGTTGTTTCATCTATAAATCTTTTATTCATTAAAAAAATTCTTTCCTATTTTTTGATGGAAAATCAATTAAAAAAATTTAAGGAAGAAGGGGCTAAAAATATCCCCTCTTGGTGAAACTCTTCAAAAGAATCACCATAATTATTTTACTTTGGAAGATGCAAAATATAAAAAATTAAATAATTAAAATTAAGAATTTAAGCTGCCTTTTTAAAAGGGTTCATATTTTTTAAAAAGTTATTACCTTTTTGATCTCTCATTTTTCTATATCTTTGATTTATCTCCAAGATATATTTCCTAGCTTTTTTATCACTTTCAATTTTTTGTTTTCGAAGTCGCAAAGTCCTTAAATCCTCTATTGACATAAGGCCATCATATTTTTTGGAATTAGAATGGTCAAATTGCATCAGTTTAAGAAATTAACTATCTTCTATAAGTGCCAGATTAACAGCCACATTTTTATTTGCAATAGAGAAAATTAACCAACTTAACTTAAATAACTTACTTAATATTTAATTCAGCTATTAAATTAATAAATATAAAACCTTCAAATAAAAAACTTTCTAAATTCAAGAAAAACTTTTGATTGAATTAGAAGGAACTTCTACTGATAACAATGATGCACCATAATGAGATTCAGCTGATCTTATTAGTAACCAGTAAAAAAAGTTAACTAAAGCTTTCTCCACGAGGATTTAGTAACTAATCTACGTAACCTTATAAATTCTGTAATAGCAATATACCAAATAAATTTATTAAGCAATCAAGATATTTGTCTCAAAGCATGGATTTATGTCAATTACAAAAAAAATTTAACCCCAGGCTTTAGGCAGCGGACTAAATCCTCGTGGAGTATTGGACTTTAGCCCGCTCTATTTTTTTAGCAAAATAAAAAAGGCACTGCAATGAGGCTGAGCAACCAATTACTATATTCAATTCTGAATTGGACTTTATCGGTTAATTAAATCAAGAGCATCTGAGCTTACCTTAGTGTTATTTATTGTATAAGCATGCTACGAGACTTTAGTTATATCAATAGATTCAGTATTTTTGCTCATTGATATATTTATTCTTGGAATAATATCATTATTGATGCCTGAAGGAGGTTTTAATTTTGAAAAAAATAATCAAATTTTTTAAATTATTTAAAAGAAGAATTGATATTCTTAGTGCAGAAGCTCAATTAGAATTTATATTGGAAAATTAATAATGGCATTCCCTCATTGCCCTATTTGTCTGGCATTAGCATTTATTTCAGTTTTTATTGGAGTTACGCGTAGTTATATGTCCTTTATTCTTTTTATGGAGTTCATGAGAGAAGAATCCAATTTAAAATTGCAGTTGATTTCCAATTAATAGTTGACATCTAAGTATAAATACTTTATAAATAAAGTGTAGTAAATACTACAAAATCGTCCGATCTACCATCTGATAGACCGCAGTAAGACTCAAGCCATAGGACGGGGACTTGGGCATTTTCAGGAGCTGCATCATGGTTAACATGTATTTCAATGGAAAGTCATTCGTATATTGTAGAAAACAAGAAGAAAAGGCAATAAAGTTAAAATATAGAG
Source organism: Prochlorococcus marinus str. MIT 9201 (assembly GCF_000759955.1). Classification (GTDB taxonomy): domain Bacteria; phylum Cyanobacteriota; class Cyanobacteriia; order PCC-6307; family Cyanobiaceae; genus Prochlorococcus_A; species Prochlorococcus_A marinus_G. The sequence goes on from NZ_JNAL01000007.1 coordinate 10,048, forward strand.
GTTCAACTTACTTAAAATAGAGTTTGGTATTTATAGAAGTTTTTTAAATTAGCATTCGTTGATACCTTATAAGAAAAACTTATTGCGATGATATTTTTTGCCTATTTAAAAAAATATTTATTCGTATATTTCGTAACTAGAAACTAATTTAGAAGTAACTAGTTTGTAATCAGATTTCTAAAAGGTTATGCAACCTATTTCTGAAGAACTTTATAAAAAAATAGTTGAGAGTTCAAAAAAATGAAAAAATTGCTTATTGCTTTATTAGCTTTTGATATAGGCGTTAGTCTTTCTAAAGTTTATATTTTTACCTAAAAATAAAATATTTAAGTAAAAAAGAAGTGATTTTAAAAAAAATTAGTTATAGTGGTCGAATATTAATATTTAGAATGCAAACTATAGTTAATTCATTCAATAAATTATTACCTGTCGGTAAGAAGGTTAAAAAATATTTACCCTTTTTTATTGGATTTAAGTTACTAACATTTACTGGCTTTCTTACTTATATAATGAATCGTTAGAGGTATTATCTTTTTATAAAATTTAATTTAAGATCTGGTGAGTAAAGAAGAACGAATTAAAAGACTTAAGTCAATGACAAGTATGCAAAGGCAAGAATTGATATTAAAGAAGATGAAAGAGAAAGGAATAGAGGTAGGCAGCGGAATCCCTAATAAAAAATACGATAATAAAGAGGTTTATGAACTAATTCATATTGCAAATTGCTTCCCAGAATTAAGAGAAAATAAATAAAAAATATTTGGGCTTCTTAAATTAAGTTTTTTATTTTGGTGACCTTAATGCAGCAATAATTAATCCACCTATTAATCCAAGATTCATAAACACCGCTCTTTGATGGAAAGGGAAAAAATGAAAAATTATTGTTGTTGGTATAAGAAAAAGCAATAAAAATATTGAACCTATTTTTTGGTTTTCTCCAAAGATAAAAAATCCAGAACCCAGTATAAGGCATATAATCGCGCCAACTAATAGAACAGATGCAATTGGATCAGGAATCCCTTTTGAAGAAATATATTCAACAGTTCTTTCAAAACCTTTTATTTTCCCTGGTATAGCTGAGATAAATATCGTAGAGATTGCTACTCTTGAAAAAAAATCTAGAAAAGATTTGAAACTTTTATTTGCAAAAATAGTATTTTTCATGGATTTATTATAAGAAAAAATTTTATTTGGTTAAAAAATATTTAAATAGTCTTGAAAACATTAATATTTTTTACAAGTAAGTTACTTTTAAAAAAGTCTTTTTAATAAATTTCTATCCTCTAAAGGGATTTAAGAATACTTTGAAAATGTGTTTTTAATTTTATGCAATAATGTATTTAACTTAAATTAAAAATGTTTAAGAAATTACTTTTAACTTTTTTTTTACTTTTTAGTTCCTTCATAATTATTTACCCCTCAAAAAAAGAAACTACTAATTTATTAGATTATTGTTATTCCTTTGAAAAAATACTTGCTAGAAATTCCTTAGAAAAAAATAACAAAGAGTCAAATATGTTAAAGAACTTTGCAAAAGATGTCACTTTTTTTGGTACTAACAAAACTAAAGGAGCTTTAGTTAATAAAGCAATTGCTCAATATAAAAGTTCCAAAAAATTTTTTATTATAACGTTCGTTCCTGATGAATTTTATTGCTTGGCAGGTTATTGGATTGAGGTGGTTTATCCAGGAGTCTTTAAATCGATTATCTATCAGAAAAGTAAACAAAAAATTAATCAATACAAGGATGTTAAAAAAGAAGTAGATGAATTTATTAAAGACATTAATTTAGAATATAAATTTATAAAAAAGGAAATTAACGATCTCCTCTAGAAAAATTAAGAATCTTTTAATAGAGTATTTGATCTAATTTTATAAAATTCTAAGCTTCTTGATTAATTGATTAGTTTTTATAGAAAAAAATATTTATAATTTATCATTTTGACTTTCTTGTGCCACCATAAGAATAATTATTATGTTTAGAAATAATATTCCAACATTCTTTACAACAAAAAATCCAGTTCTTATGAATTATGGATTTAACCCTGAAGTGGATTTTATCTGACTTGTCGCATAAATCACATTTTTTCATTCATTTGAAATTTTGCTAAAGAATTCTGAATATACAAAAAGTTTTAATTTCTAATATTCACGAATATGTTTTTATAATGTCATTATAAATAAGCACTCCTCATTTACTGAAGCAAAGCAGTGGTCCTGAAGAGTGCCCTTGTTAATGTAAAGGTGAAAATTTTTTGAAAATTTCTGGCCTTTAAAATTTGTATTTTAAGAAATATTCTTTCCTATAAATTAAATTTATCCAATTACAAATTGCTTCGGATTATACATTCAAAGAAGAACTTTAAAAAGAAACTCACAGATTAATAAGAAACGTTCTTACTATGAAAAATGATTTATTTACATAACTATGAACATCTATTTATTTTGGATATTGTTTTTGGCTTTATGGGCAATTGTTCCCTTAATGATTATAAAAGGTAGAACTGACGAAGCACCTAAAATTAAGACTTCCCCAGAAGTTAAAAGTAAGAAAAAAGGCTGGTTTTAATAAATAATTTTTGAAGTCAATTAATTATCTGCGAGTTAAATATTTTTTATGATATCTAATTCTTACTATTTAACTTCGATTGAAAATGGATCTTTAATTCATAATTATTTAGAATTTCTTTTTTAAGTGAAAAAAGATAAAATTAAATTACTGAAATGTTATTTACATTAATCACCACAAAATTATAAATCTTTACTTAATTAATTCATAGATCTAAAATTATCTTGAAAAACTGAAACTCAAAATAAATGTCTGAGATAAAAACACCTTGGGGTTCAATATCTACAAAAGTTAGTTTATTCCCGATTTACTATCTAATATTTATTTATGGTTTTGTCTATATATTACCTTTTGGCAAGAATTTAATTGGAATAACTTGGTTTGATTTATTGAAAAAAGAAGATGGGCCTTTGGAATGGCTACAGTTTGGTCAATTTTTTATTTCTTCTTTAATGGGCTTCTATATTTACCTTAAGTCTCAAAAAAAGAGATCAATAAATTCATGGGTATTGTTGCTTTTAAGTTTATTTTGCCTCCTAATCTCTGCTGAAGAAATCAGTTGGGGTGAGCGAATTACTGGCTTTACATTGAATTCAGTTACAGATTTGAGCATCCAGGGTGAGACAAATTTTCATAATCTTCCTTTTTTTCATAATATTCTTCTTGATCCACTCTTACATGTTTTATGTATATTTTTAGGTTGGGTGGGATGGAGAAAATGGCCTAATTTAAGTTCTTTGCCAAGTAGGGAGTATAGCTTATATTTTTTATTGGTATCTTTATTTTTTGCTTATTATGATATTTCTTGGGCTTCAACAGTTCCACATATAAGAAATGATCAAGAAATTTTTGAATTTCTTTTATCTACAGGAATCTTTTTGCATTTTTGGCGGAATTTCAAATTTTCAAGAAAATCTAAGAAATAACCTGCAGGAGATATTTGAATACTTTTCCAAAAAAAATTTAAATATTAATTGTTTTATTTTTAAAAATTAAATAGATGTTTTTCTTAAAAAATAAAATCCACCAACCAGTGAAATTAATACTGGAGACCAAGCTGCAATTATTGGAGGAAGTAATCCTTTAACTCCAAAAGAACTGCATAAAAATGAAATAACATAATAAACCAATATCAGAATAATACTCAATCCGAAACCCTGACTTTTTGAGGATCTTAAATTAGACTGAGACCCCAAAATGCTGCCAATCAATCCAAAAACCAAACATGCACAAGGCAAGGTGAATTTTTCTTGAATTCGAACTTGAATCTTTCTAATTTCTTTAAGGTCTCCTATCTTCTTATATATTCTTTCTGCATCTAATGCTTCTTTTAAAGACATGTCGCTTGCATCCTTTGGGACTTTTGCTAGATCCAATGGCCCCTCAACGAAAGGATATTCATATTGTTTGAATTTAATACTTGTTGTTTGACCAATAGAGTTAGTTGAAACAAGACTTCCATCTTTGAATAACCAAGATGAATTCTTTTTATTAAAGATTGCATCATTTGCAGTAAGGATCTGCTTTATATTTTCTCTTGAAAAGTCTAAAACTGTAACTTCCTTCAAAATATTGTTTTCAAAACGAGAAGCATAGAAAATGTGAGTCAAGTATGTATTTTTTTTAGTTGGTGTATTATTGGTTTTAATTCTAGATCCCTTTCTAGAAAAGATAATATTGTTTCTACCTTTTTGATTATTAAAAGAACTTCCTATTCCGGATCTTAATGTTGATTCTGCTAGCTTATTACTGGTAGGCACTAAATTATCATTGAAATAAAAAGTTAATCCTGTCATAAATATTGAAATCATAATTGCTGGAGCTATTATCCGAGCCGTTGTAATCCCTAATGACTTTAGAGCTAACAATTCAGAGTTAGCTGATAGTTTCCCATAAGATAATAGTGTGGATAATAAGACAGCCATTGGAAACGAGAGAACTAAAAAGCTAGGAAGGCTATAAATTAGTGCTTGAAAAGCTTGTAATATAGGTAATCCATACTCAACTATTTTTCTAATCAAATCAAACATTACCCCCACCGAGAGAGAAATCACGGTGAAAGCTGAAATGGCAAATATCATAGGTGGTATTATTTGCCCTAATAACCATCTATCAATTAAAGAAATTGAATACCAAGGAGTAATTATTTTGTAAATAGTTTTTTTTAATTTTGATTGACTTGAAAGTTTCAAAAGAAGTTTATTTAATTTGTACTTTTTTTATTGCATTATAAAATATCAATGATTTAGAAACAAAATAAGAATTGTATGAGGTTAAAAAAAAATTTATATATGCTTGCATTAAAGTAAATAATTTGTTTTTCTTAAAGAAAGAATATATTAATGAAAAATAAAACTTTATTAAACGAATGTAAATGCATTCATTGTCAAAAGAAATTGGAGCAAATTAATAATTCACGATCATATTGGAGTAAGGTATGTTTAAGTAAAATTTAACCCAGTTTTTATTAAAACTTTTTAAATTAATAAATAATCCTAAACTATTGACACTCTCCATAAATTTATAGATAAATAATAAAGTTGAGAGTTTCTTTTTTAATTTTTTTTTAAATCTACTACAGTTACTTAACTTTCTGATTTCTTTTGTAGATTCTATTTTCTCTATTTAAAAGAAAAAGAATAATAAAAATAAAAAACGGAATAAGTATATAGTCTAAAGACATATATTTTATTTAGCCTACTTTCTTTTTAGCAATAATATTAATTCTTGTCAGTCTTTTAGATTAATTCCAAAAAGAATTTAATTTAAAAGATATCTATATAAATATTGTGTTTGCTTGATTTTGAAATTAAAAGAGCTTGCAGGTATCCCACCGGCAAGCTCATGACGAACGAGTTAAATTCAGATTTTCTGATCTTAACCAACTAAGCACTTCCTAAATGCTTTTCTTATAATAATGAGTAAAATTACTTAGTGTGAGTATAAATGCTCATTCGAGCGATTTACATTTACATTAATTAGTAAAATAAACTTTAATATCTATTAATTAATCAATTTCTTGCCAAAAATGGCACACCTCACTTATCTAACAAGTGGTTATAAGAGGGAAGATCTATTTATTAGTTTACAAAAGTTAATAATTATGTTACTTTTATTAATAATTATTTCTTATTAAATGTCAAATTCAGGTGTCACAAATGAATCAGGTGGAAGACAAAATATGTTCCCTTCTGAAACCAGACCTTATATAGATGAATCTGTATCATATGAAGGGTATCCTCAAAATGCAGAAAAAGTAAATGGCAGATGGGCTATGGTGGGTTTCGTTGCACTATTAGGTGCTTACATAACAACAGGTCAAATAATTCCAGGAATTTTTTGACCAATTCTTGTTTTTTTCTCAGTTATAATTTAAATATTGATTAATTTAATTTCGAAAATAAAAAAAACCAAATAAAAGTTATTGCGTTAAGGCTAAATATTATTCCAAGAAATAAATAAGCAAATTTCTTGTCAATAAAAGCTGTATCAGACTCAAGCTTTACCCTCATAAAATTTAATAATTTTTTTGGTTAAGATACCACTTTTTATGATCAAATTCAGTATTCAAAAAGAATTTGCCATAGTTAATAACTTCTTAATATTCACTTTAATTTAAAGATTATTAACTTTTTTTATTTTTTTTAGCTGGGTAAGTCTTTTAATATTGTTGTTTAAACCCTTTTTTTGTTTTAGTTATTCTTGCGCCAACATAAATAACTAAAGTTAGCCAAAATACAATTTCCAATCCTAGATTTACCATGACATTCTCCTCCATTTACATAAAATCACTCTAAATCTAATTTAATTTGTTCGGTAGAGTTTTTATACTGATTTTTAATTTATTTAAGATAGCTAGTTCAATATTTTAAGTCTCAAATTTTTAAGGAAATTAAATTATTAAGTAAAATAAAACAAAACAAAAAAAAAAGAACTAAATTTTTAATTTAGTTCTTCATATGAATTTTTAAAATTTTAGATAAACCCAGGAATTATTTGACCTGTTGTTAGATATGCTCCAACAAGAGCTACAAAACCTAACATGGCAAACCTACCATTTAGCTTTTCAGCAACAATCTTTTCTTTCTCTATAGTTTTAGGTTCATTATTTTTCATTAGAACCATCCAGGAATAATTTGACCAGTTGTTACGTAAGCGCCAACTGCCGCTACGAAACCTAACATTGCTGCCCAACCGTTAAAACGTTCTGCTTCTGGAGTCATTTTTAGATTAAATAATTTGTAAACAAATATAACATATTTATTTATCAATGTAAACTAAATGATCATAAAAATTGCTAAAAAACAAATTTTTTATCATTTGCGTGACAAATCTGTATCAGGAATTACTAAAATTTAAAAATATGATTACAGGAGCTGATTATCATATATTTGCAAAAAAAAAAACTATAAATCACAGCTTTTTTTGAGTAATGAAATCCTCGTTTAGAGGCAATTTAACTTAAAATAAATTAAGAGTCAGCTAGTAGGGATACAGGCTGACTCTTTAAAAATAAAGATTTGAAAAAAATAGTTTTTAAAGTTAAATTTTTGCTATTAATAAATTAAATATTTATAAACTAATGTCTTTTGCAACTTATTTCATGCACCTAATTTTTGTAAGTATTCCTTCACTTCTAAGTTCTGATTTAATACTTTATTTAGTGCCCGCTTTGACAGTTTCCATATTATTCTTTAGCTTAAAAATAATGTTTTTTAACGCTCCGAAATTAAGAAAAGCTAAATAAAAAAATGGAATTTATAACAATTATTTATCTGATTCCAAATTCTTTTGATCTTAGATAATAGGCTATTTTTTTCGGCTACTCAACGAAATAAAGGTTGTATTGGAGATGTACTATCTAGAATTATAAAAAAAAATCGTTCAATATTGGAAATCGGAAGTGGAAGTGGTGAGCATGGAGTATTCTTTCAAAAACGTTTTCCTGAAATAATTTGGCAAACAACTGATCCAGATTTACTGCATAGAAAAAGTATAACTTCTTGGATTGAGTATGAAAAATTAAATAAGATAATGCCCCAACCTCTTGAGCTCGATGTAGAGAATACTCCTTGGAAAATTCCATTAAAGTTGACCAGTTCCATACAAGGTATTGTTTCCATAAATATGATTCATGTAGCCAAGTGGAATTGTACGATATCTCTTTTTAAGGGGGCAGGAGAATTACTTAAGAAAGGACAATTTTTGATAATATATGGCCCATTTAAAATTGGTAATAAGCATATAAGTCAAAGTAATTATTTATTTGATAACGCATTAAAAATTCAAAATGATTGTTGGGGTATTAGAAATATTGAGGAAGTTAGTAATGAAGCGAAAAAAGCTGGTTTTTCTCAAGAAGATATTATTAGGATGCCAGCAAATAATTTTTCAATAATCTATAGAAAAGTTGTTTTTTAGATCAACCTCAAATATCAATACTCTTTAAAAGATTATTTTAATAACTCATTATCCTGAAAGCTTTCTACTCCACTCTTTATGCTTTTCATCTAAATCTGAAACTTTATCTCCTAAACTCAATTGTTTTTCTAATAGTTCCACTTTTGTAAGTGTTATTTTCTCTGAATAAAATTTAATAGGTTGCTTACCATGCAAGTTGTCGCCACTCATAAAAAAACTTCATAATCAACAGTATTTTTAGGATAAGTTTCAGCATATGTCATATTCTTTTATATTTTTTTCGGATTTGTGTAAATTAATGTGATAAAAAAGCTTCTACTCATATGTTTTTAAACCTTTCTTATTGTAAGAGGATTGCCAGATGTAAATTCCTTTATTGATTTCTAGTTTCACAGCAACACAATTGCATGCAATATTCCAAAGGGCTTTGTGGATTGGATCAGGATTAAAAAGATATGCCTTTTTAAATGCTTTTTTGATTAAGATAGTTGCTTTTTTGGCATGATAATGAGGGATGGTTGGACAGACATGATGAACGACATGACTAGAACCTATATTATGGTGGAGAAAATTAAGGATTTTACCGTATGGCCTGTCAATTGATAGAAATGCTCCTCTCATAAATGAAAATTCCTTATTTGATAGATGTGGTACATCTGAATCCGTATGATGAAGCCATGTATAAACTACTAACCAACAGTTAACTACTAACAAAGGACCAAAATACAAAGCAAATACTGGAAATAGTCCATACTTAAAAATAAAATAAAATATACTTAGTAATGTTACAGCGACTCCGATATCTGATATCCAAACTTTTTTTGTCCATATTGATGGCCATAATGCTCTTGAAAATGGTTTGATTGGCCAAAAATGATTTGAAGTTCCATATTTTAGCCCTCCAGTACTTCCTGTAAGTAAATAAGCAGGCCAGCCAAATATTAGATGTAAAACAAGTTGAAGAATTCCGTAATTTTTCTTACCTAAGGAATTTGAAAAATTCAATTCTTTTTCCCCGCCAACCTTCTCTGTAACTCCATTTCCATTGATGACTAAAGGTACATGAGTTTCACCATTAGTTACATTATTTGTGAATCGATGATGAACGGCATGAGAACGCTGCCATGAAAAATAAGGAACTAGTAGTAATGAATGAAGTAAATATCCAATTATGGTTTCTAAAGTCTTGTTTTTAGAGAATGCGCCATGCCCACATTCATGGGCAATGACCCAGAAACCCATTGCTGTTGTACCTGATAGTAATGAGTAAATTATCCAAATTGGGATCATTTTTGGAGTAAATGGAATAGATAATCCTATTGCAACCACTATTGATTGAATAAAAGCTGATTGTAAGAGATACCTCAAAGAAGTTTTGGTATCGCAATTTAAATATTGATCTGGAATAACATCCTTAAATTCTTTTATGCTTGGAACGTCTTTATTCTCTATTGCAAGCGCACGGCCTTTGAGGCCTGAAAATTTTATATTACTCAAATGTTTTTTAGGTTAGAGTTTGGTTAAATAAAAATTAATTTACATATACCTATTATCCATCACAGGATCTAATTATAAAAATAATGTATAGTTTGTCTTTTTCAATAGGATTTTAATAGAGGAAGTTTATCTGCGAATTTAATAATCTTATTCATATATTTCTAGGCTATTTTTTTATCGAAATCTCAAAATTTATAAATGTATTTAGTTTTCTCCGTCCCTTTGTCTTTTTTCTTATTTGAAGCTTATTTAATTCAAAGACCGCGAATATATCTCTTTGAAATCTCTGTTCTTTTGCGTGGTTTGACTAAAATTGGTAGAACAATAACTCCTACAGTAAAAAGACAAATTGGAGCTACAACCATAAATATAGATTCTAATGACATGATCAAAAGTTGATTTTATTAATAAATAGCAGTATTTCTTTTTAACGTCATGCGTATTTATATCTATTTTGGAGAATTGCTTCACAACTTCAATAAATTATTAAGCAAAAAAGAAAAAAAGATTAAAAAAAATCGATTTTTTAGAAACCTACCTTAAATTTTCAAATAATTTAAAGACCAAATTAATTCATGAATGAAGAAAAAAAATGGATGCTAATTACCTATTATTGTCCAACTCATGGCGATACAGGTATTGCTAATCCCATTGAAATAACAAAAAAAGAAATTAGTCGACAACTTTCAAAAAAAGACAGTGATCCTGAAAGATAATTATTTGATAAATCTAAATACTGTGGAATGGTCATTAAATCTTGATTGAAAGCTTATAAATAAAGTATTAATAACGTCCAGCACCTTTGTTGCTGTTGAGCGAGCAGTACTACTAAGTTAATAAAAAGTAATTTTGCAATCTAATCTTCCTTTAATCTGAAGAAAATTAAGCTAATTCAAATTTTTAAATTAAAAAAACTATATCATTAAAAATTTCTAAATATGTTCAGAATCGCAGGTTAAATCACATTGTTTAAGATCATTTGATGATAACTTTTCTAAAATCCTTAACATATCAATTTCAGAAAGTTCTCCGTTAGAATTCCATTTTAAAGTTGTTTTCCTTTGAGGTGAATTTTTTTTATTCATTTTGATCCTCCCCCTTTAAATGCACTTCTAAGCAACGAGTTATACATTCTTGATGACCATCCACAATACTGCATTCAGTGATACATTCAAAATATGAATTAATAGAATCTATGTCTGTATTCTGGTTGGTAGATGCAAATGAATCATTCATAATATTGGTATATTTATTTGAAATAGAGATATAGCACGAAATAATGTTCAATAATTTAATTTATTAAGTGAATTAGAAAAAAATAAGTATTATTTACTAAATTAATATCCGACCTAATTTACTTTCAAAAACGTAAAAATAGATTGCTTTAAAAAGATAAAAAACAAAAATATTGATTATTTAATATAAATTTTTTATAAAGTAAAATTAAGAAAAATCAGCATAAAGACTGATTTACTTTTTAGTAATTTAGTTGGATGATAAATAAGTACACTTTTAAATTTTCAAATGAAATCAGTAATTAATTGGCTTTCGAAAATGTTAGAGAGTATGGCAAATGCCTTTATGCATCCTTTAAAGAATGACTTGCCTCCATCCATTGGAGCACATGCATATAGCAGTATTCCTCTAAAAAGAAAATTTAGAAGAAGGTTAAATTAAGTATTAATTTATTGGAATTAATTTTTCATTTTTATTATCCCAAATAATGTATTTAAAGCAGTTTGAAAGTTCGCTTAATTTTAAAAACTTTGATTGATGAAGCAAATGAATATTTGCATTATGGCAATCTCTTAAGTTGTAATTTGGAATTCTTTCAGAAAGATGATGAATGCTGTGGAAAGATATGTCTGCTAAAAACCAATTTAGCCAATTAGGGATATCTAAATTGCTACTACCCAATATTGCTCCATCTACGATATCCCAGTTTTTTGTATTTTTAGCATATGAATCTTTATAGTTATGCTGTACGAAAAAAACACATATTAAAATTGCAGCTGATAGAGTTAAAACTATGGAATAAAATGATAAGAAAAAAACCAACCCAAACCATTTGCACATAAAAATCCAACCCAATATTACTACAATATTATTTACTATTAATTCAAATAATTCACTAAAATTATTTCCATAATCTGAAAATGGCGGCTTAAATCTTGAATTAATTACTAAAAGTTTGGATATTTCTTTATTTTTTATTTTGAAAAAAGTTTCTTTCACTAAATCTAGAGTGAAATTAAATATTATAATAATCAGTCCTAATCTGGGCTTTAAAACTAAGTAATAAAAGCCACCAGGGAAAAGCATTATCCAATTTCGACTGACTTTATAGAAAAATTGCTCTCTTTTTGAAAGTGAATTATAGTCATCAAGACTTAAAACGTCGATGGGACCTTTGTAAATTTGCCAATTACCATTGTTTCTATGATGAAATGCATGATCAATTGACCATGATTTCTGGGGAATGCCATTTACTAAACCAAGTAAAAATCCAAAAAAGCGATTTAATTTACGTTTTGTAAAAAGAGAATTATGACCGCAATCGTGCATTAATGAAAATGTTCTAGAAGAGAAAAGCGTAAGAAGACAAATAATTGGGATCAGTAAGAAACCTTTTGTTAATAATGAAAAAGGATGAATTATTATTTGGTACAAAATTAACCAAATAGAAATTATTGGAAGTATGGTACAAATAATTTGATAAAAAGCTCTAAAATTATCTCTTTTTAGAAATGGCTTGATTAAAAAATCATTTCTATTTACTTTGAGCATATTTTCTTGTTTTTTTAATGAATATAATGGATATTAAAAGTATTTATTATTAATTTAATAATATAATATTCTTAATTAATACTAAAGAATAAATTCCTTAGACATTGTTCTCAATTGGTCTAGATTTAATCTCTCTAAGTAATTCTTGAAATCATTAAGATTCTTAGTTGATTCAGAATCTTTAATCTCATAAAGAAGGCTATTAGAAATTAATTCAATAAGATGATCTTTATCCATAACCACTTATAGACCATAATTCTTGTTTTAAAAATTAAGGTCTTGAATTCGAGATGGTTAAGTCATTTTTATAAAAATAATTTTTATAAATTTTTTAAATCTTGTTCTATTTTTTCTAATCTCTCATTTAATTCTTTTTGTTCCTTAATTAAGGCTTTTTTCTTCTCTGAAAGCTCTCTATTTAATGGTGAATTGAAATATTTTTGATATGTGACAAAAAAAACTGCTACTGCTACTGCAATTCCAAGAGCTCCAATGATTAAAATTGGAGAAGAGGGAAAGTCATAAAATGGGATTGACAATGTTATTTAATAAAATTCAATTCTAGCTATCTCTTAAACTAAAAAATGAGTAATTAATACTTATTTTCTGAGAAACTTTATATTTAATCATTTAAGTTATTATGCCTTAATAAATATTGAGGTTTACCCTTAATTAATTTTATAAGAATAAGTAATTTTACAGCTGTCAAAAAATGTTTAACTAATAATGATTAGATAAGTAAATATTTTTTTATGAAAAAAATTATAAATAAAAAGTTTAATAAAAATGAGCCATGGTTTAAATGGTTAACGCGAGAATTTAATTCTTTTGAGGCTTTTCAGGATTTCGACTCAGGTAAAAATCCAGAAGATGTTGCTGATGACTTTATTTCTAGTAATAGTAGTGCTATTTCAGAAGTCCTAGAGAATTTTGATGAAGATGATAAAGATACACTCGATCAGTTTCTTAAATTAACCGAATGCGAAATGCATGTTTTTAAAATTCTTGAAAAACAATTAAGTTTAAGAAAAAAGGTAAGATTTGTAGATTTTAAAAAAAGAAAAAAATAAAGATTTAATTTTTATATAAGTTTATTTTTACCATTTCCGGTCTTGCCAAATCCTAACCAGATGAACCATAAGATCCATCCGAAAACGGGTATTAAATTTATAAAGATCCATTTCCAATCCTTTCCAAAATCTCTAATTCTTCTTATATCAATTGCTATTTGAGGCAAAATGCAAACTATTCCATAAGCATTGAAACCAAAAGTCTTTACAAATATTGGGATAGTAAGGAAAGAAATTATAAGATTCGCTAATTGAACGAACCACCAGTCGGTTCGTGATGTGAATCCTTTGAAGTCTGTAGCTTTAACCCAAAACTCTTTATATGCATTTAAAAAGTGATTAAGCATAAATTAAAAATTAAAAGAATTCAATATGATCGATTTAATATTCAATTTATCAAAATGTTATTAATTTACTAAATAGGATCAAATAAATTCATATCATTTGAATCTTGCTTTGGGATCTCATCTTGATTTGGTAATGAACAGAATCCGTCTTTGCAAATCATCTTATCTTTTGCAATACCTGTAGATTCTGAGAATATATTTTTGTTATTGTCATTTGAGGTTTCTTTCAGCATTTATATAAAAATTAAATCCAATATTAAATTAATAACTCAATTTATTTTGATAAGCAACAAAATGATATTAATTATTTATTTACTTTTTTTGATTTGGCAAGTCTCTCCAAAATAGCGCCATGATATAAATGAATAAAGATATAGAACAAATATAAAGTAAAGAATTTAGATGCATGTTTATTTATTGAAGAAAATTCTAAGAGAGGACCTTTCCAAAAAAAGGATTATTAAGGTTGGTAATTTTTAACGTATTAATCTATTGAATTCTAGTATTTGTTAAAGTTTTTTTATGATTTTCCCAATTTTTCATAGGAAAAAGTTTTTGAATATTAGTTATGTACTTTTTTAGTTAGGAAAACTTATAAATCTAATAGTTAAGTCAATCAAATAAAAATTCTACATTTATAAATTTTTTTGTGATAGTTAAATTCTATCTTTTTTTATTTCTGTTAAAGCTTTTCTACCTTCTTTAAGGGTTCTTAAGACAAGCCAGGAGAGAGAAAAAATGATAAGAATGGTAAGTATTATTAAAGAAATTAAAGTGGTATCGATATTATCAGCCAAAATATTTTAACCCTATATAAAGGTTTTAAAATTTAAAATTCAATATAATATCAAACGTTAGATTTAGAGTAAGCAGGAATAAGCATTCCCCCATCTTGGTCGTCATTATCGTCATCAAACCCTCCTCCAAGGATTAACTCTATGATTACAAGTAAAGCAATGGGATAAAGACACCATAGTATTGCTATAAAAGGGCTTACAGAGGAAGAAGCTGGGTATAAATCTGTCATTTAGTGATACTAATCTAAAGAAACAACAATTGTGGATACTTTGGGTAGTGTAATTCGATATTTCTATACATATTCTGTAAAAACGTTTTTCTGTCGTATGAATAGATCTTCTGCATCTATTGATATTTTATTCTTCAATATGAATTTGAATAATAATTTTCTTAAACCTACTTAAAAACCAATAATGACATAATGAATCGCTCAATTGTTATTTTTTATACTTAACAATAATTGTACAATTTTGATTCAAAAACTATTATTTATCTTGATTTTATAAATTTTATGTTCTCTTTCACTTTTGATCCTTTGGCTGCGATATTTGGTATATCAGGAATTGTAGGCTTCTTTTTCTTCGTTTCTGCTGCTAAGGGAACTTCAAGTATCAATACAAAACCAAAAAAGGAATTAGATTAGATCTTATACAGTTAGAAAAACTAAACTGAGATTTTATATCTAGTAACTTTAAAAGGCTTGTAATTCTTACTTATTCCATTGTTTAGAAATAAACTCAAGAAAATCTTTTAGGTCCTCTTCAGGACAATTTGTTTGTTTTTGTAAATCAATGCAAATTTGTTTTATATTTTCATAGGCCTTTTTTACTATTTCATTTTTTTCGATAACCTCAAAATATTCTTGATCAGTAAAAGGCATAGTATTATTTCCCCTTTTGAAAATTATGTATTAACTATATTTTATCTGTATTGACTTAACAATGAAGAAAGAAAAAATCTTTATTATTACATTTAGCTACCCAATCGATAATGTTTTTTCATACTCTTGGTTACTTCCCATTCGCAGAAAAGTCCAGCAGGAAACTCAACTAGATCTCCAGCTTTAATTACATAAATGTCACCGTTTTGCATACTTATTTTCGCTTGCCCTTCAATAATTAAGCAAATTTCCTTATCATAGTAATTCCAATGAAATTTACTTGGTTCACATTCCCAAATAGGCCAACTTTTTATTCCATACTGAATTATTGTGCTTGCACTACAAGGAGAAGTGATTTGAACTTTCACGAAATATTTTGAATATAAATTTTTTATATCTTACAAAAAAAAGAAATTTTTATTTTCGAGAATGTGTATTTGTTTACTGTCTTTTATTTTTTTTGGTTTACTATAAAAAAAACTTAAATTCATGGATGAGCTCTCTGTATTGTCAATTTCATTATCTATAGCTTCTTTAGGGATATTTTTTTTATTTTTCGCGTCAAATGATGATGATGACCAAGATGGAGGTAAGTTGATTAAATCATTCCAAAGAATTAATTAATTCCATGTAAAAAAAACATTTGATATAGATTTATAAACTACAAAGCCTGCATAAATGCAGCTTAGGAAAATAACATAAACTTCCCATGCGCCAAGTCTCTTTTTCTTTAAAATTTTCATTTTTCATATTGTTTATAAGCTAATTTTATTTAATATGATTTTTCTTAACATGAGTATTTTTTACATTAACTCAGGGATTAAAGAATTATTAATGTCAAGCCTAAAAATAAAAAACAAGTAAAAAATATAATTTTTTTTGTAATTTCTCTTTCCTCATTCTTAGCAAAAAGTAATGAGATTACTGGAGATGTGCTTAATAAAGCCCATCCTATTCCTATGGGAAGGGATTTAAATACAATTTGTTGTAGCAATATTCCTAAATTGGTTCCAAGAAGTATTGAAAGCAAGAATCTTTTTTGTTGTTTTTTTTCCATATTTTTTAAGAAAAAATTAAGCTTAAATCCTTTTAGAGTAATCAAAAAAATTATTGCACCTAATAATCTTATCTCAGTTGTAAGGAGAGGAGATAAATTGCTTTGAAGGAAAACCATTCTTGAAAAAAGACCTCCAATTACAGCACATAAAACTGATAAAAAAGGAAAAGTAAAAATTTTAAAACTATTTTTTTCTGAGAAATGCAAATTTGCGTGTTTAAAATCGTTTTCTTTTTTGAGAATTATGAAAAGCGAAATCGATACTATGATTATTCCAATCCATGATTTAGGTGTTAAATTTTCATTAATAAAAATTTCTCCTGATAAAGCAGCCATTAAGGGAGAAAGAGTTTCTATAGATAAAGTTTTTCTTGTGCCAATTGTTTGTAATGACTTTAGGTAGAAAGTATCACCTAAACCAATACCTATTATTCCACTAATTAGTAAGATAAATATATATTTTAATTCAGTTGCAGGAAAAAGATTGATTAAGGCAGGTATAAAAACTACAAAGGCTATTATATTTTTTATTAAATTAATATCTATTGATTTATATTTTTGAGTTTGCGAGCGCCAAATAAAGCATGCAAAAGTCCAAGATGTAGCGGCGCCAAAAGCAGAAAGGATTCCAATCAAAACGAATAATTTTTAGAAATTTATTTTACAAATTGTGTGAATACTAAAAAGAATACATAAAAAAGAATCAATATGCCTGGTAAATACTGAATTAATGATTTGAAATTATTTGGCTTCATATTTACTAAAAAAATAATTTATTAATTTTAAACAGTTTTTTTATTACTAGGGTATAAACTTTCTAACTTCTTTCTTCTTTCAACTTTCGCATTAATTCTTTCTTCTTTTTCTTTTTTCTTGATCTCATCATTTATCTTGTTTTGTCTATATCCAAACCAAAGTAGAACCCAAATAACAGAAGTTATTAAGAGAAGAGCTGTATATTGGCCTGTCATAGGAAAACTGGCCTCAGAATATTTAACGTAAGAAAATATTGAACTCATTTAATAAAGTTAAAGCATAAAAATAACGACTGCGTTGATTTCTTTTAGAAATTTAAAAAATTAGTTAATTGCAGCTATTTATTATGTAGTTTTATAGTTTTTGGAGTAATTTTTCTTTGTAACTCCTTGCTATTATCAAATTGAAGCATATTGAATAATAAGTTTTTGGAACCTTTTGATTTGGCAGTCGTAGGAGGAGGTGCAGCTGGTTTTATGACAGCAATTACTGCTGCTGAACATGGAGTAAAAAGGATAATAATTCTTGAAGGCACTTCAAAACTTATGGAGAAAGTAAGGATTAGTGGAGGTGGAAGATGTAACGTCACTAATGCGACATGGATACCGAATGAACTAGTTGATAATTACCCCAGAGGTGGAATTCAGCTCTTGGAATCATTTAATCGTTTTGCAGCTGGAGATGTATATGATTGGTTTGAGAAAAAAGGGTTAAAATTAAAAATTGAGGAAGATCTAAGAGTATTCCCAACGTCTAATTCTTCTTCAGATGTTATTGATTGTTTGAGAAAAAGTGCTTTATCAAAAAACGTAGAGATATTAACAAAATTTTTTGTAAAAGAAATTTCAAAAACTCCAGATAATATATTCAATATTTTTAGTCTTAAAAAAGCAAAGGTAATTTCAAAAAATATTGCACTTTCAACTGGAGGTAATCCAAGCGGATATAAGTTAGCTCAGAATCTTGGACATAAAATTGTTAAACCCGTACCATCGCTTTTTACTTTTTCAACACAAGAACCAAATTTGGATGAATGTAGTGGGGTATCGATAAAGGACATAGATATAGAAATTAAATTAAACAATAAGAATTTTCAAAATAGAGGCGATTTACTAATAACTCATTGGGGTTTCAGTGGGCCAGCAGTATTAAAACTTTCATCCATTGCAGCAAGGGAACTTTATAGCCAAAAATATAAATTTAACCTAATTATCAAATGGTCTTCCTTAAGTTATGAGGACTTAAAAGAAAAAGTTAATTATTTAAGATTAAATAAAGGCAAGGTAAATCTAATTAACAGTAGACCTGTTCCACTATTAACAAAAAGATTATGGATTTTTTTATTGAAGAAAATAGGTATTGGTAAAGAGAAAAAGTGGGCTGATTTACTGGCGGATGAAAGGGAGAAAATGATAAATATTCTAATGAGGGATAAATATATAATTTCGGGCAAAGGTCCATTTGGAGAGGAATTTGTAACTTCCGGAGGCGTAAAAATTAATGAAGTTAATTTTAAAAGTATGGAGAGCTTAATTTGTCCAGGGTTATTTTTTTCTGGAGAAGTTTTGGATGTTGATGGGATTACAGGTGGATTTAATTTTCAACATTGTTGGACAAGTGGATGGATCGCTGGGATGGCAGTCTCAAAGTTAAATCATTAAATAATAAATTAATAAGTAATAAATCAGTAAGTAACAAATCAATAAGTTTATCTTTTTTTTATTAAGTATTAGACGGAAAAAGTTTTTTGAAGAAACTTTAATTTTAAAGTTTTAATTATTGGTGAAGATTAATGCAGAATCTTGTATCAAAAAAAGAAGAAGAGGAAAGAAGATTAAAAGCTTTAGCAGAATATAGAATTTTGGGAACCAAGCCAGAATCATGCTATGACGATATTACAAAAATTGCTGCTACAACCTGTAATGTGCCTATTTCTTTAATGACTTTGGTAGACAAAGATAAACAATGGTTTAAATCCAAAATAGGACTTCAAATATCAGAAACTAGAAGAGATTGGTCTTTTTGTACCCATGCAATAAAAGAAAATAGTCCATTAATTATCCATGATGCTTTCCAAGATGAAAGATTTATAAATAATCCATTGGTAACAGGAGACCCCAAGATTCGTTTTTATGCAGGTTTTCCCCTTAGAAATAGTGATGGTAATAAACTTGGTACTCTTTGTGTAATAGATAGAAAGCCAGGCAATCTAACTACACAACAATTCAATATTATGGAATTATTATCCAAGCAAATAGTTTCATTTTTAGAGCTTAGAAAAAAGTCATTGAACTTGCTAGAGGCATTGTCTAACTTGCACAAACAGGAAGGTATTTTATCTGTCTGTTCATATTGCAGAGAAGTGAAAAATAAGGAGGGCGATTGGATGCATTTAGAAAAATATCTTTCGAAAATTAGTGATATTAGATTTAGTCATGGGGTTTGTGATAATTGTATGGAAAAACATTTCCCAGATGTAATCGAAGTATGGAATAAAAAGGATTTTTTTGAAGATGGCCAGAAAAGGTATTTAGAGTCTTAGATTTAATACCTTGCTTTTAAGTTATTAATTTATTTCTAAACAAATTCTTCATTTGGGGGTTAGGATTGTATAAATTTTGACTTGAACATGTTATTAGGAACTTTATTAACAGGTGAAATTGCTAAAAGTGCATTAGTAGCATATGTTCATTATTTAGGAATTATCTTGTGTTTCGGTTCTCTTTTGTTTGAAAGATTGACTCTCAAAGTAGATCTTAATAGAAATGAGACTATCTCAATGATAATTGCTGATGTGGTTTATGGTTTGGCAGGAGTTGCAATATTAGTTACTGGAATTTTGCGTGTTAAGTATTTTGGTCAAGGAGGTGATTTCTATACAGGTAACCCTGTGTTTTGGATAAAGGTTTCTCTTTACATTTTGGTTGGATTACTTTCTTTGTACCCAACAACAACATATATCTTGTGGGCTATTCCATTAAGTAAGAATAAATTACCTGAAATATCTGAGAATCTAGTTAAGAGGTTCAGACTTATCATCACTACTGAATTAGTAGGCTTTGCAACAATACCATTTTTTGCAACTCTTATGGCTAGAGGTGTAGGTTTAGGTTGAAAAATTTATTTCTAGAAAGAAATTGTTTAATAAGTGCTAACAAACTATATAGATGGAGTTTAAGTTATAAGATTTCTAAATCTACAAAAGAAATTATTTTCATAGGTTTAAATCCCTCATTATCGGATGAAGTTTTTTTGGATAATACAACAAAAAAGATAATCAAAATTTCGAAAAACAATAATTATGGAAAAGTAAAATTAATAAATCTATTTGCTCTTATTGCAAGCAAACCAGAAAAACTTTTTAATCACAAAAATCCTGTGGGTCATCTAAACAATAACCATATTAATAAAAACTTAAAACAATGGTCAGAAAATAAAAATTGTGATTTATGGTTAGGTTGGGGTAACAAAGGGAAATTTCTTAATAGAAATAAAAAAATATCAAAAAAAATAATGCAATATAACTCAATTAGGAAAAATAATTTTGATAATCCTCTTGGACCGCTTTTAATTAAGAAAACAATCAAAGATAATCCAATACATCCTCTATACTGTTCTGATAATTCGATCCTCCAATCTTATTTTTAGGTAGTAAGGCTCAAATGCAAACCAGTATTTTTAGCTATTCCATTAAATATGTGTTAATTTCTATTTTTTAAGTTAACCTTATATGAAAATTTCAAAGCAACTAAATAAACTAAAAAACTTGAATGTTGAGGCAGAAAAATGTTCTACGAGAGAAGAAGCAAAAAAAATAATTAATAAAGCAAATAAAGCACAAAGTAAAATTAACAAATAAATAAAAAGTAATTTCACTTATTCATAATTTATAATTTTCAAAATATTTAATTTACACAAATACACCATATTTATTTCTTAGTATTTATGTCTTTGAAAATAATTAAAATAAGGAAATCTTACGAAAGATTTAGATCGACTAGAGAATGGCTAAATTCGATGCATTCATTTTCTTTCGCAGAGCATAGAGATCCAAAATGGGATAATTTTGGGAAAATTAGAGTTATAAACGAAGATATTATTTCTCCTAATGCAGGATTTAATACACATTCTCATGCAAATATGGAAATAATTACTGTTGTAACAAAAGGAGCAATAACTCATAGAGACTCTTTAAATAATCTTGGAAAAATTCACAAAGATGAAGTACAAGTTATGTCTGCTGGTACTGGAATCTCTCATAGCGAGAAGAATGAAGAAAATGAGACCTGTAAGTTGTTCCAGATTTGGATATACCCTCAAAAAGAAAATATCAACCCCCGATATGATCAAATTTCATTAAATGAAAAGTTGTGGGATAATCTTATTTTTAATTACAAAGACGTAAAAAATAATAAGCTTTTTCTAAATCAAAGTATCTCTTTATGGCGTTGTAAATATAAGCCAATTAAAGAAAAAAAATTGCCATTAAAAATAGATAAATATAATTGGATACAAATAATAGAAGGTAATCTTTTATTAAAAAGTAAAGACTCCAAATCAAATATATGTCTCGAATCAGGAGATGGCTTGGGTTTTGAAGTTAATTATTATGATGATGTCTCTATAGATACTGAAAAAGACCTAGATTTTCTCTTATTTTCGATGCCTTCCTTGTAATTTATGTGTTACTTTTACCCATCAACTCCTTTATTAAAAGCATTTAAGGCTTGCAAGGCCATATTAAGGTGAACTTCCATAGCACCAAGAGCAATTAAAGAATTCGGTGATCTATCTTTTAGTAAATTTTCTTTTCTTTTTGATAACTCATTAACTACTTTCTTAGTTGAAGCTTCCCAAGTGTTTATTAACTCTTCAAATTCTCTTTTTTCGGAACTTTCTATTTCTGCTAATTCATCAGAAAAATGAGAATCCTTTTGTGCCTTAAGCATCAAGTAACTTAATTTTTTATGACTTATTGCTTGAGGTAAATTGTTAGATTCACTCATTACTTACAGTAAACTTATAATAAAAATCTAACTAATTAAGTGAATATTTGCTAGGGGGAGACGGTTGTGATGACCGACCTGAAAATTACGAAAAGATACTTTAACAAAAAATGGATTTATTAACCTTTAATTTTTCACTTATTAGTTTCTTGAAATAATCTCCACGCTCTTCATAATTTTTAAATTGATCAAAACTAGAGCATGAAGGTGAGAATAATAATGTTCCACCTCTATTATTTTGTAAATAATGAAAAACAAAATTTAAAAGCTCTTTTAATTCTGAAAATTCAAAAATATTTTTTTTAAATCCTTCATTAATGAGCGCCATTTTTAGGACTTTTGAGCTTTCTCCAAAAAGGAAAACACATTTAACTTTTTCCTTTAAAACTTTTATCCACTCACTATATTTATTCCCTTTTAATCTACCCCCAGCAATTATTATTATTTGACCTTCAATTGAATTGATACCTGCAATAGATGAGTCAAAATTTGTAGCTTTACTATCATTAATTATTTCTAAATCATTATTTTTATAAATTGTTTCCATCCTATGAGGTAATTGTTTGTATTTAGATAAAGAATCTTTAATCTTCTTCCCAGATAATCCAACTTTTCTAGCTGCTGCAATTACCAATAAAAGATTTTGAAGATTATGCATTCCTTTTAAAGAAAAATGTTCAAGTTTGAATAATTTCTTTCCTCTCTCAACAATGTATGCTTGATCATCTATCCAATAATCGCATTGAATAAAATTTGATTTATCTAAACTAGTTGTTATCCAAACTCCACTTGATAGCGAACTGTAGTGATCTCTAAGATTTTTATCGTCATAATTATAAATTCTAAAATCAGATTTTTCTAGCAAGCTTTTTTTTATGTTGAAATAGTTTTCAAGTGTTTTATGTCTTTCAATATGATCTTCTGTGAAGGTTGTCCATATTCCAATATTAGGCTTTACTTCTGGAGATATTTCTATTTGATAACTGCTTAATTCAGCTACAATCCAATCAATTTTTTCATGTTTTTTTGAGTGAGCATATTTACATAAAGGTGTACCAATATTTCCAGCAAAAGGAGCATATAATCCAGTATCACAGAGTATATGGCTTATTAGATGAGTAACAGTAGTCTTGCCATTTGTGCCAGTAATACCTATCCAATTTGTGTCTTTTAAAATTTCCCATGCAACATTAATTTCTCCAATTACTTTAATTCCCTTTTTTTTTAATTCAATAATAGTTATATGGTCATAAGGTATTGATGGACTTACAACAACAGATTCGATCTCTTTCACAAAAGGTTGAATTTCTTCAAATACAAATTCTTTATTTAGAGAAACTACTATATTAAGCTCTTCTAATTCTGTTTTTCTTTCTAAGAATTCTATCCCATCTTTACTTTCCCAAACAATTACTCTCTTATTGATGCTTCTCAAATACTTGGCAGCCCAAAATCCAGATTTACCTAATCCAATTACAAGATTAATATTTCCTTTACAAGAATGATTATCTATCATTAAATTTATAATTGCATTTATATTAATTGTGTTTAAGGGGTAATTCAATCATGAGATCTTTCTTCAGTATTTATAGTATTTGCCAAAGAAAAGTTGATTAATGGAAGAAAATACTGCAAAATATTGGTTCTCTTGGTTTTATGAAAAGTGGGAGAAAAATGCTCCAGGTGAATTAATTGAAAAGGGTTTAACTCCGTCTCAGATCGCTGAGCGCTTTGTTAATGAAAACCATGATAGTTTTATTAAATTGTCAAAAAAAATTGATGAAAAAAATTATGATGCCTTAACAGAATTTATGAAACTCTCAGAGAGCGAATTACATATCTTGAAGTATTTTCTAAAGTTAGTAAAAATGAAAAATTTATAAGAAGATACTAAGTATTTCAAGACTTTTTTCCCATAAATTTTTTCTTTCTTTTTTATTCATAGCGAAAGGAGAAGTAGGGGATAGTTTTGGATGACCTCTGAAATTAAATCTAGGACCATAATGGTCACCTCCTCTTGCATCTGGTGAAGTAGCTGCAAAAAGTTGAGGTAAAGCACCCATCTCAGCAGTTTGAAAAATAGGGCTAAATAATTCCAAAGAGAAAATTTCTAATGGACTAGGGTTAGGTTTTTGAGCAGTAAAGAGATTTGTTTTTGCAATTCCGGGGTGAGCAGCTAAAGAAAGTATATTTTTGTGCTTTAAGTTTTCATTTAGTTCCATAGCAAACATTACATTTGCCAATTTGCTATTGGAGTAAGATTCCCATTTGTTGTAATAGTTCTCAGCTTTAAGATTTTTCCAACCAACTTTGCCAAAAAATTGTGCTCCAGAAGTAACCGTCACTATTCTAGATTCTTCTTTTTTTTCAATAATTGGAAGTAGCTTTAGGGTCAAAAGCATGTGAGCTAGATGATTAACTGCAAATTGTATTTCATATCCCTGGGCACTAAGAGTTTTAGGCGGATGCATAATGCCAGCATTATTAATTAGTAAATCCAAATTTTCAAAATTATCAAAAATTTTGGACTGAACTTCAGCAATATTTTTTAAATCTGACAAATCTAATTCTAAAGGTGTAAATAATCCTTCTGGATTAAGACCTTTAAGTTTTTTGATAGTTTGATTAGCTTTTTCGAGCGATCTACAAGCTATAACAACATGAGCATTTTTTTCTGCTAAGGCCTTTGCAGTGTAGTATCCAAGACCACTATTCGCACCAGTAATTAGCGCTGTTTGCCCTGTAAGGTTTGGAATATTAGATGTTTCCCAGTTAGAGATTTTAGGTCTTGAAAAAGTGGCAGTCATTTATTAATCCTTCAAATTGCTTTGGAATTTAACCAAAATTAATTACTTTTCCACTGTAAATACTGGAAATCAGTATCGTGAGCTCTTTTTGAAGGTACTATTGAATATTATTTTTCAATTGCATATTGCCATTCGTTATTTTGAGATAAACTTTTCTCTCTAAGTAACTGTAATTTCCTACTATTTATTTTTATAACTATCCCATTAGTTGGATACTTCGCAAATATTTTTTTCTCTAACCAATTTTTTTTATATATTTGGATTTCGCTTGTATGATTTGTGAAGTAACTGTCAGGGGTGCTGAAGCCACATTTTTTAAGATAGTTAAGGGTTTCGTATTGATTAAGTCTTCCATTAAGTATTTGGAAACAGCAAAAGCGGAGACTTTCTCCAATCCCTTTCTTATCATTGAGGTATTTTCTTGTAATTCTTTGGGAAATGCCGGCAACTTGGTTTGTAGCGTATAGTTCACCTCTAATTTGAAAATCTCGTTTGATAGGAATACAATCGGGGACATTTTTAATTTGTTTAATTTTGCTTGAGACATCAATTCCTTTTTTTGTAATAGCTTTATTAAACTTGCCATCTATATATCTAATTGCAATAGCACAGCCATCAATTTTTGGTTGAATACTTAATCTTGTTTTTGTTAATAAACTTTCCAAAAATTCTTTATAGTTTTCCTTGGCTAATTTTGGCAAAAGTTTATTACTTTTTTGATTAAAGTAGTCAGGCTCTGGATCAACAGGAATAAAGAGCTTTTCAAGTTGCTTAAATGCATCATCCGAAATTATGCCTTCACCTATTCTGTATTGTTCATCTAGATACTTAACATCTCTCACTAATAAATTATTCATAATAATTTTGATAAGTATTTAAAAATCTTTCAGAAAAAATCATTTAAACAATGATTTAAAAATTAAAATTAGATCTAAAGAGTAATTGACAACTAAATATCCTCCTACGCAGGGAGCGATTTAAGAGTATAAAATGTACTGATAAAGCGTTTAAATTAAATACTTCAATCAAACATATTTACTTAAGTGTGGAATATTAAATTTTAAGGATTAATTTGCAGGAAAATTTTGGGAATTCTATCAATACAAAAAAAAATTTTTTAAAGTTATTAGAAAATGTCATTTTTATTAAAAGCTCAAAATACCTGGGAAAATTTTGCGAAATACAAAATTAATGATTATGCAAAATTAAGAAATTTTGATTTTGGACCAAATGACGAAAGTTCAGTTTCAAAATTATCGCCTTTCATTACTCATAGAATATTATCGGAATATGATCTGATTTACGATATTAAAAGTAAGTACAAAATCAAAAATTCAACTAAATTTGTTGAAGAAATATTTTGGAGAGTTTACTGGAAAGGGTGGATGGAAAATAGACCTAAAGTTTGGAGAAATTTTATTTTAGAAAACAATCTCGATTTTGATTATGAGCTATATGAAAGTGCAATTAATGGCAATACAGAATTAGATTTTTTTAATTCTTGGGTCCATGAATTAAAACAGTACAACTATTTGCATAACCATACAAGAATGTGGTTTGCGAGTACTTGGATATTTAATTTAGGCCTCCCATGGCAATTGGGAGCAAAGTTTTTCTTTAAATATCTTTTTGATGGAGATGCTTCATCTAA
This sequence comes from Prochlorococcus marinus str. MIT 9201, assembly GCF_000759955.1. GTDB lineage: Bacteria > Cyanobacteriota > Cyanobacteriia > PCC-6307 > Cyanobiaceae > Prochlorococcus_A > Prochlorococcus_A marinus_G. The sequence continues at coordinate 36,694 of NZ_JNAL01000007.1, forward strand.
TCTCCTTAGCTGGAGATGGGTCGGAGGATTGCAAACGAAGGGAAAACAATATCTTTTTTCATCATCAAACCTCAGAAAGTTTTCAAATAATAGATTTAATGTAGAAAAAATAAGTAATCAACAAATTTTTCTTGAAGAATCTAATCAAATACCATTTGAAGATGGTATTTATAAAAATGATATGGATCCTAAATCAGATAATCTGATTATGTTCGAAAATGATCTGCACCTTGCAACCCTTAAAAATTTACTTCCAAGCTATAAAAAAGTATTTATTATCCTTTTAAGAAATGAACAAAGACAAATTAAATTGTCTGAATCTGTTTTGAAATTTAAACAAGATTTGGTCTCTGAATTTGTAGAGCAATTTGATAATGTTGAACAGATTGATCCTTATTCACTGGAAAATACTTTTAAAAATACCAACGAAATAGACATTATTTATCCTGGAGTGGGAGAAAATTATGATTTCATAACTGATTTTAAAAATTTACACCATAAAAAAATTTTTAATCTTGTGAGGGATGAAGATTTATTTGCTTGGAAATTTGCTAAAAGAGGTTTTTTTAAATTTAAAGAAAATATTCCAAAAATAAATCAGAGAATATTAGAAAATTTTTCAAAAAATAATTTTTAAATTAGTTGAATTGCTAATCAGAAAAAACCTTTTTGTAAGTAAGTATAAATACTTATTTAGGCGCGACTTTTGCTCTTTAATCCACGATGGATACTGTGACTAGTTATTTTTACTTAAGGATAATTTTTTTATAGTGCTTTCAACAATTCTTACCAAGTCGTTTAGCAAAGATACTGCTTTATTAATTCTTAGAGTTATAACTGGGACTGTTCTTATTCATCATGGTTATGAAAAATTAGCAAATATAGAAAATTTCGCTGATGCTTTTGTAAGGCCATTACACCTCCCATTCCCGATATTTTTGTCATACATAGCGGCATTCTCAGAAATAGGTGGTAGTTGGTTACTAATTATCGGCTTAGCCACAAGATTTGGAGCTTTGGCAATTGTTGGAACAATTTCTGTTGCTATATACCATGCTCTTGTTACTTCAGGTTTTAATATTTTCTTACTAGAGCTTTTACTTTTGTATTTCGCTTCAGCAACTTCAATCGCATTAACAGGTCCTGGTGATTTCTCTTTAGATGAAGTGATTATCAGAATTTTGAAATCAGATGATGAGGAAGTAATTATACCTTCAACAAAAGCAAAACTTTCCAAGCAAGTTGAAGTTAAAGAAGAAACTAATAAAGTTGGCTTATTTCAATTTTTACAAGCTAACATACTCTCAGATACTTCAAGCTAACTTTTTAGGATAAAGATTATTGATTAGCTCTAACCTTTTTCGATAATTGTTTCTCTTCTCAATTTTTATCTTAATTGTTGCTTCAGAAAGACTTATAAATAGCCCTATAGCTGTAACCCAAGATAAAAAAATAAAAGGGTTTTCTGGAATTTCTGAGAAATTCATATGAATAATACTTCTTTTTTAAAACTGACTGATCACTATATGTTTTTCAACCTAAATATACAAATTAGAAATATTTAAGGATTAATTTCAACTTTTTCCCATTTTTTAATCTTTTCCCAAAGATATCGTTTATGAACAGGCTGTTCTAATTTAAGAAGATCTACTGAATCGATTTCAAAATTTAGAACTACAAAATTTTCTGACTTGGTCAGATTGGATAATCTTTCATAAGTAGATTGGACTTTTGGGTTAATTTTCTCTCCAGGAGATCCCCAAAACCAAGAAGATTTTGATTTTTCTGATAATAAATCCCAATAATTTTTGTTATCACTTAATTCATGTATTTTTCCTTTGAATCTATATTGTGATTTGGTTTTCAAAAAGAACCATAGTATTTCTGCATTAGGGTTAGATTTTAAATGCCCAATTTTTTCACTTCTTCTATCTGTAAAAATAATCATTGAACTATCTTTATGCCATCCTCTAAAAACAACTGTTCTTAATCTTGGCTCATTTTCTTCGCTGACTGTTGCAAGCTGTATCCATCTATTAGAGGGTGATTTACCCTCTTTTTTTCTAGAAGATTTTAAATCTTGCCTCCAACTGGGTAAGTTGTTATCAAGCATTTAATTTAGGCAATATAAGACCACTTTTCTTTTTGTATTCTTCGAATGAATCATATTTTGAGAGCGATTTATCTTTTTTTATCATTCTTGGTAGAAAAACTATAGAGAAAAATATTGCAAGAATTACTAATGGAATGAAACTCATTGAAAGTATGGCAAATGATAGATAAATTAGTATTTCTCCTAGATAGTTTGTATTTCTTATGTTTTTGAAAAATCCTTCTTTAATCAGATCTTTTTTTAATTTAAGAGAAAAATATTTTTGGGCATCACTAGCAAAGTGTAAAAACACACCAATTATATTTATAGATACAGAAGCAGCTATTACGATATTTGGAACAGATTTCTGAGATGAGATAAGAATGTAGGGAGCAACCCAATAACTTCCAAGGAAAATAAAACCAGTAACTGAAGTTAAAAAATTGATATTTTCTTTAAAATAAGGATCTGGGAATATCTTTTCTTTTAGAAGCCAAAGTAATCCATAAGTACCATGCAGAGCTAAATAAACATAAGGAGCTATTGCAAAATTATCAAAAAAAATCATAAGACCTATTACTACAAATGCAGTAAGCCCCTTATGCAGATTAATTATTTGATTAAGTTTCATCTTTTTTTAATAATCTAAAAAATGAAATTATTTTCTGTGGATATAACCTAGGTCGTCAAAAGTTTGAATGGGCGATACTGGATTCGAACCAGTGGCCACTACCGTGTCGAGGTAGTGCTCTACCACTGAGCTAATCGCCCAAATTGAAGAATTTTGAATCCCCCTTATAAGAAAATAGCAGGTTGCGTTTCATTTTCTAAGTAATTTAACCTTCCATCTTTCTCTTTTGGTTATTTCTAAATTTAGAATTTCGATAAATCCTTTATTTTCAAGTTCTAGTTTGTCGCCAATTTTTAGATTAATAGTTGGCTTATTAACTTTGCTTCCATTTAATCTGAGCATTCCATTTTCTATCCTTTCAATGATTTTGGTTCGTGATACCCTAAAACCAGCTGAAGCTATAGCATCTAATCTTGTTGAAGCCTCTACTGTATTAACAAGTTTTTTTGATCTTCCAGAGGGTATTTGTAATTCATCTATACTTACTAAATTAATTTTTACTTTTACGTCTCTTAAATAAAAAATTTTTTCATCTAGATGCTGAATATCTAAATTATCAACTATCCCTTGTGCCCCCCTATCCCCAATAGTCCATATATCTCCAACTTTTATTTGATTTACCCCATTCTCAATCAAGAGGGATCTAAAGTCGTCTTGTGTAGCATTATCAAATAAAAAATTGCCATTAATTTTTATCCCTTGAGCCGGAAAATTTCTTTTTAGCGCATCCTCTTCAGGAATATTATCTCCTCTAAAGCAAGCTATCCTAGATCTTTGAGAAGCGGAGAATCCTCCATAAACAAAAAATTTAAAATCATTTAAATTTTCAAAATCTTTTAAAATCTCTTCGCAAACATAAGTTGAATTAAACCCAGTCCAATAAATTTCCCAGTGTTTGTAAGCTAAGTTGGCAATATTAATTAATTCCTCAGTTTCTTTTTTGTAGTTTGAATTTGTTAAGATTTCTTTTAAGTCAATCATTTATCCTTCTAAAAAAATTATATCTTTTGCTTCTGATTGTTTTATCAAAGCCCATGGTAATTCAGCACCAATTTGATTTTCAAGTAGAACAAGCCATTTACCTTCTTTATTTAAATTAATAATTGATCTCAACTCTTTATTCCTATTGATGTTGATACTTGCAGACGAAACGGAACTACCTAAATATCCTGAACCCATTCCTAAAAGACCTCCAATTAAGGATTCACCGATGTTATTCAAACCAAGAAAACTGAAAGTAGATAAATTTGTCATATTAGAAAAAGCTATTCCAGCTATAAAACCAAATGGCATTAGCCATCTACTCATTTCTTTTTGTCTAATCTTTCTATCAAGTTTAGGATTTAAAATTCTTATATCTTCAAAATTTTGAGATTTGAATAAGATATTTGCTTTCGCATTTAGCGATTCTTTTTCATCTGATGATATTTTCTCACTTATTGGTGGGATCAAAATAGCTTCAGAGAGCATTACTGATTTTTCTTTGAAAACTTCAAATAGTTGGATACATTTATCAATGTCTTCAAATATCACAATACTTTTAGTCAAATTTCAATCCTCAAATGTTTGTGTGTTATTCAAATTAATAAAATAAGATACATACACTATAGATTAAGTTAAAGTAAAAGATTAAAGAACCAATCTTAAATGACAAAAGTTCTCATTACAGATCCAATTGATCAAACAGGAATCGATATTCTTTCACAAGTTGCTCAGGTTGATCAGAAGATAGGGATCTCAGACTCTGAGTTAGCTTCCATTATTAAAGATTATGATGCTTTAATGATTCGCTCTGGGACCCAAGTGACTGAAGAAATTATTAACTCTTCAAGTAAACTAAGAATTATTGGAAGAGCAGGAGTTGGGGTTGATAATGTAGATGTTAAAGCTGCTACTCAAAAAGGAGTTCTTGTTGTGAATTCTCCAGGAGGTAACACAATAGCTGCTGCTGAACATACTATAGCTATGATGTTGGCTTTATCTAGACATATTCCAATTGCGAATAGTAGTACTTTGTCAGGTAAATGGGAAAGAAAGAAATTTGTTGGTAATGAGCTTTATAAGAAAAAATTAGGTGTAGTAGGTTTAGGCAAAATTGGTGCTCATGTAGCGAAAGTTGCTAATGCATTAGGAATGGAAGTTTACGGATATGATCCTTTCGTTTCAACTGAAAGAGCTCAACAAATACAAGTTAAACTATTCGAACTAGAGGATTTATTCAAACAATCTGATTATGTAACTTTGCATTTGCCTCGCACACCACAGACAGAGAATTTAGTAAATATTGACGTCCTTAAAAGTATGAAAAGTAGTGCAAAATTAATTAATTGTGCTCGAGGAGGCTTAATTGATGAAGAGGCTTTAGCAGAAGCTTTAAATAAATCATTGATTGAAGGTGCTGCAATAGATGTTTTTTCTAAAGAACCTTTGGAATCTAATTCACCACTTTTGAAGGTTGAAAAGAATCTTATCCTTACTCCACATCTAGGAGCATCTACTCGGGAAGCACAAAAAAATGTAGCTGTTGATGTTGCAGAACAAATAAGAGATGTTTTGCTTGGTTTATCTGCTAGAACTGCAGTAAATATTCCAGGTTTGAGTCCTGATATTATGGATAGCCTAAAACCTCATTTGCAGTTGGCGGAAACAATGGGTCTGCTTATAAGCCAGCTTTCTGGTGGGCAGATACATAAACTAGAAGTAAAGCTTCAAGGTGAATTTGTTCAACATCCTTCTCAGCCTTTAATAATAGCTAGTCTAAAAGGTCTCCTAAGTAAAGCTTTGGGAGATAGGATTAATTATGTGAATGCCTCGCTAGAAGCAGATTCAAGAGGTATTTCGGTAGTAGAGAATAAAGATGAGGCAAGACCTGAATTTGCTAGTGGGTCGCTTCAGTTAACCACTTATGGTGATAATGGCGACCATAGCGTTGCAGGAAGCATTTTTGCTGATGGGGAATTAAGAATTATTAGTATTGATCAATACCCAGTTAATGTATCGCCAAGTAGATATATGTTGGTTACTAGGCACAGAGATATGCCAGGCATTATTGGCAAGCTTGGGTCTTTATTAGGTAGCAACAATGTAAATATTGCCTCAATGCAAGTTGGTCGCAAAATTGTTAGAGGGGAAGCTGTTATGGTCCTAAGTATTGATGATCCAATACCTAATAAGCTGCTTGATACCATTATTGAAGTAGATGGGATTACCAACGCTAATCCAGTTACTTTGTGAAGTTTCTTGTCCTAGTTAATGGCAATTAAAGATTGGTATAAACTAACTTTTCTGATAGAAAGTGATTCAGAAGAAATTATTATTTGGAAATTAAATGAGCTGGGAATATTTAGTTTTTCATTTGAATATTTAATTAAAAATGAAAATAAAAAAGAAGTGAATATATGGCTTCCAATTGATGATTGGGGCGAGAGTTCTAGAAATGGCTTTGAAAAAATAATTAGCAAACTTCTAAACATTAATGCTCCCAAGAATCAATTTTTTGACTGGAGTATAATTAAAGAGGAGGATTGGTTGACGAGCTGGAAGCAATATTGGGCACCTGAATTAGTAGGAAATCATTTTTTAATATTGCCTTGTTGGATAAATCTAAATGAAAAATTTAAAGATAAGCAAATTATAAAAATTGATCCTGGAGCAGCCTTTGGTACAGGAAGTCACCCTTCGACTTATCTTTGTCTCGAAAAAATGGAGAATATTGTATTCTCTGATAAAAAGATTTTAGATATTGGGAGTGGTAGCGGGATTTTGAGTGTTGCCGCAAGATTGCTCGGTGCTAAAGAGGTTTGTGCAGTGGATAATGATTATTTAGCTATAAATTCAACTAACTCTAATTTTCAACTAAATTTCGGTAATTTAAAAAACTTAAATACATATTTGGGATCTTTTAATGAGGTAATTTTAAAAAATCAACTTAAAGAATTTGATGTTGTTTTATGCAATATTCTTGCTGAAGTAATAAAAGAAATGATTCCAAATATTTATGAGTGCTTGAGTAATAATGGAGAAGTCATTTTCAGTGGAATTCTGAATTCACAAAAAGATGAAATTATAAAAATATTAATCCAGAATGACTTGAAATTAATAGATGTATCAACTAGAAAAGATTGGGCATGCATTTCTGCTCAAAAAACCAGCGATAAAACCTAAGTATAAGTTTTTCTTATAGATACTCTTCAATACATTGTATTGTGTCATTTTTTACTTCAAAATCTCACATATCGACCTAATCGATGTTAAAAATGTAATTGATAGGTATTAATTACCAACAATTTTTTATTTAAATGGCTTCTTACAAAGTTACACTCATCAGCGAAGGTGAAGGTCTCAATTCAACTATTGAAGTGCCTGATGACCAATACATCCTCGATGCGGCGGAAGAACAAGGTATAGACCTTCCTTATTCCTGTAGAGCTGGAGCATGTTCAACATGTGCTGGAAAAGTTACTTCAGGTAGTGTTGATCAATCAGATCAAAGTTTCTTGGATGACGACCAATTAGAAGCTGGTTTTGTTCTTACTTGTGTTGCTTACCCAACATCTGACGTAACAATTACAACTCATGCTGAGGAAGAATTGTACTAATTATAAAAAATTAACTTTTCTAAGTTGATTATTGATTATTTCTCTGTCACCCTCTATGAAGGTGGCTTTTTTTTTGTAAATGGATAAATTTGAATTTTTCAAGACTGGCAGTGTTCAATCAAGTTATGGAGGTCAGTACAGTTATAAGGTAATTGGACCATGTTGCAGACTTTATGATAGGGAGGAGTTACCTTGGCCCTGCTCAAGGCTTGCTTGGAGGAGTAAGGAGCCTAGTTGGAGAAGAATAGGTTCTAGGTTCGTTGCTGATATGGCTTCAAGAAAATGCCCATCTTACTCAGTGCAGATTTTTGAGCCTGGATCAAAACCTGTTGAGACTGTAATAACTCTTTTTTCAAAGAAATTTTCCTCTGATATACAAGAATGGTGGTACAGCAAAAAGCCAGGCTCAAGGAAGCCTGGCAATATCTACCCATCTGAAGTTAATTAGATTAAATATTAGGCTTTTGGTTTAGGAGGTGTGTAACCTTTTAGGCCAGAACATTCTAGGCTATCGGCTGTATTTACTCCTGTCTGTGAATTAGTACCTGTTGCTCTCTCGCAAAGTGATTTTCTTGTCTTTAAATCAAGGTTTGCGTCAGTAAAGTCTGCTCCATCAATAATTGCACCATCAAAAACACTTTTCATTAGCTCACCATTAGTAAGATTCGCATCTGTAAAATCAGCATTATCAAAGCGTGTTGCATAAGCAATAAGGTCCTTCATATTGGCTCCTTTAAAACTAGAGTTTTTTGCAGTTGTTACACTCATATATGCGCCTTGAAGATTAGCTTCTCCTAAATCTTGATTAGATAAATCATATTTAACATATTCAGTATTATGAAGGTCAGCACCGTGAAGATCATCTTTTAATACGTCAACTGATGAAGGATCACTTGGATATAGTGCATTTGCAGAGATTGGATTAATAAGTAAACCAATAATTAACGGAAGAAAAATAAATAGTCTTTTACAAGACTTATGTAGTGATGAAAAAATAGAAACCATTTCGATCAACATCAATATAGAAAACCTAAGACTATTATTCCATGGGTTGGTCATTTACGACCCTTCTTCTCACGAACTGTTGCAGTTTATTTTATTTCTGCCGTTAGAAAATCTTTTGCAAGGTGAGTATTTGGGAAAACTTTCTGAGCCTCTTTAAGCAAATCGCTTGGCGTAATTGGATTTTTATTGGTGTACCTTGGACTTAAATGAGTAATAATTAATTTTTTTGTATTAGATAATAGTGCTGTTTTGGCAGCCATTATTGTTGTGGAATGTAATTTTTCGTAGGCCATGCTTTCATCTTCTTGAGAAAATGTTGATTCATGTACAAGTAAATCAGCATTTTTCGATAGTGCAACAGCTGATTCGCTAAAGACTGTATCTGTGCAATAAACAAAACTTTCACCCCCTCTAGGAGGTCCACAAAATTCTTTCCCATCAAATGTTCTACCATCAGCTAAAACGACTTTTTTCCCTTGTTGCAGTTCTGAATAGATTGGCCCTGGTGCTATTTTTAAAGACTCTGCTTTTTTTACATCAAATATACCTGGCTTATCTTTTTCACTAACTCGATAACCATAAGCAGGAATTTTATGTTTAAGGCAGGCGCAATTTACTTGTATTTTGTCGTTTTCAAATAAAATTTTATTTTCTGATGCAAAATTTTCAACTTCTATAAAATGCAGTGGAAAGGATAATTTGCAAAAACTACTACTAAGTGCAGAATTTATAAAACTTCTTAGTCCTGAAGGGCCATAAATTTCTATCCCCTTACTATTGCCTGATAAACCTAAAGTAGCTAAAAGGCCAGGTAAACCATAAATATGGTCCCCATGCATATGTGTGATAAATATTTTTTTGATTTGTGAAGATTTAATTTTGCTTTTGATTATTTGATGCTGCGTTCCCTCTCCACAGTCAAAAAGCCAAACTTCTGAAGATTGTGAAAGTTTTAGAGCTAAGGCTGAAACATTTCTAGTTAATGAAGGGACTCCAGAACTTGTTCCTAGGAAGGTGATATTCACTTATTATGATATTTTTGTTTTTATATCTGGATTAAATCTAGACTTTTAGTCAAACTAAGGCAAATTAAGAATTTGTTTTTCAAACAAAGTGATACTTCAATTAAAAAAAAATTATAGTAAATTTTGTCTGATTAGTATTTTATTTTTTTGTATTTTTAAGAGTGAATCTGTTTTTGCTTTTGAAGAACCAATAATTAGAGTTTTGATATCAAAAAACAACAATATAAGGATAAGATCAGATAAATCAATTCCTTTAATCATAAAGGGTAAAAATTTCTCAAATAAAAAAATTAAAGGTTTAACTTTGGAAAATGAGAAAAATAGAGCAATCCTATATTTTGATAAGAATAAACAAAAAAAATATGACTTAAAAAGTAATCAACAATTTCAAGTTAGATCTTCTGATAGAAGAGGTATTTGGGTAGGTCAAAAAAGATTTTCTGGCAAACTAAATCTCTTTTTAATTGATTCTGAGATATTCGTAGTTAATGTTTTAGGTATTGAAAAATATTTAAGTAGTGTGGTTGGTTCAGAGATGCCAACGAAATGGCCCATAGAAGCATTGAAAGCTCAAGCAATAGCTTCTAGAACTTATGCTTTAAAGCAAAAGGGTAATATACTTTTTGACATTGATTCTACGCAGAGAAATCAAGTTTATAACGGTTTGGAGTCAAGAACTTATAAAACTACAAGAGCAGTTAGAAGTACAAGATCTTTAGTTTTGACCTATAAAAATAAATTAATTAATGCATTGTTTCACAGTAGCTCAGGTGGCATTACAGAAAATAGTCAAGATGTATGGAAGAATAAATATCCATATTTATCAAGTGTTAAAGATTTTGATAAAAGGAGTCCAAAATTTAAATGGCAAAAAAAATTTACAAGTAAAGAATTAAAAAAATTGTTCCCAAATATTGGAGGAATAAAAAATATAGAGATCCTAAATATAACTAATACTGGGAGGGTGAAAAATGTGAGACTTGTTGGGGCTTATGGTTCTGATCAAATGTCAGGAGTAGATTTAAGAAAAAGATTAGGCCTAAATAGTAATCTTGTGAGATTTAAATTTATAGGAGATGAAACTAATAATAAATTTCCTATGAAAAGAAATTTAATAGTTTTTGGACAGGGGTCTGGACATGGAGTCGGAATGAGCCAATGGGGGGCTAAATATATGGCTTCTAAAGGTCAAAAAGCTGAAAAAATATTAAAGCATTTCTATAGGGGTATACAGATTAAACCTTTTAGAAGAGATTTTCTATAAAATTATTTAGCGTTAAGGACTAATTTTGGGTTTATATTAGTTTGTTCTTTATTTAGGAATCCAATCCCAAGTAGGGTTTGTTTTTTATCTATTACTTTTATAGGCTTTTTATAATCAAAAGATTTGCTTTCCTTAAAGTAATTAATATCAACTTTAATTGCTCTTCCTGTTTGCCAAAAATTGATTTGTTCTTCATTTCTTAAGACAAATGATGAAATATGATTAAGAGCAGAAATTGTTGGAATAATAAAATTTTTCGACTCCCCTCCCTCTTTTTTTCCTTTTTCGATATCAGATATCTTTACTGAGTGTTGTTCATCAAAGCCACAAGCTGAAATTCTTTTTAGTTGTAGAAGGCAACCTTCGGAATTAAGAATTTCTCCTAAATCTCTTGCAATTGCTCTTATATACGTGCCAGCTGAACATTTGATTTTTATTTCTATTATTCCGTTTATTTGGTCCCATTTCATTAAAATCAGTTCGTCTATTTTTACTTCTCTTGGTGCTATTTCAAAAATTTCATTCCTGAATGATTTTTTATAAGCTTTCTCACCATTGACGTGCACACTGGATACTTTCGGCGGAATTTGTTTAATAATTCCTCTAAATCTGCCTAGGTATTGGTCTAATTTTTTATCGCTGATTTTAGGCCAACTTTTTTGATTAATTATCTCTCCGTGAATATCATCAGTCTTAGTTCTTATCCCTAATTTAATTTGTCCTATGTAAGTTTTATCCTGAGGAAGATATTGAATAAATCTTGTTGCACTGCCTACAGCGATTGGTAATGTCCCTGTAACTTCTGGGTCAAGTGTTCCTGTGTGCCCGACCTTTTTTATATTTAGTAACTTCCTTATTTGTTTAACACAATCATGAGAGGTACAGCCTTTATCTTTATTAATTACTAAGAATCCATCTTTAGTTTCCATTTTTAATATTAAGAATACTTTGAGAAAGATTTATGAACATTCTATGATTTTGGTATTGGAAATTTAGAATAAGAAATTGAAAAACAATAATTCTATTTTAAAAGAGTTTTTAGACAATGCTTTTAATTTGAAATCACATTTAATGGAATACTTATCTATTAGAGAGTGTGATTTAGATGGGTTTCTTGCAAATGCAAAGATGAATTTAGCTAATTCACATCCTGGGGACTCTTTAAATAATGTTTCAGATTTTTATACTGAAATTGTAGGAGATATGCATGTAGCTGATTTGGCTGCTTGGCATATAACAAGTAGGGATTACATCGCTGACACTTTAAAACTTCAACAGAGATTTTCTAGAGATTTAGTTTTGGATTTTGGAGGAGGTATTGGCACGCATGCCTTAGCTAACGCTATGTCTTCAAAAGTTGAGCATGTTTTTTTTGTAGATATTAATCAAACAAATAGAAATTTTGTTGAATACAGGGCTAAGAAATTAGGAGTCGAAAAAAAACTTACTTTTTGCAAAACGATTCAAGAAACTCAAAATTTGAAATTTGATACGATAGTTTGTCTTGATGTTTTGGAACATCTTGCAGATCCAGCTTCTCAAATTAATAATTTCAGTGAGATTATGGATAGTAATTCTATTGCTCTATTCAATTGGTATTTCTACAAAGGAGATAAGAATGAATATCCATTTCATATCGATGACAGCCAAATTGTTGAAAAGTTTTTTAAAACTCTTCAATCACAATTTTTAGAGGTATTTCATCCTATTCTTATTACTACTAGAGCTTATAAGAAAATCAGATAACTATATTAACTCTTTTTCTATTTCTTAAATTTCTTTTAATGCTATCAAAACTTACTGTACCTTCTTTTAATGCAAAAAGTGTGTCATCTTTGCCTTTACCAACATTATTTCCTGGCAAAAATGATGTACCTCTTTGGCGAATTAAAATTGATCCAGCAGTTACTTTTTCTCCACCATAAGCTTTAACACCAAGTCTTTTGGAATTCGAATCTCGACCGTTTCTTGTAGAACCTGTTCCCTTTTTATGTGCCATTAGAAAAGTTTAATTTGTTGATTTTTCGGATTTGGGTTTAGTTTCCTTTTTAACAGTTTCTTTTTTTGAAGAAGACTTAGGAGCTACTTTACCTTTTGAAATAGATTTTACCATAACTCTTGTAAGTTCTTGTCTATGGCCCATTTTTCTTCTTGTCTTTTTTTTTGGACGCATTTTGTATACAAGAATTTTCTTATCTCTTTTATGGGAAACTACTTCTAATTCAATTTTTGCATCCTGAACATAAGGTTTTCCAACGGTGATAGAGTCTTTGTCTTTTAAAAGTAAAACTTTTTCTAGTGTTATTTTGTCTTTCTCTTTTGCATTTAACCTATCTATATCATAGTATCTATCCACCTCGAACCAAAATTGCTGACCTGAAGTTTCTGCTATTGCATACAATTCATTACTTTTAGAATTGTTTGGAGAGTTTTTAGAATTTGTCATAAAAAGAAGACGCTATTAGGCTCAAATTTATAATTTGATTAAGCCAAATTAGCAATCATATAGTTTGTTTATTTTCTTATTTTGTAGTGTAATAAGTCAAGGGTTATATTTAAATTTTTTTTAACAATTAAGGAACCATAACAATGGCAGCAAGAAAAACATATATTTTAAAACTCTATGTTGCTGGAAATACTCCTAATTCAATGAGAGCACTAAATACTTTAAGAGAAATTTTAGAAAATGAGTTTAAAGGGGTTTATGCCTTGAAGGTTATAGATGTACTTAAGCAACCGCAACTTGCAGAGGAAGATAAAATTTTGGCTACCCCAACCTTAGCGAAAATTTTACCTCCACCAGTTAGAAGAATAATTGGTGACCTCTCTGATAGAGAGAAAGTTTTAATTGGTTTAGATCTACTTTTTGATGAATTAACTGAAACTGAATATAGTGGAGATAAGTAACATATAGAAAACTTTTTATAATTAAAAATAAACTGAATTTATTTTTATATTGGTTTCTTTAGAACAAAACTATGAAAGATAAGAAATTTGGCAAATCAAATAAAATGCAAGTACAAAAATTACCTACGGGAATAGAAGGCTTTGATGATGTTTGTAGGGGCGGATTACCTGTATCTAGAAGTACACTTGTTAGTGGTACATCTGGAACTGGTAAAACTGTTTTTTCTTTGCAATATCTACACCATGGAATTTGTAACTTTGATGAACCAGGGATCTTTGTCACATTTGAGGAGTCACCTTTAGATATTATTAGGAATGCTGCAAGTTTTGGTTGGGACTTACAAGAATTAATTGATCAAAATAAACTTTTTATCTTGGATGCTTCTCCTGACCCTGATGGTCAGGATGTTGCTGGTAACTTTGACTTATCTGGTCTTATTGAGAGAATTAGTTATGCGATTAGGAAATATAAGGCTAAAAGAGTTGCAATTGATTCTATAACTGCCGTATTTCAACAATATGATGCCATTTATGTTGTTAGAAGAGAAATATTTAGATTGATAGCAAGATTAAAAGAAATAGGTGTGACCACAGTTATGACTACAGAAAGGGTTGATGATTACGGACCAATTGCAAGATATGGAGTAGAAGAATTCGTATCCGATAATGTTGTCTTATTAAGAAATGTTTTAGAGTCAGAAAAGAGAAGAAGAACTTTAGAAGTTTTGAAGTTAAGAGGCACTGTTCATATGAAAGGCGAATATCCATTTACGATGGGAATGGATGGTATAAGCGTGTTTGCTCTTGGTGCAATGAGATTAACGCAGAGATCCTCAAATATTAGAATTAGTTCTGGAGTTAAAGATCTTGATGATATGTGTGGCGGAGGATATTTTCAAGATTCCATCATCCTTGCTACAGGAGCTACTGGAACAGGTAAGACAATGTTGGTATCAAAATTTGTCGAAGATGCGTACAATAACAATGAAAGAGCAATACTTTTCGCATATGAAGAATCTAGGGCTCAACTGCTTAGGAATGCAACTAGTTGGGGCATAGATTTTGAAAAGATGGAAAGTGATGGCTTGTTAAAAATTATTTGTGCATATCCTGAATCAACTGGTTTAGAAGACCACTTGCAAATTATAAAAACACAAATTAATCAATTTAAACCAAAAAGAATGGCAATTGATTCTCTCTCTGCATTAGCCAGAGGTGTAAGTTTGAATGCATTTAGACAGTTTGTTATTGCAGTTACTGGTTATACAAAACAAGAGGAGATAGCTGGCTTTTTTACTAACACTGCTGAAGAATTTATGGGAAGCCATTCTATAACCGACTCTCACATCTCAACAATTACGGATACTATTTTATTACTCCAATATGTAGAAATAAAAGGCGAAATGGCAAGAGCTTTAAATGTTTTTAAAATGCGCGGATCATGGCATGATAAACGAATAAGAGAATTTATAATCACAAATAAGGGACCAGAAATAAAAGATTCTTTCTCTAATTTTGAACAAATTTTTAGTGGTGCTCCTCATAGAGTTATTCCCGATCAAAATGTTCAAAATGTTTTTAAGGGATTAGAAAATAACTAGGTAATTTCACTAATTCCAGATTTTGTAAAAGCATTTCCATTATTAATAGCTTTTGTCAATAATTCGTCTTTATCTGTTTGAGCTAAAGCTAAATCAAACCAGAAGGTTGTGCCTACACCTAATTCACTAGCCATACGAATCTCTCCACCATGCTTTTCAATTATTCCTCGCACAATAGATAATCCAAGACCTGTTCCTTGCTCAGTATGCACTGCATTTTCTACTCTATAAAAACGATCAAATATCTTCTCTTGATCAGCCTGAGAAATTCCTGAACCTGTATCAGCAATCTCAATTCTTACTCTTGGTAACGGTGAAACTAACTCACATTGAGGTGCTTCATCATTGTTTTTACTGGGAGGGAAAGCAGGGCAGGAATCCGGCCAAGTATAAGCTCTTATGATTAATGTGCTGTTTTTTGGACTAAATTTCAATCCATTACCTAGCAAATTATCAAAAACTTGTAATAGTAAATCAAAATTTCCAAGAATTGGAGGAATAGTTTCTTCTATATCATGAGCTAATGAAACATTCTTTTCTGTAGCATTAAGCCTGTAATTTCTAAGAGCCTGTTCAATTGCTGGTTTTATATCCATTTGCTCCAGTTGAATTATTTTCCCAGACTCTAGTCTTGACAAATCTAATACATCATTTACGAGTCTTGTTAACCTATCAGTTTCTGAATTTGCAATTCCCAAAAATTCGATTTGTTCTTCATCAGAAAGCTGATCTTTTAAATCATGTAGAGTTTCTACATAGCTTTTGATGTTAAAAAGCGGTGTTCTTAATTCGTGGGAAACATTACTAATAAACCTGTTTTGCGCTGCGTTAAGTTCCACTTCTCTTGTTAAATCTTGAATTGTTACAGCAATTCCTTTTAATTCAACTTTGTTTGTATCTAAAACTGATTGCAAAACAATTCTTAAAGTTCTTGGTGGTTCTCCTAAACTAAATCTTAAATCGTCTTTCTCTTTTTCCCTGTTTAATATGGATTCTATATTTGTATGAAGGTCGTTAGATAAAATTTCCGGGATTTCATTTAAAAAATATTTACCTTCTAAGAATCTTCCTTCCCAACGAAATAATCTTTTAGCTGTTGGATTAGTAAGTACAATCTTGCCTTGTGAGTCCAATAATATTGCACCATCAGCCATTGTAGCTATTAGGGATTGTTGCTTTATTTGAGCCGCCTTAAGTTCTTCAATATTAGCCTCGTCATAATTTTCTAACTGAGTAGCCATGCGGTTAAATCCATTCAAAAGTTCTCCCAAATCACCCGTCATAGGTAAAGAAATTCTTGATTTGAAGTTCCCTTTTGAAATTTCTCTGACACCTCTTACTAACTCTCTTACAGGTCTAGTGATTGTGAGTGCATTGAATACAGCTCCAAGGATTACTAAAACCCAAATAGAAATAAAAACTGCTATTGTTACTTCCCTTGTTAGTGCAGCACTAGCCAATGCTTTTTTATTAGGTGTAACTCCTAAAGCTAAAGTTCCAAGATATTTACCTTTCCACAACATTGGTACGAATACATCTGTCACTTGACCTTGAGGTGTCGCATGCTGTCGAACTAAAGGGAATTGCGGTCTTTTCTTTAATTCTGATGGAAGTTTTAATCTTCTGGTTAACTGGAACTGACTATCTGAACTTGTTGGTGTTGCGCTTATCGGAATTCCTAGTTGAACGATGTCTTCTGCATCAGTAAAGAATATGTAACGGAGATTTCTACTTGATCTCCAAAACTTTTCAGCAACATTTGAAATTTCTTTTTTTTGGTTATTAGCAACTAATTCTGTGACATTCCCCGACAGCAATAATCCAAGATCTCTAGCGTATCTAGTATCATTCATCCCTGCATCTTTTTGGATACTATTTAGTGCAAAAAACGTTATGCCTGTCATTAAGAGGCTTACAACAAGAGTTGCTATCGCTAACAATTTTGTTCTTAAACTAAAACCGCTCCACCAAGAGAGAAGTCTATTAGCCCAATAGTTATTATCAATATCTTCACTACCAATATCTTCATTATCAATGATTTCATATCCTCTTCTAATTCTATTATTGGTATCTCCCATGACCTTAATTCTCCTTTGAAAAGTTTTTTCTCACTTGATGACCAATATCATTTCTAAAATAAATACCATTAAAATTAATTTCTTTTAAATTTTTGTATGCTTTTTTAAAAACTAAATCGAAATCTTTATCTTGGCATACAACACTCAAGACTCTTCCTCCATCAGTCAATAATTCTCCATTTTTACTTAAAGAGGTACCAGAGTCGAAAATTTGACAATTTAAAGAATCAATATTTCCTATTTTAATTGGAAAGCCTGTTTTGTATTCATGAGGGTAACCCTTTGAGGTTGCTATTACACAACCACTTACTTTATCTGTAGTATCAATTGTTTCAGAACCTGTTAAATTTCCCATTGAGCATTTTTCTAAAAGAAATACAAAATTCTGATCCATCAAAGGCATAATTGTTTGGCATTCTGGATCACCAAATCTGCAGTTATATTCTATTACTTTGGGACCAGACTTTGTGATCATTAAGCCAAAATAAATTACACCCTTATAGTCAATATTTTTTTTATTTAGTTCATCTATTGTAGGTTCTATTATCTCCTTAACTATTCGACTAAGGACATCTTTTGTTATTAGTGGAGCAGGAGAATAAGCCCCCATTCCTCCTGTATTTGGACCTTTATCTTCCTCCATAAGACGTTTATGATCTTGAGCAGTTGGAAGTAATATAAATTTCTCGCCATCACATAAAGCAAAAACTGAAACTTCTGGGCCTTCAATTTTTTCCTCTAAAACTATTACATTACCAGAGTCACCAAATTTACCACTGAAGATTAATTCTGCTGCTTTGAAACATTCATCTTTTGAATCAGGAATAAAAACACCTTTACCTGAAGCTAGACCATCGGCTTTCACCACCAATGGAATAGATGATGAATAGATAACCTTTTTGGCTTCTTTTAAAGAATTAACTTTCCAAAAGTTTGCGGTTGGTATATTTGCATCTTGCATAAATTCTTTGGCCCAAGATTTGCTATATTCAAGTTTTGCTCCATCTTTACCAGGGCCAAATACTTTAAAACCTTTTTTGCGAAGAAAATCGGCTAATCCATTTGCTAAGGCTATTTCGGGTCCTATTACAATTAAATCTATTTTTAAAGAGTTAAGCTTCTCTAATAAATCATTTTTATTTTTTATATCAATTTTGATTCTTTCACATTTATTTATTCTTTCTGATCCAGCGTTACCAGGGATTAAGTAAACTTTTTTTACTAATTCATTCTTTTGTATAGCCCAAGCCAAGGAATTTTCTCTCCCGCCATTTCCAATTACTAAAATATTTTTTAATTTGTTAGGGTTTTTAGAAATTGTTGAATTAATACTCATAAAATATGAATTTTGAAGGTTATGAGGTTTTGATAAATAATCAGTTAAAATGAAGTCAACTATTAGATAGGTTGACTTCTTATAAATATGTTAATTAAAGATAGTACTTTTAGTAATCAAATGAGGTCTTAAATTTATGAATAATAAATATGACTTGATTTATGAAGGTAAAGCAAAAAAAGTATTTTCTCATGCCGAAGCAGATAAAGTAATAATTGAATTTAAGGATGACGCTACTGCTTTTAATGCTTTAAAAAAAGCTAAATTTGAAGGGAAGGGCAAACTTAATTGCCTTATAAGTGCAAGAATTTTTGAACTTCTTATTAAGAACAAGATTTCAACTCATTTTATTAAACTTGAAAATGAAAATACGATGATTGCACAAAAAATTAAAGTAATTCCCTTGGAAATTGTTCTGAGAAATATTGCTTATGGCTCTCTATGTAAACAAACGACTATAAAACCTGGTACTGTCCTAGCAAAACCATTAATTGATATTTATCTTAAAAATGATGAACTGAATGATCCGCTAATTACAAAAGATAGAATTGAGTTAATGAACATATTAGAATCTAAAGACTTAGATTTAATAATAGATTTAACTTTAAAAATTAATAAAATCCTGAAAAGTTTTTTTAAAAATATTCATCTTCAACTTGTAGATTTCAAGTTGGAGTTTGGTTATGACTTAAAAAAGAATATATTACTTGGAGATGAAATAAGTCCTGATAATTGCAGACTTTGGGATCTTAATCAAAATAATGATACAATTGTAAGTCTAGACAAAGACAGATTTAGAAATGATTTAGGTGGTCTAATTGAAGCTTATAGTGAAATTAACCGAAGAATAAATGACTTCATTTAATTGAAAAAATGCTTTATTTACCATAATCAAAAAATACTATGCAAAAACACTTTTTAAGATTTAGTTATCTTTTTACAAATATTGCTTTTTATCCCTTGATTTTGATATCAAATCATTCAGAATTAGCCGCTAAGTATTTGCAAAATGATATTAAGAAGTCAATTAAAACTTTAGAAATAAATAATACCAACATAGGTTTTTTGCAAAGTCTAGATACTGATAAACAGAAAAACTTCTTTATTGCAGAAAATACAGAAAATATCAATGAAGAAAGTGTGCTTATCTCAGAAATAATTATCGAAGGTTGGGAAAACCATCCTGAAGGTAGAAAACTTGAATTGGCTGCCTATGATTCTATGAGTATCAAGCCAGGAAGTATTGTTGATAATCAAACTTTAAATCAAGATTTAAAAGCAATATATGCAAGTGGTTGGTTTTCAGGGGTTCAAATAAAGTCTCAAGAGGGCCCATTGGGAGTCAGGTTAATCGTTAATGTAGTGCCTAATCCAATTTTGAAGAAAGTTAAACTTAGACCAGAAAACTCTGTTATCTCAAGTACATACGTAGATAAAATTTTTAACAATTTTTATGGTACAACTCTTAACCTAAATGAACTTCAAAATAAGATTGCAATAATAAAAAAACGTTACGAAATCGAAGGTTATTCTTTAGCTAGAATTAATGGCCCAGATAGAATTTCTGAAAACGGGATAGTTACATTAAATGTAACTGAAGGGATTGTATCTGATATAAAGTTGAGGTTCATCGGATCAGATGGTGAATCTTTGAAGGATGGAAAACCGAGAAAAGGAAAAACAAAAGACTGGGTCATAAAAAGAGAATTAAAAACTCAACCTGGCACCATTTTTAACAGAAAAATTTTGGAAGCTGATATTGGTCGGCTCTATGCAACATCATTATTTGATGATGTAAAGGTCTCTCTTGGTCCTGATAAGTTAAATCCGGGTAAAGTCATAATTTTTCTAGATTTGAGCGAGCAAAGAACAGGCTCTCTAACTGGTGGCCTTGGTTATAGCAATAGTTCAGGTATCTTTGCCTCACTTGGTCTGCAAGAAACGAATGCACTAGGTAGAGCATGGTCCACTAATCTCAACTTAAATTTCGGAGAATATTCAACTACCTACAATTTTTCTTTATCTGATCCTTGGATTAAAGGAGATAAACATAAAACTTCCTTTAGAACAAATATTTTTCTGAGTAGAGATTATCCGCAAGAGTTTAAAAGTGAAGATAATGGACGTATATACGCTGTAGATGATACAAATACCTCAACTTCGGATAGTTTTTCATCAATAGTCTTAGAAAAAACAGGTGGTGGATTCTCTTTCTCAAGGCCTCTCAATGGTGGAGATACATTTAAGCCAGCTAAATGGAGAGTTCTTGCAGGAATGAATTTTAAGAAAGTAAAGATGATTGATGGTAGTGGTAACAAAAAACCATATGGTGATATGACGCCAACCTCAGGAAATATTAACGATATTATATGTATTGGATTTACTCCAAATGAGGGGACATGTCCTGAAGAAAATACTTTGGTAAGTGTTATTGCAAGTACGTCTAGAAATAATTTGAATAATTCTGCAAATCCAACCTCAGGAAATAAATTTACCTTTGGTACTGAACAGTTTGTTTCGATGGGAGAAAATTCTCCAACTTTCAATAGAATGAGAGCTTCATATTCATTTTTTATACCAACAAAATTGATAAATTTAACCAAAGCATGTAGGTCAAGTAATGCTGCTAGTGAAGATTGTCCTCAAGCAATTGGTTTTCAATTTAAGACAGGAACTATTCTTGGTGAATTGCCTCCTTACGAAGCATTTTGTATGGGGGGTACATCATCTGTTAGAGGTTGGGGATCTTGTGATTTAGGTGTAAGTAAAAGTTTTGTCGAAAGTACTGTGGAATATAGATTTCCAGTTTGGAGAATGATATCAGGAGCTTTATTTGTTGATGCAGGGAGTGATTTAGGCTCTCAAAAGGACGTCCCAGGGAAGCCTGGTAAATTATTGCAGAAATCAGGCTCTGGTTTTTCGCTTGGAGGGGGAGTGGGAGTGAAAACGCCAATTGGGCCGTTGAGATTTGATGTTGCAAGTAAGGACCTGTCCGGAGAATGGAGATATACACTTGGAGTTGGATGGAAGTTTTAAGTGTTTTCTTGGCCTTCTAATTATGATTCTTGCTATACATTAGCTGGTGTTATATCCAGAGAAGGTATAGGACTGCATAGTGGAGAAAAAACGAGAGTTAGAATTTCTTCTTATGAGAAAGAAGGTTATTATGTCTCTTTCAGGGACAATCCTAACGAGATTTTTAAGCTAACTCAAGATTTAATTGGGAGTACGATGCTTTGCACGGCGGTTAAGTTAGGAAGTAGAAATCTATATACTATTGAACATTTATTATCTTCAATGGCTGGGTGTGGTTTAAGTTATATACATATTGAGGTTGATGGAAAAGAGATCCCTCTTCTAGATGGATCAGCAATTCAGTGGGTTAAAGAATTTGAAGCAGTAGGGATTAAAAAAGCACCTAAACCAGATAATTTTTTTCGAGAGATAAATAAATCAATAATCTTAAATAAAGAAGGCTCAGTTATAGCAGCTACTCCTTCTGAAAAAACTACAATTATATCTACCATAAGTTTTTCCTATAAAGCAATTGGAAATCAAACTTTTGTTATTGATCTAAATCCAAAAAGTTTTGTTGAAATGATTGCTCCAGCAAGAACATTTGGTTTTAAGGATCAATTTCAAGAGTTAAGTGAACTTGGACTAATAAAAGGAGGTAGTTTAGAAAATGCTCTTGTTTGCGATGGTGATGAATGGGTTAATCCACCATTAAGATTTGATAATGAACCAATAAGACATAAAATTTTAGACCTAATTGGGGACTTGGCTTTGGTAGGGTTACCTAGGGCTCAAATTTTAGTTTATAAGGGATCGCATTCTTTAAATGCTTTATTGGCCTCATCGCTAAAAATTTAATTCAATCTTTAATTGTTTTGGAAAAAAAATTATCAAGTGAAAATAATCAGCTCTCCTCAGAGCAAATACTAGGCTTATTACCTCACAGATATCCTTTTGCTCTTGTGGATAAAGTAATAGAGAATATCCCTGGGGAGAGGGCCGTCGCAATAAAGAATGTAACTTTAAATGAGCCTCAATTTCAAGGGCATTTTCCTGAAAGGCCCCTGATGCCTGGAGTTCTTATAGTTGAATCAATGGCTCAAGTTGGCGGAATAATAGTAACTCAAATGCCTGATCTACCCAAAGGACTTTTCGTTTTTGCGGGAATCAATAATGTTAAATTCAGAAAACCTGTTGTGCCTGGAGATCAATTGATAATTTCTTGTGAATTATTAAGTATTAAAAGACATAGATTTGGCAAGGTTAAGGGTGAGGCACACGTCGATGGAAAGTTGGTATGTGCTGGAGAATTAATGTTCTCATTAGTTGATTAGTGATATGGAGAATAAAAATAGTAAATTTAACTCAAGTTTTAGTGGTGTAAAGGTTCACCCCAATGCTTTTGTTGATCCAAGTGCCGAATTACATGATGGGGTCACTATCTCTCAAGGAGCAATTATTGGTCCTTATGTAACCATCGGGAAAGGAACTGAAATAGGTCCTAATGCAGTTATTAATGGAAGAACTAAAATTGGTATAAATAATAGAGTTTTCCCAAATGTTTTTATAGGCTTGGATCCTCAGGATCTTAAATATAAAGGGGCTTCTACCGAAGTTGTTATTGGAGATAATAATACTTTTAGAGAATGCGTAACTATTAATAAGGCAACTAATGAAGGAGAAAAAACTATTATTGGCAATAATAATTTGTTAATGGCTTATACCCATATAGGACATAATTGTGAACTTGGTAATAGGATAGTTTTATCAAATAGTGTTCAAGTAGCAGGTCATGTAAAAATTGAAGATAAGGCTATCATTGGAGGCTGTTTAGGTATTCATCAATTTGTACACATTGGATATTTAGCAATGATCGGAGGAATGACTAGAGTAGATAGAGATGTACCTCCTTTTTGTTTGGCTGAAGGACATCCAGGAAGATTGAGAGGTTTGAATAGGATTGGAATTAAAAGAAGTGGTTTGATGGAAAACAAAGATTTTGACTTAAAGTTACTTCAAAGTACTTGGAATCTCCTTTTTAAATCTAGTGATGTGATTTCCAATACATTAGAAAAGGCAATGAAAGGAGAATTAGATCTTTCCTCTTCAAAATTATGTAATTTTTTAAAAGAATCAATATCAAAGGAAAGACGCGGACCAATGCCAGTTGTGAATTTATGAATAAAAAGATATTTATAAGTACTGGAGAAGTTTCTGGAGATTTGCATGGAAGTTTGTTATCAAAAGCATTATTAGATGAGGCAAAAAAAAAATCTATAGATTTAGAAATTTGTGGACTAGGTGGGGACAGGATGAAGAAAGAAGGTGTGAAAATTTTACAAGATACTACATCCATAAGTGCAATTGGGATTTGGGAGGCTTTACCTCTTATTCTTCCAACAATAATAATTCAAAGAAGATTTTATAAATTACTAAAAAAATATCCTCCAGACTGCTTGATTTTGATAGATTATATGGGTCCTAATATAAAAATTGGAATTAAATTAAAAAGATCGAAGACTAGAATTCCAATTTTTTACTACATTGCTCCTCAAGAGTGGGCTTGGAGGGTAGGAAATAATACTACAACAAATTTAATAAATTTTTCTGATAAGATTTTTGCGATTTTCAAAAAAGAAGCAGCATTCTATAAAAAAAGGGGTGGAAATGTTTTGTGGGTTGGACATCCAATGATTGATTTGACTAAAAAACTTCCTTTAAAGAAAGATTCTCGAACTATTCTGAACCTTAGACCAAATCAAAACATACTACTTTTAATGCCCGCATCAAGGTCTCAAGAATTGAAATATATACTACCTACTTTTATGCTGGTGGCCAGAAAATTACAACAAAAATATCCAAATTTAATTGTCTATATTCCCTCCTGTAGGAAAGTTTTTGATGAAAGATTCAAAAAGGCCTTCAGAAAATATCAAGTTAAAGGTAAAGTGATTTCTCAAGAAGATAACGCAAGATTAAAGCCTTATATTTATTCGCTTACAAAAATTGCTCTTTGCAAATCTGGGACAGTTAATATGGAATTAGCTTTATATGGAATCCCGCAGATTGTTGGATATAGAGTAAGTAAGGTAACTGCTTTTATTGCTAAAAAAATTCTCAATTTCAAAGTAAGATTTATTTCTCCTGTGAATTTGTTAGTCAATAGATTTGTTATCCCTGAATTTGTACAAAGGGAGTTTGATGAAAAGAAAATTTATTATAAATCTTGCAGAATTCTTGAAGAAAAGTCAGAAAAAATAAAGATTAACAAAGGTTATGCTTTTTTAAAAAAAGAGTTAGGCGAAGAGGGTGTAGTTAAAAGAGCTGCAAAAGAGATTATTAATTCTATTATTTGAACTTATAATAAAAAAATGAAATATTTTTTACCTCTAATAATTGCTCTTTCAATATTAATTAACCCTGCAAACGCTTTTGCAGGGGAAATGCTTCTTGCAGGTGGTTGTTTTTGGTGTTTAGAACATGATTTAGAGTCCTTAAAGGGGATAAATTTTGTACAAAGTGGCTATTCAGGAGGAGATTTACAAAATCCTAGCTATGAAAATCATGAAGGGCATCAGGAAGTGGTTTTGGTCAATTATGATTCTCAATTAGTAAGCTTACCTGAGATACTTAGGCTCTATTTGAGAAATATTGATCCTCTTGATGGTAAGGGACAATTTTGTGATCGTGGAGATTCTTACAGGCCGGTGATCTTTTACAAAGATTCAACAGAGAAAAGTGATGCAGAAAATGCACTTATTTCGGCCTCTAATGAACTGAAAGTGCCACTAGAAAAGATATCAGTAGAACTAAAATCGAAAGGTCAATTTTGGTTGGCTGAAGATTATCATCAGGATTTTGCTGAGAGAAATGAATTAAAATATAAGTTCTATAGATTTTCATGTGGGAGAGATCAGAGGTTGGATAAGCTATGGGGAGATAACGCAAGATCAACAAATCTTTGGGTTGAATAATTTTAAATATAATTATTTATTTTTAATCCATTGAACAAGAGTTTTAACTCCAAAACCTGTCGCACCTGATGGATTAATACCCTTATTCTTATCAGTCCAACAAGTTCCAGCTATGTCGATGTGAGCCCATTTTATCTTTTTATCAAAGAATTCCTCTAAAAACAAAGCAGCAGTTATTGACCCACCTGCTCTGGGACCTGTATTTTTCATATCAGCTATATGAGACTTTAACCCTTCTTTATACGATTTTTGTAAAGGCATTTGCCATAATTCTTCTCCAGCCTGGGCTGATGCAGCTTTTAGATCATTTGCTAGATCATTATTATTGCTCCAGAATCCAGCTACATCATTCCCTAATGCAACAACAATAGCTCCTGTTAAAGTGGCGAGGTCTATTATTGAATCTGGTTTTAAATTGGATGCATAAGTTAAAGCATCAGCTAATGTGAGTCTACCCTCAGCATCAGTATTATTAATTTCAATTGTCTTACCATTAGATGCTTTAACTACATCTCCCGGATGTACTGCAGATCCATTGATCATGTTTTCGCAAGCTGCCACAATAAAGTGTATTTCGAGTCCCTTTGGTTTTATTGCTCCAAGTGCTTTTGCTGCTCCTAAAACTGCAGCGCTCCCGCCCATATCATATTTCATCATTTCAATTTGAGAGGCTCCTACTTTCAAGTTGTATCCTCCAGAATCAAAGGTTAAACCCTTTCCGACAAGAGCAATTTTTTCTTTTACTGGACCCTCTGACTTCAAAGTAAGATGTATAAATTTAGGATCTAGATCAGAACCTTTTGCTACAGCTAAATATGCTCCCATTCCTAAATCTTCACATTCTTTTGCCTCTAAAATTTTTACTTCTAAACCATGATCTTTAGCTATTTGAGAAGCTTGTATAGACATTTCCTGGGGCGTAAGACTATTTGGAGGTGCGGCCACAAGTCTTCTGGCAAGTTCAACACCTTCACATATTTTTTCTGTCTCTTCAAAGCTAATATTCTCAGATTTTTTTAAATTCAAGAACTCTATTTCTTTAAGAACTTTCTTTTCATCTTTTTTCTTATTGAATCTATTGTCCTTATAGGCAGATAATCTGGCTAACTCTGCTAATTGATGTATTTCTAGTTGTGAATTTATTAGTTCCCAAGGTAGCAAGATGCTAATTTTTTCATTTTTATCAACAGTATTCCTTATTAGATTTCCTATGGAGTTTTCTATATCACTTTTATTGAGGTCTTTTGTTTTGCCAAGACCAACTATGATTAAAGTCTCTAATTTTTGATCTAAAAATTCAAAGCTTAAAGTTTTTCCTTTTTCTCCTTTGAATTTTTTTTGAGTAACTTTTTTTTGTAATAATTTTGGGTCAATAACAAATGTTATGTTTTCAAGTTGGCTCGCAATTTCTTCCTCTAAAACTCCAAAAATTAATGAAGCACCTTGCCAGTTTTCTAGATTTTTTTGGAATGTGGAAAATTGCATTTGTAAAGAGATTTAATTAACTTTTAGTTGTTTGTGAAAGTAGTTGCCCACCTATTTCGAGTTTCTTTATTAAAAGGTGGTAACCATAAATATATCAGTTGCTGTTCTAATTTACGTCTTAATTTTACTTCTTTAGGTACATCTAAGAAGAAACGAATATCTTGGTGACTTGAGAGGTTGTTATGAGATAGGGCTTCTTTATAGTTTATGAGGTAATTTTTACAGTCATGTTCCCCCTTCCATCTTTTATTTGCTGAATTTGTTTCTCCTATATAGAGGATGATTTTTGAACTTCCCATAGTATCAATTACAAAATACATTGCTGGACCATTGTGAATATATTGATTGGTTCTCCAAAAATTTAGTGATAATGGCTGCAGGGAAAAGGGATCAATTTTTTTTTCATCGGAAATTGTTTTTATAGGAAGACTTGTTTGGTGCAAAGTTTTATTTTGAGTATCTTTTGAAATTTTGAATTGGTGATTATGGATTCTATCTCTCCATTCAGCTAAGATTTTGCCTTTGATTTTTAGACTATTTGAGTGTTGAAAATTAATTGATGTATTTACATTTGAACCAAATAATTCAAATTGTTTATTTTGGTTTGAAATATTATTTATGTTGAATTTTTCCAATATTTATGAAACATGTTTACTAAATTTAATTCTGAAAAGATATAAATCAAAGAATTATTTATAAACTAAAATTTATTAATGTTCTAATCAATTTATGAGATTCTTGTTATCTTGTAGTTGAGCCTTAATCTTGCGAAGTAAAAAATAGAAATGGGATTTTTTGAGTCAGACATCGTTCAAGAAGAAGCTAAAAAGCTTTTTACTGATTATCAAGAACTTATGAAACTTGGCTCTGATTATGGAAAATTTGATAGAGAAGGTAAAAAAATGTTCATAAAAAAAATGGAATCTCTAATGGATCGTTATAAGGTTTTTATGAAGAGATTTGAATTATCTGAAGATTTTCAAGCAAAAATGACTGTGGAACAATTAAAAACACAGTTAAGCCAATTTGGGATTACTCCTGATCAAATGTTTGATCAGATGAATAAAACCTTAATAAGAATGAAGGATGAACTTGATAAAACTTCTTAAATTTATCAGTTAAAGTTACATGTCTGATCAATTAATATTGCCATCATGGCTGTCAAGAGGAATAGACGAATACTTTCCCATTAAGGGTATAGATCATACTTTTTCGGAGATAATTGAAAATGCGAAAATTAATAATAAAAAATTAAGGGTTAAACTCGGAATCGATCCAACTGGAACCGATATACACCTCGGTCATAGCATATTGTTTAAAAAACTTAGGGCATTCCAAGATAATGGACATATTGCAGTTTTAATTATTGGTGATTTTACTGCTCAAATAGGAGACCCAACTGGAAAAAATAAAACAAGAGTGCAGTTATCGGAAAAACAAGTCAAGGATAATGCAAAAACATATTTGACCCAACTAGGAATGGGTAAGCCAGCTTATGAATCTATTTTGGATTTTGATTCAAAAGATAGATTAGAAATTAGATATAACAGTGAATGGTTAAAAGATTTAAATCTTAATTCGATAATTGAATTAATGGGGATCGCAACAGTTAGTCAAATGCTAGCTAAAGAGGAATTTAATAAAAGGTACACTTCAGAAGTTCCAATTGCTTTACATGAATTTTTATATCCACTACTACAAGGTTATGATTCGGTAGTTGTTCAATCAGATATTGAGCTTGGAGGTACAGATCAGAAATTTAATATTGCAATAGGAAGAGATCTTCAAAAGCATTTTAAACAAGCACCTCAATTTGGTATCCTGTTGCCAATTTTGACAGGTTTAGATGGAATTAAGAAGATGAGTAAATCTGAAAATAATACTGTAGGTTTGACTGATGATCCTCTTTTAATGTATTCAAAGTTAGAAAAGGTACCAGACAATATAATTCCTAGCTATTTTGAATTACTTACAGAATTAGATTTAAGTTTTCTTGAAAAATCAAATCCTCGTGAATTACAGAGAAAAATGGCTTTAGAAGTTACTACTTTATTCCATGGTCCTGAAGAAGCATTAAAGGCGCAATCTAACTGTGAAAAATTATTCCTTGGACACAAAGAAAAAGTTGGAGAAATTCCAGAGATTTCATTAAAAGAAATAGCTTTTCCAGTTAAGTTTTTTTACTTGTTAAGTGCGCTCAAACTTTTCAAATCTAGCAGCGAATCCAAAAGATCTATTAAAGGTGGGGGCGTAAAGATTGATAGTCAGAAAGTAATAAATCCTGATTTAGTTTTTGATTCTAAAAATGATTTGGAAGGGAAAATTTTGCAAATTGGAAAAAAAATAATTAAGAGGTTTGGAAACTAAAAATTGATGAATAACAGATTTAATTCAGAAGATAAAATTATATTGGCAATTGATGGACTAGATGTAAGTCAAGCAAAATTAATTCTTGAAAAATGTCCAAATATTAAGTGGGTGAAAGTTGGTTTAGAGCTTTTTGTGAGGGAAGGTCCAAAAGTTATTGAAATATTAAAAAGTTTAAATAAAAAAATTTTTTTAGACTTAAAATTTCATGATATTCCAAATACCATGAGTGCAGCATGTTTCCAAGTTTCAAAATTAGGAGTTGATATAATTTCTATTCATGCTTCAGCAGGTCTAAAAGCTCTCAAGGATTCGAAAAAAGCATCTTTGGAAGGGGCTAATTCTGTGAGTGTAAAACCTCCATTTGTTGTAGGAATAACTGTTTTAACAAGCTTTTCTCTTGAAGATTTTCAAACTGATCTTGATAGAAATAATTCAATTGAAGACAGTGTATTGAGACTTGCAAAGTTGTCTTTTGATGCTGGATTAGATGGATGTGTCTGTTCCCCTTGTGAGGTGAAAATGTTGAGATCAATTTATAAAAATAATTTTGAACTAATTACACCAGGTATTAGATTAAAGATTGAAAATAAAGATGATCAAAGTAGGATTATGACTCCCAATGAAGCTATAGATAATGGTGCTTCGAAATTAGTCATTGGTAGATCAATATCAAAAGCTAAAGATCCTAATAAAGCTCTAAAAGAAATATTTAAATCTATTAATTCTGGTTAATTTTAGATTCTTCTCCCTTGAGCAATCTTTTAATGTTTGCTCTATGTTTCCAGATTACTAATAATGCCACAATTAAACTTATAAGAAAGTATGAGTGTATAAAATTGCCGAGGTAAAAAAACATAAAAACAGGAAGTAAAATTGCAGCTGAAATACTGGATAAAGAAACAAATTTAGTTTTCGTTAGAACTATTAAAAAAATGCCAAGAGATGCTAGTCCAACTTTCCAAGAAAGAGCCAAAAACATACCTAATCCAGTCGCAACCGCTTTCCCTCCTTTACCTCTAAGCCATATTGGCCAAATATGACCTGAGATAGCGGATAGGCCTGCTATAACTTCTATTAATCCTTGATCTGTTAAATATTGAGCAATTTTTACGGCAATAAGGCCTTTCCCAACGTCAATGATAAACACAAAAAGTGCTGGCCACTTCCCAACATTTCTTAAGACATTTGTGGCCCCTGTAGATCCAGAACCTATAGATCTTAGATCTATATTTTTAAGATATTTTCCAACTAAAAAACCTGTCGGAAGTGAACCTAAAAGATAACTTGAAAAAATTATTAAGATATTCATAAAAATTAGTTTAGTTCAAGATCTTCGTAAATTTCATTGTCTGAACCAGCAAATGCTACCCATAATGGGAATTGAAGTATTGGAATTTCAACAGAGGTTTCTGCCGCATCAATGATAATAAATGGCAATTCTTCATTGGCTTCCAATCTATCAGCTCTTTCGATGACACCTTCAGGCCTTTCAAAAAGCACAATCCCACTATTAGGTCCA
Source organism: Prochlorococcus marinus str. MIT 9201 (assembly GCF_000759955.1). Taxonomy (GTDB): domain Bacteria; phylum Cyanobacteriota; class Cyanobacteriia; order PCC-6307; family Cyanobiaceae; genus Prochlorococcus_A; species Prochlorococcus_A marinus_G. Next base: position 67,594 of record NZ_JNAL01000007.1, read on the forward strand.
AAGTCATCCCTTGTGAGACCAAGTGAATCTTGAAGAATTCTTCTCCACTCACCTAATCGTTCAGGTTGCGAAGCTAAAATAAGAGTCTGAAACTGATCTCCATATAATTCACCAAGAATAGATATTAAACCTGCTGATAATAAGGCATTTTTTTGTCGAGATCCTCTACTTTCAAGAGAACCTCTGCCACCCATGTTGAAGAACCAGTCATCCATAATTTCTATATCTGATGAATTAAGACTTCGTCTTAATTTCCAAGGTTCAGCATAAAAATCAGGTTGTTCTGTGAAACTTGAAAAGCAACTTTTTATAATCTCTTCATCTGGCTTAAATGTTTCAGAAAGAGCAGGAACTTTAATCACGTTATCTGTACCATTATCTTGCTTTTTCTCATCAAGGGGAGATGGTTTTACGATTATTGGTTGAGAAACTAATTCAAGTTTTTCTACGTTTTGTGAAAGATTCACCAAAGCTCCAGTTAAATACTCTTGAAAGCCTTTAACTCTTTTAGCAATATTATCTGACTGTCCTTTAAAGTTTGATTCAATATCTTGTTCTAATTCATTTTTTTTTGTTTCTAACTCTTTTATTTCTTTAACTAAAGAGTCTTTTTTTGAAACGAGATCTCTAAAAATTTCATCAGAAATTTCATCAAAAGACTTAGTTGATTTGTTGTTTTTAGGGGTAATTTTTTTATTTTGCGTTGTATTTTTCTTACTAGTTTGTTTGGTTTTATCATCTGAAATTGATTTATCTATTGTTAATTCCTTTTCAGGATTATTATTGGAAATTTCTGTATTGGTCATTTAAATTAATTTTGATGATTAAGTAAAAAATGATTTTTAGGAATTTTTAATTTCCAGGGAGTCAACTTTTTTTATGAGCTCATCTTTTAATTGCTTTGGATTAAATAATATTGGCAATAAATGAGGACTGGATTTTTCTCTAAAATAAAAAATACCTGGGATTGTAGGGAAAAAGAATTTCCATGATATCCAATTCTTGAATGGAAAAGTTCTAATCTCTTTCCCTAATTGTAAAACGATAAAATCATCATTTGTTATTTTTATTCTTAAGGTTAATGACTGAAGTAATAAAAAAAAGCTAAAAGAAGCAAAAACTATTGTTGGTAAAGAACCAATATTCAGAAACAAAAGCATAAAACTTAAAACTATTAGAATAATTGGCAACTGAAATGATGGAGATATTATTACTGGCTCCTCTTTTTTTGATTTAGTGTTAAACATAGAATCATCCAAATAAAATTTGTGTTAGTAATACATCCATTAAAGATACAGTAACGAGAGTCATTACAACTGCGCCTGTTGTACTTGTTCCAACTTCTTTTGGACCGCCTTTAGTTGTGAGTCCATATCCACAAGCAATAATTGAAATAAGTAAACCGAAGACTACTGATTTTATTAGCATTGAAGTTAAGTCTGAACTAGTTAAACTAACATTACCTGACTTTACAGATGTCCAAAAAACTATAGGAGGAACTTTATAAAAAATTGTGCTCCAGATTTGTCCACTCCATAAAGCTACAGATAAAAACAAAAGACACTGTATTGGAGACATTATTACCATAGATAGTAATCTTGGGACTACCAAATATTGGACTGGTTCGGTCCTTAACATGGTTATTGCCTCAATTTGTTCTGTGACTTTCATAGTACCCAGTTGAGCAGCATAGGCAGTGGCAACCTTCCCAGTCATTAAAGTAGCAGTTAGAAGAGGAGCCATTTCACGCGCCATGCCTACTGCTAATAAACCACCAATTTCACTTGAAACCCCCATACTTGTAAGTTGTGATGCAACTTGAATATTAAAAACTGTGCCCGCGGCAATTCCCGTAATTAATACAATTAACAAACTCCCTGGACCTGACTCCATAAGTTGATCAAAAAGATCATTTTTGGAAATTTTACCTCTAAAGATAAAATTAATTGCTTGCCCGCCAATGATTAAGCTGCTTAGTATTCTTTTAAAAAAATTAGGGTAATACATATCTTTATATTAGTTCGTAATTGATTTTTGATCCCAGTTCCGCATTACTAAAATTCCAATTATTACCAAAACTGAGGGTATAAATCCAATACATAATCTAATAGTTAATTGTGCTGAGGTACATTGCTCAATAATACTCAAAGTATCTTTATCAACAAAGCATGATTGATAACCAGACAAATACAACAAAAATCCTAATAATTGAACACTCAATGCGATTCCAACCTTCTGAATAAGTACCATCCAAGCAGTATATAATCCTGCTGGTTTCTCTGGATCTTCATCAATTGCATCAGGAAGTAGTGACCAAGGGATAAGGAAAGCAGTTGAAGCTCCAATTCCAATAAGACAGATTATGAAAATTAAAAGAGTAAACAAAATTATGTTATTTGCATTTATAAATAGACCGTTACCAATACCTGAAGAATTGGATAAGGCAGGTAAAAATAGCGCTGCCGTACAAGAAATAATCCACATAATCGCACCATAGTTTAAAGCTGAAATTCTATTAAGTTTATTTGATACTCTTGTCCATACTTGTAAACCAATTAAGGCGCTAATTTGGAAAGGTATCGGGATCCACATTGCAATATCTGTTGGCACCTTTAGTACATCCTCTACATAGATTAAAGCTACAGTTTGCATCAATTGTAAGGCGCACCAGAGAAGAATATAAAGCGTAATAACTTTAAGAAATTTTTTATTCCTGAAAATCCGTTTGAATTGAAGTGTTATGTTTTCAATTTTTCCTGAAGGCCTTCTTGCTTTTTTTGCAAATGGAGCCAATCCCCAACAGGATATTAATGTTGTTGTAACTGCAATACATCCACTGATTTTACCCATCAAAAAATATTCATTATTTGCAGATCCTCGGGAACCTAAAACAATTCCAGCAATTATCAAACCAGTTAATCCTGCAATTATTGAACCAGTAAATCTGGCAGCATTTAACCTTGTTCTTATTGCGGTTTTTTGAGAAATCTCAGTTGATAGAGCTGCAAAAGGAAGATTAATGCTTGTATACGCAGTCATTACAATGATAGAAATTATGGCATAGTAAATAGTCTTATTTAGTACTGAACCTGTGGGTGTCCACCATATCGCAGCTAGAGAGAAACCAAGAGGAACAGATGCCGCTACCATCCAAGGGATTCTAGGCCCCCATCTTGATTTAGTCCTATCACTTAACCATCCAATTAAAGGATCATTTATTGCATCCCATATCTTTATTAACATCAATAATGATCCAGCAATTATTACCGGCAAACCAGCTGAAATAAAGAATTTAAAAAGAAAAAATCCAAATTGCGTTGCTACTAAACCTGTGCCTGCATCTCCTAGCCCATAAGAAAACATTAATCTGGCTGTTGATCTAGAAATATTTTTTTTCGAGTGTGAATTTTCCAATCTTTCTACTTTGTTGATTGTTTGATAATGTATTATTGCAATGGTAATTCTATTACTTAATGCGGGCGTGGTTTAGTGGTAAAACCTCAGCCTTCCAAGCTGAAGATGCGGGTTCGATTCCCGCCGCCCGCTTTTAGGATATATTATTTTTTGCCCTAAATAATTCTTCTGAAATGATTAATAAAGAGCTTCTACTCTTTATTGAAATAGATTTCTCTTTGATAGTTAATGGGTCAAAAATTTTAGGCATGCTTGTGTCAATAACTTTTAACCAATTATATTTACATTTCGGCAAGGGGAAATCGATACTTTTTGAATATGCATTTAAACCTATCCAGACAAGAGGATTGGTATTTCCTTTATTAATGCTAAAGGCAACTGTGTGAGACCAGCTACTCCAATCTGGGCTATCTAACTTTGTTCCATGCCAATGATATGTTGGAATATTTTCATTGGTTTGATTTTTAGAGCAGAATGATGGATTAAAAATATTTATTAGTTTTTTTCGGATTTTTATAACGTATTTAAAGTAGTCTAATAATTCCAAATCTTGTTGTCCATGTCCCCAATTCATCCAGCCCAATAAATTATTTTGGCACCAAGAATTGTTGTTGCCGCCTTGTGATCTTCCTATCTCATCACCCATAAGAATCATTGGAACACCTTTAGAGATAAGTAAACTGAGAATGAGATTTTTTTGTTGTCTTTTTCTTAAATCATTGATCAATAAGTTTGTAGTTGGTCCCTCCATACCATGATTCCAAGAATTGTTATGGTTATCACCATCTCTGTTTTGTTCTCTATTGGCAAAATTATGTTTTCTATTGAAAGTTACTAAATCTTTTAAAGTGAATCCATCATGTGAAGTAATGAAATTTATTGATTTTGGTAAAATATTTTTCTCTTCATATATGGATGGACTACCTTTTATTTTATCGCTCATATTCCAAGCTGTATTTTTATCCCCCTTCCAAAATCTCCGCAAGTCATCTCTAAAATGACCATTCCAAGTGAAAGTATTCTTAGATGGGAAATCACCTAATTTATATAAGCCTCCACAATCCCATGGTTCACTTATTAATTTGATATCGATAAGTTCTGGTTCACATTCTATATCTTCAAAAATTGGAGGATTTTCGAGTGGCGAAAGATTTTCACCTCTAGATAGAGCAATTCCTAAATCAAATCTAAAGCCATCTACTCCAAATTCACTCGCCCAACATTTTAATGATTCAATTATTAGTTTTCTAACTAATCCTCTGTTTGCTGCAATAGTATTACCACATCCAGAGACATCCTGATAATTTTTATCTTTTCCTATAAAGTAATAAAGATTTTCATCTATACCTCTCCAAGATATTGTCGGTCCTTGAGAATCTCCCTCAGACGTGTGATTGTATACAACATCCAAGATGACTTCAATATCTTCTTTATGACATTCTTCTACTAATCTTCTAAATTCCTCTCTATTCTTTTCGGCGGATTCATTCGAAAGATATTCAAAATGAGGGGTAAACCAATTGATTGGACTATAACCCCAAAAATTCTCCAAACCATTTGGTGCATCAGTTGGATCAAAACAAAAAATTGGAAGTAATTCAATTGTTGTAATACCGAGTTCTTTGAGATATGGAATTTTTTTTAAAAATTTCTTGAAACAACTCTCATTTGTATAAGTTGATTCAGTGAAGGATTTGATATGAAGTTCATAAATAATTGTTTCTTCCCAAGAATGTTTCGGTCTTGGATAATCTTTAAAATTAAATAATTTTCTATCGCAAACAACGCTTTTAAGACAAGAATGAGTATTTTCTTGAGTTGTTAATGCATTTTCTCTTTTATAACTTCCCCATCCAGTAATGCCCCTCGAACATGGATCAAGTAGTACTTTTTTTTCATAGTTATTATTAATTTCACTATTTTTTTGTTTTATTCTAAAAGCATAGATACAACCTTCATTAAGATTTTTTATTTCCACATGCCAGTAGGGACCAGTATTATGGTTCTGATCTAATTTCAATATAGTTTTTGGGGAAATAGAGTCTTCTTTCTCAAACAATAAGATTTCTACATATTCAGCATTTGTGGCTATAAGGGAAAAATTAACCCCTTGTGCAGTTAGAGAACTTCCTAAAGGAAATGGTTTACCTTTATTTTTATGAATCACTTTCTCATTATCATTGATTAGTTAAATATTGGGATAATTATTAAATTGCTGTTATTTGAATAATAGATGCAAAATTAAAAAAAAAACTCAAATTTTAGATTTCACTAATCAACTTTATTAGATCTTAGAGAGTATAGATTTTTTAATTAATTGCAATTTATTTATCCATCTGCATAGTTCATATAACGATTTAGAGAGAAAGTTGAATTATTAGAAAAACAGATTTTTCTTGATTTCAAAATACAAATTACGCTTTTCATGTGATGAGAAGGACATATAACTGAAAATTAATAAAACATAATAAATAGCTCAAATTCTTAACTTCATTTCCCTTTGACATTTTTTCTTTAATAAATGAAGTTAGATTTCTTAAGTATAAATCTTGTGCTACCAATGGATTTGACTGTTGTCTAGTTAAAAAGGATACTTTTTATTAGATAAAAAAGTGCGGTCATAAAAATAAATAATTTAGATAAAAATGTCCCTAAGATTTGTATAAAGCTTTGCGCCGCCGGCATTTTCGGTTGCCGTATTTGAATTTGCTCCATATGATATGCAAGTTCGAGGTTTTTAGGCTTGATTCAAACTCTTGTCTTTAAATCTCTGCTTTACAAACAATTCAATGAACAAAGCTGATTTAGTAAATCTTGTTGCTGCTCGCACAGAGCTCACAAAAACGGATGTTTCTTTAGTTGTTGATGCAGCTATTGAAACTATTGTTGATTCAGTAGTGGAAGGCAAAAAAGTCTCCATACTTGGATTTGGTTCTTTCGAACCAAGAGATCGTTCTGCAAGACAGGGATTAAACCCTAAAACAGGCGAAAAAATAGCAATACCTGCTAAAAGAGTTCCAACATTCTCAGCCGGTAAACTTTTTAAGGATAGAGTTCAAGGGTAAACTTTTTAATCTATTTCTTTCTTTAATACCAGGGTGCTCTAAAAGAGCACCTTTTTTTTTTAAAATTTCAATAAAATACCACTAGCTCAATAACCAAAACTCTTAACAATGCATATCAAATATTGAGTGCTAAAGAAGTAATGAAATGTTTAACTTTTTTATTTCTAAAATTTTTGTTGTTATCTAATTTTGTTATGGCAGAAATAATACCAACAAAATACAAAATCTTAAAAGACTCTAGTGATTGCTCTAAAGATTCTCAAAACAAAGTTTGTAAAGAGTTAGTTTCTGAGATAGAAAAACTTCAATTAGTTGTCTTTGACCAAAATAGTTTCAAATGTCAATCAAGTTTATTGGGTCTGCAGTCGGCAATTATTGAAGCTTATTTTTTAAAAAATTTCTCAAATGAGAGAATTTCATTTATGATCCCTTATGTGATTAAAAATTGTTAATAATTAAAATAATTTCTTTTTTTGGAATATTATAAATTTGGATTTTAGGTTGTAATGGTAAAAGGTTTCTCTAATAATGAAGTTAAAAATGATGCTGAAATAAAAGAACCAAAAAAAGAAAAAAAAGGCTTAGCAGCTTTTCTTAAAGGCAAGAAATTTACTTACACTTTACCAGGCAAAAAACAAATAAATATTTTTGGATCAATAGTATTAGGCTTAAATATGTTTTTAATATTGCTAGTCATACTTTATTTAAAGAATCAAGAATTCCATGACTTTGTTTTTAATGTTGGTCGTTAAATATTTTTAGATCGAAAAAAATTTTTAAATGATATATTTAAATTTTAGAAATTCTTATGAAGTTAGTAAATTTAGTTTTTCAAGTATTTTTTTTGTTAATAACTTCTCTGATCTTGATATATTTTCTAACAGCTTATGACTCTGCTTTTGAGGCAGATCAGAATTGTCATTCATATCTATCAAGTTACGATAATCTACCTGGAAATTATGGTTGTGATCATGATACAGAGACCCATCAGTGGATACTTTACGAGTCAAATGACAACAAAGAACCAGCAAAAATTATTAAGAAATTTAGGTACAAATTTTTATAACTCAAATTTTTTATAAAAAAACCTTGCACTAATTATTGATATTATTGCTGTAATTGTGAAAGTAAGATACTGGTATATGCTTCCTTCTAAGTAGATTTTATTTTTATATAGAGGATAATCTATTAAAGAACCGAATGTTCCCCAAATTATTACCCATAAAGATATGTATAGGATTACTTTTATAGGTTTAGATTTTTTTTCTTCCATTTTTAATTGATACCAAAAATTGAAGAAGTAACAGGTCTGCCACTAAAAACCAACTCGGTTAAAATGAGCATTAAGAATCCGATCATAGCTGCTCTACCGTTTACAAGCTCTGCACTGCTATTAAATCCAAAAACATCCTTTACTTCATCACCCTGATTGTCTACCCATTTTGAGTATTCATTATCGGTTAATGATTTATTAGTAAAACCATTATTTTGATTTTCCAATTGAGAGTTTTTTTCTTTCATAAAACCTTTTTGTTTATATTAATAACTTTTAAACTAATTTATTATCAAATTAAATTCGATACTATAGAAAAAATCAAGACAAAAATTATTATCCATAAAAATTGGAGTCTTAAAATTAAATGACAAATTAATTTAATTTTTTCTTGATTGCAATCTTCTCCATTTTCATTGATTATTGGCTTTTTTGTAATTTCATTTTTATATTTACTTTTTCCTCCCAATTTAATACCAGAAATATAGGCAAATATAGCTTCTGAAATCCCAGCATTAGGCGAATCATATTTTTTACCATCAAGATAACTGTTTTTTATGATTGATATATATTCATTAACTTTGACACTTACCAAAGGTAATGTGATTAAAACTAATCTTGAAGGTACAAACGTAAGAATATCTTCGATTTTTGCACTGAAAAAACCTAAATATCTAAAATAATCATATTTGTAACCTATCATTGAATCTAAAGTGCTTACAGCTTTATAAGAAAATCCAAGTGACAAAGGGCCTGGCAGAAAAACTGAAAACTTCATAAAGACAATTCCAATAAAAATCCAAAATAACGGCCCAAATATCCCATCAACAGAATTTTCGGTAAGACTCTCGGTGCTTGATCTCAAGAGATGTTTAATAGAAGATGACCTGACATCCCTACTCACTATCTTTTGAACCTTCTCTTTGATTATTCTCTTATTTTGGTCATTAATTTCCTTGTTTTCTATTAGCTCTGCAATCTCTTTCACACTTGAAATAAGTCCCTTCGTTGCAATACAACTTGCAAGTCCAAAAAAAATTAATAATCCACTAAAAAAATCATTTCTTGCTTGCACATAATAAAGTTCTATCAATTTTCCCACACTAAAACTAATTCCGATAGTAGATATAGCGACGAAGGAACCTCCCCAAAATAATATCTTTTTACTCTCTCCAAAATTATTTATGAGGTAATCAGATATTTTTTTTATATAAAAGCCAATTATTTGAACAGGGTGGATTAAGAATCTTGGATCGCCGATTAACAAATCAAAACAAATCGATCCAAGAAATATTAAAAATAAATTTATTTCAGCCAACTGAACATAGAGCGTAGACCTTTTCCTACTTTCTCAATTTCATGTTTTGAGTTCTCTTCTCTTAATTTTGTCATTAAGGGCTTATTTTTATCGCATTCTTCTACAAAATTCTTAGCGAAGGTTCCATCTTGAATATCTTTCAGAATTTTTTGCATTTCTTTCTTTGTATCGCTGTTGATTAGCCTTTTGCCACTTACATAATCACCATATTCTGCAGTATTAGAAATGGAATCTCTCATTTGAGATAATCCACCCTTAACCATTAGATCAACAATTAGTTTGACTTCATGTAAACATTCGAAGTATGCAAGTTCGGGTTGATACCCTGCCTCTACAAGAGTTTCGAAGCCTGATTTAACGAGTTCTGATAAGCCTCCGCATAATACTGCTTGTTCGCCAAATAAATCTGTTTCTGTTTCTTCTTTGAAATTTGTTTCAAGTATCCCAGCTCGTGTTCCTCCAATTCCTTTTGCGTAAGCCATAGCCAATGATCTTGCATTCCCAGAGGAGTCCTGCTCAACTGCGAACAATGCAGGAACACCTTGACCATTCTGATATTCCCAACGAACAGTGTGTCCAGGTCCCTTTGGTGCAATCATTACAACGTCTACATAACTAGGAGGTTTGATAAGTTCAAATCTAATATTAAAACCATGAGCAAAACTTAATATCTTTCCTTCTTTTAAGTTTGGTTCTATTTCCTTAAGGTAAACATCTTTCTGAAACTCATCTGGGAGGAGAATCATAATCCAGTCTGCTTTTTCGCAAGCTTCAGAAACACTAAACACTTTTAGACCATCGCTAATGGCTTTGCTTTCAGACTTACTTCCTTTATATAACCCGACAATTACATCCATGCCACTATCTTTAAGATTTAGGGCATGCGCATGACCTTGTGAACCATATCCAATAATAGCTATTGTTTTATTATTTAAAAGACTTAGATCTGCATCTGTGTCGTAAAAGAGTTGGGTCATTAGTTGTAACTTCTTTGCATTTGATAATTAATATTTTAGACATTAAAGGTGTAAATAAACCAAAAAATTATTAATTTAAAAATGAATATTAAAATATTTATTTAGAAAATTTAAGACTGATTTGCTTCGCTTGGATGTGTGATTACTCTATCAATTAAGCCATAGTTTTTTGCCTCTTCTGCACTTAGAAAATAATCTCTATCAGTATCCTTTTCGATTTTCTCAAATGATTGGCCTGTCATATCTGCCATAGACATATTTAACATATCTTTAATTCTTAAAATTTCCTTAGCTTCTATTTCAATATCACTTGCTTGGCGTTGAGAAGTTCCTCCTAGGGGTTGATGAATCATTATTCTGCTATGAGGCAAAGCAACTCTCTTACCTTTTGTACCAGCGGCTAATAGGAACGCACCCATGGAGGCTGCAAGTCCTACGCATATCGTTACTACATCACTTTTTACGTATTTGATAGTGTCATATATAGCCAATCCAGCAGTGACTGATCCTCCTGGACTATTTATATATAAATAGATAGGTTTGGAATTATCATCAGAATCTAGATAAAGCATTTGTGCAACTAGACTATTAGCAATACCATCATTCACTTCTTGTCCAAGAAAAAGAATTCTTTCCACACCTAGTCTTGTATATATGTCAACCCACCTTTCGTATTGACTTCCGGGAAGTCTATATGGCACGCTTGGAGTTCCTATTGGCATGATTTTAAAATAGTTGTTTGTGAGAGTTAAATTTTAGTCGGTAAATCTTTTTGACTTGTGAGTATTCTATCTATAACACCATAATCAAGGGCTTCTTGAGGATTAAGATAGCTCATCCTATCAGAGTCTTTAGAGAGTTCTTCGATAGTTTTTCCAGTATTACGAGATAGAATCTCAAGCATGGACTTTTTATTTTTTAAAACTTCCTCAGCTCTTATTTGGATATCGGTTGCTTGACCTCTTGCTCCACTTATAGGTTGATGTAAAACAATAGAGGCATGTGGAAGAGCCGCTCTTTGCCCCTTCGTGCCGGATGAAAGGATGACTGCAGCAGTCCCCATTGCTTGTCCGATACATATTGTATGTACTGGAGGCTTGATGTAACTTATTGTATCGCAAATAGCGAAAGCTTCTGTTTCGAAACCAACTGCGTCACCAGTGTACCAACTTGTCCCTGTTGAATTGATATAGAAATAGATGGGTTTTTCTGGATCTTCAAACTCTAAATAAAGAAGTTGCGCAATGATGAGCTCAGTAACATCCATTCCTAGTTGTCTTTTTGCATCATCATCTGAAAATAATGGTAAACCAAGATAAACGATTCTCTCTTTCAGTAAAAGAGAGGGAAGATCAGGTGGAGGAGTCCTCATAACGGTGTTTTCTCCGTAATAAGGAGCAGATACAGTCATTTGTATGACGAAATTAAGATTGATTTGATTCTAGCTAGATTTAGCCCTGTGTCGCTGGTGATTTAAAAGATTTGTTTGACTCAGGATTATTAATTAGTTTTCCAAAGACCATTCTTCCAGTAGGAGTTTGTAATGCTCCTGTGATGACAATATCTAATCTGCTCCCCACAAAATTCTTTGCCTCATCAATAACAACCATTGTTCCGTCATCTAAATATCCAATACCTTGCATTTTTTCTTTGCCTTCTCTCACGATTTTTATATTAAGTGATTCTCCTGGTTGTACTTCTGGCCTTAAAGCAATAACTAAATCACTCAAATTCATAACTTTTAATTCTTTAACTTCAGCAATCTGAGAGAGATTATAATCAGCGGTAATTAAAGTTCCTGCCATATCCTCAGTAATTTTCAGAAGTTTTTCGTCTACTCCATTGCCTTCATACTTTGTTGGATTTATTACAAGTCTTCTCCCATATAAATCTCTTAATTCTTTCAATAACTTAAGACCTCTTCTGCCTTTAGACCTTTTTTCATTACTGCTTGAGTCAGCTAAAGTTTGTAATTCGTCAATTACACTTTGAGCAACAATTAACTGTCCTTCCAATAGGCCGCAACTTAATAGTCCATTGATTCTGCCATCAATAATTACACTGGTATCTAGAATTTTTGGACTTGCAGCAGGTAGTATCCCTTCATTGACTAGATATGCATCAGTATTATTTGGATTGAACAATCTTAGTAACGTCCTTCCATGGGTATCCGCCAACTTATAACCAAGCACACCAAAGAAAATGTTGCTTAATATTGCTGCCAAGGGCTTTGCAAAAAAAACTTCTCTAGGAAAGGGAATTAATAGTATTGGAGCAAGTAGGAGATTCGCAACAAGTAATCCCAAAATTAATCCAACAGACCTACTTATTAGTAAGTCAGTAGGCATTGTTCTTATTTGATCAAGAAATGTCTTTCTAAGTTGAAGAAATACAAAACCCGCTGCTAACCCTACAAATAAACCTATTATAGCTAAAACAATTCTAAAACCCTCCACATTAGATACTTGTTTGAGGATGTCCACAGGCAATAAATCAACACCAAGCCATCCTGAAGCAGCCCCAGAAAATACAAATAATATTAATACTAAAATATCTGTCATATCTATAATCTACTAGGATTTATTAATTGAGTAAATAAGGAATTAATTTTTTTCGATCCTTAATACTTTTTTGAAGCTTTAAAAATGAATTTAAATTATGAATAAGTTTCCAAGAAGTGCTTATGTTCATATTCCTTTTTGCCATAGAAGGTGCTTTTATTGTGATTTTGCAATTATTCCATTAGGAAACAAAGTTGAAACTTTACAAGGTTATGGAAGCAAAACTGTTAAAGAATATTTGCACTTTTTATATAAGGAAATATTGTCAATTAAGCATAAATCATCTCTTTCGACAATTTATATTGGCGGAGGTACACCTTCAATTTTGCATCCCAAACAAATTAAAGAGTTAATTGATCTTTTTAAAGAAAATTATGGAGTTGACTATGGTGCTGAAATCACTATGGAGGTTGACCCGGCTAGTTTTAATAAGGATGATCTTTATGGATTCATAAATGCTGGGATAAATAGATTTAGTCTTGGAGTACAAAGTTTTAATAATCAGATACTTCAAAATTCTGGAAGAAGGCATTTGAGAGAAGATTCTGAAAAATCTTGTTTATGGTTGAAGGAAGTATTTGATTTTGGGTTAATAAGAAGCTGGAGCTTAGATTTAATTCAAAACTTACCATTTAGTGGATTTAAAGAATGGCAAGATGACTTAAAAAAAGCATTAATTTTTTCACCACCACATATATCTGTTTACGATTTAAATATTGAGAATGGAACTGTTTTTAAAAAATTGTTTAACTTAGGAAAATTAGAACTTCCAAGTGATGAAATAGCTTTTAGAAATAGTGAGTCAACTCATTTAATTTTAAAAAACTCAGGCTACTCAAGATATGAAATCTCAAACTATTGTCTGCCTAGGCATCAATCTAGACATAATAGAGTTTATTGGAGAGGTTTCGGTTGGTGGAGTTTTGGCCAAGGTTCCACTAGTTCACCTTGGGGGGAAAAATTGACTAGACCAAGAGTTAGTAAAGAATATAAAGAATGGGTAACTAAGCAATACGAAGTTGATTTAGATTCAACTCTCGTTAATATGGATTTTGTCTATAAAGAACTTGATGAGAAAATGATGTTGGGATTGAGACTTAAAGAGGGCTTAGATGTCTACGAGGTGTTTAAAGAACAAAACTGGAAAACCAAAAAATTTGAATATAACTTTTGTAAATTGCTTAAAGAATGGGAAAGATTTCTTGAAAGTGGGCTACTTATTAGAAAAGGGAATAGATTCTTTTTAAGTGAGCCCAAAGGAATGGACTTAAGCAATCAAATTCTTATTTCTATGTTTAAGTGGTGGGATGAGATTAATTAATCCTTTCTAAGTCTATCCATTCTTTTAATTTATCCTTAAATAATTTCTTCCCTTGAATAATCGGTTGGCAAAATGGTGGTTGATTATCATTAAGGCCTAATAAATCTGCAGTAACTCTCACTTGACCATCGCAATGATTACCTGCACCAATTCCTATTGTGGGAATCTTTAAGTTTTTTTGTATCTCTCTAGCAAGAAAATCAGGTATATGTTCAAGAACTATTGAAAAACATCCTAATTTTTCAAGAATAGAGGCCTCCCTCTTGATTTTTTCTTGACTATCTAAGCTTTCTCCTTGTTTCTTTAATCCTAGATTTAAATAGCTTTGAGGTGTAAGACCAATATGACCCATAACAGGGATTCCCATTCTTATTAATCTAGAAATAACTTTTTGTATCTCTGGTTCAGCCCCTTCTACTTTTACAGCTTTTGCATAAGTGCTTTGAATGATTTTCCCTGCATACTCCACAGCTTTATCCTCCCCACATTGATAAGTTAGAAAAGGCATGTCGGAAACTACTAAAGGTTGTTCTTCAACTTTCTTTTTAAACCCTCTCGTAACAGCATTAGTATGATAAATCATGTTTTCTAAAGTTAATGGCAATGTAGATTTGTATCCTAAACAGACCATTGCTAAAGAATCCCCTACTAAAACGAGATCAACATTAGCTTGTTCTGCTATGGATCCTGAAATAGAGTCCCATGCGGTTAATGCAATTATTTTTTGAGATTTTTCTTTATACTTAACGAGCTCTGAGGGTAACATAAGAATTTTATGTATCTTTTTTATTCGAGGATTGCTATTATAGCTTTGACTCGGCCTTTCGCGGTTTTAACGCCTAAACCTGGTCAGGACCGGAAGGTAGCAGCCACAAGGGATGCTTGAGGCAGGCGAGATAACCGAGTCACTCTATTTGCTTATTTATTTATATTTTTTTATTTTGCCTTAATCTCAAGAACTCAGGAATACTTGCTCCTGAATCTTTATTATCGGAAATATTATATAAGGGTTGATTCGACAATCTGTTTTTTATTCTTTGTTGATTTAAAGGTTGGTTTGTTTCAAATCCTGTAGCAATTACAGTTACTTGAATCTCGCCTTCCATAGCTTCATCTACAACTGCACCGACAATGATATTCGCCTCTTGATCAACAACATCATAAATAATTTCAGATGCGGAGGTCATATCCTCCAAAGTCATGTCTTTACCACCAGTAATATTAATAACGCAGCCCTTAGCCCCATCAATTCTAGCAGCCTCTAGTAAAGGACTATTCATCGCTGCTTGAGCTGCTTCTAGTGCTCTTGATCTTCCCGAACCAATACCAATTCCTAGTAGCGCAGTACCTGCTTCAGTCATAACTGATCTTACATCTGCGAAATCAACATTAACTAATCCTGGGCAAGTAATTATGTCACTGATACCTTTAACACCCATTCTTAAAACATCATCAGCATTTCTAAAAGCTTCTTGAAGTGGAGCTCCTGCTATAACGTCTTTTAATCGGTCATTTGGAATGACTATAAGAGTATCTACGTTTTCAGCTAGTCTTGCAATTCCCTCTTCTGCTTGACGCATCCTTCTTTTGCCTTCAAAAGAAAAAGGTTTAGTGACTATTCCTACTGTTAAGGCCCCACTTTGTTTCGCAACTTCTGCAACTACTGGAGCTGCTCCTGTACCAGTTCCACCACCCATTCCAGCTGCTATAAAAACTAGATCGGATCCCTCTAAAGCTTGCTGAAGCTCATCTCTAGATTCTTCGGCCGCTTTTTGCCCAATACTTGGATTTCCACCTGCACCTAAACCTCTGGTAAGGTTTTGTCCTAATTGAACCCTGCGCTCAGCTGAAGACTGTAGTAGTGCTTGTGCGTCGGTATTGAGGACTCTAAAGGAAACTCCTTCTAAATCGCTATTTATCATTCTGTTAACTGCGTTACTTCCACCACCGCCTACACCAATTACTTCTATTTTGGCGTTTTGACTTGGAAGAATTTCTCTCGATTGATCAAAGTTTGGATTGTTACCGAAGCTCATCTCTAAATAGGGATCTAAAACTAGTATTGGGTGCATTATGAACTTACTAAGCTCATCTGTAGGAATTTGTTGAGGAAAATCCTTAAAATATTTAATTGTTAAATATTTTGTTTTAAATGCTAAGCCCTCATCAACACTACAATAATTAAAAAAAATAATTCAAAATCTATTTTCAAATATTAGGGTTTGAACACTTTTATTTTTGGTTTATTTGGATTAGTAAGATCAATATTATCAATTTTTCTTGAAAAGCTATTTTTCTTAAATTCATTTTTTAGGTTATTGATTATTTCTAATTGATAGTTAATTAAATTTGGTTTAAATCCCAAGAATATTGTTTTTAAATCTTTTTCTTCAACAGTGAGAAACCCATTGGGTGAAAAAGTTATCTTAATTATTTCAAATTCATAATTCTCTTGAGCGATGAAAATTTCGGATAATATTTTTTTAAATTTTTCTTCCCATCCAAATACTTCTATCGTTAATTTGTCCAAATTTTTTTCTTCCGTATTTTGTTTATTTATAAAAATTCCATCTTTATCAATAAAGCCTAGTATTTTTTCTTCATTAAATATTCTCTCACCGTAGGCTATCGGAGTTCTTGTATTAACATGAACTTTCAAACCAAAAGGAAATATCTGTCTACTGACTGAAACATTTTTGAGAGATAAATTTTGTTTTAACTCTTTTTCTAAAAAATTAGTTTTAATAAAAATTAATCGGATCGGAAATTTTAAAGATGAATTATTTACTACATCATTCTGCGTAAATAATTCACTGCCAGAAATAATAATGTCTTTCATATCAACTTTTTTAAGAGTTTTTATAAATATTGAGCTTGTTAAAAATAAAAGTGAAATTAGAAAAAAAAAACTTCTATTTTTGATTTTTTTGTAGTTTTTCACAAATCACATCGAGCTTTTTCCATCAATTGCTCCATCCATTCTCTCGCTTGCTCTGCATCTGAAAATGGTACATCCATTTCTTTACCATTACCCACTAATCTCAATCTGCATTTACCTTGGGATTCACTTGTTAGAGGAGCTTCCCCTGAAGTAAGTGCCATTAATTCAACTAATTCAAGTTTCTTAATTATGAAGCTATCTTTTTCTTCAAATTTACCAGCCTCAAATTCGCTCCATCTTAATTCCCCATCTTTTAGAGATGCTGCACCAGAACTATCTAACTTACAAAGTTCAGAACCACTAGCCCAACTCCTAAAAAGATTTTGCCTTCTTCTTTCTAACCATCCAAGAGCAGTTAATAATACGAAGATTAAAAGTAATGGTAACCAAAGAAGTCCATGCAACATTTGATTTGAATTATAAATCCTGAGATATATCTACTAGTTTAGCCACAAGTTGTTCAATATTTAAACCTGAAGCTTTCCAAAGCATTGGGAACATACTTTTTTTTGTAAAACCAGGAATTGTATTTATTTCATTTAAAAAAATTTTATTTGAATATTTTTCTAAAAAGAAATCTACTCTTGCAAAACCGAAAACATTTAGTGCTCTACAGCTTTGAATAGCAATTTCTTTAATTTCTTTTGTGATTTTATAATCTATTTCGGCTGGGATAGTTATTTTATTATTTGAATAATATTTTGAATCGTAATCAAACCAATCACTTTCGTACTTTACTTCGCCTATCTCAGAGGTTAAGAGTTGTGTCTTACCAATTATTCCGCATTCAATCTCCCTTACTTCTAAACCTTCCTCCACTAAGATTCTTGGATCAATTGCCTGAGCCTTTTCCAATGCTTGCAATATTTCTGATTTATTTACAACTTTGGAGATGCCAAGAGATGATCCAGAGTTCGATGGTTTAACAAAAATAGGAAAATTTAATTTTCTTAAAATTTCATTAATTAAATTATTTTTTACTTCGTTATTGTTGAGATTTGGATTTTGAAAAACTAGATAATTAACCTGTGGAAGTTTAAAATTTGAGAATATTGTTTTCATCAATATTTTATCCATACCAAGAGCAGAACCTAAAATTCCACATCCGACTAAAGGTTTCTTTGTGAATCTTAGTAAGCCATGAATTGACCCGTCTTCACCATTAAATCCGTGTAAAAGAGGAAACCAAACATCAACATTTTGAAATTCAATTCCGTCTAGGAAGTTAATTTTTTCTTGATTAAAGACTCCTTGTTTTATTGTTTTGATTTCAATTTCACCAATTAGAATCTTTTCTGAAAGTTGACTATTCAGCCAATCTCCAAATTTGTTTATGTAAAAGGCTTTAACAGTAAAACGTTGTTTATTTATTTCTGAATTAAAGGCCTGAAAAACTGTTTTAGCAGAGGATATTGATACTTCATGTTCATTAGAATACCCACCAAATATTAATCCAATACACTTTTTCTTTTCCCCGATCATTAAAAAATAATTTATAAATAAAGTTCACCTGTTAAAGAAAAAGGTCTTGCTTCATTTATTTTGACATTTATCTCATCTCCCAATGAAAAGTTAAAGTTGATGTTATTTGGAATCTCTACGAAAGTTAATCTATTGGTTCTAGTTCTACCCATGATTTGCGAGGAATTCTTTGGATTTAAACCCTCAATTAAAACGCTTTCGATGTTATTGATGTATCTTTGATTTCTACTCTTTGCAGTTTTCTCGACCAAATAATTAATTTCCTGCAATCTGGCTTTTTTTACTTCCTCCGAAAGTTGATTCGACCAAAGAGCGGCAGGAGTATTTGGTCTTGGTGAGTATGCTGCTGTATTTACTTGATCAAATCCAATATCTGATATTAGTTTTAATGTATCTTGATATTGTTCTTCTGTTTCTCCTGGAAAAGCAACTATAGCGTCAGCTGTGATTGACGCTTCCGGCATTAATGTTCTTATGTTTTCGATAATATTTTTGTATTTTTTAATAGTATATCCCCTGGACATTTGCCTTAAGATTTCATCATTTCCACTCTGGAAGGGAATATGGAAATGTTCACAAACTTTATCAAGTTCATAACAAGCTTGAATCAATCTTTTTGAAAAATATCTTGGATGACTAGTAGCAAACCTTATTCTGCGAATTCCTTTAACATCATGAACATAATATAAAAGGTCAGTTAGAGTATTTTCTTTTCTCCCCTCTTTTGTAGTTCCTGGGAGATCTCTACCATATGCATCAATATTCTGACCCAAAAGAGTAACTTCTTTAAAATTATTATCAGCTAATTTTTGTATTTCACTTTTTATCGCATTTGGATATCTTGATTGTTCTTTTCCTCTAACAGAGGGTACTACACAATACGAGCATCTTTCATTACATCCATAAATGATATTAACCCAGCCACAAATGGAGCTTTCTCTTCTGGCACTTGTGATATCTTCAGAAATAAAGGTTTCTTCTGTGGCAGCAACTTGATTTCCTAAATCAACTTTCCCAAGAAGATTTTCAAGGTTGTTTACGTGTTGAGGCCCCATCACTAAATCAAGTTCTGGAACTCTTCTTAGTAAGGACTCTCCCTCTTGCTGAGCAAGGCATCCAGCAACAACAATCTTAAGACTAGGTGTCTTATGCTTCCTTTTTGCTTGTCTTCCTAGAAAACTATAAACTTTTTGCTCTGCATTATCTCTGATAGTGCATGTATTGTATAAGACCAAATCGGCATTTAATTCATGATCTGCTCTGGTATATCCCATTTTCTCTAATGTCCCTGCCATTCTCTCAGAATCAGCCTTATTCATTTGGCATCCAAATGTGGTTATCCAATAACTGGCAGTAGTTGAATTCTTTTGAGATTTTTTTTCGTCTGGTTTCGTTGTTGTTAGCACTTTGCTAGGAATTTTTTATGATTCTTTAATTCAAAATTACAAGTTAAATAATTTTGCTGCAATTTTTTTGAGGGCGAGCGAGGGGATTCGAACCCCCGAATAGCGGCGCCACAAGCCGCTGCCTTAACCACTTGGCGACGCCCGCCTCACATCTATAAATTTAACAACTTAAGGGTAATTTTTCATAGTAATTTATATCTTTTAGCTAAATTTGAATTATTTTATAATTCAGCAAAGTTTTCTAATGTTTTAAAATAAAAGAAAATTTAAAAATTGAGTAATTTTGACAAAGCTGAGGTTCTTATCCCCAGAAGCCTCTGTTTAATAGAAGATTTTGATAACCTCAATATTGATTCAGAGGGTTTATGTTCCGTTTCCATTGCTTGGGAGAATGGGATTGTTTCTGAGTTGAAATCTCTCAAAGATAAAGACAGTAAACCAAAACAAATACTATTTCCAAGATTTGTTGAACCGCATTCGCATTTTGATAAATCTTTCACATGGGAAGATTTTCCTAATCTGGAATCAAACTATGGAGGAGCATTATCAGTAAATCTTGAAGAACACAAAACTAGAACTACTGACAAGGTTCTTGAGAGAGTTAATAAATCATTAAAACTTGCCATAAAAAATGGATACCGCGCTATTAGAAGTCATATTGATACCTATAAGAGTCAATCGATTGAAATTTGGATTGAGCTTTTTAAATTACAAAAAAAAATTTCATTTGAGATAAGCTTACAATTCGTTGCTTTAGCTCCACTGGAATTCTGGGATACTTCTAGTGGAGAAGAGTTGGCAAAAATGTTTTCATCTCATGGAGGCATTTTAGGGAGTGTTATTGTTCCCCCTTTTAATAAAAAAGATACAAGCAAATTTCTTGCGAAGATGCTTCTTCTCGCGAGTAAATACAAATTAGAAATTGATTTGCATATTGATGAATCAGTTATTGAGCCTGGGGCAGGATTAAAAATTTTATTAGAGACAATCGAAAAGCTAAAAATTAAGAGTATTCCGATTACTTGTAGTCATTTGAGCAGTCTTATTTCTCTTAACCCCGGTGAGATTTTAAATTTAGGAGAACAAATGGCTGAGAAAAATATTAAGGTTATAGCCTTACCCTTGACAAATTTTTGGCTACTCAATCGAGACAATAAAAATACTTCATTAAAGAGACCAGTTGCGCCAATAAATCAATTACAAAAATCACATGTGGATGTATCTCTAGGGAGTGATAATGTGCAAGATCCTTGGTACCCATTTGGTAATTTTGATCCTTTTTACATGTTGTCTTGCGCTGTTCCTATGCTTCAACTAAATCCGTGGGAAAGAATGACTCTATCAGCTATTTTTTTAGCTCCAAGCAGATTATTGAACTTAAAATGGGATGGATTAATTAAAAAGGGTTGCCCTGCAGACTTTGTAATTGTAGAAGCACAAAGTTGGGCAGATGTTTTTTCGTGCTCTTTAAAAAGAAAAGTATTTATAAAAGGCGATTTATATCGCTAATCGACTAACTTATACATAAAACAAAAAAATTTATTAATGACATCAAATAATCCTACAATTTTAGAAAAATTTAAGGAAGTCAAAAACTTAGAGATTATTGAAAGCCAATCCGACTTAAAAAGACTTTCCAAAGATTTTTATAACTACTCTCCAATCCTTACTGAAAAATTAGATGGATGTATTGCTGATTTAGTAGTAAGACCAGGTGATCATAATGCGGTAAAAAAAGTAGCAGAAATTTGTTGGGAATTTTCTATCCCTATTACTCTGAGGGGTTCAGGTACAGGTAATTACGGACAAGCGGTCCCTTTGTTTAAAGGAGTTGTGATGCAGATGAGTTATTTTAATAAGTTAGAAGAATTTGATCCTGATACAGGTTTTGTGAAAGTACAAGCTGGCTGTGTTATGGGAGATTTAAATAAAAAATTAGAGAAATATGGTAGAGAATTAAGATTACTTCCTAGCACTTGGAAAACCGCTACAATCGGAGGCTTTATTGCCGGTGGATCGGGAGGTATTGGGTCGATTAAGTGGGGATTTTTAAGAGATCCAGGAAATCTTATAGGTTTAGAAGCAGTGACAATGAATGAAAAACCTGTCTTATTAAAATTTGATGCTGAAGAATCAGAACCTTTAAATCATGCTTATGGAACTAATGGAATTATTACTTCTTTAATACTTGCCACTGATATCAAACGTAAGTGGTATTCATTAGTTATCGACTGTATTGAATTTGAAAAAACTATAGAGATATTAAAAACTATAACTAGCGCTGCAGTTGACCTGAAACTTGGAGCAATTCTTGAAGAAGAAATTGTAGATCAAATGCCAACATGGTTTAGAAATAAATCTTTAAGTAATAAGATATTAGTCCAATCTACTCTTGGAGGAATAAAAACGATAGAGCTAATTTGTAAAAAATTCAAAGTTGAATCTACTCTCCTCGGGGAAGAAGAAAAACTCGTCAATGGAGTTTCTGAAGTCGTATGGAATCATACAACTCTTCATATGAGGTCTAGGGATAAAAATTGGACATATTTACAGATGCTATTGCCACAGAATAATGAATTAAAATTAATTAATTTTTTGAGAAAAAAATGGGGTAAAAAAGTTCTTTGGCATTTAGAGGCAGTTTCTCAGCAAGGAACACCAAGATTAGCTGCTTTGCCAGTATTAAAGTGGAATGGGCCGGAAGAATTAAATGAAATAATGGAAGATTGTAAGAACCTTGGTGCGTTTATTTTTAATCCCCATGTTTTAACGGTAGAAAGTGGTGGCCTTGGAGTGGTTGATGCTGATCAAGTAAAAGCGAAAATAAAATTTGATCCCAAGGGTCTACTAAATCCTGGAAAATTAGAGGGCTGGGCAATAAAGGAACAATTTAATATTTAACTGTTCTGTTTATTTGCAAATTTAATAAATTCAGCTACTAAAAAAATAGAACCTGTTAAAACAGGATGATTAGAGGGCCATTTTTCAAGGGCAAATAAATACTCAATGGCAAATTCAAATTTCTCAAACTCAATTATGTTCATACAATCAATTTCTTTAATCTGAGAGAGATCTTTTAATTGCCAACTAGGTTGGTTTGGGACTGGAACAAGTAATAGGTGATCATTTTTCTTTAGAAGTGTTTTTAATATTGCGTTCATATCTTTTTGTCTTTGGACACCTAAAATCCAATAAATTCCTTTTTCTTCATTCTCCCAATTGCTTCGCTCATTAGAAAGTGCTTTTGCGGCAGGATGATTGTGCGCACAATCTACAAGAATTTTTTTCTTTAAGTAATTTATTATTTCTAGCCTTCCTTTCCAAGTTGTATTCTTAAGACCTTCATAAATATATTTTTCTTTGATCTTAAAATCCAACTTATTTAGAGCTTCAATCGCTCCAACTGCAACTGAAGCATTTTGCTTTTGAAAAATTCCTTTTAATCCAAGCTGATAGCTGCTTGAAATTGAACCTTTCCAGATAATTTCTGCTCCAACTTCTTCAACTTTTTTGTTTATTAAATTTTTAACTAGACTGTTTTGGTTGCATGAGACGACAATTGAGTTTTTTTCAATAACGGCTAGTTTTTCCTTGGCAATTTTTTCGATAGTATCTCCAAGGAATTCTTTATGGTCTAAGCCAATATTACCAATAGCAATTATTGGTCTAGATTTATGGGCCGTTGTCGCGTCTAATCTTCCACCTAAGCCAGCTTCAAGAATGAGCAATTCAACTCTTTCATTGTCAAAAAAATTTAGTGCGCAGCAAATAATTTTTTCAAAAGGGGTCAATTCATATGTTGAAAAATTTTTTTCTATAAATCTATACATTCTTTCAAAATCAACTTTGTTAATATTTTTTTTATTAACACGAATCCTCTCACATATATCAAAAAGATGAGGAGATGTAGTTACACCAAAATTTTTCTTAGCTTCAAAAAGTATACTTTCTAAATACGCCGCGATTGATCCTTTCCCATTAGTTCCAATAATTTGTATCGCAGGAATATTCTTGCAAGGACTACCAAGTTCTTGAAGTACTTTTTTAATTCTTGATAAACCTAACTTAATGTTATCCCTTTCATATTTGGGAGATATTAATTCAAAAAATTTTAAATTTGTATTTTTCAAAATTTAAATTTTTAAAACTCTTCAAAAATTGAATTTAGTTTATCCAAAAGAATATTAATTTCTCTTCGAGATATAACTAATGGTGGAACAATCCTTACAACGTTTCCTCCTGCAGGTACTACAAGTAATCCTTTATCAAAAGCTTTTACCGTAATTTCTTTTGCATCAGCATAATTACTATTTATAACAAGACCTTGGATTAAACCTAGGCCTCTTTTCCCGTTAATAATATTTGGAAATTTTTTTGATAATCCTTCAAAACCAGCTCTTAATTCTTCCCCTCTTAGATAAACATTATTGATAAGATTTCTTCTATTTATTTCTTCTAATACAGTTAAAGCAGCCCTACATGCGAAAGGGTTCCCTCCAAAAGTGCTTGCATGATCTCCTGGAGAAAAAATATTAGCTTTTTCTTTTACCAATAGTGCTCCAATTGCATGCCCTCCTCCTAACCCTTTAGCAAGAGTGAATGCATCAGGTTCAATTCCTAGATTTTCATAACCCCACATTTTCCCGGTTCGAGCCACCCCACTTTGAACCTCATCTAAAATAAGAAGAGCATTATATTTATCACATATATCTCTTAAGCTTTTAAAAAATATTTTACTCCCAGGAATTACACCACCCTCTCCTTGTATTGGTTCAACCAACACACCTGAAATCTTTTGATCATTGTTCTCGCAGTCTTGAAATAATTTTTTTACCGAATCAAAATTGTTAAATTCAAAAAACTTAAACCCTTTCATCATTGGTTCGAAACCTTTTTGATATTTTGGCTGACCAGTTGCACTCAAGGCTGCCAATGTTCTGCCATGAAAGCTGGACTCTGCTGCGAGAATTATTGACTCTTTACCTTGATTTGTTATATTTCCAAATTTTTTAATTAATTTAATAGCTGATTCATTTGCTTCTGCACCACTGTTGCAGAAAAAAACGCTTTCAGCACAACTCATATTAGTTAAAGTTCTGCTTAATTGTTCTTGTTCTTCTATGTTATAGAGATTCGAGATATGTTGAATCTTTTTTAGTTGAGTTGATAACCTTCTTCTTAAAACTCTATCGCTATGCCCAAGACTACATGTAGCTATTCCCGCAACAGCATCTAGATACTTTTTATTTTTTTTATCCCAAAGCCAACAACCTTTTCCTTTTTTAAAGGATATATTGAATCTACTATAAGTATTCATCAAAGTGGGAGCGGTCGGACTTGAACCGACATACCCGAAGGTGCCGCATTTTGAGTGCGGTGCGTCTACCAATTCCACCACGCTCCCAAGGCTTTTGAATAATAATGAACTAATCAATTATAACAAAAATCATATTGTTGACTATGAGTTTTGCGGTTAAAAGTGACGGATAAAGATTAACTTAGGTGACAATTAAATTCTTTAAAAAAAACATAGAAACTTAATTTATTGACTTCCTAACAAGAAATAAGAAAAAATGAATTTTTTATACATTTTTGATACAAATATGTATCTTAAAGAGAAAAATATCATGTAGTTTGGATGAAAGCTTCATAGTTAGTAATATTATGTTATATTTTAATAAAAAAATTCAATGTCTAAAATTCAAGCAAAAAAATTATCTTTAAAATTCGTCCCGTACTTATTTATTGCTGTTGCTACATTGACAGCTTTTGGATCTAATGGTGGAACTTGGGTATGAATGAATTTAAATTCATTGGTTTAAATAAATTATGGTCTAACCGCTTTTTAGTGTTGTTGTTGTTATTTATTGGTTGTATTTCATTAATTAATATTGCTTATGTCTGAATTAACTCTCAAAAATTTTAAGTAAATTTAGGCCACTTTATACTTCTCAGTGTCTTCAGATTCTTTCCCACCCTTAAATTCACTTTGCGTAAACGTATTTTTATTAAACTCTCTTGTTATTTTGATACCTAGTATTTTTAGTTTTGATTCGAAATTTTCATAACCTCGATCCAAATGTTCTAAACCATAGATTTTACTACTACCTTTTGCAATTATCCCAGCAATTATTAATGCTGCTGATGATCTTAAATCCGATCCAACTAGATCCATACCATAAATTGTTTTAACTCCTTTAATGTGAGCTGTATTTTTACGCAATTTTATTCGTGCTCCCATTTTATTAAGTAAATGAATGTGATTCATTCTGTTTTCGAAAATTGTTTCTGTGATTTTTGATTTACCATTAGCAATTGTCATTAGAGCTGTAAATGGTGCCTGTAAATCAGTTGGAAAGCCTGGGAAAGGGGCTGTACTAATATCTACTGACTTGAGTTCTCGTGGATTGATTGTAATTGAATTTCCTTTAATGGTAATTTTACTCCCACTCTCTTGAAGCTTATTAGTAACCGCTTCAAGATGATGAGGAATCACAGGGGCAATGGTTATAGAGGAGGAAGTCGCAGCAGCAGCTATTAAAAAAGTTCCAGCTTCTATTCGATCTGGAATCACTTTATGTGTGCAACCACTAAGTTTATTAACACCGTCAATAATTATTTTTTCTTTCCCGGAGTCGTAGATTTTTGCCCCCATTTTATTAAGCATTTGGCATAAATCCTGTATTTCAGGTTCTCTTGCAGCATTCTCAATAGTAGTTCTTCCCTGCGCTAAAGTCGCAGCCATAACTAAAGTTTCAGTTGCACCTACGCTTGGGCACTTTAATTTTATATGGGTACCGTGCAGTTTATTTTTCTTTCCTTTTATTTTCGCTTTGACAATTCCTTCCTCAATAATAATTTCTGCTCCTAATGCTTTAAGTCCATTTATGTGCTCATCTATTGGCCTTGAACCAATATTGCAACCTCCAGGTAAGGGTACTTTAGCTTCTCCAAATTTACTCAATAATGGACCTATACAAAAAAAACTGGCTCTTAGTCCATTAACAAGTTCATATGGAAGTTCTTTAATAGAAATATTTTTTGAATCAATTTGTAATTTATTGTTTCTTTCTACTAAATTAACTCCTAAATTCTTAAGGATGTTGCCCATTTTTTCGATATCAGTAAGACGAGGAACATTCTTTAGAATTATTTTTTCATTAGTTAGTAGTGATGCTGCTAATAAAACTAAGGCCGAATTCTTCGCACCACTTATTTCAACGATTCCATTTAATTTGCCTTGGCCAAAAATCTTTAAATTTTCCGATTTAGGATATGACTTCTTTTTGCTTACGCAAATCATTAAGATTTAATTTATTAGATTCATGATGACAAACGAATATTATTAAGTCCACCTTATGTAACGTCTTGAATCTTAATTAAAAGTAAAAATATATTATTGTATTTTTAGTAAGGTTAATTTTGAAAAATCATTGATCAAAATTTTTATGTAATTAAGATATAAATGAAACAAAACCTTTAAATTTCTCATAGAAAATACTTTTTTAAAAATAACTAGTAAAAACAATAATCTAGTTAAAAGATTTAGATCACTTAAAAACGGATCATCTCGCAAAGATATAGACTTTTTTTGCATAGAGGGAACTCATCTTCTAGAAGAATTGTTGAAGTCTAGAAATGCTCCTTCCAAAATTTTAGTTACTGAAAAATGGCTTAGAAAAAATGAAAATCTTGGCGAACAGCTTGATCAATCATTGATAACTCTAGTTTCAGAGGAGGTTTTAGCTTCTGCGATTACAACAATTAATCCAGATGGGGTAGCAGCATTAGTAGAGATTTCATCAATTCCTAATTATCAATTTAATATTAAAGATGACTTTGTTCTTGTTCTCGATAGGATACAAGATCCTGGTAACATGGGTAATCTTTTTAGAACTGCACTAGCTGCGGGCGTTGATGCAATTTTTTTAGCTGGAGGTGCGCACCCATTAAGCCAAAAAGTTTTAAGAGCATCATCTGGCGCTGTCTTTCACCTTCCATTTCAAAGATTTGAGGGTACAGAAGAAGAAATAATAAATTCTTTATTAAAGTCTCTAACTGAATTATCAAATGAAGGATTTAAGGTTTTTTCTACAAGTAGCAATAAAAATTTAAAAAAATCTTCAAAACCATACTGGGAAATTGATTGGACTAAATCTACTGTTTTGATTTTGGGTAATGAGGGTCAAGGTATTCATAAAGAAATTCAAGAAGCTTTTGATGAAACAATTACAATTCCGCATAGTGAGATTGTAGAATCATTGAATGTGGCTTGCGTTGCTGTTCCATTATTACTAGAACGAAAAAGAGTCGCATACACCTCTAATACGTAATTAAAAAGTGGCTGATTCAAGTTTTGATTTTGATTTAATTGTGATAGGAGCAGGATATGGAGGTTTTGATGCCGCCAAACATGCTGCTAATAAGGGATTGAAAGTCGCAATAATAGAATCTTCTGATATGGGAGGTACTTGTGTTAATAAGGGTTGTGTCCCTTCTAAAGCTCTTTTGGCTGCGAGTGGAAAAGTCAGAGAAATAGCTGATCATGAACATTTAGCTAAATTTGGTATTCATGCTTCTCCAGTAAGGTTTGAGAGATCAAAAATTGCAAATCATGCAAACAATTTAGTTTTAAATGTTAGAGAAAATTTAACAAAAACTCTCAAAAGAAATGGAGTTGAAATTATTTTGGGTATTGGCAGAATTGAAGGAAATCAAAAAGTAGGTGTAAGAGATAAAAACGGAATTGACAAAATCTTCACATGTAAGAATATTGTTATAGCAACTGGTTCTTCTCCTTTTGTTCCCCGTGGAATAACTTTGGATAATAGGACTGTATTTACTAGTGATGATGCGGTTAAACTTGAGTGGCTTCCAAGATGGATAGCTATTATTGGAAGTGGATATATAGGATTGGAATTTGCTGATGTTTATACCGCGCTAGGTTGTGAAGTTACCATGATAGAGGCTTTGGAAAATATTATGCCAACATTTGATCCTGATATTACAAAGATTGCTAAGAAGAATCTTATTCAATCAAGAGATATAGATACAAAATCAAATGTATTTGCGACAAAAATAACACCTGGATGTCCTGTAAAAATAGAATTGACAGATGCAAAATCTAAAGAACTTGTAGAAACTTTAGAAGTTGACGCTGTATTAGTTGCAACGGGCAGAAGTCCAAATAGTCATAACTTAAATCTTGAGTCGGTAGGGATCGAAACGGTAAAAGGTTTCATTCCAATAGATGATCAAATGAGGGTTAAAAATGGTGAGAAAATAATACCAAACATTTGGGCTGTTGGAGATGTAACTGGCAAACTAATGCTGGCTCACACAGCGGCAGCCCAAGGTACTATTGCAGTTGATAATATTTGCGGCGGTAATGTCGAAATTAACTATAAAAGTATTCCTGCTGCAACCTTTACTCATCCTGAGATTAGTTCAGTTGGTCTCTCTGAAGCTGAAGCTAAAGAAATATCAGCGAAAGAAAATTTCACATTGGGAGTTGTCAAAAGTTTCTTTAAGGCTAATTCAAAAGCATTAGCTGAATTGGAAAGTGATGGGATGTTAAAGTTAATTTTCAATAAAAATAATGGGAAAGTATTAGGTGCGCACATCTTTGGGTTACATGCGGCTGATTTAATTCAAGAAATTTCGAACGCTATTGCAAGGAACCAAGATGTAATTGAATTATCTACAGAAGTACATACTCATCCCACTCTAAGTGAAGTAGTCGAGGTCGCATATAAACAAGCGGCTTCTCAAATAAAATAGCATTTTGAATTAATGGAAATAAGACGTAGACCTCCAAATCCAACAGTTAGGGTTGAAAATTTAGAATATGCTGTACCTCATAGAGAAGCACAAGCAAAAAATATTCTCGAAGAAATTGTATGGCATAAGGACATTGAAATTAAAAATTTTAAAAAAATAGTTTCTTTGGAAGATCTAATAAAAAAGATTGATAAACTGCCTGCTCCTAAAGATTTCTATAAAAGTATCTTCGAGTCTAAAAGACAACCAGGAGTGATTGCTGAAATAAAAAAAGCTAGTCCTAGCAAAGGTGTTATCAGAGAAGATTTTAATCCTGAAGAGATAGCTTCTTGTTATGAAAGATTAGGTGCAGCATGTATTTCAGTGCTGACCGACAAAAGGTTTTTTAAAGGCAGTTATGAAATACTTGAAACTGTAAGGAAATCAACTAAACTCCCCCTACTCTGCAAAGATTTTATTATTTCTGCTTATCAGATTTATAAAGCAAGGGTATCTGGTGCTGACGCAATATTATTAATCGCAGCGATTTTAAGTGATGACGATTTGATGTATCTAAAGAAAATAGCTGATAATTTAAAGATGAGTGTTCTTGTTGAAGTCCATAACTTTAATGAATTAGAAAGAATACTAAAGTTAAAATCTTTTAAATTGATTGGAATAAATAATAGGGACCTAAAGACTTTTAAAACGGATTTAAAAACATCAATAGAATTGATGAATATATATTCAGATATATTGTTAAAACAAAATATTCTTCCCATTAGTGAATCTGGAATTAATTGTGCCCAAGATTTAGAATCTCTTAGATCTATTGGAATCAAGGGGGTATTAATTGGTGAAACTTTTATGAGAGAAAGTGACATTGAAAAATCTTTCAAGAGATTATTTAACTCAATTTAAATTTGACTTCAAATCGTGCTATAAAGTTTAATAAACAAAGTTGTACTGAATATATATGCAGGCTGTAATTTTAACAGGTATAGTTGCAGGATTTGTGCATGTAGTTAGTGGCGCTGATCATCTAATTGCAATGGCACCAGCAGCGATTAATAATCCCCAAAAAGCTCTTAAAAATAGTTTCTCATGGGGCTTGGGACATTCATCAGGAGTCCTCTTGTTAGCTTTTCTAGCGATTTTTATTAAGGATATTACGCCATTAAATAAATTTTCCAGTATCGCCGAATTCCTAGTTGGAATCTCACTTCTAATTGTTGGAGTATTTGCTATAAAAAATTCTTTTCAATTAAGTATCCACTCGCATTCCCATAAGCATGAGAATGGAATTGCCCATCGTCACTTTCACTTTCATGTTAAGGAACAAAAAAATAATAATAAGCACTCACATGCTTTGACTGGTTTAGGCTTGCTACACGGTATAGCTGGAGGTTCACATTTTCTTGCAGTTCTTCCTGCTTTAGCACTACCTTTAACAAGCGCTTGCTTATACTTGATTTCATATTTGATTGGTTCACTCATAAGTATGAATCTTTTTACTTGTTTAATATCTTTTACTACCTTTAAAGCAAGTCAAAAATTTATTAAAAGATTAATAGCCATAGCAGGAGGGCTTTCCTTTTCTTTGGGATTATTTTGGATTCAAAGAAGTGCTTCTGTTTTTTTGAATTAAAAAATTTTTTAATTTAGGAATAATTAATTTAGAGGTGACAATCCCAATTATTTTTTCGTTATTGATTAATCCAAATTTATTACTATCTTCGCTAAATTCAATATTGTCGCCGATAACCTCAACGTTATTTTGGTTTACTGAATTTATCCTTTTTATTAGGTTTTTATTTTTAATTGGATGATTAAAAATAACTATTTGTCGATTTTTAAGTATTGATTTATTCTTTTTATATTTTTTAAAAAATACAATGTCACCTTCTTTTAGGTAAGGAAACATCGATTCACCTCTAATGATAGCGGTTTTTCTTGAACCTAAAAAAAATAAAATAATATCAAAAAAACTTTTGAAAATAACTCTGATTAACTAGCTTTTACAAAAGCGTCTGATCTTCCTTTTGAAGCCCAGAAAATATTATGAATTTTTTCTACATAACTCATGAGTTCTTCAGCTTGGGCTAAGTCAATATTAACTTTGCATGCACTGCATAATTTGGCCGCCTTCCAAATGGTTTCATGTAAGTCTGGATAAGTTTCTAAATGAACTGGTTTAAAATAATCTGTCCACAAAATTAGAATTTCTTTCTTTGTTTCTTTTGCTTGCTCTTCTTTGACTGCAACATATCTAGAAAATGTATTACTGTATGAAGCCCACTCTGCTGAATCAGTGCTAGAAGGAGCTTCTAATGCAATAAGTTTTTTTGTCATTGATAAAACTGCTTCAGCTGCAACTCTCGTAGAAGCTGGGTCGTAAACACCACAAGGACCATCACAGTGAGCATGGACTGTCATTGGGGATTTTTTATCTAGAAAAGAATTGAATAATTTACTTAACATTTCAAATATTTGGTGTTGTATATATTACTTGGATATTAACTAAATTGAAAAGTCTTAGATATTTTTCTTACTTAATTTAATTGACTTTTAATAATTCAACTTCAAATATTAAAGTCGCATTAGCAGGAATTACATTTCCAGCTCCTCTTGATCCGTATCCAAGTTCCGGAGGTATTGTTAATTTTCTTTTGCCTCCAACTTTCATGCCTGCTACACCTTCGTCCCAACCTTTTATTACTCGTCCAGCACCCAAGGGAAAGCTGAATGGAGCTCTGCCGATACTGGTATCAAATTGTGTCCCGTCTTCTAGTGTTCCTGTGTAATTTACAGTAACAGTTTGTCCAGCACTAGCTTCATCTCCTTCCCCGTTTACGATATCTGCAATAATTAGACCACTTTCTGTAGTCCTTGAATTGTTGTCTGATGGTGTTTCTTCTGCCATAGCGAAAAGTATAGGATTTGGATCAGATGGGTCTAGCTCAAATAAATTATTATTTGAGACATTTGATGATTTTGCAACAGGTGTTCTTTGAACTGACTGGGTTTCTGATTCAGCAGCATTAACAACTTGAGGTGAATTAAATTGACTGAAAAGAGTTAATGAAATACAAAAAACAAAAACTGCAAAACTGATAAAGACTTCTTTCACTTAAATTTTGAAAGTTACTAAATCTTAGTCTACTGAATGAAGGTACAATAAATGGGTGATTATAAATTTAATTTCGTAATTTTAGATTGTTAATCCCAACTCAAATAAAAAGTCTAAGACAATATTTTTACCCTTGTTTAGGGGGGATTTTAGGAGGAATTTCAGTTTCAAATCATTTTTGGCTGATTTTTATGCCGATATCATTATTTATTTTATGGCAGGGAAGTGATAGGAGAATAGCAAATTTTTGTTGGGGTTTTTTCTTTATCTTGATAAGTCATTCTTGGCTTTATGATCTTCATCCATTGTCATGGCTTGGGTTTTCATGGCTTACAAGTTTAATAATCACCATTCTAATATTATTATTTTGCGCTTTTTTGGGTGGGATATTAGTTTATTTATGGGGATTGTTAGTTGAAATCATTCTCTGGAAAGAAGATGTTTTCAAAATGAAAATATTATCTTTAACAGTAAAAGTATTTTTTTTAGCTTTGACTTGGGGTATTGGTGAATTGATACTTTCTCAAACACCTTTTTTTTGGATAGGTTTAGGAGAGAGTCTTATCCCAGGTGATATTTATCTTGCTGGTTTAGCAAGATGGATTGGTGCAAGTGGTTTATGCGTATTACAAATATTGATTGGATTTTGGATTTTTTATATTCAAGGTAGATGGGAAAGAAAACTTTACTTTAAAAAAATATTTCTTTTAGGACTTTTGGTTTTTATTTTCTTACATTTATTTGGAGGTTTAACAACTCCAATTAAAAGAAATTATGAATATCCAGTAGCTATTTGGCAAACTAATATACCAACAAGAGAAAAATTAAAAATAAATGATGAATTTATTGAAGAAAAGCTATTTATCGCTCAAAAGTATGCTTTATCAAACAAAGTGAAACTTCTTGTTGCTCCTGAAGGGACTTTAAATAGTAATTTTTATTTATCTAAAGGCTTTGAGGTTAATACCTTGGCAGGAGGTTTCCGATATTTTAATAATGAGTTAAGAAGTTCTTTACTCGGATTTAAAGTTGGAGATAAATCTTTAAACTCATTTATAGATAAACATAGACTTGTTCCATTAGGTGAAAAAATACCTAGATTTCTAGATAGTTTTTCAAGAGGATTATCTGCTGTAGGAGGAATTCAACCTGGCTCTGATTCAAGATTGTTTGATCCAAAATTTACACAACCTCTGGCAGTAGCTATTTGTTATGAAATTAGTGATGGATTGAAAATAAGAAAGGCTATTAATAGCGGTGCAAAACTAATAATAACTGCAGCAAATTTAGATCCCTATCCAACTAAGCTTTATAATCAATTCCTGTCTTTGGCAAGATTGAGAAGTATTGAAAATAAAAAAGATAATCTACTTGTATCAAACACTGGTCCTTCGGGTTTAGTTAAAGATGATGGGAAAATAATTAAACTTCTAGATTTAAATGTGGAGCAAAATAAAGTAGTTTTCCCCAATTTTTCATCCGACAAGACCTTCTATACAAAATTTGGAGATAAACCTATTTTGTTATTGTTTATATTTTTTATGGGATTAAATTTATTTTGTAAAATTAATTAATTAATCCGCCACCTAATAAAATTTCTCCTGTATAAAAAACTGCAGCTTGTCCCGGTGTTACTGAACTTTGACTTTCTTCAAATATTAATTTAAATGTTTTAGTTGGATTATCTAAATTTTTCAAAGGGATTAAAGTTCCTTTTACAGGATGACTTCTATATCTTATTTGTGCTTCTACTTGTATCTCTTGCTTAGGTTCCTCGATTGAAACCCAGTTAACCTTAGTAATTATTGCTTCTTTATTAAATAGATCACTTTTATCTGCTACATAAACTATGTTTTTTACCCTGTCTAAACTTTTTACATATAATGGATCAGGCCAAGCGATGCCCAAACCTTTTCTTTGACCTACTGTAAAGTGCTGAATTCCATTGTGCGTTCCCAGGACTTTCCCATTTACATGCACAATTTCTCCTCCATTGGGTTCAATGTGTTTGTCGATAAATCTCTGCATTGATCCATAATGCTCAACTAAACATAAATCTTGACTTTCTGGTTTTTGAGCAGTTCTAAGGCCTAATCTCTGGGCTTCCTTTCTTGTTTCTTCTTTTTTCATTTCACCAAGAGGAAATTCTAATCTGCTTAGTACTTCTTGTGAAAGAGAATAAAGAAAATAACTTTGGTCCTTGTTTTCGTCAGCACCTCTTAGAAGAAGGAAGTCCTTAAATACAAAGCTCTTGCAATCAAGTGTTTCAGCATAAGATGATTTTTTTATCCTTGCGTAATGTCCGGTCGCAATATGAGTAAATTCTTTTTTGTTTATTGCGTAATTAAGCATCTCTTCAAACTTCACATTCTTGTTGCACATCGAACATGGCAGTGGAGTGAATCCTTTCTCATAGCTTTCAGTAGTTTTTTTAATTACCTCCCTTTCGAAAATTTCTCTTGAATCTATTATTTTATGATTAATTCCCAAATCTTCACAAAGGCCAGCAGCATCTACTAATCCTTCAGAACAACAGGAGCCTTGTCCTTTCATTAGCCAAAGAGTTAGTCCCTCAACATTCCAGCCTCTTTCTACAAGAAGAGCAGCTGAAAGGGAGCTATCTACGCCACCAGAAAGACCTACAATAATATTTTTCTTCTTTTTAGTTTTATTATTAGAAGAAAAAAAGTTCTCTAATTTTTTATCCTTTTGTGTCTTTAACATGGAAGTTTAAATTTTTTGAACAGTTCTTCAATTGCTTTGTACTAATTATGAACAAAATTGTATGGCCAACAATTGATTTTAAACATTTAATTGTTGATTCAAAGCAAATGTTGATATTAGAGAAAGAAATGTTTTCTGTTGGAATGCCACAAGAAGCATTGATGGAAAAAGCTGGTATCCAAATTAGTAGATGGCTCTTAAAAAAGAAACCTCTTCTAAAGCATGGAATAACTGTTTTTATAGGTCCTGGGCATAATGGCGGGGATGGTGCAGTAATAGCTAGAGAGCTTTTTTTGAAAGGGTATCTAGTCAAGGTATGGTGCCCATTCCCTGTAAAAAAAACACTAACAAATAGCCATATTAATTATCTTACATCTATTGGTGTAAAAAATTTACAAGAACCTCCTGATGCAAAGGGCAAAGAACTTTGGATTGATGCGGTTTTTGGAAATAATCAAAGAGGAAAAGTTGATAGCAAATTAATTAATTTGTTTCTTCAGAAATTTCATAATAAAAAAGGAAAGGTTGTAAGCATAGACGTTCCTACAGGATTATGTCCAGATAAAGGGCAGCCTTTCTCAGATAATGCTGTAAAGGCAGACTACACATTAGCCATTGGTCTTTGTAAGGTTGGATTGTTGCAAGATTCTGCTTTACCTTTTATTGGAGAATTGAAGCATATCGATATTGGGATACCTCCTAAAAAATTATTCAATATCGAAAAAAAGATTTTTAAGGTTACCTATAGTGATGTGGAAAATATTGATCTACCTTTTCTACCCAAAAATTCTAACAAGTATAGACGAGGGAGAACATTATTAATCGCCGGAAGTGGAAAGTATCCAGGAGCTGCATACTTGACATTAAAAGGTGCCATATCAAGCGGA
The DNA here is from genome assembly GCF_000759955.1 of Prochlorococcus marinus str. MIT 9201. Classification (GTDB taxonomy): domain Bacteria; phylum Cyanobacteriota; class Cyanobacteriia; order PCC-6307; family Cyanobiaceae; genus Prochlorococcus_A; species Prochlorococcus_A marinus_G. The sequence goes on from NZ_JNAL01000007.1 coordinate 103,852, forward strand.
GCAGGTTATATCTCTGCAATCCTACCTGAGTCAATTGCTGATTCTGTTTGGCAAGTTGCTCCAGAAATAGTTTTAAAAGGAACTATGCAATCGAATCAAAATGGTACTGCATCTTTATTCAGTGCATTAAAGGATATTGATCTAAGTGTGTATGATTCAATAGCTGTAGGCCCTGGAATAGGAATTGATAATGATGATTGGCAAAAATCAAAAGATTACTTTATGGATTTTGAAGGATTATTGATTTTGGATGCAGATGCGCTCAATAGAATTTCAGAATCTAAATTAGGATCTAAATTTTTTTTAGAAAGAAAGTACCAAACATGGATTACACCTCATAGCAAAGAATTTTTAAGGTTATTCCCACAAATTAAATGTGAAACTAATCTCGGAATGGCTTTTAAAGCGGCAAAAGAGTTTAATATTAGTATTTTGTTAAAGGGAGCTAACAGTATAGTTGCTGACCAAAAAAAGGTATGGCAACTTTTTGGGACCGATTCTCAGACAGCTAGGGCTGGATTGGGTGATCTCTTATCTGGATTTGTAGCGGGCAGTTCTGCCATTGATTCAACCATCTGCAGAAATATAACAACTGATTTTTTTGCTAAGTACGTTCTTTTACATTCATTTGCCTCATCAAAGTGCAAAACTGGGTCAAATGCATTCGCTATTGGGGATGAATTATCTAAATTAATGAGAAATAGAAAAATGAGACAAATATCTTGAAAGAAACAATTAAGGCGAGTTTTTTATAGTTTTAAACACATAAATATACAAATATTACATGAAATCTGAAGCGCGCATTAAATATTCGGCTATTTCTAAAAAAATGTAGGAAAGTTTTAATACCTTATGCGGGTTAAAAATGGTTTCATCTATTCCAACACAAGCAGAACCACAAAAAAGAAGAGGAAATGATCCTATAAGTTGGTACCTGCAAAATATCGGTAGAGTACCTTTATTAACTCCTTCTGAAGAAATTGAATTGGGTAATCAAGTTCAGAAAATGATGATACTTACTGAAGATGGTCAATTAAACGAAAAAAATAAAGAATTCTCTAAACAAGAAAAAAGAACAATAAAAATTGGCAGAAGATCAAAAGAGAGAATGATGAAAGCAAATCTTAGATTAGTTGTAAGTGTAGCGAAGAAATACCAAGGTAAAGGTTTAGAACTTCTTGACCTAGTTCAGGAGGGGTCTCTTGGTTTAGAAAGGGCTGTTGAAAAATTTGATCCGACAAGAGGATATAAGTTTTCTACATATGCCTTCTGGTGGATTAGACAAAGTATGACAAGAGCAATTGCTTGTCAATCTAGAACAATCAGGTTGCCGGTACATTTAAGCGAGAGATTAGCATCTATAAGAAAAGTTAGTAGGGATCTAGCACACAAACTTGGTGCCATGCCAAGCAGAATTGAAATTGCAGAAGCAATGGAAATTGATGTGGAGGAATTAGATTCTGTTTTGAGACAGGCTTTATCAACAAGTAGTTTAGATGCACCAGTTAATGGTGATGATGGCAGAAGCTTTTTAGGAGATTTAATTGCAGATAGTAATAATGAAGAGCCTTTAGATCAAGTTGAGCAGAAAATGCATCAAGAGCAACTTGGGAAGTGGTTAAGTCACCTAAGTGAGCAAGAACAGCATGTTCTTAAATTAAGGTTTGGATTAGATGGGAATGAGCGACACACACTTGCTGAAATAGGAAGATTATTAGAAGTTTCTAGAGAAAGAGTTAGACAGGTTGAATTGAAGGCATTAAGAAAGTTAAGAAATTTAACTAGAAAATTGCCTAGCGGAATTTAATTAATCTTCAGCCCAAATATATCTAGTTAATTCTTCTGAAGGGGGCTCAGGCGCTTCCAAAGCATTTTTAACAGATTCTGATATCTCGGTATCAATTTTCTTATCAATACTCTTTAATTCTTCTTCCGTTGCAAATTTACCCTCAATAATTTCTTGCGCTAATTTTTTAATGGGATCTCTTTTCCCCCAAAACTCTTTCTCTTTCTCAGACCTTAATTCATCTGGGTCTGCAAGAGAATGTCCTCTAAATCGGTAAGTCAAGCATTCTAAAAGTGTTGGCCCTTCTCCAGCTCTTGCACGCTCAATTGCCCTTTGTGCTGCTCCTCTAACTGCTAATACATCCATTCCATCTACTTCTTCGCCATGCATTCCAAAAGCAGAGGCTTTTCTCCAGATTTCAGGATTGCTAGTAGCTCTGTCATGAGCCATACCGATGGCCCATTTATTGTTCTCAACAACAAAAATTATGGGTAATTTCCATAATTGCGCCATGTTTAAACATTCAAAAAACTGTCCATTATTGCAAGTTCCATCACCAAAGAATGCTGCAGTTACTGAATCACTGCTTTTATCACAAGCAACTTCCTTTTTGTATCTACTTGAAAAGGCTGCTCCTAAAGCAACTGGAATTCCTTCTCCAATAAATGCATATCCTCCAAGTAAGTGATGCTCTCTTGAAAATAAATGCATGGAACCTCCTCGGCCTTTGCTGCAACCTGTGGCTTTACCAAAAAGTTCACTCATTACTTCAAAGGAGGGAACACCTGCACTTAGTGCATGAACATGATCGCGGTAGGTACTACAAAACCAATCATGTTTTTTTTTCATAGCGCCAATTACGCCAGTACTTATTGCCTCTTGACCGTTATACAAGTGAACGAAACCAAACATTTTTCCTCTGTAATACATCTCTGCACACTTATCTTCGAATCTTCGACCAAGAGTCATATCTTCATAAAGAAATAATCCTGTTTCTCGATCTAGTTCGGCTTTTTTAAAGTCTTGAAGATTTGAGATTCTCTCTACGTGTGTTTCCAAGAAAAATACCTTAATGAAGTTTTGATTTGTTAACATTCTAAGCCGTGAAGGGCAATTTTCATGATTTTTTTTAATAACTCTGTAAGACCTTATGAAAAAATTTTTTAACTTGATAAAATTTATCTAAGAATTTTCAATAGGATATTTGCTTGGAACTTCCTTTAGACCATTTTCGTTTAATTGGCGTAAGCCCCTCTGCATCATCTGAGGAAATATTAAGGGCGTTTCAATTACGGTTAGATAAGACACCCGATGAAGGTTTTACTTACGAAGTTTTAACCCAAAGATCTGAGTTACTTCGACTAACTGCGGATTTACTTACAGATCCAGAAAGCAGGAGAGAATATGAAAATTTGTTATTAAATGGTGAGTCTGGACTGGAGTTTTCTTCAAATAGAGAAGTAGCAGGATTAATACTTCTTTGGGAATCAGGTTCTTCTAAAGAAGCTTTTAAAATCACAAGAAAAGCGTTGCAGCCTCCACAAACTCCAGCTTTAGGAAGTAGTAGAGAAGCTGATTTAACATTATTGGCTGCTTTAACAGCTAGAGATTCTGCGATTCAAGAACAACAGCTTAGATCTTATTCGAACGCGGCAGACTTTTTACAAGAGGGTATTCAACTTCTTCAAAGAATGGGAAAACTTGGTGATAGAAGAAAAGAGCTTGAAGAAGACTTGCTTTCTCTTCTTCCTTACAGGATTCTAGATCTACTAAGTAGGGATTTAAATGATCAGGAGTCTCATAAAAAAGGTTTAAGTATGTTGGAAAATTTAATAATTAAAAGAGGTGGTTTAGAGGGTAATAATAAATCTGAGTATAAGGATTATCTTAGTCAGCAAGAATTTGAAACTTTTTTTCAACAAATAAAACCATTTTTGACAGTCCAAGAACAAATAGATTTGTTTCTTGAATTACAAAAAAGAGGATCATTAGAAGCAGGATTTTTAGCTTTCCTATCCTTAACAGCTATTGGCTTTTCAAGAAGAAAACCTGAAAAATTATTTGAAGCAAGGAGAATACTAAAGAAGCTTAATTTATCAGGTTTAGATTCAATGCCTCTTATTGGTTGTCTAGATCTACTTTTGGCGGATATTGATCAAGCTTCTGCAAGGTTCTCTAGTAGTTCTGATGAGAATTTAAGAGATTGGCTTAATAATTATCCAGGAAACAAGTTAGAAGCGATATGTATTTTCTGTAAAAATTGGTTGGAGAACGATGTTTTAGTTGGTTATAGAGATATTGACTCAAAAGAGGTGGATTTAGATTCTTGGTTTGAAGATAGGGAAATTCAGGAATTTATTGAAAAATTAGAAAAGAAATCAATCAAGACTACAATTAAATCAAATTTTCAAAACGAACAGTTAAGACAAGAATCTTCGATAAACATCACTGAAAATGTTGATAATGCATTGATTAATATTGATGAAAGGAAATTGCCTTGGCCAGGGGGCATTAAAATTAAACAAGAATACGAAAAGTTTGATACCGAAGAGAATAAGTTCAATAAGAAAAACTTTAAAAATAAACCTATAGAGGTTTATAGTTACTTAATCGAAAAAATTGCAGAATTTAAGTTTAGTTTTGGCGAATTTTTAAGTCACAAAAAAATTTTTAGTCAGTCACCATATCTAATTTATATATATGCGTTTTTAATCCTATTCACATTTGGTATTGGGATTGGATTTTTAAGAAATAATTCCAAAAATTCAATTCAAGGTAATCCTGTTGTAGATCAACCTTTTATAGTTGGAGATAAAAAGGTTAGCGAGAAAAATAATATTCAAGAAATAAAGAAGAAATCTAAATCTCCAAAGCAATCAAACTCAATATCTGGGGAAATTACTCCAAATGTATCGTTTAAAGTAAATAAAATAACTAATAGCTCTCCTTCTTTAGATGAGATAAGAAATTTAATTAATGCCTGGCTTCAAAGTAAAAGTAATTATTTAGCTGGAAAGAGTGAAATTAATCTTTCCAAGATTGTTAACAATGGTTTAATTGATAGGACAATTGAAGAAAGAAAAAATGATATCAAGAAAGGAATTTATAAAGAAATTTATTCTCAAATAATGAAGATAGATTTAGAATCTCAAACCTCCTCAAGGATTGTTGTTTTAGTAGAATTAAATTATCTAGAAAGAATAGTAAAGAGTTCTGGAGAACTTGTTAATGAAACGATATTGAATCCGTTAAAAGTTAAATATATTTTAGGTTTTTCTAATAAATCATGGAAATTAGTTGATTTTGTAAGCGGCTTATAAATAGAAACTTCAAGATCATCTATAATATTTAAAATTTCTTTTTAATAATGTTTGATGAACTCTCATCACGCTTTGAAGACGCAGTAAAAGGTTTAAGAGGCGAAGCAAAGATTAGTGAAAATAATATCAATGATGCCTTGAATCAAGTAAAAAGAGCACTACTTGATGCAGACGTTAGTTTATCTGTAGTAAAAGAGTTTATATCTGATGTCAAAGATAAGGCTATTGGAGAAGAAGTAGTTAGGGGGGTAAACCCAGGTCAAAAATTTATAGAAGTTGTAAATAAAGAATTGATTAACATAATGGGAAATGAAAATTCTCCATTAAAAGAAAATGAAAATAGTCCAACCGTTATTTTAATGGCTGGACTACAGGGGGCTGGTAAAACAACTGCAACAGGAAAATTAGGCCTCTATTTGAAGGAAAAAGAAAAAAAAGTTCTTTTAGTAGCTGCAGATATTTATCGGCCAGCAGCTGTAGAACAACTTCAAACATTAGGAAGTCAATACGATTTAGAAGTTTTTTCAGCTAAAGAAAAAAATAGTAAACCAGAAGAGATTGCTAAGGAAGCGTTGAATTATGCGAATGAAAATGATTTTAATTCGATAATTATTGACACTGCAGGAAGATTGCAAATTGATGATTCAATGATGAGTGAAATGGTTCGGATAAAAGAAGTTTCTAATCCTGATGAAGTTTTACTTGTTGTTGATTCTATGATTGGACAAGAAGCTGCTGACTTGACAAAGTCATTTCATGAAAAAGTAGGCATTTCAGGAGCAATATTAACTAAGTTGGATGGCGACTCAAGAGGAGGCGCTGCCTTGTCAATAAGAAAAATTAGTGGTAAACCTATCAAATTTATTGGTGTAGGTGAAAAAATAGAGGCACTGCAACCGTTCCACCCAGAAAGAATGGCTAGCAGAATTTTAGGAATGGGTGATGTATTAACACTTGTTGAAAAAGCCCAAAAAGAAGTTGAGCTTGCTGATGCAGAAGCTATGCAAAAGAAACTTCAAGAAGCAACTTTTGATTTTAATGATTTTGTTAAGCAAATGAGATTAATTAAAAGGATGGGATCACTTGGTGGATTAATAAAATTAATACCTGGAATGAATAAAATCGATGAAGGGATGATAAAAGATGGAGAGGACCAACTGAAGAAAATAGAATCTATGATATCCTCAATGACTCTTGAGGAGAAACAAAAACCTGAGGTGCTTGCTGCTCAGCCTTCAAGAAGACAAAGGATCGCTCAGGGTAGTGGCTATGAGGCAAAAGATGTAGATAAAGTTTTAGCTGATTTTCAAAGAATGAGAGGTTTTATGAAACAAATGTCAAATGGTGGAATGCCAGGAATGGGAGGAATGCCAGGAATGGGAGGAATGCCAGGAATGGGAGGAATGCCAGGAATGGGAGGAATGCCAGGAATGGGAGGAATGAGTAGTAATAAACCAATGAAAAAACAAAAAAATAATAAGAAGAAAAAAGGTTTTGCTGATTTATAATTTCTAAATTTTTACCTTTAAATGATATTATTATTAAAAACGCATTGATTTAAGATGATTAAATTGCGCCTTAAGCGCTTTGGAAAGAAAAAAGAGGCAAGTTTCAGAATTGTTGCATGCAATAGTACTTCCAGAAGAGATGGTAGACCTTTACAAGAACTAGGTTTTTACAACCCAAGAACTAAGGAAACTAGGCTCGACACCGAAGCTTTAAGAGCAAGGCTCACTCAGGGTGCTCAGCCAACTAATGTTGTTAGGACTTTATTAGAAAAAGGAGGGTTATTGGAAAAAATAGAAAGACCCTCTATCGCAATTGGCAAAGCAAAGTTAGAGAAGGAAAAAGCAGCTAAAGCTAAAACTAAAGTTGATGAAAGTGATAGTAATGAAGCTGAAAGCAAGTAGTTTGATAAATTTTTTTTCAAATATAATAACTAGATGAAAGAAGTTTCCAAAATTGGTCACTTCACAATTGATTTGCCCAGCTCTGATGCTGCAACAGCATTATCTGGACCTGGGAATTCATTCTTAAAAAAGTTTGAGTCTCTTACAGGAGTTTCTTTAACCATAAGAGGCTTACAACTTGAAATGAACGGTGTAATATCTAAAATTGAAAGAGCATCAGCATTGGTGGAGCTGACAAGACCTATTTGGGAACAAGGTTTAGAAGTCCCAGAGGTAGATCTTAAAGCTGCTTTAAGTTCTTTAAATATGGGAGAGTCATCTTCCCATGCTGAACTTGGGAAAAAAGTTCTCGCTCGCTCCAAAGAGGGAAGATATTTGAGACCAAGAACTCTAAGACAAAAAGAATATGTTGAATCAATTGAAAACTTTGACCTTACCTTTGCAATTGGCCCAGCAGGAACTGGTAAGACATTTTTGGCAACTGTTTGTGCTGCAAGACTATTAAACGAGAAAAAAATAGAAAAAATTGTTTTAACCAGACCAGCCGTAGAGGCTGGTGAAAGTTTGGGATTTCTGCCAGGAGATTTGCAACAAAAAGTAGATCCATATTTAAGACCCCTATTTGATTCTTTACATAGTATTTTTGGATTTGATAGAACAAATTCGTTGATCGATAAAGGAATTATTGAAGTTGCTCCTTTGGCATTTATGAGAGGCAGAACTTTGGAAAATTCTTTGATTATTTTGGACGAAGCACAAAATACAACTTGCTCTCAAATGAGAATGTTTTTAACCAGATTAGGCGAGAGATCGAAAATGGTTGTTAATGGAGACATTACTCAAATTGATTTAAAAAAAGATCAGGAAAGTGGCCTAATCGAAGCATCAAGAATTTTCTCTGAAACCGAAGGTATAAAATTTTGTTATCTAACTGTTGAAGATGTAGTGCGTCATCCTTTAGTTCAGAAAATTATTGAGGCTTATCAATGACCCCATAGCTATGGTGATCCGTACCCTGAAATTTTAAAAATCAAGTAGAATAAAACTATTACAATTTAAAAAAATGCCAGCAAGTAGTAATTTTAATCAAGCTATTCGTGAAGCACAAACTAGTTCCATTGTTGGACCTAATGTGGTGCAAAAGGCTTTACCCTACGTGGGTGGGGGTATGGTACTGACTTCTTTAGGTGTTTTAGCCGGTGTATCACTGATAGCGACAAACCCAGGACTTTTCCAGCCTCTCTCAATTTTAGCTTTAATTGCCGAACTTATTTTGTTTTTTATTGCGACAAGCGCTGCAAATAATGCAAATAATGCAAAGGCCTTACCTTTACTAACAGGATTTAGTTTGCTAACTGGATTCACTTTGAGTGGAATAGTAGCTTTAGCAATAGGAACAATTGGTATTGGTTCGGTTGGAACAGCCGCATTAGCTACAGGTATAACTTTCGTCATTGCCTCTTATACTGGGCAAAGAATGAGTGATAGTGTTGGTCAGGCACTATCTGGAGTTGTTGGCCTTGGGTTGATAGGACTTCTCATAGCAATGTTTGTCCAATTAATTGGAGGTTTCTTTGCTCCTGGAGTTTTTGGAGGTTCAGGACTTGAATTGATAATTGCAGGTTTCGGAACCGTTTTATTTGTTGCAATGTCTTTTGTAGATTTCTATACAATGCCTAGAAGATACAATGATGATCAATACTTAGCAGGAGCTTTAGGTATGTATCTGACTTACATAAATCTCTTCGTGTTCATATTGAGATTAATGATTGCACTTCAAGGTGGTGGAAGAAGAGACTAAATAAATAAACTTAATATCTAATTCGAAGCGTAGGATTTTTTCTACGCTTTTTTTATTGGGCGATATCAAGAATTTGTTTTCTTATAAATGCCTTTTGTTCTGAATCATATTTTATTGAATTATCAAAACTATTCCCCATATTGTCTAAGTCTTGAAGGACTTGATTCACAGTCTTTGTAACACACTTTGTTTCTAGTAGTCTCAAAATTTCTTTACATCTATCTGAAATTTTTTCTGAAGTCATTTCATATTCATGATTATTTTTTCTTCGATGAATAATAATTTGGGCGCTGCTCATTATTAAATTTTTTACTACGATTTCTACTACAGCTTCACCACCTTCGTTAAGTTTGAAAATTAAGGAAAAAGGAAGTTTATCTAATAAAAAACATTCTTTATCTGATAAAGCATAAGCAAAAAATCCTCTGAGTCCAATTTTTGTTTTAATTAGTTCTGATATTCTATCGGCTAAAACCTCATCGCTAAGTAAATCTTCTTCCCATTCTTTGCACCACTGTGCTGAAATATTTATTGCTTGGGTAAACGAAGCTTCTTTTAAATTTATGGTTTTTTTTGTCATTTTTGATCAGAATTTTATTATTGATGCATTAATAGTCTTTGAACAATTATAGATCTGGGTTCGTAACTTTACTAGGAAGGCCTAATGTGGGTAAATCTACTTTAATAAATAAATTGATTGGAGAAAAAATAACAATTACTTCTCCAATAGCGCAAACTACTAGAAATAAATTAAAAGGGATACTTACTAAAGAAAATGGGCAAATAATTTTTGTCGATACTCCAGGTGTTCATAAACCTCATAATAGACTTGGAGAGATATTAGTAAAAAATGCAAAATCTGCAATTAATGGTGTAGATATGGTAATTTTTGTTATTGATTCAAGTGAAGAACCTGGGAGAGGCGATGAATATATATTGAACTTTTTAATAGCAAATAAAACTGAGTTTATTGTTGCACTAAATAAGTGGGATTTGGTTAATAAAGAATTTAGGAATTTACGATTGGAACAATATAGAAGATTTTTTGGAAAAAATAGAAACTTACAAATTGTAAGTGCTTCTCAAGGAGAAGGATGTTCTGAACTAATCGATATGGCACTTAATTATCTTCCAGAGGGACCAAAACTTTATAGCGAAGAGACTATATGTGACCAACCATTAGATAATTTATTATCTGATTTAGTAAGAGAGCAGGTTTTGAGAAATACAAGAGAAGAAGTACCTCATAGTGTTGCAGTAAAGATAGAAAAGATAGAGGAAATGAAAAGAAAAAATGGCAAAAGATTTACAGCTATTTTGGCTACTATTATTGTTGAAAGATCAACTCAAAAAGCAATTCTTATTGGGAAGAAAGGTTCAATGTTAAAAATTATTGGTCAATCAGCAAGGTCAAATATGTCAGAATTGATTGATGGTCCAGTCCACCTAGAGTTGTTTGTGAAAGTTGTTCCAAATTGGAGAAAAAAAGAAAAAAGGTTAATTGAATTTGGTTATGAGGAAGACTTCTAGATGAGTAGTTTTAATTTTGATGTAATTACTTTGTTCCCTAAAGCCTTTGAATTATTAAATAATTTAGGGGTCATAACAAGAGCTTTAGATAAGAATTTGATAAATGTAAATTTGCATGATTTAAGAGAATTTGGTGAAGGTTCTTACAGACAAGTAGACGATAAGCCTTATGGAGGAGGGGCAGGAATGGTACTAAAACCTGAACCCATTTATAAGGCATATGAATCACTTAGAAAATCACCTAAAAGTAAAACTCTGTTGATGACACCACAAGGTAAAGTCTTAAAGCAAAAAGATCTTACGAGATGGTCCACTTTGGATCAAATAATAATTATTTGTGGTCAATATGAAGGTTTTGATGAAAGGATTAGATGTTTAGCTGATGAAGAGATATCATTAGGCGATTTTGTACTTTCTGGAGGTGAAATACCTGCTATATCGATAATTAATGGGTTGACTAGATTATTACCAGGAACTCTTGGTGATCCGGACTCCTTAATGGATGAGAGTCATAATTCTTCTTTATTAGAATATCCTCAATACACGAGGCCATTAAGTTTTAAAGATATGAAAGTGCCAGATATTTTAGTAAGCGGTAACCATGAAGAGATTAAATTGTGGAGAAGGCAAAAAAGTATTGAAAGAACATTGGAGAGAAGAAGTGACTTAATTTCAAATGAAAACTATAAAAAATTGCCACAAAGTAAGAGAATAATAATAGAATCTAATCAATTTATGAAATTTAGAATAGGTAATGGATACGATATTCACAGACTAGTAGCTGATAGAGACTTAATTATTGGAGGTGTAAAAATGCATCATCCCGAAAATTTAGGATTGGATGGTCATAGTGATGCTGATGTTTTAAGTCACTCAATAATGGATGCATTATTGGGAGCACTTTCTCTAGGCGATATAGGAAAATATTTCCCACCATCTGATGAAAAATGGAAAAATGCTGATAGCTTATTTTTGTTATCACAAGTAATTGACTTGATAAGACGAGATGGCTGGGAAATAAATAATATTGATAGTGTCCTTGTTGTAGAAAGGCCAAAAATCATGCCACATATAAAATTAATGAAAAAAAACATTTCTAAGATCTTAAATATTGATGAAAATTTAATTGGGATTAAAGCAACTACGAATGAGAAATTAGGTCCTGAAGGGAGAGAGGAGGGTATAAGTTGCCATTCAGTAGTACTACTTGAAAAAAAATGAAATTAAATTTGAAAAAAAAATTTCAAAGATTTTGTTTAGTATTAATCTGCTTAGTGATTTTAATTCTTCAATCTGATATTCCCAATTTAAAAGCTCTTACTATGGATAATTATCAAGGTGAAATGGTCACAGAGGAATTAAGACTTAAAGTCCCTGCTGATGTAAAAGCAGCATGGTTGAATGCTGAAAACGAAGTATGGGAGCCATGGTTATCTTCTCAAGATGGTTTTTTAGGGAGACAATTATTTTGGGATAAAGAAAAAGAAGAAGCTTTAATATTGGTAAATTGGGAAAGTAAAAAATTATGGAAAAGCATACCAATGTCAGAAGTAAATGAAGTCCAACAAAAATTTGAAGATAATGTTAAAGCTGCTCTCAATTTAGAAGAAAATCCTTTTGAGTTGATTTATGAGGGAGAGTTGGATAAGCAAAGATGAATTTTGATATCAAGTTTGATTTTCAAAGAAGGGAGAGACTTGGACTTATTGAGGCTATTTGGGGTCAAGATAAGAGTATCGACCAATTAAAGAGATTATCTGAAAGTGTATTAAGTAAAAATGAGGTTGTTTTCATTACCAGGATAAATAGTGAAAAGGCTAATTATCTTTTAGATTTGTACGATGATGCACAATTCTATGAAGAAGCAAATTGCCTAATAATTGGGAAGAATCTGAATAAAATAAATACAAATAAAAAAGTTGCCATAATTTCAGGAGGTTCAAGTGATTTGGGCGTAACACTTGAGGCACAATTAGCGCTTAAAATTTATGGAGTGAATAGTCAATCCTTTATTGATGTTGGAGTAGCAGGACTTCATCGATTAATGAGTCAGTTGGAAGAAATTAATAAATATAATGTTTTAATAGTTTGTGCTGGAATGGAAGGGGCTTTGGCGACAGTTGTGGGAGGATTGTTGGCACAACCGATAATCGCGGTACCTGTCTCAGTCGGCTACGGTGTTAGTAAGGATGGAGAAACTGCTTTAAATAGCATGTTGTCTAGTTGTTCCCCAGGTATTGCAGTTATGAATATAGATAATGGCTACGGTGCAGCGATGGCAGCTCTTAGAATTATTAAAAGTATTTCTTAAATATTTACTTTTTTTCGATTTCTAATAGGTTTTCTATCCATAAATTTAGTTGTTTAGAGAGCATTCCTTCTTCTCTCAATTTGATTGCCTTTATTACGACTTCTGTATTTACCCACTCTGGAAATCTTTTAGGCATTTATTTATTATTCAGTAACTTTAATTTGGTACAAATTTTTTTAAAAACAAGATCTTAGTAACAAATTTAATCTTTAATGTTTGATTTTGTACCTAATCTAGACAATTCAGAAGAGTTTTGTTCATTTTCTACATTCTTTAATCTTTCTATTAACTCAGATAAGTCTTTATGGGCTAACTCCCCATTTTGCTCCCATTTTAAGGACCTTGAATTACTATCAATTTTTTCTTTCATTGTTCTTTTAAGGTAATAGAAATATAAAACGAAAATTGAAAAAATTTGGCTATTGTTTCAAGTCTAAACTTAAAAAATTATGAAGATTTTTAGTGTGAAAAATTTTATCTTTTAACCACCACCAACTATTGAAACAATTTCTAGATTATCACCATCTTTAAGTTTTACTTTTTCCCATTTTATTGAATTAACAATTAAATTGTTTAACTCTACAACAATTGTGTTGGGTTTATATCCCATTAAATCTAGGACTTTAGACAGTAAAGCATTTTCTTGATCAAGTTCTATTTTTTTTTCTTCTCCATTTACTTTAATTTTCATGAGACAACTCTTTTATAAACATAATAGCGTCTTCTTTAGGATCTTTAGAATTCATTAATTGCGAAACTAAGGCAACTTTTTTAACCCCATTTTTTTTTAAATATGAAATATTATTTAATTTGATTCCTCCAATAGCAAACCAAGGAATATTTAAATCTTTTGTTAATGTTTTGATCTTTTCAATACCTATAGGTTTTTTGTCTTTTTTTGTTGTAGTTTCAAATATTGGTCCTATTCCTATGTAATTACAACCTTGCTTAATAGCGTTAGATATATCAATTTCATTATTTGCGCTTATACCAATAATTTTTGAATATCCTAATAATTTTCTTGCGGTTTTCAAGTCAAAATCATCTTGACCTAAATGGATACCATCTGCATTTGATGCTAGAGCAATATCAATTCTGTCGTTAACAATGAACAAAGAATCATATCTTTTACATAGGTTTTTAATCTGAATTGCTTTTTGAAGATGATCTTTATCAGTTCCCGTTTTAAATCTATGTTGAATGATTCTTACTCCCGCAATTAATATCTCTTCTATTATTTCTAGTAAATTGTCTTTTTGATCTGTAATTACATATAAGTCATTTTCTTTTAATATTTGCTCAGACTTCTTACATTGGCTTAAATTTAATAAGTCAATTTCAATAGTATAAATTTCATATCTAATTTCTGAAGCGATTTTTGAAAGCTCATGATTATGTAGCCTTGAGAATTCTTCTATGACTCTTAATGCTTCTTGCACTCTACCTGAATTAGAACTAATAATTTGCTCTGCGGTTTTTCTGTTGATTTGTTCTTTATGAGTCAATCCTTTACACTTGTCCTCAACATGATTTCTAGATTGTTTATAAACTTCTAGATGATTTTTCCCTAAAATTTGTCTAAAATTTTTAAACCTTTTTACATATTTATCTTTTCCTAGACCAAATCTAGACCAATCCTCTAGTACTCTTAATCCTTCTCTAGCTCTATCAAGATTCGCGTCAATAATTTGATAAATTCTTAAATCTTCATTTTTCGCAGTATTGAAATTCAGCATTAGTAATTTACTTTTTGTTGTGTTTAAAAATTCTCAGAGCATGATCTTTATCTTTTTTTATTTGATCTGAGAGTTGATCTAAATTCTCGAACTGGATTTGAGATCTAAGCTTTTCAATTGGTTCTATAGAAAGATTTAAACCATATAGATCTATATCTTTATTTATTAAATGAACTTCAACTGCAGATGGCAATATAGGATTAATTGTTGGCTGAGAGCCGAGATTCATAACAGATTCAATTTTTTGATTGGAATTCTGGATAGTTGTCCAAGCTGCGTAGACACCCTCTCCAGGAAGAAATTTCCTGCCATCTATTTCAAGATTCGCGGTAGGCCATCCTATTTTTTTTCCAATCCCTTTACCTTTAACAACCTTTCCATTAAAACTATAAGGCCTATTAAGCATTTTGAAAGCATTTTTAAGATCACTTTTCTCTAATAATTCTCTTATTCTGCTGCTGCTGATTCTACCTTCTTTGTCTTTTAAAATTGGAGTTATTTTTAGTTTTATGTCCGTATCTTTTAAAGTATTTTTTATAGTACTTATGTCTCCACTTCTTTTGTAACCAAATTTAAAATTAGCACCTACAGAAATATTTTTTGCTTGTAATTGATTAATCAAAATATCTCTTACGAATATTTCTGCACTTAATTTGGATAGTTCCTTATTGAAAGGAATCAGAACTAATTGTTCAATCCCGAGATCTTCAAGAATAGGTAGTTTTTCATAAGGGAGATCAAGTCTAAGACGCGTCTCATTGTAAAGAACTTCTCTGGGATGAGGCCAGAAGCTGGCAATTGTCGGGACATAATGATTTTCTTCAACTACACTTTTAATTAATTTTCTGTGGCCAGCATGTAGACCATCAAAACTTCCAATGGCTATTGAAGTAGGATTCTTAACTTCAGATGGTGATATTAAAGAGATCAAAAGATTACGTGCAATTTTATGATTTTGATGGCAAATTTGAATAGATTATAATTTATTCAATCAAATGAATGTCTGACAAAATTGATTTTCAGTCCCTTTCATTTGGAATGCGGCGCATTGGATGGATACGCTTTTGGGTTCAATCCATTTTAGGTGCTGTTGTTGCAGCTGTTTTGCTTTTTTCAAATGTTGTAAATAATAGCGAAGGGCAGCTAGGGTTAGCGCCTGGTTTGTCACTTACAACAATATCTTTGATTTTACTACTTTTTAGTCTTTGGCAAGGTTGGTTAATAGTCAGAACAGGACGAGCAATCGCAAGCAACGCAAGACCCTCAAGAGGACAAACCAGCAAATTAATAAAAAGAGGTCTCATAGTCGATTTATTAGGAATTTTGTTTGGATTAATTGGATATCAAGCTCTTATGGGCGCACTATTTATACAGGCATCCTCTCAGACCACTGGACAATTGATAACAGCGACATCTGACATCCCAATTACTGGACTTGAAATATTATCAGTTCTTAGTAACACACAAGTTATTGCTGCTCATTTTTTTGGACTTTGCTTTTCTTTATGGCTTTTAAGACGGATTTACAAATGAATTTTTAATTTTAGGTAAGTCTTCTAAATTACCCCTCCAAAATAAATCTGGCTCTACAGGTGTAAGTGATATTTTATTATCTTGTATTTGAGATACATCACTAGGCCAATTTTTGGGACCATAACCTTTTGATTTGAGATCTAAAACTACCTCACCAGCTAACCAGTAATAATCATCACCCCTCGGGTCTTCTCTTTTAGAAAATTGATTTTTATATTTTCTTATTGATAACCTTGTCCAGGATAATTCTTTTATTTTGCTTTCCTCGCAAGGGGGTATATTCAAATTTAATAGAAGAGAGGGTGGCCAACTATCCTTGATGGCTTGTTCTGCAATATTCATTGCAATTTCTCCAGCAAATTCAAAATTCTTCCATTTAAAACTAGCTACACTTATTGCCATGGAGGGAACATTTTCTAAAGTGCCTTCCATGGCTGCGGCCACTGTTCCTGAACAAAAAATATCTGTTCCTAAATTGGGCCCGTGATTTATTCCAGATAGAACTAAATCAGGTTTATTATCCAATAGTTCAGATAGTGCTAATTTGACGCAATCCGCAGGCGTGCCAGAACATCCCCAGGCTTCAATTCCTTTCTCAAATAATTCATCTGCTCTTTCCACTCTTAATGGCGATTGTAAAGTAAGACCATGACCAGTAGCTGATCTTTCTTGGTCAGGACATACTACTTTTACATTATGCCCCCTTTTTTGCGCTGATTTTGCTAAAGCTCTTATCCCCGCTGCAAAAACACCATCATCATTGCTAATTAATATATTCAACGGTTTCATTAATCAATAAATTTTATTTATGGACGATATTTAAGTAAGATA
Source organism: Prochlorococcus marinus str. MIT 9201 (assembly GCF_000759955.1). Taxonomy (GTDB): domain Bacteria; phylum Cyanobacteriota; class Cyanobacteriia; order PCC-6307; family Cyanobiaceae; genus Prochlorococcus_A; species Prochlorococcus_A marinus_G. The sequence continues at coordinate 120,610 of NZ_JNAL01000007.1, forward strand.
AAGTAATACTTATTTTTACTATATCAGTGAGTCAGATTGAATCATTAAGTCAAATTGAGGAAAAACTAAATAATCTTTCTCTAATAGCAAAAAATAATATAGATAATGCTAATACTCATGAAGAACTGGATCAATTAAGAGTTTCCATGCTAGGAAAAAAAGGTGAGTTGTCAATTATCTTGAAAACAATGGGTCAATTATCTGCTGCTGATAGACCAATTGTTGGCCAGAAGGCAAATTTAATAAAGATAAATTTGCAAGAATTAATAAATGAAAGAAAAAATCATCTAGATAGTGAAGCTTTAGAAAAAAAGATTAAAACAGAAACAATTGATGTAACTATCCCTTCAACTGGAACACTCCCTGGAAATAAACATCCTTTAATTTCAACTCAAGATGAAATAATAGATATTTTTTGCGGTTTAGGATACTCAGTTGAGAGTGGCCCTGAAATAGAAACTGATTTTTATAATTTTGAGTCTCTCAATATACCTAAAAATCACCCCGCAAGAGATATGCAGGATACTTTTTACTTAGATGAAAATCAACTTTTAAGGACCCATACTTCTCCAGTACAAATAAGGTTCTTAGAGGAAAATCCTCCTCCAGTACGAATTATTGCCCCGGGGAGAGTGTACAGGAGAGATGCTGTAGATGCTACTCATTCCCCTGTATTTAATCAGGTTGAGGTTTTATGTATCGATCAAGATATCAATTTTAGTCACTTAAGAGGAACAGTTCTTACATTCTTAAAGACCTTTTTTGGAGATATTCCTGTAAGATTTAGAGCTAGTTATTTCCCGTTTACTGAACCTTCGGCAGAAGTAGATGTTCAATGGAAAGGTAAATGGTTAGAAGTAATGGGATGCGGAATGGTGGATCCTAAGGTTCTAGAAAAATTAGGAATAGATTCTGAGAAATGGACCGGATTTGCAGCTGGATTAGGAGTTGAAAGATTTTGTATGGTAAGACATCAGATTGACGACATCAGAAAATTTTATACTAATGATATTAGATTCTTAGAACAGTTCTAATAGTATTTAATTCTTAAATTAGGATTGTCCAACAAATTAGTTTAAGATAGTCCTAGTTTTAAAATTTTGATTGGTACGTAAAGCAGGACTAATCGTAAATGATGGAAAGGAACTAGCTGTTCAAACTGCAACTTCTGTTCAGAAAAAATTGGAAAAATCTAATTTTGAAGTTGTAAGAGTTAGTAGCTCTGGAGGGATGGTTGGCTTCGCTAATCCTGATCAACATGTTCGTCCTTTGGGATATACGAATTGTGTTCCCGATGGATTTGATTCGTCAATGGAATTCGCAATTGTTCTTGGCGGAGATGGGACTGTTCTTTCTGCTGCAAGGCAAACAGCGCCTGCTAAAATTCCAATTCTTACAATAAATACTGGTCATTTAGGATTTCTTGCGGAAGCTTATTTATCTAATCTAGATGAGGCTATAGATAAAATAATTGCTGGAAATTGGGATATTGAAGAAAGAACTTGCTTTATCATTAGTGTAATGAGGAATGATCAAAGGAGATGGGAGTCTCTTTGCCTTAATGAAATGGCTCTTCATAGAGAACCTCTTACAAGTATGTGCCACTTTGAGATTTCTATAGGGCGACATGCTCCTGTCGACATTTCAGCTGATGGAGTAATTTTATCTACTCCAACTGGTTCTACTGCATATTCTCTGAGTGCTGGAGGGCCAGTTATTACACCTGATTGTCCAGTAGTACAATTAACTCCAATTGCGCCACATTCGTTGGCATCAAGGGCACTAGTTTTTAATGATTCAGAACCAGTAACTGTTTTCCCGGCCACTCCTGAAAGATTAGTAATGGTTGTTGATGGGAATGCTGGTTGTTATGTTTGGCCTGAAGATAGGGTTTTAATAAGAAAAAGTAAACACTCCGTGAAGTTTATAAGACTTGAAGATCATGAATTTTTCCAAGTTTTAAGAAATAAACTAGGTTGGGGTTTACCCCATGTGGCTAAACCTGACAAATAACAATCACTAAAATTTATTTTTTTCCTTTTATTAGAAAAATAGGATTATTTGGTTCTAATCTCATTCCCTTAGAGATACTTAAGCTTTTATAGGTCTGAATTAAATTTAAACTTGTTTTGAAATTTTTATCTTCTAATTCCTCTCTCAACTCTTTAATAGTTTCAATGTCAATTATTGGGATAACAATAATATCTCCAATTTTCATGCCTTGAGCCATGGTATTAATAATTTGAAGTTTAGTTTTTTTATCACATCCACCGATTACTAATCTACTAGGTTTTTCAAAAGAACTTAAATTTCTCGTGTTCAAGGTTTTAATAATGTCTTCCTCAAAAATAAATTTAGGTTTTACGCCAAGTCTTTTTGAGTTTTCTAGTATTAGTACTTTTGATCCAATCCTTTTATCGATACAAATCAAGTCTAAATTTGGCCTTAATTTTAATGCCTCTAAACCAATTGATCCACAACCTGCTCCTATATCCCAAATGACACCATTTTCCGGCAGCTCTAAATCGGCTAAGATCTGAACTCGAATCTCCCTTTTAGTTAATAAATTTGGTCTATCATCAAAAGTCTTAAAAATACTGTCATTGATTCCGAAAAGAGGGATATTATTATTTGAAAAAATTTTCTTTGTTTTTGTAAGAACAACAATGTTTAAACATGATATATCAGAGGGTAATGACTCTTCAAGATTTAATTTGCGTATATTTTCATTGTCGAAGCCTATCTCTTCACAGAGCCAAAAATCATAGAAGTCAATCAGATTTAATTCTGATAAATGTTTTTTGATTACCTCTAAACTTTTGTTATTAGAATCTGTAATAATGGTCAAACTTGAAGGTCTTGCTCTAAGCGCCTCAATTAACTTCGTCGAATCTCTTCCGTGAATACTTACATTAACAGTATCTTGCCATGGGATCTTTAACTTACTAAATGCTAATTGAATACATGTGTTTGAAGGGTAGAAAAGTAATTCATCTTTTGAGAAATTTTCTAGTAGTATCCTTCCAATACCAAACCAAAGTGGATCTCCTCTTGAAATTAAAATAACATCAGTCTTTTGAGATCTAAGCCATTTAACAAGTTCGTTATTACTTTTGCTCGAAAAAAATGACTTCTTATTTTCTAGATCATTATCGCCCCATGATTTAATTTCTTCAAAATATGAATTGGGAACTGCAATATTATCTGTATTTAAAAATAGATTTTGTAATTTGAAAGATAGATCTTCAAATTTATAAGAATTAATCCCAATTACATGAATTATTCTATTAACTTCAGTCATCAATATTTAATGAAATGGAACTAAATTGTTTGAATGTTTTATAAATTTATCTTATTATTATTCGAGTTATAATAGTAAATTAATTGTCTGAAAGGAGAAAGAGATTACATGATTTATTGTTAACTCTAATTAATAAAGATAGTGAATTTGAGTTTATTGAAGAAGATTCTAGTGATTTAACATCTAGCTATTCTGAAAAAGACGCTTCGACTTTATCTCGAGTTATAGAAAAAAATCGTAAAATAATTAAAAGATACCAAGCTATTGTAAGAACAGCTGTAACTCTAGATGCCCTGATGGATTCTGAAAATGAAGAAAATTACAAAATCAAATAAAAATATTTTTTTAAAAGGAATATTACCTTTACTTTTACTATTATCCTTTATTTTTAATCCATTAAAAGTATCTGCAGAAGTGGCAGAAACAGAAATAAATGGGGAATTAATGAATGCTAGCAGTGAGTTCTTAAGGGACTTGGATTTTGAAACTTGGCAATTAGTAGCTTATAAATCACCTCTTTTTGAAGATAAATTGATTTTGAGAGTAATAGGATATCCAGGAAATCTCAGGATTGATCATCCCACTGACTTGAGGGTTGAATCAGGGAGAAAACAGTGGCTTTTAGATGACAAAACATTACTTAATGTGGAATTGGCAAATGATGGCAGACAAGCTGCAGCAGAATTCGATCTTGATGAATTGATTCAAAATTTAGATAAAAATAGACCATTAAGATTATCTTTGTCAGGAGTTTTTTCTGAGTTACCTGTTCCGCCATTCGTTGTTAAAGAGTGGAGATCAATAAACTGAATTTGATTTTTGGAGATGTCTGAAAAAAATATAAGCAATACAAAATGGATGAAAAGAGCAATTTTTTTGGCTTCTTTAGGCAAAAACACAACTAGTCCTAACCCTAATGTGGGAGCAGTGATACTTGATAAGAATGGAAACCTTATTGCAGAAGGGTTTCATTTCAAGGCAGGGATGCCTCATGCAGAGGCAATGGCTTTTAATAACCTAAAAAAGAATGCTAAAGGTGGGACAATGTATGTGAATCTTGAACCTTGTTGCCATCAAGGTAAAACACCTCCATGTGTAGATAAGGTGATATCTTCTGGGATAAAAAAGGTATATGTATCTATTGAAGACCCTGACAAAAGAGTCTCTGGTAAAGGTATTAAGCTTCTAAAAGAAGCTGGAATTCAAGTTCACTTGGGATTATGCAAAAAAGAATCCTTAGATCTAAATAAGGCTTTCATTCATAGAAATATTACTAAAAAGGCATTTGGTGTTCTTAAATGGGCAATGAGTATAGATGGAAGAATAGCTTTAAAAAATGGAAAAAGTAAATGGATTACTGATGTTGAATCAAGGTCATTAGTTCATTCTTTTAGAGCAGAATTTGATGCGATAATCATTGGAGGAAACACATTAAGAAAAGACAACCCACTTTTGACTACTAGAGGTTACAAAAATCCTGAGCCTTTGCGAGTTGTTTTCACAAAAAGTTTAGATCTCCCTTTAAAATCTAATCTTTGGAATTGTAGTAAGGCAAAAACTTTACTTATTTATGATTCTTCTACAGCAAATGAAAGTTACCTTTCAAGGATTCCGAAATGTGTGGAGGTTAAAAAGGTATCATCAGATAATCCAGAATTAATTTCAAAAATTCTTGCAAAAAGAGGATGTAATAAAGTTCTTTGGGAATGTGGCCCGGGATTGGCTACTGCAGCTATTCAATCTAATTGTATACAGGAACTTATTACTTTTATTGCCCCAAAAATTTTAGGTGGTGAAAATAATATGAATCCTCTAAGTGATTTTGAATTTAGAGAAATGCACGAAATTATTAAATTAAGTGATTCTCAGTTTAGTTTGATTGGAAATGATATATGTGTAAAGAGTTCATTCAAAAATTAATTTTTACACTAAATTTTATGGGTCAAAGTACCGTACGGTTCTTACCCAAAAAAAACAATACAGATACGGAAACTCTTCGTTTAGTTTATAATAAGTTCAAATTTGACCACAACTATGCCAATAAGACAAGACGATAATCAACCTAATAGAAGATTTGGAATTGTAAATATCATTTTGATAGGAGTTGGAGCATTACTTTTATTTAGTAGCCTGTTCCCTAATCAAAATATGCAAATCCCTAGGGTCCCTTACTCTCTATTTATAGATCAAGTTAATGACGGTGAAGTTAAACGTGCATATATCACTCAAGAACAAATTAGATATGAATTAAATGGAGCTGAAGAAGGCGCTCCTTCTGTTTTAGCGACAACCCCAATTTTTGATATGGACCTTCCTCAAAGGTTAGAAAGTAAAGGTGTGGAATTCGCTGCTGCACCTCCCAAAAAACCTAATTTCTTCTCAACCATCTTGAGTTGGGTTGTGCCACCTTTAATTTTTATCCTTGTTTTACAATTCTTCGCTAGAAGAAGTATGGGTGGCGGAGGTGCTCAAGGAGCTCTTAGTTTCACCAAAAGTAAAGCAAAAGTTTATGTGCCCGATGATGAATCAAAAGTAACTTTTGCTGATGTTGCTGGAGTCGATGAAGCTAAGGACGAACTAACGGAAATAGTTGATTTTCTAAAAAAACCTGAGAGATACACAGACATCGGTGCACGCATACCTAAGGGGGTACTTCTTGTAGGTCCTCCAGGAACAGGAAAAACTCTTCTTTCAAAAGCTGTTGCGGGAGAAGCTGAGGTTCCTTTCTTTATAATTTCAGGTTCTGAATTTGTAGAGCTTTTTGTGGGCGCAGGTGCGGCTAGAGTAAGAGATCTCTTTGAACAAGCAAAGAAAAAAGCTCCTTGCATTATCTTTATTGATGAATTGGATGCTATAGGAAAAAGTCGTTCTGGATCTATGGGTGTTGTAGGTGGTAATGATGAAAGAGAACAAACCCTAAATCAGCTACTCACTGAAATGGATGGCTTTGCTTCAGCAGATAAACCAGTTATAGTTCTTGCAGCAACTAACCAGCCAGAGGTTCTTGATGCGGCTTTGTTAAGGCCTGGAAGATTTGATAGGCAAGTATTAGTAGATAGACCTGATTTGTCTGGAAGAAAGACAATTTTAGAGATTTATACTAAAAAGGTAAAATTAGCAGATTCTATTGATTTAGATTCTATTGCTCAAGCCACAAGTGGATTTGCTGGGGCTGACTTGGCGAATATGGTTAATGAGGCTGCTCTACTAGCTGCAAGAGCTAAAAGAAAAAGCGTTGAACAACAGGATTTAAGCGAAGCGATTGAGAGAGTTGTGGCTGGTTTGGAAAAGAAGAGTCGTGTATTGCAGGACGATGAAAAGAAAGTTGTTGCTTACCATGAAGTTGGACATGCAATAGTTGGTCACCTTATGCCTGGTGGTTCAAAAGTCGCAAAGATCTCAATTGTACCTAGAGGAATGAGTGCTCTTGGTTATACCCTACAATTACCAACTGAAGAAAGGTTTTTGAATTCTAAAGAGGAACTAAAAGGACAAATTGCGACACTCCTTGGAGGAAGATCAGCAGAGGAAGTTGTCTTTGGGAAAATTACTACTGGTGCTTCTAATGATCTACAAAGAGCAACAGATATCGCAGAACAGATGGTTGGAACATTTGGGATGAGTGATATACTTGGTCCTCTTGCATATGATAAACAAGGTGGAGGTCAGTTTTTAGGTAATGGGAATAACCCTAGAAGGTCGGTTAGTGACGCTACTGCGCAAGCTATAGATAAGGAGGTTAGAGATCTAGTTGATGATGCTCATGAAACTGCACTTAATATTTTGAGGAATAATTTACCACTTCTTGAATCGATTTCTCAGAAAATACTCCAAGAAGAAGTTATAGAGGGAGAAGATCTTAAAAGTCTCCTAGCAGAAAGCAAAATGCCTGCATTGTAGAATTTAGATTTACATAGAAAGTTAAATGCTAAAACCAATCAAGCTTGCAAATAAAAATTTTTTATCAAGCTTGGATACCTCAAGAGAAGAGTTAGTAAACATTCTAGAGATTGCAAAAGCCTTCAAAAATAAAGATCTAAATATTAAACTTAAAGATAATGTTTTGGGACTGATTTTTGATAAGTCATCTACTCGTACAAGAGTTAGTTTTCAAGTCGCTATGTCAAGACTTGGTGGCAATACAGTTGATCTAATTCCTAATACTTCACAAATTGGTAGGGGCGAGCCAATAAGAGACACAGCTAGAGTTTTAAGCAGATATTGCGATGTTCTTGCTATTAGAACCTACAAACAATCTGATTTGGAAGAATATGCTAAATGGTCTTCTAAGCCAGTTATTAATGCTCTTACAGATTTGGAACATCCCTGCCAAGCTTTGGCTGATTATATGACAATAAAAGAGGAATTGTTGGATTTTAAAAACGTTGTTTTGACGTTTATAGGTGATGGTAATAATGTCGCAAATTCTCTTATTTTATGTGGGGCATTATTAGGCGTAGAAGTAAGGATTGCATGCCCTAAAGGTTATGAACCTAACCCTTTGGTTATTAAAAAAGCTTATCAAATATATAAAAATAAAGATTTATTGAGAATCACAAATGATCCTATTAATGCAGTTAAGGGGGCAAATGTTTTATATACAGATGTTTGGTCATCTATGGGGGAAGAAAATCAAAAAGAAGAGAAAGATAAAGACTTTATTGGATTTACTATCGATAAAAATTTAGTAAGAAATGCTGATAAAGATGCAATTATTCTTCATTGCCTTCCAGCTTATAGGGCTAAAGAAATAACTGATGAAGTTTTTGAAAGTAAAAGAAGTGTAATCTTTGATCAAGCAGAAAATAGAATGCATGCTCAACAAGCTCTTCTTTCATGCCTTCTTTCATGAAAATATTGCAATTTATCTTTCAAAGAGGTACAAATGTATTAGAGTACAAATGTTTTTATGGCAACTTCTGAAGGGAATAAGCTTACAGATGCTCAGGATGAGCTTTATTCATGGATAAAAAACTATATGAGGGACTTCCAACATAGTCCTTCGATAAGACAAATGATGCAAGCTATGGGTCTAAAATCTCCCGCTCCAATTCAAAGTCGTTTAAAACATTTACAAGAGAAAGGATATATATCATGGCAAGAAGGCAAAGCTAGAACAATGCAAATAGTAGACGAAATTACTGGGGGAGTTCCAATTATGGGTTCCGTTGCTGCAGGAGGTTTAATTGAAACTTATTCTGATGTGAATGAAAATTTGGATTTTTCTGAAGTATTACAAAAAAAAGATGTGTTTGCTTTAACAGTAAATGGCGATTCAATGATAGATGCTTGTATTGCTCATGGAGATATGGTTTTGATGGAACCTATTAAAGATGCTTATTCGCTTAGAAATGGAATGATTGTTAGTGCTATGGTTCCAGGATTAGGTACGACCTTGAAATATTTTATAAAAAAAGGTCAAAATATTTATTTAGAAGCTGCAAATCCAGCTTATGAACCAATTAAATTAGATTTAGATAATGTTGTATTCCAAGGAAAACTTTTAGCTGTTTGGAGAAAAATATAAATTCTAAAATCCCAAACTTAATCTAAACACCCATTTTAGTTCTTCAAAATTATTAAGTCTGTAATTATCTATATGATCAGAAAGCTGTAATGCAAAAGTTCCCCTTAAAGGAATTTCTTGAAAAGGCGATATTGAACTTCCCAATAGAAACCATTTGCTGTTGTATTCAAAAAAAGTAGAGTATTTGTGATTAAATACTCTAGATAATGTAAATACTGGAGCCCAACAAAGCCTTCTTTTATGATCTACTTCAGTACCAGAACCTCCCAAAAGATCACTACATAATCCTTTAATATTACCTTCAGCCATTTTTCCAGTTGCTAAACCAAAAGTGGCAATATTGAGTGGAAAATTTCCATCTTTGTTATTAGACCACCATCCTTTTGAAACAGTAATATATAGATCTCTACCTGTGTCAGTTTGATCATCAAAGTGAATTAATTGTTCTGCTCCAAGAGAAACTCCAGATGTGCTTGATAAACTTTTGTCAGTTCTAAATCCTAATGATAAGCCTTCTCCTACAGCTGTTTCACCGCCTGGGCCAGAACCAGAGTAAACACTTCTCATTCCTAAATTTAAACCAAAACTATAATCCTTGATAAAAATTGGTTGATAATAAAATTGTCCTACTGCATCTCCTCCATTCCAACCTAATAAAGGTTCTCCTTTTTTTCTTCTATTATGACCTCTAGTAGAAAAGTCAAACTTATATTTTGTGCTCCATTTAAATCCCGGAGGGACAAGCCAACTTATGTCTGGACCAATTATTCTGTTGTCAAATACGATTGATCTATTAAGAGAATTAAGAGAAACTTTATAGGACTTTTTCTTAGATTCATTAGTTTTATATCGATTATTTTTAAAATCTTTTTCATCAACTTTTTCCCATTTAGTATTGGATAAATTTGAATTAGTTTCCACACTTTCCCATATAATTGATGATATTTGTGCCTCTTTGTTTTTGATATTTGGCTTTTTAAGTTTATTAAGATCTTGCTTATGTGCTTGATTTCTATAATCACTACTCAAAATGGAATTGCATATGATTAACGGTAAAAAACTTAAAAGAGAAATCAGAAAGTATTTCTTATATCTATAAAATATTATTTTATGAATCATAATGAAAAATATAATTAATCCAAGTAAAACCAGCCCAAGATGGTTTTTTCGTATGGTATCAAATACTTTTCAATTAAATGAATATTTGCTTTTGCTATAATACCTCCTTCAGTAATTAGGATTATTTTTTTAAATTTTGATAAAGTTTCTATATCTTTGAGATTAACGAAACAAAATTCCCTTTCTTCTTTAAAAAGTTCTTGCTTTTTAGGAATTTGATTTCCTAAAAAATTGTCAGATAGTTCTACTAATGCAACATTATCATTAATGTCAATTAAGTTATCGATAATATTAGTATTTACTTTTATATTATTTCTATAAATAGTATCCAAATATTTATATTTTATCAAAAATTTATATTCACTTAGTTCAAATATTTTACCTGTTGATTTTTCTTTTATAAAAGCAATTAAATAGCCAATAATTAAAGAAATTATCAAACTTCCAATAATAAGCCTTTCTTTTTTTGGAAATATAGGATTGCTATCTATCGTTGGTACAGAAATCATTTCCCATGGATCAGGGGCTTTGATTTTGTTCAATTCCAAAACTTGTAAAGAACTTTCAAGTTCTTGAAGAATACCTTCGTTTCTCGAAGCTTCTAATTTAAGCCTTCGATACTCTAATAAAATTTCATTTGGCCTTTTAAGAGAATCTCTCAAATTTTCTATATTACTTTTTAATTCTTTTAAGGTATTGGAGTTAGGTTTCAATTTCGAAGATAAATCAACGAATTGTGCTTCATAATCCATTAACATTTCAAATTGTGCTTCATATCTCATGCCTGCCTTACTATTCGATATTGTGTCTGCCTGAAAAATTTTATTTGCTCTTAAATTTTCGGTATATTTTTCTGCACCGGGATTACCTAACTTATTCATTAATTCTCTACCTGATGGATCGCCGCCTAAAGAAACAGAGGGACCTAACCCAACAAATCCATCGATACTTCCTAGTCCATTATTAATAGAAAATTCATTAAAAGCTTTCATTGAATTAAGCGATTTTTCTTTCATCAATTTAGTTTGTTTTTTCAAATATTTAATTGTTTTTGTAATTTGTTTTTCAGTATCTCTCTTTGAATAAGCTTTGTATTTTGAAGATATTAATTCAAGAGCTTCTTTTATGAGTTTTTTATCTTCATTTATATACTCCACTTTTAAAACGGAGGAATTATTTTCAAAATCAATTATTAAATTATCATCCACCCATTCTTTGAAGGATAATTTGTCTATATTGATATTTTTATATTCATAATAGTTCTTTACAAAATTGAATACTGGCATCAAAACAGAAGGACTTTTTAAAATTAGCCTTTGTGTTTCATTCTCGTCATTATTTATTATTTCGTTGAAAATGCCATAGTTTTCTAAAGGATTTATACCACTACTATCCTGAGAATTTTTCTTTACAACAATATTAAAACTTCCTGACCACTTAGGTTTTGTGATAAATGAATAAAGTCCTGTTACTAAAGTAGAGCTTAAAACAATTCCAAAAATTAAATTTTTACCCCTTTTAAATATTTTAAAAAAAGATTTTATATCTATTTCATCTCTATCAGAATCATAATTTTGATTAACAGTATTATTAGAATCTTCCATTTCTATTCAAAAATCTTATAAATACCGTAAGCATTAACTATTGGTCTTGAATAATCAAGTATTACAGTACTTGCTTTACCGGCTAGGCTCTTTCTTACAAAAATTATATCTCCTGTTATCAGTATTGGATTATTTCTACTACCCTTTTTAGCTTTTCTCACACTTATAAGTCTTTTTTCTGGTTCACTGTCTCTACTTAGTCTAATAAATTCAATCTGACCTGACATTGATTTTATTCCCCCAGCTGCTGCTATTGCCTCATTTAGACTCACACCTTGTCTTAAGGTTAAAAGACCAGTTTTTTCTACATTACCATTTACAAAAATATCAACAAAATCAGGTGTAAGATTGCTTCTGTTAACACTGACTAATTGATCTAACAAAACTTTTTCGCTTTTTGGAACAAAAACATCATCTCCATCACGCAAAATAATATTTACAGATTGGTTACCTGATTCAAGTAGGGAAATTAAATCTATCTTGGTTTTTACTAATCCACCACCATTGATTTCCGCATTCTTTCTTGTTACCTCAATATTTCTAAGATCTGCATTAGTTGTAATACCTTCAGCTAATTGAATTAAATCAAAAAGTCTAGGGGCAGTTTGGGGCGAAAAACCGGATCTGTTTTCTTCTAAATTTGCTTTATTAAAGTTTTCTTCTAGTTTATAGTTTAAGAAGAAAAGACCTGTTTTATTCACTTCTCCCCTAAGGCTAATAGAGAGGTCTCGGTGATTAGAAATAGATAATTCAATATTAGGATTATAAAGAAACTCAGAATATTTAGCTTCTAAGATATCTTGTAATTGAACCAATGTTTTACCTTTTACTTTTATTCTTCCAATTTCAGGTAATTTTAAAAATGAATTTTGTGGCACTACATAATTACCGCTAAAAATATCTTCTAAACCTTTAAAATCTAAAAAAAGTGTGTCACCAGCATCAATAATATATTCGTCTTTATATTCAAGAAAAGATGAATCTTGAAGTTTAGAAAATTCTTCCGCTGTAATATTTAAATTAACTAAAAAAGGGGCAAAAATAAATAGGAAATATTTACATTTCAAGAATCTTGGTAAAAACATGAACTATTTCTTATTTTTAATATGCTGACTTACTTGATTTGATTATTCTAACAAATTGGGGTTTCTGATTCAAATAAAAAAAAGAAATTTTACATATAAAAACATGATTAAAATAATTAATAACTTTCAACTTTAATGTTGTAAGATTAGATCAATTAATTTTTGAAAATTAATTAACTAAGAAAAATTCTTAGGGTATTTTCAATTCTATGGGGCCATAGCTCAGCTGGTAGAGTACCTGCATGGCATGCAGGGGGTCAGGGGTTCAAATCCCCTTGGCTCCATTGAATTTTATTAGTGATAGCAATAGATTCGGGCGATTCTCATAAATCTAATGATTAGACTGATATAGGTTGATAGTTGACGATATAGCTAAATTCCGCAATAATTCTCGCAATGGGATTATTAATGAAAGTTAAGTTATAGCAACAACTCTAGATTGGGTCAAAAGTTTAAGAGCCGACATTCGCGGCGATTGCGGAAAAGGGTGGAATTTAAGGGGTAGAGAGGTCGGCGGCAAGATGGTTATGCAAATAGATAGAAATGATGAAAACGGCAGAAGTACTCTCCTAACTAATATTGGTTGGAGAAAAGACAATAAGAGAAATATTCTAAATGCGATTGTTGAGATAAAAGATTTCATGTATCACAATGACGATTCTTTGAAAGAAGCTTATAAAAAATTCTCTAATCAATCAGAATATGCACCAGTTATTAAAGGTCAATTAAAGGGTTGGGCTGCTAATAAAAAAGCATTTTTAGATAGCAGAAGTAATAGAAGATCAACCACACTTTATGACCTCACAAAACGTGTTGAATTAGCTTGTAGATTTTTAGAAAAAAGTCCAAAACCATAAAACGCAAAAGATTTATTTTTAAGAATTAAAGAAGAATATTTTGACGTAGCTCCGCCACATAAAGATTCAAAAAAGAAACTAAAAAATCCTGAAGGTGGGGACGGAAGAAAAAGAAATTGTGGCGATATAAAATCGTTTTTAAATTATTGTGTTGAGAAAAAATTAGAGAAGTTGTAGATAATTTAAATGATCGACAAGAAATGGTTTACCAACTTGTACAAGAAAGATCAGCTAACGATATACCAACTACATACAATGACGTAGCTCCATTATTAAAAGGTATTGAAGATGCTAATAGACAAGCGCGTAAAACTTTAACCCAATTAGAAAAACATAAATTGATAATTGGAGATTTAAAAGTTAGAAATAAAGTTGAGACAAAATGGTATTGGATTAAAGAGTTAGTTCAGGAACCATAGGACTCTAAGGACTTGCTTATATGTATCGGTTTAGTTTTAAATAGGATTAATTATTTTTAGATAATGCAGATTCCAATTTTGGGAAAATTAATTTTATTATTTGCTCTTTATTGTATTTCTGATTTATCAATAAAAAGGAATATTTTAAGACAAGCTGTTCGCAGGGCTAATAGAGCTAGATCAATTTTTTAATTAAAAATAGCTATTAAATATTGAAGTTTTTTTCCAACCTTCCTCTAATAATTTTTTATATTCTTGTCTAGCACCTTCTATAGTTTCAACTCTTGAACCCTTCATAACTGGCTTACTTGATCTCTTATAGACGCAGCCATAACTAATCATCATTGCATCAATATTTGGACTAGGTTTTGATACATCTTCAAATGGTTCAAATACTTTTATTCTCGATCTATCCTTATTTATCAAAGTAAACTTTTCCATAAAATTATTATATTTACCGATACATATATAAGAGTCCTATTAGTCCTGAAAGTCCTTAATTATATGATGACCTTCTAGTTACGAAGGAACTCAAATCTTGTGATCTATTGATACGACTAAATGTATGTGTGCGAAGCTAATTTTATTGCGAAATAAAATGCGAAATTTTTAGAAAAAATATGTAATGTATTCTATTAATAATAATATTTCTCAAAAAGAAATAATTGAAGTTAAAAATTTATCAAGATTATTTAAATTTTAAATTTCCATTCTATACAAATTTTTATTATTTATTACAAAAATTGTATCTCCTTTTAATTCACCAATGCCACTTATCATATGATAACTATTTGCTAATTTTATACATTTAAACCTTGGTTTATTTGGGAATGCCCCACCATCTCCATATAAGAAAATAATTTTTTTATTAATGTTTTCAAATTTATCTTTAAAATAAGAATCTTTAATAAAATTATGCTTTCCTGGTGCATTTGCTGCTTGGCTTAATCCTTCAGGAAAAGCATGATGAATAACTACATATATAATTTCAAACTCTTTTTCTTTCTCAATCATTGAAATAATTTTCTCTAACGAGTCTTTTTCGCTATTACTATCTCCAATGATGAAAAGTGATTTATTCAAAATTAATCTAAAAGGGAAATTCAATCCTGCTTGATTCTTGTGAGGTATTATTGTAAAAACATCCCTCAAGGCAGAATCAAAAACTTTACCTCCAATATCATGATTCCCAGGTGCAATAAATATTTTTATATCTCCTTGAAATTTTGAATAGAAATCTTTCCACTTCTTAATACTTGGTTCTTTTAAAACATCGCCACTAAATATTATTGATGAAATTCTTTCTATATTTTTTAAATAAAAATCATAAACTTTTGGAGCAATGCCAACATTTCCTCTTAAATCAGAGTTCCTATGTGATCCGTAAGCATGGCCAATAATTAAAGTAGAATTTTTTGGAAGATTAGAAATTATTTTGGGACAAATCCCTTCAGGATTATTGGTTTTTTGTGAATAAAATTCTTTTTTTAGTTTTCTTTCTAAATTATTTATAATAGAAAAGAAATATTTTGGATTGCTATAGCAATATAAAAAAACTATATTAAATGCCAGTACAATGAGAAATATAGTTAATGATTTTCTTTTTAAGTTAATCATATTCTTGTTGATGTAAATCTTATTTAAGAAGAGAATCTAAGGCTCTTTCATATTTTGAAAATCTAGATCTAGGAAAATCAAAATTATTTAATAAGTACGAAAGATTAGTATCTATATCTGCTTTGATTTCCAAAACATAGCTTTGATCTTCAAAGAATGATTTTTTAAAATTATTATTTAAATTAATTAATCTGTATTTTATTTCTTTATCAATAGTTACTCTTATGTTTTTAACAAGAAAATATTCTCGTACGTAAGAAACATCTATAAGTTGTTTGCAAATTCCATATAAGTTATCAAAATAGCCATTTTTTAACAAGGATCCTAAATTTATATTTGAGTTTGTTTCCTTGAATCTACAATGCTCATTTGAAAGCTTAATTTCTAAAGAATATTGACTATTTGAAGAAATAAAGTCATCTGAACCGTATGTTCTTATTCTTATTTTTTTCCTTGGGATAAGACCTTCAACAGTATCGAAATACATTTGCATATTATTATTGTCAAAATATCTAGAACATATTGTTCTTTCAGGATAAAGAACCTTCCCGCCATTATGGGTTATCCATTTCAGTAAATCTAAATAATTATGTTTGTTTAATTCTAATTTTTGCTCTATGCGGGGTATCATTTTTTTTCTAAAATCGATTTGTTTTGTATTGCTAATTTGCCTTTAGGGCATGATTTTGTTGGAATTGCAATATATGAAGGCCCAAATTCCTTTTTCTTATTGTAAGCAGCAGCACATATCGAATTATTCTCTAAATAAGCATTATTAACAATTAGTTTAGAAAAATCTTTTGAAACCAATGCAATATTGCTGTTTTTAATTTCTGCATTTAATACTCTTAAATAAGATTCTTCTCCTACAGAAACCCCTTTATCTTTGCAGCCATCTAGATTTATATTTTTTATAAAATATTTTCCTGCTGAGGTATCAATACAATCATTTCCTGAGTTTTGAACATTAATCATATTTACTTTAAGATCAGAAAAATCAAAATCAATTGCATCTTGAAAACTATTTTTAATAACTAGTTCATCTATAGATCCGAAGCTATTCATTATGTTTAAGCTATCTTCATGTTGGCCACCATCAATATGAATTTTCAAATTTTTCACGTTTGAATCTTTTATTGTTATGAGACTAGTCAACAAATTATTATCTATTCTACTTTTACTAGGTTTAAAAGTATTATCTGCATTAGCAAAAACTTTAATATACCAACCATCTAATTTACTATTAGTAAACAAGATTTTTTCATCAAAATTTTTAAAAATTATTGAGATTAATTTTTTCTTCTTATCAATGGTTAATTTTGGATTACCAAATTTCTTAATATAAATATTTTTTATGGGATTTATTAAATTTAAGTTATTCGGAACATTGTCATAATAACGTTTTTTAATGGGGTCAAATTTATCCCCTATAAAATAATATTTTAAATTATCTTTTAAATAGTCACCCACTAATAATTTGTTTAATTCAAAAGAATTAAGATTTTTTTTATTGCATATTTTTTCTTCTATACTGCATAAGTAAAAATTGCTATCTTTCTGTGAATATAAAGCTAAACCATAGTTTTCATTATTATGAAATTTCCTAATTAAAGGGTTATCTTTAAATTTAGTTTTTAAGTTTATTTTATTTGAATCTCTTAGATAAATTAAATTACGAATTAATTGTTCTTTTATGTTTTTTAATTCCGAATCTTTTAATTTAACTCCATTAATTTTTAGCTTTAAAGAGAAAGAAGTTAGATTAATTTGCTTAATTTCATTAATTGCTCGATTAAAGTCCTCAGTTTCTATATCTCTTGTAAGAAATCTATCTTTAAAATCTTTAGTGAAATTAAATTCTTTTTCTAAATTTTTTACTTTAGAGTCCCCATCGTAATAAATAGGTAATAAGGACTTACTAATTGGATCATAATAAAATCTCCTATTGTGGTTGTAAAGAGCATGGGTTGTTCCAGAAGAAATAAGATGGGCTTTATATCTTGAGAGTATTCTTTTGCTTTTAATATCTCCATTCGATAAAAGTAAATCGCTAAAAGTGATTTCTTTGTCGTTGCCAGCATGATTCCAACTTTCTAATATAGCTTTAGAAAAAATATTGGAACCTTCTAATCCAATTCTTTGGTTTATAGAATTTCTTTTAATCCATTCTTTATTTACTATTCGAGGGAATATATTACCGTTGCTTGAGGGGCCATTACCGGATCTTATTTCCCACATTAAAGATTCATCAGCTTCAATAATAGCTGATTCTCTTAACTTATTATTTTCAAGCATTTCCTTAACAGCCTTTTCCTGAAAAATCATTTCAAAAGTTTTATCATTTAGACTCACTTTGGTCATTTTGGTCCTTGGAGATAAATATCCCATTTCTTTCATTAACAAACTCACAATAACTTCAGATGATCTATTCCTTGTAGAAGGGATAAATAGTTTAAATTTTGTTATTCCATTAATATTTCCTTCAGTTAAAGTGACATCTAATGATGAAATAACATCTCCTTTTTTGCTTTGAATGTGATCTTTCCAATCTCCTGAAATCCTAACTTTGGCAGGTAATTGGCATGTTTTTCCATTTGATTTCTTAAAAGCAATATTTGCAGCGAATCTTTTTTTATATTTTTCTTTAATTATCTTTGAATCTTCATTAAAAGCTTTTAACAGATTTATAGACCACCTTCTAGATTCTGGAATAGTAATTACTAATTTTTTAAAATAATTAATTGAATTATTTGAAATACCATTAAATTCAAAAGAGCAATGAGGCCTTATTGAATCATCTATCAATTGATCTAAATTATTAATATTTTCTTTTAATACTGATAACTTGTTTCTATGGTTAAAAAAAGATAAGAGGAGTACACTAAAACAACCTGATAAAAGAAATATTAAATAAGCCTTTTTCATGAAATATAATATTTAATATCTTCTATGTCCTGAATTCTACTAAGATAATCTTTAGTATTATTTAGTTCATTTTTATTAAAAAATGAAAGTTTATATGTAAATTTATTTTTTGCAAAGTCCTCATTACTGAATAAAAGATATGTGTTCTCCGATAAATATGCATTTTTTCCTGAACAAGTTATTTCCAATATAAATTGAGGTTCCTCTCTGGAAAAAGAGAGATCTAAATAACCCTGCTTTGTTGAAAATTGCCTTTTCTTATAAAATGAATAAGAATAAACTATGGTCATACATAATATTGATAAGACAATTGCTTTCCCAATACTTGTTGATATTGTAATACCCACAGTCAATAACAAGAAATAAATTGAAAGTTCAAGTGGACTTTTTACAGGATGCCTAAATCTAATAATCGATAACGCACCTACCATCCCTAGTGACAAAGCTATGTTTTTAGATATTACAGTTGTAATTACCAGACCGATAATTGGCAAAATACAAAATGTTGTTACGTTAGAGAAGCTTTTTGCCCAGTTTTGCCCAGATAATATCAGAGATAAGCTTATAAAGCCCCCGATGAAAATTGATATAAAGCACCTTAAAATAAATTCAAGTGAAACACCAGAGAAGATTAAATTAATAAATTCATCGAGCATAGACTTTTAATTCAAAGGATTTACTTATTCATGTAATTTACCAATAAATGTCATTAAATAACTATAAATATAAGAATTTTACTTTTTTAAAATAAATTTTTAATATAAATTCCCTCGAAAACAATGAGAATATTTTTTGAATTGCTTATGCCGACTTTGACGAAAATCTGTCCGAAAATATTCAAATCTTACTTCTATTACTCCCCAAGCACCCGCTCTAACTTTTTATTTTTGCTTCTAGACCGATTAATTTCATAAGAACTTTTGCATTACTTGCAACTGCAGAATATTGTTTTTCTTGCATTGCTCTATGCATTGCAGTCTCTAAAGTACAGATTAATTTTGCCGTCATTTCTGGACGATTTAAGTCACCTTCCTCAATATCATCTTTCAGCAAAAGATAAGCATTAGAAGTGATCTGCCTTGCTCTTCTTCTTGATATTCCATATTTCGTGGCAACAAGGGAAGTAATAGATGAATAAGCTTGTCCTTCAGCAACTAATTCAGCAGCATGTGCGACTCTTAATTCAGTTTCTTGTTTAGTTGCTCGATTTGCCATAATCTTTCGTTAATTCAAAATCTAAACAAGATATTTGCATGTCTTTAAAAGTGAGATAAACAATAATTGCAAAGATAGAAATAGTTATTTGAGAAGCCTTAAATTCTGTAAGTTTTTCAGATAAAAATAAAAGATCTTTTGAAATCATTTTTTATTAAAAGTTTGAAAATCTTTTTTTGGTTAATTTCTCTATATTTCTGTCTATTTCATGAAAATATTTCAAACGTGATTTTTCAGCTTTTTCTATCTTTTCCCAATATCCAGAGTTAATTTTTAGATCAATAGCTAAAGGAGTATCACTTTTTTCAATTAAACTTCTTGCACTTATTCCATATTCCAAATCTTCCCATTTTTGCCCATATTTACGATTTGGAAGTAATGGTTTCAATCCCTCTATTTTATTGAGTCTCACTTCAATTTCTCGCTGCTCATCTTCTACAGCTTCATTAACTCTATAGGCTTGGGAAATCTTTGCTTCAAGCGGAGATAGTGGTTTTTCTTCTTCGGATATAACAGTAGGTGCAATGGATTAGATAATGTATTTATCTATACTTTAGAGAATACATTTACTTATATTTATAGCATTAATTAATATAATATGTAGGAGTATTTGTGATACTCAAGGGGGAAATAGAGGCGCAGCTAATTTCCCTAATTGAAGCACTATTTAAAGTAATAAAATGGGCTATATATCAGTTACTGCAATGTGTCTTATATCCTATCAAGTTCTCGCACTAATTTTCGTAATTTACATTTAGTTATAATCTCTAACGCGTGTTATAGTAATGGGACTCACCTGTTTTTAGCCCTTCATGGCATGCAGGGTGTCAGCGGTTCGAGTCCGCTTGGCTCCATCAAGGTTTTCGCTAGTTATAATGATTAGTCTGACCAATAATAGATAAGGATACATCATGTTTTAGTGTCTAAATAAGTATTAATATGCACTTTCTGCGAGCTACTCTGCGAGCCATTACAATAGCTGTAGATAATCATATCTATAGCTATTTTATAGATGATTTTTGAAAAAAATATATTTTTACTATGGCTTCAAGGATGGGATAAAGCCCCTTGGTTGCAAAGAGAGGTATTATAATCTTGGATTATTAATAATCCAGATTGGAGTGTTATTCTTATTGATCAAAATAATTTAATTAATTACGTAAAGGATATTGATTATATTTATGATAAACATAAGATAATTACTCCACAAGCGAAATCCGATATTATAAGACTTAGCCTTTTAAAAAATCATGGTGGAATTTGGGCTGATTCCACTTTGCTTTGTATGCAGCCATTAAGTCATTGGTTTTTTGATGCTGTGAGTAAAACAGGAATGTGGATGTATCATGGGCATGGTAGTTATTTGAAGTCTGATTTAGGTCCTGCAAGTTGGTTTATTATTTCTGAGAAAAATGGATATTTAATTTCAGAGTGGAAAAAGGCTTGTGATTCTTTTTGGATGAAAAATTATAAAGCAAAAGATTATTTCTGGATGGATTGATTATTTAAAAATTTAGTTGAGAAAAAAACGAAGTTTAAAAATCAATGGTTGAAAACTCCATTCCTTTATTGCGAAGAAATTGGTTCATCACATACACTTGCAAATTATAATTTTGGAATTGAAAATGATACAAAATTAATTAAAGAAATTCTTAATAATAAAACTCCTTATGTTTTGAAATTACCAAGTAATTTCAGAAATATATTCCCAAAATTGGATTCAAAAAAATACAAGAATTCTAATGCATTCTTTGCAATTTCAATTTCTAAAAGAAATTATATTTTTAAACATGCTTTTGTTAAACCTATATCGGTTTCTTCTCCAATAAAAAAGAATTACTTTTTAAGGCTATTTATTAAGCTCATAAAAAAAATTATTTAGTATTATTCTGCCCTAAAAGTTTTAAATTCTAATTTGAAGTTTGCGTACTAAAAATTTATATATAGTTTCTTTATTAAATACCTAAAAGATTAATTATTTCATGAATTGTTATAATGGTAGCTCTGCGAGCCAGTCTGCAAGCTAATCAGTGAAAACAGTTGCAAAACCTTGTTATAGCTTGATTGGTGATCTGCATGGCATGCAGTGGGGTCAGCGGTTCGAGCCCGCTTGGCGCGATTAGAATTTTTGCTAACTAAAAAATTAAGTTGCCAGAAAAAATTAAAAGAAAAAAATTAATATTGCACATATTATCTGGAAACTTAAATTCAGGTGCTGCTAAAGGTGCATATTTCTTACATTTACAACTTCTTGAAAAAGGAATTGATTCTCGTGTTCTTTTATTAAATGGAAAACCTGATTTTTTTTATAAAGTAGATATAGTTTTAAACTCACCTTTGAAAAAATTTAAATATTTAATTTTGCGTGCCTTAAATAAATTATTTTCAATTTTATTAGTTAAAAAAGATTTTTATAATTTTGATCTGAATTTAATAGGTTTTGGAATTTTTTGGCATCCCTGGTACAAAAAAGCAGATATAATTCATCTTCATTGGATTAATGGACTAATTTCATTCCCTCAAATAGCAAAAATTAAAAAACCAATTATATGGACTATAAGAGATATGTGGCCATTCTCAGCTGGATATTATTATGATTACAAATTAATAAAAAATAGTTATTTTAATAAATTTCCAGACCAATCTAGAGTTCCATTTTTTATGCGTTCTATTTCAAGATTAAAAAGATATTTTATAAAGAAATCTAATCCAAAAATTATTGGGATATCAAAATGGCTTTCTGAAGAGGCAAGAAATTCAGAAATTTTAAATGGATTTAAAACGCAAACAATTATCAACACTATAGATTTCGAAAGTTTTTATCCAAGGAATAGAAATTATTTATATGATAAGTATAAAATTGAAAAAAGAAAAAAAATTCTTTTGATAGGTGCTTCAAATATTGACTTGAGATATAAAGGCTTTGATGAGTTTTTTTATTCTTTAAAATTTACTGACAGGAGTTCCTACGAAATTGCTATTTTTGGAAATATTAGTCCAAAATCTAGATCTCTTTTGAAAGAATATTCTGTAACAT
This sequence comes from Prochlorococcus marinus str. MIT 9201, assembly GCF_000759955.1. Taxonomy (GTDB): domain Bacteria; phylum Cyanobacteriota; class Cyanobacteriia; order PCC-6307; family Cyanobiaceae; genus Prochlorococcus_A; species Prochlorococcus_A marinus_G. The sequence goes on from NZ_JNAL01000007.1 coordinate 143,316, forward strand.
ACTTGGGAGAAATTGATTCAAATGAAGAGCTAAGTAAAATTTACTCAGGAGCAAGTTTTTTCATGGCTCCCTCTATTTTAGAAGCATTTGGTAAAACGATAATCGAATCTTTATCTTGCGGAACTCCCTGCATTATTTTTAATAACTCCGGTCCCGCTCAGTTATTAAAGCATAAAAAAACTGGCTTTATTGCTGATATAAATAAACCTCAATCATTAGCAGATGGTATAAATTGGTTTTTAAATTTAAGTCAAAAAGAATACTCATTAATTTCTGATTACTGTCAGAAAAATGTGCATGATATTTATGAATTTTATAAACCAATTGAAGAATATATTCATCTTTATAAAAATATCTAAGAATATAAATAATCATTATTATTGATAATTAAAAAGGAAATTTTTTACTTGATTTACATAACACTTCTAAAGGAGACTTTTGAAATAAATTTATATATTACAAAACAGCAAATAAAAGCCATTAATGAATGACTAAAAACAGAGGGTTCTGTTATGAATCGCATCGTCGAGAAATATATAAAAAGACTTATAAAACTTTGACTTATTGAAAAAATATTATTTTTATCCCAAAGGATTTTATAAGAATATGATAATGCTAAGCCAAATATTCCTGAAAACAAAATTAGCATAAAAGGTATTATTAAAAATGACATAGACATATTAAGATAAGTTATACCAATGAGAATTGGAAGATGAATATTTGGCCCACCAATAGTTTTAGCGATGTCAGTATCCAATATTGATGAAAGTAAAAAAGTCCCCATAGGTGCTTTATATCCATAAAGACCAATCAGCTTTAAAAAAGGATGGGCGATATATGCAAAAATGTTGTTATAGTTTCGAGAAAGTTTATCTAACATTTCAGAATTTAAGAATAAGTAACCATCTACTCTGCTAGCAAATTTAAAAGCCCAATATCCAATAGGATCTCCCAAGAAAATACTCGAGAAGGTTATTATTGCTGCTAAAAAAACGAAAATAAGAACAATAATTCCAATAAGTTTTTTACTTAACCTTAAGCTAAAAATTTTTTTTAAAAGACCAATATGATTTGCATCAAAAAATTTGTAATAGAGAATAAATAATAAAGGCTGGAATAATTTATTTGCGTATGAAGTTAAAGAAGTATCGCTAACAAATTGAAAAGAAGTAATATATTCAGTAAAAACAAATAGAAGTAAAATTTTAAATATAAGATTATTAGTTTTAAAATTACTTCTATTAGAAATATACTTTGATGAGAAAATTGAAATAATTGAAGACCATCTTAATGATATTGAAATTAAATAAATTAAAGGATTTGATTTTGTTAAAACTGATATATTAGTGCCTTGAAAAGCATCATTATCAGTTTGAAGGAAACTCAATATTATAGTAATAAGTAAGTGTAATAAGTTTGAATAAAAAGCAAAATTTAAAAGCTTCGATAGATGATTTCTTGTAATTCTAAATTTTTTTATTGCACTAGTTTTTTGGACTAAATTTTTTATAAGTTTGGATCTTAATCCTAACTTGAATCCAAATATTGATCCAAATAAAAATAATATCCAAAATGAAGCTAATAAATTATTTTCAAAATAATTACCTGAGTAGATAAAATAAATTCCAACAGGCAGTATTAATTTGATAATGAGTAAAGAATAAATTGAAATGAAGCTTCTTGAAAAAGATAGTAATAAATAAGTACCAAGAAAAATTATCAATATACCATTAAAAATATGCATTATTAAAATTACTTTTTAACTTTTTTTTTCAAATAATAAATCAAATTGACCATCATAACTATTAGTAATGTTCTTAATTAAAAAATTTTTGTTCAATAATTTTTTTATTATACTTGAAGTCTCTTTTCTATAAACAGAAAATTCTATAAAAAATCCTGAAATACAAGAATTTTCTAAATTTGCAAAAATGATATCGATTACTTTCTCTTCATAGCCCTCAACATCAATTTTGAAAAAGATAGAACTATAGTTATTTAAATTATTAAAAAATTCCTTTTGAACTGATTCGATTTTTAGATATTCGTTATTTTTATTTTTGGTATTAAATTCTTTTCCAGTATTTGGGTTTATCATGGCTTTGCCAGAATGTGTTTTATTGAATATTAATTCGACTTCCTTAAAGTCTTGAGAAATTGCTTTGTTGATAGCTTCGATTTTTTCTCCAGAATTATTCAATAAGATATTTTCCTTTAAATATTTATAAGTATTTATGTTAGGTTCAATTGCATAAATTTTTTTAATATTTTTGTTTTTTGCTGCCAGGATAGAATATAAACCTTGATTAGATCCAATATCAATGAAGGTTTTTACATTATTAGATTTAATTATATAATTTGCAAACAGATAACCATAATTTGCAAATACATAAAATTTAAAAGTTTTGTCAATCCAATTTGCTTTAAGTTTAATATTGTATTTTGATAAAACTATAGATTTTCTCAGAAAATAGGAAATAACCACATTAAATGTGAATTTTATATTTGATAAATAACTAGTTAATTTATTTTTCACTTTTCATCAAGAAGAATTTTTAAATGAATTAATTTATATTTTTCATCCATCCACAAAGCAGGTAGCACATATCCAAAGGAGGGGGACTCTTTTTCAATTGGCATGATTGAAGACTCATTAATATTAGTTATTTTTTTTATCTTAATTATTACTTTTTCAATAGAATCATTGTTATAATTTAGGCCTTTAAGTATTGCTAATTTGGTCAATCTTAAGAAAATATAATATAAAGTAGTATCTCCAAAATTACAGAACCTATGAATTTTAGTGTTTGTTTCTTTAAATAAAAGATTATTATTAATTATACACTCGTTCAATATATCTAAACCTTTATTAAGACATTTTTTTAATTTTTTATCATTATTTCTGGAATAAACTTTAATAAGGCATAGCAAAATATAGCAGTGATGACTTATATCAAAAAATCTTGGATTACTATCCCTAAGGATGATTTTCGTTAATTTATGAGGACTATATTTTGATAAATGTCTAACAAATCTTCCTGGATTTATATAAGGAAACCATCCTTCTTTCATTTGAGATGAATAAAATTGAACTAAATCAGACTTATCAAATTTTATTTTTGAGCTTTTTAAGTACAAACGCATTGCCAATATATTTAAAACATTATTAATATTCTTAGAATTTTTTTTATTTGAATCATGAGCAGTTTTACCGTTTATATAAAGAGAATCAAATAATTCCTCAGATTTATTTTTTAAGAATTCTTTTTCACGATGTTTTAAAAAATTAAAGCTTAGATTATTTACGATATCAAATATCATAAAAGCGATGAAACCAGAATTTTTTATTTTATTAGAATCTCCTAGAAATCTCCATTGGTTTTCAGTAAAAATCAAGTCAACCTTTTCTTCCTCTAATTTGAAGTTTGAACCAGTTAAAGTTGAAAATAAAAATTTATCTAAAAATGAATCTCCATTTATATATTTATTTTTTTTATATATTTTTGAAAAATTAAAACTTTGTATATATTCTTTTGTAAAATTATTTATTTTTTCAATACTTTCCATAAATCTAAGTGCAATTTCTTAAGTGATTTAAGGCAATGAACTTATCTTCATATTCTTCTATAGCTTTATTGAAATCTTCATGTCCTGCTTTGGATTTGAAAAAATCAACACCACCTTTATTTTTGAAACTTCTCTTTTTATTTATAGATTTTAAAAACCATTCTTTATTAAAGTAATCAGATTTACAATATTTTTTAATCTCATCAAAAACTAATTCTTTATTATGAATTAAATCATCAAAATCAATAATTAGTCCTTTCTCAGATTTTATAAAATCTTTCCATAATAAGAAATGGTTTTCCCATGATCCAAAAATATCCTTATTTTTTCCTAGAAAATTTTCAATAAAATCCTTAGATGATTTATTAATTTTTTTATGTCTATATCTTAGGTATGAATAGTATGATTTGCAGACATTTTTTGGGTCTCTGTGAATGTAAATTAATTTAGCACCTTCATGGAGTGGCATAGGAAATCCATGCCATTTAACTAGTTGCATTTGTAACTTATTTTGTTTTAGCAAACTTAGAAAATTTGTTTGAAAAAGATCTATTGAATATTTGTCAATATTTTCTATCTTAAGTTCTTGTCTTTTAAGAGATTCAGCTAATGCAATTCTTAAAAGAGTGTTGCCGCTTCTTGGGTAAGAAACTATAAATAGAGGATTTTTAGGCTTAAATACTGAAAAATATGATTCGTCAATAGAAAAAGCTTTAAAAAAAAAAGATCTTAAAATATCTAGTTTCATAATAAAATTATGTACTTTTGAGTATTATTTATCATTCCAGGTTCGCTTGCAAAAAGAAGTTCTGATAAATCTGGGAAATTTATGATTTTTTTAATATATTTTTCTGCCTGATTCATTTCATCTTTGCATCTTTTATCAATTCTTGCTGTTACTTTAATATATTTTTTTAGAAGTGATTTAGGACTTTTAGCTCTGCTTTTCCAGCTCATTTTATTTATTGGTAAACTCCAAGAAAAAAAATCATTTTCATTGAATAATTTATTATATTTAAGCATACCGACAGTTGGTAGGGCAGGGTATCTTCTTTGCCCTATTCCCTCAAAACCAGTTGAATCATCAAAAATTATATATTTGAAGCCCTTTTCTTTAGCATCTATTATTCTCTGCATGGAATTTATATGATCATCAAAAAATACAACTTTTTTTTTGGTGTTTGTATCAAACTCAAACTCATTGAAATCTAATTTTGTTTCGACTTCATTAAATAGAAGACTTTTAATTCTTTTATTTAATTTAGGCTTAGGATCAATACCATAAACAATTTTGGGTTCTAAAGCATGCAAAGCACTATGAATAGATGATCCTTTAAATACTCCAGATTCGCAATATAAGCCAGGTTTAATGATTGAAAGTAATACAAAAATATTTATATGATCCTTAATGTCAATCCCACCTTTTTGAAAAATATCGCATTCAGTAGCAGACTTATAGGCTTTATAATATTTTGGGTATAGATTTTTGGGAAATTTTAAATTATTTTTAAGTTTTTCTGACCAGAATTGAAATGATATCAAAAGAGCTTGTTTAATTAATTTTTGATTTAAAGATTCACTAATATATTTTTTTTTGTCATTAGTGAATTTTATCTTTTCCAAACATTTTATTTTCGCCATGTTTTCCATATCGCTTTCTCTTCTTACTTAGGAATAGAATAGTACCTAAAGTAATAAGAGGCAATAATAAATATAAAAAAATTAAATTCTTTGTTAGAAAATAAATTAACAATGAAAAAATATAAGTAAAGAAGCTTAGGAAAATATATAAAAAAAACTTACTTTGATTTTGTAAATAATTTGTCTTAAATCTTTGAGATTGTATTAGTAATAAAAACAAAAGATTAAATAAACCATATAAGTAAATTATGAAATATGATTTATTTAAATCTAGAAAAATAGTACTTATAAAAATAAAAATTAAACTATATATCAAAGAGCTAAAAAGTAGTGCTAAAGAAATTTTTTTAGTGAAGCTTTCTTTAAAAAATTTATTTGATAAATTAGTTTTTAAATAAGTTCCAGATGCAAGCAAACAAGGTTCAATAGCCTTTTGCGATGCACTTACTATCTTTATTATCCCCTCAGAGTGAAAATTAGCTACCGAAAGAATCATACTTCTTTGGAAGAAAACTATTCCAAATTCACCTAATAAAATGGCAAAAGATTTTCTTGTAAAAAATCTTAAAAGATAACCCCATTTAGAATAATGAATAAGTTTATTAGCCTTTATAAATGAGAAAATTAATATAAAAAAAATTAAATTTTCTAACGCAAATGTATAAGTAAAGTCATAGGGAGATAACTTATTTAAAAAGGTTAATTTGGCTGAAAAAGATATTATTAGAGCGAAAAAGGATGAGTTAAATAATAATTTATATTTTTTTGAAGTTAATAAATATAATTCTAGAGTGCTACTTATCGATGATAAACAAAAAACTAAAGATAAAAAGCATGCTTGACGTAAAAGAAGAGAGTTTTGAATTATTAATAACGGTGTAGCAATGAAGAATGAAATTATAATTGCTAAAAATGATCTTATACAAATATAGTCGAGTATGTATTTCTTCCAAACTTTATGTTTTGCTTGCAAATAAACAAATCTTGTATCTACTCCTGCTCCAGCGATTAGTGAAATAATAGTTACTAAACTAAGTAAAGAGATAAATTGAGTAAACTCATTTTCCGGCATAAATTTTAAAATCGCTAAAAATGAAAATGTATTAAAAATTTGCTTAGATATTACTTGAGCAAAAAACAAATTCTTCCCATAAAAAATATTATTTACAAGCACTTAAAATCAAAATATTACTAAATTACTATCACAAAAACTAATTTCAAACAATAAAAAATTAAATAATTATTCTTTTTTTCGAATAAATGTATGAAAAATAAATTTTTTGCCAACTAAAAACTTTCCTTGTTGATATCATTAAACTAATTTATCCTCTAATTTAAACCAATACCTAAAAGTTAGGTTAATAAAATGAAAACCCAGATTTCAGGTTTAATTTATCAAAAGCAAGATGGTTTTAAGGAAAATTTCAAATTTTCTTCTCTTTTGTTTTGGTTTTTATTAATATCATTCCTTGGTTTGGCTGCTCTTTTAAGTTTAGGGTCCAAAAGTGATTTCTTTAGAGAATTTGGTTCTTACGAATTTTTAAAATCTTTTATACAAGGAGAAGATTCGTTCACTAAGATAATATTCCCCTTTTTTAAATTCTTTATACTTATTACACCACTCTTCCTTTTTACTGCAATTGAATTAAACAGAAAAATAGGGGGCTTTCCTAACTCAAGTTTAGGGAGAATTAGTACTTCAGAGGGTTTTAAGTTTGCAGATATTTGGTATTTTCTAATAAAAACAATATCTAGCCAGTTCTTATTTATTACTACTTTTACAACATTAGGTATATCCAATATTAGTTCAACGTTCAGTGAATTGATTTCCGATATATATAATAAAGTACTGCCTCCAACTAATAGTGAATTTCAGGCTGTTTTAATAGTTATTTCTGGTATCCTTATTTCCGATTTAGTTAGTTATTTTTCTCATCGAATAGCTCACAGAATACCTTTACTATGGGATTTACATGAGTTTCATCATTCGGCGACAGAAATGACTATTTTGAGTAACTATAGAATTTCTCAAATTTTAGCAGCTATCAACTCCATTATATTTTTACCACTTAGTGCATTATCATCATTATTCCTATTAAAGACTCTAAGTCAGTCTTACGTATTACCATTTGTAATTTATGTTATTTACAATGCCTTTTTTGCATTCCAACAAAACTTAGCACATAGTTCTATAAAAATAATATATCCTAAAATCGTCTCATATGTATTCATGAGCCCATCAATTCATTGGTTACATCACTCTACAAATGAAAATCACTATGACTGTAATTTTGGGAATGTTTTTTCTTTTTGGGACAGATTATTTAATACTTACCTAGACGAATCAAATATCGAGGATATTGAAGGATTTGGAATAGAAAATACAGAATATAATAAACACCACCCTATTTACAGTTATACATTTCTTCCAATAATAAAAATATTAAAAAGACTAAAAATTGCTTAAATCTTATTCATCAGATATTCAAGCTTTAATTAATTATTTTTATATTTTTTATTTTTCTTGGGATTAAGAAGTATTTCTAAAGAGTTTTTTCAAGATTTCTAGTTCTTTTTAAAAAAGTATCGAATTTATCTTCCCAGGAATAATATTGATTACAATAGTTGTAATTTTTAATTCCTATTTGTTCCCTTTTTTTTAAATCCCCCATTTTCTCTATTGCGATGTCAAATTCCTTTTGATTATTTATCAAAATAATACCTTCAGGTACAGGTTGAATTAAACCTTCAATAACTTTTTTGCTCGCAAATACTACAAGACCAACTGAAATCGCTTCTAAACATTTATTCTGAATACCTGTTCCAAGATTAGTTATTGCAGCAGAAATATCGCATTTAGCAATCTCTTCAGATAAAGAATCAACTTCACCAATCAGTTTTATAAAACTTTGCTGATATTTTTTTATTTTTAAAAGATTACTATTCTTGCCTACAGCAATGATTATCAATTGTTTTTTATGACTACAATTTTCTACATATCTAATTAAGTTGTGAAAACATTCTTTGTTAGGTGGATAAGAGAAATTACCACTTACAACTATCCTTATGATTTTTGAATTTCTGAAACTTTTCAGTTTTAATTTATTAACTCCATTAGGCACCACATTCACTTTTGGATCTATTTCTGAAGCATCTCTTTCTGATACTGCTGTTGAATAGTAGGATTTGTCAACCAAATACTTCTCAATTTTTTTGGATAAATTTATTTCTAATTGAAGAAAAATTTCGGTTAAAAATGATATTTTAGATCTGTTTTTTAAAGCCAATTTTAACGAATCAACAAAATCGATACTTAAATTAATTGGCAAACAATCAAAACAAATAATAGCTGATCTAGCAAGATGAAGATTGAAAAATCTTTTTTTATTTTTTTTTAAAATGGTTTTTACAATGTTATTTGCGTGACGAGAATAAAATAAAGAGAAATGAAATGGATATTTTTTTATGATGCAATTAAATAAACCCAAAAACTTATCAAGTATATCTTTTTTATAAAAAATAAACTTTAAATTACCATTTTCATTGATATTTTTAATACTAATTTTTGGATAAGGAGTTATTACATATAATTTAAATTTATTAGATAAAAATTTAATTTTTGCATCTAATACTACTTGATCACCTTTTCTTATTGGGTAGGGAAAACGCGTAGAAATTATATATAAATTATTCATTCATAATTCTTTTGTCTCTTAATTATAATAAGAGAGGTATTCTTATTAATTATTTTAGAATTAAATTTTAACTTTATTATAATTAAATAGATAAATAATTTCAATGAAGAAAAATATTTCCAAAAAAGTATTTTTTTCTTTTATATGCGTCACATTTAACAACAATAGAGAACTATTTAATACCCTCAAATCTCTTGATAAACAAAATTTTAAAGCCTTTGAAGTCCTGATTGGTAATGGTGGTGATCCTTTAAATATAGATGATTTAAATTCTAAATTTTCTTTAAATATTGGAAAATTGCTTAATAAAAAGGATAAAGGTATTTACGATGCAATGAATTCTTTAAAACCCTATGTGAAGGGAGAATATATTTGTTATTTGAATTCTGGCGATACTTTAAATAATAAAAACGTATTAAGACAAGTTTTTGAATCAATAAATAAAACTAATAATCTAAAATATCCCCTTGTTTGGTGCTCAGCTAAATTTATAAGTGATATTTCTAATGTAAGTTATCTAGTACCAGACCCAAAGAAAATTAAAATAAAATTTTTAAAGAATTGGCTATTTTTTATGCATTTTTATATTTGTCATCAGGCGTGTTTTATAAGATATGACTTCTTAAAAAATCATAATTATGATATAGAAAACCTTGAAGCAGATTATTTTTTAAAAAAAATTTTAATAGAGCATAAATTAGGATCTCTTTATATTCCTATAATATCCACAAATTTTTTCTTAGATGGAGTAAGTTCTAATATTAATAATAAAAATCTTTTATTTAAACATTTTAAGCAACTAAAAAAATATAAATATTCCCTAAAAATATTAGTTTTTGTAAAACTTTTATCGAAATTTTTGATTGAAGTCTTACTTTCAAATAAAAGGCATTACTATAAATTAATTAAATACAGATTACTTGAATATTTTGTTTTATTAGTTTCTAAAATATATATTTCAAATAAATATATAGTAAGGATAACGAGATTAAAATTAAAAAAAAATTAGAGTTATATTCATAAAGAATTATAGTTAACTAATTGGTTCTGAACCTTTAATATTGAAAACAAGTTTAATTGTTTTAAAAAAAATTATGATATCAAATAAGAAGGAGAAATTTTTTATGTAGAAAATATCATAACTTAATTTGTTCCTTGCATCTTCTACTGAGGCGCCATATGGATAATTTACTTGGGCCCATCCACTAAGACCAGGCCTAATACTATATCTCTGGTAATATAAACTGATATGTTCCTTAAGCATTAAATCTATTTCAGGCCTCTCTGGCCTTGGTCCTATCAAACTCATATCCCCTTTAATAACACTTAATAATTGTGGAATTTCATCTAGCCTTGAGATTCTTATTATCTTTCCGATTTTGGTTACTCTGTCATCTTTTTTCTTAGACCATTGTGGACCATTCACTTCTGCATCCAATTTCATACTTCTGAATTTAAGAACTTTAAACGGTTTGCATTTGAAGCCGTTCCTTTTCTGTGAGTAGAAAATTGGTCCTTTATCCTCTAATTTAATTAGCAGCATAACAATTAAACATATTGGGAAAGTAATAAAAATAAGGATCAGGCTAAAAACAATATCACTCATTCTCTTAAGTCTCAATTGAACAGTCTTGTAAAGAGAAATATAGTTAAATTGGTAAAAATCTAAAACTGTTAATAGTTCTGTTGGGGTTCTATTTAGATATTTCTCAACCCATTGGATAACACTGTAGATTAAAACACCATCTAAAGAATTATTATTGCAAAAATCTATTTCATTATTATCAAGAGTATCTTTTGCAATAATAATTTCACTAACTCCTAGATTATTACTTATTGAATTATTGTCGTGTTTAATAAGATTAAAGTTAATTAATTTCTCTTTTTCAAAAGGTAAAAATTTAGATTTTATTAATTCAATATCACCTATTACGAAAATATGCCGATTTTTTTTAAATGCGATTTTGAAAAAGAACTTGAATATAAATTGCGAGATAATGCTCAAGAAAATTAATTTTAATAAAAAATAATTTAAAAGATTAACATAAATAAAATTTCCAAAAATTAAAGATAAAAAATATTGAATAGAAAAGCTTGAAGCAAATGTCAGTAAAGTGGATACTATATTCCCTATAACTATTCCTGAAAAAAAATTTTGCCATTTGATATATGGAAATAAAGAATAACGGCCACATACATAACTAATTAGAATCCATAAAAAGGTTGATATTAAAAAAATTCCCTTTATATAAGTTTGAGTTGGATTTAGAAATTTTAAATAAACTATATAAGAAATTATCACATCCATAAATGCGGCATATAAAGTATGTTTTCTTACTTTCAACCAAGGTATTAACATAAAATAAAATTTATAAGTTTACTTTAAGAATTAATCATTAATTATTTTATTGATCCCATCTTAAGTTCTCAAAGATTTATTTTTTAATTCCTCTTTAAAACATGAAATAGTTCTTTCTATTCCTTTTTCTAGATCATATTTTGGACTCCATCCTAAATTTAAAAACTTTGTACTATCTAATTTTTTTCTTGGAGTCCCATCTGGCTTATTAATATCCCAAATAATTCTTCCTTTGTAGTCTAATTTTTTTGCAATTATTTCTGCTAAATTTTTTATTTTGATTTCGTCTTTGGTCCCAACATTAAGCCATGTTAATTTATTACCTTTAGAGTCTTTAGGGGCATCATTTTCTTCAGGAAACCAATTATCGAGGGCAAAAATAACTGCTTTTGCCAAATCATCTACATAAAGAAATTCTCTTAGAGGCTTACCTGTTCCCCAGCATGTAACTTCCTTTATAGAATTAGTTTTTGCATAATAAAATTTACTAATTAAAGCTGGTAAAACATGGCTATTATTAGGGTTGTAATTATCATTTTGTCCATATAGATTTGTAGGCATTAATGAAATAGCATCAAATCCATATTGATATCGAAATGCATCACAAAGCTTTATTCCGGCAATTTTTGCTAATGCATACCATTGATTAGTTTCTTCTAGAGAATTACTTAAAAGATACTCCTCTTTGATAGGTTGTTTGGAAAATTTCGGATATATACAACTACTACCTAAAAATAAGAATCTTCTTACTCCTAATTTATATGATGTTTCTATTAAATTATTTTGAATTTTTAAATTATCCAATAAAAAGTCACTTGGACTTTCTGAATTAGCAAGTATACCTCCAACTTTTGCTGCGGCATTTACTACAATGTCAGGCTTATTATTGGCAAACCAATTTAAAACCATATTTGCATCACTAAGATCCAATTCTTTTCTAGAAGGTTTTAAGATTGTTACTTTTGGATAATTATCTTTAAATTTATTATTCTCAAAAAGTCTACTAATTGCACTACCGACCATTCCATTCGCACCTGTTATTAATATTCTGTCTCTTTCTTGGATACCTTTTTTCACAATATTTTTTTATAAATCATTTTTGTATGCAATTTATTCAAAAATCATTATGGTTGTATCCATTCTTGGAAAGAAGGCTTTCTTTTTTTGCTTCATTATCGTCATGCTTAATCATTTCTGAAATTAATTCTTCAATTGATATTTTAGGTTGCCAACCAAGCTTATTTTTTGCCTTATCACTATTACCTAATAATATGTCAACTTCAGTTGGCCTGAAATATCTTGGATCAATCCTCACAACTATCTCTCCATTATCTGCTCTTTTACCTATTTCATTTTTACCTTTACCTTCCCAAATTATTGAAGGCCCATCATGGGATTTAGACCATCCAATTTCTTTGGCACATAGCTCGATAAAATTTCTAACAGTCATAGTTCTACCAGAAGAGATAACAAAGTCCTCTGGTTCTTTTTGTTGTAACATAAGCCATTGCATCTCTACATAGTCCTTTGCATGGCCCCAATCTCTTTTTGAATCAATATTACCAAGATAAATACATTTTTCTAATCCATTATTTATTCTCGTTAACCCTCTTGTTATTTTTTTTGTGACGAAAGTCTCACCTCTGCGGGGTGATTCATGATTAAATAAAATACCATTACACGCAAAAAGTCCATAAGCTTCTCTGTAGTTAATAGTTATCCAGTATGCATAGAGCTTCGCAACTCCATAAGGACTTCTTGGATAAAAGGGTGTATTCTCATTTTGGGGAATTTCTCTGACTTTCCCAAATAATTCACTCGTACTCGCTTGATAAATTTTTGTTTTATCTTTTAGTCCCAATATTCTTATCGCCTCTAATATTCTTAAAGTTCCTAAAGCATCACTATTAGCAGTGTATTCAGGACTCTCGAAACTAACAGAGACATGACTTTGTGCACCCAAATTATATATTTCATCGGGTTGGATTTGTTGAATTATTCTTATTAAATTTGTGCTATCTGTTAAATCTCCATAATGAAGAATAAAGTTTTGATTATCAATATGAGGGTCTTGATATAAGTGATTAATTCTCTCTGTATTAAAGCTGCTAGATCTTCTTTTGATGCCATGAACTTTATAACCTTTATTTAATAAAAATTCAGATAAATAACTACCATCTTGACCAGTTATGCCAGTTATTAATGCTACTCGAGATGAATATTTTCTATTATCTAAATTCATTAGAAATGTCTTCTATCTAAGTATATTAAGTGAGGGAGATCAAAATATAAATTTCCTTTAAATTTTTATTATTTTATTTTTACAATAAAAAAAAATAAAGTTATATTTTGTTGTTTAATTACCATCACCCAGTCTCCATAAATTTAAACCTGCTTTAAGGACTTTTTCTTTAACAACAATCGATCTAGAATCAAAAACCCATGAAGGCTTTCTCATCGATTTTGCTATGAGATCCCACTGAATAGTGGAATATTCTTCCCATTCGGTAAGAACTACTACTGCATCAGAACCTTTTGCTGCAGTTAATATATCACTATGAAATTCCCAACCTCCATAATTGTTTTCTTTATTGGCAGGATAATTTTCTTTTGCAATTGGTTCAACTCCTAAATCTGAGCTAATCTGTTTTTCACTAACTTTTGGATCATGAATACTTAATCTGGCGCCTTCTTCTAACAAATCCTTGCAAATTACTATAGCTGAAGACTCCCTAGTATCATTAGTGTTTGCTTTAAAAGAAAATCCTAGAATGCATATTTTTTTTTCAGTAATAGTACCAAAAAGTTTTTTAACTATTAATTTCGAGATTCTATGTTGATGCCAGTTATTCAAAATAGTAACCTGCTCCCAAAATTCGGCTACTTCTGGTAATCCAAAATAATTAGATAGATAAACAAGATTAAGGATATCTTTTTTAAAGCAACTACCTCCAAAGCCTGGACCAGAATCGAGGAATTTTGAACCTATTCTCTTATCACTGCCTATAGCTCTTGATACTTCACTAACACTTGCCCCTGTTGCCTCGCAAAGTGCGCTTATGGAGTTTATTGAGCTAATCCTTTGTGCAAGAAAAGCATTAGCAGTGAGTTTAGCTAACTCGCTGCTCCAAATATTTGTATGAAGTATTTTTTTTCTAGGCACCCAATTATTGTAGATATTACTAAGGATATCTATCGCATTTTGATTCTCTCCGCCAATGAGTACTCTATCAGGGTCTTCAAGATCTTTAATTGCTGTCCCCTCGGCAAGAAACTCTGGATTAGATAAAACATCAAATGATTTATTAGTTTTTTCTAAATTTGTTTGCGAAGCTGCGAGAATATTTTTTATAACCTCAGCTGTTTTTACAGGAAGTGTGCTTTTCTCAACGACTATCGTATATCCAGTTGCAAATTCGGCAACTTGCCTTGCACAAGCTTCCACCCATTTAAGATCACTTGCTTGACCTGCCCCTAATCCCTTCTTTTTTGTGGGAGTATTTACAGAAATAAAAATCATATCTGCACATTGAATATTCTTTTCAATTTCTGATGAGAAAAAAAGATTTTGACCTCTACATTTTTTGATTTTTTCGCTCAAACCAGGCTCAAATATAGGTAATTTTTCTAAATTTTCTTCGTTCCATGCATCTATTCTTTCTTTATTTATATCAACAACTGTTATTGTGATATCGGGACATTTATCTGCAATTACCGCCATTGTAGGTCCACCTACATATCCAGCTCCAATACAGCAAATCTTTTGCACTTTTTATATAATTTTTTGTATTTTATAATTATAAATAAATTAAAAATTTGCTAATCACTTACTTTGTAATATCTTCATCGTTTTTATTAATTGGAGATTAATTGTGAAATTAGATTTTTTAATTTTTAAAATTTAAAAAAGTTTCTGGAGATTTGATGAGGCACTATTTAGAACAAATTCTTTATTAAGATTTGATTGGTATAACCATCCATCCCTACACATATCTTTTAAATTTTTTTTGGGTTTCCAATCTAAAAGATTTGTGGCGAGGTCATTATTTGCTATTACATTTGGACTGTCTCCTGATCTTCTTTCCCCAAAAATATAATTAAAATCACAACCATTAATATCTATAAATGTTTCTACAAGTTCCAGAACAGATGTTCCAATTCCTGTCCCAATATTCAAATTGATAAATTGGGAGTCTTTTGTTAATAAATAGTTCAATGCTGATTTATGAGCATCAGCCAAATCCATAATATGTATATAGTCCCTTATGCATGTTCCATCTTCTGTAGGCCAATCATTTCCGAATATTTCTAATTTATCTATCTTACCTGATGCAACCTGACATATAAAGGGAAATATATTGTTTGGTATTCCTTCGGGCTCTTCTCCAATAAGTCCACTTGAATGAGCGCCGATAGGATTAAAATATCTTAAATTTGCAATTTTCCATTTTTTTATAGAGCTATCAAAGATGTTTTTTAATATCTTTTCAATGGTAACCTTATTTTCTCCATATGGATTTATGGGATGAATTGAGGAGTTCTCTTTTAAAGATGTACTTTTTTGATTTACTCCATAAATAGTGGCACTACTACTAAATACAATCGTATTACAATTATTATTTTGCATGCATTTAAATAGACTTATTGAGCCGCCAACATTTATGTCCCAATATTTAATAGGATTTTTAATTGATTCTCCTACGGATTTTAAACCTGCAAAATGTAAGACTGCTTCGATTGGTTTTTTTCTCAAAATAGCTTTTTTGAATATTTCATCTAACAGTTTTTCATCTCTGATATCACCTTCGACAAAGAACAATTTTTTAGTTGGATTTTTTGATGATTTATGAACTTCAAAAACTTTTTCTAAAGTAAACTTATTACTATTTATCTGAGAGTCTATTGCTATTACATCATAACCATTCTCTAAAAGACTTAAACATGTATGACTGCCAATAAAACCTGAACCGCCCGTAATAAAAACTGTTGGCATATTCCATCAAAGATAGATTTTCTAACACTAGCATATAATAAACTTAGTATTCCCAGGTGAGATGACCTATTTAATCACAGGTGCAGCAGGTTTTGTGGGTTTTCATTTATGTAAAAGATTACTTTCTGAAGGCAAGAAAGTTATTGGTATAGATAATTTAAATGATTATTATGACGTTAAATTAAAAAAAAATCGTATAAAATTTTTAGAAGAATTATCTTCTGATATTGAAAATTGGAATTTTTTTGAAGTTGATTTAATTGATAAATTAAAATTAGAAAAGATTTTTAATAATTATAAGCCTTCAATAATAATTAATTTGGCTGCTCAAGCAGGAGTTAGATATTCCATTGATAATCCAGAAATTTATTTAAATAGTAATATTATCGGTTTTGGTAATATTTTGGAATGTTGCAGAAAATATTCAATTGAAAATTTTTTATTTGCATCAAGCAGTTCTGTTTATGGGGCTAATACCCTTGTTCCATTTAATGAAGATCATAATGTAGATCATCCAGTAAGTCTTTATGCCGCTTCAAAAAAATCAAATGAAATTATAGCTCATAGTTATAGTCATCTTTTTAAAATACCGATAACTGGATTAAGACTTTTTACAGTTTATGGACCTTGGGGTAGGCCTGATATGGCACCAATGATATTTGCAAAATCAATATTTGAAAAAGTAGCAATTAATATCTTTAATTATGGAAAAATGAAAAGAGATTTTACATATATCGATGATGTTATAGAAGGCATAATTAGATGTTCAAATAAACCCGCTACTCCAGATTATGAATTTGATAGAAGTAAACCAAATCCATCTACATCACTCGCTCCATTTAGAATATTTAATTTAGGTAATTCAGAACCAATTCAAATAATGAAATTTATAGAGGTTTTAGAAGATATCATTGGCATTAAAGCCATTAAAAACTTTTCTGAAATGCAGCCAGGAGATGTTGAAACAACTTATGCTGATTGTTCTAAAGTAAATGATTGGATAGACTTTATACCTCAAACAAGTTTAATTAAAGGAATAGAAATATTTATAGATTGGTACAAGGATTACTATTTTGAAAAAAAAAATATTTGATTTTTGATTAAGAATTTATTTGTTAATACGACCATATATATCTTCAAATCTAACGATATCATCCTCCCCTACATAAGAGCCACTTTGAACTTCTATTAAAATTAGTGGAATTTTGCCAGGGTTAGTAAGTCTATGTTTTGATCCAAGTGGTATATATATGCTTTGGTTTTCAGTTAAAATGTCGATATTCTTTTCAATTTCAACTTTTGCAGTTCCTTTTACTATGATCCAATGTTCTGATCTATGGTGATGCATTTGTAGAGAAAGTTTTTCTTCAGGCTTAACTTTTATTAATTTAACTTGCCATCTTAAATCCTCTGCTAAAGATTCATAATATCCCCATGGCCTGTAAATTCTATTATGTTTCTGGCCTTCCATAATATTTTTATCTTTAAGTTGATTAACAATATATTTTACTTTTTGCGACTTTGATTTTTCAGAAATTAAGATTGCATCACTTGTTTCAATCGCTATTATATCTCTCAAACCAATACTTACTAATAATCTTTTTTCACTTCTTAAATAAGAGTTTTTAGTATCCTCTTGTAAAACTTTTCCTATTATCGTATTACCTTCATTATTTTTATTTGCAGTTTCCCAAACGGATTGCCAACTACCTACATCACTCCATTGTGCATCAAGAGGAAGAACTATTCCTTTATTAGTTTTTTCCATTATTGATACGTCAAATGAAACATTAGGGCATTTTTTAAAGAATTCTTTACCTATCCTTTGAAAATCTAAATCATTACTACTATTATCTAACGATTTTGTGCAGAGATTTACAATATCAGGACAAAATTTATTCATCTCATCAATTACTGTTTGAGCTTGAAACATAAAAATTCCGCTATTCCATGTAAAACGGCGGTCTTTAATAAATTTCTTTGCTGAAGCTAAATCAGGTTTTTCTATGAATTTTTCGATATTTTCTCCTTTAATATGATTCAATACAAAAGGATTTATGGATTTTATGTATCCATAACCAGTTTCAGGTTTATTAGGAACAACACCAAAAGTTACTATTTTCTCTTCTAAGGCAAATGAAATACCTAATTCAACTATTTCTAGGAATTTTTGTTCGTCTCTTATCGCGTGGTCAGAAGATAATACTATCATTATTGGATTGTCTTCATTAGCAAGTGCTTTTAAAGCTGCTAAAGCAATAGCAGGCCCTGTATTTCTTCCAATTGGTTCTAAAATAATCGATGAAGGCTTAATATTAATCTCTCTCATCTGTTCGGCAGCTAAAAATCTATGTTCTTCATTACAAATTAATATTGGATCAACTACATTTTTCAAATCATTTATTCTTAATGCAGTGTTTTGAAGTAATGATTTCTTATTTTCACTTAATTCCAGAAATTGCTTAGGAAAACTTTGCCTAGACAAAGGCCATAACCTTGAGCCAGAACCTCCGCATAAAATAATTGGAATAATATTTTTCCCCATGATTGTGAATATAAAAAAATTCTTATGTTTTAAGTATACATTTTACGTAATTTTAATCTTTCAATTTTTGTTTTAAGAACATCAATAATTGCTTTATTTCTTAATTTATTTTGAGTAAATAAATAACACCATAATCTCTCCATGTAGTGACCTTCTATTGGATTCTTGTTCTCACTTAGAATATCTAATAATTTTCTGTAAAAAGAAATATTGTGTTGTAATATTATTTCTCTTTTTACGGCAAAACATCCTGCATATGAAGTAGGAACGATTATTGGGATTTCTGGGAATAATTCTTTTGCGAACTTTCTAAAGCCAATTTTTGATCTTGATATCATTTTTGAATCCCATTGTTTTTTATATTTTTTGTTTTTTTCTATACCAACATTCCATCCCCAATGAAGGGGACCTAATAAACCGTATCGACTAGCAGAAAATCCAGTTTTATCTATTCCCTTTAAGTAATCATTGGGATCTTGATGTGCCATACAACCAAGGTCATCAATTCTGCCTTGCAAAAATATATTAATATCATCTAAGTCCCTGTAATTTTCAACAATATGATAAAGCCATGTATGGGATTCTCTCCCAACATTATTCAGATCTATTATTTTCCGAAACTTTTTGTTTGATAATTGTTTTCCTTTGTTATATATTATGATTTTAAATTCTTTGATTTCTTCTAGCCAACTAATATTCTCATTAAACCTTGAAATTATTAAACTTTTTCGCATATTTTAAAAATTAGTTCTTGGTATTATAGTAAATGACTCTTCCCTCTAAGAAAGTATTGATTGCAGGAGCTGGACTAGCAGGGTCAACAATTGCCAGAGTATTAGCTGAAAATAACGTAAAAGTTGAAATTTTAGAGAAAAGAAACCACATAGCAGGAAATATATATGATTATATAAACTCTAATAATGAGAGAATACACAAATATGGGCCACACCTTCTTCATTGCAATGTAAGTTCTAAAGGGTTAGCTTTTTTAAGCAGGTTTACTCATTGGATTAATTATGAACATAGGGTAAGAGCGTTATTAAAAGATGGGCGAACAACTCCATTACCTATTAATAAAATTACTTTGCAGGATATTTATGGTATCACTTTTAAGAATGAGGATGAAGTTAAAAATTTTTTAAATAAAATAAGAAATAAATCATTATGCCCAAAAAATACGGATCAATTTTTCGAGGCAAATGTTGGTAATAAATTAGCAAATATTTTTTTCAGACCATATACAAAAAAAATGTGGGGCTTAGATCCAAAACAATTGGAAATAAGTATTGGGGCAAGATTGCCAATTAGAACAAATGACGATACTAGATATTTTAATGATAATTTTCAAGCCTTACCAAAAGATGGATATTCAAAAATGATTGAAAGAATGTTAGATCATAAAAACATTAATGTAAATTTAAATACCTCTTATCATAAGGGTCTCGAATTTCAATATGATCATGCATTTCTTTGTATTCCTATTGATGAGTTTTATCAATTTAAGTATGGAAAACTTCCATACAGGTCAATAATTTTTAGAAATATCTTGAAAGATTCATATGAACAACCAGCACCTGTTATAAATTTTACGGATGATTCAATTTATACCAGGAAAACACAATGGAATTTATTTCCTAATTCTCCTGGAAGAATAAATAATTTGAATACAATAACTTTTGAGAAGCCCTGTTCTATTGAGGAAAATCCAGGAGAATATTATTATCCTATAAAAACGAGAAATTCAAAAATAATATACGAAAATTATAGAAGACTTTCACAATCGCAAGATAAAATCACTTTCTGTGGAAGAACTGGTTTATTTAAATATATAGATATGATTCCAGCAGTTAATATCCATTTGAAATTAGCGAATGATTTTTTAAAAGGGCTAGAATAATTAGATGCTTATTAAAAAAAAAATAAATGTTCTTATGATTTCTTCTAGCTCTAGTCTAGGTGGGGGTACAAAACATATGTTTACGTTAGGGCAAAATTTGAATAATGAATTTAATACATTCTATGGAATTCCTAAAAATTGTAATTTTGAAAACTATTTAGATAGTAATTTTAATATTGAAATATCTGAAAGAAAATTAAATTTTATTGATATTTTAAGATTAGTTAATTTTATAAAATCTAAATCTATTGATATTATTCATGCACACGGAAAAGGAGCAGGATTAATTTCGAGATTAGTTATAATTTTAATCCGAAGACCATTAATTTATACTTTTCATGGCATTCACTTAAAATGTCATAACAAATTAATGAGGCTTCTATACATTATTTATGAATTTTTATTAGGAGGTCTAGATTCAATAAAAATTCTTGTTTCGGAAAGTGAGAAAGATTATGCACTTAAATCAAATATTTATTTGGGTGATAAATATAAAGTCATACATAATGGTGTAGATAATATGCTAAAGAAGAATTATGAAGCAAAGAATAATTTAACAAATAAAAGTTTAAAAGCTCAAAGAGTTAAGGTTCTATCAGTATGTAGATTTGTGAGTCAAAAAAATATAAAAGATACTTTAAAGATAGCTGAAAAGATAAGAAGTTTAGATTTTTATATTATTGGAGATGGTCCTCTTTGGAAGGAAATAAAAAATATTATTTTAAAAAGAAAAATAAAGAATGTTAATTTATTAGGGGAAAAGAAAGATGTATACAAGTATTTATATTCTGCAGACATTTTTTTATCTACTTCATTATATGAAGGTCTTCCAATAAGTATTTTAGAAGCAATGTCTGTAGGGCTTCCTATAATAGCTAGTAATGTTGTAGGTAATAGGGATACAATAGAAAATGGAAAATCAGGTTTTTTATACAATTTGGAAAATATTGAGACGGCTGTTCGTTATC
The DNA here is from genome assembly GCF_000759955.1 of Prochlorococcus marinus str. MIT 9201. Lineage (GTDB taxonomy): Bacteria > Cyanobacteriota > Cyanobacteriia > PCC-6307 > Cyanobiaceae > Prochlorococcus_A > Prochlorococcus_A marinus_G. The sequence goes on from NZ_JNAL01000007.1 coordinate 164,981, forward strand.
TTAAGAAGTTATCTAAAAGTAAAATCCTTAGACAAAAGTTAGGAAATTCTGCATTCAATAGGCAAAGAAGTATTTTTTCAAGAAATTCTATGGTGCAACAATATATGCAAATTTATAGGGATCAAATTAATAGAAAATAAATAGATAATAAAGATTTTTAAACAAATCTTTTGATATTATTAATTAATATTTTTCAGATATCTTTATCATTTCTGCAAAACTTTTAGATTTTTCTTTTAGTTCATCAAATTTCCCCTTTGCTTTTATTTCTCCATTTTCAAATTCATAGATACAATCACATTGTTTGATTGTTGTTAATCGATGAGCTATGAAAATAATTGTTAACTTGTTTTTCATTTGGGATAATGCATTTATTAATTCAGATTCGGTTTTATTGTCCAAAGCAGAAGTAGCTTCATCTAAAATTAATAATTTTGCATCTAGATAAAATGCTCGAGCAATAGCAATTCTTTGCCTTTGCCCACCAGATAATCTAATACCATTTTCTCCAATTTTTGTCCTTAATCCTTCGGGTAAACCACTAATTAAATCTTTTAATTGAGCAGCCTCTAACGAATCTTTTACTTTACGTTCATTAATTTCATGACTTTCTAATCCATAAGCAACATTTGTGATAAAGTCTCCATTAAGTAAATTTATGGATTGAGGAACATAGGAACATAAAGACTGCCAATTGGGGACTTGTTCATTCGTGAGCTCTTTATCATCTAAAAGTATATTTCCTGACGTAGGCCTTAATAAACAAAGGATTTGATTTGCTGTTGTACTCTTACCGCTTCCAGTTTTGCCAACAAAGGCAATTTTTCCACCAATGGGGATTTCAATATCAATATTGTTTAAATTGAAATTATCAGATGATGGATATTTGTAAGAGAGCGATTTTAACTTAATGGAATTTTTTGGCATCTCAAATCTATTTTTTAGTTTTGAATTGCTATTAATTCTCATTGGAGATAATTCCAATATTTTCAAAGATTCTTCTAAATCTGGAATTCCTCCTCTCAGATCTGTAATCCCTCTGAAAAGATCTTGTAGTGGAGGTGTTAATTTTAGAGATGCAACTGCAATTGTCGCTAAAAAGGGAACGATCTCCACAAAGTTTTCAGGATTACTATTAGTTATGTAAGGGAATAATCCTATTGAAAAAATTAATGTAATACCAAAAGGTTCTATTAAAGATCTTGGTAATTCAGGCAAAGTTTCGCCTTTCCAAAGGAAAGGGAGAGCTTTTTTCCCCGCTTTAGAATATCTATCTTGAAAAAAAGTTTCAGAACCCGTTAAATGGACATCAATAATTGTTCGCATTGACTCTGTCATGATTTTGTTGATTTCTGACTCTAATACAATCCTTTGTCTTGTAGCTTTTCTTATGAATGGAGTAACTGTTAAAGATAAAAAAGTATAGCCAAGAACTAAAAAAATAACTAAGTAAAAAGCAGCAGCTTTTGCAAAACCTAGTATTGCTATAAATATAAATAGAACTATGAAAGAACCACTAACAATTTGAAGGACAGGCCTTACAAATTTTTCGGAAACTCTTTGTATGTTTAATACAATTTTTGAACTTAGTTCTTCACTCTTTTCGGTTAAGAAGAAGTCATATTTTTGATTAAAAATATTTCTTTGCGCGATTTGCGATAAATCAATAAATATTGAAGCCCTAAGTTTTTCTTGAAATGCTCTTAAGGTTAAGCGCAAAAATGAAGCTATCCAATTAAATAAAACATAGATAGATATCAAAATTACTAATTTTAAGAAAGGATCAGTTGAAAATAAGTTTGAGTAAGGAATAGAAGGTCTATTTTCTTTGCCTACCAAAACAACAAATAACCTAGAAACTAATCCTACAACTAATACATCAGATATCCCTGTGATAATTGCTAATGGAATAATTTTATACAATGATATCTTTCTCTCTTGAGAAAGAATTTTTAGCAATCTAAAAACTAGTTGGATAGTTTTGCTATACATAAATATATAAAAGCATATTTATTAAAAATTTTATGGTTAAGGTAACCACTTAAATTTCTGCATAATTTATTTAATATGCACCTCTATCATTTGGAAAAAAAATAACACCGAATGTCCTTATGATTATTCTTAAATCTAATAATGGACTAATATTATCTACATATAAGCAATCTAGTATAACCCTTCTTTTGTAGCTTAGATTATTTCTCCCACTTACCTGCCATAAACCTGTTATGCCTGGTTTTAAAGAAATTACCTTATTGTATGACTCACCATATTTTTGAATTTCGTTTTTAACAATTGGTCTTGGACCAATTATGCTCATTTCCATTTTGATAACATTTAAAAATTGAGGTATTTCATCTAGACTAGTTTTTCTTAGGAATTTGCCTATATTTGTAATCCTTGGATCATTTTTTAATTTATGAGTTTCTTCAAATTCTTTCCTTAGTTTTTCATTATTTGTAATTAAATTTTCTAATATATCTTCAGCTTCAGGATGCATAGTTCTAAATTTTATGCAGTTGAAAGTCTTTTTATTTTTACCAATTCTTTCTTGAAAATAGAATATGGGTCCTCTTGAGCTTAATTTAATAAGTAAAGCGATGATCAAAAAGATTGGTAATCCAACTATTAAAATAATTGATGAAAAAAATAAATCGAAAATAGTTTTAAAAATTTTATAAAAATATTTTTTAGAATATTGTTTTTTCTTTCTTTTCATAATTTACTATTTTTTGATAAAAAATTTAGTTTGATTTTTTATGATTTTATTTTAAATTCCTGCCAGACTTTATTAATAAAAAAGTCAAATTTTGTTTTGAAAATTTCTGGACTAAATCTTTCAGAATAATTATTTAGATCTTGCGGATCAAACTCTTTCCAAACTTTTTTATCTTCAAACCAATCGATTGTATCTACCATATCCGATATCGTTTGCTTCTTAAAAAGGATTCCATTTGAGAAATCTTTTTTATTTGATTCATTAAAACAAATAACTGTATCCAAGATTCCACCTTTACCATATCCAATTACAGGGGCACCTGATGCCATTGCCTCAATTGGTGCAATACCAAAATCTTCCAAACCAGCATAAACAAAAGCTCTACATCTACTCATATAATTTTCTACTTCCATATTTGATACTTGTTTTAGAAACTTTATATTAGAGTTTGCCATTTTTTCTAATTTTGATCTTTCAGGACCATCTCCAATAACTATTAGAGGAAGATTTAATTTGTTAAAGGAATTTATAAGTAAATCAATTCTTTTGTTAGGTACTAGTCTATTAACACTTAAATAAAAATCTTCCCTAATGTTTTTGAAATTAAACCTTTCAATATCAACAGGTGGGTGAATTACTTCTGAAGTTAAGCCCCAGTATTTTCTTATTCTTTTTGCTGTGAAATTTGAATTAGATATTAAATAATCTACTCTTTGAGAGCTCAAAAAATCCCACTGCCTCAATTTGTATAAAGCATATTTAATAGGAAATTTTAATCCATAATTAGATAATTTTGATTGTTCTAGATAAGTATTCATTTGATCCCAGGCATATCTCATGGGCGTATGAATATAACTTATATGAAGTTGATCAGGACTTGTTATGATACCCTTTGCAAATGCATGACTGGAACTTATTACTAGATCATATTGACTAACATCAATTTGTTCAATAGCAAAAGGCAGTAGAGGAAGATAATTTTGCACTTTTGTCTTTCCAAATGGAAAGGATTCAATAATACTTTTTTTAATTATTCTGTTTTGAAAAATATTTTTTTTGGATTCTTCAATATTTGAAGCTAATGCAAACAGATCAGGTTGTGAGTAATTTTTGTTTAGTAATTTATCTATAAATAAAGTAACCTTTTCAGCTCCTCCAATAGAATTTTTCAAAAACCAATCGTGAACAAGCGCTATCTTTGCATCTACTAAATTCATTTGGTGTACTTTTAAATTGTTATATTGAAATCAATTTTATACAACACAATTAATATTATCTTATTTGATAATTAAGATAAAGCTTTATTATTATTTTCCTCAATTATATTTTTAAGTCCTGCAATTAATATCCAAATTAATAAACTAATCTTGCCATCAAAGTATTGAATATCTACTAACTGTGAAATTACAAAGAAAAAAAGAGCAGCCCAGAACGCCTTATCATATAAAGCTATATAATCAAATCTTTTTTTGTTAAAAATAAATTTTCCGGACTTCAAAAGAATTATATTTATCGTTGTAAAAAAAATAATAGTTGATGGGACTCCATAACTAATTGCCAGTTCAAGAAGAAGATTATGTGAGTGACCTTTCCAAAAATTTGTTTCTAAATGATATATTTCAGTAAAGGAAGTAGCTCCTATTCCAAAAAAAGGATTATTTTTTAAAAGATTTATTGCTCTTGAAAATATTTCTATTCTCGTTGCATCTAAGCCTTCATAACCTTCATTAGTAAATTCAAGTAAAAACTTTTCTGTTAATAAGCTCCTTAAACTGTTTTGAACCTCTGCATTGAATACTGGAGAATTTATGATTAAAAATATAAATAACATTAATATTATTAAAGGAATAAAAAGATTTTTTATTTTTTTCCCTACTATTATCAAAAAAGATATTATTAAACCAAGCCAAGAATTTCTTGAATAAGTTAGAAATGCAGCAAGACTAACAGAAAAAACAAATGCTAAGGATATAGTTTTTTGTGCGAAATCATTCCTCTTCTCCAGGAACAATACTAAACAAAAAGGCCATACGATATTTAGCCATGAACCTGCATAATTCTGGTTGTTAAATAGCCCGGACAATCCTGCAGGGTTTTCTATTGGCCTTTGATACCAAATTATTAAACCATTCAGAGTTTCGAACGGACCAGTCCAATGGAAGAAGTATTGACCGAAACCTGTTACTAAGACTGGGAAAGTACTAGATATTAGAACTAATGCAAATTTTCTCCTTTTTGTCTTGGAGTCAAGATAGGGCTGAAATGCCCAGAAAAGCCATATAAAAGGAAGCCAATTCCCTAAACCAATAATTGACAACTTTGGGTCCCAAATTTCCGAAAAATTATTTTCAAGAACAGAATTTTGTAAAATTGTACTAATTAAGATAAGAATTCCAAAAATTAAAAAAGGATAATTCCATTTATCTTTTAGAAAAAATCTTTTTTGTTCAAAACTTCCTATTATTGCGGCGGGTAATAAAAATAAAATACTAATAAATAAAGTAGAGGGTATAAAGAAAATTCCTAACAAGAAAAAAGTTAAACCGTATTTATTAATGTTTTTGCCTCTTAAAAGTTTAAAAGATGAAAATTTCATTTATCTATCAACGCCAAATTTACGCTTCCTGCAGGATTCGAACCTGCGGCCCACTGCTTAGAAGGCAGTTGCTCTATCCAGCTGAGCTAAGGAAGCACTTTATTATTATATCTAACGGAGAAAGCTCAAACAATAATAATAATTTATTTCAAAAATTTCGTATTGAAAATTAGATTAAGTATCAATTATCTTATATATTTAAATTACTATGAATTAAAAACTTTTAATTTTGGCAAAAAGGCTCTCAGGAAAAAATAAAGAAGAAATAATTAAACTTTTTATTGATGGTGAAACAGTAGAAAATCTAGCAATTAAATTCAATTGTGCAAAATTAACAATTTCTAGAAACCTGAAAAAAGAAATTGGAGAAAAAAAATTCAAAGAATTAACTAATAGTAGCAATAATCTACATTCACAGTCTGATAATGAACAAAAAATTATTTATGCCAATAAATCTGCAAATGAACAAACTTTTGTTGAAAACAAAAATGAAGAATTTACAAAAATCAATGAATTTATGGAGATAGCTCCTCTTGATTACGAAATAGATTGTGCGGAGCAGAAAGATTTATCATCTGTGCCGATTTCTGAAATTGATTTGCCAAAAATCGTATATATGATTGTTGATAAAAAAATTGAATTGGAAATTAAATATCTTAGAGATTTCCCAAGTTGGGAATTCCTATCAAAAGAAGAATTAAATAGAAAAACTATTCAAATTTTTAATGAATTAAAAGACGCAAAGAGATTTTGTACAAAAGACCAAAAAGTTATTAAAGTGCCAAATGCAGAGGTTTTTAGAATTGTTGCGCCTATTTTATTATCAAAAGGTATTTCAAGAATAATCAATGAAGAAAAACTAATAGCTTTATAAAATTTATTTATTTTTTATTGTGGAAATTTGAGCTTAAAATCCCCCCTGTTAAAGATCCAGTTATAAAACTCATACCAACAATAAAACTAACTGGTAAATTTACAGTTTCATTAATTATTAAATTGATCTTAGTTTTATTAGAACTATTTTGTATCCCTACCATTAAAAGTAAAAACAAAGAAAAATTAAATGTAATGGTAAAAAAAATTTTTTTAACAGAAAAAAGCATATTTTAATAAATTATTTTTCTATTTTAATGCAGTTTATAAATTAAGTTTTTTGAAATGTTATTTTTTTTGGCTAGATATTTTGATGCCGAAGATAAACTTAGTCCAGCTTTAATTAAATCATTAAGTTCCTCTTTTAAGTACTGTTTATTAAGTTCAGGATTTTGGATTTCTTTATTAATGCCTTTTATTACAACAGTAATCTCACCCAATATTTCTCTGCCTTCAAAAAAATTTAAAACCTCATCAACATTATTACCAATATGTTCTTCAAATTTTTTTGTCAATTCACGAAAAACTTGTATTTCTCTTTCTCCTCCGCAATATTCTTTTAATTGGCCTAATAATTTCAAAAGACGATGAGGAGATTCATATATGATTGTAGTCTTATCGTTTTTACTTATATCTAAAAGTATTTTTTCTCTTTCAGATTTTTTTTTAGGAAGAAAACCTTCGAATATAAATTTAGAAGAAGGCAGTCCACTTGATACAATCGCTGTTAATGCTGCACATGGACCTGGTATGCATACTATGCCTATTCCTTTTGACTTGGCATATTTAACTAAGTTTTCTCCAGGATCACAAATACTTGGCATACCTGCATCACTTGCTAGGGCAATTGATTTACCTGAATTGAGATCATTAACAATTCTTGGGATTTTAATGGATGAGTTGTGTTTATTAAAGCTTATTAGATTATTTGTAAATGCAAATTTACTCATTAATTTCCTTGTTTGCCTTGTATCTTCGCATGCAATTAAAGAAACATTTTTTAGAATATTTAATGCTCTTAGAGACAGGTCATTCAAGTTACCAATTGGAGTCCCAACAATATATAAAAAGCCACTTTCAGGTTCAGAGTTTTTGTGAGATGATGGTTTTTTTATATTCATTTAGTGATTAAATTACCATCTGGAATAGATATTAATAATCTTATAGATGATTTGAGGCGGTTTAGTTGGGAAGCTGCTGAGACACTTCTTTTCTATTCCAAAATATTAAGAGATTCAGACTATAAAAGCAATATTTTAAAAAACGGGAATATTGAAGATCCCGTCACATCAGCTGATTTGAAAGTTAATGAGATAATAATCCAGAGAATTAATGAAAAATACAAGGATATTGATTGGGATATATTAAGTGAGGAAAATGTAAAAGGGGTTACGCAAAATTTCACAAGCAATTCTGATTGGGTTTGGGTCCTTGACCCACTAGATGGTACTAAGGATTTTATACAAGGAACAAGTAACTATGCTATGCATCTCGCCCTCAACTATAAGAAGAAACCCTTTTTAGGAATTGTTTTAATACCTGAAAAAGATGAGTTATGGATTTCTAATGGAGAAAATGTTTGGTGTGAGAATAGATGCGGATCAATAATAGGTAAACCTGCTTTATATAAAATCAAGAGTCTTAATGAGATGACTCTGGTCACAAGTAAAAATCATAGAAATGAAATATTAAAAAATTTAATCAAAAAAATTAATTTTAATGAAGTAATAATTATGGGAAGTATAGGTTGCAAGATTGCATCAATAGTTAGAGGAGAAAGTGATATTTATATCTGTTTGAGCTTGCCTGGAAAAAGTTCTCCAAAAGATTGGGATTTTGCTGCACCAGCTGCAATTTTAAAAGGAGCGGGAGGTGCAATAACTAATTTAGATAATCAAGAACTTTTGTACTTTAAACCAAGTTTTGAGCAGGGAGGAGTTATTGTTGCCTCAAATAATTATTCTACACATCATAAAATTTGCTTTGAGATAAAGCAGATTATAAAAAAATATAATTTATATCCTCTAACTGCTTAATTTAGCGGTGCTACTGGGGTGGGGGTTGGCTCCGGATAAGGCATGCCACCATTTTGAGCAACTCCCCTTAATGTCAAATTGATTCGACCTCTGCTATCAATTTCACGAACTCTTACAGTGACCTCATCACCTTGTCTTACAACATCTTCAACTCTTTCAACTCTGGCTTCTGATAATTGAGAAATGTGGACCATCCCCTCTTTGCCTGGAAGAATTTCTACAAATGCTCCTATTGGGATGATTCTAGTTACGACACCTGAGAAGATTTCCCCCTCATGTACTTTTCTAGTTAATCCCTCAATGATCTTTTGAGCTTCTTCAGCGGCAGCACCATCATGTGAAGCTATAGTTACGATCCCACCATCTTCTATATCTATTTTGGTATTTGTTCTTTCTGTAATACCTTTAATTGTTCTTCCTCCTGGCCCGATTACAGTTCCAATAAGCTCTGGATCAATCCTAAAGCTTAAAAGACGGGGAGCATGTGGAGATAATGATTCCTGTGGTTTGTCTATAGCCTCTTGCATTTTTTCTAATATATGTAATCTTGCTGGACGAGCTTTTTTAATAGCTTCAGAAATTATTGAAACAGGTAGTCCAGTGATTTTCATATCCATCTGCAATGCAGTTATACCTTTTTCAGTACCTGCTACTTTAAAATCCATGTCTCCAAGAAAATCTTCAATACCTTGTATATCTGTAAGAATGCGAATTTCACTTTCCTCTTTAATTAAACCCATTGCAGTTCCACTTACAAGAGCTTTTAAAGGAACCCCTGCATCTAATAATGAAAGGGTGCTTCCACAAACAGAGCCCATTGAAGTGGAACCATTAGAGCTTAGAACTTCACTCACGACTCTTAAAACGTATGGGAATGTCTCTTTGCCAGGTAGAACAGGAATTATTGCCCTTTCGGCTAGTGCTCCATGACCAATTTCTCTCCTCCCAGGAGTTCTCATAGGCCTAGTTTCGCCAACCGAATAAGGTGGAAAATTGTAGTGATGCAGATATGTTTTCTCAGTACTTGGATTAAGGTCGTCCATCTCTTGCGCATCACTTGGTGTCCCTAGTGTTGTGGTAGACAAAACTTGCGTTAACCCTCTTTGAAAAAGTGCAGAGCCATGAACTCTTTTTGGAAGAATGCCAGCTGAAGCTGTTATCTTTCTGACTTCGTCAAGTTCTCTTCCATCAACTCTTTTACCATCATTAATGATTTGGGATCTCATTAATTTTTTTGTAAGTTTTTTGAAGTCAGAATGAATTAATTTTTCATTTTCTGAGGTTAGAACTTTTACTTGATTGTCGTCTTTGAGGGAATCAATTTTGCTTTGAGTTTCAGTTTTAATTTGTTCGAGTTCAAGATCTCTCTCTTCCTTTGAAAGGTCATATTTCTTTAAAACCAACTCAATCGCTTTTGTACAATTTTTTTCTAAATAAGAGAGCAATGTTTTATCTTCTTCAGGGGCCAATGGCTTAACCTGTTTTATACCTAAATCTTTTAGTAAATCTTCTTGTGATTTAATTAGTTCGGTAACTGCCTCATAACCAAAATCTATAGCTTCGATAGTATCTTGCTCTGATAATTGGTTAGCACCTGCCTCAATCATGACAATACCATCAGGCGATCCTGCAACTACAATGTCAAGATCTCCTTTCTCTATCTCTCTGTAGCTTGGATTTAAGATGAAATCATCTCCTATGAGCCCAACTCTGACTGCAGCCATTGGCCCATAAAATGGAATTTCGCCAAGTAAAGTTGCTAATGAAGCCCCGGTGACAGCCAAAACATCTGCTGGAACTCTCTCATCTAGAGAGAGGCATGAAGCGACTATTTGAATTTCATCTCTTATCCAGGAGGGAAAAAGAGGCCTCATTGGTCTATCAATTAATCTTGAGATTAAAGTCGCTCTTTCTGGTGGGCGACCTTCTCTCCTCATAAACCCACCTGGAATTCTGCCAGCAGCATAAAGTTTTTCCTCATAGTCACATATTAGAGGTAGAAAGTCTGATGCTTCTTTTTTTACAGTTTTTGTTGCTGTAACTAATAGGGAGGTGTCTCCACACTCAATCATTACTGATCCACTTGCTTGAGGAGCATATAGTCCTGTAGTTAGTCGTATCTCTCGTCCGTCAAACGTGATCGACTTATTTTGTCCTTCCACTTTTTAAATTATAATTCTATACATAATTTATTCTTACATTTTATAGGGACATATTGAGTAAATTATTTAGATAAGCTATAAAAATTTTAAAAATTTTCCTCAATTTGTATTCTAATTTCTTTAATTTTCATTTTTTGAATGAAATATAATACTTAAAGAGAAAATTTATCCTACCAACTTGATTTAACAACACCAGGAAGCTCACCGTTATGAGCTCTTTGTCTTAACTGATTCCTGCAAAGACCAAAATCTCTGTAAACTCCTCTTGGTTTACCTGTTGCCCAACACCTGTTTCTTACTCTATTTGGAGCAGAGTTTCTTGGCAGCCCTTGAATTTTTCTATGTATTTCTAACCTTTCCATTGGATCTTTTGCGGCATTGAATTCATCTAATAGTGATTTCCTTTTTGCAGCATATTTTTTCACAAGTTTTTTGCGTTTGACCTCTCTTGCAATCATGGACTTTTTCGCCATTTAATAAAATCTTTAAACTTCTTACTATATTAACAGCTTGGCCAACAGTTTTTAAATTTATTTATTGGTTTAATAATCTTTGTACTATTAAAAGTTGGCTTGTATCTCTAATAATTAGTAGCACACTTAGTCCAACTAAAAGAAAAAAACTAGATTGAGTGACAACCATTTGAACCTTTACTGGTACAGGCTTTCCCCTCAACCCCTCTATTAAAGTAAAAACAAGTTGTCCTCCATCCAAAAGTGGTAAAGGCAACGAGTTGAGGACTGCTAAATTAATAGAAATTAAAGCTGCAAATAATAATATCCCTGTCCCTCCTTGTTGCGATAATTGAGCACCAATTTCAACGATTTTAACTGGCCCGCTTAATTGTTGAGCTGTTGAGGAAAAATTTGTTATTAATCCTTTATACCCTTGGATTGTTTTTACTAAAAGTGATGAAAACTCATTATTGGTGTATTTAAAAAGTTCGAAAAAGTTTTTTGTCTTTTTAGTTTCTTTCCTAATATTTGGTTGTAATTGAGCACCTATTGTTCCTTTACCATCAACATTTTTTGGTATCAAAGTTAAATTTTTGAAAATCCCATCTCTTTCAATTTTTATTGAAATTGGTTCATCTGATGAATTTTGGATCTCTTTTACTAAAGTGTAAATAGCTTGATCACCAACTCCTAAAGTACTAGTTTCAACTTCTAAGATTTTATCTCCGGGTTTTAAGCCAGCTAAGGAGGCCGCCTTCTCAGGTTGAGTAGCCAAAACTAAAATACCTGGTTCTGGATCAAATGGAATACCATCAGTAGTTACATTAATAATTAGGATTGTGTAAGCAAGTATTAAGTTGGCGAAGACTCCAGCCGAAATTACAATAACTCTCTGAATTATTGGCCTATTTTTCAAAAGATTTGGATCTCTAGGGTCAATATTATTTAGTTCTTCATCAGGGAAAGATACAAAGCCTCCAAGAGGAAAAGCTCTGAATGAATAAGTGATATCTTTAAATTTTTTTTGAATTATTGCGGGTCCAAAGCCAATCGAAAATCCATCTACATAAATACCTTGTAAAATTGCTGCAAGGAAATGCCCCATCTCATGAAAAAATATGAGAAATCCAAGTACTGTTATTGAGGTTAAAACATTCATTAATTTATATTAAGCAGTTTTTAAAAAATTTGATCCAAAATATGGAACAAGAGCATCTGGAATCTTAACGCTACCATCTGATTGTTGGCCATTTTCAAGAATCGCGGCCATTGTTCTTCCAACAGCGAGCCCACTACCATTTAAGGTATGCAAATATGTATTTTTTTTATCAATTTTCGACCTTATGGATGATCTACGTGCTTGAAAGTCAAGGCAATTGCTGCAACTCGAAATTTCTCTATAACATTTACTACTGGGAAGCCAGACTTCAAGATCAAAAGTTCTACTAGAAGAAAAGCCTAAGTCTCCTGTGCAAATATCTACTAATCTATAAGGTAAGTTGAGTTTTTTTAAAATGCTTTCTGCATCAGAGGTAATTTTTTTATGAGCCTCTAAAGATTTTCTTGGATCACAAAACCAATAAAGCTCAACCTTATTAAATTGATGCAGTCTTATTAAACCTTTAGTATCCCTTCCATAACTTCCAGCTTCTCTCCTGAAACATGGACTATATGCAACATACTTAATAGGTAACTGCTTGGGATCAATAATCTGGTTTCTATGAAAAGCAGTTAGTGGAACTTCCGCTGTTGGAGAAAGCCATAAATCGTCATTAGAACACTTAAAACTTTCATTTGAGAATTTAGGCAACTGTCCAGATCCCTTTAGACTTTCTGAATTTACTAAAGCTGGAGGCATTAACTCTAAATAACCATTTTTAATATGCATATCGAGCATGAAATTAATCAATGCTCTCTCTAATCTGGCACCATTACCTGTAAGAGTAATAAAACGACTTTTTGATATTTTTGTTGTTTTTAAAGAATCAAAGATTTTAAGACTTTCGCCTATTTCCCAGTGTGATTTAATATTCTCTTTTCTAAAGGGGTCTCCCCAAGTTTTTAGTTGTACATTATCACTTTCATCTTTTCCAATAGGTGCATCTTTGCTAGGAAAATTTGGCAAATTATAAATCTCATCATCTAGTTGTTTATCTAATACTTTTTGCTTCTCTTCAAGTTCAGAAATTTTAATTCTATATTCGTTTCCCTTTTTCTTTAAATCATTTAGTTGTTGTGAATTTTTATTTTGTGATTTTCCAATTGCCTCACCTATTGATTTGCTTAACTTTTTGCTCTCAGATTGAAGACTGGATATTTCTATATCAATATCTTTTTTCTTAACAGTTAATTCGTGTATTTGAGATATGTTATAAACTTTTCCTCTCAAGGATAAATTCTCTTCAACAAATGTTGGATTTTCTCTTATTAATTTTTGATCTAACACTATTTTTTTTTTATACCTTAATTAAGATAGTTAATCTCAAATGATTATTTGGGATTTTTGATGAAAAATTAACTAAATTAATGATTCATAACTTACGCTAAATTAAAAATTTATTTACGATGCAGAACGAGCCCGTCCTGTAGATGACCATTCTTTTAATAAATCAATTTGCTCTTTAGCAGTTCTTGATAAGGGAACTAATTCAGAGACTGCCTTTATTAAATCTTTCTCCATAAGTTCTCTATTTTCAGAAAATGAAATGTGCATGCCTTCAATTACTGCTTGTTCCAGTTCTGCGCCTGAGAATCCATCTGTTCTATCAATGATAGTAGTGAGAGGGAAACTATAACTTGGTCTTCTTTTTTTTAAGTGCAAATCTAGAATGCTTAATCTTTCTTCGGAATTTGGCAAATCAAGAAAAAATATCTCATCAAATCTACCTTTCCTTAATAATTCAGCAGGAAGCTTATCTATAGCGTTAGCAGTAGCAATTACAAATACGGCGGATTCTTTTTCAGACATCCAAGTTAGTAAACTTGCCAAAACTCTTTGACTTGTCCCTCCATCACTTCTGGCATCGCCACCAAAGCCCTTATCAATTTCATCGATCCAAAGGATACAAGGTGACATGGCCTCAGCTCTTGATATCGTTTCTCTTGTTCTTGCCTCGCTTGAACCAACAAGGCTAGAAAATAGTCTTCCCACATCTAACCTGAGAAGCGGCATCGACCAACTCCTAGAAATTGATTTTGCAGTAAGTGATTTCCCTGTCCCTTGCGCTCCTACAAGTAAGACCCCTTTGGGAATAGGTAGTCCATATTCTCTAGCTTCTTTAGAAAAGGCCCTGTATCTTTGGTTAAGCCAAACTTTTAAAACATTTAAACCACCAATATCATCTTGACTTGATTTGGCTTCAAAAAATTCTAAAATTTCACTTCTTGCTATAACTTGTTTTTTTTCTTCGAGAATATCTCTAATATCTTCTTTACTTATTTTTCCTCTTTGAGCAAGAGCCTTTGCAGTAACTTGCTTTACTTTTATTTCGGTTAGTCCACTTGAAGCTATAGAAAGTTCGTTTAAGTCTTGCTCTTCAAGGTTTGAATTGGTATTGATAGCTATTTTTTTTATTAGACTTTTTAATTCTTTTTGATCAGGTAAAGGTAAGTTTAAAATTGTCATTAATTCATCCAGCTCTTCTGATGATGGAAATAGATGAGAACTAATAATTAAATTATGACTAGTCTCCTTAAGAGCTGAAGATAGTTCTTTAATAGTTCTATTGATAGATGGATCATCATAAAATTTATGAAAATCTTTTACTAATAAAACCGTTGAAACTTCAGAACTTTGTCCTTTAAGCCAATTAAGCGCTCCTAAAGGATCGTTAGAAAATTTACCTTCTTCATTTATTAAACCTTTAATACCATTAACACAATCCCAGCAAATGAATCTTTTTATACTTAATCCTTCACAAGCGAAATTAACTAATTTTTCTAACCTTTCCTCTTCTTTAGTTCTTATCCAAATTAATGTGGTTCTTGATTTTATTAGTAATTGTAAATTTCTACACCAAGAATTCATTATCTAAGATTTAAACTATTTTTTGCTGTTAGGTTCAAAAGGCAATCTTTTTTCTGAAATAGTTGAAGCAGAGGTTGTTATTACTTCATTTTTTGCCAATAATTGTTGATCAAGAATTTTCTGTAGATTCTCAGGAAGAGCTTCTTTGTTTAGAAGAAAAGTCTGGAATGCTTGAAATATATTGGCAACAACCATATATAGTAATACTCCTGCTGGCAGTGGAAAAAATAGGAACATACCAGTAATCATTATTGGAGTAATCTTGTTGGCAGTTGATTGTTGCGGATTAGCAGGCATCCCCTGACTAGACAAAACTTGAGAGAGAAGTAAAGTTAATCCAAATGAGCCAACTAGTGCAGCAATATCCCAATTGATAGACCCATCCACATAAAAACCTACTTGACCTAAAGCTTTAATAAAAAGAAAACCACTTTTGGCAGCTAAACCAGGTATTTTCGCTTCTACTGTTGCATCTCCTGGTTTAATTGCAGTGACTGTACCGTCTTGGGAAACTTTTAAAATTTCAGAACCTTTTGAAACCTTCCACTTAGGGAGGAATTTTGATCCATTTTCATATTTAGATAAAACTTCCGGATAGCTATTACCATTTGTCGTTTGCAAATTTATTTTGACTGATTCTTCAGTTCCTAGTTTTGTTCCATTAGGTATAGAAGCTATTACAGGAAAATGTGATTTTTCTGTTATAAAAATAGAATGTCTTGGGGATTTGTAGGGTTTTGGATCGATAGCTGCAATTTGATCCTGTGGAACAACTTTAAGATTAATGTTGTAGGGAACATCGGCAAATGGTGAGCCCCTTAAGGTTGCAAACAATGCAAATAATACAGGCATTTGAACAATCAATGGAAGGCATCCTGCGAGAGGGCTACCAAACTCATTCATGAGTTTTCCTAATTCTTCTTGCTGTTTCTTTGGATCACCTGAAAACTTAGATTTTATTTCTGCTTGCCTTTTTTGCATTACTGGTTGCGCTATCTTCATTCTTCTTGCGCTTCTAATGGAGCCAGCGCTTAAAGGGAAAAGTGCAATTCTAATTACGACTGTCAATGCAACAATTGCTAAACCGTAACTAGGGACTAAACCATAGAAAAAATCTAGAATCGGGATAAGTAATTTTTCAGAAATGAACCCTATCACGATATTAAAAAGAGTGTAATTTTGGTAGACATTTTATTTTACAGGAAAAAAAGGTTTTTGTAATTATTTTAATTATGACTTAGTAGCAAATCCTTCTACTTCGTTGAGATTTGGTATTTGTGATCTTTTAATAATATTCTTCTCGATAAATTTTTGCTTTTCTCTGAAAAGGGGTAATGATTTCATTTCAACTTTTGATCCGTCATTAAGAATAAGAACCATATCACCATATGATCCAAATCCTCTTGGAATTGATCTGATTTCTTCGATATTACTTAAGGAAACTTGCGTTTTGTTCTTACCAAGCCAACCACCATCGATCGTAATTCTTTTGTTTGTAATTTTAAATCTCAACCACAATGCTCTAACTATCGCGGCAAAAGTAAATGGCAAACCAAGAATGGTTATACCTGCTATAAGATTTATTATTAAATCACTTTTTGCAGGACCTCCTTCGAAAAAGGTTTCTTCATTCATGTTAATCATTTGATTATTTGGGATTTGAACATTAAGTTTTGAAATTCCTCCAAAAGTTTATTTTCATCATTGCAGAAATCCTCATCATTAAGGTTAACAAGTAACCAATATGGTTTGTGGTTATTAATTTTTTGAATATTTGTTAATAGCCACTCGTGCATAGTTCTTCTTAATTTATTTCTTTCTACAGCTTTTTTTGAAACTTTTTTGCTTATAGCTATTGCAATCCTAAAATTGTTTGATGTATTTGTGAGATTATGGCTTGAAAGGATGTCTGGATTTGGTTTTGCCACTTTAAATGACATTGATTTTCCGTAATATTTTTTGGAATTTTTATGAATATAATCAAAAGTCCTATAACCTTTTAAACGCATATCTTTAGGTAAGGCCATTAAGATTTTAACTTAGACTGCTATTCTTTCTCTGCCTTTTTGCCTTCTGCTTTTAATAACTCTTCTACCTGTATGAGAACGCATTCTTACTCTAAAACCAGATACACGTTTTCTTTTTCTTGAAGTTCCGCCAAATGTTCTTTTAGTCATTTTTTTATTTATCCCTATTTAATTTATCATTTAATCGATCACTATAGTCCAGCTTCCTAAATAACTTGAAACTGATTTCCCTTTTGGTTGGCCATATGAATGGAATTGATAAAGTCCTGATTTTTTCGGATTAGAAATTTTTTTAAAGACAATCGCATAACTTTCTTTGTTAGAGGGTATAGGACTATATGGGAATAAATTTAGGGAACGTGAACCTGATTCTTCACTACTAATTTCTATATCAGCTGGAACGTCTTCTAAACATTTTGTTCGACTCTCAAAACCTCCTATTCTTACCTTGCAAAGACTTATTTTTTCGTTATTTAAAGTGGATTTAAATTTTTTGGGGATATCTAGGTTAATTTTTAAGAGATCAGTTCTTCTATCAGATGGCCTCAAAAAAAAATAAATGGTATTTCTAAAACTTTTTTTATTTTCTTTCTGAAACCACTTTAATCTTCTAAGTCCAGAGTCTTGGTCCCATTGGAATTCAAGTCCTGACTTAGCATCTTGGATGTTATTGAAGAATGGGGTGGAAACTAAAATTGTAGGAATAAGAAAAAATCTTAAAATTTTAAAGTTTAAAGAAAGTTTCTTTGTTTTTTTTAACATTGAAGAAAAATTTTTAGGTTGATTCAGACTGAAAAATGGAAAGTAAAATCTTTATCTAAGGTTAACATCTATCTGACCTCAATTTTGCAGCGCCTCTTAAATAGGGATGCTTTACTAAATGATTTGGCGGCAACAAAACTTGTGCCATTAATCTTATACAAAAATCCACATCATTTACTACGTACATTTGTTGGCAGTCTAAAAATGCTACTGAATTAAGTCCTTTACATTTTCTCGCAATTGAGGCAGGGAAACATGCATCCAGATCTTTTGTCGCGGTGAACGTAATTGATAGTAAGTTCGTCTTGATTAAATTATTGCGTGAAATTAATGCATCTATTAATTCCAATACGGCGACTTCGATTTCCTCAACAGAATTTCCAGATGCTGTTGTGGCTCCTCGAATAAATGTAACTTTATAATCATCTTTCATATTTTTTTATTTACTGATTTAAGGCTTATATAACCAAAGTATTTTATTAGATGAATCAATCTCAAAGAAAAGATTATTGATAACTCTTTCAATAATTTTACTTCCAGGAATTAGTCCTAGTATTTTCTTTTTTTTCTTTCCAAATGTTAAGGGCTGAATTTTAGGATCAATATTTACCATTTTTGCGGCAAGTTCCCTTGCAACAAATTCATCTCCAACTTCATCAACGAGTCCTAATTCTTTTGCTTGGGTTCCAGTAAAAATTCTTCCATCGGCAAATTTTCTTACTTCTTCAACAGGTAAATTTCTTCCGTCTGCAACAGCTTCAGTGAATTGTTTGTAGCTTTCATCTATGAGGCCTTGAAGTAGATTTCTCCCTTCATCACTTAAAGGTTTATCTGGAGAGAGGATATCTTTAAATACACCGCTTTTAACAGTTTCAAACTTTATACCAATTTTATCTAATAATTCAGATAAATTATTTCCCCTTATAATTACACCAATAGAACCTGTAATTGTACCTGGATTAGCAACTATTTTGTCGGATGCTACTCCAATATAAACACCTCCAGATGCTGATATGTTTCCAAAACTAGCAATGACTTTACATCCTTTTTCTTTTAGCCTTTTAAGAGCAGAGTATATTTCTTGGCTATCCCCAACAGTTCCCCCTGGTGAATCAATTCTCACGATTAGAGCAGGAAATTCTCTATCCTCTATTTGTTTAAGAGCTTTAAGGACAGAAACTCTTGTTGCACTTGTTATGGGCTCATCAATTACAATACGAGCCATTCTTTTTTTTGACTTTCGTCTAAAAGGCCAAATCATTCTTTTAAGGTAAATTCATGAAACTACTTTAAAAAGATTATCAGCAGACTTAATGAATTCAATCTTAAATTGGTTTTTAATGATACTCCCTTTTGCACTTTGGGGCACATCAATGGCGGCTATGACTCCGCTAGTATCTAGTGCTGGTCCTGAGTTTGTGGCTTCTTTAAGATTATTACCTGCAGGAGTTCTTGTCCTAATAACAACATATTTGTTAAAAAGGGATTTAAAAATTTATAAGTGCGATTTGAAGTGGTTTTTTGTTTTTACAATTATCGATGCTACTTTTTTTCAGTTATTTTTAACTTATGGCATAGAAAAGACTGGGGCAGGACTTGGTTCTGTATTGATTGATTCTCAGCCCCTTTTGGTAGCGATTTTGGCAAGAGCAATTTTTGGGAATTTAATTAACCCAATAGGATGGTTAGGGTTACTTTTTGGGTTGGGAGGAATAATATTTTTAGGAGTCCCGCAAGAATTTCTTGGGAATTGGTGGTTAATGTCTGATAATGCCACGACTGATATATCTTTTAACTTCGGAGAATTTTGGATGCTTGCAGCTTCGCTGGCTATGGCATTAGGAACAATTCTAATAAGGTTTACCTGTACCAAAAGTGATCCAGTTGCAGTTACAGGATGGCATATGGTTGTGGGAAGTGTACCCTTGATTATTAAGCATTGCTTACGCCCAGATTTTCAAATAATCCCAGATTGGTCAATATTTAATTGGGGACTGATGTCATTTGCGAGTATTTTTGGAGGGGCAATAGCTTATGGACTTTTTTTCTACTTTGCGAATAATAAAGAAATAACTGGTTTTAGTACTCTAGCGTTTTTAACTCCGGTATTTGCTCTTTTAAGTGGAGGCGTTTGGTTAGATGAAAGACTTAATATTGTTCAATGGATAGGAGTAGCTTTCGTTCTTATGTCGGTATTTTTGGTAAGTCAGAGAAGGAGTTTATGGGAAAATAAACTAACTGATACTAGTATTTAATTAGGTTATTGTTTAGAAAAAAAGTATAAAATAATGCGAATAGTTTTGATTAGTACTCCGATAGGTTTTCTTGGAAGCGGCAGGGGGGGTGGAGTTGAATTAACTTTAAATTCCTTAGTCTCAGGATTGCTTAGTTCAGGTCACTCAGTAGATGTAATAGCCCCGTTAAATTCTAAATTAAATAAAGGTAATGAAAAAGCAAAACTACATTTTGTAGAAGGTCAAGATCAAATTAGTTGGCAGCATCAAAATTATAATTCTCTTGTAAGTATTCCAGATAATTCACTTCTAGCCGGAATGCTTGAAAAGGGATTAGCTATCGCTAAAAAAGCAGATGTATTGCTGAATATGTCTTATGATTGGTTGCCTATCTGGATGACTCTAAATGTAGAGCTACCCATTGCGCATATCATTAGTATGGGCTCGGAAAGTTCGGTAATTAGTAATTTAATCTCAAAGGTATATGATAAACATCCAAATAATTTTGCTTTTCATTCAAAAATACAAGCTGATGATTATCCATTTATAAAAAACCCAATAGTTATTGGTAATGGTTTTAAATTAGATAACTATACTTTTCAAGATATAGCCAAGGGACCATTGGCGTGGGTTGGGAGAGTAGCACCAGAGAAAGGTTTAGAGGATGCAGTTTATGTTGCAAGTGAACTTGGCGAAAAACTAAAAGTTTGGGGAGTTACAGAAGATGAAAACTATGCCTCAAAAATACAAAAATCTTTTCCTCAAGGAACTGTAGATTGGATGGGTTTTTTATCAACCAATGAATTACAAAAAGAACTTGGTAAATGTAGGGCTTTGCTAAATACTCCAAAATGGAACGAGGCATATGGGAACGTAGTTGTAGAAGCTTTAGCCTGTGGGGTGCCAGTCATTGCCTATAAAAGGGGAGGGCCCAGTGAAATTATTCAGCATGGGCAAACAGGGTATCTTGCTGATCCTGATGATAAAAAAAATATGCTTTCCTATGTAGAGATTATTGAAAAAATAAATCGTAAGAAATGTAGAGAATGGGTAGAAAAAAATGCCTCAACAGATATATTTGCTAAGAAGGTTGTGAACTGGCTTAATAAGGTAACGCACGAATATAAATAAAAAACTATTAAATGATTATTCTTAAATCAAGAAAAAGGCTTATAACCTTACTCATAGTTTTAGTTTGTGGGATCATATTATTTATTTCAGGTTTAGGTAGTACAGGACTAGTAGATGAAACTCCTCCTTTATTTGCCGCTGCTGGACGGGCAATGAGTGAATCTGGTGATTGGTTAACTCCAAAAGTCAATGGAATGTTCCGTTTTGATAAGCCTCCACTAATATATTGGCTTATGGGTTTTTTTTACTCATTACCGAAAAACGAAATTTGGGATAGTTTAGGAACAATCTCAGCAAGACTCCCTTCAGCTTTGGGATCATTATTTTTAATGTTGATGATTGGAGATACTTTATTTTGTTGGCCGCAGAAGGGTGATAGGCAATTCCTCACTCCAATATTTGCATCATTAGCCTTTGGACTGTCTCCATTCATAATTATCTGGAGTAGGACTGCTGTAAGTGACTCTCTTTTGACTGGAACCTTAGGGATTAGCCTGCTGTTGTTTTGGAGACGAATGGCAAGTGAAAATAATGATCAATGCATTTCAGCATGGGTTTTTTTAGGGTTTGCAATTTTAACTAAAGGACCTGTTGCATTTGTTTTAGCAACATTGACTATTGCATTTTTCTTAATCATTCAGAAGGATTGGAAAACTTTGCTACATAAGATAAATCCTAAGAAAGGTTTTTTAATAACAATACTAATAAGTGTTCCGTGGTATATCTTAGAACTCATAAAAGAGGGAAAGCCTTTTTGGGACAACTTTTTTGGTTATCATAATTTCCAAAGATATACATCTGTTGTAAATAATCATTCAGAACCATTTTGGTTTTTTCTTTACATGATGATATTTGCTTCATTACCATTCACTCCTTTTTTGTATCACGGGATAATTAAAGTCTTTGAAGATTTCTTGAGACGTTCAAAAAATAGTAGCAATGTCAATGAGACCCTATATATTTATTCTCTATGTTGGTTAACATCGGTCTTAATCTTCTTTAGTATTTCTGCTACAAAACTTCCAAGCTATTGGTTGCCAGCAATTCCAGCGGCGTCAATTTTAATAAGTAATAGCTTTCAAAACTTAAAACACTCAAAAAAGATTTATTCATTTTTATGGATGTTTAATATTTTAATTTTTTTTGGAGTCTCCATAGCATTCTTTTTCTCAAATATTTGGTTAAGTTCAATAAATGATCCTGAAATGCCTAATCTCGGATCCGAATTAATAAGTTCTGGGATAATTTTTAAAGCCAAATTCTTCTTCTCTACATTTACTCTCATTGCAATAATTTTATTTTCATTAAAATCCAAAAATATATTTCTTTATCTTCAAATTTTACTTTTGATAGGACAATCCTTTTTGATGTCTCCAATAAGAAAATTAGCGGATAATTCTAGGCAATTGCCCTTGAGGAACATCTCAAAATTAATTTCAGATATTCGAGAGGGGAACGAGACTTTAGCGATGATCGGGATAAGAAAACCCTCTTTACATTATTATTCAGGACAAATAGTTTTTTATGAACCAAATACTAAAGAAGGATTAATTAATCTCTCAGACAGGCTCAATAACGATAGGAGAGAAAATTATAAGGACCAACCAGATTATGAATATAAATCTTTATTGGTCGTTATAGATAAATATTCTTCACGCGAAAAACACTGGTCAAATATTAATCATCAAAAATTGGGAGAATATGGAATTTATAATTTATGGCGAATTCAGAAAAATGATTTGAATAATTATTCGGAAACTTTAGTTAAAAGCGGTTATAAATCTGACTGGAAAAATCGAAAAGTTGAAAAATTTTAACAAAGCTTTTTTTTAAGAAGAGCGTTTTTAAGATCATCAAGACTGCACTTATTAGGGATTTCAATTTTATTTAGATCTTCAAGTAATTCCAGATCGATTACAGAATCTTCGGCTAAAAAACTAAAAACTTCATTAATGCTTATTCCCATGTCTTGAGCCATCTCTGAGATTAGTCTCAGAGTATCCCTCCTCACAGATATCCTGAGGTCTAAAGGGATATATTCATTTTCAGGGTTCGCTGACTTCATAACCTAAATCTTAAGACATTATGTATTTATCAGGACATTTTCTTTACAATATTCATTAATTATGCAATTAAAACGTTTTTTTGCTGTATGCATCGATAAGAATTTTTAAAAGAGGAATTGTAACTATTGAAATTAAAGTTGTAGTAAAAAGAATTTTTGATGCTATTTTTTGTTTCACGTCATAAGCCTCTGCCATTAATATTGTGGAAATTGCCGTTGGAGTTCCTGCCTGAAGTATTACTGCTGATGATTGATAGAAGTCAAAATTTAAAAATTTGCTTATTAAAAAAACGATAAAAGGAAGAATAAATAACTTTAATAAAATCGAGAATTTAATTTCTTGATTTAGATCAAAAATTTTATCCTTTTGATTTATTATTATGCCAAGTCTTGTTCCTACAATTATTATTGCCAAAGCGATAACTACCCTAGCAGGGATCCAAAGGTAATTTCCTAATATTTCATCTACATTGAAAAGATATGCTAAAAGTACCCCAATTATGCCTCTTGATGCAGGACTATTTATCAATGCGTTTAAAAAGCCTTCGATCTTTGGGATTTTATTTATTTGGGATTTGCCTTGAAGAAAAAAAGGTCCAAATATCCAAGCGAATAATGTTGTTCCCAAGTCAAATCCGATAGTGAAGTTAATAGTAGATGAAGGGAGAAGAGCTATCGCTATTGGTATTCCAAGAAATGAAGTATTACCTATTAGACCTGCTAGCTGTAAAGTATAATTTGGAAGCCTATTTTTAAATATTCGAAATATATTCACTAATGATATCAATAATCCAATTAGAGAGAATGCTAAAAATGCACTTTTAATAAGGTTTATATCTATACCCTCCTTTAATAAAAGACCCATTACACTTAATGGAATGCCAAATCTTATTAGAGGTCTTGCAATATATTTAGAAATCCTTGGATTCTTTTTTCCAATAAGAAATCCAAAAATTAAGAAAGGGATAATATTTATAAAGAGAGAGTAGATAGTATTAATTAAATATTTATTAAAGCAATACTAACTTGCCGAGCATAGTCAAAAAAAATTTATGAATGGAATAAGTTAAATTATTTTCCATATTGCCTTATCAGGAATTAAAGGAGATTTATTTAAATCTTCTGGTTCTTTAGTCAATACTCTCCAATTTGGAACTCTACAAGTGACATAAGCAGGACTTTCTATTAAAACACCTGGGTTCTCATCAAAAGTACAAGTAAACCCCTCTTTCCAAAAACCGCCTTTGTTAAGGCTACCTTTAAACCAGACCCAACATTTTGAAGTTTTCAAGATCACTGAAATTTATTTCTATGATAAATAAAATTTAAGTAATTTCTCTAAAATTTAAAACTATTAAAACAATAATTGCTAATTAGATGGTTTTGAAAAATATACTTTTGAGATTAATATCAAGAGATTTAAAATTAAGGTAATCAAATTAGCAATCAATATTGGTGTAGAAGAAATTTTATAACCGTAAATAATCCATGACAAGACTCCAATAATAAACATTATTAAAGTTGTCAAAGAAACATCATCTGCTTTTTTTGTTTTTAGAGTTTTTAATAATTGAGGTAGAAATGCGGCTGTTGTTAAAATCGCGGCAAAATATCCAAATATATCTATATCCATAAAAGTTTCAAAAACTATTCTTTAATTAAATCAGATATAAACCTTAAGGGATCTCTCATATTTGATGAATATCCGAGAACATCATTTGAGAAGAATTTATAAATAACTTGATTTTTATTACTCAACAAAAAAGAAGCTCCTCTTTGAGGAAGATATTTTGCATCAAGAATATAATCATTCCAATTTTTAATTATTTCATTCATATTGTTTAATCTAAATGTTGCTAATTCGAATGGTCTTAAATAACCATCCCCGAAAATCTGCTTAAAAGAATTACCAGAAAATTTTAGAAATTTTAAAATGTCAATTTCATCAAATTCTGAATAGATTTGCTTTGCTTTTCGATCGCCTGTATAACCTCTAAAAACCTCTTTAATTGTTTTAAAAGAATTTATCCCAGATAACATTAAAAGCATATTAATCCAACCTCCTAAACCTATATCTAAACCTCTTGAGACTTTAAGATTATTATGAATTTGATTATCAGAAACAATTATTAAATTTTTTTCACAGAAGCCAGTGAATTTACAGAATTTTTGTTTCCCATTTTGGTTGCCAATAGCAATAGCATAAATATCTAAATTTTTATCCTGACGATTATTGATAAAATTTTTAAGATTTATTGCATATTCAACGCTATCAAAATCTCCCAATAGGCCAAATAAAACAATTAATTTAAATCTCTTCTCCCCTTTGAAGTTAAATTCTTCAACAAGATTATTAATATGGTTTTGAAATTTGTCAGTCACAATAGTTTAAATATCTTTATAAATTTTTCTTAAAAAATTTTTTCTTACTCTAATTGGTATAAAATTTTACTTGAAAAAGTTTTTTAAGAAATTAATTTAATGTTTTTAGATTTTATTATTTTAAGGTAAACATTTTGAAGTTATGACTGTAGGAATTTATTACGCAACTACAACTGGAAAAACAGAGGACGTAGCTGATCGTCTTCACAATTTTATTTCTTCAGCAGAGGCACCTAAAGATGTTTCTGATGTAGATGATCTTTCGGAATTAGAAGGTCTTGACGGGATAATCTGTGGGATACCTACTTGGAATACCGGAGCAGATGAAGAAAGATCAGGAACTGCTTGGGATTCAATCTTAGAGGATATTGGTGAACTAAGTTTATCAGGAAAAAAAGTTGCAATTTTTGGCTTAGGAGATTCTTCTACCTATACAGAAAACTATTGTGATGCCATGGAAGAACTTCATAGCTACTTCACTAAAGCAGGAGCCGAAATGGTCGGTTATGTAGATAAATCTTCTTATACATTTGATGAGTCTAAAAGCGTCATTGGAGAAAGTTTTTGTGGATTACCTCTTGATGAGGATAGTGAATCTGATTTGACTGATTCACGTCTTGAAACATGGGCTTCTCAACTAAAAGGCGAAATACCCTCATTGGCTTAACTTTCAAAGATATTACTCTCTAAATTTGTAACATTTGTTCTTTCATAAGATTATTTTTTTACAAAAGTAATTAAATCTGTAAAGAACTTGTAAAAAATAAACTGATTAGCAATATGCTCAATTTGCTGTTTATTTAAATCAAGTGTTACAAAATTACGGAAAATCTGATGTTACCTATGACTGGTACGCAGGGAATTCTGGTGTTGTAGGCCGTTCAGGTAAATTCATAGCAGCTCATGCAGCCCATGCAGGTTTAATGATGTTCTGGGCAGGAGCTTTTGGATTATTTGAATTAGCTCGTTACGACGCCACTATTCCAATGGGTGCACAGAAAGCAATTGTTTTACCTCACCTAGCTGGTATTGGAATTGGTGGAATTGAAAATGGCGTTATTACAGAGCCATATGGAATTGTTGTAATTTGCACATTACATCTTATTTTCTCAGCAGTATTGGGTGCTGGGGGATTATTACATTCCAATAAATTTGCAGGTGATCTTGGAGATTATCCAGAAAATAGTAAGCCACAAAAATTTGATTTTGAGTGGGATGATCCAGATAAATTAACTTTTATTCTTGGTCACCATCTAATTTTTCTTGGACTTGGAGCAATAATGTTTGTTGAATGGGCTCGTATTCATGGAATTTATGACCCAGCAATAGGTTCTACAAGACAAGTCGTTTACAATCTAGATATTGCAGCAATTTGGAACCATCAATTTGATTTTCTAAAAATAGATAGTTTAGAAGACATAATGGGTGGTCATGCTTTTGTGGCATTCTTAACTATCATCGGTGGAGTTTTCCATATTTGCACAAAACAATTTGGAGAATATACAGAATTCAAAGGTAAAGGACTACTTGGTGCCGAGGCTATTTTGTCCTACTCAGTAGTAGGAGTTTCCTTTATGGCATTTATTGCTGCATTCTGGTGTGCTTCAAACACAACCATATATCCAGTCGATCTATATGGAGAGCCTTTAAAGCTTCAATTTGAATTTGCACCTTACTTTACTGATACAGTTGATTTAGGTTCTGGTGCATATAGTTCAAGAGCATGGCTTGCTAATGGACACTTCTATTTAGGGTTCTTTTTCTTACAAGGCCATTTATGGCATGCTTTAAGAGCGATGGGATTTGACTTCAAGAAAATTGGTCAAGCCTTTGATAATATGGAAAATACAAAAATTACTCAAAACTAATTTAATCTCAGAAAAAAACCTCTCCTTTAATAGGGAGGTTTTTTTTTGTAGAATTATTTGACGTATTCAAAACATTAATGGATAATCTACAAGAAATTAATTGTAAAGAGATTTTTCGAAAAGCTTATGAAAATAGGTACACCTGGAAAAATGAATTTAATGGTTACAAAGGTAAATGTATTTTTTTGATTAATAATAATATTCATAAAGGTAACTTCGTATTAGATAAAAATTTCAAACCAATTATTCAAAAAATAGAAGATGAAAAAATTGTTAAAAGTATTGCCTCTCAGTTATTTGAAGTTTGTATACATAGGGTAAAGAGAGAATTCCGTTCTGTTCATTCAGAAAATAATTTTAACTTAATTAAAAATTCTGACAGTGGGATTGAAATGATAGTTTCTGGCAAGAATCAAGGTGATAAATATAGGGTTAAAGATGACTGTATTAATATGGTTTATAGAAAAATTCATGGAACCATAATTGAGATTTTTGTTGAAGAATTTTTCCATACAGGAATAGGCGCTCTTAGTAAAAAATATTGTAGTCAAACAATTGATCCTGATACACTTAAGCCAAAATCGCAAAAATTAGAATATGTGGATGAATTTATAAATATAGGTGAAGAGGATTATTGGATCTTAAATTCAAGAACAATAAAATACCTCAACCAAAATCAAGAAAAAGAAACACAAAAGTTTGTTTTCGAGGATTTAGGTTTATTAAAATAACTTTTTTATTCAACCAATCTAAATCCTTTATCAAGTAGTTTTTGATAGAGGAGCCTAGCTCTGAAGGCTAAAATTTGTTCTTCATTTTCATTACTAATTACATGAAAATAATTATTGTCTAGTTTATTTTTGCTAAAACAAACGTTTGCTTCTCCTAATCTTAGAGTCCAATTTTCTTCTTTTGCTAAATGCTGATTAGGTCCAAGATCCCAAGGGCATTTTTCAGGATATTTTTCTCTTTTGGAGCCCATATTATTAATTTTAACTATCCAATATTAGTAAAAATTAAAAAGTATGGCTATTTATTTTTGTTAATAGCTTTTTCTGAAATACAGTAAAGGTATTTTTTACTCCTTAATAGCAATTAAGCAATAAAATGGGTCTTTATTTAAAAAATTTAAGATATTGAGGACAGGTTGATTAAATTTTTTTATAATTTTTGGTTCATTAAATCCGTTTGTGATTAACACTTTTCTTACATATTCTACTCTCTCTTCCTCATTAGAGGTAGTCCATATATTAGGAGCTTTATGCCAAAATGCTCTATTTGAAAAAGCGATTATAAACTTGCCCTGATTACTTAAAATTCTTGCGATTTCTTTAGTTAAATTTTCTGGGTATTGTAAATATTGCCAAGCTGCGACCATTAAACAATAATCAACACTTTCATTATCCAAAGGAATTTCTTGATTTAAATTGAAATTTTGTATCCAATAGGTATCAAAAATTTTGTTTCTTTCAAGTTCTTGTTTATTTAAACCATGCCCAATAACCTTTTTATATTTTTTCTCTTTAGGTAAATAACTATCCCAGCTGGACATTAAATCTAGAACGGTTGAATAATCTGAAATTTCATTTTTATAAACATTTGATAGATAGTCCCTGAAGTTTGCATCTAAATGATAGACAAATTTTGGATCAGAATAAAATTCTTGATCATTACTCTCATCAAGCTTTTTTCTTTGATAATTATTTAAGACTTCCAAAATAATAACTATGAAATGTCTTTTAAATTTAATCAATAGATATTCAGATTGCGTTTTTGTAATGTATTTTGAACTTAATTAATTAAAGATCTTTAAAATACCTAGACATCTATTTAAATGAAGTTAAATTATGAATTAATAATTTAATTAAAAATGATTGAATTCAAAAGGAGCAAAAAAAATAGATCTAAGAATGCTCTTTTCAATCCATATAAAAACGGTATAAGTCAATATGATATGGCATATCTTTCAACAAAAAAAGTTTTAAAGAGTAAGACTTTTAATCTACAAAATGATTTCCAAAAAGATAATTTAGCTGCATAAATATGCCTTATATAAATCTTTCTACTTCAGCAAAAATTGAGGATAAGAAAAAATTACTTGAAGAAATCTCAATATTTATTTCATCTTTAACTAGTAAATCAAGAAGATTTGTAATGGCAAGATTAGATGATAATTGCGAAATGTATTTTGATGATTATTTACCTTCATGCTTTTTAGAAATTAAGTCAATAGGTTCTTTGAATCCTTCAGACATGGCAAAGCCAATTTCTGATTTTATACATGAGAAATTGGGAATTCCAATTGATAAGATTTATATTTCTTTCGAGGATGTCTCAGCTTCAATGTGGGCATGGAATGGAAGAACATTTGGATGACTAAATTGATTTTCTAGGTATTTATTAAGTTGGAAATAAATCAATTACATGATTTAAATAGTCTTAGATCAGCTCCTCAATTAAATAAATTACAAATAAAAAAATTACTAGAAGAACTTGAAGAAAATATTTTTAATGCCGATTGGATAACAATCGGAATAATGGCCCCCTCCGATTTAGATGCTATTGCTGCATTAAAATCAATTTCCAAAAAATATGCTTCTATTAAATTCAGCGATAAAGAACCCCTTGCTGCAAATGGAAGTGTTTTTTTAAAAGGTAATCAAAAAACAGGAAATGTTTTTATTAGATCTGAAAATGGTCTTGGAGTTGGAATTTTATTAACTTGTCAGTATGATCATGAGTCTAGAGAAGCTAATACATTCGGACCATTGCCGTTGGATTTTTTTAACTAATTAATCTTTAATTTATTTCTAATCATTTATATTTTTGAAAGAAGCTTTGTTATCATATTTTATGGAATTGCTTAAAATTTCTAAATTTCTTAAATAGATGTTTTTTCAGGATATAATTCAAAACTTAAATAAATTTTGGTCTGAAGAAGGATGTTTAATAATGCAACCATATGATACTGAAAAGGGTGCTGGAACAATGAATCCGCACACTTTTTTAAGAGCTATTGGACCAGAACCTTGGAGTGTTGCATATGCAGAACCATGCAGGAGACCAACAGATGGAAGGTTTGGTGATAATCCTAATAGGGCCCAACATTACTTTCAATATCAAGTAATAATTAAACCTTCGCCAGATAAAATACAGGAAAAGTACTTAACATCCTTAGAATCTCTAGGAATTAATTGTAGAGATCATGACATAAGATTTGTAGAAGATAATTGGGAGTCTCCAACACTTGGTGCATGGGGAGTTGGCTGGGAAGTTTGGTTAGATGGAATGGAAGTCACTCAATTTACTTATTTTCAACAATGCGGTGGAGTTGACTGTAGTCCAGTTCCAATTGAAATAACTTACGGATTAGAGAGAATTGCAATGTTCTTACAAGATAAGGAAAGTATTTGGGATTTAAATTGGAACAAAAATTTGAAATATAGTGATATTTGGCTTCAATTTGAAAAAAGTCAATGTTCTTATAATTTCACTGAATCTAGTCCTGATAATCTCAGAAAATTATTTGAACTTTACCAAACTGAGGCAAATAATTTAATAGAAAAAAAATTGACTTACCCCGCGCTCGATTTTGTTCTTAAATGTAGCCATACTTTTAATCTGCTTGATGCAAGAGGTGTTATTTCAGTTACAGATCGTGCTCAATACATTGAAAAGATTAGAAAATTAGCAAGGGAAGTTGCTTCATCTTGGATAGAGGAAAGAAAATTAATGGAATTTCCATTAATTAAATAGAAGAAACCTAATAAAACTGTCATAAAAAAGAATGAACAGTATAAAATGATACGCTGCTCTGAAACTTATATTCCTTTCTTTTTTTGTTACCCTCGATACAGTATAGTTACCCATTTCAGTGGGCTACTTTAGTGTGAGGTAAAATGAAACTCTTCCAACAAATGTTGGTAGCAGGAGCATCTTTGAGTTTAATAACTCCATTAGCTGCTCAGGCTTCTGATGTTGTCAATATTGAAGAAATGAACAGCTACGCTCGTAGTCAAACAAAATCTTCAAGACTTGACAGTAATACATTCATTAACGAAGTTAGTGAAGACATAGCAAACCTTAAAGGTCGTGTTGATAGCCTTGAGGTAAGGCAAAATAATTTTGAGGCAGGTGGATTCTCAGATACTACAACTCTAGACGGTAAAGTTGTATTTACCACAGGTGCTCTTAGTTACGATGGTTCTGGTAGTGACACAGTTTCTAACGAAGCTGCTCTCTTCCAGTACATGTGGCAAGGAAACTTGAATACTAGCTTCACAGGCGATGACAATCTTTATGTAAGACTTAAAACAGGTAACGCAGGTTCTTGGACAAAGGATAAAGACCACGGTACTTATTTAAGTTCTGCTAAAGGAAACTCTAATGTTATCAAGGTTGATAAAATCTGGTATCAATTCCCTGTAGGAGAAAAGAATACTGTTTTTGTCGGTCCTATGATCGAAAACTACTACATGCATGGAACTACTCCATCAATCTATAAGCCAGTATTAAAAGCATTTACTCTTGGTGGTAATGGAGCTGCTTATGGTGCAAGTACTTCTCAAGGTGCAGGTTGGATTTATAAGGCAGATAATGGATTTGCGATAAGTTCAAACTTTACTTCTAAGTCAATGGGAACTAAGAAGGTTTATGATACTGCCACTGATGCAGATGGCAATGAAATCACTCTTTCAACTTACTCATACGCTAATACAGGAATTTTAACTGACGAAACTCAAACTGCTTGGGCTACTCAAGTAGGTCTTACTAAAGATCAGTATGCGATTTCAGCAATCGTTAACCAAAAGTCTGCAGGCTGGGGAGATAGCTACTTTAGTACAGCTCGTGGTGATGATCGTAATAGCGACGACAGCACTAACATTGGTTTAAGAGCTTGGTGGAGACCATCAGAGACTGGTACTGCAATTCCTGAAGTTTCATTCGGTTATGATACTTCATCATTGGATGGTTATGACGATGATGACACTACTAATGCCTATTTCGTAGGTCTAACCTGGAAAGATACCTTCAATGCTGATGATCGTATCGGTGTAGCTTTCGGTCAACCTCAACAAAATGAGGGTGAGGACGAAGATGCATTCATGTGGGAAGCATATTATGGTTTCAAGGTTAACGACTCAGTAACAGTAACTCCAGCAATTTTCGGAGCATCAAATGCTAACGGAACTGACGGAGAAGACTATACTGGTGCAGTAATCGAAACACAGTTTAAGTTCTAAACGAATTTTTAAATTCATAAAAAAACACCCTGTTAGGGTGTTTTTTTTTATTTATTAATATTTAAAACCATTATCTGTGGGAGTAACGAATGCCAACAGATTAAACTGGTGAAGAATTATATTAGTCCCTAATTGAAAAATAGTTTAAGTTCTAAACGAATCTTAAATTCCATAAAAAAACACCCTTTATAGGGTGTCTTTTATTAATTATAATTTTCATCATTTACCAGCAGTTTTCTCCCTCCCCAATAGGTATACATGCGCTTGATTTGGCAGCTTCATCAGCTAATTTTTGTGCAGCATCATCTAGAACAAAATCTGCATTAATAGGCATATCTGTATTCCACTCTTTAAGTCCTCCCATATCATTTTCACCTGCTTTTACAGAAAAATCATCTGAGGCGGCAATTGAAAGAGCACTTGTTGCAGCTATAAATAATGCTATCGAACTTCTTTTTGGCATTTAATACTAAAATAACTCATTTAATATTCTAAATATTTCTAGATCAATTTTCTATTCGATGTATAAAATGATTCTTTAATTACCTAGCAATCTAAGAAGGTTTGAATAAGACTTAAAAATAAGATCAAGTTCCTCCGATCTTCCATATTTAGCCAACAAACTTTTAGCCCCAGCATCAAGATCAAATAAATATTCTCTTTCTTCTATTGATTTAATGTAGCTTTCAATCCAACCTACGCATACTACTCTTTCTCCAGTTTTTACTTCTTTAACTGAATGTAAAAAAGTACTAGGATAAATAATCATTTGACCTGCATCTAGCTTGAATTCTTTTTCTGAATTAAGTGTTTCGATAACTAATTCTCCCCCTTCATAATTTTCTTTATTAGTTAAGGAAATAGTAAAGGATAAATCTGACCTACCTGTTGACATAAAAGGATTATCAATATGCCTCCCATAACCCATATTCTGTGATGACTTAGTAAACATTATTCCATGAATTATTTTTGGTAACGAAAAACTCTTAATGAGTTGATTTTCCAGGATCCTTTTTTTTATTAACTGAGAGTATTTCTTTGAAATTTCTGAATTTCTATTTAATTGCAAATTATTTTTTACTTTAGAAGCATGACTTCCAGCTGTTTTTTTTCCATCTTCCCAAAGATTATTTTGGTCATTGACAGTTTTAATTAATATTTCTATTTCTTCTTCGTTTAGTAACTGGAGCGTTAAA
Source organism: Prochlorococcus marinus str. MIT 9201 (assembly GCF_000759955.1). GTDB lineage: Bacteria > Cyanobacteriota > Cyanobacteriia > PCC-6307 > Cyanobiaceae > Prochlorococcus_A > Prochlorococcus_A marinus_G. Next base: position 198,754 of record NZ_JNAL01000007.1, read on the forward strand.
TAATTCATGCTGGATATAAAAAATGTTACATGTAAGTGTATAGAAAATATCTTTAAGGATTTTTAGGCTTTATCTATATATAAAGTAACCATAGATACTATTTGATAAAAGTGCAAAAACTAAAAAAGATACTTTACTCAGCTTTGACGTTTACTTTTTTATTTAATTTAAATATACCTCTAAGTGCGATGGAAAAAGAGGTGAAGGTTTATTCTGGGAGGCATTATAATACTGATAGGGGAGTTTATAAGAAATTTGCGGAAGAAACAGGAATAAAGGTAAGGCTTATCGAAGCCGCAGGTATATCCTTAATCGAAAGGTTGAAAAGGGAGGGAAAGAATTCTCAAGCAGATTTAATATTGCTTGTTGATGCAGCAAGAATTACTAATGCTGCAAAGGCTGGACTACTTCAAAGTATAGAATCATCCTCTCTAGAAAATGATGTACCCAATGGTTTAAAAGATAGGGGTAAAGAATGGTATGCACTAACTCGAAGAGTAAGAGTAATGGTGGCGAACCCAAAGGTTGTTGATCTAAATAAGATTAAAGATTATACAGATTTAGCTGATCCATCATTAAAAGGCAAAGTTTGCTTAAGAAATAGAAAGAGTCCATATAATCAATCTTTAGTCGCTAATCAAATAGTTAATAAAGGTGAATCAGAAACTAAAGCTTGGTTAAGTGGAATGATCTCTAATGTTTCTCAACCTTTTTTTCCAGGAGATATTTCGATAATAAGAGCAGTCTCTAAGAAAAAATGTGGTGTAGGAATTGTTAATCACTACTATGTAGCGAGAATGTTAGCAGGTGTTAATGGTAGGAGAGATGCTTTATATGCAAAAAAAACATCAGTCATCACTCCTAATCCAGCGCATGTAAATATTAGTGCTGGAGGTGTGGCAAAATATGCTTCAAATAAAAAAGAAGCTATTAAGCTACTTGAATATTTAGCATCTCCACAAGGAAGTAAAGGTCTAGCTGCTCCAACTTTTGAACATCCACTGAAAGAAGTTAATCAAAATCCAATAGTTAAAGACTTTGGAGAATTTACTTCTGATTCGGTAACCGTAGAAGATCTAGGAAACTATAACTCTTTAGCAATAAAAATGATGAAAGATTCAGGTTGGGATTAAAAATTAAGAAAATTAGATAGATCAACATTTTCTCATTTATGCCAACCATAATTAATAGAAGGGAGAGGTGGCTGAGTGGTTGAAAGCGAACGATTCGAAATCGTTTAATAGGCAACTATTCGTGGGTTCGAATCCCACCCTCTCCGTTGATTTCTTTTTGGAATAGTTTTTTTGTTGAAAATTAAGTATTTGCAGTAACTTTGATAATCAATAATTACTTTGATTTTATGAAAATCCAATCATATTGATTAAATGTGTTGTGGGATGTGTTGTGAGATGTGTTGTGGGATTATCAACTATGAGTTGGTTTACCATTCCCTATATTTCCCATATAAGCACATATGGACTAAATTCTAATTCTAGACTCTCCGTAAAATTTTTTTTATGAAATAGTTAAGAATTTAATTTTCCCAAAAAGGATCTGTAGTAAGTGAAACATTTAATATTCGTTCTTTTTTACTTTTAATATTTGTAATACAAGCTCTCACAGTTTCTCCATTCACATCAATTTCGCAAGCTCCGCAACTTCCTGTTAAACAACCCGCAGGAATTTTTAAGCCTGCCTTTTCTGCTGCTGCAAACCAGTCATCTCCCTCTGAGGCATATGTCTCGATATTATTAGGCCATGAAATTTTAATGATTAATTTATTCAATTTAATAAAGATGAAATGGTAATATGTTTGTCAAATTCATTGGCAAGATTATCAATAATTGATTCTCTTTTAATTTTATAAGATCTTGTTTTTTTTTCTAATGCGGGCAATTTTTTTCTCTTTCTTATCAAATTAATATATTGATCTCTCCAAATATCATTTTCAAAGATTCCATGAATGTATGTGGCAGCGATAGTCCCACCTTTTTTATTTTCTTTATACCAACCTAGATTGATGTCTCTGAAGATAGGGTTAATCTTTAATGAGTTTTGAGTACTATCTAATTCGGTTTGCCCATTGTGAATTTCAAATCCATTAATTTTGGATTGGCATGGCCAAAAAGATTCTGAGCTGATTTGACGTGTTAATTTTTTCTCAATGAAAGTGGTTTTTAATGGAAGTAATCCAATGCCTCTAATCTTTTGTCCTGACGGGTTTTTCGAGCCCTCTTTTAAAAAAGGATCTTCAAGTATTGTGCCTAACATTTGTAAACCTCCACAAATGCCAATAATATGCCCATTATTTTCTGAATATTCTCTTATATCCTGTGATAAACCTGAGTTATCAAGAAATATTTGATCTTTAATAGTTTGTTTACTCCCAGGAATAATAATAAAATCATAATTTTTCAGGTTTTGCGATTCTTTAACCCATTCAATAAATATTGACTCTTCATTTTCCAATGGGTCAAAGTCTGAGAAGTTACTTATAGATGGCAATTTTATTATTCCAACTTTTATTTCGGGATATTTGGAAATCGATTTTTTTTCTAATAAATCCAGAGAATCTTCAGGAGGAAATGTATCATTCAACCAGGGCACAATCCCAATAACAGGAATTTTCGTTTTACTCTCAATCCATTTTTTACCTTCTTCAAATAATGAAAGGTCTCCTCTGAATCTATTTATAATTATTCCCTTAATAAGTTTTTTTTCTTCAGGTTTCATGAGTTCAAGTGTCCCAATTATTTGTGCGAATACACCTCCTCTCTCAATATCAGTAACTAAAATGCAATTTGCATTTAGATACTTTGCAACTCTTAAATTAGTGAGGTCTCTATGAATCAAATTCATTTCTACTGGACTTCCAGCTCCTTCAATAATTAAACGGCAATTTGGACTTTTTTTATAAATAGAACTCAGACTTTTTTTAATTACTTCCCAACCTGGAATAAACCAATCTTTATAGTAATTTTTAGCAGTTGTTATTCCTATACTTTTGCCAAGGTGTATAACCTCACTTATTGAATTGCCTTGTGGTTTTAATAAAATAGGATTCATCTCTGCAGAAGGATTAATACCACAAGCAAAAGCTTGAAGAGCTTGTGAATATGCCATCTCTCCACCATCCCAATCAACCCAAGCGTTGTTACTCATATTTTGACCTTTAAAAGGTATTGGATCTTCCCCTGAATTTTTAAGAATTCTGCAAATAGCAGTAACCGTTAATGATTTACCTGCTCCACTGGAAGTGCCCAGGACCATTATTGGTTTCTTACTTTTATTTAATTTCGTATCTAATTCCATTGGTAATTAATATTAATTTTGAAATTTATTAACTAGTAAATTGAATTATAATTTGGTAAAAAATTTGTGTTAATTCTAGCCTCTACTTCCCAATCTAGAAAGAAATTACTGGAAAATTGTCAAATTGAATTTATCCAAATATCGAGTGGCTTTGATGAAAATTCAATAAAAGAAAAAAATATATTGAAATTAGCTCTTGAATTATCTTTTCAAAAGGCTAAAAGTTTATCTGAAAATATTCAAAAAATATCATGGCCAGAAGAATATAAATGCGGCCCTTTTGAAATCCTGGGATGTGATTCAATTTTTGAATTTAAAGGAGAAGCTTATGGAAAACCATCTAATAAAGAAGAAGCATTTATTAGATGGAAAAAAATGTCTGGAGAATTTGGATTGTTACATACGGGGCATACTCTAATAATCGGAAATTTTGATTCAATTTCCAATACTTTTAAAATCACTAAAATTATTAAAAAAACAGTAAGTTCAAGAGTTTATTTTTCTAAGTTGGAAGATTGGGAAATCAAAAGTTATGTAGATACAAACGAACCTTTATACTGCGCAGGTGGATTTGCTTTGGAAGGTATAGGCGGTAAATATATAGAAAAAATAGAGGGTTGTTTCAGTAATGTGATGGGGTTGAGTTTGCCATGGCTCAGAAAAAATTTATATAAATAAGAAAATTGAGCAAAAAAAAACCCTATCAATAGATAGGGCTATTTTGAAATGAATAGAAATTAATCTAGATCAGGCATTTCTAGAGCTGGTTCACTCTTTCTGTCGATTCCTTTTTCGAAACCAGCAGCGGCTGCTCTAGCACGTCCAGCATGCCAAAGGTGACCGATGAAAGTAAACCATCCTAGGAAGAATTGAGCTGCAGCTAACCACTGTCTTAGGTTAACGAAGTTAACAGCATTGGGCTCTGTAATGATTCCACCAACAGAGTTGATAGAAGCGTTAGGAGCATGAGTCATATATTCAGCTGCTCTTCTTACCTGCCAAGGCTGAATATCATTTTGGATTTTCTCAAGGCTCAATCCATTAGGTCCTCTTAGAGGCTCTAACCATGGCCCTCTGAAATCCCAAAATCTCATTGTTTCACCACCAAATATAATTTCACCAGTAGGAGATCTCATGAGATACTTACCTAGACCTGTTGGTCCCATTGTTGAACCTACGTTAGCACCAATTCTTTGATCTCTCACAAGGAAAGTAAAGCTTTGAGCCTGTGAAGCTTCAGCATTTGTTGGGCCATAAAATTCTGAAGGGTAAGCAGTATTGTTGAACCAGATGAATGTTGAAGCAATAAAACTTGCTACACAAATTCCACCAAGAGCATAACTTAGTAGTCCTTCACCATTCCAAATAAATGCTCTTCTTGCCCATCCAAAAGGTTTTGTGAAAATGTGAAATAAACCACCAATAATGGCAGTAATACCAACATAAACATGTCCACCAACAATATCTTCAATAGAGTTAACACCGATTATAGAACCAGCTCCTCCCCATGGAGATCTGAATAGATATCCAAGGATAACTCTAGGATCTAATGTTGGGCTGACTAGTCTAACTTCTCCACCACCTGGTGCCCATGTGTCATAAGCGCCACCTACAAACATCCAGTTAAAAACGAAGAAAAGAGCGCCGACTCCTAAAACAATTAGGTGATAACCCAATATATTAGTCATCTGATTCTTATCTCTCCAATCTGTAGAAAAGAAAGGGAAGTCTTGTTCAAGTTTTTCAGGACCGGCTAATGAGTGATAAACACCACCAAATCCTAAAACTGCTGAAGAAACTAAATGCATTACACCTGCAACAAAGAAGGGATAAACATCAGTAATTTCGCCACCAGGGCCAACTCCAAAACCAAACATTGCTACGTGAGGCATACAAATTAAGCCTTGTTCCCACATTGGTTTATCAAATGTGAAATGACTCACTTCGAATAGCATCATTGCACCGGCCCAAAAAACTATGAGGCCAGTGTGAGCAATATGAGCTCCAAGTAAACGGCCAGATAAATTAATTAATCTGGCGTTACCTACGTACCAAGCGTAACCAGTTTCTTCAATACTCTGGTTAGGGGCTCTAAGTAAACTATTAAAGGGCGTTTCCACGTGGTAGAACCTCCTCAGGGAATACAAAGTTTTCGTGTGGTTGATCCACAGAAGACATCCATGCTCGCATACCTTCGTTCAAAAGTATATTTTTTGTGTAGAAAGTTTCAAATTCTGGATCTTCTGCTGCACGTATTTCTTGGCTTACGAAATCATAAGCTCTTAAGTTTAGTGCTAAGCCGACAATACCGATTGAAGACGTCCACATACCCATAACAGGTACAAATAGCATCAAGAAATGTAAGAAACGCTTGTTTGAGAAAGCAATACCGAAGATTTGACTCCAGAATCTATTCGCTGTAATCATTGAATAAGTTTCTTCTTCTTGAGTTGGATCAAAAGCTCTAAATGTTGAACTTTGAACCTTACCATCTGTATAAATACTTGTATCTTCATACAAAGTATTTTGTACTGTAGCTCCATGAATAGCGCAAAGTAAGGCACCACCAAGAATTCCAGCAACTCCCATCATGTGGAATGGATTTAAAGTTATATTGTGAAAACCTTGAATGAACAGTATATAACGGAAGATTGCTGCAACACCGAATGAAGGTGCGAAGAACCAACTATGCTGTCCTAAAGGATAAATAAGGAAAATACTTGTAAATACTGCAATTACCGCTGAGAAAGCTAATGCGTTGTATGGTCTAATTCCAACAAGGCCAGCAATTTCAAACTGACGAAGCATAAAACCAATAAGGCCAAATACTCCATGTAATGCAACGAAGTTCCAAAGACCACCAAGTTGTAGCCATCTTACGAAACTACCTTGGGCTTCAGGACCCCATAAAAATAGAAGACTGTGTCCCATGGCATCACCAGGGGTACTTACAGCTGCTGTTAAAAAGTTACAACCTTCAAGGTAGGAGCTTGCAACTCCGTGTGTGTACCAAGAGGTAACAAATGTTGTTCCGACGAACCAACCACCTATAGAAAGATAAGCACAAGGAAGTAAAAGTAGTCCGGACCAACCAATAAATACAAAGCGGTCGCGCTTCAACCAATCATCGAGGACATCAAACCATCCTCTTTGTGGGGCGCTACCAACTGCGATCGTCATGAGAAATCGTTTTTTAGCTTCGGGATACGCAGTGACTTTAACAAAGATTTAGAGTAATGTGGGGAAATATTTGTATATCTGAAACGCCTTGTAAAGCTTTCCTGACTTTTTTATTAAAAAATAGGTAAGAATACTCCCTAAGTTTGTTAAATTATCTGAATTAGGTTCAAAAAAGATAAAAAATGAATTCAGATCTCAGGTCTTTCGATAAAATCGAACAAAAAATTGATGGATCAAGAAAAATTTCAAATTATATTATTGGAGGAATGCTAACAATAGGAGGTATTGGGTTTCTTTTGGCTTCTTTATCTAGTTATACAGGAAGGGATCTACTTCCTCTTGGAAACCCTTCAACCTTATTATTTATACCTCAAGGAATAATAATGGGAGCATACGGAGTCATAGCCAATTTACTAAATTTTTACTTGTGGTATTTGGTATACATAAACTTTGGTTCAGGAAGTAATTCGTTTGATAAATCCACACAATCTGTAGAAATAAAAAGAAAAGGATTATTTAAAGATATTGAAGTTAAATTGAATTTCGATGAAATTAAATCAGTTAAGTTGGATATAAGTGAGGGATTTAATCCTAGAAGAAGAATTGCTTTAGTACTCAAAGGTAGAAAAAAACCTCTTCCTCTTAGCGGAGCAGGTCAACTTAAACCATTGCTCCAAGTTGAAGAAGAAGGTGCTCGTCTGGCTAAGTTTTTAAATGTTAATTTGGAGGGCCTAAAATAAAAGGAAAATATTTTTTAAAAACATTATCTTTTATTCAATTTTTGTTTTTGGTTCAAGCTTGTAGTTTTAAAAATGAGATTGATTCAAGTTATTACTGTCAAAAACTTAAAATTAGTTGTATCCAAGTTAATAAGATTGTTTATTTTAAAACTTCAAAAGGTAATTTTGAGGTTAAATTATTTGGCGAAGATAACCCTGTAACAGTATCTAATTTTCTAGATAACATAGGCAAAAATATTTATAAAAATAAAAATTTTTACAAAATAATTAATTATCCTCAACAGAAATTTATACACGGAGGTGTTTATCCAGAAAATAATTTTAATCTTGAACAAAATCAAAAAATAAATAAGACAAGTCCCTCAATTCCTTTAGAAATAAAATTTAAAGATGAAGTTAAACCAAGATACAACTATCAAATAAAAGATCCTAATGAAACTGAAAATTTGGTAAATACTTTTGAGAGTGGTTCAATTGCTATGGTTAAAAGAGGGAAAAGTAAATCCTCCTCTACAGAATTTTTTTTTGTAACTAGTAAGATTCCAGAATTAGACGGAAGATACTCCATTTTTGGAGAAATTATTAATGGATTAGAAGTACTTGAAAAAATTAATAAAGAAGACTATATCAAGGAAATTAAAATATCTAATTAAATTTCTAGAGAATATTTGTTGATTTTCAACATTTCTGTATTAACTCCTGAAGAGCGCTTAAGAGCAACTTTGCCAGTCCTTGCTATTTCAAGAATGCCATAGGGCTCAAGTAATTTCTCTAAAGCAACTAACTTGCCAGGATCTCCAACAACTTCAAGTGTTAAAGCTATATCTGAAACGTCTACAACTTTTGCTCGGAATATTTGGACTATATCTAAGATATTGCTTCTTGTATCTTCTTTTGAAGATACTTTCAGTAACATTAATTCTCTCTCAACAGCAGCGAGATTGGTAAAATCTACAACTCCCAGAACATTAAATAATTTATTAAGTTGCTTAGTCATCTGTTGAAGAGTTTCATCATCTCCTTCTACAACCATTGTTAATCTTGAAATCCCTTTCGATTCCGCAGGGCCTACAGCAAGGCTATCTATATTAAACCCTCTTCTGGCAAATAGACCTGAGATTCTACTCAAAGCTCCTGATTCGTCCTCTACAAGAACTGATAATGTATGTTTCATATTTTAAAAGGTTTTTAAATCCCTAATCCATTCATAAGAGATTCTATTGAATACTGAAGGATCTTCATCATGGATACAATGACCTGAATTGGATACTATTTTTAATTTTACCCATCTATGGAAATTTGCAATCTTTTTACCAACAAACAAAGGAATGAAATTATCTTTTGCTCCCCAAATCAACAAAAAAGGAACTTTTTTTGAGGCACTGAGTTTTCTCAAAAGGTAAGAAGCTTGAAATTTTTCATCCCTTGAAGACATTCCAATGCACATTGCCCTTAGTGATCTAGCTGAAGTTCGTCTTAAAACTGGTTTGGTTACTAAATCTATAAGTTCGCGATCAATATTATCTTTTTTGAAATAGGCAGAATTTAATCCCAGTTTTATAACTCCTAATTTGGTTATTAAAAACAAAATAATCTCCAAAGGGAAAAACATAAAAAATATTCTTATGCATCTATCTTGAAATTTTTTAAATGATGATTTTTTTGTTATCAATTTTTTATTTTCTTTTATTTGATCTGGCAAAGGAGATGCAATAACTGTTGCAATCTGATCCTCTAATGAAACAGCACATGTTAAAGCAACTAGTGATCCTAAAGAATTACCAATAAGAATTACTTTCTTAGAATTCTTTGGTCTTATCACCTGTGTAATAAAGTCTTTCACTTGATTAGACCAAATCTCATTATTTAATTTTCCAATTTGTCTAATCCCAGGTTGATCTGAATCCCCAAATCCTATTAAATCCAGAGAATAAGAGGCATAATTCCTTTTCGCAAAATATTCTAAATTTTTCCTCCAATGTTTTCGACTAGCGCCAAATCCATGTAGAAATATAATTGGAATTTCATTATCTTCACCTGCAACACTCCAGCAAATTTTAAAACCATTCCAATTCCAGTAATTAGGAATGTTTATTTTTTTTTTAAAATTATTGTTCATATATTCAAAATTTTCAAGATATTTGCATTATCTACTTTTTTAACAAATAAATGTATATTGAATGTAAATTATAGTAACCAATAAATTTTACTATGGCTAAAGAAATTTTTAGTATTGCAGCAGTTTTTTGGGTACTGATACCAATAGGATTGATTTGTGGTGCTTTGTTATTAAAGTTTCAGGGAGATTGATTCTCACGAATACATCTCAATTTGAGTTATGGTCTAAAAGTTAAGTAAATCTTAAATATGAAGATTCTTTTAGTAGGAGCAACAGGGACACTTGGCAGACAAATAGCGAAGCAAGCTATAGAAGATGGACATGAAGTAAGATGCTTTGTAAGAAACCCAAGAAAAGCTTCTTTTCTACAAGAGTGGGGTTGTGAATTAACTAAAGGTAATTTGTTAAATTCTTCTGATATTGAATATGCATTGCAAGATATTGAAGTAGTTATTGATTCAGCGACTAGTAGGCCAGATGATCCTAAAAGTATTTATGAAATAGATTGGGATGGAAAACTTAATTTATTTAATGCCTGTGAATCTCTAAATGTAAAAAGAGTAATATTCCTTTCTATTCTTTTAACAGAGAAGTTTAGAAATGTTCCTTTGATGGACATAAAATTTTGCACTGAAAGACTTCTTGAGAAATCTGATTTAGACTATACAATTTTCAAATGTGCAGCTTTTATGCAAGGAGTTATTGGTCAGTTCGCCATCCCAATTTTGGATAGTCAAGCAGTATGGATGAGTGGAACTCCAACTAAAATTGCTTATATGAATACTCAAGATATGGCTAAAGTTGTTGTAGCAGCAGTAAATAACCCAAAAACTCATAGAACATCATTGCCATTAGTAGGTCCCAAAGCATGGGATTCAAACGAAGTTATATCCTTATGTGAAAAATTTAGTGAAAAAAAAGCAAAAATTTTTAGAGTTTCCCCTTTCCTAATTAGTATCACTCAAAAAGTAGTTTCCTTTTTCCAAGATTCTTTAAATGTTGCTGAAAGATTGGCTTTTGCCGAAGTAACTAGTAGTGGTGAATCATTAGATGCTGACATGAGCAAAACTTATGAAATATTGGAACTTAAAAAAGAAGATATGACCTCCCTGGAGAGTTACATAAAGGAGTACTACCAACAAATACTAAAAAGATTAAGGGAAATGGAAGCAGATCTAAATATTGAAGAAAAAAAGAGATTACCTTTTTAATATTGCAATTTTAGACTTGTATAGTATATTTGTACTATATATAAAACTTTTATGTCTGTTTCTAAATCTAAAAACCTTGAACGAAAACTAGATATTTTTGCAAAAGAAGCAAAAAATGAATTGAATAATGTTTGTGGATCTTCATTATGGGAAAGCCTTGGGTTTGTTTTTTTTGATCAATTAGAAGATTCTGATAAAATTGCGAAAGCAAATTTTTACTATGGTCAACTTCAAATAATTAATGAAATTAAATTTTCAATTTGAATTGAAGTTCACATTTTTATTTATGTAATTTTTCTTAAATCAATTTTGGCTAATCTTTTTCTGATAATATGAACTTAGTACAAGATTAATTAATGATTGAAACTTCAGGTGTGATAGAAAAAGAGCAGGGGAATGGATTTTATTTGGTTACCTTAGAACAACCTGAAGGACATCAATGTTTATGTAGAGCTGCAGGTAAATTAACTAAATTTAGAATTAAATTATTAGCTGGAGACAAAGTGTTAGTTGAAATAAGTCCTTATGATCTTTCTAGAGGAAGGATAACTTATAGAGAAAGAAATGCGGGTGGTGCGAGACCTACTACTAATAAAAATAATCCTAAGAGAAATAATAAATAAAAGGTTACTTTAGATAATATTTTTTATCGCTTCTTTAAACTCACTCCTTTGCTTAACACCTTGCCATTGTTTTTTTAATAATTTTTCTTTAAAAAGTTGTACGGTTGGTGTTCCTTTAATACCAGCTTGTTTTGCGATATCTTGATCTTTATCAATATCTATTTCAACGCCAAGCACTGCACCATCAAGTTCTTTAATTACTCTTTTTAACTGTGGTTTCAGAACATGACATGGGCCGCAGCTTGGGGAACTAAAAATTACTAATAGAGGTTTTTTGCTCTCGTGATAAAGTTTCCTTAAAGCATAACTGCCTTTTTGCCATTCAGAATTTGAATCGAAAGTATCTTCATTAACTTCTTCTTCATGAAAATCTGATGAATTGAGTTTTTTATCTGGTTCGGGTGTTTCTCTGACTATAGTTTTTGCCAAGTTTTTCTCTGCTAGCCACCTTTCGGTAGCTAATGCCGCCATGCATCCAGTTCCTGCAGCGGTAACTCCTTGTCTCCACTCAGAATCAACAACGTCACCAGCTGCGAAAATGCCTTGAATAGATGTTTCTGGTCTTCCTGATTTGCAAGCAATATAACCTTTATTATCTAAATCAATCTTGTTGCCTAAGAACTTGGTATTTGGTGTGTGTCCTATCGCGTAAAAAAGACCCTTTATATTGATTTCCCCTTTACCTTCTTTAGAGTGAATAGTTTCTATTTTCTCAAGCCATTCAGAACCATCAGCTTTATTAACTTTTGTGTTCCAATGGATTTCTATCTTTGGATTAGCTTTTACTCTATCAACCATTGCTGCGCTAGCCCTTAGTTTTTCTGACCTAACAATCAAATGTACTTTGCTGCCATACTTTGTGAGGTATGCTGCTTCTTCACATGCAGAGTCGCCTCCTCCTATAACAGCTAATTCTTCATCTCTGAATTGTGGAGTCGCTCCATCACAAATTGCACAAGCACTTATTCCTTTACTCCAAAATTTATCTTCGTTTATCACTCCTAATCTATTTGCACTTGCACCAGTTGCAATAATAATTGAGTTAGCTTTTATAGTCCCTTCTAAAGTTTTTAATTCAAAGGGATGTGAATCAGTATTTATTGAAACAACATCACTTTCATATAAATTAGTACCCCATCTTTCTGCTTGAGCCTTCATTAGATCCATCAATTCAGGACCTAGTACCCCATCTGGAAAACCTGGATAATTTTCAACAAATGTTGTAGTCATTAATTGCCCGCCAGGAATTCCACCAGAATTAAATCCTGTTACGAGCAAAGGTTGAAGATTTGCTCTTGCTGCATATATTGCAGCTGTATAACCCGCAGGACCTGATCCTATAATTACAACATTTTCTATGTTAGATTTTTTTTCTTTATTTTCCATTTATTTACTTATTTCACTACCAATAATAATCAACTAACCCAAATAATGTAGGGCGGATTTCACTCGAATGTTTAATTATTTAATCGTTGAATTTATGGTCTAATAATTTTTTTAATTCCTTTGGGAAATTTAAAACAGAATCTTTTAAATTTTCATTCTTTTCTCCAATATGTAATATCCACTCTCTGAATTCTTCAGCTATTGCATAGCTATCTTCGTATCTTTCTAGAGTATCCATCGCAGAAATTCTATTGGTAGCCCAACATGTTGCAATATCAATCCTTTTTCTAATGAAATTGTCCATTGAAATCTAGAAGTTGTATATAGATAAACACATTAAAAGGGATATGTATTGTCTAATAAGTTACAACTTTGTACTTCCAAACAATAATTTAATCTTTAATTTATATTTGAACCAAATTTCTTGGCAATTATAAAGAAAATATAAAGATATAGGGTTAAACTGCCTCACTATGATTTGCGAGTAGCCTTTCAACTTCTTCAAAACCATCTCTAGCTGAATTTATTGCAAGTTCCTCGCTAACTTTTTCTTCTGATATTAATTTTGCTGATACTTTCTTTAAAAGAGTTTCTTTCTTCTCTCTCAGTGAACAAACTATTTCTTCTTCAATGATAGATTTTATTGCTTTAGAAATTATTTTTTTATCATTTGCTTCCTCAAATGTGCCCTGGACTAATTCTTGAATAAATAACCGATGCACCTCACTACTCCTTAAAAAGCTTTCTGTGGCATTAATAATTCCTTCAACAAGAGCTTCATCAGGTTCGGAATCATTTTCTGCCAGCTTAAATTCCCAATCTAAATGCCTTCTTTGCCAACCTGCCGAGTGGAGACTGGGCATTACTGTCTGTGAATAAGTATCAACTGACATTTCATAAATTCTCTCTGCTAATTTCTCACACCAGTCTTTACCATGTTTTTCTAGATTTTTCTGCATAGCTTGTCTTGGTACAGCATGACCACCATGATGACTATGACATACTCCATCGGGACATTCGATTGCTTTTATACTCATTGGATTATTTAGTACCTACATATTCTAGATAGCTATTTTTTATAGAAAAGAAAATATATTTTTAACAAATATCCAAGACTTTTGACTTTATTCAATTTATATTTAAAATGTTAAAAAAAAAAATAAATTGACAAAGATACTTATTCCTTCCGAAACAAGCTCTGGTGAGAGGAGAGTTTCAGCTACACCAGAAGCAGTAAAGAAATTAAAAAGCCTTGGATGTGATGTTTATATTGAAACTTCAGCAGGAAAATTATCAGGATTTAGTGACTTATCATATGAAGAATCGGGCGGAATAATAATAAGTGACTTTGATCAAAAAATTTGGGGTGAAGCGGACTTAATTTTTTGTGTTCAAACTCCATCAGAGGATAATTTAACTAAATTAAAAAAAGGCGCTATTCTTCTTGGTCTTCTTAACCCATACGGTAATAAGGAGCTTCTCAGGATTATAAGTAATAATAAGATTTCAGCTTTATCACTAGAGTTGCTTCCAAGGATTAGTAGAGCTCAATCATCTGATGTTCTTTCTTCACAGGCTAATATCGCTGGATATAAAGCAGTTCTTTTAGCTGCAAGTGAGTTAGATAGATATTTCCCAATGCTTATGACTGCAGCAGGCACAGTTCAACCCGCAAAAGTAGTTGTTCTCGGTGGAGGCGTTGCAGGATTGCAGGCAGTTGCCACAGCAAAAAGACTTGGTGCAATAGTATTTGTATCTGATATTAGACCTGCTGTTAAGGAACAAGTAGAGTCTCTCGGAGCAAGATTTATAGAACTTCCTGAAGTGGATGAAAAACCTGGAGAGGCTGGAGGTTATGCAAAAGCTGTCACAGCTGAATTCCTTTCAAAACAGAAGGCTACGCTAACTAAATATTTATCTGAAGCTGATGTTGCTATATGTACTGCGCAAGTTCTTGGTAAAAAGGCTCCTGTTTTAATAGATTCTCCCATGATTAAAAAAATGAGGCCTGGTGCAGTAGTGATTGATTTGGCAGTTTCTCAGGGAGGTAATTGTGAAGGAACAAAATCAAATGAAACTATTATTAAAGATGGGGTAAAACTGATAGGAGCTGGCGAATTGCCAGCATCAGTTCCCTATGATGCAAGTTCACTTTATGCTAAGAACTTAACATCTTTAATTACACCTTTTATAAAAGATGGTGTAATTAAATTAGAAAAAGAGGATGAACTCATTTCTGGATGTTTATTAAGCGATGAAGGAGTTGTTCTTCAAAATAAAGTTTTTGAAAATTGAGGTTTTAAAATTATGTCTTTTATAAGTCTTCTTTGGGTTCTTTTACTTGGTAGTTTATTAGGCCTTGAGTTAATTGGAAAAGTTCCTCCTACTCTTCACACACCTTTAATGAGTGGAGCAAATGCAATTTCAGGAATAACAATGTTGGCAGCATTGACTTTGATTGTTAAAGCAGAAGGTAACATTCCACTTTTAATCATTGGTTCAATTTCTCTTGGATTTGCTCTTTTCAATGTTGTAGGCGGCTTTTTTGTAACTGATCGAATGCTCGCGATGTTTAGTCGTAAACCATCAAATAAAAAGTAATTTTTAGTATGAATCTACCTGTAATCATTAAATTCGTTATTGACCTTCTAGCTGTACTTTTACTGGCTTTGGGAATAAAAGGATTGTCAAAAGTAAAATCGGCGAGAGATGCCAATAGATTAGCTGCATTCGCAATGTCGCTATCAGTAGTAGGATTGCTTTCTTATTATTTGGGTACATCTGGAATTGCGATTCAGTCTTGGATCTGGATAATAATTGGATCAATTGTAGGTAGTTTATTCGGAGCAATACTCGCAAAAAAAGTACCCATGACTTCGATGCCTGAGACAGTTGCATTGTTCAATGGTTGTGGAGGAATGTCTTCGCTTTTAGTGGCATTGGGAGTAGCTATTTTTCCAATTTCAAATAGTTTAGAAAAAATTGATTTTTTCAAGTCACTGATTAATGAGGTTTCTATATCTGTTTCTATATTTGTAGGTGCCATAACTTTCACAGGTTCAATTGTGGCAATGGCAAAGTTACAGGGTTGGTTGTCAACTCCAGGATGGACACAGAGCAAAGTTAGACATTTTGTAAATATTGTTTTTGCAGTTGCTTCCTTGATAGCCTTTTTTGACTTGATAAACGGCAATACAAATTCAATTTGGCTTTTAGTTATAGTTTCTTCTTTATTAGGTATCGGAGTTACCTTGCCAATTGGTGGAGCAGATATGCCAGTTGTCATATCTTTATTAAATAGCTATTCAGGGATTGCAGCAGC
>NZ_JNAL01000008.1 GCF_000759955.1 Prochlorococcus marinus str. MIT 9201
GCCTCTACTGTTTCTCCTTTAACTTCACTTTCTTTTGGTTCCTCTGATTTTACTTCTGCCTCTACTGTTTCTCCTTTAACTTCACTTTCTTTTGGTTCCTCTGATTTTTCTTCTGCCTCTACTATTTCTTCTTTAACTTCACTTTCTTTTGGTTCCTCTGATTTTTCTTCTGCCTCTACTGTTTCTTCTTTAACTTCACTTTCTTTTGGTTCCTCTGATTTTACTTCTGAATTTTCTAAAGTTTGACTTTCTTCTTTGGTTAAAAGGTATTTTAAAAATTTTTTAAATAATAATAAACCTTTTTCAATTCTTTTTGTACCTAAAATTGAAAGCAAAACGACTAAAATTATGAATATTTCAGGTGAATTCAAACCTAATAGTTTCATAAATTTTTATATTCTATTTATATTTTAGTACATGCTTAAAATTTAAACTAATTATTTTCAAAAGTTGGTAGATAGAGTTCCCTATTTGATGCAATTAAACTCTCTTCTTTAAAAAAAATCTCTAAGTCTTTTAAATCATTTATATCTACAAATTCACCACAATTATCTAATATATTATTATGGGTGAAATTCCATAAATTATCCAAATATTCATCATCGTCTGGAAATGCCACAAATTTTAAATATGTATTGTTCAAAGCATATTCACTAGCAAAATCAGAATCTAATCCTTCCCTCTTAGCATCACAAAAAACTTTAGCAAATCTTTTGCCTACAGAAGTTTGAGCACTAGATAAATCTAAATTACCTTGGATAGCTTTTACATTTATTGGTGCAATAAAAATAATTATTGGAAGAAAAATAGTTACTAATATAAACAAAGAAAAATTTCCTTTTTTAAATTTAATTAATCTAAACTAGCAAAAAAAATAATCAATTAGGCCTATTTAAGTAAAAGCACTTATTATAAAATTAAAGAAATAAATAGAAAACATAAAATCTACTCCATAAAGGAATTTATAATAAAGAAAGTTTAAATAAATGAAAAATAATATGTCTTCAAATATAAAACTAAAAGGAAGAGGAATTAATAGGATAATTACAAGTAAGGTGATGCTATCGCCATTAGCAGGAGTTACAGATAACATTTTTAGGAGACTTGTACGTAAATGGGCTCCAAACTCTTTACTTTTTACAGAAATGATAAATGCAACAAGTCTTAAAAAAGGATTTGGAACACAAAAAATCAATCAAATCGGTTTAGAAGAAGGTCCAGTTGGAGTACAAATATTTGATAATAGACCTCATGCCGTTTCCGAAGCCGCGAAACAAGCTGAGGATTCTGGAGCTTTCTTAATTGATATAAATATGGGATGTCCAGTAAAAAAAATCGCAAAGAAAGGTGGAGGCAGTGCTTTAATTAAAGACCGAAAACTTGCTATAGAATTAGTCAAAAATGTTGTAAAAGCTGTCAAAATTCCAGTTACAGTAAAAACACGACTCGGATGGGATAGTAAAGAAGAAAATATAGAGGATTTCTTATTTAAGCTTCAAGATGCGGGAACAACAATGATCACACTTCATGGAAGAACTAGAAAGCAAGGTTTTTCAGGCAAGTCAGATTGGGAAATGATCGGGAGACTTAAAAGGTTATTAGAAATTCCAGTAATTGCTAACGGAGATATCAAAAATCCAGATGACGCTCTTAATTGTTTAAAACAAACAAATGCTGATGGTGTAATGATTGGACGAGGGATTTTAGGATCACCATGGAAAATAGGAGAAATAGATTATGCCATTAAAGAAAATAAAAATTTTAAAGAACCAAATACTGAAGAAAAACTATATTTAATTATTGATCATCTTGATGAATTAATAAAAGAAAAAGGAGATCATGGCTTGCTTATTGCTAGGAAACACATCTCATGGACATGCAAAGACTTTAAAGGAGCATCAAATTTGAGAAATAAATTGGTTAGAGCTGTTGATAAAAATGAAGTTACAAATTTAATAAATAAAATGATTAAAACTTTGAAAAATGAAAAAAATACATTAGCTTTAAACAAAACTAACTATTCATTAAATGAAAATAATTAGTAAAGAAACAAGTAAAAGAGTTTGTGATCATATGAACACTGATCACATAGATTCAGTTCACAAATATCTTATTCATTATGGGAAGATATCAAGCTTTGAGAATGCTTATATGGAAGAAATTAATAATAGTTATATAAAAATCAATTACGATGGCCAGTCAGCAATTATCAACTTTAAAAATGAAATATCTGAAGAAGAAATCCATTCAACTTTAGTTTCAATGATTAAAGAGATTTATTAATTAAATATAAATAAAAATTTAAATTTTATTTTCATAATAAACAGTTATCTTTTTACATTCTTCAAATGAAAGCATGCTTAATCTAGATGTGGCTTTTATTTTTAGAATTGCACAAACAGCTAATAAATCGGAACTATCAACATTAAGTGCTTCAGAAAGCTCTAGAACCCTAAGACCTTTCATTAGTATGAAAAAAATTTCTTTCTACATTATCAAGAACCTTGAAATCAATGGGCTGCATTTTTCCCTAAACCTGCAACGAATGGAAAAGTTTGTTCATCACCAAATATATCCTCTACGGAAGAATTAGAAATATTAGTTTTTTTATTATCAGGCTTAATTTCTTCAATTTCATTAGAAATATTATCTTTAATATTATTTTCAATTTCTTTTGCTAATAAATTATTCGTATTAGAAAATATTGAAAATACTAATACAGATAAAAACAAAATAATTCTTTTCATAAAAAAAATTTATCTAATACTATTTTCATATGCCAATGAAGTTATTTAGAAAAATTTGGTTATTATAAAACAATTTTAAATAAATCAAAATCAAAAAAAAATATTCATCTTCCCAACTTATTTCTATTTTTAAATCTAATTAAATAATAAAGACCTAGTAAAAAAAGAATTGCAAGCGAATACTGCTTCAGAAAAACATAAACTACATAGACAAGAAATGGGAATAAGCACGCCCTCTTGAAATTTAATTTCTGTTGTTTTGACATATTTTTCCAATTTAAATATTCTTCCCATTGAAAAATCTTCTTCATTTTTCTACTTCTATTTTTACGATTAAACATTAATTTATAAATATAGGTTTGATGATTCTTATATTAATAAACAAAATTAATCTACAATATCAAAATAAATTATTTTCATTGAATAAAAATATTTTTTAAATAAAAGATGAACCCAAAACCAGTTTGGAAAATAGAAAAAATAGTTTTACCTCAACATGCAGATCATGCAGGTGTAATGTGGCACGGTACATATTTAAATTGGCTTGAAGAAAGCCGAATAAATGCACTTTTAGAAGTAGGTATAAGTTATTTTGAACTAACTAAAAAAGGCTTAGATTTACCTTTAATCAATACTTCAATAAAATATAAATCACCTTTATTTCTTGGCGAAAAAATAACAATAGAGAGTGAATTCAATATTGAAAAAAGTCCTAGGATTAATGTAATTTCAAAATTTCTTAACAAGAGAAAAAAAATCCTAACGATTGCTGAAGTCAATTTAGTCTTAATAAATAAAAAGAATTTTTCTATAATAAGAAAGAGGCCAGATTTCCTATCGGAAGCATTTATTAAATTAAATGGTTGAAATTTATTATCCGTTAATTGAAAGATTTATTAAATTATTAATTATGAATATATTTCAAGTTATTGACTCTTATCAATATGAAATGGAGTCAAGATATCAAGAAAAATCGATGCTTACAAATCTTTTTACAGAGCACAAATTCATAGGATGGTTAGGGTTGTTTATAATATTTTTCTCTATTTTCGCGATTTTTGTTTTTCAATTTCTTGAGTGGGAAAGTAATGACAATAATAAGAGTTAAGAAGATTTAATGCTTATAATTCAACTGAATGATTTAAAAAATGGCTATCTACTTAAAAATAACTAACCCTACAGAGGTTGTAAAAAAAAAGACCTCAAAATGGCTTACAGATATTACACCTGAAAGGATTGATAGAAAATTAGTCGAGGATGAAGTAATAAAAGGCATTATCGAGCAATTAACATTAGAAGGAATAAAAGGAGAAATATCAGCAATTAACGGGTTTGAAGTAAATGAATCTTCAGTAATAACAAAAAATAATTTTGTTATTAGAAAAACAAAAACTTTTTAGATCAAAAATAAAAGTCTTTAATGAAAATTTTTTTTATTTTAATAATCTTTATAATTTCTTCCATTCTAATAATTGTAAGGGATTATCAACTTAAGAAGAAAAGATTTAAATTAAATAATGCCTTAAATTCAAATTTCTTTATTCAAACGATTAATAATTTAATTGAAGAAAACAAATACAATTTATTAGAAGAAAGGATTAGATTAAGGGAAATAGATGCTTACGGCAATGAGGATTACAAAAAATGGATTGGCAATCCACCGCTTAATGAAAATGCCATAGAGAAAAGTATATTAAGTGGCTCAAAGCGATTTAAAGAAGGAATACCATACTTTTGGGAAAAAGTTATTTTAAAAAAATTTGGAAGTATGGATTTATTTTTCGAGAAGTGGAGATCTTATTGTGATGAGAATCCTACTATTGATGATGAAATAATTGGATCCATTAGAAAGCTCGAGACTAAAGATTGGTTTGTATTCATAGCAAGTCAAATAGAGAAATCATGTTTAAACCTAATAGAAAATAATTATTCAAAAAAAATTAACGAAAGCTATAAAAAAGGCATTAAATTCGAAAATCATTGCATGAATATTCTCAAACAACATGGGTGGGAAGTTAAAGAAACCCCTAATACAGGAGATCAAGGGGTTGACTTAATTGCGTCAATAAATGATTTAAGAATATGTATTCAGTGCAAAAATCATGAAAAAGCTATTGGAAATAAAGCAGTTCAAGAGATTTCAGCTGGTAAATTATTCTGGAAAGGTACACACGCAATAATAGTCGCAAAATCTGGCTTTACAAGGTCTGCCCATCAATTAGCGAAATCAAATAAAGTAAAACTAATCAATGAATATCAATTAAAAAATCTGGATAAGTTTATAATGTAAATAGTTTATATTAATTTTGTTAAGCCTTCTTTGTACAACAATAGTGTTGTAAAAATTCCTGAGGCCCACATTAAACCTCTAGCTGTTGGGATATTAAATACATAGGCACCAATATATAAAAAACGGAAAATAGGATGAATCAATGCTGCAATAATAGCAATATTAGAGTCAGTAAAAGTAATCAAACAAAGAAGGCATGCCGGAGCATGTAGAGAAATACTTTCCCAACAATTTTGATGACACCAAACTGCTCTTTTACCAAAAGAAGGTAATTCGTCAAATAGAGCCCTTGGAGCAGACATATTTTCGACGGAATATCCCGCTTTAACTCTTCCTATAGTTAATGGAATAATAGATAATAAAACTACACCAACTGATAGACAAAGGCTCCAGGCAAAAGCTACTTGCATATGATTTAAGTAATATTATTAGCTTAATAATTGCAGCTAGTTATCGTGATGAATAAAAATAAATAACTTAAATAAAACATTTCAAAGACAAATATAGGTTATATTTAAAAAAAAATTTTTCATGGATATTGCAAATCTTATTTTGATTTTTGGGATAAGTTTAGTAATTTATTTTGCTTTTCTGTTTTTAGGATTTATTTTTAAAAATAAAAATCTAGAGGCACAAAATCTTAAAAAGGAAGAATAGATTATTAATGCCACGAAAATTTACTTTTTTCTCAATATTTTTATATCTTTTTGGATATATTTCATAGAAATAAAATTTGATCCTAATAATAATAATGAATATTCGAAATTTAATAAAACTGTAGCTGTTATATGAAAAAATTTTATAAATTTATTAAAAGTTTTCTTTTTATATCATTTTGGCTTATTTTGTCCTCATTTTTAACACAATATTGGAATACTTTTCATTGGGAATATATTTACTTGAACTTCAGAATTATATTTGATAAAGAATTTTGGTTTGTTTTAGAAAAAATTCTTTTAGGATTTGATATTGGCTACTGGTTAGAAGAAGCACTAAAATTCTTAAGTTATGAAATACCTAAAGAATCTTTTAAATATTTTCCAATTTATTTTGTATTAAAGTCTATTTGGATAAAGAATTGATTTATATTTTTAATAGATTTTAATAAACTCCTTAAAATTCTTGAATAAAGTCGATGAATTTATTTTTCTTAAAACAAATAAAGTTCCTTTATCACCTCTGCAGATTCTAATCTTTTTACTTAAATAAGTTATCTCTAACCACCCTAATTGTTCTTTATTTATTTCTTTCATAGCCTTTATATTTTTTCTACCAAATTTAGGACCTATAACACCAGCATGTGTAAATTTGACCCCAATTTTTTTTTCATTTATGTAAGAAAGTCTTATTAAAATACCAGTCCCAATGATTGATTTTATTCCTCTGGGTTTAAGTAAATTAAGACCATTTAAATTAGAGGGATCTAGAATTTGAAGATTATCAATAAAAGGAGAATATTTTAAAAAAGGAATAATAGAACTACTCCACCTAAGTTCCCAAACACCCTTTAAATCATTTATGTCTTTGCTAAGGGAAAAATTATGATCAATTTCAAGTTGTTCGGCAATAGTCTTTATCCTACTTGAATTTGGAGATTTAAGAAGTAAATTTAATAAATCGTCTTCGAATTCCATTTAATAAGCACTGAGTATATAGCTAAGAATAAATACTTACCTCCATGTGCTATATTCTACCCAGAATATGTTGATTTGATGACAAAAAGCTATTGGCTAAAGAAAATTTCAATTCCGAATGCTGATTTATTCCTGGAATATATAAGGACAGTTTTGCCTTGGATTAAATCTGTGGGGGGCGTAATAGTAAAAAGAGATTTGATACAAGAATCAACCTCAAATGAATGGGATGGAGGGCAGCTTGGATTAGTAATAGAATTCGAATCAAAATTGGCTGCAAAAAAAGCATTTTATTCTGAAGTATTTCAAAAATATCTTCAGTCCAGAGATTTAATGGAACTAGTAACTATAAGTACCCTTTAAAAAAATTAACCAATAACGATCTCTCTTAAACAACTTATAAGTATTTATTACTATTAAATTATTTATGTAATATTTATAACTTCACTAGCAATCTTATATTTTGCAAAATTTAAATGTAAAGTAATTCGTTAATCAAATGAACTATTCAACAGAAAAAGATGATTATTTGATGACAACTCCATATACAAAAAAAATTCAACAAAAATTTGAAAAGGTTAAATCTTTTTTAGAGCAAAATGGATTTAATCCTTCATCAGAGAGCTTAATGCAAGATATCCTTAGTTCAGAAGAATATATTGCTAAGAATGGCCTATAAAAAAATCAGAATATATTAAGAGTCCTTAAATAATAAAAACCACCTATTAGAAAAGGTAATAATATTCCAATAAATAAAAAGATGGATTTCCTTGATTCGCCTTCTGATATGGGATTAATTTCGGGCTCAATTGCAAAACCATTCTGTCTACCCCCGCTTTCGGTTGTATAACCTTTTTTATTCATAAGAAAAATAATCTATGCAGATTATCTCATGCAAAAACTTATTTAAAAAAATTTTTTACATTTAGAATTAAACTAATTTCAGGATCTAATAATTGATTTCAATCTGAGATTTCAGTTTGGCAGCTTTTTTTAAAAGACCTACAACTTCCTTACGGCCATTAGCAAACTCAGCCTTGTTTAGTAACTCACTATATTTTTTTGTGATTTCTCTATGGTTCATTTTTAGTATTAACTGCTAACAATTATAAAATTTCTAAAAAAATCTTTTGTATAAAGGATATCAAAATTGAGTTCTAGTACCTTATACCTATTTAAACCAACCTTTTTTCTTGGGTTTAATCTCTTCTTTACTAACTTCTTTTTTTCTACCAAATAATCCCTTTTTTTGAACTGGTAAATTCTCTTCAGGAGGTTTAGATTTTTTATTAAACAAGCCTTTTTTAGGTTGTTTTTTAGTTGATTCTTTTTTGTCAGAAATCTTTGTCTTTTTTGGATTTAATTTTGTTTTTTTGGGTTTACCATCTGCGAATAAAGTTTGATAAACAAAAAAGGCAAAAACGGCGAAGAAGCCTAAGGCCTGTACTAAAGCAGTTCCAAGATTATCAAACATTTAGGCCTCAACTTTGTATAGTGATTCCTTTTCTTTAGCATTTATACATTTTTTATCATCTGACAAGCATTCAATTTCTGCCATCTTCTCAGATTGAGGACTACAGCCACCTGCATTTGCATTAGATATTGAGAACAAATTTAGCACTCCTAAAATTGAGGCACATAAAGTGTTAAACGGTTTCATAAGTTTTATTTTTATTATGGAAAAATAATTTCGCAATTGCGAAGATAATCTTTTTTCAGAAAAAAAAATATCCCCTTTTTACATATCTATTTGTAGTAATTAACTAAGTCTATAATTAATATTGCTAGTAATGAAAAACCTAAAATGAAAGGCAAATAAGGATATTTATTTAAAATTTTATTTAGTTGATTTTTCGATGTTTGTTTTTCCTTTTTCTTTTCTCTAGGTGGTAACCCTAACTCTTCCCTTCTCTTAGCTTCTCCCATAATTTTTTAATCTATTTAAGACTATTTTATACACTTAGCAAAATTAGTGTATTGTTCTAGATTTAAATTATTAACGATTAATTTAGTGTGAATTTTGGTTATATTGAAATATATAAAAAAATTAGATGATAGAAGTAGTTTGGTCAGTAAATATAATGATTGCAATTCTGATTATCGGTGTTGCCTGGGTTCTTTATTACATATTTACTTATGATCAGAAATTTAGTTCTTAGATAAATGTCAGATAAAGATCTTAGTAATTTTTTAAAAAAAATAGAGCAACTTAATCAAATTGCGGAGCTAATAAAAAATAATCCTAGTAAAAAGTTATCCCTTGCAAAATGCAAGAATCATGATGAAGTAATTAAATTAACAACTGAATGGGGTTTTGATATTGGTAAAAGGTGGGGAGAATATTAATTGATTTTATTACCAGCATTATTAAAATTGCCATCAACGTCAAATTAAATTATTAAGATTAACTAGTATTTCTTGTATTGGAGTTATGAAGGAAATTGGAAAGATAAAGTCAAATATATTTAAAATAGCTGCTGTTACAGATAGAGGGCAAAGATTAAATAAATTAATATCACCTATGTACGAGGAAAAAGCTAATGAAATGGATGAATTGATTGAAGCTCTTAAAGACTTTAGTTTTGAAATATCAGAAAAATCATTGTCTGGAGAGTGGGAATTGATTTTTTCTAATGTTGAATTATTTCGAAGTTCTCCTTTCTTCCTTGCTATTGAAAAGGCCTTAAATGATGAATCTAAAAGTAATCTTTTTTTTAGATTACATCAATTGCAAGTAGGATCTTTTGGCATATCAACTATTGGGAGAATTGCTCAAAAGATTGATTTTGACAAAAAAGAATTTATATCTACTTTTGACACTACAATATTTGGGCTCACAACAATTCCTATCTTAGGATGGTTCAAACTATTGCCTACTTTTGGTGGAAGAGTAATAACACTAGCAAGTGATTTAATTTTAAAAAATAATTTACTTGATATGAACTTACAAAAGACAAAAGTTTCCAAAGTTGATGGACTTAATAAGATTCCATTATTTAGTGAGTTACTTATGGATAGATGGTATCCAGTTAAAGAGGTATGGAACAAGTTGCCTTGGAATAAAGAATCGCCAAATTGCCAGGTTTCAATTTTATATTTAGACGAAGATATGAGAATTATGCAAGATATGTATGGGTCAATTTTTATTTATATAAGGCCTTCAATTTCCTTGTTGAATTCAAATGCAATTTCTAATGATTAATTAAAATACTATCTAATATTTTAGTAATTTAAAGAATAAATCTATTATAAATTTATTTTAAAGATTAATTAATAAAAACATCTCACACCTCAAATACAAATGGGTTATGTTCATACTGAACATTTTTTTATGCTAAGAAAACAAGAAAAGAATTCAGTTGTTAGAGGAATTTTATTAATAGGAGGCTGGGGCCTAGGTCTAGACAGATTCTATGAAGGAGATAAAAAAGGTGGTTTTTTATCAATCATTGGTTGGATTATCACATTTTTTAGCTTTATCTTTCTTAAATGTTCAGGTTATGAATATGTTGAGGGTGCTAAAAATTATTCAGATTATTCCCCTAACCCCTTAATATTATTACCTTTAATTGCAGGTGCATATGGTGGGTTTCTAATAATTAAGAAGGCATTTAGATTAGCAAAGCAATTTGAAAATGCTGAATAATACTACCAGCAGGCTAATTCAAGATAATAATCCAGATCCTTTTAAATAAAATTTAAATAAAAGAATTACTAAAAGGTTTACTATTGTTAAGGCTACTAAACCATTTCTGTTTTTTACATCTAATTTCTTGACTAAATTAGAAAGATAAACGACTGGATTTTCTGGCTCTTTTTTATCCAAATTTTATTTAAAGATTAATTTGTCAAGAAATTATCACAGTTTCATTTGAAGAATCAAAATTGTAAAGATGAATATCCAAAAAGAAATAAATATTTTTTAACCCATAATTCCTGCATTTTTTAAAAACACTTTACCCATATTGCCAATTAAAAAAAATAGAGACAAATTAATTAAAAGGATTACTAATAATGCCAACATTTTATAGTTTTGATTAGTTGAAATGCCATCAAATCCATTATTAAGAAATCTTTTAAAAAGTGATTTGCCAATTTTAAGTTTTTGTTGCTCTGAACCAAGTTTTAATTTTTCTTCTGAAGAATCTTGATTACTTGCTTTCTCTAGAAATTCTGTAAATGCCTTAACATTTTCTTCTTTTTTATTCCCCTCATTAGTATCTTTATTGTCTTCATTCAAATTGGGGGCCGATTCGATTGAATTATTTTCCTCAGGATTAAGTTTTGAATCTTCCAAATTAGTAGTAAATGCTAGGAGTATATTACACCATAAAAAAAAACCACTCGATCGATTGAAGAGAGGGTTAGCTAAGATTAAAGTTCCTGTCTATATAATAATTTATTTCAATTAATTTTGCGGTTATAGCATAATGAAGTTTTAATTTAGACTATATTGAAGCTGATTTTTTCATACATATGTTAGATGCGATTACTAAAAAAGCATGTAAAAATGATCCCTCAATAAGAGAAATTAAAATTAGAAATATAGAACATGCTATTGAACAAGCAGAATTGATGATAAAAGAATCAAAAATGAGCCAAGAAGAATTAATCTTCTTAAAAAGAAAAATATCGGACTCGAGGCAGGATTTAGAGATACTTTATTTAATGAAAATTCAATGACTATAAATTTGTTAATCTTTTAAAAGGATTGATTTTTTGCAAAGAAAATTAATTTGTATATTTAAAGACTTATAAAATTAAAATAGAATGTAAGAATTTGTATAAATTTTATGATTATGTCTAAAAATAATCTATATATACCTTTAAAGGTAGTTCCAGCCATCTTCATTTCAATTATTGCTATTGCAATAACAGCAGCTACATATGTAATTACTTAGTTCTATCTGCTATGTAAAGTTTTTAGATATTAAATAAATTAAAATATTTATAATAACTACATATATATGAATAAAGTCAAAATAGCAATTTTTACAATTTCAATAATCATATTTTCCCTTATTGGGATTAAAAAGTTAATTTATATAAATCAAGTTAAAGATTTAAAAAATAAAGAAGAATCATTCTTAAATGAATCTATACGTGTTTTAAATGAATGCTTCGATCTAGAAAATAAAAATAAAAGAACCCTCAATAAATCAATTGAATTAATTGAGTATTGCTTAGAGGAATATGGATATAAAAACTGATTTCAAAACTTGAAGGATGAATTTCCTTAATACTCCACTAATATGCATATAAAAAATTTCTAATCAAAAATCTTTTTATGTTCCATAATTTTTTATTAATAATATTTTCCTAATTTAATTTTTTTAAAATGACTAAAATGAGATGTTCTTATTTAGGAAATTTAAACTGTGAGTCAATTCATCTACAATCTGGAAGTCTTATTAGAACGGATGCACCTTTAGACCACTGTGGCAAAGGTGAAAGTTTTTCCCCAACTGATTTATTAGCAACATCTCTAGGTACTTGCCTGCTCACCATTATGGCAATCAAAGCTAAATCGAAAGGATTTGATTTGAAAGGTATATATTTAAATATTGAAAAACTAATGACACAAAATAGCGAAAGGAAGATAAAAAAGCTAATAATAGATATTTTCATCCCAGAGAGCATTTCTAATGAAACTATTGATTTTTTGAAAAAAGCTTCCAAAGAATGTCCAGTTACAAGAAATTTATCTCAAGATATAGATATTAAAATTAGTTGGCATCATTAATAAACCCCAAATATAGTAATTACAAAAAAAATAATGAAATACTTTATTGGAATATTCATTCTTTTATTTGGAATATATATAATGACAGAGTTGGCATTAAAGACTAGATATACAAGAAAAAGACTTTCAAAAGGGAAAAAATAAATCTTATAAATTTTAATATTGCTGATTAAGGAAATAGATTTATTTCTGTAATAAGGATTAAAGCATATTTTAGTTTTATTTTTTCACTATTTTTTGGTCAATCAAACTAATCAAAGGGATCATGAAATTTACATTTATTCCAACAGTGCACCATGTGTAAATAATAAGAAAAAATATTTTGATAAATAAATTAGGTGGTAAGGTGAAAAATATTTTGAAAAATCCTCCAATAAATAATACCAATATTCCCATCAGAAAAAGACCTTTGATTATCCATTTAAGTCCATTTTTATTAATGTTTATATAAAACCAGAAAAAAACAAAACTAGATAACAATAAATATATATAATTTATGATCATCTTTTTAGAGAAAATTTTACAAATTTGCCATTATCAAGGCATGATGACAATTATTACTTTTA
>NZ_JNAL01000009.1 GCF_000759955.1 Prochlorococcus marinus str. MIT 9201
AGTCTAACTTCAACTAAAAAAAACATTTTTTGAGCATATAAAGTGGCATAAATATCCCTTCCATCATTACCTGGAGAGACTTGGTACAACATACCAAATGTTGGATGGTTTAAATAACGCTCAGAAGTCAAACTTAAATATTGTGTTATTTATAATGCACCATACAGTTTTCTAAGAAAAATTGCTATGCAAATAAAACAAATCGATAATGTATTAACAATTACATTGAGAGGTTTCGAAGAATTAAAAGTTCTAAATCTATTTGTTTTTATAATAATTTCTTTCTTTGAGAGCAATGATTCTGCTCCTTGATCAATTCTCAGAAATATATTTTGAAATAACCTTTCAACCAGAATTAAAAAGACATTGAAGGATTTCTTAAAGCCTAAATTGCGAAAATTTATTGATCTAACTGATACTGATTTAATCATATTCTGAAATTCTTCTTGTACTAAAGGAATAAAACGTAATGCAATTAATAACTGAAAAAGCCATTTACTAACAGGTAATCCAATCTTTCTTAATGGATACATAAACCAACTTAATCCCCATACAATATCCTCTTGTGATGTAGTTAATAGCATCAAATTTACACTATGTATAACAGTAAATATCAAGGTGGAGGTTTTTATTCCTAGTTCAAATGCTTTTCGTGATAAGTTGTAGGGACCAAAATTAATAAACAATATCTTCTGCGAAGGAATTTGCAAAATATTCCATTCTTTATGGCTTTCCATTACTACTTGCAACTCATTGGGATTTCTTAAGTAGCCATCAAGAGATTGAATATCAGACGAGGCAAGTATTGATATACATCCAATTAATAGTGACAAACATGAGAGAAAAAATAATGATCGCCACCATACCCTAGATGGCAATAAACTCAAAAAAGTAATTAATAGTAAACAAACTACTAGACTCGATCTCCATATTGGACCTGCCCAAATTGGAGTGATTAAAAATATCATTACTATAATTATTTTTAATCGACTATCTATAATTCTTAACCAACTTCTATTGCCATAAACGTATTGACCAATTGAAAATTTGGTGAGTAAATTCATATGTCTTTTTGAATTAACTCTATATTTTCCTTTTCTACTTCTTTATTTAAGGCTCTATGCTGTTTTCCTCTCCAAAGTAAAATGAGAGGTGTGCCTTCAAAGCCTAAATTGACTCTTATTTGTTTTTCAATATATCTTCTATAAGTTATTCCGAATAATTTAGGATCATTTACAAAAAGAGTAAAAGTGGGAGGTTTGTTCTTTACTTGAGTACCGTAATAAAGCCTACCTTGCTTACCGCTTCTTTTCGTTGGAGGACTTTTCCAACTAATTGATTCTTTAAGCACTTCATTAACAACAGATGTGGTAACTCTTCTTCTATGTTGATTTACAGCATTAAGCGCATGCTCAAAAATATTCTCAACTCTTTGACCAGTTAGAGCAGATATAAAAATCATTTTTGACCAGTGTAAAAAATAAAGTTTAGATCTAAGTTCTTTTTCTAATTGATAAATTGTTGAACTATTTTTTTCTACAAGATCCCATTTATTAACTACAATTATGCAAGCTCTGCCTTGTTCTTCTATGCGCCCAGCCAGCTTCTGGTCTTGATCAGTTACTCCATCTATAGCGTCTATAACTAAAACACAAACATCACTTCTATCTATAGATTTAAAAGCCCTATTAATTCCAAAGAATTCAGTACCGTATTTAACATTTTTCTTTCTTCTAATTCCTGCAGTATCAATAATTTTCCAATGATTATCACCTTTTTTAATAAGCGTGTCTATTGAATCAGTTGTCGTGCCACTAATATCACTAACTATTGCTCTTTTTTCTCCACAGATTGAATTTAACAAACTAGATTTACCAACATTAGGCCTTCCTATAATTGACATCATAATCTTTTCTTCATCATCTTGGATATTATTCTCAGGAAGTTCCCCAATAACGAGATCTAAAAGATCTCCAGTACCTGAACCATGAATAGCCGAAACAGGGTTAGGTTCGCCCAATCCTAATTTCCAGAACTCCGAAGCCAAAGAGATTCCAAGAGTGGTCGATTCGCATTTATTAACAGCAACAATGGTTTTGCAGCTTGAGTTTCTTAACCATTTTGCTATTGATAAATCGCCATCAGTAACGCCTTGATTACCATCTACTACCAGTAACGCTAGTGAAGCCTCTTCTAGGGCCAAGAAGACTTGTGTCCTTATCTCTGGGAGTAATTCACTATCATCATCAAAAACTAAACCTCCAGTATCAACTATTTGAAATTCCTTACCTCCCCATGAAGCATTTTGATAAGTTCTATCTCTTGTAACACCAGGTCTATCAAATACTATTGCATCATTACTTTGGCAAAGACGATTAACTAAGGTAGATTTCCCAACGTTAGGTCTTCCGATAATTGCTATTGTAGGAAGAATCAATTCTTCTCTCCAAAGAAAGTAGTATCCATTACAACTATACCTTTAATAGAATCATTTACCTTTTTCAAAAAATCTTATTTAATTTCTGGATCACCAAAATGTCCTTTAACTGGATTTACAGGTGGTGAACTAGGACTTGGCAACAGTCCTCTATCTTTTGAAAAACAATCATTTTCAATCGCCCAATAAATCAACCAATTTACTGCCGTTGCTCTTCTAGTTCTTCTTGGATAGAGTTCATTAATCTTATAACCTTTAAAATTAAGAAAATTTTTTAATCCTTGTTTATAGTATTTTGGTATTGATCGAGTCAAATGTACTGAGGCTGGTCGCTCTGAAATGATTTGAGGAGCTTTTTCAAATTTTTCTGACCAATAAGAAGGAGTTAATTCGCTAAAGGCCCATTCATTTATAGATAGTTCTTTAGTATAAAAAAGTCTCTCCCAAACCAATTCACAAACAAAAGTATCACTAACCCTATCTTCGAGAGCAAGAAATAATAGATCCTTACATATTGGCCATGTAAATTGATTTTCAACTAATTTTTCTTTTTTATACATTAATCGAACCTTATCAAAATTAAAGAAAAATAAGGCATTAATTCCTTTTTATATTGTGATGCATATTGAATAATTTGATCAGGCATCCCAACACTTAAAGCTATTAATGATGTATTGATGATATCCTCTTTTTTTAAAATTTCCCTGACTAAATTCCATCTTTTGCCAACTTTCATAATTGCCAATACCGTTTTATTTGCCTTACTTTCCCTAATTAGTGATGTTAATTCTGCTTTAGAAGAGGGGCATTCTTTGATGATCAATGTCTCTCCTTTTTTTACCAAATCAAAATCATTCAAAGCTGCAGCTGCTGAAATCGAAGAAATACCAGGTATGGTTTTGGTAATAATTTCAGAATGATGATTTTTTATTAACCTCAAAATATTAGAAGAACTTGCAAATAGTGAAGTATCTCCAAGGCAAAGTAAAACAACTGATTCTCCATTTTGTATAAATTTCACTATTTTTTCCACAGCATTAGACCATATTTCATCAGGATCAAAATCCTTCCTAGCCATTGGAAAGATGATAGGTATATTTTTTTTAAATTTGGTGTATTTCTTGACTATTTCTGCAGCAAAACTCTTTTTATTATCATCTGATATTGGAAAAACTATAACTTTCGCTTTTCTTATTGCATCCACAGCTGCAATTGTTAAAAGTGATGGATCACCAGGGCCTACACCAACGATGGTGAATGTTGGTAAATCAGTTTTATATCGATTAATTAAACTTACGAACCTGTTTCTTATCATTTTTATTTTATTAAATTTAGCTATGTACCCTCGGCATCATAAAAGTTTCAGCTAATATTGCTGATTCAATTTCAGACAATTCCTCTAACCTTTTGAAAGTTTGACTTTTAGAGAATTTAATTTGCGCTAGTTTCCAGTAAACTCCAAAATGTCTTGCCTCACTCTCAAGAAGAGACTCATAAAGAGATTTAAACGATTTTTCTTCAGAATTCAACGCAAGCAAGCTTAATCTTTCATGACTTCTTGCTTCAATAAGTCCTGCTATTAAGAAACTATCAAGCATTCTATTGGGCTCTTCCTTTCTTATATTCTTGGACAATTTAGCTCCATATGGAGGCGGTTTTAAGGACTCAAGAGAATGTCCAAGATCCTTTAAAAAATAAAGTATTTTTTCAAAATGCTCTAATTCCTCTCTTGCTATTGGACTTAGAACTTCTGCCAGATTCGGTTCTGAAGGATATCTAAACATTAATTGAATAGCTACTCCTGCTGCTTTCCTTTCACAATGAGCGTGGTCAA
Source organism: Prochlorococcus marinus str. MIT 9201 (assembly GCF_000759955.1). Taxonomy (GTDB): domain Bacteria; phylum Cyanobacteriota; class Cyanobacteriia; order PCC-6307; family Cyanobiaceae; genus Prochlorococcus_A; species Prochlorococcus_A marinus_G. The sequence continues at coordinate 4,272 of NZ_JNAL01000009.1, forward strand.
TAAGAATATCTATTGGATTAGATAATGCAAGTTTGATCCACTCATCTGATGTTAATGAGGATAAATATTTAATATGTGAAGAAGGCCTTTTAAAATCGACTAGCATTTAATCTTTACTACTTAAATAGCCAATGATTCCTTCAAGAGCTAGGGAGTAACTTGAAATACCGAAGCCGCTAATTATTCCTATAGCTTTATCTGTAAGGAAAGATTCTTTACGAAAGTCTTCTCTACTAAAAATATTTGAAATATGTAACTCTACAAATGGAATTTTTGATCCAATTAAAGCATCACGAATAGAAATTGAGGTATGAGTAAATGCACCCGCGTTTATAAGAATTCCTTGGATCCTTTCAACAGAATCATGAATTTTATCAACTATTTCACCTTCATGATTGCTTTGAAAACATTCAAGAAGAATTTTTTTACTCTCTGCAGCTTTTGTTAAGTCTTGTTCGATATCAGTCAGTGTTTTATTTCCGTATATTTCTGGTTCTCTAGTGCCCAAAAGATTTAGATTGGGTCCATTTATCAATAAAATATTCATCATCAATAAAGTCTTTTCTTTACAAATGCTATCTAGAAAGAAACAAAAAAACCAAAACAATTTCACACAAAGTGTCCATTAACTGATAAGTTCAAATAGTGGGGGTCGGTGCCCGAGTGGTTAAAGGGGGCGGACTGTAAATCCGCTGGCTCTGCCTACGTTGGTTCAAATCCAACCCGGCCCACTTTTAAAATGCCCTTGTAGCTCAGCGGTAGAGCACTCCCTTGGTAAGGGAGAGGTCTCGGGTTCAAGTCCCGACGAGGGCACTCGCGGGATAGCTTGGTATCAGTGAGATTACCACTATCGCAGAAAGAAATTAAGTGGAAGTGGACATCATTTATTCAACAATAATTGTCCCACCCATTCCGAAAGATGCATGCGGAGAGCATACATAATAATATTTCCCTGATGAAACGCCCTTCGTATTCCATGATATTTTTCCATTTTGCGTTCCAGGAGTTCCAGAAATTATCCCTGTGGTGACCTGATCACCTCCTCCACGAGAAAATTTAGTCTTTATATAGAACGGATGACGCGATGCATCAACATCAAAAATAATTGTATCTCCTTTATTCACTGTAACTGTAGGATCTTCTCCTCTTACAGATCCATTTCTATCAGTTCCACTTAGGATATAGTTGCGATAACTCTCTGCTGATACGTCTATTTTAAATACTTCTGAATCTGCAATGGCTGGTCCTGAGAAACCAAAAAATAAAGTTAAGAATAAAAGAGATCTCATGAATTTAAATAATTGGTAATTGAATTTTAAGAAAAAAAGAAGCTAATTGGCCCTTATTGTAGATCGACTGTGAATCAATAAAAACATCCCTTATAAATAATGGTATTTGTAAAAAATGGACTAAAAAAGATTGCCCTGGATCTCTGTATTATCAACTTTTACAGGATTACAGACCAACTTTGCATATTGCTCGGAATAAGCACAATTTTTACAGGATAGATTTGGTTCCGGGATCTGGTCCTTATTCATCAAAGAAACCATTGAATCTATTTCTTCTTCAATCCAATCAATATTCCAATCGTAAGGAACTAAATATTCGTCAAAATTCATTCTTTTATTAAATTCTTCATCATCTCTTTTTGCATTACAAACTAAAAAATAAGATGTTTTATGAACATCAAATCCCATCCCTTTAAGAAGATATGCATAGAAATCCATCTGGATTTTATATCCTTCATGATATGGATCATCAAGATAATCTTGTTTATCTACTCTTCCAAGTTTTGCCTGAGATTTGTAATCAACAACTATTAATTGCTTAGTAATCTTATGCTGCCAAATATCATCAACTCCTCCAGTCAAGATTATGTTTGTATGCTTATGGCGAAGCATCAATCCTTTGTGGAGTGAATTACGCCAATCATCTATCTCAGGATGATCGAAAGGAACTAGATGACTTAAATCATTGTCGATAAATAATCTATGTGGAATTTGTCTTTCTCGGCAATAATCAAATTCTTTTTTTAACAGCAAATCAGTAGTTTCATTTAAAGTCCATCCAGGTGTTCCTGGTGGGTCTAAACCTTTTACTCTATCCAGGTAAAAACATCTTTTACAGGTTAAAAAATTGGAAAACCTGCCTCTACTTATTTTAAAATCATCTTTCTGATTAGGAGAGTAAGACGAAGATGCTCTCGCTTTTAATCCAGTTGCTTTTACAGGTTCCTTTTTACTATTTCTCTTAAGATCTATCATGACTTTTTAATTCAAAAAGAATCTTTCTTATCCATAGATTATCTAGATAATGAATTATTATCAAAATTTAAAAAGTGAGTATAAATAAAAGTGAGATGTAAAAAATTTTATATTTAATATCTGTATTTTCCTCTAGAATCAAATATTAATTAAAAGCAGTTTAGAAACTGTCCAAAACATTATGAACTTACCAATAGAAAAACAGACCGTTTTAATAACAGGTGCAGGGAGAGGATTAGGTTCCGAAATAGCAAAATCGTTTCATAGAGAGGGCGCGAAAGTAATAATCAACTATAGAAATTCATATGAAAGCGCTAAAAATTTATCTGACGCATTAGGAGAAAATGCAATTTTGATAAAAGGAGATATTAGAGAAAAAAATCAAGTTTCTAAAATGCAAAAGGAATTAGAAAGTCAAAATATTGGAGTAGATACAATTATCCATAATGCAATAAATGACTTTATTTTTAATGGTGATCAAAGAAAAAAAATAGACACTATAGAGTGGCAAGATTTTCAAAACCAAATTGAAACTACTCAAAAAGGACTTCTAAATTTGCTGAATATTTTTACCCCAAATATGAAAAATAATTCTTTTGGAAGAGTGATAACTATAGGGACTAATTTATTTCAAAATCCAGTAATTCCCTACCATGATTACACTGCAGCCAAAGGAGGATTATTATCACTTACAAGAACTGCAGCGATAGATCTAGGGCAATTTAATATCACAGTAAATATGGTTTCAGGAGGCTTATTAAAGGTCACTGATGCTAGCAAAGGTACTCCAGATAGTGTTTTTGAATATATTTCCAGTATTACACCCTTAAGAAAAGTTACCACTACAGAAGACTTTTCGGATGCTGTATTATTTTTTGCTTCCCCTTGGTCGAGGGCAGTCACTGGTCAAAATTTAGTAGTTGATGGTGGTTTAGTTTTAAACTAATTAACTTTAATAAAAGTTATTTTTTTCTAAATTATTTTTTCTTTTTAAGAGAATAATTAATTGATAATTCTAAAGTTTTAATTAATTGAGATTTAGTATTTTTCATAATTTGATTTCTAAATATTAATTATCTTTTATCAATTAGATAAAGAGCATTACTTTCAAAAATCCCCTCAGTTATCCATTCTCTATACTCCTCAATTAATGCTAATTTGTTTTTTAAATTTTCTTCTTCCCCAAGAAATTTTTGTCTATAAATCATTGAATCTAATATATATTTACACATTGATAAGGCGTTATTATTGTGCTTATTCATATTCGCTCATAAATGAAAAATATTTAAAATCTTAAATTAATTCAAACTTTATTGATGTAACAAAATATCCTTATTAAGATAAAAATTTACTCCTTTAAAAAGAATCTTTCTTATCCAAAGATTATTTAGATTAAGAACTATTATCAAAATTTCAAAAGCAAGTATAAACAAAAGTGAGCTGAACGTGGACTAGTTCTGAATTAATTACCTTGAAAAGCTGGAGTTAAAATACCTCCACCAAAATCATCATCATCATCGTTACTATCGTCTGAAAAAATTAATTGCCCAACTTGTAATCCAAAATATAAGCAGAAAATCCATATAAAAACATCTCCACCCGAAAGTCCCATAATCCAACTTAGGACTAATCCAATTAGTAAACCAATTCCAACTAAAGTAATTTCCAATGTCTTATAAGTTTTAGATAACTTAATAAATAAAAATTAAAAAAGAGGTGTCAAAGATATCAAAATCCTGTGATATTTAGATATTGACTTTTGGGCGGTTTTATAATTTTATTTCTCTTTTTAAAAGCAATTAATTTAAAAAAGTAATTAACCTTTAGATAAATTTCTTCCCTTCCAGGTCCAACCAACTCCAGTATATGTTTTATAAATCGAAAGCAGACTTATATAAAATACAATTATCCCTCCTATGCCATTTAAATACCAATAATTTAATGGGATTTCATATTTCGCTTTTAACCAAATTCTTTTAAAAAGATAAGTGCATAAAGCCAGAGAAGAAAATAAAGTTGTGCATAAAATTTTTAAAGAATAATTATTAAATAAAATAATTGAAGAGGTAAAAAATAATACCCAAGGAAGACTAAAATTTAAAAATACAAATATTGATCCTGAAATTGATCTGAAGAGATCTTTCTCTAAACCTACAAACCAGTTTTTACTCCATCCCTCAATTAGGGAATTTAAATCCTGATACATATTTAATGAAATATCTTTAATAGCTATTAAAAAATTTAATTTTAAATTTCTATTTTTGATCTTTTTGGCCAGAGCTATATCTTCAACTACTTCATCAAAAGTCCCTTCATGTCCGCCAATCAATTCATAGGATTCTTTCTTAAAAAGCATAAAAGGGCCAGCTGCAAATGATGTATTATTTCTACTATCGTTTGTATCAGAGATGGGGAAACCTATCATTAATAAGCTAGTCATAATAGGCTGTACCATCCACTCTGCCAAGCAATTGCAATTAACTTTTGGAGCTAGAGATAATAAATCAATATTATCTTCGCATGCTTTAAATAGAGCATTATAAATACAATTTTTTCCTAAAATTACATCTGCATCAATAAAAAGTATCCATTCAGAATTTATCTTCTTAGAACCTACAGAACAAGGCCAATTTTTACCAACCCAATTTTTATCTTCAGGTCTTTTTCCTGATGAAATGATTTCCAATTCTTTTGAATTTTTAAATATTTCTTCTTTTAAGTTTTTTGCTTTTAAAAAGGTTTTGTCAGTACTTAAATCATCTACTACCAATATTTTAAAATTGATACTGGGTCTTTTAATTTCACTTAATGATTTTAAGCACTTGGCAATATTTAATTCCTCATTATAAACAGGGATAATTATTGTAAGACTCGTATCTATAGGTTTTTCAGAATTAATATTTTGAAGAAAAGGAGCATTACTAAAGCTGTATTTCTCAATAATGAAGGTGCCTAAAGCTGATATAAAAGTAAAAATTGAAAGCAATAGTAAAAAGAACATATTTCTACATCATATTTCTGAGTTAATATAAATCAAATTTTAATTATTTACTTTTTATTTTTTAAAGGATCAAATCTAATATCAAAAGAAACTACAATTCCAATACTTATAAGCAATAAACCAATAGCTATTTGAGGAGTGGGTAAAATCATAAAAAAAAATATTTACATCACCCTATCTAAAAAATTTGGGGATTGATGCAAGATTGCATATTATTAACTTTATAAAAAACTTGAAAAAAATCTAAAATGGCAAACTCTCAAAATGATATTGATATTTATTACGCGGTAGGAAATGCCAATACTAAAAGACAAGAAAATGAAATAGCTGCAATAATGAAAATAAGAAATGAAGCAGGCTGGAAATTAATTTCAACCAGTACAGCAGTTGTAGATACTAAGAATCAATTTTCAAATCTTTATCTTTTTTGGGAAAAGGATATCTAGCTTTTTTATATTCAAAAAATGTTTCAATCTAAATATTTTTCTGCTAATCATTTAAGCGAGAGTATATTTTTTATAGATAATAATTAAAAAAATTAATAATCCAATAATTATTCTTGGTGGTTTTCTCATTACCAAAGAAGCTTATGATGAAGCTAAAAACATAATTGAAAATGTTTTCAAAAGAAAAGTATATGTGGTAGATGTTACTAGAAAAGATTGGTTCAAAAGCAATTCTGAAAAAGGCTGGGTAGATATTCTAAATAAAGTTAGAGATACAGTTAATTTTGCACTAAAAGAAAATAAATCTAGAAAAATAGATTTTATTGGTCATAGTTCCGGTGGCGTAATGTTGAGACTTTATCTATCTGAGGAACCTTTTAATAATGAGATATTTAATGGTAAATCTCATACCAAAAATTTAATTACATTAGGTAGCCCGCATCAGGCAGTAAAAGCGACTGCATTAAGAAAATTTGTAGATGAAAAATACCCAGGCAATTTTTTTAAAAATATAAATTACGTTACTGTTGGAGGTGAAGTTGAAATTAAATCTAAACAAACATCTCTAATAACTAAAATTATTGCGAAAGGATCATATAAATCAATTTCTGGAGATAAAAATTCTATTGGCGACGGTTTAGTACCTTTATCATCATCTCTTTTAAAAGGATCCCAGAAAATAATTCTTCCTGAAACAGTACATGGGGGTATTTTTGGAAAAAACTGGTATTGCACGTCTTCAAAAGTAAGACAATGGTGGAAACAAGTACATTGGAAATAGAGCTATTTTACTTTTTGTATTAACTTTTGATTTCTTCTTCAACTAAAAACATTTATTGTAAATATATTATTCAGATATAGATTGATTTTTGTGGTTGAAGCTTTATCAGGAAACTGGGGAATTTTATTAATTTTACTTTTAAGATTTACGAGTATCGTTATTCCTATCTTACCGGGAACTTATTGTTTATTAATTTCTGGATATCTTTTTGGATTAGTAAATGGATTACTTCTAAGTTTTATTGCAGATTTAGTGGCATGCTCAATTAGTTTTTCTTTATCAAGAAAATTTGGGAGGAAAATACTTCAACGAATTATGTCTAAAAAATATTTAGATAAATTTGAAAATCTATCCAAAAAATATCTTGAGAAAAACTTATTTCTTCTAACTGGTTTTTTAATGACGGGTTGGTTTGATTTTGTAAGTTATGGAGTTGGGCTTACTAAATTAAGGTTTAGAAAATTTCTTTTAGCTTTAATTGTTAGTGCTCTTCTTTCAGATTTACCATTTGTTGCCACTGGAAATGGATTTAGAGAATTACAAAACCAGAATTTCAATATAAAAAAAATTTTAGATGGAGAAGTCCCATCACTTCAACGAGAATATTTAATTGTATTTATCGTAAGCGTGATATTAATATTCGGTTTGGGAATTATAAGAAATCTAATTGAAAGGAAGTATCTTAAATCAACAAATGAAGCTGGGAATTTTGATTAACCATAGCACTCATATTATATAAACTACTGTAAAACACTTTATTTACCCTTTGATAAAAAGTAATTTAAAAAAATACCTCCTGCAACTAATAAACCTCCAACTGCGATAAAAATAATTAAATCTAAAATTGATTTATCAGTATTTACTTTTAAGAAAGTTAAGGCAAAGGCTACTGAAGGAAATAATAATATTATTTTAGGAATTATTGATTCATACCATTTTTTTAAAACAGTATCTTCTTCTTCGTTTAATTTTTGATAAATCTTTTCAAGCTTATCTTTTTGTTCTTCCATAAATTTAATTTTTCTGATCTTTAAATGATTGTATGAATTCTAGCTTTCTTGCAAGTCTATGAAGACCTACCCAAGTTGCTGTTTTTCTTTGAGCAGAAATTATTACTTTTTGTTTATTTTTTGGCGTTAAGTCGTATGTTTTGAGAAGTTTTCCCAGAGATTTTGAATTAGCAGAGTTGCATGTATTCATTATTTTAATTTTTAATTTTTGAAATCAAACTTTTTCCAAGCCCCTTAATCTCTATTAATTCACTATAAGGTGCATTAAGAACTTGTTCTTTAGTAAGATATCCAGATTCCCATAATATTAAAGCAGTATTTTTAGTAACTCCATTTAGTTCGCACAAAATATTTCTAAAGAAAGAATCAGGAAATCTTTTCTCTAAAACCAACTTTTTATAAATGTCTTTATAAGCTTCTGATTTAATACTTAGTTCATCATTTATCATAAATAATTTTTTTTCTATAGAAATATTGGATTCAACAATTGTTCTAAAATCAACTAAAAAGCTTTTAAAATCATCTTCTAATTTTGATTTGGGTGGAATTCTTCCAATATCAGAAGGTCTTGCATAAATCATATTTTGAGAAATATTTGCCAATTCTTCAAATTCCTCTTCATGTCCATGCCTCCTTATCCAATATCCAAAATTTCCAGAGGGATCTCCATCTTTTCCAAGGTTATTTGGTTCACCTATTAATTCTGGTTTTACTGATGTATCTTTCGTAATAAAACCATCTTTTTCTATACAAATTCTTGGAGTTGTCAATGATAAATTACAAGTATATTCCCAACCTGTTGTCACAGAATCGGCCCAGAGATCATTGGAATTTTCAAGAGGATCTTCAGAAATAACTTCTTCTCTTTTGTTCCAATTTTTGAAAAAATGATCAAATAAATTCATTGCACTTTCCAAGAAAATAATGTGATTAATTACACAAAAGGGTCATTATTTTGTAGTAAGAAATCTATCAAATTCCCAGCAGCTTATATCAAAACTACAATTTTTATTTAATGCTTTTTCCGCAAGACATTTACCAATTAATGGTGCAAATTTAAATGACTGGCCAGATCCACCTGAAAAAACAGTGATATTTGATTTAGGTTTATCGAGAATAAAATTAACATCATTTGTCATTGTATATGGACTGACAAAAGTTTCATCACAACTTATTACACCATCAAAATTATTAATCATAAAATCATCAAGCATTTTTATTAGAGGTTCCATAAAAGGTTTTTTCATAGCATCCTCATCACCACCAATTAATTCTGGAGGTGTCCAATCAATTCCAACTTTTATTCTGGGAACATTATTTTTATTTCTACTTAAGACGGGGAAACCATAATACAAACCACCATCATCTCCTCTTGATTTCTGGAAGCAGAACCATTGCGGATAACTATTTATGAAATCCTCATCAACTAGATAATGAGCCCAGAGCATCGGCCAAATTTTTAAATCTTGTATTAAACCTATTGGTTCCAATAATTCATTAGTCCACATTCCAGATGCAACTATTAATTGATCAAAATTTACAGATTGATTTCCTATTATTTCAAGAGAATTATTTTTGTCGTCTATTCTTTTAATTCTGCAACCTTCGTAAATCTGATTACCATTATTTCTTATGATTTGAATCCAATTTTCAATCGCTTTATCACTTAATATTGCTCCTGCACTTGGTTCAAAAAGTCCTACAAAATGGTCTTTGGGTTTTATAGGAAATCTTTCAGAAATCTTTTCAGATGTTAAAAACTCATAAGGTATATTTTGCTCATCCATAACTTTCTGAGCACCAGGTATGGAACCTTCTATGGTTTCTTCGTCCCAGGATTCACCATAAAACAATAATCCATGTTCTTTTCTGAGAGGATATTTTGATACTAATTCCTGCCCAGCCCATAATTTATTTGACTCTTTAGCAAGTTTGCATAACACAGGATCAGAATACATTTCTCTATACATTCTGGACTCTCCAAAACTACTACCATCGCAATGAGCAAGTTTTTCAGATTCAAAAACAGCTACATTTTTTACTCCCATTTGACTTAGTGATGCTGCTGCACTTAGGCCTGCCATACCTCCGCCGATAATGGCCACATCAAGATGTTCAGGGATATTAATATTATTCATTAATTTAAAATGACTCTCCTATGATATCCTGCTTTTCATTTTTTATTAATTCTAAAATTTCCTGAGAAGCTAATCCACTCTGCTCAAGAGCTAGGTAAGAAATACATTTTTTCTTTACTTCATTCTTTACAAAATCATATACCTTTTGAGGTGATGTTTTAGACCATTTAACCGGCGCATATCTTTCAATTGAATCAGCTATTACTGCTCCTGCATTAACAAGAGGATCAGGAAGTATAAAAACATTTGAATCTCTCAACTTTTGAGCAATCTTATCATTTTCAAAAGGAGCATTTGCAGCTGAAATAATAGCTTTAGAATTTAAAAGAAACTGAGAAATATTTTTATTTATTAATCCCGAGATTGAGCAGGGGAGAATCACATCAAAATTCTTCCTGTACCAATTTTCGTCATTTCCAAGGGAAATAGCACCCTCAATATCAGTTTTTTCTAAATCAATATCAACAACATAAGTTTTTATATCTCTTTTAATTAATTCATAAGCGACTGTACTGCCAACCGAACCGCATCCATGAACCAGAACACCATTTGAAAGATCGCACTGGATACATTTTTCAAAAGCTTCAAAGGCACCTATAACTCCCATCGCAGTGGCAGTACTTGCATCAACATTACTATTAACAGCTGCAAGGACATGAGGAGTCAATTTATATAATTTTTCCATATCATTCACATTAGTATTCAAGTCACATCCGGTTATCATTCTTCCTTCAAGATTTTCTAGAAGTTCAGATGTTACTGAGATAAGTTTTTCTTTCACTGATAAAATATCTGAAGATCTAGCAACAACTTTCCCACCAGAAAAACCAGTGGAATATAGATCATGTTTACTCTTCATAAGATTCGCAAGTTTGAACCCATCCTGAAGACATTCCATATCAGTTTCATAATTAAGAAGCCTTAAACCTCCATTGGCAGGGTGATCGTCAGGTTTATTTTCAGCAACTATGAAAACTGATAATTCATCACTTATGTATTCAGCAAGGACACCTACCTCACTTTTTAATTGAGTCTGTAAATTAACCATTAAACTTTCTCCATCATCAGGTGATGCTCCACGTAATCAAGACTCCAACTTTCAGGATCAGATTTTATTCGGCTAGTTAATCGATCAAAAAGTATATCAACGGGATTTACATTTCTTGAGTTATTCTCATCCAAAGCAGCCGCGAAACTGTGTTTGCTCCAACTACGAATGGTCTCCATCAAGCCAATGGAGAATTCCTCAGTATTTTGAGTTTTCCTCCACTTTCCCTTGTAAGGACAATCCACATAAACTGTTCTTTCCTTTAAAAGTCTCAATCCATTTTTATAAGCGGCAGAATCTTCATTAGTTAAAGGTGATGTAAATTCTTCAGGAGACTTATAGAAATTCTGAATTGTGCCATTTTTATATTCAATTTCGGTAATAAGATTTTCATCGCACAATTCCTTCCAGATTGAATGAATCTGATCATGAACATTTAAAGTTTTTCCTCCATTATTTCCGAGATATCTATCTTCGTAGTCTCTGGATAAATTTACAGTAAGTAATTTACCTCCGACTTTAAGCTCTCTGCTCCTCATTTCAAGAATCTGATTCCAGTCGAACAATGCCTGTTCAAGAAAATCGTTTCTTGCTCTGTTGTTGTCTGAAGCAAGTACATGGGTATGATCATCAAGAGTTTCCACCTTCTTGTTAAGCCAGTGCATAGCCGTGGCAGAGAAACCGAAATCAATGAAACCATTAGGGACAAGCTGATCATAAAAACTACCGGCACACATAAGGGTAGAGACTGATTCTTGACCGGAAGAATGGAGTGAAAGATTGTTTATAAGAGCCTCATTATCATTTGAATAAAGATCATTTCCGATGAGCGAGATCTGTGTTGTTGTTGTTCTTTCTTGAATATCCTTTATTATCTTTCCCCAGAATTCAGAAGCGGTTCCCCCATCGGCCGCGCCATAATCCATGAGGAATAAATTATCTTCAATCTTTAAATCTGCGATGCATTCACCTGCCCAGTCACTTGCAAGATCAATACAAAGCTTAGCCCCAGCGGTCTGCTCGCTGTAGCCCTTCGTCATTGCTATTACCATCAAATATTAAGAAATTATTAAGACCAGTTAATACTACACAGATATTTTTATTTCCGCGGACGATCCCTAAAATGAGGTTTTAAAAAGCACAATTTTTTAGATCATTGTTACCTGAAAAACTTTATCCATATTCAATAAAAAAATGGACTTTGTGCAATAAACATCACTCCCTAGAAATAATTTGACAGTCACTTTAATTACATTTAGCTTTATTCTGCACACTTCAGAATTCTTGTGCTGCAGGCAATCCTATCCATTCCAACCCTGCCCACTTTAAAGATTGCCCTTTTAGCTCAGCAGTAGAGCACTCCCTTTTCGTTCTTAGTTCTTAAAAAATCAAAATAAATTCATTTCTCTATTCAATTAATTAAATTTCAAGCATTAAAATAAGGTATAAGATTATTTTTAAATATATTTACTGAAAGGACAAATAAGGAAAAAATGGTTAGCTGGACAATAAGCCAAGCTAACATTTTATAGTTCGGATTTTTTGTGAAAAGTGAGATGTTTTTTGTGATAAGAGAATTCAAGTGAACCCTCTCCTTATTGTTGACTACATTGATCAAATCTTTTTTCTCATTTTTATTTTTATCTTTCAAATCTTGATCCATAAATGTGTCAATTAGTTTTTTTGATTTGTTTATCTCAGGTTTTTTAATTTGTAGTTTCTTTACTAAAAGGATGTTTCCATATATCCAAAATGAAAAACCTATGACTAGCGGAAATAATGATTTGAAATTTATCAAAATTTATTCCCTTAAGCTTATCCCAAGCCTTAGTGCTAATGTTCCTGCGAAGATTACAATCAGTAATCCCAAAGCAATCAGAATTATTTCTTTGGATGATTCCATTTTTAATTTTCTCTTTGAAAATATTGTTTTTTCCCAATTAACAGGTAAACAAGAGCTTCAAACATCTTTTATTTAAAATTTTAAAATAACTAATAAGATTTATTTTCAAGATAGGAAGAAAATATGAACTTCTAAAAGATAAATATTATATCCTTCAAAGTAATCAATGAATTTGTTTGAATAAAAAATTCCAAAAGTTGAGAAAAGCTAAACTTTATTTATTCTTCCTCCATAACACCCATTCCCAATTCTGAAAAAACCAGAGGCAGCCTTCAGTAAATCTACGTTATTAGTAATTCTTGATAATTTTGAGGATAAACCTGAAAATAAAACCATGTTCACTTCATGTGATTTAATTTTTGTTTGATATGGGTGCCATATTTTCCCATCTTTAAGAAGTATCGCTTCACCATTTAATTTGGTTACTCCGTTTTCAAAGCTCCAGCTTGTAGGTTTATCTTTAATTGGTCTATGGGTATAAAAATTACCCTTAAGATTGCTCTTTGACGAGATTGATCCTTTTAATCCATTTGATCTTCGTTCTTTTAAAATTATCGAAATACTTGGCACTTCTTCTGAAATTAAAAAGCATTGTATAGGGTGGCTTATCTCAGCTAAAAAGGGATACAAAATTATGATGAAATTATAGAATTTTATTTTAAAACAATTTTCAAAAACAAAAGAGTCCTGTTTTTAAAAGTTTTGACTGGGATTAAGACGGCATAGATTCATTTAGTAATGCCAAACCAACCGAAATAATCCTCCGCCATAAATAATTCCTATAGAAACTATTACTGGAATAAATAAGGATTTTATTTGACTAGAAATCTACCCATATCATTCATAAAAAACCAATTTGCAATTGAAAGATTTAAGAGTACTGTAAGAAAAATGGAGATTATTAAAAACTTTTTTCCCACGCCTGATTGATTAGCATCTTTTCCCACAACTGAAATTGATTCAAGTTTCATAAATGAGATGATTTGATTGCTTCTATTTTAGATCTTTTATCAATTTTCAAAATTTGATATCTGCGTTTATGCCTCTATATCTTTTTCAGGATTTTCTATATATTTAGTCATATCGATCTGCCATTGCCTTATTTTATCGATATTAAATAAAACATTGCTTCTGGGTTTACCAGTAACGTATATCCAATGCTTACCAGCTTCTAATACCTTTGTGCTCTTTAATTCCCAAAGTGATGATGATGAGATTCCTAGTAACTTTGATGCTTCTGAACTTTTTAAATATCTATCCATAAAAAAAAGGATCATTACTTTCCTCTTAACTCAAATAGATTATCAATCAAGCCAATTGTATATCTCGATTTTGGAGTATGTAGTAAAGAAATAGCTATAGAGTTTCTGATGATACGAACTTAATCAAAGAAAAAAAACATTAAACAAGAGTAGATTTAACTGATCATGTTTTGGATTTTAAAAAAGTCTTATTTTTTCAGTTGATCTATTGTCTCAGAATTTAACAGCATGAACAATCACTTTCAGATTCAGGATGAGAAGATTCCAGGGCATCTGCGATATCTCTAAGCATATCCGCCACATACCCTGGAGGACATTGAAACTTAGCTATATATTCGACACTTTTCTTAGCCATTTCTGTATATGCGGGAAGGATCAAATCAACAATCTGATTCTGAGTCGGTTTCCATTTCGCTTCGCAACTTTCAGTCATTTCTAAACTTAGAATTTCTACAATATATTTTGAACTTCAGCTGATATCAAGATCAAAAGATACAGATTTATAAGAACAAGATTTAAGTGGACTTAGGGTAAGTTCCAGCATTCCCTAGCAATAATTTGACAGCAACATATGGACCGTCTAAATTTATTCTGCACACTGCAGAATTACTGTGCTTCAGGCAATCCTTCTGGTCCACCCCGGCCCACTTTTAAATTGCCCTTGTAGCTCAGAGCTAGAGCACTCCCTTGGTAAGGAAGAGGTCTCCGGTTCAAGTCCCGAAGAAGGCACTTGAGCAATTGAAAAATAAAGCTTAGATCTCATAGGTCAGCATTTTATCTAAAATTCAGATATATTTTATAAATCTTTGATTCAGTAATGCCTCTATCTTCATATCGGATGCACAGAATATATATGGCCGCAACCATGAATTATGGTCTTGGTTCTGATGATCCAGAAGAGTCAGATTACTACAAAAAAATCAGAAAAGAGATATATGATATGAAAAAAGAACCAATTAGAAAAGGGATAATTCTTAATTGGAATACCTCGAAAGGAATGGATAAATGAATTTAAATGCTTTTTTATTAATTGATGGAAGTCTTATGCTGATCGTTTTGCCTTTGCTGATGATTCTGAAAGGGAAAAAATAATTAAAATTTGAAAGGATTTTAACCATATTCAAGTTAAATCGTTGATCCTTTATCCGTATATGAGAGTACTTCAACCCGTACATATTTATTGGTCGGATAGCTTGTCTACCTAGTTAGAACATAATTGTAATCGTCAAGAGTAAATGTCTACCAAATCCACACTAAAAGAAGAACACAAATTTGATGAACGATCAGAAGAAGAGCTTTTTGAGGAAGAAATCAGGAATCAGCAAACATTGGACAGTCTTGTTGCATCTGATAAAAATTGGAGCTAATCAAATCTTATTTATTAGTAGATAGTTATGAACTTAAAAAAATCACCGTTTTCAATTTTGAACAAAAAGAGAAAAGAAATTGACTATATCAAAGGAATTTACAAAAGAAAAATACAATCTGAAATTGAATCTTACAAAGATCCCGAAGATGAAGAGATAAGAGATACCTTCCGAGCTCAAGATGTATTGATGCTTGATAGGATTTCAATTTAGTTGATCTTTCTTTTTTTCTTCTTTTTATCTTTCTTTTTCTATACCTTCTCATAAAACTAATCAACTTTTTATTCAATACTGTCCAGCTTATTTGAGCGTTATTTTATATCTTCTACTTTTTCTTCACGAGTTTAATCTCCTTGGCGGGGCCCTAGAACTGCCCAGTAATATCTGACACTTTAAAAAACTTGGGAATCACATATCCCATATTTTTAAGATGAAATAAAGCGGCGGAACCGACTTCATATGCCTCTCCCAAATAGATCTTATCCGACCCGCATGCAGTGATAAAAAAAAAAAAGACAGCTAGGTTAATTAGCTTCTTTCAGTACCAAAATTTCTTCTAAAAGAGCTATGTACTGATACATCTTCCCATCCTTGATTGTGAAGTAGGGATGGATAGAAACCATGGTTTTAGGTAGAAACATGAATTTATAAATATTTCTCCTATCTTTTTTGCAACAAATTTTTATGAACAAGATAAGAATATGGATTATCAATAAATTAAGAATTTAAATTTTGGTATCACATGTACCGTTTATATCTTTTTTGGCAGCTATTAATTGGATATGAGTTATTTTGCTGAACCTAACCATATTGAATATGATGCATGGTTCGATGAAAATATCGACCCATTAGATCTTGTGAATTACTCAGATGAAAAGGAGTTCAGTGATTCGGTACACTTTAAGTTCCACAAGATGTCCACAAGAAATTTAACAATTGGTTCTTCTGATAATTTTCACTGGTAAGTAAAAGATTTTTCACTATATAAATATTTATGAATCTTACGCAGAATATGTTCCATCACTCTCTCTTCTTGCCTGAGCCAATACAATTTCATCTAAAACTTTTTTAATGATGTAAGAACTTTTTTTACCAAAGCATTTTTCTTTTTTAATACTCTCAAAATCATTTGGGATTAAATCATTATGTTCACAACAATCGCATTTAATATCAATTTTCTTACCTCTGAAAACCTCCAAAGCTCTAGAAAAAATCCATTGCTGAACTGAAATACTTTCCCAACTATCAAAATTCGACCATTCATCAAAATTCCTATTTAGGATGACTTTTAATCCATCAACCTGATTTACATATACTAGGTATGAATTTTTTCTTGATTCATCTTTAATTCCAATAGTTCTGATAGATTCATGATTCATCTTTAATTCCAATAGTTCTGATAGATTCTCGATTAATTCCACATAGATTGATTAAGTAGACCTATAAATCTAAAGGGAAATTTCTAAAAATATAAACGAAAAATATCTTACATAAGATCATTAATTGCTTTATCTAATCTAGAAATATGATTTGTATTTCTTAGCAATTCAAAATCCTTAAAATCAAATCCAGGACCAACACAACAACTCACCAAAGAAAATTCTCCTTTACTTTTTGCTGCTTGCCAGTAACCAGATGGAATCATTTCTACTGGATTATTAGAATCTAAAATTAAATTTCTTATTAACTTATTATCATTATCAAGGCACCATAAATTCAGGGGATCACCTCTTAGATAAATCCAAATTTCATCTGCATTTTTTACTCTATGCCAGGCACTTTTTGCATCTCTCTCCAAAAGATAATAAATTCCCGTAATAAAGTTTCTAATTTGGCCGTCTTCCCTTATTAGAGAATTTTTACTCCTTACTATCTCTCTAAACCATCCACCTTCAGGATGAGGAGATAAATTAAATTGATTAATTATTTCTACTTTTTTTTGGGTAGGCTTCATTACACAAAAATATCTTTAAAAATTCATCTTTCAAGGAATAGAAACCTGAAATTAAATCAAAATGAAATTTAGTCTCCTAAAAACTTAAGCACAAATAACTGACAAATCTACAAAATTTTTATTTTCATCTGCCAGTTCAGTAATGATTCTATTTAGCCATTCAGAGGTCGTTTCACAATAACCTACATTTAAAATTGTTTTTTGATTTGCTGTTTCTTCTTTCTTCATAGTTAGGGTATTTTTATTTAAATTAATCTCTAATTAGATCTATGTGAATAAGTCTTAATTACTATCTATTCCAAAAAGTTGTATTTTATACATATTTAAAAACTGCTAGTAAAAAAATAAAATTAAATCATTGACAAGAAAATCTATAAGAGTAAGAGTAGAAAAAATTTATTATTTAACCTATGAATAACATCAAGATTGAGGAATTGATGAAAGTAAGGTTCGACGGTATAGCGAATAGAATTGGGCAATTAAGCAAAAGGGAAAGTGAATCTTTATTGCTTGAGCATCTTGAGTGGTTGGAAGGGGGATGGGAGTCAGAAGAAATCTTATTTTTAAAAAAGCCCTACAGAAAATGGTGGTTCTAACTCAACTTCTATGAATAATTAATGATGGCCTAAGGGACCAGGTCCAGATCCTATTTTATAAGAATTTTCTAAAGATTTCTCAACAAACAATTTTGCTTTTTGTATAGAATCAAGTAGATCCAAACCTAAAGCTTTGTAACCACAAATAGCAGCACTCAAAGTACAGCCGCTACCATGAGTATTTTGTGTATTAATAAAATTATTAAAGAGCCACTCTTTTCTACCATTTGAGTCAAGAAAAAAATCCTTCCCTTTCATATCTTTCAAACCGCCACCTTTTATAAGTACCGCTTTAGATCCAAGACCAATAATATTTCTAGCAGAATTTTCGATATCTTCTTCACTAATTATTTCTAAACCAGAAAGTAGATTTGCTTCATAAATATTTGGAGTTACCAAATCCGCAATTGGTAATAAGAGCTTTTTATAAGCATTAATCGCAGAATCTTCCAGCAATTTAGAACCAGTTCTTGTAACCATTACTGGGTCAATAATTTTGGTAATTTTATAGTTATTTAATTTTGAAGCAGTATCATTAATTATTCTTTCATTTAATAACATTCCAGTTTTTAAGGCATCAATACCAAAATCAGCAAACAAAGTATCTAGCTGACTTAATAAAGTATTCTTCTCGACTGGTTCTACGCATGAAACCTCCCTACTATTTTGTGCAGTAATACATGTAATAACAGAACATCCATGTACTTTAAGGGCCATAAAAGTTCTCAAGTCAGCCTGAATACCTGCTCCACCGCCGGAGTCACTACCGCCTATTGAAAGTGCAATTTTAGAGTACATGGTTTAACAAACTAGACATTATAAGTATCATAAAAGTATTCTAAATTTAAATTAGAAATCTGAATATGCATTAAAAAAATTTAACTCTAATTCCATTGCTCTTTTGTATAAATATTTTGCTTGATTAATATCATAAGTTTCTTTATTGGTCTCTATGAGATTTTCGAGTGAATTTGCTAAATTTTCAAAGTTCTCATCAGAGTAAGTAATTATCCATTCTTTATATGTAATGTCAAAATCATCCTTATACAAACTTTTTCCTATCCAAGAATAAAGTCGCATACATGGAGTCATTGCAAACATTATTTCAACAGAGCTAAGTCTCTGGGAAGTATCATCAAGGAAATCTGTATAATTTTTAGTAGCTTTTTTTATATAGTTATTAGATAAATCAATATCCCATTCTTTAGCATAAGCTTCATGAAGTATTAATTCTTCTGAAACTCCCATTAAAAGTTCACTCAACTTCCTTATTGAATACTTATCTTTTGATTTAGACACTGCAAGACCATATGCCTTAGCAAAAGTCTCTAGAAAGAAATAATCCTGAGCTATATATTCTTGAAATATATTTTTAGGGAGACTTCCATTCTTTAAACCTTGAACAAATTTTGTGTTTAAACTTTGTAAAGCAATATCATAATTATCCTGCCAAAGTTTTTTTGTAATTGACATAAATACTTGTTGAAAAGTTAAAATTTTTTTCTTCCTTAAATTTTAATATCTAAGAGATTATTTTTAAATTACTCAATTTAAAAGTGTTTCATAAAATTTTCGATTACGTTTTGTTAAAAGATATCTCTTTAATAATAGAAAATTTTATCTGGTATCAATCCTTAAAACTTGAAAATAGAAATTTATTAAATTCCAATATTAAATAGCATTATTTTTTTATCCATTTTATTTTAATCCTGATAATTTTTTGGAGTCATTGAATAAAACTTTTTTTAAACCTAAAAAATATAAACAAATCCCTACAAAACTTAAAATAAAATCAACATAAAGATATTGAGTCATAGTAATTTAATCTTTATTTATTTATAGCTGATTAGGAAAACTCTAGATGTGATTAATTAAACCCAAAAGCAAAAAATAATTATCAATAACAGAGTAAATTTGCACATATATATGGATTATTTTGAATACTTTTAAATATCAAATATCTCAAAATCAATGCATTAGTTTTATAAATATGCATTGAGTAAATTTTTCTTAAAAAATTTATATTATTTTATACATCAAAAGATTTCAATATTAGCTATATGTATATAAAAAACTATGTGGTCTAAGATCAGGCTTGCCATTTACGGAACTACTGCCTTAGCGGGAATTGTATGGCCATTTTATTTTATTATTCAGTTTATTAATCTAGTTAGAAATGGAAACATACAAGGATCCGCTATAGATATAGGAAACGCCTTTTTTGATGATGCATGGATAACTCCTACATCAGGATTTATATCCGCTGATACAGCGGTTCTTTTGATAGCTATTTTTGTTTTTTATGCTGCTGAAGGGAGGAGATTAAAATTACGTTTGTGGGGTATTTATTTCCCGCTAACATTTATTATTTCGCTTGCTTTTTCATTTGGGGCATTTATGTTTATTCGTGAACTTGAAACTAATAAAAAATTAAATGAAACTAATTGACAATTTCGTAGAAAAATTCCACAATGATGTTCTTCCTACCCCAGAAAAATGCTTTTTATTGGAAGAAGGAGATGAACTATACATAAATAAATGGATAAAAAATGGAAAAATTAATGGGAAAATGAAACATATATTTGAATGGATTGAAAAAAAATATTTATCTAATAAGAAGCAATTAGAGAAAACTGATAAAAAAAAGTTTGATGAATTAATAAGAAGATTTTATTTGAAAAATTGGAGGATTATCTTATTAATGTGTAATTACCAAACTAAATATAGATATTATTCAAAAGTTATAAATTCAATTAAAGATAAAAGTTTTCCTGAAATGAAAAATAAAGATTTTCTGAAATTATTTGAAAATAATTAGTTATTTAATGAATTTATGTACAAATTAAAAATTTGTTTTTTAGTATAAAACAAAAAAATCAATGAAGGATATAAATATTTTATGGTTCAAAAAGGATCTAAGAATAGATGATAACGAAGCACTTTACGAATCTTTAAAAAATAATAACATCCTTCCCATATACATATTTGAAATTGATTTATGGAATCAAAAAACTCATTCAAGAAGGCAATGGCAATTTTGCAAGGAAAGTGTATTAGATTTAAGAAATTCACTTAAAGAAAAAGGTCAACCACTAGTAATAAGAACAGGAAAAGTAATTGAAATCTTTGAAGAAATTAGTTCCAAATTTAATATAAAAGGTATATATAGCCATCAAGAAACTGGAGATTGGCTTACTTATAAAAGAGATCAAGAGGTTAAATTATGGGCTTCAAATCAAAAAATAATTTGGAGAGAATATTTACAGTTTTCTGTATTTAGAGGAAATATAAATAGGGATGATTGGTCAAAGAAATGGGCAAAAAATACATCCAGGGAATTAATTAAAGGCCCATTAAAAATTAATCCAATTGATTTTGATGCTGGGGAAATACCCGATGAAAAAATATTTTCTTTTAAAAAGGATGAATGTAAAGGAAGATTAAAAGGAGGAAGAAAAAAAGGCCTTGAAAGAATGGAATATTTTTTTAAAGAAAAATTAAATTCATATTCAAAAGATATTTCAAGCCCAGAAAAATCTTTTGATAGCTGCTCAAGATTATCTCCTTATATTAGTTGGGGATGTATTTCCTTAAAAGAGATTTTTTATCAAACAAGTTTATATAAAAATAACAATTCAAGAATGTTGAAGAGTAGATTAACTTGGCATTGTCATTTTATTCAGAAACTTGAAAGCGAACCAGAATTAGAATTCCAAGATTTCCACCCTTATTTTCAAAACATTAGAACTAGTAAAAGTGAATTACTTTTTTTATGGAGTCAAGGCAATACTGGTTTTCCTTTTATAGATGCTTGTATGCGTTCATTAAACTTTAATGGATGGATTAACTTTAGAATGCGCGCAATGATCATGTCTTTTGCAAGTTATAATTTGTGGTTACCTTGGCAAGATTCAGGATCAGAATTAGCAAAAAAATTCATAGATTATGAGCCCGGGATACATTGGAATCAATGCCAAATGCAGTCTGGAACAACATCCATAAATACCAATAGAATTTACAATCCTATTAAGCAGGGAAAAGATCATGACCCTAAGGGTGAATTTATAAAAAAATGGGTACCAGAATTAAAAAACTTAACTGATACTTTTATTCATGAGCCTTGGCTACTAAGCAAATTTAATAATGAAGAATACTCAAAATTAGAATACATTAAACCAATAGTTAATATTTCTAAAACAACTAAAGAAGCTAGGGACAAAATTCAAGAAATCACACAAAAAAAAGGCTACTGGGATATATCAAAAAAAATCTATTTAAAGCATGGCTCAAGGAAAAAAACAGTAATAAATAAAAGACCTAAAAAAAGAAATCACAAAAAACAAATCCAATATGAATTAAATTTAGGAATATAAATTTTAATTGTTTTAGAAAATCCATTTAAAAATCCACATTCTAGTTATCTAAGCTTTAACGTAGATTTATTAAGTTAAAACCATGCCAAAACCTACTAAAGAGCTAAAGTCAACTCCTTTCACAGAAGTAATAGAACTAGAAAGGTTAGTTACTCCAGATGAAGAAAAAAGAGTTGATCATATTTTTGTAAGGAGAAAGAAAATTTGTACTCGTCATCCTGAGGGTTTTGCGACCGAAGAAATTGCGAGATTTGATGTCGCCTGGCCAGAAGAACCTAAAGAAGAACTCAAAGATTCAACTAAAGTAAATGAAGAGGCTGAAATCAGTATTAATTAGCTATGACAAATAGGTTTGATTGGGATGATACCAATAGTTCAGGAATTTGGTGGAGTACAAATGTAAGTATTAGAGATGAATGTATTTTGCTAAAAGAAGATACTGAATGCAATGATTCAGACATTGTAGAATTACTACGAAGCATTGCACAAAATATTGAGGATAATGGTCTTTAAATCTTTAGTATTTCACTTTTATCTTCCTTAAAAAATTTCCAAAATTGAAATATTTTAATTATTCATTATCTGTTTCTATTCCTATCCTAAGATTTTCTATCTTTCTTAATTCATCAAGAATATTTATAATAAATCCATAATTTAAGGAATCATCTGCTCTTAATATGACTAATGGATTTTCCATTTTTTCTATATATTTTTGAATTGATAAATAAATATTTTTAGATGAAATTTCATTAGATTGAAAATAAATTTTTTCATTTTTATCAACTGTGATTATTTGAATTTTATTTTGCACACTTTCTGCAGAAGATGATTTTGGAAGATTTACTTTTATGGAGTCTACTTTTGTAAGATATAAACTAGAAATTATAAAAAATGATAGTATTGCAAAAATTATATCTATCATTGGCAAAATATTAATTAAGTTTTCAGTTTCATTTTCCTTTTTAAAATACATTGACATCAATTAAAGTTTTTAAGTGCAAAAAAAGACTCAAATCTTCCACAAAATTCATTTAACAATTTAATTTTTTTTATTTTTATAGATTTAAAATAATTTGAAAAAATTAGCGTAAAGATAGCAATAATTAGGCCAGCTGCAGTAGAAACAAGAGCTTCGCTTATACCTCCAGTTACTTCATCAGCATTTAAACCTGCATTACCAAGTTCAATAAAGGAAAATGAATTAATTAATCCAAAAACGGTCCCTAATAATCCTAATAGAGGGGCTATAGAGATAGTTGTAGCGAAAAAATTATTAAACTTTTCAAACTCATACTGTATAGATTGTATTGATATTGATAAAGCTATAGAAAGATTTCTTTGATTACTTAAATCAAAATCCTTTATTTTAAATAATAATTTTTTATAAGGATCATAACCAATATTTTTATTACTAAGAGATTTCAGATAAGCAATATCTGTAAATTGATTAACCAAAAATTCATTACTTATTTTTTTATAATTATTAACTTTATTCCAAAAAATTAATCTTTCAATTATACAAGAAACAGATAATATGGAGAATAATAGTAGGGGCCACATAACTACCCCTCCGGATTTAAATAAACTAATCAATTTAAGTTTAAAATTAAGTTCATAATAGTTCTTAATTTCACAAATTTCATTAAATAATTCAATGAAAATTGATTCTATACTTTTGAGTGTATTTAAAGATAAGAATTTAATTACGAGTTTAATTTTATCTTTAACTCTTCACTTTTTTTTGTTCACCCTTTTCCCAGATAAAGAAGATAAATTAGTAGGGGACAAATATATACCCATAGAAATTTTAGATATTAAATCTCCTATTACTAAGGGGGACTCTATTAATGAATCAAAGAAAAATTTTTCTCATAGAGATAAAAAGTTCCAAAAAAAAATACAGACTAAATTAGATAAAAATATAGAAGATGAAAAAATTAATAACTTTAAAGTGAAGAAAAAAAACAATCAACTTGAAGAACCATTATTAAAAAAAACCGCTTCCCAACAAAGACAATTAGAAGAAGAGAATAAAAAAAGAGGAATAGAAAAGGGAACTAATGAGAATGCATTTGAATCTGGCAGCATTCAGGGAGAGGGTCTCCAAAAAGTTACTTGTCTAAATTGCTTAGAGCCTAATTATCCCAAATTAGCAATTAAAAGGGGATATGAGGGTGTTCTTAAACTAAAAATATTAATCCAAAAAAATGGATTAGTAAAAAAGGTCATTATAAAAGAATCTACAGGTTATAGAATCCTTGATAATGCTGGAGTTTATGCTGCGTTAAATTCAAGTTTTTATCCACTAACTAAAGAAACTAATTTAAATATTGAATACACTTTAAAGTTAAATTGAAGCAAGCTTTTGGCAAGCTTTATTTATTGCCTTTATTCCTCCTGCATTTATTAAACCGTAATATTCAAAGGTAAATACTTTATCATTTTTTACCGCATCAAGTTTTTTCCAAATATTCATAGAATTATATTCTGATAAGTTACTTCCAGGAGTTTTAATTACCAGAATATTTTCAGGTTGTGATTTCAAAAGCCATTCTGGGCTTAGATTAACATAACCCTTAAATTCTGATTTGTTTGAGATCTCTGAAGCTAAATTATTTAATTTAAAAGATGAAATTAAATTACCTGCCCAGCTATTTTTATTTGGAGAAAGAATCGGTTTTGAACTAACTAATACTACAAGATTTTTATTTTTATTTTTGTTTTTATTTTTTTTATTCGAGTAACAATTTTGCAGTACATCTTCTATTGATTTTGTTTGAGTTTTTAATTTTGAAGCAATTTGTTTATATAAAATATCAAGATCATTGAGGCTAGTAACAGATGTCGATAAGGTATTAATGCCTAGACTATTAAGTTTTAAAAGAGGCCTATCATGAAATCCTTTAGCTCCAATAACAAGATCAGGCTTGAGGCTTATTATCTTTTCCAAATCAGGAGGCATCCTACCAGATGAGACTATTGGTATAGAATCAAATTCCTTATTTTTTTTTAAAATAGATGATCCAGGAACGCCTATCAATGAATCTTTTGAGATTGTATTGATAAGATCAGCGGTAAGAGATGTTAAAGCAACAATGCGTATTTTTTTATTATATCTATTAGGTTTAGCTTCTGAATTAAAAGAAAAAGATAAAAATAAAATTAAACTAATAAAAGTTTTTTTAGTTAATTTTTTAGAAATCATTAATACTACTTATTTATTTAAATTAGAATTTCCAAGTAAAACCTGCTTGAATACTTCTACCTGGTTGTGCATATCTTTGATATGCTAAATCGTCTGTACCAGATCCTCCATTAGCATTTATATCAGACCATTTATAATAAGTTTTATCGAATAAATTATAAATTCCTAAATTAGATGTAAAGTTATCAGAAAATTTATAACCTAAGCCTAAATCAGTTGTTACATAACTTTCAGGAACATAATCAGTATAATCTGATCGCTTAGTTGGCTGTCCAACATATGTATTTATAAGATTTGCTGAAAGCTTTTGATTAGGAAAAACATAACTTATATTATTTATTATCGTGAATGGTTGAATAGTATGAAGTGGTTCATCCTCGGTTTCATTTTCACCCTTCTGATAAGAAATAGAATTTCCAATACTCAATCCTTGATAGCGATCATTAAAGTAATAAACATTATTTAATTCAAGACCCCATATATTTACATCGTCAACATTTGCAGTTCTAATTACTGGAACTCCAAAGATTGAACCTAATGGACCAGTTATTGTTGTTGTGCCATCTCTAGCACTTTTATCTAAGAAATCATTATATTTGCTATAGAAAGCGGCAAGACTTAGATCAGATTTAGAAGAATTCGTTTTTAAACCAATTTCATAATTATCACTAGTTTCAGCTTTTAAATCTGGATTACCAGTTGTTACGTAACCAAAATAAGCTGTTGGGAATCCAAAAATTTCATGGAACGTTATAGGATAAACACCAATCCTACTACTATTAGTTTCATCCCATGTAGGAGCCCTAAAACCTCTATCATATTTCGCATATACGTTTGTATTCTCATTAATTCTATAAAGAGCTTTAATACTTGGAGCAAGATGTCCATCATTGAAATCATGTGGTTCTCCAACTACATCCTTATTAAGTCCTGATTCGCCAGCATTATTTGTTACTTCATCAGTGGCAAACCATGCTTCATCAGAGACTGCATCAATATCGACGTGGTCATATCTTAATCCTAGGATGAAATCCCACTTATCTGTTGATATTTCATCTTGGACATAAAATCCGACTTTTGTAGTCTCACTATCAGGATTGGATTTATATTTTTCTGTTGTGTCAGCTTCAATTTCAACTTTAGTTCTTAACCGTGAACCATCTAATTTAGAGCCTTCAAAACCATAAGTAATCTTATGATCAAATTTTTCCCCTTTTATATCATTTGTTAACTGCAAATTTAGCCCATAAGAATCCTGATTTAAATCATCGAAGGTGTTTTCATCATCACTAGCATCTGCTGTATTTCTAACTTGATATTCATTTTCATACTGCATTGTATTAACAAAACCTTGAATTTTAATTCGATCAAAAGTCGAGTCACTTTCGGAATTCCAATCCAATCCAGTAGATAATGCTATTCTTTTTGAATCTGTTAAATCATTTGTTCCAGTGTAATCATCTGTAGAGTTATACCCTGTATATATAGAATCTGTATTTTTATTAATTGAATTTAAGATAAGATTAAATTCACTATTATTCCCAAATTTTTTAACGTAATGAGCCATATAAGAATCAGCTTCTCCATCTATATCATTTATATAAATATCATCAGTATTCCTTTGTAGTTCTTCAAATCTACTAAAACTTCCAGAAATTAAAAACTCATTATTTCCCTCCTTGAAAGCAGTTTTAATAGTTGGTGTATAAGAGTTATTAGTACCGTTATAATTTATTCCTAAATCTACTACTTTTTCTTCACCTTCTTGAAGAATATCATCTGGTCTAATTGATCTTAATGAAACCACCCCTCCAAGGGCATCACTTCCATAAAGTGCAGAGCCGGCTCCTTTAATAACTTCAATTTTACCTAAGCTATTGAAATCTATAAAATTAAGTCTACTTGCACTAAAAGTTCCAGAGCCATAATTAAATCTTGGTATTGTTATCCCATCAACTTGGGTAAGAATTCGATTACCTTGGACACCTCTAATATTTATATTCCCTGAATCCCCTTTAGCATAACTCCTTGAATTATCACTCCTTACAAATGATTGAGAATTGATTGATGCATCATATTTAAAAAGCCCTCTCCAATTTGATGAATTTGAATTTTTAATATCTTCATAGTCAAGTACTGATATTGAGCCAGGATAATCTTTTAAAAGTCTCTCATTACGCGTTCCTGAAACAGTTATTTTTAAAGTATCTTGAGCTAATACTGGAACTACAAAAGTTGCTGCTACTGATGAAAGCAGTAGTTTACGAAAAAGTTTCAAATTTCCTCACACATAGGATTAATATTTTTAGTATTATTTTTTTTCAATAATTACGCATTAAAAACTTGTAAAGTTATTTATAATTTTAAGTATTAGATAATACATTTTTCATAAATGTCTTATTGAAAAGATAATTCTTAAATACAAAAATGTATCAATTGTAATGTTGCTTTCAATTCAATTTTTTTTATGAAAATCAATTTCGTATTTTACTAACAGGAAATATTTGTATGCCCACAGGAGTATCAATAATATGAGAGTCAATTTCGAATCCTTTCATAAAATTTATTTTATTGATAACTTTTTCAGGAGTATTTATATCTATTAATTTTCCTTCTTTTAAAATAGCTATGCGATCACAAAATCTTGCTGCCAAATTAACGTCATGAAGAACTGTGATTATGGAAAGCTTTTTTATTTGTATGAGATTTTTTAGTGATTCTAAGAACTTAATTTGATAATTTATATCTAAAAAAGTTGTGGGTTCATCCAGTAAAAGAATATTTGTATTTTGAGCAATTGTCATAGCTAAAAAAGCTCTTTGAGATTGCCCTCCTGATAATTCATTTATAAATTTATTTTTTAATTCATCAAGATCCATAATTTGAATTGTTTCATCAATAATTTTTAAATCTTCTTGACTTAAATCAAAATTCCAAAAGTTTTTATAGGGTGATCTTCCAAGAGATATAAGATCCTTAACAGTAATATTTAAATTATTATTTAATTTCTGAGGCAGGTAAGCTATTTTTTTGGAAAGTTTATTTCTTGAGAAATTTTTTATAGGATTATCTGCAAAAAAAACATCTCCATTTAGGGTAGGAATAAATTTTAAAACTCCCTTTAATAAAGTAGATTTACCCGAACCATTAGCTCCAATTATTCCAATCCATTCATTTTGTCTTAGCTCAAAATTTATTTTTTTGATAACTTCATTTTTCCAATATCCAGTGGAGAAATCTTTTAATATTAATACCATTAATTCATACCGATATTTTTTGATGATCTCCTGTAGAGAATAATTATAAAAATTGGCGCTCCTAAAAGAGAAGTAACTATGCCAACTGGGACTTCAATTGCTCCAGATCTTGCAATTAAATCCGCTGTACTTAAAGTTAAACCTCCTACTAAAGCAGAAAAAGGGAGAACATATTTATAATCATTTCCAATCAATAATCTTGAAAAATGAGGCACTATTAATCCTATAAAACCAATTAAACCACCTATGGAAACGGCACTTGCCGCTAATAATGTCGCAACCGCGCCAATAATACATCTTGATCTAAATAGAGAATTTCCAAGGCTCATTGATAATTCATCCCCTAAAGATAACAAGTTCAATTGTCTTGCCAACAGAAAACTTATTAATAAGGCCAATAATATTGGTATCCAAGTAATTCTTATTTCATTCCAACCTCTCGCATTTAAGCTTCCAATAAGCCAAGTTAAAGCTGCTTGAATTCTTCCATCTTCAGATTGTAGTAATAAGGTTGCTTGAATTGCTCCAAATAAACTACTTACTGCAACACCTCCTAAAATCAATCTTTCTATAGATATTTTATTTGCACTTTTGGCAAGTATAAAGACTAATAAAGTAGTCAAAATAGCTCCAGACCATGAAGCTATTGGTATAAATATTTGTGAAAATCCAAATGTTATAAATGTCACTATAACTAAACCTGAACCTGCTGAAATTCCCAACAGATATGGACTTGCTAAGCCATTTTTAAGCATACCTTGTAAAAGTGCTCCTGACATACCTAAAGATGATCCAACTAGTAAAGATGCTATTAATCGAGGCAATCTTAGTTCCCAAATTATTGTTTTATTTATTTCTTCACCTTTTTGAAAAATTGCAAGCCAAATATCCCTATTATTAATAAGCACTGTACCTTTAGATAAAGATAAAATAGAAACAATTACTAAAAGTGATAAAAGAATTACTAAGAAAGATATAAATTTAATTTTCTGGAATTTAATTTGTCAGCCTCATCTACTTGTTGATAATTATTATTCATTATTTAAAATTTTCAAGTTTAAATAAAACATTAATAGGTCTAAATTTATATATTTTACAGTTTTTAATTTTGTTCTATAAAAAATATATATAGTAAAAAGATATAAAAAATATTTTCTAGATCTTAAATAGTAGGTTTTAATTAAACTTATTTTAACCAATTAATTAAATAGAGATTATTATTTTTTAAAGCTGTTTAAGAGATTCAAGTAAATTGATAGTAATACCTTTTTCACTCATTGAATGACCGGCATCATCAACAATAATTAATTCAGAATTCTTTAATTCTTTATTTAGATCCCAAGCACTCCTTAAAGGACATACAACGTCATACCTACCCTGAATTATTTTTGTTGGTATAGATTCTATTGTTTTTATATTATTCAAAATAAAATTATCTTCTAAGAAAATATTATTAATAAAATAATGACATTCGATCCTTGCAAAGGCATCTGAAAAAGAATTAACTTCAGACTTATCAAAATCAAATTTTTTATTTATTAAATGACTTGTTGAGAGTTCCCATTTTGTCCAAGCTGCTGCTGCTTTTGATCTAAGATTTACATCCGAAGATGTTAGATATTTATAAAAAGATTTTATTAAATCATTTCTTTCTTCTTTTGGTATTACAGAAATATATTCCTCAAATTCATCGGGAAATATCTCACTTGCACCATATTGATAGAACCATAACAATTCAAACTTTCTACATAAAAATATTCCTCGCAAAGTTAAGCTGATAACTCTTGAGGGATTTTTAATCGCATATATAAGTGAAAGTGTTGAGCCCCAAGATCCACCAAACAAATGCCAAGTATCTATTTTTAAAAGAATCCTTAATTTCTCAATATCATCAACTAAATGATTGGTCGTATTTTCTTTTAATTCGGAGAAAGGAGTTGAAGAACCGCAACCTCTTTGGTCAAATTGAATAATATCGAATTTATCTGGATCAAAGTATCTTCTATATCTTGGTTGACTTCCTCCTCCTGGACCTCCATGAATAACAAGAATTTTTTTACCATTTGGATTACCAGATCTTTCCCAATAAATTGTATGAATATCACTTACTTGTAAAAAACCCTTTTCACGTACTTCAATTTGCGGAAACAAGACTTGATTTTTCATTTTGAAATATTTTAATCACTTTATTAATCCATATTATCCAAAAAGAAGTCTAGTTTAGAAGAAATTTGTTAAACAAAAAAAGGACTGCTTGTACAGTCCTTTTTAATATTTGATTTCCTTCTTACAGGATAAAAAATTACATATTTTAAAGTCTATTTACTCATAAACCTAGAATACGTGAGATCGGGGATTTCTCTCGATAATTTCAGTCCCTATTGTCGCTAGTAATTATAAAGCGAAGTCTTATCAGACTAATTGATTGAACTTTAATTTTCGAATAATCCCATTCTCAGGAAAACGCTTCCTATATTTTGGAATTTGCTAAATTTCAGGCGGACTATCAATCATTTAGATTGCCTCCGAACTCAACATTTATAAATTACTCCATTTTATATTTTCAGTAAATCCGTAAATATGCTGATTTACTTTTTTCTTGATTTGTAAGAGGATTTTAATGATCCTTTGTTTTTTATAGATAAATATAAGAATTAAAGTCTATAATTTTTAATTATTCAGATTCATAAAGCAAAATAGATTCAATTATTCTTTTATCACTATCAGAAAGTTTATAATCTTCTAATTTCCACTGAACAAATTTTACACACTCATCAATAGAAGGATTCTTATCCCGGCACTTACGCCACTCTCTAATCCAATCTGCCAAGGCAAAAGTAATTTTTGTAGTCAGCATATTTACCAATCAGGGTAATTAAAATCTCGGCCAATAGGTTCTTCGTAAAATTCCTCTTCTTTTATACCTTTTTCATATTTTTCAATAATCTTCTGATAAGAAGCTATTGAGGGAATTAAATCTCCTACATATATTGGCTCCATTGTAATTGATATAATGATTGAAATTATTTATTATTCTATACAAGAATTTAATAAATAGATTATTAATATTCATTATGGATTTCATCAAAAAGAACAAGATCTTAACATTAATGGCGTTAATTGCAGTTTTATCATTTGCATTAGAAAAAATAGGAATAATACACCCTTAAATTAATTAAGTTCATTTGATAAATACTTTCTAATGAAATAAGTAAACTGATACTATTACTGCAAAAATAAGCAATGGAGATAATAATGTAAAAATTAAAGTTGAAAGATTAATCAGCATAAATTTTAAATAAATACACAAATTTAATAAACATCACTTTTAAGCATTTGCAATAAGTAAAATTTAAATTATTACGATATAAAAAAACATTGATGAAAGAAAGATATAAAGAAGAATATGAAGGGGGCTCAGACTTACTATGGCCAAGTGATAAAGAGGATAAAATAACTCGGCAATTTTATAAAGATTTATCTAATCTTTCAAAAAACATAAAATATAGTAAAAAGAAAAAGCTAAAACTTTTTGAACAATTAGTTAGAATTTTACAAAGCAAATACTGGAGTTAATTAATATTCAAACTAAAATGAGAAATGTAATGATACTAATTAGAAGTTTTTTTCTTTTAAGACCAAGATTTTTATCCACTATATTTTTTATTCCTATTCTTTATGGCATCGGCTGGGCTTTATCTCAGCCACTTTTATTGTTTAATTTCGAAAAAGAAAATTTATCCTTAATAGGTACTGTTATTACTTTCTTACTTTTTATATTTTTACTCCCATATTGGTTTTATATCAAACAAAGCAAATCAAGTGCTTGGATACTTCTTGGGATAACAAAAGATAAATTCTTAAACAACTTTGTCAATTTTTCTCAAGGTATTTTATTTGCTTTAGTTTTAATAATTCTAATTCTGGTACCACTATGGCAACAAAATTATATTTCTTGGATAGGTGAATTCTCGCCAAAAATATTTTTAAATTCTATTGTACTGGGATTAGGTGTTGGATTCGCAGAGGAAGTAATTTTTCGAGGCTGGTTACTAGAAGAATTAAAATTTGAATATGGTACGAAAATATCAATAGCTTTACAAGCTATAATTTTTAGCTTAGTTCATAATTTATCAAATGAGATCTTTTGGAACATAGTAGTATTACGTTTGGGATTTATTTTACTTGGGATATTTCTATCATTAGTAAAAATTAGAGATAAAGGTTCTTTATGGAATTGTATAGGAATTCATGGAGGACTTGTAGGTATTTGGTTTTTATTAAATAACGGATTAATAGAATTCAAAGAAAATACACCTTCTTTTTTAGCAGGGCCTTTTGAACAAAATATTCCAAACCCAATCGGAAGCTTTAGTGCAATTTTAATTTTAATTTTGTTATGTATTTTTTATACAGTAAAATCAAAAAAGATTTTTACTTGACTTTTTTATTAGATATAAATACCCATTGATTTTTGATTAGTAATTGTCAGATTAAAATAAAGCTTAATACTTATATGAACTTTGATGCAGGAATAAGATTTATTGTGTTTTTAATAATTTTTGGAGTTATAAACTATCTTATGATGTTAAGAAGATATGAAAACGACATCAAAAAAAAGAAATATTTACAACAGGAAAAAATTTCCAGGCTATACCCTAAAGGTTCATTTATTTTCTGAAATTAAAAAAAGTTTTTGTAGAATTTTCTCACCATTTTTTTTTGGTTTGTTGCCAACCTTCCTTTAACAATTTTTGCCATAATAATCTTGCTTCTTCAATAACTATTTTTTTTCTAGTTTTCATTAATGGAGGATTTTCTCCATGAATTCCCATAATGCTCCCTTCTTCAATAACTATTTTTTTTCTAGTTTTCATTAATGGAGGATTTTCTCCATGAATTCCCATAATGCTCCCTTCTTCAATAAACATATAAGCAATAGATTTATCAGAATGATCTTTATTTTTATAAAAACGCATCACCCCTACAAAATTGGAGTCAATCAACCAAAAATCATTATTTAAATTCAATAAACCAAAATGAAATTAGATTAATCATATTCTTTCTTCAGGATTAGCGAGGGAAATATCTATTTTTCTCAAACTTGATATATTTTTTCTTTTTGCCTACTTTTTTTCAATTCGCCGCGTTTTTTCTTAAACTCAACTCTTTTCTTTTGAGATGCTTTAGTAGGTTTTGTAGATTTTCTAAATCTAAATGGTTTATTTAAGCCATCTTTTATGATTGAAATAAATTTCATTAAGGCTAGCTGCCTATTAAGTAATTGATTTCTATGTTCTTGAACCGTTAAACATAAACTATTTTTGACTAATTTATTTTTCAAATTAATCTTGAGAATTGCTTTCTGATAATCATTTAGTACTTTTGAATCTTCTAAATTAAAAATAATCTCTACTCTGCTTTCAATTTTATTTACATTCTGCCCTCCAGGCCCTGAAGATCTGGAAAATCGCCACTTAATTTCGTTGGATGGTATTACTAATGTTTTAGTAATTTTTAAATCCATTTTTAGTTCTTCTCAATTTAGATTTTTAGAATTGTCTCTCTTATACTTTAAAACATATCTTAAAATTTGATCGGTAAATACTGTGCGGTTATGTTAGGTAAACCGAAATTCGGTGTATTTGCCGTATTAATATCTTCGGTATTTATCCTTTCATATTTAAAAAAATTATTAGATATTGGATTTGTACTAATTCAAAGGTCACTTATGTATTCAATGTTTGATCTTCTTTTTGAAACACCTTCATATCGCCCAGTATATGTTATTTCGGATAGTGAAATGAAGGAGCTAAAGAAAAACCAACATCAAGAAGAACTTGATGAAATTACAAAACAAAAAGTAAAACTGGAAGATGCGTTTAAAGCTCAACTAAAACATCTTGAAGAGAGAGAAAAAGAATTAAAGAAAGAACTTAAAGTACTCTCAGCTTCGAAAAATAAATAATTTATTTTTAAAGAATTTACTTTTTTAAAAGACGGTTAAAAACCGTCTTTTTTAATTCTTCAAGTTTTAAGGTATCGATTAAATCCACAGATTTTAAAAATATTTTCCATAATTAAAAAATGAACAATAATAAAGAAAAAATAAGAATGTTCTTACCCTTTAGTTGGGTAATTTGTGCAGCAATATCTTTTGCTTATATAAATTCACATTTGATAAATACCTAATATAAATGTCTTATCCCTCAAAAGACGAAATACTTGCATCTTCAAAAGGCTGGGTAGCATCTTTTTTAAATTTTCTTCCTGGTTTAGGATCGGGTTACTTATATCAAAGAAGATGGATGCCTTATTTTTTTACCATCACTGTGAGCACTGCATGGTTTGCTTTAGGTTTTTTTTTAAAAGGAGATTCAGAACCTTCTCAAAATGAACAAATAATTGGAATCTCTGGTCTTTTTTTTATCTCGATAGTTACAGTTATAGAAGCCAACTTAGCTTTCAAAAAAGCAAGTAATAAAACAAAAGCTGAAAAAGAAAAAATAATTTCCTCTATTAAAAAAGGATGGTTTAATTAATACTAAAGATTAGATTTAAGCAAAAATTTAATTACATATCAGTTTCTTAATTTGTAGTAAGAAAATTACAATAAATACTTTTTAAGATAAATTTAAAAAATCATTTAATTTTTTCAGTTATAAAAAAATAAAATTTCCTTTTCTTTGAGACCTTCCCATCCTGAGTCAATTAATAATTGATTCAATGTTTCTTTATCAAAATGCTTAGAACCAGTTTTAACGCATCTATTTCTCATTGATTTTTTAACACCACTCCTTTGTCTTTTATTCTCCTCACCCATAATTCTGTTATATAGATCTAGCATTTTTGGTGGGATTGGAGTACCATCAAGATCGACTCCATTTTGAATCGCAAGGTCAACAGCCTGCATTCCCATTTTTTTCATATATTAAACAAAAGCTAAAAATATAATAAAACAAAAACTTACAAATCTAGAATTCTGTGAATAATAATTTATTGATTTTGAATTTCTTTAAGTACTCTAATAGCCTCTTTAATGTGTTCAGGACCATTCAATAAATCCCTAAAGATATGCCTAACTGTACCTTTTCGATCGATAACATAAGTTACTCTACCATCCATAAAACCTAATACTTTAGGAACCTTAAAAGTTTTCCTAAGAGAATCATTCGTATCGCAAAGTAGTGGATATTGTAATTTATTTTTATTGGCAAATGCCAAATGACTTGAGGTACTTCCATTGCTTACTCCCCACACTTGCGCACCTAATACTTTAAATAAGTCATATTTATCTCTAAATCCGCAAACTTCTATAGTGCAACCCGGCGTATCATCTTTTGGATAAAAAAATAAAACAAGGGGATTTTTTAATCCCTTATTTGATCTTTTAACTCCATTTTGATCCAGTAAAGAGAATTCTGGAATTTTATCTCCAATTTGCACAACAATTATTATAAAGCTTCATATTAGATGTTTATATGTTTTTTTTGTGGCCTTCATAGTAAATAACGAATATTAAAGTCAGTTTTTTTGTTTTAAAAGATACTAAAAAATTCTTTAAATAATGTAAGTTAGATTTATTAATTCAATATTATGGAATTAATAATTTATATTTTTTTATTTCTTATTCTTTTTCTAGGAGTTATTTTTAATTTAAAAATAACTAATTTTAAAAAAGTTAAAGAGATTCGCAACAAAGCTAAAGTTTATTCAAAAAAAGAATAATTAAATACCTATTAATAAGATTAAAATTCAATTTTTTCATTTGGAGTAAATACTGAGCAATATTTTTTTACTAAGTTCTTTGGCTGATTATTAGAAGATTTAGTTAATTTTAATTTTAGTTTTTCTATTGCCTCGTTAGCATTAATCTCGCCAAGTCGATATCTTGCGCAAGTATCCAATACTTTAAACATTTTTGTAGTAACTGCTTCAGCTGGATAAATTAGAAAAATTAGGTAAAAAACGACAAATAAGTACTTCATTTTTTTATAGAAATTTAGCGATTAGTTTCAATAATTTAGAAACAAAATTAATTTTGAAAAAGATTTAAATTTAATAGGATATCTAATTTGAGTTTGATCAAGGTATTTCACACAACAATAATAAAAGAAATTCAGATAAAATAGGTGATAATAAAAAATAATCTCAGTGAAAATGAAAAGATTAATAGATAAACACAAAACACTTATAAATTGGTATCAAAAAAAATTCAAATTGAGTGATTATCAACTACTTTGGTTAGTTTTCTTTAAAGGGGTATTAATAACAATTATATTTTCAAAAATTTTTTAATATTAATAAAGCTATTCCAAGAATGAAATTTTTACATGTTTTGACTATATTTAATAGTAGATTTCCTCATAAATTAAATAGTTATCAGCTATGAATATTTTTGGTGTAGGTTTGCCTGAAGTTACTGTAATACTCATCTTAGCTCTTTTAATTTTTGGTCCCAAAAAGCTTCCAGAATTAGGAAAACAGCTTGGCAAAACTTTAAAAAGTCTTAAAAAAGCCTCGAATGAATTTCAAAATGAAATCGATCAAGTCATGAAAGAAGAAAATGAAGAGGAATCTCCTAAATCTATAGAAAGTAGTCAAAAAAGTGAAATTAATCAAGAAAAAATAGTTTCAGAAAACAAGAATTTTTCAAATAAAGAAAACAACAACAACTAATATCTTGGAAAGGCCCATAACCCCCATAGACGAATTTGAAAGAGCATTAGATAAAGCAGCTCTTTCAAAAGAAGAATATGAATTAATAGACTACATTCGCTATACAAGCGTTTTTACACAACCAAGTCTTATTAAGGATTTAAAAAGGCCATCAAAGCCTCCTCTTTTGTCAGTTCTATGTCAAATTTGCAGAAAAATTGGTTCAGAGATGCCAGATCACTTCAATAAAGTAATTAAGTGGTCAATTGAAGTTAGTGATCATGATACAAAATGGGATGCTCATCTAATTTGCGCAGAGGCATTAAGTATAGACAAAATCCCATTAAGTCCTATTCATGGAACAACTTTATTTGATGTTCTTGTTGTACACAAAGAATTATTTCTTGGCTTTGATTGAATTAAATTAATCATCCAAAGGCACAGAATCAGTATCTATAACTTCCGAATCATCATACTTACTTATTTTTTTTTCAATCCAGTTATTTATAAAACTAACTAAAGGCAACGAACCTCTAAAAATAAAAATAGAGGTAGGCAAAGCGCTTAATAAACCTACTATAGGACTTTTAAAAAGTAATCTTCCAGCTTTTATGTTAAATAAAATAATAAGCGCAGAGGGGACAATAACTTTAACTACTGTTTTGAGCGCCTCAAGCCAACCAACACGATATGTCCACCAAATTAAAATTATGCCAATTATATAGAGGAATAAATAAGTCATAAAAATAGTATAATAATTATCTATTTATCTTGTTCTTACTAAGAAAAAGATTTTTATAAATTTTTTAACTTCAATCAATCAAATTCTAATAATGAGTTTTTCTGAAATAAGAAAATTTTTAATCAAGATGCAATCTGATGAAGACTTAAAAAAACGGGTTACTTCGTCCTCTACAGCGGATGATGTAGCCTTAATAGGTCAAAGCTTAGGTTATGACTTTTCAGGAGATGATCTCTTAAGATTTAATGGACAAAAAGTTGATAGAGTTACCGTAAGAAAGGTAGAGCATCCAGGAGAATACCACTAAATTAAGACTTAACCCATATTGCAAGCCCTCCACCCCTGCCTCGAGCACATAACCAATTATCTTTAATGCTAATTCCAATAAGTGAGAAAAAAGGCATTTTTTTATTTTCAGGTTTTTTTAATTCCTTATTAAATATTGGAAAACTACTAATACTAATTTTCAATTCTTCAAAATAAAAAGCCAATAATGGTCTAAGCCCTTTTAATTTTGCACTGCCTGTAAAGGTGATATTTAATAATCCCAAATTAATTGAATTTTTTATTTCATAATTTATTTGATCCTCTTTATTTTTACTTGTTAATTCGAGCCTAGCCGACAATACTTGTAAAATCGAACTGGGTATATTTTTGATTTCATCTGACTCCTTCCCCCATACATATTTAAGCTTCCATATTCCTAGCAATTGATCATATACTATTCCGCTACCATTTTTTTGAGAATTTTTTTCTAAAATTTTTATCTCATTGATATCAGGGAAATCTCTCATAATAGATTTTTATCTAAGATTTAAATAATAAGATAACTTCAAAAAAAAAGTTTCTAATTGATTAAATCCCTCTTAAAAGATTTCTTTGTTTCATTATATTTCTAAAAAAATAATTTTTTGGCACACATAAGTAACAAGATCTCGTTAATATATTTACATAAAGTAACTAAATTGATGGATTTCATTTCTAAAAGTCAAGGATACATACCTTTAAAAGTAGTGCCTTACATTTTTTTCCTAGCTGTTGTACTAAGTATTACAACTTCAACTAATACATTTGTTTAAAACTAATTAGTTTTAAAAGAAGATAAAAGTCAATAATTAATGGATAAATATGATGTAGTAATAATTGGTAGTGGAATAGGAGGGTTATGTTGCGGTTCAATTCTAGCTTTATCAGGCAAAAAAGTCCTCATATGCGAAGCTCACACCCAACCCGGAGGAGTCGCTCACAGTTTCACAAGACATGGCTACACATTCGAATCAGGTCCCTCACTATGGAGTGGGATAAGCAAGTGGCCGACAACTAATCCCTTAGGACAAATTCTTAAATTACTTGATGAAGAAGTTGAACTATTTCAATACAAAGGTTGGCAAGTAATTGTCCCAGAAGGCAATTTTAATCTCGATGTAGGAGAAGAACCCTTTAAACAAACAATAAAAACTTTAAGAGGTGAGAAATCTGTTAAAGAATGGGAATCATTTATTTCCGGAATAAAACCTCTTAGCCAAATAATAAATGAAATACCTTTACTCTCATTTTCTCCTGAATCAATAAATTTCTTAGATCTAATAAATTTAACTTCAAAATTTTTACCTAATATCAAGCAAATTCCAAAAATTAATAAGGGTTTTGGGAATTTAGTAAATAATCATCTAGAGGATCCCTTTCTTAGAAATTGGGTTGATTTATTGTGCTTTTTGATAAGTGGTATGTCAATGCATGATACAAATACAGCAGCGATGGCTACTTTATTTAACGAATGGTTTGAACCAAATTCGTACCTAGAATACCCTAAAGGAGGTAGTGAATCTATCGTCAAAGCTTTAATTAAGGGATTTAAAAAGAATGGAGGAGAATTAATTCTCTCTTCGAGAGTAAAAACAATTAACTTCAATAATAATCTAGCTACAGGCATAACTCTTAATAATGGTTCAATCTATACTTGTGAATCTATTGTCACGAATACTGATGTTTGGAATTTAAAAAAGTTAATTCCAAATGAAATTTCGAAAAAATGGAAGACAAAAGTCTTGAACCCTAATAAATGTGATTCTTTTCTTCATATACATCTAGGTTTTGATGCTGATGGTCTTGAAGATTTACCAATACATGCAATACATGTTGATGATTGGGAAAAAGGTATAACCGCAGAAAGAAATATAGCTGTATTTTCAATCCCATCTGTTTTAGATAAAAATATGGCCCCAAAAGGGAAGCATGTTCTTCATGGATATACTCCAGCAAATGAACCTTGGGAAATTTGGGAAAACCTAAATCCAAAGGAATTAGCATACAGAAATTTGAAAGAAGAAAGATGCTCAATATTCCTTAATGCAGTGCGAAAATTCATCCCTGACATAGATGAAAGGATTGATATAAAGATGTTAGGGACCCCGATTACCCATAAAAAATTTACTAATACCTATTGCGGTAGTTACGGCCCTGCATTATCTGCAGCAAAAGGTCTTTTCCCAGGATGCAAAACTCCAGTAAAAAATTTATTTACTTGCGGTGCAAGTACATTTCCCGGTATTGGAATTCCAGCTGTTTCAGCAAGCGGTGCTTACGCAGCTGAAAAAATTATTGGTAAAAAAGAATTTAAAACACTTCTTAAAAAAATAAATTTATGAAACGAGTTCTTATAAAACTCTACAAATTCATAGTTAAGAAATAAGAATAAAGAGAGCAAAAAAGTTTAATAATGATAATCTTTATTTGAACATAAACTAAACTTATAGCTCTTATATGTTTTTCTTATCAATTCCTCAAGCCTGGCATTTAGTTGGCACTTGGTCAGAACAACTTCCAAGCGAGTCAAATCTTATAGGAATGGGCCAAACAGAATTAATGATGACCTTACATTCAATATTCGTTCCTCTCTTACTTGTAATTTCATATTACTTATTCAATCGACTTAACAAAAACGAATCAAAGAAAATTAAAGGATGATCGTTTTGAAGTTTATTTAGCTGAACTTCTTCTAACTACTTTTCTTCCTGTAGAAGTATCAACTCCGCTTGATTCTTTGGTTTGTGAATTAGTTTCAATATTATCAACATCACTCTTATCCATTTCTGCGCAAACACCCACTACCATGGCTGCCTGCATTTGATCTGGCAAATCTCCAATTGTTAATAAGGCCTTTAAAACTAATTGAAGTCGAGTTTGCCGATCAATTTCTGGTCTTAATTTTTTTACAGTATTCCAAAGTTCTTGGGTAACTTCTTTTAAAAGTTCTCGATCTACAGCCAAATTAAATCCTACTTATATTTCTACTAATCTAACAAAAAATTGGATCTCGTAAAATAATATTCAAAAAAAGATTGTTAGTTGAAATTTTTTTATGCGAATACAATTTGCATTTGCTTATGTAATCTATTCTTCTCATGCAAAAGTTGATCTTTTTCAATCTTTTTTAGGGTAAAAGTTTTATAAATCTTTTTTTGAATCTTTATTGGAGTATTTTCAAACTTCGCATTTTTGCTTACTAAAGAATTCCACTCTTTTGAATTAAAAGGGGCATAAGGAGAAGATAAAATCACTTTCATATCTTAATAATACATCTGTACTAATAATAGTACATATTTACTATAATGCAACAAGCCTCTCCGATTGTCTCAATTTTTGAACGCCTTTGAGATTGGATTGAATTTTTTATCTAATTTTTGGAATTTATAAGTTTCATAAATGAAACAAAGTATCATACATTACTAATTAATCCCTTTTTTTAGTGTCTTAAAACTTTTCTTGCTAAAAACCTTTCAAAATAGTGAATTTGTTGAAATTAACATTGACAAGATATTTTAAAAAATCCCTCCTATAAAAAGAATAATGAATAAATTAAAAAATGCTTCTTAGTAATTCAAAAAGACTCAAGATCCAAGGAATAATTAAAAGAATTGCTCAAGATAAATCAATTACATTAGAAGAAAGGATATATGTTGAGAAATTTGCGCGCCATAATTCGACAATTTCTCTTTGGCTGAAAAAAGCTAACAGCTTTAGAAGGAATGGTATAAAAAATGATGGGGGGATTGATAACCTCTTACAATCATTTGGGATAGATGGACTGGATAAAGAAAATCATTTCAACCCAAATGAAGATGATATATCGGATTGGTTTGGCGGTGCTCCTGGTTGGCTACGGAGAAGCTAAATTCATTAATTATTCAATTTAACCAGGCTATCTTACACAAATATATACTCACAAAAGATATAAATACCCAAAAAACCCATGGTATAAATTTAATTGGAACTAAATATTTTTTTGAAAAGGTTTTCATACAGATTTTTCTTTTAGATTATTTCTTCCTTAGCGTTTTTGAAAATAGGTTTAATTGCTCTATTTAAAAATTAAACAATATTCGAAACTTCAAAGATATTTAAACACTTTAGGTAGATAAAAATTAATAAGCCTTAATA
This sequence comes from Prochlorococcus marinus str. MIT 9201, assembly GCF_000759955.1. Taxonomy (GTDB): domain Bacteria; phylum Cyanobacteriota; class Cyanobacteriia; order PCC-6307; family Cyanobiaceae; genus Prochlorococcus_A; species Prochlorococcus_A marinus_G. Next base: position 46,717 of record NZ_JNAL01000009.1, read on the forward strand.
ATCACAATCTAAGCAACTTCATTTTCAATGTTCCTTGAAAAATTTACTATTTTTGCCTCATCATGGTCTGAATCATTCCAATATTTTATAAGTCTTTCTAATTCATCAATCCTCTTTTTAGCATTTGCAATTTTTTCAGTAGTTGTCATATAAAATTTTTATCTATCCAATTAATGCATGAAAAAAAAATATTTCAATGGAAGTAACGATTTTTAGACTATAAATATTAATTTTTGGTTAATTAGATAAATATATTATAGCCATCAAGCGGCTGAGTAATTATACTTAAGAAAAAGCAAAGTTTATGAAGAAACTAAATTCTTTGATTTTGAATAGTACCGTTAACTTCCTAGACTTCCTATATTCTGGGAGATCTTTACAAAGATTTTGGGTTTTAGAAGTAATAGCTAGATCACCTTATTTTGCATTTCTTTCAGTTCTGCATTTTAAAGAATCCCTAGGAATTAAAAATGAAAAAACAATGATTTTAATGAAAGAACATTTTTATCAAGCTATTAACGAAACTGAACACCTTAAAGAAATGGAGAAAAGAGGAGGAGATAAGTTCTGGATTGATAGATTTTTTGCGAGGCACCTCGTGCTTGTCTATTACTGGATCATGGTTTTTTATTATTTCTTCTCTCCAACTAATGCTTATGATGTCAACATTAAAATAGAAGAGCATGCATTTGAAACTTATTCCAAATATTTAATAGATAATCCAAATGATCAAAAAATAAAAGAAATTGCTCAAGATGAGTTAAATCATGTCCAAGAACTTAACGAGGCTTTGTCAATGCTTACTACAATTTAGATTAGTGCTGAGAAATCTAATAGCAATATTGAGAGCATCACCGAAGAAGATATTAATCCTAGGCTAATCATGAATGAGACATAGCCTTTTTTTCTAGGCAATTTATAAAAAGATATTCCAATAATTAATATCATTATTAATGAGAAAAAAATTATAATCTTTTCGTTTACTAAATTGAGATGTATAACTAAATTTTTTTCTTCAAAAAATTTGAGAACTTCAGATAAAACTAATTCTTCTTCTATCTTCTTAAAATAGTCAATTGAGCTTATAAAAGCAGAACTTAATAAAGATAATGCAACCAGTGCAGTAACTGGCTTTGTTAACCTGTTAAGTGTCCTGTTAAAACTTATTAGTAAAACAAAAATAAATAAAGAGGTTATTAAAGGTATTAAAGGTATGAGAGTTATTGAATTTATGAAATTTCCCACGAAAATAATATGTATCTATCTTAAAATTTTATATTATTCCGCCGCGTTATTTTATTAAATAGGATTTTTTAAAATCTTAAATGTAATTAGTACCTATTGCATTCTGTGTAAACTGATACCAAAATTAAATTAGTATTGAAAAATAAAATGTTAGCTATTTCTGAAATTATTATTGCAAGTGCTATCTTCCTAGGAATTGTATATTGGGAAGTTAAATTCCTATATGCCAAAACTACTGTAGCGAAATAACTTCACTCAAAACAGGAAAATTAAAAACATAGAAAATTTAAAAAAAATTTAAGAATTTAAGTTGACAAAAAAAGCTCTAAATATGAGAGAATAAACACAAATATTTATGTTTTAAAATGAGCGAAGTTCAAAATTCTAACAATAACTCAACTCAGCAGCAGCAGCAGCAGCAACAACAATCCTATTCAGACAGCAAAATTAATTCTGCAGAGAGCGAGAGGCTATATCTTGAGATGAAAGAGGCTTGGCTTTAAATTTAATTCGTGTTTGAAATTAATATTCCTATAATTTTATAAATTTTTTTTTTAATTTTGAAGCAATCAATACTTTTTTATTTTCTATACCCTCTAAGTTTTGTTTAACTGTAAATCAATCTGTTGAGAAAACTAAAGCAACTAGAGAAAATTAATGGAAGACTCGCGATGGGAGGGTTGATATATTTAGTTTTTACAAAATTAGTTTCTAATCGTGCTGACATATTAGACCAGCTTAAATCTTATTTGATTTAAGAAATGAATTGGAAGTATTATCCAGGAATATTTCTTTCTATATAAGCGTCAGTTAAAGCTAAAATTAACCCTAATAATGTTGAAAATATAGCAATTTCAGTTGATTCCATTTTATTTTTGAATTACCCCTAGTTTGCTAACTAATTCAAAGTTCGGCAACAAAACTAATAACTTACTATAGTACGTATATACTATAAACTATTTATTGTGAGCTCAGCAACTCCTGAGTTTCTTTTCGTTAGGCCTGGTGATTATGTCGCAATTAAAAAAGAAAATTGCGAAAATCCCAATGAAAAGAATAAAAATTATTGGGTCGGTCAAGTTATCGACTGTATTGGAGGAGCCAGAAATCCAAATTCATGGACCTTGTTTCAAGTTGCAAATATTGATAATGGAGAAATCACTATAATCAACGCGGATATTGTAGAAAAAATTTTGAAACCTTCTGAAAGTTAAGCTTATGGATAATCAAACAAACTTCTTTCAGTAATACAGAAACAAAAGGTAAAATTGATCCTTTAAAGAAAATCACCCCAGTTCCAAGCAGGCAAGTCCGTATACTTGATTCATTGGACAGGGAGGTTGAATGCCTTTATACATTCTGTAAGTTTTTGATATTTCTTCGAATCCCAAGCTTGACAAAAGATAATTTGCATAAGGATTCAGATTAGAGCAATCTAATAAGATTTGGGAATCTAAATCACCAACTAACTCCCTTATCAATAGTTCAGCAAGTGGTGGAGTATCCGCTAAAAGAGGTCCGATTCTCCAGCCTTGTTCATTATCCTCCAATACACAAGGTCTTATCCTGCCAAATCCATGGCACATCCCATTATTATCGACAATTGCACTGACATTACCATGAGAATTTCTCAACCAGTCATTTAGAAAATGTGGTCTGGGACTAGGTTCTCTTTGATCATCATAAATTAAGACCGCTTCAGAGGAAATTTTATTACCTGGGACAACTTTAAAAGAATGAAATTGATCTTTATAGAAATTTCTCAATGGCAAATCTTTAGATCCATTTAATTTCCATCGATTTGTAATGGAAGATTTTCTAAATCCCCAATTTGAGTAATCATTCAATCTATCTGGGGCAGCCTCAAGACCAATACAATCAACATTTTTTAAATATTCGAGGGCATGTTTCCATAATCTCACTCCAAATCCATTATTTCGGAATTCTTTTTTAACGATAAATAAACCTATAAAACCATACGAAGAATTATATTTTATACACGCAATAGAACCTATAGGATTATCGTCGAGGCAGGCTACCCATACCCCTTGTTTATCTGTATTTCTATAAATTGACACGTCATCCATTCCAGGAGAAAATCCTTCTAATCTTGCCCAGTTTGTGACCTCTGGTATTTCATTTATAGATATCAATCTAATTGAAAATTTTTCCCTCATAAAAATATACTAACCGAGAAAAATTTGAATTTTTAAAGACAATATTAATAAATTTTGATTATTTCTCATAAATCATTCAATTTGATTTAAGTGGCTTAAAACCTTAGTTATTTACAATTTATCCTCTGATATATTTAATAATATTAAGTAGGAATAAAATGAAAATTTCTGATAAATTTCATTTAGAAGACATTAAAAAGTTAAAAAATACAGTTCTCACTGGTAAAACGGAAGATATAAAATGGCGGATCCAACATATAAACATAGTTTCTAAACTTTTGGATGAAAATAAAAAAGAGATCATAAAATCACTTTTTGTTGATCTAGGTAAATCTGAAATTGAAGGGCTTTCAGAAATCCTATTAGTGAAAGAAGAAATTTCACTAATAAAAAAGAAACTTAATTCTTGGATGCGACCAAAAAAGATTAATACACCTTTTTATCTATTTCCATCATCCTCCAAAGTTATTTATGAACCTCTTGGGTGTGTTTTAATTCTTGGTCCTTATAACTATCCATTACTTTATGTTTTAAAACCATTGGTAAATATTTTCTCAGCAGGAAATACTGCAGTCATAAAACCATCAGAAAAATGTCCTAATACCTCAAAGCTTATTAAAAAGCTTACTTCCAAATATTTCCGTAAAGATGTACTAATGACAGTAGAGGGTGACTATAAACAATCCATAAAATTAATTGAACAGAATTTTGACCATATATTTTTTACAGGAAGTACTGAAACTGGAAAATCCATAATGAAATTAGCTTCAAAAAACTTAACTCCATTAACTCTTGAGTTAAGCGGAACAAATCCTGTAATTATTTTCAAGAATGCAAATTTAGAAGTAGCTACTAAGAGAATTGTTTGGGGCAAATTTTTTAATTCTGGTCAATCCTGCATGGCTCCGAATCATATCTTTGTAGATAAAGAAATTGAAAATATTTTTATAGAAAAATTAAAGAAATGCATTGTAAGTTTTTACGGAGATAATCCAATTATTTCCGAAAACTTATCAAAATTAGAGAAAAAGCAATTTACATCAACTATAGAAATTCTCAAACAATTTAAAAAAGAAAAAAGAATTTTATTTGGGGGCACTTTTAGTAAAAAAAGTTTGAAAATATCTCCTACAATTTTGAGAACTAAGTTAAATGAAACAGCTATTTTGCAGAAAGAACTATTCAGTTCACTACTTCCAGTAATTGGATTCAATGATAAGGATTCAGCTTTAAAAGAAATTAGTCAAGCATCAAAACCATTAGCAATCTACTTATTTGGAGGCAATAAAAAAATCCACAATTATATTTCAAAAGTAACCAGCTCAGGAACAATATGTATAAATGATGTAATGTTACCAGTCCTTATTCCAAATTTACCTTTTGGTGGCGTTGGGCAAAGTGGTATTGGTAAATTTCATGGAGAAGAAGGATTTCGAAATTTTTCAAATCAAAAATCTATTACTTTTAAAGGTTTTTTATTTGATTTAAATCTGAGGTATCCTCCCTACGAAAGAGTAAAAAAATTTTTAAAGTTTATTTTTCAGGTTTAAATTACTTAAATTGTTTTCAAATACCTAGCGATTTTAAATTTAAAGATTATCTTTAAATAAATAGTGAGTTTTATGAAATTTGCATTTTTAGTAATTGCCATATTTATTAATTTCTTTAATCAGTCATTGATAAAATCAGAAGAAAAGATATTCTCAGCAAAAAATAAAATTGAGAATATTGCTAGAAAAGAATCAACTACTGAAGAAAAAACTGAAATAAAAATAATTCATATTGTAAAAAGTGGAGATACATTATCAAGTATTTCAAAATTATATTCAATAAATAAAGATTTAATCATTAAATTGAATAACTTAAAAGACGAAAATTATATATTTGTTGGCCAAAATCTTATTATCTCCGAATCTACTGAAAATCTTACAAAACAATCAGATTTAATAAAAAATTATCATATTGTTCAAACTGGTGAAAATCTGACTGAGATATCAAACAAATATAATTTAAAAGTAATCGATCTTATAGAGATTAATAATCTCAACAATCCTGATTCAATAAAAGTTGGTCAGAAACTCTTTATAAGAAAAAAGAACATCATTAATTCAGAGAATCATGAAACAACTGAAAATAAGAAAAATAATGAATTAATTGATTTAGATAAAAAAATTTATGGTCCTATAATAATCCAGAGTAAATCATATAAAGATATTAAAGGTAGAAAAGTTTTAAACGTACTAAATCAAGAAAATAAAAAACTGATTCTTTCAATCAATTGTGATGCAAATGAATTAGATGTAAGAATACCTGGCAGAAAATGGATGGGAAGTAAGCCTGCTAAAGAAGAGTTCGAAAATAACTTAATAAATGATTTTTGTTAAAACTTTTAATTAATATGTGTGAATAATTTGTCTAAGAATATTAATGATGAGTTATTCTACAAAAAGTTAAATTAATGGTAATGGCTATTTCAAGAGGCGATTTCGTAAGAATAAAAAGACCAGAATCATACTGGTACAACGAAATAGGTAAAGTTGCTTCTATTGATAAAACAGGTATTAAATATAATTGCACTGTTAGATTTGATAAATGTAATTATGCAGGAATTAGTGGAACTGCTGAAGGGGCAACTACAAATATGTTTGCAGAAAGTGAATTAGAAAAAGCTTAAATAATTGCCTGAATTACCTGAAGTAGAAACAGTTCGCAGAGGTTTAGAACAAAAACTTAATAACTTTATTATTAAAAAAGTAGAAGTTTGTAGGGATTCAACTGTTGCATTCCCAAAAAACAAAGAGGAATTCATTGAAGGACTTCTGAATTCACTTATTTATAAATGGGATAGAAGAGGAAAATATTTAATAGCTCAACTAAAAAAATTAGAAAATGAAAATGTAAGATTTCCTCTACAAAAATTCTCAAAAAATAACGGATTTCTTGTAGTTCATTTAAGAATGACTGGATATTTCAAATTTATTAATAATTCTGCTCAGCCCTGTAAACATACAAGAATAAGAGTTTTCGATGATAAAAATAATGAACTTAGATACATTGACGTAAGAAGTTTTGGTCAAATGTGGTGGATCAAGGAGGATCTATCGCCAAACAAAATAATCAAAGGATTAGGTTCATTAGGACCAGAACCATTTTCTAAAGACTTTGATGAAATTTACCTTAAGAAAGTTATTTCAAAACGAACTAAATCTATAAAAGCTATTTTATTAGATCAAACAATAGTGGCAGGTATAGGTAATATTTATGCTGATGAAAGTTTATACTCTGCTGGCATCTCGCCTTTTAGGGAAGCTCGAACAATCAAAAAGAATGAGTTAATTAAGCTTAAAGAATCAATCGTGACTGTTTTAAAAAAAAGTATAGGCTCTGGGGGGACTACATTTAGCGATTTTCGGGATTTGGAAGGAGAGAACGGAAATTTTGGTTTACAGACAAATGTCTATAGGAGAACTGGTAAAGAATGTCGTAAATGTGGAAATTTAATTGAAAGGGAAAAAATTACTGGAAGAAGTACCCATTGGTGTCCTAAGTGCCAAAAATAAAAAAGGGCTTACTCGTAAGAGTAAACCCTTTTAAATATTTTACCTGGCATTGAGCTATTTTCTCAAGGGGCTACCCCCTAAATATTTTCGCCGCTGATGCGTTTCACAACCGAGTTCGAGATGGATCGGAGTGGTTCCACATCGCCATGAACACCAGGATAGTATGAACCTTGAGAACTGCATAGAAAATATATAAATTAAAAACAATAAATTAAGTTTATTTGGTCAAGCCCTCGGTCTATTAGTACTCCTCCGCTGCACTTGTTACCAAGCTTCCACGTAGAGCCTATCGACGGGTGTTCTTCCCGTGACCTTACTGGCTTAAGCCATGGCAATACTCATCTTGAGGTGGGCTTCCCACTTAGATGCTTTCAGCGGTTATCCACTCCGCACATGGCTACCCAGCGTTTACCGTTGGCACGATAACTGGCACACCAGAGGTGCGTTCCTCCCGGTCCTCTCGTACTAGGGAGAAATCCTCTCAATATTCCTGCGCATACACCGGATATGGACCGAACTGTCTCACGACGTTCTGAACCCAGCTCGCGTACCGCTTTAATGGGCGAACAGCCCAACCCTTGGGACCGACTTCAGCCCCAGGTTGCGATGAGCCGACATCGAGGTGCCAAACCTCCCCGTCGATGTGAACTCTTGGGGGAGATCAGCCTGTTATCCCTAGAGTAACTTTTATCCGTTGAGCGACGGCCCTTCCACGCAGAACCGTCGGATCACTAAAACCGACTTTCGTCCCTGTTCGACTTGTAGGTCTCACAGTCAAGCTCCCTTCTGCTTTTGCACTCAACGACTGATTTCCAACCAGCCTGAGGGAACCTTTGTGCGCCTCCGTTACCTTTTAGGAGGCGACCGCCCCAGTCAAACTGCCCATCAGATACTGTCCGCTTCCCGGATAACGGGTAAGCGTTAGAACCCTAGCTCTAAAAGAGTGGTATCTCACCGATGACTCAATAGTACCCACAAGCACTATTTCAATGTCTCCCACCTATTCTGCGCATTCAGAGCCCGAGCACAATATCAAACTACAGTAAAGCTTCATAGGGTCTTTCTGTCCGGGTGTATGTAGTCCGCATCTTCACAGACAATTCTATTTCGCCGAGCCTCTCTCCGAGACAGCGCGCAAATCGTTACACCTTTCGTGCGGGTCGGAACTTACCCGACAAGGAATTTCGCTACCTTAGGACCGTTATAGTTACGGCCGCCGTTCACCGGGGCTTCAGTCGCCAGCTTCACTAAAAGCTAACCAGCTTCCTTAACCTTCCGGCACTGGGCAGGTGTCAGCCCCCATACATCGTCTTGCGACTTAGCGGAGACCTGTGTTTTTGGTAAACAGTCGCTTGCGCCTCTTCACTGCGACCAGCTCTCGCTGGCACCCCTTCTCCCGAAGTTACGGGGCCATTTTGCCGAGTTCCTTAGAGAGAGTTATCTCGCGCCCCTCGGTATTCTCTACCACCCCACCTGTGTCGGTTTCGGGTACTGGCATTTATGTCTTAACGAGTATAGGGCTTTTCTTGGAAGCATGACATCACCAACTTCGCTGCCGTAGCAGCTCGTACTCACGCCTTAGCTCAAGATGTTTTCTCCATCTCTCAAAGCCTCGAACGCTTGAACCAGTAACCAACATCTGGCCTGGTTAGCCTTCTCCGTCCCCCTTCTCAAAACATAACTGGTACAGGAATATTGACCTGTTATCCATCGACTACGCCTTTCGGCCTCGCCTTAGGTCCAGACTAACCCTCCGCGGACGAGCCTGCCGGAGGAACCCTTAGGGTTTCGGGGCATGGGATTCTCACCCATGTTTTCGCTACTCAAGCCGACATTCTCACTTCTATGCTGTCCACGTCCGCTTACGCTAACGCTTCACCCTACATAGAACGCTCCCCTACCATAAATAAATTTATCCGCAGCTTCGGTATAACGCTTAGCCCCGTTCATTTTCGGCGCAGAATCGCTCGACCAGTGAGCTATTACGCACTCCTTTGAGGATGGCTGCTTCTAGGCAAACCTCCTGGTTGTCTGGGCAATTCCACCTCCTTTATCACTTAGCGTTAATTTTGGGACCTTAGCTGGCGGTCTGGGCTGTTTCCCTCTTGACTATGGAGCTTATCCCCCACAGTCTGACTGCCTAGTTACACACAGGGTATTCAGAGTTCATATCGATTTGGTACCGCTTTCGCAGCCCGCACCGAAATGGTTGCTTTACCCCCCTGCTGGAGCACTAGACGCTACGCCTCAACGTATTTCGGGGAGAACCAGCTAGCTCCTGGTTCGATTGGCATTTCACCCCTAACCACAGCTCATCCGCTGAATTTTCAACTTCAGTCGGTTCGGACCTCCACTTGGTATCACCCAAGCTTCATCCTGGCCATGGTTAGATCACCAGGGTTCGGGTCTATAAACACTGACAAACGCCCTATTAAGACTCGCTTTCGCTGTGGCTCCACCATTTCCGGTTTAACCCGCCAGTGCCTATAAGTCGCCGGCTCATTCTTCAACAGGCACACGGTCACCCGATTAGTCGGGCTCCCATTGCTTGTAAGCTCACGGTTTCATGTTCTATTTCACTCCCCTCCCGGGGTTCTTTTCACCTTTCCCTCGCGGTACTGTTTCACTATCGGTCACACAGTAGTACTTAGCCTTACGAGGTGGTCCTCGCAGATTCACACGGAATTCCACGTGCTCCGTGCTACTCGGGATACAGCTAGGTCAACTTATCTTTCGATTACGGGGCTTTCACCCTCTGTGGCACGCCATTCAAACGTTTCTTCTAGACTTGTTGATCCATATTGCTGTCCCACAACCCCGATAGTCAAGACTATCGGTTTGGGCTGTTCCCCGTTCGCTCGCCGCTACTGAGGGAGTCGTTATTTACTTTCTCTTCCTCCAGCTACTAAGATGTTTCAGTTCGCTGGGTTAGCTCGCACCAACCTATATATTCAGTTGGCCGTACATGGGGTTGCCCCATTCGGAAATTCCCGGATCAAAGTGTGCTTCCAACTCCCCGAGACTTATCGCAGGTAACCACGTCCTTCATCGCCTCTGTGTGCCTAGGTATCCTCCGTGAGCCCTTTGTAGCTTGACCAATAACTTCAAAAATTGAAGCATCAGCTTAATAGAATTGTTATTAATGCATTCGCACAAATAATAAATCTGCATCATTAAAGATGCTTATTGTCTTTAAAAAATAATCTATGCAGTTGTCAAGGTTCTCTGAAAACAATGAAATTAATTCAATGAGTCCAGCATCTTAATGATTTCATTAGGAAGCTAGATTCGTTCAGAATTTGGTCACAACTCAGAAATTTTTCCTTCTTACTGATTATGGAAGAGGTGGTAATCAGTGGAGGTAAGCGGACTCGAACCGCTGACATCCTGCTTGCAAAGCAGGCGCTCTACCAACTGAGCTATACCCCCAACATAGAGATATGGGCCATCCTGGACTTGAACCAGGGACCTCACCCTTATCAGGGGTGCGCTCTAACCACCTGAGCTAATGGCCCAGGAAAAATGGGTGTGACCTAGAAAAACTTAGGAAATGAAATCCTTAATAATATTGAGGATGTGAGATACCGATCGACCTAAGGTGACAAAATAATAATATTAAACATTTTGTTGTCTCCCTGTTAGGAGGTGATCCAGCCGCACCTTCCGGTACGGCTACCTTGTTACGACTTCACCCCAGTCATTAGCCCCACCTTCGGCGTCCTCCTCCACAAGGGTTGGAGTAACGACTTCGGGCATGGCCAACTTCCATGGTGTGACGGGCGGTGTGTACAAGGCCCGGGAACGTATTCACCGCAGTATGCTGACCTGCGATTACTAGCGATTCCTACTTCACGTAGGCGAGTTGCAGCCTACGATCTGAACTGAGCCACGGTTTATGGGATTTGCTAGCTCTCGCGAGTTTGCTGCCCTTTGTCCGTAGCATTGTAGTACGTGTGTAGCCCAGGGTGTAAGGGGCATGATGACTTGACGTCATCCACACCTTCCTCCGGTTTATCACCGGCGGTCTTTCTAGAGTGCCCAACTAAATGCTGGCAACTAAAAACGTGGGTTGCGCTCGTTGCGGGACTTAACCCAACATCTCACGACACGAGCTGACGACAGCCATGCACCACCTGTCACTGCATTCCCGAAGGCACCCTCAAATTTCTAAGAGGTTCGCAGGATGTCAAACCCTGGTAAGGTTCTTCGCGTTGCATCGAATTAAACCACATACTCCACCGCTTGTGCGGGCCCCCGTCAATTCCTTTGAGTTTCACACTTGCGTGCGTACTCCCCAGGCGGAACACTTAACGCGTTAGCTACGACACCGAAGGGGTCGATTCCCCCGACACCTAGTGTTCATCGTTTACGGCCAGGACTACAGGGGTATCTAATCCCTTTCGCTCCCCTGGCTTTCGTCCATGAGCGTCAGTAATGGCCCAGCAGAGCGCCTTCGCCACTGGTGTTCTTCCCGATATCTACGCATTTCACCGCTACACCGGGAATTCCCTCTGCCCCTACCATACTCAAGCCTTTCAGTTTCCACTGCCATGATGGAGTTAAGCTCCACGTTTTAACAGCAGACTTGAAAAGCCGCCTGCGGACGCTTTACGCCCAATAATTCCGGATAACGCTTGCCACTCCCGTATTACCGCGGCTGCTGGCACGGAATTAGCCGTGGCTTATTCCTCAAGTACCGTCATATCTTCTTCCTTGAGAAAAGAGGTTTACAGCCCAGAGGCCTTCGTCCCTCACGCGGCGTTGCTCCGTCAGGCTTTCGCCCATTGCGGAAAATTCCCCACTGCTGCCTCCCGTAGGAGTCTGGGCCGTGTCTCAGTCCCAGTGTGGCTGATCATCCTCTCAGACCAGCTACTGATCGAAGCCTTGGTGAGCCATTACCTCACCAACAAGCTAATCAGACGCGAGCTCATCCTCAGGCGAAATTCATTTCACCAATAGGCATATGGGGTATTAGCGGTCGTTTCCAACCGTTATCCCCCTCCTGAGGGCAGATTCTCACGCGTTACTCACCCGTCCGCCACTAACCCGAAGGTTCGTTCGACTTGCATGTGTTAAGCACGCCGCCAGCGTTCATCCTGAGCCAGGATCAAACTCTCCGTTTTGTTCAAATCCTTTTGTAGATAAATCTACTCAATATGAATTGCATTCTCCAAATAAAAATAAGATTGACTTAAGTTATTTAGGTTCAGCCTCCTTAAAAAATTAAGGATTACTTTGAGTGCACATTAAAAATATTTCAAAGTGACTTTCCAAGATCTCAGATCCGTTGGTTTTCAAAAAACTAAAAGTTAGCAATTGAAAACAATTTATATATTCTTGACGGGACCTCACACCTTTATTGCAAATACATCTCAAAATTATCAAATATAGATTTGATAAAGTTTTGACGCAATAAAAGCATCAGTTCCTAAGTTTTTAAATTTTCTAGGTGCAGAGTTAAACAACAAGTGCGTAACTCATTTCGAAGGGAAACCCTTCTTCTGGCTGAAAAAATTGATCGAAATCAAATTTCCAAAATAATCACTCATTTACCAAAAAACAGATTTAAGGTATTTGATTGAATTATGCAAAAAAATATATTTTTGCCCAGAAGAAAATATTAAACCATTTGACCGTAATTATGCAACCATTAATACATAATTTTTTTATTAATTTTTTTATTTGTTCAAAGTCTCTTTTAACAACTAGGCTTAAATAAAGGGATATAAATGAAATGGCAGAAAGATTTAGTCAAAAAAATTTAAGAGTAAGGCCAAGTTCTGATGAGGAGAAAATTGTAACAAATGCAAAAAAACACTTCGAAAAGACTTTAGTTGAAATTTCAGGCGAACTTGTCGGCAGTGTGGCTGCACTAGAACACCCAACAAAAAATAAAAAGTTAAATTATGGGGAAATTTTTTTAAGAGATAATGTTCCTGTAATGATCTACCTCATAACTCAGAAAAGATATGAAATTGTTAAGAGGTTTTTGAGTGTATGTCTTGAATTACAAAGCACTAACTATCAAACCCGTGGAGTATTTCCAACCAGTTTCGTAGAAGAGAATGGAAAGCTAATTGGTGACTATGGTCAAAGATCTATTGGAAGAATTACTTCAGCAGATGCAAGCTTATGGTGGCCAATTTTATGTTGGTATTATGTCAACAAAAGTGGTGATTATGCCTTTGGAAAAAGTCAAAGCGTTCAGAGAGGTATTCAACTCCTACTAGATCTAGTTCTTCATCCAACATTTGAGGGCACCCCTGTACTTTTTGTTCCGGATTGCGCATTTATGATTGATAGGCCTATGGATGTATGGGGAGCCCCTCTGGAAGTTGAAGTTTTACTTCATGGATGCTTAAAAAGCTGTATAAAATTAATGGAATTAAGTAGAGCAGATCATGTAAGTAGATTATTAGATCAAAGACTTATTCTTACCAATCAATGGGTGAAGGATTTAGGAAGCTTTCTCTTGAAACATTACTGGGTTACCAGCCAAACAATGCAAGTTTTAAGAAGAAGGCCAACTGAGCAATATGGAGATGATCAACATTTTAATGAGTTTAACGTTCAACCTCAAGTTGTCCCTTCATGGCTTCAAGATTGGCTAGAGAACAGAGGTGGTTATTTAATAGGGAACATTAGGACAGGTAGACCTGACTTTAGATTTTATAGTTTAGGCAATTCTTTAGCATGTATGTTCGGAGTACTGCCTCCTGAAGAACAAAGAGCTTTATTTAGATTGGTTTTACATAACAGACAGCATTTAATGGCTCAAATGCCTATGAGAATTTGTCATCCTCATATGGATGTCGAAGAATGGCAAAATAAAACTGGATCAGATCCGAAAAATTGGCCTTGGAGTTACCATAATGGAGGACATTGGCCAAGTTTACTTTGGTTTTTTGGTACAGCTGTCCTATTGCATCAAAAGCATTATGGTTCGGACGATGTGATTCTCATGGAAGAAATGAAATCTTTAATAGAGGAATCATATTGGTGTCAGCTTAATCAATTGCCCAAGCAAGAATGGGCAGAATATTTTGATGGTCCAACAGGCACTTGGGTTGGGCAACAATCAAGAACATATCAAACTTGGACAATTGTTGGATTTTTATTAATGAATCATTTTTTAAGAAATGAGTATAACGATCTAGATATGTTTAAAATTTGAGACTAAAAAAGTCCTAAGGTTAATGACTTATCAATTGGCAGACATGCACCAATACCAAGATAGATTGTTAGAAAAGTTCCGAATAAGAAAACAGACATTGCTATTGGCCTTCTGAATGGATTGGAAAATTTATTAACGTTTTCGATAAAGGGTAAAATCATTAATCCCAATGGAATTAATGTTTGAAGTGCAATACCCAAAAGTTTATTAGGAACAACCCTAAGTATTTGAAAAACAGGATAAAGGTACCATTCAGGAAGTATTTCCAAGGGTGTTGCGAAGGGATTAGCTTTATCTCCCAACATTGCAGGATCAAGAACTGCTAATCCAACTACACAGGCAATGGTTCCTAAAATAACTACAGGGAAGATATATAGTAAATCATTCGGCCAGGCTGGTTCACCATAGTAGTTATGGCCCATACCTTTTGCTAACTTTGCTCTTAATTTTGGATCAGAGAGATCAGGCTTTTTTAAGGTAGACATATTTGGGAACTGGTGATGTTTTAAGTATAAGGGTTTATAAAGGACCTGAAATACCCTGTTTACGAATCATTAAAAAGTGCATCAACATGAAAACTGCTAATGACCATGGCAATACAAAAGTATGAAGACTGTAAAATCTGGTTAAAGTGGACTGTCCCACACTTTCTCCACCTCTGAGTAGTTCAACCATGAAGTCACCAATTATTGGTATTGCAGCTGGGACACCTGAAACGATCTTAACTGCCCAATAACCTACCTGGTCCCAAGGCAGGGAGTATCCTGTCACTCCAAAAGCAACAGTTATAACTGCCATTACAACGCCTGTAACCCAAGTCAATTCTCTTGGCCTTTTAAAACCTCCTGTAAGATAAACCCTAAAGACATGAAGG
This sequence comes from Prochlorococcus marinus str. MIT 9201, assembly GCF_000759955.1. GTDB lineage: Bacteria > Cyanobacteriota > Cyanobacteriia > PCC-6307 > Cyanobiaceae > Prochlorococcus_A > Prochlorococcus_A marinus_G. The sequence continues at coordinate 61,747 of NZ_JNAL01000009.1, forward strand.
ATTAACATCAAAACCATCATTGATGCACTCCATCTATGCACAGATCTTATTAACCATCCAAAACC
>NZ_JNAL01000010.1 GCF_000759955.1 Prochlorococcus marinus str. MIT 9201
TTGCGAGAAACGGATATATCACTGAAGAAATGGATTTTGTTGCTAAAAAAGAAAATCTACCAGTTTCTTTAATAATGGAAGAAGTTGCGCGAGGAAGATTAATTATTCCAGCTAATATTAATCATTTGAATCTAGAGCCAATGTCCATTGGTATTGCCTCTAGATGTAAAGTTAATGCAAATATTGGTGCTTCTCCCAATGCAAGCGATATCAATGAAGAAGTAGAGAAGCTTAAGCTGGCTGTTAAATATGGGGCAGACACGGTTATGGATCTTTCTACTGGAGGAGTAAATTTAGATGAGGTTAGGCAAGCAATTATTCACGAATCGACTGTTCCTATAGGTACAGTTCCTGTTTATCAAGCCTTAGAAAGTGTGCATGGCTCAATAGATAGATTAACTGAAGATGATTTTCTTCATATTATCGAAAAACATTGCCAGCAAGGTGTAGATTATCAAACTATTCACGCTGGATTATTAATAGAGCATTTACCCAAAGTCAAGGGAAGAATCACTGGAATTGTAAGTAGAGGGGGCGGTATATTAGCTCAATGGATGTTGCATCATTTCAAGCAAAATCCTCTTTACACAAGGTTTGATGATATTTGTGAAATTTTTAAGAAATATGATTGTACTTTTTCTTTAGGAGATTCATTAAGGCCTGGATGTTTGCATGATGCTTCTGATGATGCTCAGCTAGCTGAATTAAAGACTTTAGGGGAGCTTACTCGAAGAGCATGGGAACATAATGTTCAAGTAATGGTTGAGGGTCCTGGTCATGTACCTATGGATCAAATTGAGTTTAATGTAAGAAAGCAAATGGAGGAATGTTCAGAGGCTCCTTTTTATGTGCTTGGTCCATTGGTTACTGATATTTCTCCTGGATATGACCATATTTCCAGTGCTATTGGAGCTGCAATGGCTGGTTGGTATGGAACTTCTATGTTATGTTATGTAACCCCTAAGGAGCATCTAGGTCTCCCAAATGCAGAAGATGTACGCGAGGGATTAATTGCTTATAAGATAGCTGCTCATGCTGCTGATATAGCAAGACATCGAGCTGGAGCTCGTGATAGAGATGACGAACTTAGTCATGCAAGATATAACTTTGATTGGAATAAGCAATTCGAACTTTCTTTAGATCCAGAAAGGGCAAAGCAGTTTCATGATGAAACACTACCTGAAGAAATCTTTAAAAAGGCTGAGTTTTGTTCAATGTGTGGACCTAAACATTGTCCAATGAATTCAAAAATTTCTGATGAGTCTCTTGACCAACTTAAAGATAAACTTGAAGGTTGTAATACTTCGGTATAGTTATCAACTAATATCTATAGAATTTCTTTCGTCTTATTGACTACGTTTTCAACAGTAAATCCAAAATTTTTCATACATTCTCCACCTGGAGCTGATGCACCAAACCTATCCATTGTAATACAAATCCCATCAAAACCTGTATACTTATGCCAACCAAATGAATGGGCAGCTTCTACTACTACTCTCTTTTTCACATTACTTGGTAAAACACTTTCTTTGTAAGTTTCCTCTTGCTCTTCGAAAAGTTCTACACAAGGCATAGAAACAACTCTAATTTTTTTACCTAAGTTTGAGATTTCCTTACTTGCTTCAATACAAAGATTTAGTTCGCTTCCAGTACCAATAAATATTAGATCTGGTGTTCCTTCGCAATCGGAAACAACATATCCACCTAGAGCAACTTTGTCTATCGAAGTATTTTCTTGATTTGGCATACCCTGTCTACTTAAACAAAGGGCAGAAGGCCTTTTTCTATTTTGAATAGCAAGCTTATAAGCTCCACTTGTCTCATTTCCATCTCCTGGTCTGAAAACTAGCATGTTAGGCATGGCACGAAGAGAAGGGATAGTTTCAATAGGTTGATGTGTTGGTCCGTCTTCTCCTACACCAATTGAATCATGGGTTAATACATAGATAACTCCTAATTCGCTAAGTGCTGATAGCCTCATTGAACCTCTCATGTAATCGGCGAAAACGAGGAATGTCCCGCCATATGGAATAAGACCACTATTGTGATAGGCAATACCATTAAGTACAGCTGCCATTGCATGTTCACGTACGCCAAAGTGTAAATATCTTTTTTCAGGACTATGAGGCTGGAATGATCCAGTTTCTCCTTTGATATCTGTGTAGTTAGAGTGAGTTAAATCTGCTGATCCACCAATTAATTCAGGTAGGTTAGGGCCTAATGCACCTAAACATATTTGCGAATGCTTTCTGGTAGCTAACCCTTTATCATCAGATGTATAAGAGGGGAGATCTGAGTCCCAATTCTCAGGCAATTTACCCTCTAACATTCTTTTTAACTCGGCTCCTTCAGAGGGATACTTTTTTTGATATTCATCAAATTGAGAATTCCATTCTTTCTCTAAGTATTCTCCTTTGTTAATTGATTTTCTAAAATGTGCATATACTTCATCTGGTATTTCAAATGGAGGATATTGCCAATTTAGAAACTCTCTAGTTAATGCAGCTTCTTCTTCTCCAACTGCAGCTCCATGAATTCCAGCAGTATCTGATTTATTGGGTGAACCATAACCTATTGTTGTAGAAATTTTAATAATTGAAGGTTTGTCTGTAATTAATTTTGCTTTTTCGATAGCTTCAGTTATTCCTTTAACATCATGATTGCCATCTTCAACATGTTGGATATGCCATCCATAAGCTTCGTACCTTTTTAAAACATCTTCTGTGAAAGAAACATCGGTTCTCCCATCAATTGTAATTTGATTATCGTCATAGAGCGCAATTAATTTTCCAAGCTTAAGATGACCAGCTAATGAGCAGGCCTCTGATGCGATACCTTCTTGATTACAGCCGTCACCCATTATTACGTAAGTGTAGTGATCAACAATGTTGCAATCAGCCTTATTAAATTTAGCTGCTAAGTGAGTTTCAGCTATTGCTAAACCAACAGCGTTTGAAATTCCGGCTCCAAGTGGCCCAGCAGTAACTTCAACCCCCTCAGTTTCGAATGTTTCTGGATGTCCAGGAGTTTTTGATCCCCATTGCCTAAATTCTTTAATATCTTCTATAGAAACTGATTTGTAACCTGTCAAATGAAGCAAAGAATATAACAGCATACAGCCATGTCCAGCTGATAATACAAAACGATCTCTATTGAACCATTTTGGGTTATTGGGGTTGTGATTAAGTATATTTTGCCATAATGCATAACCCATAGGAGCACACCCCATTGGTAAGCCAGGATGTCCACTATTAGATTTATTTACTGCATCTACAGCAAGCATTCTTATACTATTTACACAAAGTGATTCTAATGAAACAGATGCAGCGACCATTGTTTTAAAAATAAGTTAAGTTGGAAATACAGAATTGGTTGTCTTTAATTCATTTTGCTGAAAGCAAGGCAAACGTTGTGACCACCAAAGCCGAAAGAATTAGAAAGAGCTACTCTTATTTGAGCTTCTCTCGCATTATTTGGTACATAATCAAGATCACATTCAGGATCTGGATTGACGTAGTTAATTGTAGGAGGGATAAAATTATGTGTCAAAGAAAGTATACAAGCTACAGCTTCTATACCTCCCGAGCCTCCCAAGAGATGACCAGTCATCGACTTAGTAGAGCTTACAGGAATATGGTAAGATCTGTCTTTAAAAATAGATTTAATAGCAGAAGTTTCATTTTTATCGTTAGCTGATGTACTTGTTCCATGAGCATTTATGTAATCAATTTTTTCAAGGCTGAGACAAGCATCTTCCATTGCTAATTTGATAGCTTCGGCACCTCCAACCCCGCCTGGAGATGGAGCAGTAATATGATGAGCATCACATGTTGTTCCATATCCAGTTATTTCTGCATAAATTCTTGCATTTCTCTTTTGTGCATTTTCTAAAGTTTCTAAAACAAGAATTCCAGATCCCTCTCCAATAACAAATCCATCTCTTTCAGCATCAAAAGGTCTACTAGCAGTTTGAGGACTATCATTTCTGAAAGAAAGAGCTTTAGCACTGGCAAAACCAGCTACTCCAAGAGGCGTAATACTTGCTTCTGCTCCTCCACAGATCATTGCATCTGCCTTGCCAAGTTGAAGTAATCTAAAAGAATCACCAATTGCATTTGAACCAGCAGCGCAAGCGGTGGAAACAGAGGAACTTGGTCCTTTTGCACCCAAAGCGATGGCAGCCAATCCAGTGGCCATATTTGGAATCATCATTGGAACTGTAAATGGACTTACTCTTTTAGGCCCTTTATGACTCAATATTTGAGCTTGACTTTCCATAGTTAGCAAGCCTCCAACACCAGAACCAATAATCACCCCAATTTTTGATGCATTAGCTTCAGTAATTTCAAGTCCAGAATCATTAAAGGCTTGCTTTGCAGCAATAACTCCAAACTGGGAAAAACGATCCCATCTTTTGGATTCTTTAGCTTCAATAAAATTATTAGATTGAAGATTTTTTACTTCTGCAGCAAATTTGCAGGGATGTTGTTCAGGATCAAAGAGAGTAATATCTGAAACCCCATTTGTTCCTGTTTGAAGACCGACTAAATATTCATCAATGTTATTACCAATTGGAGTTACTGCTCCGATACCAGTAATAACTACTCGATGGAAATTTGGCATTCTTTATTAACCTTTTTTTTCTTCGATGAATTTTACTGCATCGCCAACAGTTGCGATTCCTTCAGCGGCTTCATCAGGAATTTCAATATCAAATGCCTCTTCTAAAGCCATAACGAGTTCAACTGTATCTAGAGAATCTGCACCTAAATCATTTTGGAAATTTGAATCTGATTTTACTTCTCCTGCTTCAACACTTAATTGTTCTGAAACAATAGAACAAACTTTTTCGAGGATTTCTTGTGACATAGTTTATGGAAATTACTAATTATCTATATGATTTTATGCCCTAGAGTTAACAAGAGTGAAGCATATCTTAATTTTTTTAATTTCTTTGTAAGACAATAGTATTATAAAACGAGGTTCAAAAGACAATTTTTACATGTCACACGCAGTTAAAATTTATGATACTTGCATTGGTTGTACCCAATGTGTAAGGGCTTGCCCACTTGATGTTTTAGAGATGGTTCCTTGGGACGGCTGTAAAGCTGGTCAAATAGCCTCTTCTCCAAGAACAGAAGATTGTGTGGGTTGCAAAAGATGTGAAACGGCATGTCCAACTGATTTCTTAAGTATTCGTGTTTATTTAGGAGATGAGACTTCTAGAAGTATGGGCTTAGCATATTAATTTTTATAGTGCAGTTTTAAGAGAGTCCATCACTTAATAAATATGTACTCTATTTCAATATAATCGGAATAAAAGTTCATATGTGTGGAATAGTTGCAGTAACTGGATATAAAAAAGCTTTACCATTATTAATTAATGGTTTAGAAAAACTTGAATATAGAGGTTACGATTCTGCGGGTATTGCCATAATAAATTCCGAAACAAATTCTATTTCTTGTAATAAAGCAGAGGGAAAACTCAAGAATTTAATAAGTAATCTTAAAGATCATAATATTTCTGGAACTGTTGGTATAGGTCATACCCGATGGGCAACGCATGGAAAGCCTGAGGTTAAAAATGCACATCCTCATACTGATAGTTCAGGAACCATAGCAGTTGTTCAAAATGGCATTATTGAAAATTTCCAAGATTTAAAAAATAAATTAGAGAAAGAGGGCATTATTTTTAATTCTGATACAGATACTGAGGTAATTCCTCATCTAATAAAAAGAGAATTAAATACATTAAGTAAACTTAACCTTGAGAATAATGGCTCTACATTATTAGTGGCTGTGAGAAATGTAATATCCGATTTGGAAGGATCTTATGCTTTAGCCGTTTTATGGGCTGATGCTCCAACCTCTTTGGTAGTTGCGAGAAGACAGGCACCCTTGATTATTGGTTTGGGCGAAGGTGAATTTATTTGTGCAAGTGATACTCCAGCTATTGCAAACTTTACAAATATTATTTTGCCTATGGAGGATGAAGAAATAGCTTTGTTGACTCCTCTTGGAATAGAAATATATGACACAAATAATGAGAGACAATATCGAAATCCAGTTTCTCTCAAAGTCTCAGAGCAAATAATGGATAAGATGAATTTTAAACACTTTATGTTAAAGGAGATATATGATCAGCCCCAGACTGTAAAAAACTGGTTGGAAAGTTATTTAATTCAAAACTTACAAGAGGGCAAATATCAAATTAATTATTCTTTTGACACAAAGTTTTTTGAATCAATAGAAAGAATTGAAATTATCGCTTGTGGTACAAGTAAACATGCTGCAATGGTGGGTAGTTTTTTACTAGAACAATTTTCAGGTATCCCCACAAATGTCTTTTATGCAAGTGAGTTTCGATATTCACCTCCTCCGTTGCTCCCAAATACATTAACTATTGGGGTCACTCAATCTGGAGAAACTGCTGATACAATTGCAGCTATCGATATGGAAATTAAGAGACGGTCTTCGATTGAAGATACAAGTTTCAAACCAAATCTTATTGCCATAACAAATAGAAAAGAGAGCTCGATAGGAAGGCAGGTTTCAAATATAATTGATATCTGCGCAGGAATAGAGGTGGGAGTTGCAGCAACAAAAACCTTTTTTGCTCAATTACTTTCTTTTTATGGTTTAGCTATAAAATTTGCGGAAATTAAAGGTAGTCGAAGCTTAAAGGAAATAAATAATTTAATAAATGAACTTATTAAACTTCCTCCATTAATAGAAAATCTTTTAGAGCAACATAATAAATCTTCAGAAAAGCTAGCACATGATTTTTTTAATATTAAAGATGTTATTTTTTTAGGAAGGGGTATAAATTATCCTATAGCTCTTGAGGGAGCGTTAAAACTCAAAGAAATTAGTTACATTCATGCGGCTGGATATCCAGCTGGAGAGATGAAACATGGTCCAATAGCTTTGTTAGATAAAAAAGTCCCTGTAATTTCTATTGCTTCCCCTGGTGAAGTTTTCGATAAAGTTATAAGTAATGCTCAAGAAGCAAAAGCTAGAGATTCATATTTGATTGGGATTGCCCCTCAATGTAATGGAACTGAAATTTTTGATTATTTAATGGAAGTTCCTTCCTCTAATGAATGGATTGCGCCTTTACTTAACATAGTGCCGTTACAATTGTTGAGTTATCATATCGCTGCTCATAGAGGACTTGATGTGGATCAACCAAGAAATTTAGCTAAGAGTGTAACTGTTGAATGATGAGTTTCTAATAAATTTTTACTTTTTAAAATTTATAGCTCTAAAAGTCCATTTGGAGGATTGATAATTAGAAAATTATTTTTTATATCTACTAATGGAACTATTGCTTTAACAAATGGTACAAAAACTTCTTTTTGATTTTTAAATAGTTCAATAACAAGTAAATTATTGTTCTCATTTTCTAAATTGATAACTTTCCCAATTGTCTTTAATTCATCATTTTCTAAAGTCTTGACCTCAAGATTTATAAGTTCCAACAAGTGAAATTCTTCTTTATTTAAGGTGGGTAGTTTATCGGTTTTTACAAGAATTTTAAATTTTTTTAGTTGCTCTGCATTATTTCTTGTATTTATTCCTTGGAACTTAACAATAAAAGTTTCTTTACCAGGCTGTTTGAAACCAGAGGTAAGTTCTATTTGTGTTGGAGCTTCAAATTCTTTTTGTAACCATCTCTTACCTGGTTTTAAAAATCTTTCATCAAAATCACTTAGAGATTTAACCTTTACTTGCCCATTAATTCCATGACATGATGTTATTAATCCAACAACCAACCATTCATTTTTATTTATCATATATTGTATTAAGTAATGTTTTTTATGGAATTATCGTCTAAACCTATACTCCCTGGCTCTTTTGTAATTGTAAAAGATAATAACTCCATATATAGGGGATATAAAGGGTTTGTACAAAGAGTTACAAAAAAAAAAGCAGCCGTTCTCTTCGAAGGAGGTAATTGGGATAAACTCATAACTTTTCAGCTAATTAATTTAGAAATATTGTAAAAATTAGAATTTACCTATATTTATTAATTTTTCTATTAAATTTCTAGCTGCGTTAGTTTCTGCTTGTTTATGTGATTTGCCTAATGCAGAGGATTCTTTTAATCCCTCGATAAAAATATCGCAAGAAAATCTTTTTGGGTCTCCATTTTTTTTAGAGAGTTCAATTATTTTGTACATTGGTAAATCAAACCCTTTACTTTGACACCACTCTTGTAATACTGTTTTAGCTTTAAATTTATATGGAGCTTTAAGAATAATTTCTGAATCTTCCTCCCAAAAATCATCTAACCATAGATTTATTTCTTGAATTGAATCAAAGCATTTATAAATTGCACCAATTAAAGCTTCTGTGGCTTCACCAATAATAGTGTTTTTTGAATTTATGTCCCCAACAGCTTTTGGCCCTTTAATTATTAATTTCTCAATACCAATTTTTTTTCCTAATTTAGTTAACCATTCATCACTTACAATCTGTGCCCTCAACTCTGACTGTTCTCCAACACTCATTTGAGGATATTTTTTTTCAATAAAATTCGAAGCAGCTAATCTGAGAACAGCATCGCCAAAAAATTCTAATTTTTCGTAATTTATAATCTTGTTATTTGAGGCATGGATGAATGCTTTATTACAATCTTGAATCAATGAAATATTTTGTTCATTAATTATCTCAGAAAATCTTTTTGATCTAATTTTTAAAGACTTTAAAAAAGTAATTATTTGATTAATTCTCGCTTGGTTAATTATATTTGTCATATGATTTAAATAATCAAAAATAATTAGAAAGCAGGTCATAAGCCGGGTTCTGTTCATCTTAAATAAGATGGGCAATCATCTATCTAGGGCTGGAATTACTCCTCAGTCTCAAGCGGCTCTTAAAAGTAGATTGTGTAATGGTCATTAATCTACTAAGCCTTGCACCCAGCCGGGGTTTACCTAGCCAACACTTCTCAATGTTGCTGGTGCGCTCTTACCGCACCCTTGCACCCTTGCCATACATAAGTATTAGGCGGTATGTTTCTGTGGCACTATCCTCACGGTTACCCGCACTGGGAATTACCCAGCAAGCCTGACCATTTGGGAGCCCGGACTTTCCTCAAAAAAGTTTTATTTTGTTTCCAAAATAAAACTTTTTTGCGATCGCCTCTCCTGCTTTCATTTAGCATAGTGCTAATTACACAAAAAATCATCTATTGGGGCTGTAGCTCAGCAGGATAGAGCAACGGTTTCCTAAACCGTAGGTCGTGGGTTCGACTCCCGCCAGTCCCGTTAAAGTAATAAACTATATGTAGTATATGTGCAAACTTGCTACTCTCTAGCTAGCGTATAGTTAGTAGTAAATCTTTTATGGCTAAGTTGCATGATATGCGTTTAAAACTCTTAATTCAACAAGAGCATGAACGTATTTCTAAATCCCAACCTAATGATTTAGATCTTTCAATAGTTCAGGCAAGATGCTTGTGTTGGCTTGCCTTATTGGCAGAAGCTCATGAAGATCAAGCAAATGATGCTGAAAAAAGAGGAGATGCTGAACAAGCAATGGGTTGGTTTGCTGATTCTATGAGATTAAGAGATGTCATAAATTTGGTTACCAGTATTGAAATACCTTTGCCAGATACTCCGGATTCACTAGATGAAAATGACGAATTATTGGATGGCCCTACAATTATGCCTAAATAGTGAGATGATATAAAAAGAGTTATATTTTCTTTTGACCGAAGAACCATGTCAATGCTCTGATTGTCAGAGATTTTACAAAGAGCATGATCGTTTGATTAGAGAATTCCCTACTTTTAAACAACAACAAGAATTAAATTGGGCATCAATACAATCTTTCAGAACTCTTTGCAATAATGTGACTAATGAGTTGCAAAGGTTAATATCTGAAAGATGTTCTAATGAAGATATTAATTTAGAAGAAAAACATATTTCTGACATTGATATAACTGAAGCTTTAGATCAACTTGAAAGTGTTAATGCTTATTTGTATTCCATTGAAACTTTGATGGAAAGAATTTTGGATACAAAAATTTCAAACAATATTGAATCAAAATTTAAAGAAATTGCTGACGAATTAGCACCAGACCCATTAAATATAGATCGACTAATTTTGAATAGATTATTTCATCAAACTCCAGATTCACAAGATAAGAAAAATATTAATTAGTTAATTCTTCGACATCGCAAGTTATTTCTACTGGCATTGGAGAGACTTTCCAAATGGATTTGCAGTACTCTCTAATGGATCTATCTGAAGAAAAATATCCTGATCTAGCAGTATTTAATAATGCCATTTTATTCCAAGATTTTTTGTTATTCCAGCATTCACTTACTTCGTCCTGTTTATTTAAATAGTCTTCAAAGTCAGCCATAACAAAAAATGGGTCATGACCAGTCAAGCTATTTAATAAAGGTTTAAATAATTCTTTATCTCCATTGCTAAAATGGCCGATTTCAATTAACCGTATTACCTCTTTAAGCTCTGGACAATTGTCAATGAAAGTTTTCGGGGAGTAATTATTATTGTTTAAATCCATAATTTCGCTTTCAGTTTTACCAAAAAGAAAGAAATTCTCTTTTTTTACAAGATCTCTTAGTTCCACATTAGCTCCATCTAAGGTTCCAATAGTTAATGCTCCATTCATGGCAAACTTCATATTTCCAGTTCCAGATGCTTCTTTTCCTGCAGTCGAAATTTGTTCTGAAAGATCAGTTGCAGGATAAACTATTTCTCCAAGTTTAACGTTGTAGTCTGGGAGAAAAACAACCCTTAATAAACCATCCATATCTGGATCAGAATTAACTACATCAGCAATACCATTAATGAATCGAATCATTAGCTTTGCCATAAAGTAACCTGGTGCGGCTTTACCGCCGAATATTATTGTTCTTGGTACTTCATACTTGTTTGTACCATTTTTTATTCTTAGATATTGAGCAATAATTTGTAGAGCGTTTAAGTGTTGCCTTTTGTATTGGTGGATTCGTTTTACTTGAACATCAAATAAACTTGATGGATCTACTAGTATTCCAGTTTTTGAATGGATAAAACTAGCTAATTTTCTTTTGCCATTTAATTTAGATTCTTCAAATTTTTGTAAAAAATTATTGTCATCTTTTTTCTCCTCTAACTTTTTAAGAAGTTCCATATTAGTTATCCAATCAGGACCAACCTCCTTTTCTAGCAGGTTAGATAATGATGGATTTGATAGAGCTACCCATCTCCTTGGGGTAACTCCATTAGTAACATTCGTGAATTTTTCAGGCCATAGTTCTGCAAATTCAGGAAGAAGTTGTCTTTTTATTAGATCTGAGTGGAGTGTTGCGACTCCATTAATATGATGTGCTCCAATTGTTGCTAAATGAGCCATTCTTACTGATTTAGAGCCTTCTTCATCAATTATTGAAAGTTTTTGAAGGATTTTGTCATCTCCAGGATATCGTAGTCTTAATTGTTGTAAAAATCTCCAATTAATTTCATAAATAATTTCTAGATGGCGAGGGAGGAGATCATTAAATAAACCTAAATCCCATTTCTCTAAGGCTTCTGGAAGTAAAGTATGGTTTGTATAAGCAACTGAGGAGGTTGTTATATTCCAGGCTTTATCCCAACCTACTTGATATTGGTCAATAAGAAGTCGCATTAATTCTGCAACTGCAATTGCAGGATGAGTATCATTTAATTGGACTGTCCAATGTCGAGGAAAGTCTGTTATTGGTATTGATCTTTTTTCAAGGCTTCTCAACATATCCTGAAGAGAACAACTTACGAAAAAGTGCTGTTGTTTGAGTCTTAATCTTCTTCCCTCATCAGTTCCATCATTTGGGTAAAGAACTTTTGAAAGAGTTTCAGAAGCAACTTTTTCTTCTACTGCTCCATAATAATCACCAATATTAAAGGCATAAAAATCAAAACTCTCTGTTGCATCAGCTCTCCATAATCTTAATCTGTCACATGTGTTTACTCTGTATCCAAGTACTGGAACATCATGAGGAACTCCAATAGCATGTTCCGAAGGAATCCATCTTGATCTGAAGTTTCCTCTATCATCTCTATAACTTTCAGTTCTACCTCCAAATCCTACAAAACATGATTCGTCAGGTTGCGGAAGTTCCCATGGCCATCCACCTTTTAGCCATTTATCAGTAACTTCAACTTGCCAACCATCTCTAATTAATTGGTTGAATATACCAAATTCATAGCGAATACCATAACCAACTGCTGGAACTTGTAGAGATGCTAATGATTCCATATAACAAGCAGCCAGTCTGCCAAGTCCACCATTACCTAGTCCAGGTTCCTCTTCTACTTCAAGAATTGTTGATAATGATTCAATTCCAAATCTTTTCAAAGCATCTTCCGCTTCTTGAGTTATTCCAAGATTTAGGAGGTTATTACTTAATTGAGGACCTATTAGAAATTCTGCTGATAAGTAGGCAACTGTTTTTTGAGGTTTTTTTCTTATGACTTCTTGACTAGCTAAATATCTTGTCATTAGCCTATCTTTGACTGCATAGCTTAAAGCCATATACAAGTCATGAGGACTTGCAGAAGTAGCTAACTTACCAAGTGTGTAGAAAAGATGAGCTGTCATTCCTTGAAAAACAGCATCAGAATCCATGCCAGCTTTCTCAGGATCTAAATAGCAGCCTGGAGTAGGCAAGCGTAGATCGAAGGGTTCGTTGGAATTCGTTGGATTAGCCATATAACAAACAATAGCCATTTTTTTGGAAATTTCTTTGTTGTAACTTCAGATCCACACTTGTTGAGTATTTTTGCTTTTTTCTTACATATTTCTTAAAGTGGGCCCTCTATAAACTATCTTCCAATTAGGTAGTTTATTTTTTCTTTCATTTCATATGTATTGTTTACTTGCTGAATTAAGTGCACATGATTTAGAAGTTGCTGAAACGTTGATAGGAGTTATAAGGTTTCTATTGATATTTTTGGCTGCAAGAGCATTAGCAGAAGTATTAGTGAGACTAAGTTTACCAACGATAGTAGGCGAGCTTCTTGCAGGGGTTGTAATAGGGGCGTCAGGATTCCATTTATTGATACCTCCTTCGGCCGGAACGGAACTAAATGAAGGACTTGTAAATGTTATAAGCTCCTTAGCGTCAATCCCTCCAGAAGCTGTACCTGATGTTTATTTCGAAAGTTTTCCATCTCTACAAGCAGTAGCAACTCTTGGCTTATATGCTCTTTTATTTTTAACAGGATTAGAAAGTGAGTTAGAGGAATTAGTAGCTGTTGGAGCTCAGGCTTTTACAGTTGCTATGGCTGGTGTAATTTTACCGTTTGCATTTGGAACTCTAGGATTGATGTTTATTTTTCAAGTAGATTTGATTCCAGCAGTTTTTGCTGGAGCATCCATGACAGCAACAAGTATAGGAATTACTGCAAGTGTTTTTGGAGAATTAGGCTATTTGAAAACTAGAGAAGGACAGATTGTTATTGGTGCGGCTGTTTTGGATGATATTTTGGGTATTGTTATTCTTGCAGTTGTAGTCGCCCTTGCCGCCGGAGGTTCATTAGAAATTGCTCCTATCGTTAAATTAGTTGCAGCAGCTGTAGTATTTGTGATTGCTGCTATAGCATTAAGTAGAACAGCAGCTCCCGGTTTTGATTGGTTACTAGATAGATTAAAGGCTCCAGGAGCCGTAGTGGTAGCTTCCTTTGTGATACTGGTTTTGTGTTGTTTTGTCGCGACAGCCATTGGATTAGAAGCAGCTTTGGGTGCATTTGCGGCTGGACTAATTCTTAGTAGTTCTAAAAATAATCACGCAATTCAACAATCTGTTTTACCTTTAGTATCCTTATTCGCAACTATTTTCTTTGTATTAGTAGGAGCTGGAATGGATTTATCAGTTATCAATCCACTTGATCCAACAAGTAGATCAGCTTTAGTGGTTGCAGGCTTTTTGTTAGTTGTAGCAATCATTGGAAAAATTGCAGCAGGATGGGTATTTTCAAGTGACAAACCTACAAATAGATTAGTTGTAGGTTTGGGTATGATGCCTAGAGGAGAGGTTGGTTTAATTTTTCTTGGACTAGGAACAAGCGCAAAGTTATTAACTCCTTCTCTTGAGGCAGCAATTTTATTAATGGTTATTGGAACTACATTTCTTGCTCCCGTTCTATTGAGGATTGTTCTAAAAGATAAGCCACCAAATGATGGCAATAAAATTTCAGATGATGTTGCAGCTGATCCTGTGGGCCTTCTTTAGGAAATAAGTTTATTAGAATTAAAAAACAAAAAGATTTAAATAAATGGAAAAAACAGCTTTGATAGATAGTGATGTAAATTACGACTGGAATTTTTTAAATTACCCAATACATATTGTTTCTGCTAAGCCTGAGAAAACATCAAAAGAATGTGCAATTTTATTAATTCATGGTTTCGGTGCTTCTACGGATCATTGGAGATTTAATATCCCTGTATTGAGTACAAAGTATGAAGTTCATGCTATGGATTTACTCGGTTTTGGAAAAAGTCCTAAGCCTCAAGATGTTGATTACTCAGGATCTTTATGGAAAGATCAGGTTGTCGCTTATGTAAAAGAAAAAATAAAAAAACCTACAATTGTTGTTGGAAATTCATTAGGTGGTTATGCAGCATTAGCAGCTGGTGCAGAATTAAATGAGCTAAATGCAGGAGTGATATTACTTAACGCCGCAGGATATTTTAGTGAAGAAAAAACTATCAAAAAGAATATGTTGCAAACTTCAATTGAAACAGTTGCCGGAATATTTTTGAAAAATATTGTTCTTCAACGTCTGATTTTTGAGAATATGAGAAATCCAAAAAATATTAAAAAAACTTTGAATCAAGTTTATGTTGATAAAAAAAATGTTGATGATTTTTTAGTTGAGTCTATAAGGAAGCCTTCGCTAGATTTCGGAGCTTTTAATGTTTTTAGAAGTGTATTTAACCCATCAGGTCCGCAGGGATTGCCTTTAGATAAGTTATTCGCAAAACTAAATGCACCATTATTACTTCTTTGGGGAGGAAAAGATCCATGGATGAATACTCCAAAAAAAAGAAATCTATATAAAAAATTTACACCAAAGAATACAAAAGAAATTATTCTTGATGCAGGACATTGTCCTCATGATGAGATACCTGAATTAGTTAATCAGCACATTTTGGATTGGGTTGATTCTATTTAAGTAATAATTGTGAAACTTGAATTATCTAACAAAGAACAAGGAATTTTTGTCTTTCAATTAGATAAAAAAAACTACATTAAATTTTGTCCTGAAAGAGGAGGTGTTATTACAAATTGGGTTTCGGATGGTAATGAAATACTTTATTTCGATGAAAAAAGATTTATGGAAAAGGAAAAAAGTATTCGTGGAGGCATTCCAATCTTGTTTCCAATATGTGGAAATCTCAATACATCGAGTTCAGTATTTGGAAATGGTTATCTGCAATTACCACAACATGGTTTCGCTAGGGATTTGCAATGGCAATACTCCTTCAATGAAAATGAAAAAATTTTATGCTTATTCTTAAATGCATCTAAAAAAACCAAAAAATATTATCCTTTCGATTTCGAACTAAGAATAGAAGTTACCTTAAAGATTAACTGTTTAGAATTTGAAATTATAATCTTTAACAAAACAGACTTTGCAATGCCTATAAATTTTGGTTTGCATCCTTATTTTAATGTTTCAGATTTCAAATATTTAGAGTTTATTGATCATCCACTTAATTGTCAGGATCAAGAAAGAAACACTTTAAGTAATACTTTGGATCAATTAAACAAAATTAATTTAGGAGTTGATCTGCTTATGTATACTTCCGGTAGAATTTCTTTTAGAGATGAAATTTTTAAAAGAGAGGTAACTTTAAATCATCCATATCCTTTTGATTTAGGCGTTATTTGGAGTGATCCTCCAAGGAGAATGATATGTCTCGAACCTTGGACTAGTCCCCGAAATTCTTTTGTCGATGGATTTAGAAGCATTATGATTCCTTCAAATGATAGTAAAAGGTTAAATGCCTCAATCCAAATAAAATCTCTTAAGTAGTAACAATGCAATACTTATGAAATTTGTCGTTATAGATGATGATCCCACAGGCTCTCAAACTGTTCATCATTGTTTATTACTTCTTAAGTGGGACTGCACAACTTTACTCAAAGGTTTTGAATCTAAATCTAATTTATTTTTTATTTTGGCTAATACAAGGTCATTATCGGAAAATGATGCGAAATTAACAATAGAGGAAATTTGCAAAAATCTAAAGACTGTAATTGCTTCTCAAGCCTATGAAGAAGAAATTATTTTTATAAGTAGAGGAGATTCTACTCTTAGAGGACATAATTTTTTAGAGCCAAGTGCTCTAAATATTTGCTTAGGTCCTTTTGATGCTACTTTTCATATTCCAGCTTTCATAGAGGGTAAAAGATTAACAATTAATGGATCTCATTTTGTTGATAATACCCCTATTAGTAAAACTATTTTTGCAAAAGATAAAATATTTGGATATGAGACAAGTAATGTCAAGAATCTTTTATTTCAGCAGAGTAAATCGCAGCTAAATATTGAAGATATTCAAAATCTTTTATTGTCAGATGTCGAAATGCTAAATGATGAAGAAAATAATATTGTTTTTAAAAGACTAAAGAACTTGAAGAATAATAAACATGTAATTGTAGATGTAGAAAATTATTCTCAACTAAAAAACTTTTCTTTAGTAATTAAAAAATTAATTAAACATAAAAAATTCCTTTTTCGAACTGCAGCAAGTTTTATAAGTTCAATTTCTGAGAAAAAAAGTGTCTCTCAGAGTGAAATATTTTTCTCTAATTTAAGAATAAGAAATAAAGAAAAGAATTTTCTTCCAGGGCTGATAGTTGTTGGATCTTATGTAGAACTTTCAACAATGCAATTGAATAATTTATTGGAGATAAGTGATTGCAATCCAGTTGAATTAGATGTTTATGAATTCTTTAAAATTATTTCATCAGATAATAATCAAAAGCAAAGGAATTTGTTTAAAAATAAATTCTTGAAAGAAATTAGATTTTCTTTTGAGACAGGAAAAACTCCTGTTTTGTTTACTTCAAGAAAATTTATGTCCTTAGATTCTTCTGAACTATTTAACTTTTATAATTTACTTGCTTGTTTTATTGCTGAATTAGTAGCAAATTTGAAGTATGAAATAGGATATTTGATTTCAAAAGGTGGAATAACAACAAATTTGATTCTTAGTAATGGACTTAATGCAGATTATGTTTATCTTGAAGGACAGATTTTAAAAGGCATTTCAGTGGTGACTTACAATCTAAAAAATGGCGAAAAACTTCCTATTGTTACTCATCCTGGAAACATTGGCACTAAAGATTCACTAGTTGATATTTGGAAAGTTTTTGACAATAAAAATAATTTTTAAAATTAGAAATTTGAGATAATTTCTTCAGCAAAACTGCTGCAGGATAAAGGTTCTACTTTTGGTTCCATTAAGCGTGCTAGATCATAGGTGACTTTTTTTTGCTCTATTGCATTACTTAAACCGTTAGTAATTAAGTTAGCTGCTTCATTCCAACCAAAATATTCCAGCATCATTACACCACTAAGAATTACTGAGCCTGGATTAATCTTGTTTAAGCCTGCATGTTTTGGAGCAGTACCGTGCGTAGCTTCGAAAATTGCTGCATTATCTCCAATATTTGCACCGGGGGCCATACCTAGGCCTCCAACAATTGCTGCAGCCGCATCAGAAACATAGTCCCCATTAAGGTTTAATGTTGCAAGAATTGAATATTCTTGAGGTCTTGTTTGAATTTGTTGGAATATACTATCAGCTATCCGATCATCAACAAGAATAAGTTCTCTCCATTTTCCATTTCCGTGAGAATTTGATATTGATGCAATAACTTCTTTAATTTCTTCGCAAATGAATGCTTTTTTGTTGTTTGTAAGCTTGTCAAAACCTGGTTCAATTTTTCGAGCATTATTTTCAATTGTAATTTCTGGATTTTTCTGAATATTATCTAAAATCCAGCTTTCTCTTTCTGTGATGCAATCTTCTCTAAATTCATTTACTGCTAATTCATATCCCCAATCTCTAAATGCACCTTCTGTATATTTCATGATATTCCCTTTATGAACAAGAGTCACATGTCTTTTATCTCCTGATAATCTTTTAGCATGTTCAATAGCTTTTCTAATATGCCTTTGGCTACCAGATTTACTAACCGGTTTTATTCCAATACCTGATCCGTTTGGTATGGATCTATTTTTTAAATTTTTACTTTTTGGTATGACAAAGTTATTTAAGTGATTAATTAATTCAAGACAATTATTATCCTCCGCTTCCCATTCAATTCCCATATAGATATCCTCAGTATTTTCTCTATAAACAATAACGTCTAAATTTTGAGGATTTTTGTGAGGGCTTGGAGTTCCTGAATAATATTTACATGGTCTAACACAGCTATATAAATCAAAGATTTGCCTTAATGCAACATTAAGAGATCTAATACCTCCACCGATGGGAGTTGTTAGAGGACCTTTGATGGCTACACCAAAGTGTTTTATTGCTTCAATAGTGTCTTGAGGGAGATAGTTATATGTTCCATAAAGTTCACAAGCTTCATCGCCTGCATAAACTTTAAACCAATTAATTTTTCTTTCATCTCCGTAGCTTTTCTTAATCGCTGAATCAAGAACGATTTGAGTAGCAGGCCAAATATCAACTCCAGTACCATCACCCCTAATAAATGGGACAATTGGATTATTAGGAACATTAGGTTTGCCTTGATTAAAAGTTATTATCTCGCCTTTATTAGGTAAAGTTAATTTTTCAAATTTTGGCATAGCATTGAATTAATAAAAGATAACTCACTGAACTTCCTCGTATTGTAATTTGCGATGGGTTATTTTCTTTAAAACCTAGAAATTTATTATTCAAATGTGAATAGAGAATACTTTATTGATCAGCATTTCAACATCTTTATTAAAAGAAAAAGTAGTTAATAAGCAAGTGAAAGCAAATTATGTCATTTTCAAAAAAAATACTCAGCTACTGATGAATGCGAGTTCAAATGTAAGTAATGTTGAAATAGCTAATAAAATTGCTTCTACTGCGGCTTTGTTTCGGAAATATTTTCCAGATGCAAGCGTAAACTTTAGTCCCTGGGACAATTCAAATAATGAATCCATGCAAGATACTATTGATTTTGCGTTTCATTTCCCTGGTTGGAGTCCTCTTATTGAATGTAGAGCGATACTTTTACAATTAAGAATTGAAAATTATAATAATGACAGAGTCCCGAAATTGTTGGGAATAATAATGCGAGGTATGATTGTTCCATCCGAGAGATGGAGAGTGGCCACCATCGGTGATTGGGAAATGACTGGCACTCATCTACCGCAAAAGGAACAAAAAGATAACCTTTTTTTGGTTTGTAAAGAACTTTATAAGCTATTCTCTACAACATCTGCTGGTAACAAAAATTAGCTGTTTTGTGTATTTTCCTTGTAGATTAAATACACTTACAAAATAATTCAAAATATATGGCAGTCGCTCTTGCAGGACAATTAAGAGAAGGGACAAAAAAATCCCATACTATGGCAGAAAATACCGGCTTTGTGGCTTGTTTTTTAAAAGGTGTTGTTGAAAAAAAATCTTATAGAAAATTATTAAGTGATTTATATTTTGTTTATGAGGCTATGGAAGAAGAAATTGAAAGACTGATCAATGAGGAACATCCCGTAATAAAACCTATAGGTTTTAAATCATTATTCAGGAAAGAAACTTTAGTAAATGATCTTAAATTTTATTTTGGTGAAAACTGGAAGAATGAAATTAATATTTCTCACTCAGCAAAGGAATATGTTGAAAGAATCCGAGAGGTCGCAAAAAATTCGCCAGAGCTGTTGGTTGGTCACCACTATACTCGCTATATAGGAGATTTATCTGGGGGACAAATTTTGAAAAGGATCGCTAAAAAAGCTTTAAATTTGAAGGGAAATGATGGTTTAAATTTTTATGAGTTTGAATTAATTGCTGATGAAAAGAAATTCAAGGAAGAATATTCCCTTACTTTGAATCAACTTCCAATAAATCAAAAGACTGCTGATCAAATTATTGATGAAGCTAATCAAGCTTTTACTTACAATATGAAAATGTTTAAGGAGCTCGAAGGTAACTTGATTGCTGTTTTAGGCAAGATTGTATTTAACTACATTACAAAAAAAGTAAGGAAAGGAAGCACCGAGACCTAGTAATTTATGTTTGATTCATTAGTTGATTTCCTTAAAACCAATATTGATGAATTAAATGGTCATGAAGTACAAATATCTAGCGAATTCAAAGAACATCACAATGAAGACTCAAAATATATTATTAAAAATTGGCTTTTTTCATCTCCCGAATATAGAAAGTGGCGAATAACAAGACTAGATGGTGGCAAAAAACTGCAAGTGTTTAATACAGTCGCATATCCAAATTTTGATAGTGAAATGCCTATTTTAGGAGCTGATATTTTATGGTTTGAAACTTCTCAAAAGTTATTAGCAATACTTGATTATCAACCTTTAATTCAAGAAGGGAAGTATCTTGAAAAATATTGTTCAAGTTTAGGTAGTATTAAGAAAAAATATTCTGCATTTGATAATAATAAAATGAAGAATATATATGATTCAAAAAAGTATTTTTCCCCATGGGTGATTATATGTAGAGGAAACAAATCAAATCTTGATAGAGATTTAAATAATATATTCCATTCATTTGTAAATAACTATTTGAATATTTATAAATCGAATCCTGTTAATCAATTTTTAAATGCAGAAGAAATTAAGATTAATCAAATTAAATATGATAAGTACAGTTTTGAAAAAGACCCTGCAGATAAATTGTTTAAATCTTTTTTTGGAGAAAAATGGACAAATAAATTTATAAATAAATTTCTTTTTACATTAAATAATGAGATTATTCATTGAATGTTGATACAAGATACTATTT
This sequence comes from Prochlorococcus marinus str. MIT 9201, assembly GCF_000759955.1. Classification (GTDB taxonomy): domain Bacteria; phylum Cyanobacteriota; class Cyanobacteriia; order PCC-6307; family Cyanobiaceae; genus Prochlorococcus_A; species Prochlorococcus_A marinus_G. The sequence continues at coordinate 20,981 of NZ_JNAL01000010.1, forward strand.
TTTACAGGCCAGATTGGAGATGGCATAATTTTCTAAAATATTTAACTAATAATTTAAGAAAATATAACTGTTTAGAAAAAATAATACCCTCGGAATATTCTTATAAAGATTCAACATATGGTTCAAAAAAATCAAAAAAAAATGTGAATCTCTCTACTTGGGGTGTGACACATAAAAAAAGAATTCAATTCGCAAGAGCAGTGTGTATAAATAGTCCAAATTATTCTGTTTTAAATTTTTTAATTATTCCTAATACTATTTATAATGTCCCATTTTTTGGATTAGATTTTGTTTCTCTTCCTAATAGTCATTTATTAGTATTAGATTTTCAGCCTTCATTAAAAATACAAGATCAATACAATAATGAGTTATTAGAAAAACTTATAAAACTCAAAAATCATTGTCATTCATCACTCCCATTAGCTGAAAAAATGCCTGAAGATGTAGCTAAATTTTTTTCTCCAGGAGTAATCTGGTCAAAATTACCAAAAGAAGAAAGAAGTGATTTTTTAATTGCTAATCAGCTTTATATCTCATTTAAACAATATCTTGATTTATATTTGGAAATTCTTTTCGAAACCAAAGTAGCCAATATGGAACTGCAAAAAGAATTAAAAAATGGTCAAAATAATTATTTGAAGTATAGGAGAGATAACGATCCAGCAAGGCCAATGTTGTCGAGTTTGTTTGGTAAAGAATTTACTGAATCTTTAATCAAAGAAGTTTTATTTACTACTTAAAAGTCTTATAATTTAGATGAATTTGAAATAATATGCAAAAAATTTCTGTTCTTTTTGTATGTTTGGGAAATATTTGTAGGTCTCCTGCAGCAGAAGCTATCTTTATCAGTCTACTTGAAAGGAAGCGATTAACGGATGGCTTTATTATAGATTCTGCTGGAACTGGCAGTTGGCATATTGGAAAAAAAGCTGACTCTAGGATGAGAATTGCGGCAGAAAGAAGAGATATAAATATCTTAAGCAGGGCTCGGCAAATTACTAGCAAAGATTTTGACAAATTTAACTATATTCTTGCGATGGACGACTCAAATTTTAGAAATATTCAAGATCTTAAAAATAGAACAGCTTCAACTGATTTTGCATCGATAAAAAAAATACAAGATTTTAGATCAGTTTTTAATGAGCAAGAAGTACCTGACCCATATTTTGGAGGTGATGAGGGCTTCGATTATGTCCTTGATATTTTAGAAGACTCTGTAAACGGTTTTTTGGAAAGTATTTCTTGAATTTAATTGATCTCAGTCTCTTTAGGAATCTTGTCATTATAAAGATCAATAATTTTATCCACTACCTCATTAATTGAGTATCCATCCGTAACAATTTCTATTGCGTCATTCGCTTTTGTTAGAGGTGAAATATCCCTATTGGAATCTTCAAAATCTCTTTTCTTAATAAGTTCTTTTAATGTATTGAGGTCTATCTCTTGTGAATCTTTACTATTTTTATCAGATTTTCTTCTTTTTGCTCTTTCATCGATGCTAGCAGTTAAAAATATTTTAAGTTCTGCATGAGGAAAAACAGTAGTTCCTATATCTCTTCCCTCAGCAACAAGTCCGCCTGTTTTACCAATTTTTCTTTGTTCTTCTACTAAGAATTTTCTTACTTCTTTTATTGAGGAAATTTTAGAAACGATGGAACTTATCTTTTGCGAACGAATTTCTTCAGTAACACAGTAGTTATTAATATAAACATCCTGATGTGAATTTGTATTCGACTTGAAAACAATAGATATATCTTTAAGAATATTCTGTAATTTTTTTTCTTTTTTATAATCAATACTTTCTTTTATCATAAGCCAACTCAATGCTCTATACATTGCTCCAGTATCTAAATATAAAAGTTTAAGTTTCTTCGCTATTAACTTTGTTACGGTACTTTTACCTGAACCTGCAGGACCATCAATTGCAATAATCGGCCTTCTTTTCATTAGAAAAACGTGATCAATTAATCTTGTCTCTCCACATCTTATCGCACCAGCCAGTAACGAAATATTATCCTCAAGACTTGCTTTTTGGAGTGTATAAGGGTGTAAATGTTCTAAATATTCAACTGAAATTTTTTTTGCTGATAGCTTTTTAATTATTGCGTTTAAATTAATCTTTTTTTCTTGTTGAAAAATTTTTTTTGCTTCTAATAACTCACTTGAAAAAAATTTAATTAATTTTCTTTCGTTTTTTGATAAATGTAAATTACGTGAACTTAAAGGAATTCCATCAAAATCTCTTTGTGTAGGAATAGATTTAATAGCAACATTTAATTTCTTTCTTTGGACAAGATTCTTTAAAATTAAAAGTTGTTGCCAATCTTTTTCTCCTAAGTAAAGATTTTTTGGCTTGATCAGATTAAGTAATCTATAAACTACTGTACAAACGCCATCAAAATGTCCAATTCTATTTAATCCACATAATGTAGAAGACAATTCTTTTGGAGCTTTTAAGAATTTAATATTTTTATTATTCGGTGGATATATATCTTCATTACTTGGGATGAAGATGGCATCTGCGCCATTTGAAAAGGAGATTTTTATATCATTATCAATTGTTTTAGGGTATTTCTCTAAATCTAACTTGTTATTAAATTGAAGTGGATTAATAAAAATACTTACTAAATTAACATAAGCATTGTCATTTTTTGCTGTTGATATTAGTTTTATATGTCCATTATGAAGATTCCCCATTGTTGGAATGAAGTTAATTTCACTATTTATATTTCTCCTCCAATTTTCTATTTCTTCAGTTTTCCTTATGATTACTTTCTTCACTTTGTTTTTAAAAAATAAATCTATTTGATAAATAATTACTGGACAAAAGCAATCTTAGGAGGAATATCTATATAGGAAAGTCTATCATTTTTATTTCATGGATTACAAAACATCGGGTGTTGATATAGAGGCTGGGAGAGAATTTGTTTCCGAAATTAAACAGGCAGTTGAAGGAACTCATACATCGAATGTGATTGAGGGTATTGGTGGGTTCGGAGGTTTATTTAGAATTCCCATCGATAGTTTTAAAAAACCAGTTCTTGTTTCAGGAACTGATGGTGTTGGAACAAAATTAGAATTAGCCCAAAGTAAAAATTTTCACTTTGAGGTTGGTATCGATTTAGTTGCTATGTGTATTAACGATATCATTACTAGTGGTGCAAAACCTTTATTTTTTTTGGATTATATTGCAACTGGCAAACTTGATAAGAAACAATTATTGAGGGTTGTTCAGGGAATTTCATATGGCTGCCGAGAAAATAACTGTTCATTACTTGGCGGAGAAACTGCTGAAATGCCAGGATTTTATTCAAAAAATAAGTATGATCTTGCAGGATTTTGTGTTGGAATAGTTGATGAGGATAAGCTTATTAATGGTAAAAAAGTATCTGAAAATGACTTAATAATTGCTTTAAAAAGTAATGGAGTTCACAGTAACGGCTTTAGTTTAATCAGAAAAATTATTCAAAACAATAATCAAATAGATAAAGAATTTGAAAAAGTTTCTCACTTAAATTTTTATGATGAGTTATTGAAACCTACAAAAATTTACAATAATGTCATCAACCAAATGTTATCTGAAAATATAGAAATCAAAGCAATGTCTCATATTACTGGAGGAGGAATTCCAGAAAATTTACCAAGATGTATGTCTTCTGATTTTATCCCTTATATAAATACGAGTTCTTGGGAAATACCTATTTTATTTAAATTCCTTAAAGATAAAGGATCAATTCCTGAAAAAGATTTTTGGAATACTTTCAATCTTGGTGTGGGATTTTGTCTAATTATTGATAAACAATTTAAGGACGCGATATTAAATATCTGTAAATATCATGGCATAGATAGTTGGGAAATTGGAAAGATAGTTCGAAAAAATGATTCAACAATTAGTAAATTTTTGCCAGAAATTTTAACCTAAATTTTTTTATCTTTTTAAAATGAGTTTTAAAAAATTATTTTTTATACCCAAATGAAAAAGTTAGGTGTAATATAATAAGATTACCGCCGAATTATATCGGAAGTTTAAGTATTAAGATTTAACCTTTATTCAATGCCCTTTGCAAATAATCAAAGAATTACACGTAGACGTAGTTCAGCTGGCCCTACACCTCCAAAAAGACCAATAGGTGCAAATTCTGAATCAATTGGTAGGCAGGCTCAAGGCCCAAGACCAACTTTCTTAACACTAAGGGATCATGGGAAAGTTTTTGTTGCTGATTTACCTAATTTGTCCGACGGTCAATTAGCTCATATAAGTAAAGAAGCAAATGAAGTTTTAAATAGTTTGGAAAAAAGACTTAGTGATCTTGAAAATGAACCTAATGTTACTAATCCTGAAAACGATACACTGATAAAAGCCTCTACCAAAAGAGATGTCACACTGAGGTTTATTAAATCAATAGAAGAAGAGCAAGAACATAGAAAGAATAATCCTGCTTTACGAGATGCTGCATCTGAATCGTTGCCGAGAACTTTTCTTGAGGTTGCTAGACATAGATTGCCAGGAGCAACCTTTGACTCACTACTTCGAGAGGCTCTTGAAGCTTGCGCAGTTGATGAGAGTACTGAAGAAAATCAAGTTATTGATGAACCTAAAGAAACTGTAAAAATTATGGACATACCCTCTTCCAACACAAATGCTTCACTTGTTGTTAGTATCGAATCGAGCGATGCTTCCAAGAATGACTCTATTTGATTCAACACAAGAGTTAATAAGTTTTAAAGACGAAAATAATTCAAAAATTAACCATTCTTCAGATAAAGATCCCATTTTATGTAAGCATTGCGAAAGAACTGCATCTAATGGTGTTAGATGTTTAGGAATGTGTGTAGCAGATAATGATTACTAAAATAATTCAAACTTATATATAAATAATCTGATGAAAATAATTAATAGATCCATTAAATTTTATTTATTAATAGATATAGGGTATTATTTATCAGTAATAAAGAAAAGATTATTTTTCTGTGTATCAATAAGTAATTGAAACTTTATACCCATTATTTGAAATTGAAGTTCTTCGAAAACTTCATAATTAAATTTGTAAAAAAATTAAATAAGGCGGCACCCAGATTCGAACTGGGGATAAAGGATTTGCAATCCTCTGCCTTACCACTTGGCCATGCCGCCGAAAAAGATTCGATTGAGTCTTCTTATGATCTTAACAGTAAGGTGTCTCATTCTCTATTATTTATATGCAATGGTCATGGAGAAGATGTAATAGCAAGGGAAATCATAAAAAGATTACTAAAAAAAATAAAAAATAAAAATATTGAAGTTTTGCCGTTAGTAGGAAATGGAGATTTATTTAACTCTATAAAATCAAGGAATTTTAGTAAAATAGGATATTTAAAAGAGCTGCCTAGCGGAGGTTTTAGTAATCAAAGTCTGAAGGGATTTGTTCTTGATTTATTTGCAGGATTTTTAATCTATAATTTAAGAAATTTTCTACTTGTAAAACAGAAGTCAAAACATAACTGCAAAATTATCGCAGTAGGCGATTTCTTGCCATTACTTTACGCTTGGAGTTCAGAATGTGAATTTAGTTTCATTGGAACTCCTAAAAGTGATCATACTTGGAGTAGTGGTCCAGGGTGTGATTTAAGCGATTTTTATCATAAGTTGAAAGGTTCCGAATGGGATCCATGGGAAATGTTTTTAATGAAATCTCCAAGATGTAAAAATATAATTATGAGAGATAAAATTACAGCTAATAATTTAAATAGAAAAAATATTGATGCAAAATACCTAGGTAATCCAATGATGGATTTTGTTAATGCAACAAACAAGAAGGTGTCAAATATTATTTCTTTTAAAAGGATTATTTTATTAGTTGGAAGTAGATACCCTGAAGCTTTTAAAAATCTTGATAATTTTCTTAAATGTCTGCAAGATTTTCATTTATCAAAGGATCTGCTAATACTTTTGCCCTTGAGTATTAATGCAAATATGATTCAAATTCAAAGTTTTTTAAATAAACATGGTTTTATAAAACAAAGTAAGGTTAAATTTCTAATTGATGAAGATTCAGTATGGAAAAAGAAAAATCAATATGTAGTGATCGGAAAAGGTAAATTCAATTCATGGGCCAATATGGCAGAAGTTGGCTTGTCTAATGCAGGAACTGCTACAGAGCAAATAGCTGGCCTTGGGATTCCATCTCTTTCTCTTCCGGGACCTGGACCACAATTTACAAAATCATTTGCAAAAAGGCAATCAAGGTTATTGGGAGGTAGTGTTTTAGTTTGCAAGAACAAAAAAATTCTTTTAAAACGTTTAAGTTTTCTTTTGAAACGCAAAGTTGATAGGTTAGAACAAGCAAAAATTGGAAAAAAAAGAATGGGTGAATCCGGAGCGAGTAAGAAAATCGTAGATGCTATAAACCTCCATTTGTTATCTTAGTAAATGGTACTAGCTTATTAATTATTAATTCTTTTATGTATCCAATAAATGATCGGCAATATCTAAAAATTTGTGCAGAAATTGCAAAACTTATGAGTATAAGCTTATCTTCTGCTAAAAAGAAAGTAGAAATTCAAATTGCAAAAGAAGGCTCGAAAACTATTCAAGAAAAAATACAAGTTGCTCAAAATGTCTTAAAAATTTGCGAAAAAAATGATGGAGATAAATTTAGTTCCTCAAAAATACTTGATAAGCTTATGAAAACTCTTGATGGTGAAGATAATTTTTTAACTGATGATTAATTCTTAATGTTCAAATATATTTGAGAATTTTAGTATGTCTAAATCAGCATGTACAGAAACTGTTTCGAAACATTTTTGAGCTAATTCGAGTCTACTCTCTCTTTCTAAGATAACTTTTAATTTGTGCATAGCCTCAATTAAATATCTAACATCATTTGCTGCATAATCTAATTGATCTTTTGTTAAATCTTCATTGCTACCCCAGTCACTACTTTGCGAGCTTTTGTCCAGTTCTACACCTAACAGTTCATTAATTAAATCCTTTAAACCGTGCTTATTTGTATAAGTTCTTGCCAACTTACTAGCAATTTTTGTACAAAAAATATTTTTTGTATTAATTTCAAGATTGCATTTTAGAGCTGCTACATCAAATCTCGCATAGTGAAATATTTTAGTAATTTTGTCATCTTCAAGAAGTGCTTTTAAATATGGTGAAGAAGATGTATTAAGTTCGATTTTTATACAGGATGTTCTTTTAAATTCATTGCATATTTGTACTAGACAGAGTCTATCTCTTCCATGAATCAAACCCATTGCTTCAGTGTCAATAGCTAGGTAGGATGATTTTTTATAAAGATTGTATAAATCTGCTGTTAAATCGCTATAAAGAAGATCAATATTAGTATTTTCAATAGTCATTTTTAATAAGTTTTTAAAGTAATTTAAGATTTAGAATATTAATTAAGATTTTATTTAATTAAGAATTTTTATCTAATGGAAATATTTTACAGAATAATTCTAAAAATTTATAATATGATGTAACTTTAATTTTTATTCTCGAATTAATAGAAAAAATTTATTTAATGTCCTATTCCTTAAATTCAACATTATTACTGACAATTCTTTTGGCCATAGGATTATTTTTTTTTCTTAGGGCTTCCAGTAAAGATAGAACAACAATCGTTGAGATTTCATCTTCTCAGAAACCAGTTAAGGTTTTAAATGGTTTATGTGAATGGCTTAATTTGAGGGGATGGAAGCAAACAGGAGGAGATTTTGAACAAAAAATTTTAATATTTAAAGGTCAAGTTGTTTCTAGTAAATTTTTAGCAATTTTTTTAGGATTTCTTGGCGGTTTTGGTTCTTGCGCTTTGGGATTAGTAATTATTCAAATATATCCTGATTTAGGTTGGTGGCCTATTTTTTTGGGATTAATTGGTGGCCCTTTGTCTGGAATTGTTTATTTTAAAAAATCGGCAAGGGAGGAGAAATTTGAATTAAGGTTGATCAATGAAAATGAAAATGATTCAACTTTCATGAGACTAAGAGCGCATAGGGATGAATTAATCTCTTTAGAAAATGAACTTGGAGAAAAACTTCAATTAAAAAGTGACGGTTCTTTATTTAAAACACCTATTTAAGATACTTTAAAATTTTGTTCGATAATTTTTAATCAAAAATATCATTGTCTATACAGAATTTCTCTAACTGTTTATCGTTTAACCAATCTTGGGGTTTTGTAAAAATTGATGTGAGAAATTCCTCTCGTGAACCCTTTTTAGCTTTATATCCATATTCCCATCTTGCTAAAGGCGGCAAGGACATCAATATAGATTCAGTTCTGCCATTTGTTTGAAGTCCAAAAATCGTCCCTCTATCCCAAACTAAATTGAATTCGACATATCTACCTCTTCTATATAGCTGGAATTCTCTTTCCTTCGATGAATATTTTTGAGAAGCTCTTTTTTCAATAATGGGCAAATATGAAGGGAGGAATGCCTGCCCACAGTTTTCCGCTAAAGAAAATAAATTATCCCAATTTAAATTAGATCTGCCAACATTTTGTGAAGCTTTTGATGCCTCTCCATTTTGATTATTTCCCCTATAAATATTGCCTGAACCATCTTGATAATCATAAAAAATACCTCCTATGCCTCTAGATTCATTTCTATGCTTCAAGAAGAAATATTCATCACACCAAGGTTTGAAAACTTTATGCAAATCTTGATCAATTTTCTCACAAGCTTTTTTATGCTCGTTATGAAAATTCTTTACATCAGAAAGATAAGGATAAAAAGGGGTTAAGTCTGCACCTCCCCCAAACCACCAAACAGGACCAGCTTCGAAATATCGATAATTCAGATGAACGGTAGGAATATAGGGATTCTTAGGGTGCAATACCATAGATGTTCCCGTGGCAAACCATTCATGACCTTTTGCTTCGGGCCTTTGAGAGATTATAGATTGAGGTAATTCTTTTCCATGTACTTCCGAGAAGTTTACTCCTGCTTGCTCAAAAATAGAACCATTTTTCAATACTCTTGATCTTCCACCGCCACCTTCGTCTCTTATCCAGGATTCTTCTGTAAACGTCCCTTTGCCATCTACATTTTCAAGCCCTGAACAAATTTTGTTTTGTAGAGTTAATAAGAGATTTTTAGTTTTTTCTCTCGAGTTTTTAGGAGGTTCTTTCAACATGTATTTAGTAAATCTTGAAGAAAAAAATTTTTTTGGTTAATTATAAGTTTCCCTTTATAATTTCTCTTAGGGGAACCTTATTGCCTATTATTTGATAGTTCGACATAGTTCTTAATCTTTTAAACAGTCGACTACCTTGTCAAAATATTTAAAAATTTAATGACCACAATAGAAGATGCGAATTTTGCTTTACAAAAGGTTCTAGATGCTGGATCAAAGAAAAATGTAATTGAATTAGCTTGGATTAAAAACGTAAGAGTAACTATACCGAGAGTAATCGTAACATTATCATTACCATCATTTGCAAATTCACAGAGAGATAGAATTGTACAAGAGGTTAGAAAAGTACTACTGGATTTTGAAGATATTGATGATGTTCAAATAGAAATAGATAATAATCCTCCCAAAACAGAATCTCAAAATCAAAGTAATACTCCAGATTTGCAGAAGATTGATGGGATTCGGCATATCATCGCTGTGAGCAGTGGTAAAGGTGGAGTTGGAAAAAGTACTATCGCAGTAAATCTTGCTTGTTCTTTGGCTAAATTAGGCTTGAAAACTGGTTTACTGGATGCGGATATCTATGGACCTAATACTCCCTCAATGATGGGAGTCGCCGAACAGAATCCAAAGGTTACAGAAGGTGGTGGTAATGATCAAAGATTAATACCAATAAACAAATATGGAATTTCATTAGTGTCAATGGGTTTCCTCATTGAAGAAGGTCAGCCAGTTATATGGAGAGGACCAATGCTTAATAGTATTATTCGTCAATTTCTTTATCAAGTTGAATGGAACAATCTTGACTTTTTGGTTATTGACTTGCCTCCTGGAACAGGAGATGCTCAAATATCCCTTTCTCAATCTGTGCCTATTTCTGGAGCAATCGTTGTTACTACTCCTCAACAAGTATCTTTGCAAGATGCGAGGAGGGGATTAGCAATGTTTCAACAACTCGGAGTGCCTTTACTGGGAATTGTAGAAAATATGTCAGTATTTATTCCGCCGGATATGCCAAGTAAAAAATATGAAATTTTTGGAAAGGGGGGTGGACAAACATTAGCTCAAGAAAATGATTTACCATTATTAGCACAAATTCCTATTGAAATCCCTCTCGTTGATGAAAGTAATAAAGGTGTACCAATCTCAATAAGTCAGCCTAATAAAGAAAGTTCTATTGCATTTGGTAACTTAGCTCAATTAATTAAGAATCAATTTGTTGTTAGATAATTGATGTTTAGGAGTTTTTCTTTATTAAATAAGAGAGGATTTTTATCAAAAAAAGACAAACTTAATAGAAGTTTTTTATTTTCTCCACTACTTTTAATTCCTCTGTTTTTAGTTATTATTTCGGGTTTATTAATAAAAAGTATTCAGGAAAATTTAATTACGTCAAATTACTTAGATCATATCCTTACTGGTTTTTTAGGTTATTTTTTAGCATTTTTTATTTCTTTTATACCGTTAGAGAGAATTAGAAAATATTTGGGCCCATTTTATTTGTGTACTTTAATGTCCTTATTACTAGTTTATTTTTTTGGAATCTCAGTTTCTGGTGCTCAAAGATGGCTAAACTTGGGTATCTTTTCTTTTCAGCCTTCAGAAGTAGCTAAACTAAGTACTGTATTAACTCTTGCTTTAGTACTTGATAAAAAAATAATTTCAACAATAAGAGATTTAGTATTGCCCTTATTAGTAGTAGTTATTCCTTGGGTTCTAATTTTTTTTCAACCGGACTTAGGCACCTCTTTAGTTTTACTTGTTTTGACAGGTGTGATGCTCTATTGGTCGCAAATGGCCATAGAGTGGATATTGATATTAGTGTTTTGTATTCTCACTTCAATATTATATTTATCCTTACCAACTCTTCTTATTTTCTGGATTCCATTTATAGGATATCTTGCTTATAGATCTTCGAAAAAGAAAATTATTTTTTCTGCTCTCGCTATTTCGTTCCATTTATTAGTGGCAAAATTGACACCAATTTTGTGGCAATATGGTTTAAAAGAATATCAAAAAGATAGATTAGTTTTATTTTTAGATCCAAATAGAGATCCATTAGGTGGGGGATATCATTTGATACAGAGTCAAATTGCAATTGGCTCTGGAGGATTATTTGGGACTGGCTTGCTTCGAGGTAAGCTCACTAATTTGCAATTTATACCAGAACAACATACTGATTTTATATTTAGTGCTTTAGGAGAAGAATTGGGTTTTGTGGGGTGCATAATAGTTTTATTTTTGTTCTTTTTTTTGATTCAAAAACTTATTAATACTGCAACAATTGCTAGGACAAATTTTGAATCTCTAATTGTAATTGGAATAGCTTCAACTTTTTTATTCCAAATAATTATTAACTTATTTATGACTATTGGATTAGGACCAGTAACTGGAATTCCGCTTCCTTTTATGAGCTATGGTCGAACGTCATTGGTGACTAATTTTATATCTATTGGATTTGTTTTATCTATATTGAAACGCTCTAGATCACTCAGAAGTTGATGAAATCACAAATTACCATAAAAAAAATTCAAGACCTTTTGATGGAAGGAGTTCAAACTATCTATGTGGATGATGATACATCTAGAAGAATGTGGTGGGCTTCTTTAGAAGTAATTCAAAAAGATTTCCTTTCTAAGAATTTTAAATATGGGGGAGTTTGGGTTGCTTCGCCTTTGCCAGCATTTAATGATAAAAAATTTTTAAATCAACTTCATGGATGGCTTTGGTCTCCTGAGGGGTTTCCATACTTTCAAAATGAGAATGCAGGTTTTTTACCAGTTAATAATTCAGACAAGATAAAAAAAGATTTAGATTTAGTTAGTAATTATAAAGTCTTAAATCTTAGTCAAGAAGATGGTTATGAACCTTTTCTTATGATAATCACACCAAATTTTCAATGCATTTTATCAATTGTAGGAGAAAAAGATAAGAAAATTCTATTAATAAAGTGTGATGAAGAAAGCCTAAAACTTTCAATTGAATTAATGCATGCAAAATTAAATCAAGAAAATTATGATGAAGGAGTAAAATTTCGTAATGCGATTAATAATTTAGGTAACCTTAATATTAATATTCAATTTGAAAAATTATTTTGGCCAATGTTGTCGGCAAAATTAGCAAATATTGCGCCAAATCATAATATTAAAAATTCTTTTAAAAATGATCAAAAAAATGTACAAATAACTGAAGCAAAACTATTACGTGCAATATCTCATGAAGTAAGAACACCATTGGCAACAATAAGAACCCTTATAAGTTCTACTTTAAAAAAATATAAGATGGACGAATCAATGAAAAATCGTTTAATGCAAATTGATAATGAATGTAATGAACAAATTGATAGGTTTGGTTTAATCTTTAATGCAGCAGAATTAGTGAGCAATGAAGTTCCAACACAAAATAATTTGGCAAAAATCAATTTAGCTGAAATTTTTAAAAAGCTTGCTCCTTTATGGAATAAACAATTAAATCGACGTGGGATTTTTTTAAAAATTGATATTCCAAATCAACTCCCACAAATTTTGAGCGATTCTGAAAAATTAGAATTAATGTTAAGTGGATTAATTGATAAAAATACTAGAGGCTTAAAAGAAGGTAGTACATTAATTTTAGAATTAAGACCGGCTGGTCAAAAACTGAAACTTCAACTAAAAGTGCAAAAATTAGATAGTAATAATAAAGAAATTCAAAAAAGAGAGAAAGGTTCTGATCTAGGACCCGTTTTAAATTGGAATCCTCAAACTGGTAGCCTTCAACTAAGTCAGAATGCTACTCAAAAGTTGTTAGCGAGTTTAGGAGGACATGTCACACAAAGGCGTGATACGGGTTTGACAGTATTTTTTCCGATTTCAGATTCAAATTAAAATGAGAAAGAAATTTTACATTTATTAAATAATGTAGAAACTTTCCTATTAATTTGAATTTTGTAAAATATGAATGCTAATTTCTTATTATAAATAACTCAAAATCTAGGATGACTGAAACTTTAGTTGGTCAATTTCCAAAGCATATAGGAAGTACTGGGGGTTTATTAAACTCAGCAGAAACCGAAGAAAAATATGCAATTGTATGGAAAAGTACGAAAGAACAAGCATTTGAATTACCTACAGGTGGTGCCGCTATTATGCATGAAGGTGATAATTTAATGTACTTTGCAAGAAAAGAACAATGCCTTGCACTAGGGACGCAATTACGATCTTTTAAGCCAAGAATTGAAGACTTTAAAATTTATAGAATTTTCCCAGGTGGAGATATTGAATTTTTACATCCTAAAGATGGCGTCTTCCCTGAGAAAGTTAACGAGGGCAGAGAAAAAGTAGGACATAACCCAAGAAGAATAGGCGAGAATCCTAATCCAGCTGGGTTGAAATTTACAACAAAAAATACTTTTGATTAATTTCTTTAAAGTTGATATAAAAGAAAAATATATTTATAATTTGGGTTGACATTATAAGTATGATCGGCTCTCAGAAAGATAGTTTTTTAAAGGCTTACCAAGAAGGTAAAAATTTTATACCTATTACTCAAACTTGGCCTGCAGATTTAGAGACTCCATTATCAACTTGGATAAAATTATCCGAAAAAAATTCACATGGTGTTTTCCTTGAGTCAGTAGAAGGTGGGGAAAGTTTGGGTAGATGGAGCATAGTTGCTACTAAACCTCTCTGGGAAGCAGTGTGTAAAGGAGAAGAAATAGTGAAAACTTGGAACAGTGGAAAAACTGAAATATATAAAGGCGATCCTTTTGATATTTTAAAAAATTGGACAAAGGAATATAAATCAATCATTCTTGATGACTTACCATCAGTTGGACAATTGTATGGCTCTTGGGGTTATGAATTAATAAATCGAATAGAACCAAGCGTTCCAATAAATGAGACACCAGAAAATAATATCCCTTATGGTTCCTGGATGTTTTTCGATCAGTTAGTTGTTTTTGATCAAATTAAAAGATGTATAACTGCAGTGGTTTATGCAGATACAACTTCTTCAAAAGAGTTCTCTATTGAAGAGTTATATTTAAATTCAATTTCTAAAATTCAGAAAACTCGAAATTTGATGAGAGTTCCTCTAAAAGAAAATGAGTTTTTAGATTGGAATGAAAACGAGAATATGAATTTAGATCTTGAGAGTAATTGGAAAAAAAAAGATTTTGAAGATGCAGTTCTTTCTGCAAAAGAATACATAAGAAAAGGAGATATTTTCCAAATAGTTTTAAGTCAGAAATTCCAAACTAAAGTCAATAATGATCCATTTAATTTATATAGAAGTTTGAGGATGGTCAATCCCTCTCCCTACATGTCATTTTTTAATTTTGGTTCATGGTATTTGATAGGTTCTAGTCCTGAAGTAATGGTTAAAGCTGAAAAAAATAAAAATAACCGGATTGTTGCAAGCTTAAGGCCTATAGCAGGTACAAGACCTAGAGGTATTGATAAACGACAAGACCTAGAATTAGAAAAGGATTTGTTAAAAGATCCAAAAGAGATAGCTGAGCATGTAATGCTTATTGATCTCGGTAGAAATGATCTAGGAAGAGTATGTGAAATTGGTACTGTTGAGGTTAAGGACTTAATGGTTATAGAGAAATATTCACATGTTATGCATATAGTTAGTGAAGTGGAGGGAATTTTAAGAAACAATGCTGATGTATGGGATTTGCTAAAAGCGTCTTTCCCCGCTGGAACAGTTACTGGTGCGCCAAAAATAAGAGCGATGCAATTGATTCATCACTTTGAAAAAGATGCTAGAGGGCCTTATGCTGGTGTTTACGGATCAATTGATATCAATGGTTCTTTAAATACGGCGATTACAATAAGAACTATGATAGTAAAACCTTCTAAAGATGGTAAATATGATGTTTCAGTGCAAGCAGGTGCTGGAATAGTTGCTGATTCCTCTCCTGAAAATGAATATCAAGAGACGATAAATAAAGCAAAGGGGATACTCAAAGCATTAGCCTGTTTAGATAAGTAAATGAGTCACAATCATCTTTTTAAGGGTTTTGAGGTTGAACTTTTCACTGGTTCTTTAAAATCTCATATTGGGGTTTCGGCTGAAATTGAGAAACAATTCCCTGATTTTGTAAAAGAGCCAGATAATAGAAACGTTGAATACATAACAACACCTGAAAAAGACTACGATTTTTTATACAAGAAATTAATAACTCCAAGAAAAAAGTTAAGAAGATGGCTAAACAAAAAAGAGTTAACAATCATTCCTTCATCTACTCTTTGTTTTAAACACGATATTCAATTTCAAAGATCTGATATTGACAATGTTTATCATCAATTTATACAAGATAATTATGGAACCTCAATTGCAACTTCAAGTGTCCATATAAACGTAGGAATAGATGATTTAGATAAGCTTTTTGCGGCTATAAGACTTATAAGATCTGAAGCTGCTATATATCTATCACTAAGCGCTAGCTCACCTTTTTTAAATAATAAAATTACGGAGAATCATTCTCAGAGATGGATACAATTTCCTAAAACACCAAGAAAGGTGCCTTTTTTTGTAAATCATAATTCTTATATCGAATGGATCGAGGAAAATATAGCTAATAAAAATATGCAAAATATCCGGCATTTTTGGTCTTCAATACGACCTAATGGTCCTCAAAGACCTTTAATTGTTGATCGGTTGGAATTAAGAATTTGTGATTTTATTTATGATGTTAACTTGCTTTTAGGGATAACGGCCATGATAGAACTAAGGATTTTAAATCTTTTTGAAAATATAAATACTTTAGATCCTTTGAATGCCAGTTATTTTTCTATTGATAAATTACCCGAAATATGTGATCAAAATGAAATTAATGCTGCTAAAGAAAGTTTGAATTCAGAATTAATTCACTGGCAGGATGGCAAAAAAGTTATTTGTAGAGAGTGGATTCATAATTTATTATCAGATTTGTCATACACAGCAGAAAATTTTGGTATGAAACATCTTTTGAATCCTATTTATAAAGTCCTTGAAGAAGGCAATCAATCTATGAAATGGATAAATCAATATGAAAAAGGTCTTTCTATTGAGCAAATAATGAAAATTTCTATCGAAGATATGATTAGGAGTGAAGGCGGGAATGTTTAATTATTTAAACAAACATTTGATCTGAACATTTTTACTTGTGACATAATGATTATATGGAATCTTTTAGACAGGTAAAAAATAAAAACGTGGATCTGATAAGTAACAATGATCCACTTGATAAAAATCGTCTTTTAATAGAAGATCTTTGGGAATCTGTACTCAGAGAAGAATGCCCAGATGATCAAGCAGAGAGATTGATACAGCTTAAAGAATTAAGTTATTCAAAACAAATTGATGGTGATATTTCAAAAACTTTTAAAAATGAAATAGTTGATATTGTAAATTCAATGGATTTAGCAGAATCTATTGCAGCCGCAAGGGCGTTTTCATTGTATTTTCAACTTGTGAATATTTTGGAACAAAGAGTTGAAGAAGATAGATATATTCAGAGCTTTACCAATAAGGATGTTCAAAAATCGCCCGATAATCTTGATCCATTTGCTCCAGCATTGGCTAGGCAAAATGCTCCAGTAACTTTTAGAGAATTATTTTACAGGCTGAGGAAATTAAATGTACCACCAGGTAAATTAGAAGAGTTATTGCAGGAAATGGATATCCGTTTAGTTTTTACCGCACATCCTACTGAGATAGTGAGACATACGATTAGACATAAGCAAACAAGAGTAGCAAATTTATTAAAAAAAATACAGATTGAGCAATTTCTAACAAAAGAAGAAAAAAATTCTCTAAAAACCCAATTAAAAGAGGAAGTAAGACTTTGGTGGAGAACAGATGAATTGCATCAATTTAAACCATCAGTTCTAGACGAAGTGGATTATGCCTTGCATTATTTTCAGCAAGTTTTATTTAATGCGATGCCTCAATTGAGGGGCAGGATCAGTGAAGCGCTAACCGAAAATTATCCAGATGTTCAGTTGCCCTCTGAATCTTTCTGTAATTTTGGTTCTTGGGTAGGCTCCGATAGGGACGGTAATCCATCGGTTACTCCTGAGATAACATGGAGAACAGCTTGCTATCAAAGGCAGTTGATGTTGGAAAGATATATTATTGCGACATCTAATCTTAGAGATCAATTAAGTGTCTCGATGCAATGGAGTCAAGTTAGTTCTTCTCTATTGGAGTCACTCGAAACGGACAGGGTTAAGTTCCCAGAAATCTATGAGGCAAGGGCTACAAGGTATAGATCAGAGCCTTACAGATTGAAATTAAGTTATATTTTAGAAAAATTAAGGTTGACACAAGAAAGAAATAATTTATTAGCTAATAATGGTTGGAAATTCGACTTAGAGGGAGAAATTGATAACAAAAATCTAGATAAAGTTGAAAACTTACATTACAAGTCAGTCAACGAATTTACTTATGATCTCGAATTAATTAAAAATAGCCTGATCAGTACAGATTTAACGTGCGAGTCTGTAAACACCTTACTTACTCAGGTTCATATTTTTGGATTTTCTTTGGCAAGTTTAGATATTCGTCAAGAGAGTACAAGGCATAGTGACGCTATACAAGAGCTTACAAATTATCTTGATTTATCTGTGCAATATGACCAAATGTCTGAGGAAGAGAAAATTCAATGGCTCATAGACGAATTAAATACAAAAAGGCCTCTTATTCCATCTGATGTTAACTGGACAAAAACTACTGAAGAAACTTTTTCAGTTTTTAAGATGGTTAAGAGATTACAGCAAGAATTTGGAAGCCGCATTTGTCATTCTTATGTAATTTCAATGAGTCATAGTGCATCTGATTTACTTGAAGTGCTCTTACTGGCAAAAGAAATGGGGCTTCTTGACCAAAATTCACAAAAGTCAAACTTATTAGTTGTTCCTCTTTTTGAAACTGTAGAAGACCTTAAAAGAGCACCAGAAGTAATGGAAAAGTTGTTTAAATTAGACTTCTATAGATCATTATTGCCAAAAGTGGGAGAATCTTTTAAACCTCTTCAAGAATTAATGCTTGGATATTCTGATAGCAACAAAGATTCGGGGTTTGTTTCTAGTAATTGGGAAATTCATAGAGCTCAAATAGCTCTTCAAAATCTTTCAAGTAGAAATAACATATTGCTAAGACTTTTTCATGGCAGAGGCGGTTCTGTAGGGAGAGGAGGAGGTCCAGCCTATCAGGCAATATTGGCTCAACCGAGCGGTACTTTAAAAGGGCGAATAAAAATAACAGAACAAGGCGAAGTTTTAGCTTCTAAATATAGTCTTCCTGAACTGGCTTTGTATAATCTTGAAACTGTCACTACAGCGGTGATTCAAAATAGTTTGGTGAATAATAGACTTGATGCTACTCCAGAATGGAATAAATTAATGTCTAGGCTGGCAGAAACATCAAGGTCTCACTACAGAAAATTAGTGCATGAGAATCCTGATTTATTAAATTTCTTTCAAGAGGTCACTCCAATAGAAGAAATAAGTAAATTACAAATATCTAGTAGGCCTGCTAGAAGAAAAAAAGGTGCAAAAGATTTGTCAAGTTTAAGAGCTATTCCATGGGTATTTGGTTGGACGCAAAGTAGATTTCTTTTGCCAAGTTGGTTTGGAGTAGGTACTGCTTTGTCATCTGAATTAAATTCAGATCCAGAACAAATTGAGTTATTAAGAGTTCTGAATCAAAGATGGCCATTCTTTAGGATGCTTATATCTAAGGTTGAAATGACATTATCCAAAGTGGATTTGGAAGTTGCTAGATATTATGTTGATACTCTTGGAAGCAAAGAAAATAAAGATTCTTTTGATGATATTTTTGAAGTAATTTCCAAAGAATATAATCTTACAAAATCTTTAATACTTCAAATTACTGGTAAAAATAAGCTCCTCGAATCTGATAGAGACTTGAAATCATCAGTAAGCTTGAGAAATAAGACAATTATCCCATTAGGGTTTTTGCAGGTTTCACTTTTAAGAAGACTAAGAGACCAAACAAGACAACCCCCCATAAGCGAATTTATTATTGATAAAGATGAATCTAGAAGAGCTTATAGTAGAAGTGAACTTTTGAGGGGGGCACTTTTAACTATTAATGGGATAGCAGCTGGTATGAGAAATACAGGTTGATAATTGCAATATTTTTCTAAAAAAAAACTTGTTCTTCCAGAAGGTTATTTTGTTAACTCTTCTCAAATCCCATTAGCTAGAGAAGTTAATAGACTTTTAGCGACTTGTGGCTGTGAGACATTTCCAATAAAACCTCTTTCTGAGGCTATTCAGAAAAGTAATTTCTTTTTTACCATACAGAGTGAATTAAAAAATAAATTATATGGCTTTGTAAGGGTTACGTCCGATAAGGGATTGAATGCTAACTTGTGGAATTTAAGTGCATTGCCAGGTAATAATCAGCAACTTTATTATTCAATATTGCTTCAAGTAACTCTCGAAAAAATTAATAGAGAAATGCCTGGATGCAGTATTTCTGTACAGGCTCCAATATCTTCGTTTTTAAGTTTAGAGGAAAATGGATTCATACTTGATCCAAATGGAATAAGAGTAATGGGATATAAACTTTAAAAATAATGTTACGAGCATGGAGGGATTCGAACCCCCGACTCTCAGAACCGGAATCTGATGCTCTATCCAACTGAGCTACATGCCCTTTAATTTTTCAATTTCTTTAAAGAAAATCTAAATATTTTAAACTTAGCTAATTTAATTAATGAATGCACAAAAAAAATTTTTTTAAATAAATTAAAAATTAAAAATTTTCGGAACCATAAAAGTTTTGAAATTGATTTAAAAGAGCGAAGAGCTATTGTTCTTGGCTGTAACGGTATTGGTAAGTCAAATTTACTTGAATCGGTTGAATTTTTAAGTCAATTAAAGTCTAATAGAGCATTAAGCGATAAAGATTTAATAGAGAAAGACAGTGATATGGCTGTAGTCATAGGACAGATTAACTTTGAAGACGATTTAAAGTTAAATTTGTTCCGAAAAGGCCCTAAAAGAATTTACGTCAATGAATCAATCTTGAAAAAACAGAGTGAAATAAAGAATTATATTCGAAGTGTATGTTTCTGCTCTAATGATATAGATATTGTTAGAAGTGAACCAAGTTATCGAAGACTATGGATTGATAAAGTCGTATCTCAGCTTGAACCAGTATATTTAGACTTAATAAGTAAATTTAACAGACTTTTAAAGCAAAGAAGTCATTTTTGGCGTTCTGAAAGTTTCTTAAAAACGCAATCCTCAGATATTGTTGAAAGCTTTGATATTCAAATGTCAATAATAAGTACAAGAATTTTTAGGCGTAGAAGGAGGGCTCTATTAAAAATAAAACCATATGTTGAATATTGGCATAATCACTTAAGTAAATCTAAAGAGCAAATAGAAATAAATTATCTTTCAGGGATACAAAATATAAGTCCAGAAGAAGAAGAAGAAGAAGTTATTAGTAAAAAAATAGCAGAACAACTCTTAAATCAGCGTTCAGTAGAAGCATTGACTGGTAAATGTAATTTTGGCCCTCATCGTGATGATGTTGAGTTTCTAATCAATAATGTTTCAGTTAGAAAATATGGTTCATCAGGACAGCAAAGGACTTTTATCCTGGCTTTAAAGATGGCTGAACTAGATTTATTAACCAAAACACTAAACGTCCCTCCAATACTTATATTAGATGATGTCTTGGCGGAATTAGATTTAACCAGGCAAAATTTGTTATTGAATTCTGTTGGTAAAGATAGTCAATGTTTGATAAGTGCGACACATATAGATAAATTTAATCGGTCTTTCTTGGGCTCTTCACAAATGATTCACTTATGATTTCAAAATTGCGTTATTTTAGCTAATCTTAAATTTATATAAATTGCTTGAATGAAAATCCAAAAAAAAAGTCAAATATTAAGTTCGTTCAGTGATGAACAAAAATTAAGTCATCAGAGTAAACACCTTTTGTTGGAACTTTATAGATGTAATTGCGAAAAATTAAATGACGAATCCTTTTTGCGTTGTATTTTAAACAGAGCTTCTAAATTGGCAAATGCAACAGTGCTGAATTTGATAAGTAATAAATTTGAGCCTCAGGGGGTTACGGCAATTGCATTACTGGCAGAATCTCATATTTCAATACATACTTGGCCTGAATCTAATTATTCTGCAGTCGATATATTTACATGTGGTCAAAATATGATGCCTGAATTAGCTAGTCAATATTTAATTGAATCTTTGATGGCTAAAGAACATTCTTTGCGTGTAATTGAGCGAAATCCACCCTCAGCAGTACCTAAACAGATCAGAACAGCTGTTTAATTCAATATTTATCTATTTAATTTTCCGCTTATCAGTCCTTCAAGATCTAAGCTTGTGCAATTAAATCCTAATTTCGAAAAATACTGAACTAATTCAT
Organism: Prochlorococcus marinus str. MIT 9201; assembly: GCF_000759955.1. Lineage (GTDB taxonomy): Bacteria > Cyanobacteriota > Cyanobacteriia > PCC-6307 > Cyanobiaceae > Prochlorococcus_A > Prochlorococcus_A marinus_G. The sequence goes on from NZ_JNAL01000010.1 coordinate 42,515, forward strand.
TAAACTTATAGTTGTTAAAAAAGTGCCTTATTTCATCTTGGGGAATTTCTATTCTTGCGGTTGAGCCTTGGCATCGCACTCTAACCTCCGATAATCCACCTTCTTTAAGGTATTCTTCTGCTTTTTCAACCATTTTTAGCCTCTCACTAGTTATTTCATGCCCATAAGGAAATCTTGATGATAAACAAGGTTGAGCAGGTTTATCCCACCAAGGAAAACCTAATGCTCTTGATATGTCCCTAATATCTTGTTTTGAGAATTTAAATTTTGCAAGGGGAGAGATAACTCCTGCTTGTTTTGAGGCTTGTATACCTGGTCTATAATCTTTAAGATCATCAAGATTTACTCCATCTAAAACAATCTTGTAATTCAATTTTTTAGAAAGGTAGGTTGTATGTTTGTGAAGCTCTTTTTTGCATGCAAAGCATCTATCCTTGGGATTTTCACTATAACTTGGGTGGTCTAATTCTGATGTTTTAATTTCTAAGTGTTTTACTCCAATCCATTTTGCTTGACTTTTTGCTTCTTCTCTAAGAGTATTGGCTAAAGCAGGAGAAATACCAGTTATTGCAATTGCTTTGGCACCTAATTGCTCGAATGCCAATGATGCTACGAGTGTACTGTCAACTCCTCCGGAATAAGCAATACAAACACTTTCAAGATTCTTAATGTACCTTCTAATTGTATAAAGCTTTTCACTTTGTTCATCAGAGAGAATTTCTAGTTGATTGAACATGTTAATTACTTTAAAATTTAAATTACATATGAATAGGTTGAATTTATTATTAAATCTTTAATAATATTCTTATTTATATATTAGATTAAATTTATTAATTTTGTTCAATTGGCGAATAAGAGTAGAAATAGAGGAATTGGAATTGTCACAGCAAGTGACAGTCAAGAAAGATCAAAAGGTCAATTACATATTTATGATGGAGAGGGTAAGGGAAAAAGTCAGGCTGCTTTGGGAGTAGTTCTCAGGACAATAGGATTAGGAATATGCGAAAAAAGACAGTCAAGAGTCTTACTTCTAAGATTTTTAAAAGGCCCTGAGAGGTCATATGACGAGGACTCAGCTATAGAGGCTTTGCAAAGAGGCTTTCCACATTTAATTGACCATGTTAGGACAGGCAGATCTGAATTCTTTAATGCTGATCAAGTAACAAAGTTTGATGTTGGTGAGGCTGAGAGAGGTTGGAATATTGCTAAAGGAGCAATTGCTAGCTCTCTTTATTCCGTTGTTGTACTAGATGAGTTAAACCCAGTTCTTGATTTAGGAATGCTTGATATCAATGAAGTAGTTGATTCTCTTCAAAATCGTCCAGATGGATTAGAAATAATTATTACTGGGAGGGCAGCCCCTTCCTCTTTGGTAAGAATATCTCAACTTCATTCAGAAATGAGACCACGTTTGAAAGGAGAATTGTCAGCACAAACCACACAAAGTAGTTCTAGTGGTGGAATTGAGATTTATACTGGTGAAGGAAAGGGTAAATCAACAAGTGCACTTGGTAAGGCTCTTCAAGCTATCGGCAAAGGAATATCTCAAGATAAAAGTCATAGAGTTTTAATATTACAGTGGCTAAAAGGTGGCAATGGTTATACCGAAGATGCTGCTATAGAAGCTTTGAGAGAGAGTTACCCACATTTAGTAGATCATTTGCGCTCTGGCAGAGATGCCATCGTATGGAGAGGTCAGCAACAACCAATTGATTACGTTGAGGCTGAGAGAGCATGGGAAATAGCTAAAGCTGCTATTTTGAGTGGTTTATATAAGACTATTATTTTAGATGAATTGAATCCAACAGTTGATTTAGAGCTTTTACCTGTGGAATCAATACATCAAACGCTTTTAAGAAAACCATCAGAAACAGAAGTTGTTATTACTGGGAGATGTAAAAATGAACCTTCTTACTTTGAACTTGCTGATGTTTACTCTGAAATGGTTTGTCACAAGCATTATGCAAATGTTGGAGTTGACTTAAAAAGAGGTGTAGATTACTAAATATTTTTCAAAAATATTAGTCGCTTAATATTTCTTTTACCATTTCAATGCCGCCCTCAATTGATCTTGATTGAATTTTGAATTTAGACAATATTTTTGAGGCTTTTACCGAACGTTTCCCCGATTGACATATAGTGAAAACCTCTTTAATTAAACTTTCTTTTTGGATATATTTTAAGTCAGACTCATTATTCAAATGACTAAGAGGAATTGATATTGAACCCTCTATTGCAGAATTAGAAAACTCTTCATTTTCTCTAACATCAATTAAAAGTATTTTGTTGGGTTTTGATTTATATAAGCTATTAAAATCATTAGCATTAATTCTTTTGATTTCATTATTATCCTCACAATTTTCATTGCTATCGTAAAATTCCTCAAACCGTATCAGATTTTTTATTCGTTTATTCAACTGATCACCTTTTAGATGTAATTTTTTCATATTCATATTCAATAGATCAAAAATCAAAATCTTCCCATCTAAAATTTCACCTTTTTTCAAAATGATTTTAATAATTTCATTAACCTGAAGAATTCCTATTAAACCCGTTGAAACACCCACAACCCCGTATTCTGCACAACTAGGGACAGCATTGTTTGAAGGTGATTCTGGAAATAAGTCTCTTAAATTTGGACTATTTTTACATAAATTGAATACACTAACTTGCCCTTCAAAGCCTTGTACACTTCCAAAGACTAAGGGTTTATTTAAAATCAGGCATGAATCATTTATTAAATATCTTGTGCCAAAGTTATCCGAGCAATCACAAATAACATCGAACTTCTTTATTAATTCAAGAGCGTTTTTAGGATTAATTCTTTCTGAAAAGGTTAATACTTCACAATTAGGATTGAATTTTTTAATTCTTTCTCTGGCAGAATCAATTTTAAGATTGCCAATAGTATTTGTTTCATGAATTATCTGTCTCTGAAGATTAGACTTTTCAACTTTATCGTTATCAACTATGCCAATTCTCCCAATTCCTGCTGCAGCTAAATAAAGCAAAACGGAAGACCCAAGCCCACCTGCTCCGATACATAATACTGAGCTGTTTTTAAGATTTAGTTGACCCTCATAACCTATTTCTTTAAGGGTGAAATGTTTTTGATATCTCTCTTCCTCATCAGAGTTTAAGAAATTTAATTTGATATCTTTGGGCATTTCAATACTTTAATTTTTGCGAACATAGCTATGAAAACATAATAATTAAAATAAAAATTTTAGCTTTTTAAATTTTTCTTATTACTGAGATTTATTAATGTTTTTGTTAGAACTAGATAATAATGTGAAGTTTTTATAAATCAATTATAAGTTTAAATATCTTCAGAAACCCTTCATACTAACGCCTCTAAAAAATACAAAATGTTTCGGTTCGGAATTTTGCACAACAAAAAGGTAGTCAATAGACGTTTTTTCCGATACTGTCTGGTTCATATATTAAGTTTACTGAATTCATGAGTGATAACACTCCAGAGTCAAACCAAGACTCCGGCTCCGATACAAGCTCAGAAACCAAAAGTTTTTCAGAGAAGTACTCTGATGTTATGGGAAAAGTCAACGAAACCCTTGGTAATGTTGATTGGACTCAAATGGGTAAGTACGGCAAGGCGGCAGGAATAATTGCTGTTGTCGTAATAGCTCAGATAATCATTAAAGTTGTCATTGACACGATAAACTTTTTCCCAATTCTCCCTGGTTTACTAGAACTACTAGGCGTAATTGTTGTCGGTCAATGGAGCTGGCAAAATCTTCGCACCAGTGAAAATCGTGAAGCTGTTTTAGATAAGGTACAAAATCTTAAGAAGACATATTTAGGTTAGTTAAAGATTACATATTAAGTATCACTTGTACGTAATCTTTAACTTGTCTTAAGTACCCTCCTCCAAACATATTGGCGTGATTTAAAATGTGATAAAAATTATAAATAATAATTCTTTTTTCAAATCCGTTTTTTATAGGAAAAATTCTATGATATTCTTCATAGAACTCTTTTCTAAAACCTCCAAATAGTTTTGTCATAGCTATATCTACTTCATTATCTGCCCACCAGGATGCAGGGTCAAATATAACCCCCCTTCCGCTTTTGTCAATTCCTGCATTTCCTGACCATAAATCACCATGAACTAAAGCATTTATTGGTTTATGATTCAGTAATTCTGATTTAATTTTTTCTTTAACTTTATTTATAGTTTCTTTATCTAAAAACGTCGATTCAAGAATTAATAATTGAGGTATAATCCTTAAGTTTAAGAAACAATCTATCCAATTATCTTGCAATCCTTTCTTCTGATCTGTTGTTCCGATAAAACCCTCAATTTGTAGTCCAAACATTTTGGGATTAGATTCAGATGATTTTAAGTGCAATTCACCTAAACCTTTTCCAAGCTTTTTTTGATCAAAATTATGCATATCTATCCATTCAATTAGAAGAATCTCTATATTTTTTATATTTTTATATGCAATAACTTCAGGAATAACTAAGTTTTCTAGATTAATATATTTTCTCAAATTTTGAAGACAATAATTTTCAAATTTAAGAAATTTTTTGCTTCTAATATTTCTTTTTAGGAATAACTTTTTAGTTGAGAATTCTATTCGCCAGGCACTATGAATATCACCACCATGAACTTGTTCAATACTTTTTGGATAGGTTTCACCTAATTCTTCACAAATTTCGTTAATTTCAATAGGAGATAATTTTTGCATTTTAATGAAAAAGTCTGAAGTTATTGTTGTAGGGGCAGGTATAGCAGGATTAACTTCTGCAGCGATTTTATCAAAACAAGGCTTATCAGTGACTTTAATTGAATCTCATACTCAAGCCGGAGGATGTGCAGGTACTTTTAAAAGAAAGAATTATATTTTTGATGTTGGCGCAACTCAGGTTGCGGGTTTAGAGAAGGGAGGAATACATGCCAGAATTTTTGATTTTTTAGATATTCCATCCCCAGAAGCCACAATTTTAGACCCTGCTTGCATTGTTGACTTAAATGATGGTAGTAATCCTATTCCTATTTGGTATGAAAAAAGTAAATGGATTGCTGAACGAGAAATTCAGTTTCCTGGGAGTCAAAGATTTTGGAAACTTTGTACCTTTATACATGAAAGTAATTGGATATTTGCTAATAATAATCCTGTATTACCAATAAGTAATTTTTGGGATTTTTCTCAACTTCTTAAAGCAATAGTACCTTCAAACCTTGTCACAGGTATCTTACTTAAATCTACTATTTTTGATTTATTGCGAATATGTGGATTAAACAATAATGAGCGCTTGATAAAATTCTTAAATCTTCAACTAAAACTTTACTCTCAAGAGGATGTTTATAATACTGCAGCCTTATATGGATCTACTGTTCTTCAGATGTGTCAACAGCCACATGGCCTTTGGCATCTTAAAAAATCTATGCAGTCTTTAAGTGAATCATTAGAAAGTTCATTGATTAAAACTGGAGTTAATTTAATTTTTGGACAAGAAGTTAATTCTATAACTTTTGACGAAGTAAATATGTGTTGGAAAGTATTTGCTAATTCCAAAAAAAAATCTTTTATTTACCAAGCAAAAGACGTGATTTATACAGCGCCTCCACAATCTTTGCTCAAGCATTTGAAAGATCCTTTAAAAAGAAAAAAAAATTATAAAAATCGAATAAATAGTTTGCCTGATCCAAGTGGAGCTGTAGTTTTTTATTCAGCTTTAAAAAAAGAACATATTAAAAAAACATTCTCCAATCATTATCAATTTGTTTCGAAAGAATTTTGTTCATTATTTGTATCAATTAGTGATGATGGTGATGGAAGAGCACCAAAAGGTGAGGTTACTTTAATTGCGAGTATCTTTACCAAGACTAAAGATTGGTTTGAACTAGATAAACAAACTTACCTGAAGAAGAAAAATGGTTTCATGAAAAAAATATCGCTTGAATTGGAAAGTCAATTTGATATTGATCCTGACAATTGGCTACATAGGGAATTAGCAACTCCATTGGGATTTGAAAAATGGACAAATAGACCTAATGGAATAGTAGGTGGGCTTGGTCAAAATCCAGATATTTTTGGTTTATTTGGATTATCAAGCAGGACGCCTTTTGAAGGTTTATGGCTATGTGGAGATTCTATTTATCCGGGAGAGGGGACTGCAGGTGTTAGTCAGTCTGCATTAATGGTTTCAAGGCAAATTTTAGCTTCCAAAGGTATAGAAAATTTTAGTTTATAAACTTTTGTCTGATTTCTTTTGCTTCAGTAAGTTTGTTAGTAAGTAACTCCCAATTTTTTTCTTTAATAAGAGATTCCATTATATTCAGCTTATTTTTAAAATTATTTATGGAATTTAAAATATTAATCTGATTATTAATAGCTAAATCTAAGCCTAGTTGCTCATTGCCGCCCCCAACTCTCGTAGTGTCAGCAAATCCAGTAGCAGCCAATTTTTGCGTTAGATCTAATAAAGATTGATTATTTTTTGTATGCGCAGTTTCAATAAGAGCAGAAGCTAAAAATATAGGTAAATGAGAAATTAGAGATACTGCTTCATCATGCTCTTGTGGGGAGGAATGGCAAATTTCACAATCCATTGATTTTATAAGCTCATAAATAGTTCTTAATGCATTTAAATCACTATTTTGTGTTGGAGTAATAATCCATTTTGCATTTTTAAAAAGGCCTTCAAAACCTGAATCAACCCCTTTTTTGTCTGTTCCTGCCATTGGATGAGATCCAATAAACAGGGGATGTAAATTTTCCCATGTTTTTACAATTGGTTCTTTAACAGAGCCTACATCAGTTAATATTGTTCCCAAAGGTATTGATGCTACTAATTGTTGAGACGGAGTAATCAAATCTTTGATAGGCAATGCCAAAATTATTAGCTCACATTTTTTTAATAAACTCAGATCACAGCTAACAAAATTTGCAAGTTTTTTATCTCTAGCTTTTTTTTCATTTAATTCATTATTTGCTATGCCATAAATTGTATGATTTAGACTTTGGAGTTTTAACCCTAAAGAACCACCAATTAAACCTAATCCTACTATTCCAATTTTCATAGATTGATAAATTCAAAGCCCTCTTATATTGATAACAATTTTTTGTATATTAGGTTCATAAATTTTATATGTATTTGAAATTAAATTAATTATAAATGCTTGAAATTTTAAGTCATCAATATTTGAAAAATTTTTTGAGAAATCAAAGTATTAGTTGGGAACATATTTATTCTTTTGGGAGGATAGTTTCCAAATGTATTGAAAATGATTCTACATATCTAATTAATTCAGAAATTTTCTATAGCTATGATTGGTTACCTCCAATTTTGATTTCTTTATTTTTAAAGGAAGAGGATTCAACTTTTATTTTATCTAAAGAAAAAATTCAATTTATAAGACAATTTCAGATTGATTCATTAAAAAATCTAGGGTTCAATTTTATTTTGAAAAATGATCAGCTTATTTTTGAAAATCATCATGTTCGCTTGATAACAATACAAAATTTACTTAACGAACCCAATTCTCCTAATCTTAGAAATCATCGAATAGTTTATTCTGGCATCGAGAATATAAAACAGGATTTGAAAAATCACTTTAGAATTTCTTTACTGAAAAAGGATTGGACAAAAAATTTTAAAGAATTTGGATTAATTAATCAAAAATTTATAAAAGTATATGATTCTTTGAAGAAAAAGTTTTTTATGAGAAAGGTCTTAGGAAATAGTTATATCAATTTAGATGAAAAAGAAATTAGTTTTTTGTCATATTTTTTTCATGAAAATTCTTTTTTTTCTGATAAATTTTTAAGCGTTAACAGAGCATTATCTCAAGGTTGGGCATGCTGGGTAAAGTTAAACGATACAAATTTAGATTGGAATTTGTATTTGCAGCCAATAGATGAACTTTCTCAAATTAAGGAATTTTTTTCAAATAATAAATTTGTTTTTTTATCAGCATTGAGAAAAGATAATTTTTTCCAAATGTATTTTAAAAAGCATAGTTTAGATATTGACTTGGTTATTAATTTTAAAAGTAATTTTGAAGAGAAAAAGATTTCATTATATATACCCCCTAAACAGTTTCTTCCTAATAATCCTCTTTTTACTAATTCAATCTTGGATAAATGCAAAAAGTTAATACTTTTTAGAAAGGGTTTAACTTTAATTCTGTCTGATGATATTGATTTAAAAAATTATCTTGCTACAGACTTAGCTTCTAAGTACGGGAAGAGGGTATTGCTTGAGACAATTCCCTCTGGTAAAAATGAAATTCTTTGCTCTAGTTTTGACTGGTGGATTATGAATTCTTATTTAATTCAAATTCCAGAACAAATTATAATTCCTTTACTGCCGATTCCCAATATGTCAGAACCTATTAATGCAATTACAGTCTCTCATAAAAAGAAGCTTTCTCAAGATTGGTTTAGAGACTTCTTTCTTCCTCAAGCTAGAATAAAACTTGAAAGATCTATTTCTCCTTTAAGAAGAAATTCAGGTAAGTTAATAATCTTAGATGGAAGAGCAAATAAAAGAAACTGGGGAAGATTACTTTTGCAAAACATTCAACCATCAAAACAAATTAACTATATGCTACCTTTTGACTAGGTTATGATTTTTTAAATAACTAAAGAAATATGGGAGAAGCAAAAAGACGTAAAACACTTGGGTTACCTCCAAAAAAAAATAATACTAAAACTAAAATTGATGATTCTGCAAGATTGTTTGATTGGTTTCCCTTTACAATCAATCAAAGAGATAAACTAATTAAATTGAGTATTAAGGCCAGTTGGTTTGGTATCGGAGGGTTAGTAATTTTATGGATTGTAGTGAGATTTATAGGCCCGGCTGCTGGGTGGTGGACTTTAGCTGATTCTTTATAAATCTAAGCTACGGTTTTTATATCATTAACTGCGATTGTATTAGCAGGATTGCTATTTAATGCTTTCATTGAATTAGAACTGACTTCAGTTCCTTCTGTTAATTTCTCTTTAACCATGGATTCTACTTTATTCCTGATTTCTAGGTTTTGATCAAGCCAAATTATTGTATTATCTCTTCCTTGTCCAATATTTTCGCCTTCATAACTATACCAAGCACCTCTCCTTATTATAATATTAGTCTCTTCTGCTAAATCTAATAAACATCCTGTTGTACTAATACCTTTTCCAAAGAGAATATCAAACTCTGCAATTCTAAATGGTGGTGCAACTTTGTTTTTTGCTACTTTCACTTTTGCTCTTATGCCATATTCTTCAGTACCTCTTTTAAGAGTTTGAATTCTTCTGATATCAAGTCTCACTGAGGCGTAAAATTTTAATGCATTACCTCCTGTGGTTGTTTCTGGATTGCCGTATGTAACGCCAATTTTTAGGCGTAATTGATTCAGGAATATTACTGTACATCCAGATTTGCCGATATTTCCTGTTATTTTCCTCATTGCTTGGCTCATTAGCCTTGCTTGGCTTCCAATTACGTGATCTCCCATCTCTCCTTCTATCTCAGCCCTTGGGGTTAGTGCTGCGACCGAGTCAACAACTACAAGATCTACTGCACTCGATCTTATAAGTTGGTCAACTATTTCTAGAGCCATTTCTCCAGTATCTGGTTGTGAAACTAACAAATTTTCAACATCAACTCCTAAGGAGGCTGCATAAACTGGATCGAGTGCATGTTCAGCATCTACAAATGCAGCTACTCCTCCATTCTTTTGGACTTCCGCGATCGCGTGAAGCGTTAATGTGGTTTTTCCTGAACTTTCTGGTCCGTAAACTTCTACTACTCTTCCTTTTGGATAGCCTCCTCCTAATGCTAAATCTAAGGTGAGAGCTCCAGTAGATATTGTTTCTACTTTCATTCTTGAGGCGTCACCAAGTCTCATTATTGATCCTCGTCCAAAATTTCTTTCTATTTGACCTAAGACAAGACTTAATGCCTTGTCTTTTTCTTTTGATTCGGTTTTTTTCTTTTCTTCAAGGCTCATTGTTTGATTTATCGGTTAAAGTTCTTGTAATTATTCTAAATTTGGAAATTTTTATTTAAACCAAACTTCATAAATACAAATTATAGTACACTTGTACTCTAGCTGATTATCTTTAAATTGCAACTAACTCCTCGAGGTTGCCTAATTTTAATAATTTGATTTCATTACTTAAAGTACATCTATCTGATTCTTTCAAATAACCCCAATCAGCTAGGAAGCATGGAATATGAGAAGTTTCTGAATTTTGTTTAATATCGATTAGGGTTTTCTTCCTATCTTCTATAAAACCTAAAATTTCATAATTTTGTGTAAGCTTTTCTGCTATTTTAATTTTTGTTCCGGATTCATAACCAAAAATCAATTCTGGAAAAATATTTAATTGTTTAAGAATTTTTTCTGCAAATATTTTACCTTTAGTTGTTATGACTCCAGTTTTTATTCCTCTCTTCCGTAATTCTTTCATAAAATTTACAATTTCAAAAAAAGGATTATATAAATTTACCCACGATTTAAAATCTTTATCAATTTGGTACTTGCGAGACTTATCTAATATTTTTTGTAAATCTTCGGCAGTCCATGAATTTTCATTTAATATCCTTTGGCAATTTTGATAATAATTATTGATGAAATCATCTTTATTTTCATTTTTTAATGGATTTTCTATTTTTATAATTTCGTGAACAATTAGAATCATTTCCCAACCATATTTAACCCAAGGCCTAATTTCTTTGAAAGAATTTGGTACTCTTTTAAAAAGTTTTTGATCAATAGAGATGTAGGGTGAATTTAAATATTTTTCACAGGCCAGCAAGGAACTACGCCAATATTCTTGCATTCCATCAACTATAACTCCATCGAAATCAAATAGAAATATTTTTTGAGAAGACACCAATTGAATATTAGTACTGGGCCGCTAGGATTCGAACCTAGGAATGTCGAGACCAAAACCCGATGCCTTACCACTTGGCGACGGCCCATTGAATTTTTATTTTAATACATGAAAAGATTTTTTTCTATCAAAAAAAATACAAATTTTTTTTATAAATACTACGCAGTTTTTGAAAATAAAAAGATTATTTGAATGAGCTCGATTTCCATGGCTCTAGAAATTTTTGAGCTTTCTTGATTGCTAAAGCCATTTTTTCAGGATCCTCATAGAGTTTTTTGTTATTTTTATGAGCAAATTCAATAAATGGCTGCATAATTTTTCTTGCAGCACTTCCAAATGCTATTCCGTCTGGAAGATTGTTAGAATTCAAAAATTCATGAGTTTTATCATTTGTTCCTCCTGCCAATTGAATTAATCCTGGAGGAAGATCTGATCCGATTTTTTCAAACAACTTAACAGCATCTTTACTTGTTGTAGGAGCAAGATCTCCAGACATTGGCCTTCCATCTAGCTGCCAAATAAGGGGAATATTTAGTTCATTCAGAATTTCATATCTTTCCCAAAGAGCTTTCAAAAGATCTTCGGGCTCTTGTGCTTTTTTTAAAGAATGACTTAATCCACAACTAATAGATATCTTGTCTAATCTCATTCTTGAACTTTTAAGGATACTTACAACTTTTGTAAAAGAATCTATGCGATTGATTTCTGTATGAATTTCTACTGCATTAGGCTTTATTTTTTGAAGTGTTAATGCTAAGTCATCTTTTGACAAGTTATATTCATATTCACTAATTAGATTTAGGGGGCAGCTATTTAAACATCTTCCACATCCATAACATTTACTCTTTTTGATTCCAGAACTATCAATTGCAAAGGTGGGGCACACTTTTTCGCATGGTCTTGGACAATTGGGGGGACATTTTAATGGATCAAATTTTGCTTTACGAAAGTGGATATCATTACCATCACTAATACTTATCATTAATCCAGGAGAGTTTTTAAAGACATTTTTGGCCCACTCGATTCCTTTTTTTGCAGCATGAACTATGGATTCTTCTGCGGCAACATCTATGTAATCTACGCCTGCAGCAGTATAAATTGCACATAAATCTTCTATGGCAAGAATATCTTCATTACTGGCGCCACAAATTAACTTAATCCATTTATCTTTTTTATTCTTGGTTTTAATCAAACAATTTAACTTTCAAATTCATCCAAAATATAATTACTTAATGGCTTCCATTCAAGTTTTCTTGAACCCCCCATTTCAACAACCATTGTTAGTTTATTATCATTAGTGCAAATTTCTATTAGGCTCTCTAGTTCGGATTGAGACAATACTTGACCTTCTAATAACCAAAGTAATTTATTTTTATCATATTCATTAAATAACTCAGAAGCTTGTGGGATTACTTGTTGAACTTCCCCGAGCGCTCCATTTCTTCCCACGCTTTGATGACCAAGGTGAGGTGGCCTAATGCCATGCAATTTGAGCAAAAAGACTTCCGGATCTCCTAGCCCTCTTGCTGAGGTTATAAAAGTTTTAAAGCCCTTGGCCCTCATTCTCCTTAGGAGACGAGTTTCATATCCACCTTCAAGAGGAGCAAACATTGCAAGACATTTGTTAGTTTTTAAATCGTTATGAAACTTTTTCCCTGTGAGAAGTAATGGCATGGAAATTTCCTTTATTTCTATTTTATTTTATTTTATGGTACTTGATGATGTACAATTGTAACTCAGTGAATTTTTAAGCTCGCAAGCTAGCCGAGCCTCTGCAAAATTTCACAATTTTTAGCGAAACGCTAAAAAATTTAGGTGGGTTTATCCCAAGAGAAACTATCTGTATTTTCAGATAAGTCTCAACCTTATTAAATTGTTTTTTTATTAACTTTACCTTAATAACTGAAGGGTATAGTTAATTGAAAAATTATTGCGAGCTAGCCCAATTTAGTCTTATGTCTATAGGAATTTTAGGAAAGAAATTGGGGATGTCCCAACTTTTCGACGGCAATGGTAATTCAGTACCAGTTACTCTTATCGAGGCAGGACCTTGCCGTGTTACTCAATTGAAAACAAGCGCTTTGGATGGTTACACTGCTGTTCAGATAGGTTATGGCTTGTCTAAAGAGAAGCATATAAGTAAACCTGAAAAGGGACATTTGTTGAAATCAGGCAAAGAACTTTTAAAGCATTTGAAAGAATATAGGGTTGAAGAAACTTCATCTTATGAAATCGGAAATCAAATAACTGTAAAAAACTTTGAGGTTGGTCAAAAAGTTGATATTAGTGGAAAATCTATGGGAAGAGGTTTTGCTGGTTACCAGAAAAGACATGGTTTTAGCAGAGGTCCTATGAGTCATGGTTCAAAAAATCATAGAGCACCTGGATCTACAGGAGCAGGAACAACTCCAGGTAGAATTTATCCTGGAAAAAGAATGGCAGGAAGATACGGCGGAAAACAGATTACTACTAAAGGGTTGTTAGTTCTAAAAATTGATGATCAGAAAAATTTGCTTGTAGTTAAGGGTTCAGTCCCAGGGAAGCCAGGTTCAATTGTCAATATTAAGCCAAACAATGCTGTAGGCAAAAAAGGAGGTGAAAAATCATGACAACACTCGAAACTCTTAAGTGGGATGGTAAAAAATCCGGCAAAGTTACACTTGATTTAGCAGTTGCTAAAGAAACTTCTTCGTCAGACTTAATCCATAGAGCAGTACTTAGGCAGCTTGCAAACAAAAGGCAAGGGACAGCATCAACTTTGACAAGATCTGAAGTGCGTGGGGGTGGAAGAAAGCCATACAAACAGAAAGGTACAGGAAGAGCCCGTCAAGGATCAATAAGGACACCCTTAAGACCTGGCGGTGGAATTATTTTTGGACCGAAGCCACGTTCTTATAATCTTGATATGAATCGTAAGGAACGTAGATTAGCTCTTAGAACAGCACTTATGTCCAGAGTATCTGATATGAAGGCTGTTGAAGATTTTGGATCTACTCTTAAGCAGCCTAAAACAAGTGAAATTATTAATGGCCTTGCTCGATTAGGTATACAAAAAACTGAAAAAGTTTTGGTTATTCTTGATAGTCCGCCCGATGTTATAAAAAAATCAATTAATAATATTGAAAAAGTAAAGTTAATCGCTGCCGATCAATTAAATGTTTTTGATATTCTTAATGCCAATAAATTGGTAATAGGTCAATCTGCGATAAATAAAATTCAGGAGGTTTATGCATCATGATTAAATTATTCGATTCTCGTTTAGCCGATGTAATACGAAAGCCAGTTATTACTGAGAAAGCTACAAATGCACTAGATTTTAATCAATATACTTTTGAAGTAGATCATAGAGCGGCAAAACCACAAATAAAGGCAGCTATTGAAGCCTTATTCGGTGTTAAAGTCATAGGAGTTAATACTATGAATCCTCCTAGGAGATCAAGACGAGTCGGGAAATTTTCCGGTAAACGTTCTCAGGTCAAAAAGGCAATTGTTCGTCTTGCTGAAGGAGACAAAATCCAACTATTTCCAGAATCTTAAGGAGTTTTAATCATGGCAATTCGTAAATTTAAACCTTATACACCTGGCACTAGGCAGAGAGTAGTTACTGATTTTAGTGAAATAACAAGTGCAAAACCTGAAAGATCACTAATAGTTTCAAAACATAGAGTGAAAGGCAGGAATAATCGTGGAGTTATTACTTGTCGTCATCGTGGAGGTGGTCACAAAAGGCAATATAGATTAGTTGATTTCAGAAGAGATAAAAGAAATATTAATGCTAAAGTTGCAGCTATACACTACGATCCTCATAGAAATGCAAGATTGGCACTCTTATTCTACGAAGATGGAGAGAAAAGATACATTATTGCCCCAGCTGGAGTAAAAGTCGGCCAAAATGTCATATCTGGAGAAAATGTTCCAATTGAAGATGGAAATTCAATGCCACTCTCTGTTATGCCATTAGGCTCTAGTGTTCATTGTGTAGAGTTATATGCAGGAAGAGGTGCTCAGATGGTTAGATCTGCAGGGGCGAGTGCTCAAGTTATGGCAAAAGAGGGAGATTATGTTGCTTTAAAACTCCCGTCTACTGAGGTAAGGCTTGTTAGAAAAGAATGTTACGCAACTCTTGGAGAAGTAGGTAATTCAGAAATAAGAAATACTAGCTTAGGAAAAGCAGGAAGAAGAAGGTGGCTCGGAAGAAGGCCTCAAGTCAGAGGAAGTGTAATGAACCCATGTGATCATCCACATGGAGGAGGAGAGGGAAAAGCACCAATTGGTAGAGCCGGGCCTGTTACTCCATGGGGTAAACCAGCTCTTGGGTTAAAGACGCGTAAAAAGAACAAACCAAGTAATAAATTAGTAGTTCGAAGGCGTCGTCGCGTTTCTAAGAGGAGTAGAGGAGGAAGAGACTCTTGATTACTTCAATTTTTAATTTCATTTCTATTTTATAAACATGGGACGTTCACTTAAAAAAGGACCTTTTATAGCTGATAGCTTGCTCAAAAAGGTAGAAAAACAAAATACTAATAATGACAAGTCTGTTATTAAAACTTGGTCTAGAGCCTCTACGATTCTACCTGTAATGATTGGCCACACAATCGCAGTGCATAATGGCAAGACCCATATTCCTGTATTTATAACTGAACAAATGATTGGCCATAAACTAGGGGAATTTGCTCCTACACGCACTTACCGTGGTCACATAAGAGATAAGAAAGGAGCAAAATCATGACAAAAACACCTGAAACAACAAAAACAGCAATCGCGCATGGAAACTATGTTCGAGGATCAGCTTCTAAAGTCAGAAGAGTTTTGGATCAAATTAGGGGTCGGTCTTACAGAGACGCATTGATCATGTTGGAATTTATGCCTTACAGATCTACTGATCCAATTACTAAAGTTCTGAGATCTGCAGTTGCTAATGCAGAGCATAATCTTGGAATGGATCCATCTACCTTAGTTATTTCCTCTGCATGGGCTAATAGTGGTCCAGTAATGAAAAGGTATAGACCTAGAGCTCAAGGTAGGGCTTTTTCTATCAAAAAACAGACTTGCCATATTAGTATTTCTGTTGAATCTGTTACTACTGAAACTAATGCGGAGGTACAAAATTAATGGGACATAAAATACATCCATCTGGACTAAGATTAGGAATTACCCAAGAGCATCGCTCCAAATGGTTCGCCACTTCTAAGACATATCCAATTCTTCTCCAAGAAGATTTTAAAATTCGTTCTTTCATTCAGAAAAAATATGGAGCAGCAGGAATTAGCGATGTATTAATTGCAAGAAAAGCTGATCAACTTGAACTTGAATTAAAAACAGCAAGACCAGGTGTGATTGTAGGAAGACAAGGAAGTGGTATTGAAGAATTAAGATCTGGAATTCAAAAAACCATAGGGGATAGAACAAGACAAGTAAGAATAAATGTAGTTGAAGTTGAACGCGTTGATGCTGATGCTTTTTTACTGGCTGAATATATTGCACAACAACTTGAAAAAAGAGTTGCCTTTAGAAGGACTATAAGGATGGCCTTGCAAAGGGCCCAAAGAGCTGGAGTCTTAGGCCTCAAAATACAAGTAGGCGGAAGGTTAAATGGCGCTGAAATTGCCAGAACTGAATGGACTAGAGAAGGTAGAGTTCCTTTACATACTTTGAGAGCCGAAATTGATTATGCAACACGTGAAGCTAATACAACTTACGGTGTTTTAGGCATTAAAGTTTGGGTTTTCAAAGGTGAAGTCCTACCTAAAGAGGAACAAAATATCCCTGTGGGTGCGAGCCCTAAAAGGAAAGCTAATAGAAGACCTCAACAATTTGAGGATCGTTCAAATGAGAATTCATAGGAGGTATAAAAATGCTTAGTCCAAAACGTACTAAATTCCGTAAACAACATAGAGGCAGAATGAGGGGGGTAGCCTCTAAAGGAAATACTATTGCATTCGGTCAATTTGCTCTCCAAGCTCAAGACTGTGGATGGGTAACTGCACGTCAGATTGAAGCCAGTAGAAGAGCTATGACAAGATATATCAAGCGTGGCGGTCAAATCTGGATAAGAATATTTCCTGATAAACCTGTAACTATGAGACCTGCTGAAACTAGAATGGGTTCTGGTAAAGGTAATCCAGAGTTTTGGGTCGCAGTTGTAAAACCCGGAAGAATACTTTTTGAAATGGGTGGTGAGGATATTACTGAGGAAACTGCTAAGGAAGCTATGCGTTTGGCTCAATACAAACTTCCTGTAAAAACTAAATTCATCTCCATTGATAAAAATGTAGAGAATTCCTCCAAAGAAAATTTAAATATTAAAAAATCTCAAGAGGAGGTTAAACAATGAAAAACTCAGAGTCTCTTAAAGAATTTAAAAAATTAAATTCTGATCAAATTACTGAAAAGATTGACCAATTACGAAAAGATCTTTTTGATTTGAGATTCAAGCAAGCTACGAGACAGCTCAATGAAACTCATAAATTTAAAATTATTAAGAAACAAGTTGCTCAATTACTAACTCTCAGTAAGAGTCAATCTGCTTCTAAAACTACTTCTGATTAATTATTAGTTATGGCACTTAAAGAAAGAATTGGTACTGTTGTTAGCGACAAAATGGATAAAACGGTTGTTGTTGCCGTTATTAACAGATATCCACATCCTACTTATAAAAAAATTGTAAGTAGAACTTCACGATACAAGGCTCATGACCCCGAAAATACATGTGTTTTGGGTGATCGAGTTAAAATTAGAGAAACTAGACCGCTTAGCTCTCATAAGAGATGGGCAATAGAAGAGATTCTTAATAAAAAAAGTCAGGCTAAGGAGGTTAAAAAATGATTCAACAAGAAACTTATTTAACAGTTGCTGATAATAGCGGAGCGAAAAGACTCCAATGTATTAGGGTCTTGGGTTCTAATAGAAGATACGCACATGTTGGAGATGTAATTGTAGCAACTGTTAAAGATGCTCTTCCAAATATGGGAGTTAAGAAATCTGAGGTTGTGAAAGCCGTCATTGTTAGAACAAAAGCAACATTAAGAAGAAATACTGGTAATTCAATCAGATTTGATGATAATGCTGCCGTTTTGATCAATGAGGATAAGAATCCTAAGGGTACTAGAGTTTTTGGTCCTGTAGCCAGAGAATTGCGGGATAAAAATTACACTAAAATTGTTTCTCTCGCTCCGGAGGTGATTTAAATGTTGGATTCATTAAAACAAAAGAAGAATTTGCAAAGAATAAAAATGAGAATCAAAACTGGAGATTTAGTTAAGGTAATTAACGGAAAGGAAAAAGGTAAAACAGGAGAGGTGTTAAAAACTATCCCTCTTGAAAATAGAGTTGTTGTTAAAGGAATCAACCTTAGAACAAAACATGTAAAACCAACTCAGGAAGGTGAAACTGGAAGAATACTTACTGAAGAAGCATCTTTACATGCATCAAATGTAATGTTCTTCTCAAAGGAAAAAAATCTTACAAGTAAGATTGAATACTTTATTGATAAAGAGGGAGTTAAGAAAAGAAGACTTAAAAAAACTGGTGAAGTAATTGATTAATTTTTCATCAGAAACCAGATTTAAACTTTTTCTAATTTATCAATTCTGACAAAGACCAGAATTAAAAAAAAATTATGACTCTAAAAAATCGCTACAAAGAATCAATTAGACCAAAGCTTTTAAAGGAACTTGGTCTTAAAAATATTCATCAAGTACCTAAAGTTGTCAAAGTCAACGTTAATAGAGGTCTTGGTGAAGCTGCTTCAAATTCAAAAGCTTTAGAGGCTTCTTTAAATGAAATGGCAACTATAACAGGACAAAAGGCCTTAGTAACTAGGGCCAAAAAAGCCATCGCGGGTTTTAAAATTCGAGAGGGTATGCCAATTGGTTGTACTGTAACTTTGAGAGGTGACAGGATGTATTCTTTTTTAGAGAGATTTATAAATCTAGCTTTACCAAGAATAAGAGACTTTAGAGGAGTTAATCCAAAAAGTTTTGATGGGAGAGGTAATTACACCGTTGGAGTGAAAGAGCAATTAATTTTTCCTGAAATCTCTTTTGATAAGATAGATTCAATAAGAGGTATGGATATAACTATTGTCACTAGTGCGAGATCAGATCAAGAAGGTAAAGCTCTATTGCAAGAGCTAGGTATGCCTTTTAGTAAGAATTAAATTAAAACTATGTCAAATCACGATCCTATTTCAGATATGCTTACTCGAATTAGAAATGCGAGTCAGAAAAAGCATACAACCACAACAATCCCAGGTTCAAAAATGTCCTTAAGTATTGCAAAAGTACTTCAAAAAGAGGGTTTCATTTCTGACATTAACGAGGAAGGTGAAGGCTATAAATCACAAATAATACTTGGTCTGAAATATAGTGGTAAGAATAAATTCCCTACTATTCGATCCATGCAAAGAGTTAGTAAACCTGGGTTGAGAATTTATAAAAACACTAGAGCTTTACCAAAAGTTCTTGGAGGCCTTGGAGTTGCTATCATATCTACCTCTAAAGGTGTCATGAGTGATCGTGATGCCAGGAAGCAAGGTATTGGTGGTGAAGTTCTTTGCTATGTTTATTAAGGAGGATTAATCATGTCACGAATTGGAAAAACACCAGTACTGATCCCAGATAAGGTAACGGTTGATTTTGATGGATTAACAGTTACAGTTAAAGGCCCTAAGGGTGAGTTAAAGCGTCAGATGCCGGAGGGAGTTAGTTTTGATAAAAAAGATAATTCCGTTGTCGTAATTCCTACTACTACTAAAATATTCTCAAGGCAAAGACATGGGTTATGTAGAGCCTTAATTGCAAATATGGTTGAAGGGGTTAGTCAAGGTTTTTCAAAAAAACTGGAAATTGTAGGCGTTGGTTCCAGAGCACAAGTAAAAGGTAAAAATCTAGTTGTTAGTGCAGGATATAGTCATCCTGTAGAAATGATCCCCCCTGATGGTATAACATACAAAGTTGAGAGTAATACAAACGTTACCGTATCTGGAATTGATAAGGAAATTGTTGGCAATGAAGCAGCAAAAATCAGATCAATTAGACCTCCAGAACCATACAAAGGTAAAGGAATTAAATACCATGATGAGAGAATTCTCAGAAAAGCTGGTAAATCTGGCAAAAAATAATTCCAATTAAAAAAATGACCAAACTTTCCAGGAAATTACAAACCCAAAAAAGACATAGAAGATTAAGGAGATTCTTAATTGGCGATACAACTCGTCCAAGATTGTCTGTTTTTCGCTCTAATAACCATATTTATGCCCAGGTTATAGATGATAGCGCTCAAAAAACTATTTGCTCAGCTTCAACTGTTGATAAAGAACTAAGAGAAAAATCTGAAAAATTACCTTCTGATTGTAATTCTTCTACTATTGTTGGAAAATTATTAGCAAAGAGAGCGATAAAAAAAGGTATTAAGCAAGTAATTTTTGACCGTGGAGGTAATTTATATCACGGTAGAGTTAAGGCGCTTGCTGACGCTGCTCGTGAAGCTGGCCTAGAATTCTAACTTTTTATTTTTACTATGACTGACACCCCAACAAAACAAGAAATTAAATCTAAGAACGATAACGTTCCTGGAACTATGCCCGTGGAACAAAAAAAGAATAATCGTAATGATCGAAAAAGAAATAGAAGAGGTGATTCGAAAAATCAAGAGAGAGATTCTGATTGGCAAGAGAGAGTTGTTCAAATTCGACGAGTTTCTAAAACTGTTAAGGGTGGAAAAAAAATGAGTTTTAGAGCAATTGTTGTAGTAGGTAATGAGAAAGGTCAAGTTGGAGTTGGTGTTGGAAAAGCTGGAGATGTGATTGGTGCTGTAAGAAAGGGAGTTTCAGATGGTAAAAAGAATCTTGTTAGGGTTCCCTTAACTCCAAATAACTCAATACCAACTTTATCTAAAGGTCGAGATGGTGCGGCAAATGTCCTAATTAGACCAGCTGCCCCAGGTACAGGCGTAATTGCTGGTGGTTCAATAAGAACAGTTTTAGAGTTAGCGGGTATAAAAAATGTCTTAGCAAAAAGATTGGGTAGTAAAACACCCTTGAATAATGCAAGAGCTGCTATGGTAGCTCTTTCTCAATTAAGAACCCACAAATCTGCTTCAAGGGAGAGAGGCATCTCACTTGAACAGCTTTATTCTTGAAAATTATGACTTCAACATTAAATACACTTAAATCAAACTCAGGCTCTAGAAAGAAAAAATTAAGAAAGGGTAGAGGTATTTCTGCAGGGCAGGGTGCTTCATGTGGTTTTGGCATGAGAGGGCAAAAGTCGCGTTCTGGAAGACCTACACGTCCAGGTTTTGAAGGTGGACAAATGCCTTTGTATAGGAGAGTTCCAAAATTAAAGCACTTTGAAATTATTAATCAAAAAAACTTTTCGATAATAAATTTAGATAAACTAAATGATTTTAAAGATAATGATACTGTTAGCTTGGACTCACTAGTTAAGAAAGGATTGATCTTTAAGCCAAAATTCCCATTAAAAATTCTTGGTAATGGAAAAGTTAATGTTAAGTTAACAGTACAAGCTCATGCATTCACAAAAGTTGCAAAACAAAAAATTGAGGATGCTGGTGGATCTTGCGAGCTTATAAATAGTAAATAAATTTATTCAAAAATTTAGTTTAGCTTTGAAATGTTTGTCAACAAAAGTAGAAATCCTAGCGCTTCTGAAATACTATCTCAACTATTTTTAAATAAAGAGCTAAGGAGTAGAGTCTTAACAACTTTGGGCCTTCTTCTTTTAGTGAGGCTTGGTATCTATATTCCTATGCCAGGTATTGATAGAATTGCTTTTAAAAGTTTTATAGATCAAGGGGGTCAATTAATAGGTTTTTTAGATATTTTTACTGGAGGAGGAATTTCAACCCTAGGAATATTTGCATTAGGCATACTTCCTTTTATCAATGCATCAATTATTATTCAGCTTCTTACAGCTTCATTACCTGTTCTTGAAGATTTACAAAAAAATGAAGGAGAAGCTGGCAGGAGAAAAATCGCTCAAATAACGAGATATGTATCTTTAGGGTGGGGTTTTCTGCAAAGCATTATTTTTTCTTTAATTCTTAAACAATATGCAATTCAGGGTATAAGCGAAACTACATTTGTTTTGCAAACCTCTATTGCCCTTGTTACTGGCTCAATGTTAGTGATGTGGTTTAGTGAAATTATTACTGAGAAAGGGATAGGTCAAGGCGCTTCATTGGTAATTTTTTTGAATATTGTTTCGACTTTACCAAAGGCTTTGAGTTCTACTATTGAAAAAGCTCAAACCGGTGACAGAGGAGATGTTTTAGGTATAGTAGTTCTACTTGGAGTATTTTTACTGACAATTGTTGGGATCATTTTTGTCCAAGAGGGAGCAAGACGGATTCCTATTGTCAGTGCAAAAAGGCAAATAGGAAATTCAACACTACTTCCTACAAGGCAAAGTTATTTACCTTTAAAATTAAATGCGGGTGGAGTTATGCCTATTATATTTGCATCTGCTTTAATCTTTTTGCCAATAACTATTGCAAATGTTACGGGAAATCCAGTCTTAATCAAACTGGCGAGTAGTTTAAATCCAGGATCTTCTAATCCATGGCCATATGCACTTACTTTCTTCTCCTTGATTTTGGGGTTCTCCTATTTTTATGCATCTCTTACTATTAATCCGGTTGATGTAGCTTCTAATTTAAAGAAAGGAGGAGTAGCGATACCAGGAGTTAGACCAGGAACTAATACAGCAAATTATCTATCAGGTATACAAAATAGGTTGACATTATTGGGAGGATTATTTCTGGGTTCAGTAGCTATAATCCCAGCTGCAGTAGAAAGAGCTACAAATGTGCAGACTTTTCAAGGTTTAGGAGCAACTTCTTTACTTATTCTAGTAGGTGTTGCGATTGATACTGCCAAGCAAATTCAAACTTATGTTATTTCTCAAAGGTATGAAGGATTAATTAATAATTAATGAAGAAGCATTTACTATTTTTGGGAGCTCCTGGAGCAGGGAAAGGGACTCAAGCAGAATTGCTAAGTCAAACTACTTCTTACTTACACCTTTCTACTGGTGAACTATTAAGAAAAGAAATCGAAATGAATAGTATTCTTGGTATTCAGGTAAAAGATATTATTAATAAAGGGGAACTTGTTAGTGATGAACTTGTATTAAATATAGTAAGACAAAATTTAGACAAGAATAATAAAGGCTGGATTTTAGATGGCTACCCAAGAAATCTATCTCAAGCAAATTCATTAAATGAGGTCTTAACTGAAATAAATCAACCTTTGGAAATGGTTTTTTACTTAGATATTCCAGAAGAGGTATTAATTAAGCGTTTGCTTTTAAGAGGTAGAAAAGATGATACTGAAGATACTATTAGAACAAGGGTTGATATCTATAAAAAAACTACCGAACCATTGATTCAATATTTTAAAGATCTCTCATTGCTAGAGTATATTGATGCTGATAGAGATTTAAAAACTATTTCATCTGATATCAAACATAAAATGGCTAGGTGATGATGTAGAATATAGTATTAATGTTTTATTTGCAAAACCCCTATGAAGGTCAGATCCTCAGTCAAAAAAATTAGTCCTGACGATCAGATCGTGAGGAGAAGAGGTAAAATCTATGTTATAAACAAGAAAAGACCTCGCAATAAACAACGTCAGGGTTAAATTTTAACCCTTTAATTCAACCTTTTACTTACTCAAAACACGTGGCCAGGATTGCAGGAATTGACATACCTCGCGAAAAGCGAGTTGAAATTGCACTTACATACGTCTATGGAATTGGTTTAACTAGATCAAAGCTAATTCTTGCTAATACGGGTGTAAACCCAGATATTCGTGTGAAAGATCTTTCAGATTCTGATGTTCAAAAACTTCGAGGTGCTACAGAGGAGTTTACTTTAGAAGGAGATTTGAGAAGAAAAGAAGGAATGGCCCTAAAACGTCTACAAGATATAGGTTGTATTAGAGGAAGAAGACATAGAATGAGTCTTCCTGTTAGGGGCCAAAGAACTAGAACTAATGCAAGAACAAGACGAGGCTCAAGAAAAACAGTTGCTGGAAGGAAAAAATAATTAACTAAATCTATTCACAAATTCCAATATTAAATAAAAAAAATCATGCCAGCTACAGTAAAAAAATCAGGTTCAAAGAAATCTAAACGAAATGTACCAAACGGTGTGGTACATATTCAAAGCACATTTAATAACACTATTGTTTCAATTACTGATACTTCTGGTCATGTAATTTCTTGGTCTTCTGCAGGAGCTAGTGGATTTAAAGGAGCAAGAAAAGGGACTCCATTTGCCGCACAAACAGCAGCTGAAGCAGCAGCTAGAAGAGCACTTGATCAAGGGATGAGACAAATAGAAGTCTTAGTAAGAGGTCCTGGCTCAGGTAGGGAAACCGCCATAAGAGCTTTACAAGTGGCCGGTTTAGAAATAACTCTAATAAGAGATGTAACACCATTACCGCATAATGGATGTAGAAGACCTAAACGAAGACGCGTTTAGATCCTAACTATCTCCGAACCCCCCCCCCAAAAAAAACTTTTTAACATCATTTTTTCCGTGTTGCAATACCAAATTGACAGAATCGACCATCAAATAGCAGATGATCGCTCCCAAACAGGAACTTTTTTAATTGGCCTTCTAGAAAGAGGACAAGCTACAACTTTGGGTAATTCGCTTAGAAGAGTCCTCATGGGAGGACTTGAAGGAAGTGCAGTTACTGCAGTGAGAATAGCGGGAATTAACCATGAATATGCAACTATTCCTGGAGTTAGAGAAGATGTTTTAGATATTCTTCTCAATTGTAAGCAACTATCAATTAATAGTTCTAATCCAGAGCTTGAAATCGGGAGATTAGTGGCAAGTGGTCCAATGGAGGTTAAAGCGAATGATATTCAATTCTCATCACAAGTTGAAATTGTTGATGGTGAAAAACCAATTGCAACTATCCAGGAGGGGCATAATCTAGAGTTAGAAATTCATGTTGAGAGAGGTGTGGGATATAGACCAGTAGATCGTAAGAGTGAAGAAACTACTGCTATTGATTTACTCCAAATAGATGCTGTTTTTATGCCAGTTAAAAGAGTTAATTTTACGATTGATGAAACTGCTGTGGCAGAAGGTGGAACAGGAAGAGAAAGATTAAAAATGGAAGTAGTTACAGATGGATCAACAAGTCCTGATGATGCTATCGCTGAAGCTGCAAACCAGTTGATAGAACTATTTCAACCTCTAGCTACTGTTACAATGGTTGAGGAAATCCCAGAAGAACCTGAACCATCTCCTGAAGCACAAATTCCTCTTGAGGAACTAAATTTGTCCGTAAGAGCTTATAATTGCCTTAAAAGAGCACAAGTTAATTCAGTTTCTGATTTAATGGGCTTTAGCTACGAAGATCTTCTTGAAATTAAGAACTTTGGATCTAAATCTGCAGATGAGGTTATTGAAGCTCTTGAGCGTATTGGAATTTCTATTCCACAAAGCAGAACCTCTGTTTAACATTTTTAAGATTATGAGACACCAACTTAGAATCCCATTATTAAGTAAACCTGCTGACCAAAGGAAAGCACTTCTAAGAGGTTTGACTACACAATTAATTAAAGAAGGTAGAGTAACGACAACAAAAGCTAGAGCGAAAGCTTTAAGAAACGAAGCCGAAAGGATGATTACACTTGCTAAAGAAGGAAGCTTGGCTTCTAGAAGAAGAGCTATTGGATATATTTATGATAAGAAATTAGTTCACTCTCTTTTTGAAAAAGCAAACGAAAGATATGGGGATAGAAAAGGCGGTTATACACGCATAGTAAGAACCGTTTCTAGAAAAGGTGATAATGCTCAGATGGCTATAATTGAGCTTGTTTAAGTTAGTTTCTAAAGATTCTTTATTTTTAAATAACTTTTGAAAAGGGTTGCTTTATTAGTCCAATATGATGGTTCTAATTATTCAGGTTGGCAAAAACAAAAAAATGCAATTACAGTTCAAGAAATTTTAGACAGAACTCTCTTTAAGATTACAAATCATTCAGTAAAGACTTTTGCGGCAGGTAGGACTGATGCAGGGGTTCATGCATCAGGGCAGGTAGTACATTTTGATAGTGATTGTGTTATACCAGGAAATAGTTATTCTGATATTTTAAATAGTCTTTTACCTTCAACAATTAGAATCTTGGAATCAGTTGAGGTTAAAGATTGTTGGCATTCATGCTATTCAGCATTGTATAGACATTATAGATATGTCATTAATAACAGTAAATTTTCTAACTTGTTCATCAATAATTGGTCGTGGCATAGATACCAAAAAGTATTAGATGAAGTTTTAATGTCAAATGCATCAAAGAGAATGGAAGGAGAGCATGATTTTTTTGCTTTTCAAAAAAGTCGAAGTAACAGGAAAAACTCCATTACAAAAATAAAAAAAATAGATATTAAAAGAGTGGAGGATTTGATTTTAGTTGATATTAAAGCTACTGGTTTTCTATATGGAATGGTTCGTTTAATTGTTGGTCAACTAGTGTTAGTTGGAGAAAAAAAAATATCGCCAGAAATTTTTACTCATAGATGGGTAAACAAAAAGAAAAATGATGTTAAAGAATCTGCTCCAGCTAAGGGGTTATGTTTTATCAATGCTGTTTATGAAGAAAATGTTTTTCAAAAGATTAATAACAATGATTTTTTTCCAGTATTTTTAATCAAAGGTTTTTCTTAAGGAAGTTGAATTAATCAAATTTTTGTAAATCACACAAAATTGTTGTTCAATATTCCTCCAATAAGGTAGAATTTAATATTAACTTTAAATTTATTTGCATAGATTTGGTAAATGAATAAAACAATTACTCCATCTTTAGAAACCATTGAAAGAAATTGGTTTCTAGTTGACGCAAAAGATAAGACGCTTGGCAGACTTGCTACAGAAATTGCAACTGTATTAAGGGGTAAGAATAAACCAACATTTACTCCTCATCTAGATACTGGAGATTTTGTCATTGTAGTAAACGCCGAGAAAGTTGAGGTAACAGGTAAAAAAGCATCACAAAAATTGTATAGAAGACATTCTGGTAGGCCAGGAGGAATGAAAATTGAAAAATTTGAGTCTCTTCAAGAGAGAATTCCTGAAAGAATCATCGAGCAAGCTGTTAAGGGTATGCTGCCACATAACTCTTTGGGAAGACAACAATTTAAAAAACTAAAAGTTTATAAAGGTGCTGATCATCCTCATGCTGCTCAGAATCCTGTATTATTAAGTTGTTAATTTATCAAAATGAATAGTCAAATAAAAAACAAAGCTGTGTATTGGGGAACTGGAAGAAGAAAAACTTCAGTAGCTAGAGTTCGCTTGATCCCTGGTAATGGACAAATAAAAATTAATGGTCGTTCAGGCGATGATTACCTAAACTTTAATCCTCTTCACTTAAATTCAATAAAAGCACCTTTGCAAACGTTAGGCCTTGAAAATTCTTATGATATTCTGGTAAACGTTTTTGGTGGTGGATTGACAGGCCAAGCAGATGCTATTAAGCAAGGAGCAGCAAGAGCACTTTGCGAATTATCTCCCGACAACAGGAAACCTCTAAAAACTGAAGGCCATCTTAGTAGAGATCCTAGAGCAAAGGAAAGAAGGAAATATGGTCTTAAAAAAGCAAGAAAAGCTCCACAATTCTCTAAACGTTAAAGGAATTTTAATTATGCCAAAATCAGAAATCCACCCAAAATGGTATCCAGATGCAAAGGTTATTTGTAATGGAGAAGTTGTAATGACTACAGGTTCAACCCAGCCTGAATTACATGTTGATGTATGGAGCGGCAATCATCCTTTCTTTACTGGAACTCAGAAAATTCTTGATACAGAAGGTAGGGTTGATAGATTTATGAAAAAATATGGAATGGGTTCAGCTAATTCAGCTACATCGAAAGAGCAAAAAGAAGAAAAAGATTCTAAAAAATAGAATTTTTAAAAAATAAGCATAATTTCAATTGGAATACTCAACATTAATTGCAAGGTTGAAAACTGCTGCAGAAAGTTTTGCAAATTTGGAAGTGCAGCTTGCAGACCCTGATATAGCTAATGATCCAAAAAAATTAGAATCTATAGCTAGAGAGAGGTCAAAATTGGAACCTTTAGTGATTGATTTTAATAAGTTGCTTGATACTGATAAAGAAATCGAAGATTCAAAAAATCTTTTAAAAGAGAATAGAAATGATAAAGAAATGGAATCTTTGATAAATGAGGAGTTAATAATCCTAGAGGAATGTAAGAATGAACTGATTCAAAAAACCACAATTGCTTTATTGCCTAAAGATCCAAGAGATGAGAGAAGTGTAATGTTAGAAATCAGAGCCGGTGCTGGAGGTAACGAGGCTTGTATCTGGGCGGGTGATTTAGCAAGAATGTATGAAAGATATGGACAAAAAATAGGATGGTCTGTAAAACCTGTTAGTTCCTCAGAGTCAGATATGGGAGGATTTAAGGAATTAGTTATCTCAGTTAAGGGAGATTCTGTATATAGTCAACTTAAATTCGAGGCTGGTGTACACAGAGTCCAAAGAGTGCCAGCTACTGAATCTCAAGGTAGAGTTCACACTTCTACAGCTACAGTTGCAGTCATGCCTGAGGCTGATCCTGTTGAGGTTAAGATTGATCCAACCGATTTAGAGGTTGGTACAGCGAGATCAGGTGGTGCAGGGGGTCAAAATGTAAATAAGGTAGAGACTGCTATTGATCTTCTCCATAAGCCTACAGGAATAAGAGTTTTTTGTACTCAAGAGAGATCACAATTGCAAAATCGTGAACGCGCAATGGAAATTTTGAGAGCTAAATTATATGAAATTCAATTAAAAGAAGCTAATGCCAAAGAAAGATCACAAAGACTTTCGCAGGTTGGAACAGGTGATAGGAGTGAAAAAATTAGGACTTATAATTTTAAAGATAATAGGACAACAGATCATAGATTAGGTTCAAATTTTTCTCTAGAACCAATTCTCGCTGGTCAATTGGATGAAGTGATTGATGCCTGCATAGCTCAGGAACAAAAGAGAATGATGGAAGAATTTAATAACGAAGCTAATTAGGATTTTATTATATTGTCACTCCTATGACGTATTTACTCCATTCTTTATGTCTCCCAGAGTCAATTTGTCTTGTAGCCTCAAAATTGAGATTACTAAGTGGTCGATAAGGCTTTCTTCGTAAAGGCATATTTGCCTCTTCTGGGGTTCGGTTACCTTTTTGCACATTACACCTAAGACAAGCTGTAGTAACATTTTCCCAATTATCAGTTCCACCTCTGCTTCTGGGTAAAACGTGATCAATAGATAAATCACTGCCTCTATAGTTGCAGTATTGGCAAGCGTTATTATCTCTTAGAAGTATATTTTTTCTTGTTAAAGAAACCTCCCTAAAAGGAACTTTGACGTAGTATCTAAGTCTTATAACTGTAGGCAACTTGCGTCCACAATGTATCGAATATGATTTATCTTCCTCTAAGCTTTCTGCCTTACCTTTGATCATCAAAATAACCGCTCTTCTCCAAGAAGTGATATTTAAAGGTTCATAAGATGCATTTAGAACTAGAGTCTGGCCCATGCCAAAATACAATTTACATGTCATGCTAACTGTATATTTCAATAAGCGCATATAATTGTGCAAAGTTAATGCAAATTCGGCCAACAAATCAGGGATTTAATTTTGATAAATATCCAACTTTTGAAAAAGATATTGATCCAAAACAAAGAGCATGGATTGAAGTCAAAGGTAAAGCACTTGAAGCAAATGTAAGGCAGTTAAGGTCGAAGTTAAGTAAAGATTGTCAATTTATGGCAGTTGTTAAAGCTGATGGATATGGACATGATGCAAAAGTAGTATCTGAATACGCTATCAAAGGGGGAGCTTCACAATTAGGCGTTGCCACTTTAAAAGAGGGTATTAGGCTTCGTTCTGCTGGAGTTAAAAAACCAATTCTTATTCTCGGTAATCTTTACAAGAAAAGGGATTTAATAATTTCCTTCAAGAATGATCTTATGCCAACCGTAAGTAGTATAAGAGAGTGTTTAATTTGTAATAATATTGGGAAGCACTTCGGGTTGAAATTTTCTTTACATCTTAAGGTTGATACTGGAATGTCAAGATTAGGATTTGAATCTGATAAATTTGTTCAACAATTTGAAAAAATAAAATCTTTTGAAAATATTTGCATAGAGGGAATCTATAGTCATTTATCATCTGCAGATGAATATAATTCATTAGATCCTAAAAGTAGTACACAATTACAAAGACTTAAGTTTCAGGAATTATTAAAGCAAATTAATGTTGATAGTAATCACAATATCAAAACTCATTTAGCGAATTCTGCAGGCATGCTCCTTCATGAAAAATTTCATTTTCATATGGTACGTGTTGGACTTTCTATGTATGGCTATAGTCCTTTAGCAAAAATAGATAAAAATTTATCACTTAAACCAGCTTTATTTTTGAAGGTTAAAGTAGCTTTTATAAGAATTATTGATCAAGGGGTAAGTGTAAGTTACGGAGGAAACTTTGTAAGTAGTAGAAAAACTAAGTTGGCTGTTTTAAGTATTGGTTATGCAGATGGAGTCTCAAGAAATCTCTCAGGCAAGATAAATGTTATCCACAATAATAAACTTTATCCCCAAGTTGGATCTATAACTATGGATCAAATGATGGTTGACATAACAGGTTCAAATGACATAAAAATTGGCAGTACCATGGTATTACTAGGATCTGATGGAGACAAAATAATTTCTCCTGTTGATTGGGCTAAAGAATCTAACACAATTCCATGGGAAATTCTTTGTTCTTTTAATAATAGATTGCCCAGAGTGCAAGTTGATTAGACATTTCGATTAAATAAAAAATTTTGAATGTTTGCATAAAAATTGATAATGTATAAGAACTGGAGAGGTGGCTGAGTGGTTGAAAGCGGCTCCCTGCTAAGGAGTTACAGGAGGTAACTTTTGTCGAGGGTTCGAATCCCTCCCTCTCCGTAATTAATAAAGAAAATCTATTTTAATTTATATTTTTTTAAAATAAGTCAAGATTAATAGATTTTAGGTCGTTAATAGAATTTAAAATTAAGTCCGCCCCAGCATCCTGTAGATTTTTTTCATATGATTTACGTTCATTTAATCGAGACTTTGAATGTAAATGAGGCGGAGCTATTCCAATACTTATGAATTTCTGAGATGGCATTTCTTTTTTAGCGTTAATAACTGTATTTATATCTGCAATAGTATCTCCTACATATCCAATAGGAATATTTGATGTACCAAGTTTACCTCCAATAAGTTTTTTAGATAATTCAATAAATCCTTTAGGATCAGGCTTGTCCGGGGCATCTCCCATACATATTAATGGAGGTGATTTAAGCCCAAGTCTTTTTTCTAAAACAAATTTTGCAGAGGCAGATTCTGCACCACTAACAAAACCCCAAATTATTCCATTGCTTTCTAATAAATCAAAAAACTTTTTATCAACTAATAAATCCTCATTCGTTATGAATCCAGACCAATATTTGCTATCTTCATTTGGATCACCTCCAAAGTAAAGTTCTTCAAAACACTTAACTATTTCCTCTCTGGGAGGTATTTCAATATTTAAGTTTCTTTTCTTTTTAAATCTTTTTATAAATTCTAAACTTAAATCCCAGTCATTATTCCATATCCCTTCATTTTTGGCATTATCAATATCCATAGAACTTGGCTCCCACCCCGAAAATTTGTAGACTGTTTTTTTTAATGAAAGTCTGTAACTGTTCTCAACGCTACGTATTACACCATCTATGTCGAATAAAATTAAACCAATATTTTTCAATGAAATTTTGAAACCTTATATAGAAGATTAGTATTCTTATTAAAAAAAAGCAAAGAAAAAATTCTTTGAATAATTTATTTATTATTTAAACTTAATGTTATAAATATCCTCTAGGAGTAAGAAAGATTTCATCTATTAATGTTGTTTGAGAATTGCCAATAATTATTATTGATAACATATCTATTTCTTTAAAAGGGATAGTTTTTAAAGTGAAAAACTTTTTTGATTGATTTTCTCTACCTACTTGTCTAGCTATTAAAACGGGAGTATTATCTGGCCTGGATTTTAAACATTGATCAACTACACTTATTAGCTGCCAATTTCTTTCGATTGATTGAGGATTAAATAGAGCTATGACAAAATCACCTAGAAGAGCTCCTTCAATTCTTCTTTCTATTAAAGACCATGGAGTTAACTTATCACTTAAGCTTATTGAACAAAAGTCATTCATTAGTGGTGCTCCACTAAGTGCAGCAGCTAATTGAACACTACTTATACCAGGATGAACTTCAAAGTAAGGTCTATATTCTTTTTCGATTCTTTGAAGTAACTCCAAAAGCAAACCCGCCATTCCATAAAATCCAGATTCACCTGACGAAATTAAAGCTACTTTTATTCCTTCTTCGGCCAGTTTAATAGCTTTAATGCATCTTTCCTTTTCCTGAGTAAGTTTACTTTCAATGAATACTTGATCACTCCTTTTTAAGGGTTTAATCAAATCTAAATACATCTTATATCCAATCCAAACACTACATCTTGAAAGTGCTTTTTTGGCATTACTGGTTAGGAAGGAGATATCACCAGGCCCACTCCCAATAATATGTATTTCGCCATGAGTTGGATTATATTGATTTTTTGATTCTGCTACGGCGATAGATACTGCCCCAGATTGATTTTTAAAAATTCTTTTTTCTTCTAATAATTTTGATTCTTCTCCTGCTGCGAGTAAGCAAGAAGCTTCCGCTACAGAAGGGGTGCCAATTTCTTTTTCTACAATACTTGAAGGATTTGGAACAATTATTGTTGAAAGATTTTCTTTACTAAAAAACTTAATAGGCAAGTTTTTTTCTTCAGCAAGTTCTAAAATTCCTTTCTCATCTTTTTTAATATTAACCGTTGCAATTCCGGCAATTGATTGCTGTGATAAATTTCTTGACTCCATTAAATTATTTAAAGATTTTGCTATTAATTCCTTACTTGTATTTCTTTCACATCCAATGCCAATCCATAGTACCGGCGGATGCCAAGTTGTTGCATGATTTTTGAATATACTCACATGAAATGTTGAATCTGGTTCTTCAATTTCCTTTTCGTTAATTTGATTAATAATCTCCCCTGATTCTGAAGTTTTCCATAAGCTATTACCAGATAATTGTTTGCAAAATATTTCTTCGTTCTTAGCTTGTTTAATTACTAGTTTTGACCAATCCTTTATTTTGCCAGATCTTCCCCAACCCCATTGCTTCCCAAATGCATCAAGATTTAAGAAGCTTTGATCATTTGAATTATTAGTTTCTATTATTTCGCCACCAAGAAAATTAGCAATTTGACATGCAATATTTTGCGTATTTGACTGATGTAAGCCAATTAAAGGAACTATCTTGGTACATTTTTTATCTATGACTATTACACCAGGATCTTTTTCTTTAGAGGTTAAAAAAGAATTTATTATGCGTATTGATGCAGCAATTGAGCCTATAAAAATTATTAAATCTATCTCCTGCCATTTTTTTAGTAAGATTTCTCTAGGTTTTTGTACCTGAATATGCTCATTTTCCTTTCCATCCTCTTTTGAAGAACCTGCAATATATATTTCCTTGACAAATTCTGTTTTTTTTAGCCTTTTTAAAATTTCTTTTGAATTATTAGATAGACCTATCGCAATGCCTTTCAAATTAAAATTTAATTTTTGGTATGATGAAATTATATCCTGTTAGTGCATAGAAAAATAATTTTAGTCAAATATAAAAAAATATTTAAGATATTTTCCAGTATAAATGGGTATATATACTCAAAGCCCAGTCATATTAATAGATCTTGCAAAAAAAGAGAAAAGTAACAAACAGTGAAACATTTGTTACTTTGTCACATGATCAAAGAATCTTTCGCTTATTATTTTTGGTAACCAAAATTCTTATTTTGATTGGTTCGTTCCTAAAAAGTTTAATATTAATGAATGTAGGCTTTTAGGTTCAGAAAATCTACTTAAGGACTTATTACTTAGAGGTGCTAGATGACCATCAGCCCACCAGAAAGTGGAGAAAAAAACAAGAAGATTTTGGAATCACCAGTTAAGGCTGATCCAAAACCAATTGATTTTGCCAAATTAGATAAACCAGGTTTCTGGTCAAGTAAACTATCCAAGGGTCCAAAAACTACAACTTGGATCTGGAATTTACATGCAGACGCTCATGATTTTGATGTTCATGCTGGAGATGCAGAAGAAGCTACAAGAAAAATATTTTCAGCCCATTTTGGACACTTAGCTGTAATTTTTATATGGATGAGTGCCGCATTTTTTCATGGTGCTAGATTTTCTAATTACACAGGTTGGTTAGCTGATCCGACACATGTTAAACCTGGCGCTCAGCAAGTATGGGCGATTGTTGGTCAAGAGATGCTTAATGGAGATCTTGGTGCAAACTACAACGGAATACAAATAAGCTCAGGAATATTCCAAATGTGGAGAGCTTGGGGCATCACAAATGAATCAGAACTAATGGCTTTGGCTATCGGAGCTGTGGTTATGGCTGCATTAATGCTTCATGCTGGTATATTTCACTATCACAAAGCAGCCCCAAAAATGGAGTGGTTCCAAGACGTAGAATCTATGATGAACCATCATTTAGCTGGTCTTTTAGGATTAGGTTCTCTAGCTTGGGCAGGTCACTGTATCCATATTGGTGCACCTACAGCAGCTCTTTTAGATGCTATTGATGCAGGTACTCCTCTAATAATTGACGGCAAAGAGATAGCGTCAATTGCTGATATTCCAATGCCTCACCAGCTTTGCGACCCTCAGATTGTTGGTCAAATATTTCCTGGTTTGGCAAGTGGTACTGGAAACTTTTTTAGTTTGAATTGGTTTGCTTTTACAGATTTTCTAACCTTCAAAGGAGGCCTTAATCCAGTAACTGGTAGTTTATGGATGACAGATATTGCTCATCACCATCTTGCAATAGCAGTTTTATTTATAATCGCAGGTCATATGTATAGAACCAATTACGGAATTGGTCATAGCATGAAAGAAATATTAGATGCTCATCAAGGTGATCCGATCTTATTTCCAGCCCCTCAGGGTCATCAAGGTCTATTCGAATTTATGGCAGAAAGCAGACATGCACAGCTTTCAGTGAATTTAGCAATGCTAGGTTCAATAACCATAATTGTTTCTCACCATATGTACGCAATGCCTCCTTATCCCTATATGGCGATAGATTACATGACTGTTTTAGGAACATTTACACATCATATGTGGATTGGTGCTTTATTTATAGTTGGAGCAGGTGCTCATGCAGGTATCGCAATGGTTAGAGATTATGATCCTGCAAAAAATATTGGTAATGTTCTAGACCGAATACTAAAAGCTAGAGATGCTATCATTAGCCACCTTAATTGGGTTTGTATGTGGTTAGGTTTTCATAGTTTTGGACTCTATATTCACAATGACACTATGAGAGCTTTAGGAAGACCTCAAGATATGTTTAGTGATAAAGCAATTCAACTCCAACCTATTTTTGCTCAATGGGTACAAAATATTCAATCTTCTGGAATTGGTACAACGCTTTTAGAAGGTAACGGAGTAAGTCAAGTATTTAATGGCGATACTATAACTATTGGTGGAAAAGTTGCTATGAAAGCAATACCCCTTGGAACTGCAGATTTAATGATCCACCATATTCATGCTTTCCAAATTCATGTAACATTACTAATCCTTCTTAAGGGAGTTCTATACGCAAGAAATTCAAGGTTAATTCCTGATAAAGCTTCATTAGGATTTAGATTTCCTTGTGATGGACCAGGAAGAGGAGGTACATGCCAAGTTTCTTCATGGGACCATGTATTTCTTGCCACTTTCTGGATGTATAACACCATCTCTATTGTTATATTCCACTTCTCTTGGAAAATGCAGAGTGATGTTTGGGGACTTACTGGAGGTAACTTTGCTCAAAGTTCCATCACTATAAATGGTTGGCTGAGAGATTTCTTGTGGGCTCAGGCTTCACAGGTCCTAACTAGTTATGGCCAGTCAATTAGTATGTATGGTTTGATGTTCTTAGGTGCACACTTCATTTGGGCATTCAGTTTAATGTTCCTCTTCAGTGGAAGAGGTTATTGGCAAGAATTGTTCGAATCAATATTGTGGGCTCACAACAAACTCAAAGTTGCACCCACAATCCAACCCAGAGCATTATCTATCACTCAGGGACGCGCAGTAGGTGTAACCCACTTCCTCGTCGGTGGTATTGCTACCACATGGGCTTTCTTCCATGCTCGCCTTTTCGGGCTGGGCTAATTATCTGAACTTCACCTTTTTAATTCAATGGCAACTAAATTTCCATCATTTAACCAGGGTCTAGCTCAGGACCCAACAACTCGAAGAATATGGTACGGAATAGCTACTGCGCATGACTTTGAGAGTCATGATGGTATGACTGAAGAAAAGCTCTATCAGAAGCTTTTCTCTACACATTTTGGTCACCTGGCAATAATAGCCCTCTGGGTAGCTGGTAACTTATTTCATATTGCTTGGCAAGGTAATTTTGAGCAATTTGTACTTGATCCAACTCATGTTCGTCCAATTGCCCATGCTATTTGGGACCCTCACTTTGGAACTGGAATTACTGAAGCAATGACTCAAGCTGGAGCTGATGGTCCAGTCAATGTTGCTTATTCTGGCCTATACCATTGGTGGTACACAATTGGTATGAGAACAAATGAACAGCTATTTCAGGCATCTATATTTATGAGTATTTTGGCTTGCTGGACTTTATTTGCAGGCTGGTTACATTTACAACCAAAATTTAGACCATCACTAGCTTGGTTCAAAAATAACGAATCTAGATTAAACCATCATCTTGCGGTATTATTTGGATTTAGTAGCATCGCTTGGACAGGACATTTAGTTCATGTGGCAATACCTGAATCTAGAGGCATACATGTAGGTTGGGATAATTGGTTAACTGTTCTCCCTCATCCTGCAGGGTTAGGGCCTTTCTTCTCGCTTAATTGGGGAGCATATGCTCAAAATCCTGATTCTTTAGACCAAGTATTTGGAACAGCAGAAGGTGCTGGAACTGCTATCTTTACATTTTTAGGAGGTCTTCATCCACAAAGTGAAGCTTTATGGTTAACAGACATTGCACATCATCATATTGCTATTGGCACAGTCTTTATAATTGCTGGACATATGTACAGAAATACGTTTGGTATTGGACACAGTCTTAAAGAAATTACAGAAGCACATAATACAAGGCACCCTTTAGACCCTCATAAAGGAAGCTTTGGTATAAACCACGATGGTCTTTATGAAACAGTTACTAACTCACTTCACTTTCAACTTGGTTTAGCTCTAGCAGCTCTTGGAGTAGCTACTTCATTAGTGGCTCAGCATATGGGAGCTCTCCCTTCATATGCATTTATCGCAAGAGACTACACAACACAATCAGCTTTATATACTCATCATCAATACATAGCTATGTTCTTGATGGTTGGAGCGTTTGCTCATGGAGCTATATTTTTTGTAAGGGATTATGACCCTGAATTAAATAGAGATAATGTACTAGCAAGAGTATTAGGTACCAAAGAGGCTTTAATCAGTCACCTTAGTTGGGTAACAATGCTATTAGGTTTCCACACTTTAGGTATTTACGTACACAACGATGTAGTTGTAGCCTTTGGTAATCCAGAAAAACAAATTTTAATTGAGCCTGTATTTGCTCAGTTTGTTCAAGCCGCTCAGGGGAAAATGATGTATGGTTTCAATGCTTTACTATCTGATCCTACTAGTGCTGCCAGTGTCGCAGCAAATTCTTTACCTGGGAATCATTATTGGATGGATTTAATTAATAGGCAAGATGCATTAAGTGCTTTCTTACCTATCGGGCCTGCTGATTTCCTTGTTCATCATGCTATTGCACTAGGACTTCATACAACTGCATTAATTCTTATTAAAGGAGCTCTTGATGCTAGAGGTACAAAATTAATTCCTGACAAGAAAGATTTGGGTTATGCATTCCCATGTGATGGTCCAGGAAGAGGAGGTACATGTGATAGTTCTTCTTGGGATGCTATGTATTTGGCTATGTTCTGGGCATTGAATCTAATTGCATGGGTTACTTTCTACTGGCATTGGAAACACTTAGCAATATGGCAAGGAAATGTTGCTCAGTTCAATGAGTCAGGGACCTATTTAATGGGTTGGTTCAGAGATTATCTCTGGTTAAATTCTGCTCAACTTATTAACGGATATAATCCATTTGGAGTAAACGCATTATCTCCTTGGGCTTGGATGTTCTTATTCGGTCACTTAGTTTGGGCTACTGGTTTCATGTTCCTAATATCATGGCGTGGTTACTGGCAAGAATTAATTGAAACATTAGTTTGGGCACATCAGCGTACTCCAATTGCTAACCTTGTTGGCTGGAGAGATAAGCCAGTTGCACTTTCAATTGTTCAAGCTAGATTAGTTGGATTAGCCCATTTCACCATTGGAAATATTCTTACATTTGGTGCATTTGTTATCGCATCAACTTCTGGTAAGTTTGGCTAAATTTATTTTTAAATAATTAAAATCACCACATCTGTGGTGATTTTTTTTTGTTTAATTTTAATGTTGTAAATTAAGTTAAAATTATATAAATATATCAAAAATAAATGTCAGACATAAAACAATTAATTTCTATTATCATCCCTGTTTTCAATGAAAGTGAGAGTATTGGTTTTTTGTTGGATGAAGTTATAAATGTAATGTTATTAAATAAATTTAATTTTGAATTGATTGTTGTAAATGATGGTTCTAAAGACAATACTCAACAAGTATTAAAACAATTAACTCTCAAAATTAAAGAATTGTTAGTGATTTCCCTTCGCAAAAATTATGGGCAAACTGCAGCAATGTCAGCTGGCTTTGATAACTCTAAAGGCGATATTGTCATTACTTTGGATGGTGATTTACAGAATGATCCAAATGATATTCCGATATTAATTTCAGAAATTAATAATGGCTACGATTTGGTTTGTGGATGGAGGTTTGATAGAAAAGATAAATTAATTAATAGAAAGATACCGTCAAAAATAGCGAATAAATTAATTGCTCGCGTAACAGGTTTGAAGTTGCATGATTATGGATGTTCATTAAAAGCTTTCAAGAAGGAAATAATAGATGATATTAAGTTGTATGGAGAACTTCATAGGTTTCTGCCCGTTTTAGCAAATATTGAAGGTGCAAGAATCAAAGAAATTAAAGTCAACCATAGAAGCAGGCAATATGGATCTAGTAAATATGGCATCGATAGAACTTTTAGAGTTTTAATGGATTTACTAACTGTTTGGTTTATGACTAAATTTTTAACAAGACCAATGTATGGATTTGGTTTTGTAGGGATTATAAGTATTTTCATTAGCCTTGCAATGAGTTCTTATTTGATAGTTTTAAAAATAATGGGTGAGGATATTGGAAATCGTCCTTTGCTAATTTTTGCATTAATATTAGGAATTGCCGGGGTTCAATTATTTAGCTTTGGATTATTGAGTGAACTTTTAATTAGAACATATCATGAAAGTCAAAATCGTCCAATTTATAGAGTTAGGTCAATAAGTAGTACTAATCAAAATTGAATTTTTACTTGAATCTTCTGATTAATAAAGCTGAAATTTCAACCACTTCAGGAGACATATCTTTTAATCCTTTTCTTAAAATTGATAATGTTGATTTATCAGCCAATTCTTCCGCAATTTTTAATGCTTTTAATTTGTCTTCTGTATTACCTTTAAAAAGATTATACATTTTATTTCTTTGAGAATTCTTATAAAATAATGAGTACTTTTTTTCTTCGTGATTGTATAAAACACTTTTTTTATTAGATAGAAGGTTATTATTATTCTTTCTATTTTTTTTTAATTTAACAGAATGTAATTTGCCTTTATTTATTAACTTTCTAAAGCTATTTCTTTTTAAAACTAGAAGTAATATTCCTATAAAAAAAATAAGTATAATTGCGAAAAAATTTAACATGTAAAAAGTTAATAATTTTTATATCATCCAGTAATAAAATTAACACTATTTCGCAGATAAATACTAAAGTGTTTAAAGATGTTTAAAGAACTATGCCATCTGATTTACCAAGTCTCTTACCTTCAATATTTGTTCCATTAATTGGTATAGCAATGCCTGCTGTTTTTATCGTATTGATTGGAAGATTTATTACAGCAACTGAATAAATTATTAAACACTAAACTATTAAAAACATGAGCGACTTTCAAAAATCATTTTCAGAATCAACAAGTTCAATTAAGTTTGATGAGAAATACATAGATACTTCTGTACAACCAAATGATATTGGTGTTGCAGAACAATGGGCAGTAAAAACTGTTGCTGATCCATGTGTTGGTAATTTAGCTACCCCAGTTAATAGTGGCTATTTTACAAAAGCTTTTATAAATAATTTACCTTTTTATAGAGAAGGTATTTCTCCTAATTTTAGAGGCTTAGAAACTGGAGCAGCTTTTGGATATCTCCTATACGGTCCTTTCACTATGACTGGCCCACTAAGAAATTCTGAATTTGCTCTTACTGCTGGACTTCTCTCGGCTATTGGAGCTGTTCATATTTTGACAGCACTTTTGGTTCTTTATAATGCACCCGGTAAAGCACCTAATGTTCAGCCTCCAGATGCGACTGTTAATAATCCACCAAAGGACTTATTTACAAGAGCTGGTTGGGCTGATTTTACAAGTGGATTTTGGTTAGGAGGCTGCGGAGGAGCTGTTTTTGCTTGGCTACTTGTTGGGACGTTACACTTAGATACAATAATGCCAATTATTAAAAATATTTGGACTGCTGGGTAATTCCTAAATAAAAGAATAAGTAATATTTAAAATTTAATTTTAAATTAAAAGGTGAGCTCTATTTACTAACGTATTGTTCTGTCCCATCTATAATTTCTAACAACTCTTCCTGCCGAAATAAGCTTGGATTTATAATGCAATGAGATTTTATCATTAGACTGTTTTAGGGAATCTAATCCTATTCCATTTCTGCCAAAATCCTTTCCAGAGCTATGGTAATACAAGCCATCTCCTTTGTAAATTCCAATATGATCACATTTTTCTATATTTCCAAAAAATAAAAGATCTCCGGGTTGAAGAGCCGCATATGATTCTTTGAAATAAAAAAGGTGTTTACAAAAACTTTTTATTTGAAAAGAGTCTCGAGGTATATGAATATGATGCTTTAAAAAAGCAGTCTGAATTAAACCGGAACAATCAAAATTGGGTCCTAATGTGCCTCCCCAAAGGTATTCATTAGTTAACTCAGCTTGATCCTTGATCCAATTTAAAATTGAGGCAATTTTATCTTTTATAAGGAAGTGTTCATTTTTTAAACTCTCAGTTTTATTTAATTCATATTCTTCAATAATCAATCCATCTAAATTTATCCAACAGACATAGCCATCTTCATATAGTTGAACTAATATTCTTGAAAAATTATGGTTATGTTGATAAATGTTTGGATAAATTAGCCTAAAAACTCTATTTTTGAATATTTCAGTCACTAATTTATCTTCTGTTTCATTTTGATATCCAGAAATGTTAACTTTTAATTTCCACCAAATAGTTTTTGAAAAATTAGTTTGCTTAAATAGTGAGATAGGATTTTTATAAATTTCCATACAATGTCCTTTTACTATTCAAGTAAAGAGATGGGTCTAGCCTTAAATGATATTTTAGGGAAAGTATGCTCTTATATTAAAGATTTTTCAAGAGAAGATATTTCAATAACTTGGATTAATTATAAAAGTGAAAATAAAAGTGTATTTAAAGGTTTTGGGACTGGTATTAATAATACAAAAATGGTTTACCCTGCCAGCATAGTCAAGTTAGTTTATGGCCTTGCTGCATATTATTGGATTAAAAAAGGAAGTTTATTATTATCAGATGAAGTTATTGATGCTGTAAGGAAAATGTTATCTTTCTCGAGTAATAATGCGACAAGCTTCTTAATTGATTTGCTTACTGGAACAACAAGTGGACCCTGTATTGAGGGCGAATTATGGGAAAATTGGAAATATCAAAGAAGCATAATAAACGATTGGCTACATGATTTACATTGGGAGGAGTTGAGTGGTATAAATTGCTGTCAGAAGACCTGGGATGATGGACCATTTGGTCGTGAAAAAGAATTTTATGGACATAATAATAAGAACAGAAACGCTATGAATTCTGATTCGGCTGCAAGGATTTTGGAGGAAATTATGATTCATATTGATTATCAAAAAAATGATTTAAATTTACGAAGTTTTTTAAAAAGAAATTTAAATAAAGTTGTTCTTAAAAACGATTCTCTTAATCAAATAAATGGTTTTTTGGGTGAAGGATTACCAGAAAACATTAACCTTTGGAGTAAAGCAGGCTTAATGACTGAAGTTAGACATGATTCGGCTTGGTGGACTAATAGTAAATCTCTACAAACTTTATTAGTCGTTTTTTGTAATGGAGAAAAATACTCTAAAGATAGTTCTTTCTTACCATTAATAGGAAAAGAAGTATATGAATTTAATAAGAGTTATATTATTGAGGACTAAAGTAAATCGTCTAGGTAATTAGAATCTAATTTATCAGTATAGGCTTCATAAGGTAACATCATTACCTCTTCAAAATTTAAATCATTCATAATCCATTCTCTATATTCTGCTAATAAACTTTTTCTATCTTCATTATCTA
Organism: Prochlorococcus marinus str. MIT 9201; assembly: GCF_000759955.1. Classification (GTDB taxonomy): domain Bacteria; phylum Cyanobacteriota; class Cyanobacteriia; order PCC-6307; family Cyanobiaceae; genus Prochlorococcus_A; species Prochlorococcus_A marinus_G. Next base: position 85,148 of record NZ_JNAL01000010.1, read on the forward strand.
ATTCATAAATACGCAATGCTGTATCTTTAAAATTTTCTTTAATAAGATTTTCAAGTTCGTTTTTTTTCATATTATTTGCCTTCTACATCTAAGATTACTCTTCTAATAGTTGATAAAGCTATTCCTGTTTGTGCTCTTATTGATCGATATGAATAGCCTTCGTCACGCAATCTAATTACTAGAGATTCCTTTAAAGGACTTATCTTGGGCCTACCTCCTAAATTATTGCCATTTAATCTTCTTTTTAAAACGTTTTCTTTTTTTCTTTCTTTAAGGCAATCATTATCCAAATTATTTAATTCACATAAAATATTAAAAACTAAAGATGTTGTATTTGTAGAATATTGATTGGTAAAAAATCCAGATAAAGTTCTTAACTGGATATCTTGATTTAAAAGTTTATTTATTACTCTCATACATTCATTTTTATTAGAAAATGCGCGATCTAGTTTAGTTACGACTAATTCATCTCCTTTGGATAAAGCTTTTAAAGCTTTTTGGAATTCCGGCTTTATTTCTTCATCGCAACTTAATAGTTCAGAAAATATTAAATTGCAACCTTCATCTTTTAAGAATTGTATTTGTTCTTCTAGGTAAAAAATTTCATTATCAATTGCTCTAGCATATCCTATAGATTTTTTCTTTTTAGTCTTCTCAGATAAAAGAGATACCTTTCTTTTGAATTGAAAAGTCAAAGTATTTTAAGATATATTTTTTACTGTATCAAATACTAAGATAAAAAACACTAAATAGAACAAAAAATACATAATAACACAATCAAATTTTGTTTTTGGATGTTTATCTAATGTTTTTTTACTGTTTCAAAAATTACGTTCTATAAAATGTTCTATATATGATTATAGAACATCAAGATTTCTAAGTTTATGATTTAAAAAGAGGTGCACGTACAATATTTCATTTACTGCAGATAAATTTAAATAGTAAAAAATATAAATTTTGATTAAAATTTATTTAGATGATGCTGATAAAAGTAATTTGACAAGTATTTCCAAAAATGCGGTATCAAAACCAGATTGGTTAAGGGTAAAGGCTCCTCAATTTGAGAGGATAGGTAATACCGCAAATTTATTGAGTGATTTAAAATTAAATACGGTTTGTCAGGAAGCAAGCTGTCCAAATATTGGAGAATGTTTTGCAAGTGGTACTGCGACTTTTTTAATCATGGGTCCAGGCTGTACTAGAGCATGTCCGTATTGCGATATTAATTTTGATAGATCTAAAAGAGATTTGGATCCAACTGAACCTTATCGTCTAGCAGAGGCTGTTTCTAGGATGAATCTCAAACACGTAGTTATTACATCAGTAAACAGAGATGATCTAGATGATGGAGGGGCATCACAGTTTTTTCAATGCGTTTTGGAAGTAAGAAAAAAATCTCCAGAGACAACTATTGAACTATTAATCCCTGATTTATGTGGTAACTGGCAAGCGCTTGAATTGGTTTTAGATTCAAAACCAAATGTCCTAAATCATAATATTGAAACTGTAAAAGGTTTATATAGGAAAGTAAGGCCTCAAGGTAATTATCAAAGAACTTTAGATTTACTGAAACGCACAAGAGAATATTTTCCGAGTGTCTATACAAAATCTGGTTTTATGCTGGGATTAGGAGAAAGTGATGATGAGGTTTTAAATCTTCTTTCTGATTTAAAAAATCATTTTGTAGATATAGTTACTATTGGTCAATATTTATCTCCAGGTCCAAAACATTTACCTGTCCAAAGATTTGTAAGTCCTGCAAAATTTAATTTTTTCAAATTGTTTGGAGAAGATAATCTTGGTTTAATGCAAGTAGTAAGTTCTCCTTTAACTCGAAGTAGTTATCATGCTGAAGAGATTCAAAAATTAATGAAAAAATATCCAAGATAAGCCAATTATTCTTTAGAAATATCAATCCATTCATTTAATTTCCAATCAACAATTTTATTTTTAATCATTGGATCTTCCTTAATTATTTTTAGTGCCTCTTCATAAGTATTAACTTCTATTATCAAGAGGCCACCGGCACCAGGTTCCTTAATTTCATTTACTAAAAATCCACTTTTTATATTCACTCCAGCTTTTGTTAATTCTTTTATCCACAATTTATGCTTATCAATTAATTTCTTTTTAAATTTGTTTTTACTTAAAAATTCCTTTTTAATAATCTCTGTTTTTACAAAAATCGGCATTTATTGATTTTTTAATCCAAGCATTTCTTTTTCACTGGGAGGCACGATTACTTTGAATAAAGTTTTAAAATAGCTCCAATCTTTTAGAAGATTAGCTGCTTTAGGACTCTGCGTTTTGTCATGATAATCGTTAATTATTTCTAATAAAATTTGTTCTTGTTTTGGAGTACTAATTTCATAGACACTTACTATTTCTTTATTTACCTTTTTTTCTAAATCATTTTTTTCATCAAGTATAAATGCTACTCCCCCAGTCATTCCTGCTCCAATATTTCTTCCTATAGAGCCAAGAATTAGAATTTTGCCTCCTGTCATATATTCACAGCAATGATCTCCTGCACCTTCAGTAACAGCAACTGCTCCACTATTTCTTACAGCAAACCTTTCACCTGATTTACCCAAAGCATATAACTTTCCTCCAGTCGCGCCATAAAGACAAGTATTGCCTAAAATGACTTGCTCCGATGAATTCTTATCTATTCTTGGCGGAATTATGGTTAGCATTCCTCCATTCATCCCTTTGCATACATAATCATTTGCTTCTCCAATTAATTTAATAATCATTCCTTTCAATAAAAAGGCTCCAAAACTTTGACCTGCATGACCTTTAAAAATTAGATTCACTGCGCCCTCAAAGCCCTTATTGCCATAATGCTGAGCAAGCTCTCCTGAAATTTTTGCACAAACACTTCTATCAGTATTTTTGATTTCAATTTTTTTACTGAATTCGCCATGAGTAGTGAGCGCATTTATGAATTGAGCATCAGTTAAAATCGAGTCTTCCAATACAGATCCATTACTATGAGCATTGTTTGAATGTTTAATCCATGATCTATCTTTATAGCTAATTTCATTGTTAACAAGAGAAGTTAGATCGATATTTTCCGTTTTAGGCAGACTAATATTTCTTGTGGTCAGAAATTCTTTGTTACCAATTAATTCTTCCATTGTTTTGACACCAATGGTACTCAATATTTGTCTTATTTCTTCAGCAATATAGATAAAAAAGTTAACAACGTTATCTGGTAAACCTTTGAACCTTTTTCTTAATTCTTCTTTTTGTGTTGCTACACCAACAGGACAAGTATTTTTATGGCAAACTCGTGCCATAACACACCCTTCAGCAATCATTGCTACTGATCCAAATCCATATTCTTCTGCGCCCAAAAGAGCAGCAATCACGACATCCCATCCTGTTTTAAGGCCACCGTCAGTTCTTAAAAGTACTCTGTCGCGAAGATTATTATCAAGAAGTGATTGATGTACCTCTGCTAAACCAAGCTCCCAAGGCAATCCAGCGTGTTTAATGGAGCTCAAGGGAGAAGCACCTGTTCCTCCATCATGGCCAGAGATTTGTATAACATCTGCGTTTGCTTTACTTACTCCCGCGGCTATAGTTCCAATACCAATTTCAGAAACAAGTTTCACACTTACTTTTGCTTTAGGATGAACCTGATGAAGATCATGAATAAGTTGTGCTAAATCTTCAATTGAGTAAATATCATGATGCGGAGGTGGAGAAATTAAAGCCACGCCAGGCTTACTGTTCCTGAGTTTTGCTATGTAGGAATCGACTTTTGGACCAGGAAGTTGCCCCCCTTCCCCTGGCTTTGCACCTTGGGCCATTTTAATTTCAAGTTGTTTACCACTTCGAAGATATTCAGGGGTAACTCCAAATCTTCCTGAGGCGATCTGCTTTATGGCAGAACAAGCCGTATCTCCATTTTCTAGACCTTTTATAAATGGCAAAGTAGCTGATTGAGTATTTTCATCAATATCATTTAAAACATTAAAACGAGCTGGATCTTCTCCCCCTTCACCACTATTACTTTTTCCACCAATTCTATTCATTGCAACTGCTAAAACTTCATGCGCCTCTCTTGATAAAGCACCTAAACTCATTCCTCCTGTACAGAACCGTTTGCAAATTGATTCAACACTTTCAACTTCACTTATTGGTATGCTTTCCCTATTAGAATTTATTGTCAGTAAGTCTCTTAGAGCAGTTATTGGTCTCTTACTAATCAGTTCTTTGTACAATTTGAAGTGCTCATAACCTGGTCCTTGTTTTACCGCAGAATGGAGTGCCTTTGACATTTCAGGATTATTTGAGTGATATTCTCCATAATTTCTGAATTGCACAAATCCTAAAAATTCGAGTTTTTTCAGATCAATTTCTGGATAAGCTTTTGTGTGAATTGAAATTGATTCATTAGCTAATTCTGTTAAAGTGATTCCAGCAATACGACTTGTTGTCCCGTCGAAACCAAGTTTGATTAAATCAGAGCCTAAACCTACCGCTTCAAAAATCTGTGCCCCATGGTAACTAGAAAGAAGTGAGATTCCTATCTTAGAAAGTATTTTCCGTAAGCCATCCTCTAAAGCTTTTTTAATGTTGCTCTGAACCTTATCTGTTGATAATGAATCAATTTTTTTGCTCTCTATTAGTTTTTGAGTCTTAGGATGCTTTAACCAATGTCTCCCTGATTCAAATATTAGCCAAGGGCAAACAGCACTAACTCCATATCCAATGAGACATGCTAAATGATGAGTACTCCAACATTGACCAGTCTCAATTATTAGGGAGGCTTTTAATCTTGTTTCTTTTTTAAGAAGATAATGATGAATTGCACCTACAGCTAAGAGAGGGGGAATAAAACTTTTTGTTGAGCTTACTCCTTTATCAGAGATAATGATTAAAGCGCATCCATTATTAACCGCTTTTTCACTTTGCTCGCAAATATCATTTAATTTACCTTCAAATCCTTTGATTCCTTTGTCGATTTCATACAAGGTTGAGATCGTTTGAGATTTAATTTTTGATTTTTTAATTGAAATCAGTTCCTCTTCATTGAGAATTGGACTCTGTAAATGAACAAAAGGTTTAAGATCTTTAATCTCAAATGGTGAACATCTTTCTCCAAGATGCATTTCAAGACTCATTACAAGTTTTTCACGAAGAGGATCTATTGGAGGATTAGTTACCTGAGCAAATCTTTGCTTGAAATAGTCATATAAAATATGTGGTTTTGATGAGAGCACTGCTAATGGAATGTCGTCGCCCATGCAATAAGTTGGCTCTTTAGCTAATGAAGCCATTGAATCTAAGATTAGATCATTATCTTCCGCTGAAAAACCATATGCAGTTTGTTGTTGTAACAACTCTAGGTCTTTTAGTTTGCAGTCTTGAATCCATTCATTATTTTCTATTTTTATGGTTCTATTGATAAGAAGATTTTTATAATCATGCCTTTGAGCTGCTTCAGTTTTTACCTCCCAATTTCTGAGGATTCTACTTTGATGAAAATCAACAGCCAACATTTGTCCCGGCCCTAATCGACCTTTTTCTATAACTTTTTCCTCTTCAAGATCTACTACTCCTGTTTCAGAACCCATAATTACAAAACCATCATTTGTTATTGAATATCTTGCTGGTCTTAGACCATTTCTATCGAGCGTTGCTCCTACAAAATTTCCATCTGCAAATACAATTAGAGCAGGACCATCCCAAGCTTCTTGTAGGCTCGCTGAATACTCATAAAATGATTTAATTTCTTCTCTTTGTTCAAGTTCTGGTTGATCTCTAAATGCTTCTGGAACAAGTTTTAATAATGAGTCAGTAATGGGCTGACCGGAACGAATATTAATTTCAAGAGTTGCATCAAGATTTGATGAATCACTTTTATTTATATCTACGATTGGCTTTATTTCTTTAGATAACTCTCCCCAAAATTCATCTATGTGTGTTTCTGAGGCTTTAGCCCAATTTATGTTACCTAAGAGAGTATTGATTTCCCCGTTATGACCTAAGAATCTCATCGGTTGAGCTAGTGGCCATTTTGGAAGTGTATTTGTACTAAATCTTCTATGGTAAACAGAAAATGAAACCTTGAAATTCTCTTTTTTTAGATCTTGATAAAACTCAGATAATATTTCAGACCTAACCATACCTTTGTATACAACTGTTTGAGAACTAAGTGAGGCGAAATAAAATTCACAATCCCCAACATCGTTTTTAAAGGTATCTCTTATTTTTTTTTCAATTCTTTTCCTTAATTGGAATAAAAGCCTTTCAATATTTTGATTATCTTTTGTATCTATGTATAAAATCCACTGACAAATGTATGGGACATTCGCTTTGGCTAAAGGACCTAAGATTTCATTATTTACAGGAACTGTTCTCCAAGACGTTTCTTTGACTCTTAATTTTTCTGCTTCCTCTTCACATATTGATTTACATTCCTCAATCTTTTCTTTTTTATTAGGCATAAAAACCATGCCTAAACCTCTATTCAATTCTTTAGTATTTTTTTTATTCATCTCTTCTTCTAAATATCCCCATGGAATTGAACATAAAATGCCTGCTCCATCTCCTGAGTCACTATCGCCTCCACAACCTCCTCTATGCTCCATGCAGTTGAGGCCTTTCAAGGATTGTTTTAGGATCCAGTTGCTTTCTATCCCTTTAATATTTGCTATAAAACCTACTCCGCACGCATCTTTCTCACCGATTATTCCATTTGGGGAATAACTATCTTGATATGGCTCAACGATTCTTTTGATACTCTCTGCCATAGATTATTTAATTCTATTTAGTTATTTATGTATTTCTATTATAAAAATAAATATGTAAATAAATCTAAAGATAATTAATATTTACCAAAAAATTTTAATTTCATAAATTTTGAAAAAAATATCATGAAAAACTTTTAGTTGGTGCTCGTAAAAGGTTATGATACTGAAATGTTTATTTTTTTCAAAATATAATAGATGCCTACCATCTCACAACTAATAGGTTCAGAGAGAAAACGTCTGACAAGGAAAACAAAATCTCCTGCATTAAAAGCTTGCCCTGAAAGAAGAGGAGTTTGTACGAGAGTTTATACATCAACACCTAAAAAACCTAATTCAGCTCTAAGAAAAGTTGCAAGGGTAAGGTTAACTTCTGGTTTCGAAGTAACTGCTTACATCCCAGGAATTGGGCATAATTTGCAAGAACACTCTGTAGTTCTACTTAGGGGTGGAAGAGTTAAGGATTTGCCAGGAGTTAGATATCATATAATAAGAGGAACTTTAGATACTGCTGGAGTCAAAGATAGACGTCAATCCAGATCTAAGTATGGAGCAAAAGCTCCAAAAGATTAATTTGTAAACTTCTCATTTAAAAAACATGTCACGTCGTAATGCAGCAGTAAAAAGACCGGTTCTTCCAGATCCTCAATTTAATAGTCGTCTTGCATCAATGATGATTTCTCGATTGATGAAACATGGTAAAAAGTCTACAGCACAAAAAATATTGTCAGATGCTTTTTCTTTAATCAGTGAAAGAACTGGAAGTAATGCAGTCGAATTATTTGAAACAGCTGTTAAAAATGCTACTCCTCTAGTTGAGGTAAGAGCTAGAAGAGTTGGTGGTGCAACATATCAAGTACCAATGGAAGTGCGTCAGGAGAGGGGAACAGCTATGGCATTAAGATGGCTTGTTACATTTTCACGTGCAAGGAATGGCAAAAGTATGTCTCAAAAACTTGCTGGTGAATTGATGGATGCAGCAAATGAAACCGGTAGTGCAGTCAAAAAGAGAGAAGACACTCACAAAATGGCTGAAGCTAATAAGGCTTTTGCACATTACAGATATTAATTTCATCAAAAAGGTACTCAAGTAGTTTATTATTATAAAAGTTTACTTTTAGGGTGAACTACATTTATCAAAAATTATTGTATTTGGAGCTTTAAAATTGGCACGCGACTTTCCCCTAGAACGAGTAAGAAACATAGGTATAGCCGCTCATATTGATGCAGGGAAGACAACAACTACAGAGAGAATTTTATTTTATTCAGGTGTTGTTCATAAGATAGGAGAGGTTCATGATGGTGCTGCTGTAACAGATTGGATGGCTCAAGAAAGAGAAAGAGGAATAACTATTACTGCTGCTGCAATATCAACTAGTTGGCAAGATCACAGAATTAATATTATCGATACACCTGGACACGTTGACTTTACAATTGAAGTGGAAAGATCAATGCGCGTTCTGGATGGAGTCATAGCTGTATTTTGTGCAGTTGGTGGAGTACAGCCTCAATCTGAAACAGTTTGGCGGCAAGCAGATCGATACTCTGTCCCAAGAATGGTTTTTGTCAATAAAATGGACAGAACTGGTGCAGATTTTTTAAAGGTTAATAAACAAATCAAAGATCGATTAAAGGCAAACGCACTCCCAATTCAGCTACCTATTGGAGCTGAAGGAGATCTCACAGGCATTATTGATTTAGTCGCCAACAAAGCATATCTTTATAAAAATGATTTAGGGACTGATATTGAAGAAGCACCCATCCCTTCTGAAATGGAGGAGGAAGCTGCTGAGTGGAGATATAAGTTGATGGAGAGTGTTGCAGAAAATGATGAAGAGTTAATAGAAATATTCCTCGAAACAGGCGAATTATCTGAGGAACAACTTAAAAAAGGTATAAGAGAAGGGGTTTTGAAACATGGATTAGTTCCTGTATTGTGCGGGTCAGCTTTTAAGAATAAAGGAGTTCAGCTTGTTTTAGACGCTGTTGTTGATTACTTGCCTGCTCCAGTTGATGTAAAACCAATACAAGGTGTTTTACCAAGTGGGAAAGAAGATGTGAGACCTTCAGATGATAATGCACCCTTCAGTGCATTAGCTTTTAAAGTGATGTCAGATCCCTATGGCAAACTAACTTTTGTAAGAATGTATTCAGGCGTTCTTTCAAAGGGTAGTTATGTAATGAACTCTACTAAGGATGCTAAAGAGAGGATTTCTAGATTAGTCATTTTAAAGGCTGATGAAAGAGAAGAGGTTGATGAATTGAGGGCTGGAGATTTAGGAGCTGTATTAGGTCTTAAGAACACAACAACTGGTGACACTTTATGTAATACAGAAGATCCTATAGTTTTGGAGACATTGTTTATCCCCGAACCAGTTATTTCAGTTGCTGTTGAGCCAAAAACCAAGGGGGATATGGAAAAATTATCAAAAGCTTTAACAGCTTTATCTGAAGAGGATCCAACCTTTAGGGTAAGTACAGATCCTGAGACTAATCAAACTGTAATTGCTGGTATGGGAGAGTTGCACTTAGAAATCCTTGTTGACAGAATGCTAAGAGAATTTAAAGTTGAAGCTAATATTGGAGCTCCACAAGTCTCATACAGAGAGACAATTAGGTCTAGTTCTAAAGGTGAAGGTAAATATGCAAGACAAACTGGAGGTAAAGGCCAATATGGTCATGTAATAATTGAAATGGAACCTGCTGAAGTTGGTAAAGGCTTTGAATTTGTCAACAAAATTGTAGGTGGATCTGTACCAAAAGAGTTCATTGGTCCTGCATCTAATGGCATGAAAGAAACCTGTGAATCAGGTGTTCTGGCCGGTTATCCACTCATTGATGTAAAAGTAACACTAGTCGATGGTTCATTCCACGATGTAGACTCATCTGAAATGGCCTTCAAAATTGCAGGTTCCATGGCTTTTAAAGATGGGGTTAAAAAATGCAATCCTGTCCTGTTAGAGCCTATGATGAAAGTTGAGGTCGAAAGTCCTGACGACTTTCTTGGATCTGTAATTGGTGATCTCTCTTCCAGAAGAGGTCAAGTAGAAGGACAATCTGTTGACGATGGATTGTCTAAGGTACAGGCCAAAGTGCCCTTAGCCGAAATGTTCGGTTATGCCACTCAACTCCGATCAATGACTCAAGGTCGGGGTATATTTTCAATGGAGTTCGCAAACTATGAGGAAGTACCTCGTAATGTTGCTGAAGCTATCATTTCCAAGAATCAGGGCAACTCCTGATCTCTAAACTAAAACACTCTTAAACCCTCGATTCTTTAATTCAAAATGGCTCGCGAGAAGTTCGAAAGAAACAAACCACATGTCAACATAGGTACTATTGGCCACGTTGATCATGGAAAAACAACGCTTACTGCTGCTATTACGAACGTATTAGCAAAAAAAGGTCAAGCTCAGGCACAAGACTACGGAGACATTGATGGTGCTCCTGAAGAAAGAGAGCGTGGTATTACTATTAATACAGCTCACGTTGAATACGAAACTGAAGGCAGACATTATGCTCACGTTGATTGTCCAGGACACGCTGATTATGTAAAGAACATGATTACAGGTGCCGCGCAAATGGACGGAGCTATTCTCGTTTGTGCAGCTACTGATGGGCCTATGGCACAAACAAAAGAGCATATTCTCTTAGCTAAACAGGTTGGAGTCCCTGCTCTTGTAGTAGCTCTCAATAAGTGCGATATGGTTGATGATGAAGAAATTATTGAACTTGTTGAAATGGAAATCAGAGAACTATTAGATAGTTATGACTTTCCTGGAGATGATATTCCTATAGTTCAAGTCTCTGGTTTAAAAGCTCTTGAGGGTGACTCCACTTGGGAATCAAAAATTGAAGAATTAATGAAAGCAGTTGATGCTAGTATACCTGAACCCGAAAGAGAAGTTGATAAACCATTCTTGATGGCAGTTGAGGATGTTTTTTCAATAACTGGTAGAGGAACTGTAGCTACTGGAAGAATTGAAAGGGGTAAAGTTAAAGTTGGAGAAGAAGTGGAAATAGTTGGGATAAGAGATACAAGAGTAACTACTGTTACTGGTGTTGAAATGTTCCGTAAACTTCTTGATGAAGGTATGGCTGGCGACAACGTCGGTTTATTATTACGTGGTGTTCAGAAAGAAGATATTGAAAGAGGAATGGTACTTGTTAAGAAAGGATCTATTACTCCTCATACTAAGTTTGAGGGTGAAGTTTATGTTCTCAAAAAAGAAGAGGGCGGCAGACATACACCTTTCTTCGCAGGATATAGACCACAGTTTTATATCAGAACAACTGATGTTACAGGTCAAATTACAGCATTTACATCCGATGACGGTTCAAACGTTGAGATGGTTATGCCTGGGGATAGAATTAAAATGACTGGAGAATTAATTTGTCCAGTGGCTATCGAACAAGGTATGCGATTCGCAATCCGTGAAGGTGGACGTACCATAGGTGCTGGAGTTGTATCAAAAATTCTCAAATAAATTTTTTAAGAATTAAACCTCAATCACTTAATATTGATTAATGGATAAGGTCGTTGCAATTCCAACGGCCCTCCCACAGAAATTAATTAGAAATTATGACTGCATCAATTGCACAACAAAAAATAAGAATAAGACTAAAAGCATTTGATAGGAGAATGCTTGATTTGTCTTGCGATAAAATAATTCAAACTGCGGATACTACTTCCGCTTCAGCAATAGGCCCAATACCTTTGCCAACAAAAAGAAAAATTTATTGTGTCCTTAGATCACCACATGTTGATAAAGATTCTAGAGAACATTTCGAAACAAGAACTCACCGAAGAATAATCGACATTTATAGTCCTTCTGCAAAAACTATTGATGCTTTAATGAAATTGGATCTTCCTAGTGGTGTAGATATAGAAGTTAAACTTTAAGAAATCCCGAAAAGGGTTAAAATTGATTAAAATAGTAATACATAAATGAGGATTAAATGGGAGAACTCTCAGTAAGGGAATTGCCTTTATTTCCTTTGCCAGAGGTAGTTCTATTTCCTCAAGAGGTATTGCCTTTACATATTTTCGAATCCAGATACAGAATAATGCTTCAAACTGTCCTTGAGACGGACTCTATGTTTGGCGTTATAAAATGGGATCCCAATACTAAAAGCATGGCTAATATAGGATGCTGTGCTCAGATAATAAAACATCAAACTGCAGAAGATGGTCGAAGCAATATTATCACTCTTGGACAACAAAGATTTGAGGTTTTGGAAATCATTCGTTCAACCCCATTTTATTCAGCTATGGTAAGTTGGATAAGCGATGAGAATGTTGAAAACATTCAAAAATTAGATTTTCTTAAAGATTCAGTCACAGAAGCTCTCAGTGATGTCATTAACCTAACAAGTAAGTTGACAAATACTAAGAAAAACTTGCCTGACAAATTACCTAAAAATCCTATGGAATTATCATTTTGGATTGGAGCGCATTTGGGAGGTCCAGTTGCTGATGAACAGCAAAAACTTCTAGAAGAAAGAAATACTTATACTCGCCTGCAAAGAGAATATGAAATGCTTGATCATACTAGAAAACAACTTGCGGCGAGAACGGCATTGAAAGAAAGTTTTCCTGATATAAAAGAAAATTAAATGTTTGAATTAATATTACCTTTCTTTTTTCTTTTTATATTCCTTTTAGCTATAACTATCATCTGGAGAATTAACGCTAGAAAATATATTTCTTCGGGTACAGTAGCGTCTGCATATGATGCTTGGACTCAAGATAAATTACTGGAGAGATTGTGGGGAGAACATATACATTTGGGCTTTTATCCCTCAGGAAAGAAAAATATTGATTTTAGAGAGGCTAAAGTCCAGTTTGTACATGAGTTAGTTAAGTGGAGTGGTTTAGATAAATTACCTAAAGGTTCTAGAATTCTAGATGTAGGTTGCGGAATAGGTGGAAGTTCAAGAATTTTATCCAAATATTACGGTTTCAATGTTACTGGAATTACTATTAGTCCTGGCCAAGTAAAAAGAGCTAGAGAACTTACCCCATCAGGACTCAATTGCAACTTCCAAGTTATGGATGCACTTGATTTGAAATTTGAAGATGGATCATTTGATGCCGTTTGGAGTGTTGAAGCTGGCGCACATATGAATGATAAAAGTAAGTTTGCAGATGAAATGTTGAGAACTTTGAGACCTGGTGGGTATTTGGCATTAGCAGATTGGAATTGTAGAGATTTGAAGGCATACCCTCCATCTTTTTTTGAGAAGTTGGTTCTTAAACAATTACTTGAACAATGGGTACATCCCTATTTCATTAGCATTAATGAATTCGGAAATATTCTTAAAATTAATAAAAATAGTGCAGGAAAAGTTATTTCTGATAATTGGAATGTTTATACAAATCCCTCATGGAGAGATTCTATAATTGAGGGTACGAGAAGACCTTTTTCAATTTTGTCTCTCGGTCCACTAGCGATAATAAAGTCTATTCGTGAGATACCAACAATACTTCTAATGAATTGGGCATTTAGTAAGGGTTTAATGGAGTTTGGAGTTTATAAATGTAGAGGATAATTAATTTAATTCAACATTTTCAGACAAATAGTTTCCAAAATCTACAAAATTCTTGCATAGTGGCTTTAGATGATTTTTTAATTCAAGGAAATTTTCTATTTTATTTTCATTATTTAATTCTAAATCAATATAAATTATGTATTCCCCTAATTCTCTTTTAGAAGGCCTTGACTCGATCTTACTCATATTAAATCCAAAATTTGCAATATAGTTTATTGCCTTCAGTAATGCGCCAGGTTTGTTTGAGATTAATGAGAAGGCAAAACTTGCAATATTGGCTGAATTAGAATTTGATTCTTTGCTCAATAATACAAATCTGGTGCAATTACCTGGGACATCATTAATAGGAAAGGCTAATTCTTTAAGTTCTTCAATTTGAGTTAATGATTTTGAACCGATAGCTGCTCTAAATTTACTCCCCTTTACCATATTTACAGCTTCAGATGTTGAACTTGTTGGAAGAGTGATTGCATTTGGAAGATTTTCAGATAACCATTCTGAACATTGAGCTAATGCTTGAGGATGAGATAAGACTTCTGAAATGATTGAAAGTTCTCCATCACTAATTAGGGCATGTTTTATAGGTAAAACAATTGCTCGATTGATAAAAATTTCAGGGAATTTCCAAAGGGCATCAAGAGTTGCTGTAACTCCGCCCTCTACAGAATTTTCAATAGGAACTACAGCAGCATCACAATTGTTGTAGGCTATTGATTTAATGACCGAATTTAACCCGTTACATGGTACAAATATAGGTGTCTGAAAATTGGCAAGCTTTGATAATATATGAGCTGCTTTTTCTGCGTATGTCCCTTGAGGACCTAAATATGCAACTTGTTTGCTCATGATTAATTGTAAGAAAAAAAGAGATCAAATAAGCATTGGAGGGGGTTAGAAAATGCTATTATCTTTTGATGCTAAACAGAAACTAAAGCTTTCTGTAACAAGAAATAAGGAATATCTTTCTAAATATCTTTTGGAAGAAGAAAGAGTTGTTGGAGCAATGCTGGACTCCAAAAAATTATTACCTGAAGGGGGAGGTAGATACAAGTATACAGTAACAAGTTTTAAGGTTTTTCAATTGGATATTAACCCTGTTGTTTTAATTGGGGTAGAGAATAAAGATGGAATTTTGAGAATGAGTGCACTTGAAAGTAAATTGGATGGTTTGGGGATAATAGATGACTTTACTCTAATTTTGAAAGCTAATTTGGAAGCCACTGAGGTAGGTTTAGAAGGTGAGGCGCTTTTAGGGGTTTCTGTAAGCCAACCTACTCTATTGAAGCTGGTGCCAAAGAAAATTTTGGAATCTACTGGTCATTCTGTATTAAATGGAATTTTATTGGGTATAAAATCTAGAGTTCAGCAGCAGTTAGTTAAAGATTTTTTAGATTGGTGTGAATTAAATAAGATTTGATTTTTTTAAAAAACTTTTCCTGTGAAGTTTAGTTATTCCATTATCTTTGATAATTGAAAGATGCTCTTTAGTACCATAACCTTTATTCTTAAATATAAAGTATCCTGAGTATTTCTTTTCTAATCTTTCCATTAGGTTGTCACGCGATACTTTTGCAATTATGCTGGCAGCTGCTATTGCAATAAATTTAGAGTCTCCAGATACTATATTTTTCTGAATTCCCTTCCATGGCCTTAATGGTAATGTGCCATCAATTATTAATTCAGATGGTTTTTCTTTTAATTTCTTTAAAGCTCTTATCATTGAAAGTTCAGTGGCAATTCTAATTCCGAACTTATCTATTTCTCTGGCCGAGGATTGACCAATTCCATAATCAGAACAAAGTAATAAAATTTTTGGCAAAAGTACTTTTCTTTGTTTGGGAGTTAATTTTTTACTATCATTAACTCCAAATTTTTTTAAGTTTAATTTATTTTTTTTAGTCAAAACCACGACTGCTGAGAAAACTGGACCAAAAACTGCTCCCTTTCCAACTTCATCTAGCCCTACTTCGGATACTTTATTCAATACTTGCTGAAGATCTCCTTCTTTTTTTTCTTGCATTGTTTATTTCATCTGTTAGTTCGCTTTCATCGCTCTTATCTGTAAATAAAACTTCTTCTGTTTCATTAGTTTCTTTTGTTGATTTATCTTTTAAGTCTGTGTTCGCTTTAATATCAATTTCAGACACTTCTTCTTCAGTTTTTGAGATTTTGCTTACTTGTTTTGAAGTTGTTTTTTTAATATCTAAAGTTTTTTCGTCTGTCTTACTCTTTTCATGTAACTGCGCAAGATTATTGCTGTTGAGATACTCTTTCCCTACCTTTATGAGTGGATTAATGCCCAATTGGCTGTAAACAATTTTTTCATCATTCGTAAGATCAACAGTTATTAAGTTTTTTTCTTTTGAATTTAATGAGTTCAAATTTTCATTATTATTTTCTTGTTTATTCGAAGAATCATCCTTATTTATGTTTTTTGAGTTAAGTAATTCATTTTCAACTATTTTTTGCTGCTTTTCAGTTAATTGAGAACCCTCTATATCTAGAGATTTTATTCCGTTATATTTATTAAATTTATTGTCAGAGTTTTTAAATTGAAAACTAGTTACTTCATTGTTTAATATGTTTTCGATATTTCCTGTGCCGTTGCAATGAGAACATTTTTTACCAAATAATTCATATATATTTTGACCTTGTCTTTTTCTGGTTAACTCAACTAAACCTAATTCAGTAAGCTGAGCTATCTGAGGCCTAGCAGAATCATCTTTTATTGCCGAAGTGAAATGCTCAAGTAACTGAAATTGATCTCTTCTAGATTCCATATCAATAAAATCTACTACGATAACTCCGCCAATATTTCTTAATTTCATTTGTCTTGAGATTTCAACAGCTGCTTCGCAATTCGTCCATAAAACTGTTTGTCTTGAGTTGGCAGATCTTGTAAATGAGCCAGAGTTTACATCAATTACTGTTAAGGCTTCAGTTGGTTCAATAATGATATATCCTCCTGAAGGAAGGTCTACCCTTGGTTGAAGAGCTTTCTGAATTGTTTTTGTGACTTCGTACTTTTCTAAAATATTTTGGTTGAGAACATTATCATGAAATTCAATATCTATATTAGATTCGTAATTTATTAAAAAATCTTTTGCCTTTTCAATTGAAATTTTACTATCGATAATTACGCTTTTAGTTGATGATTTAATATGATCTCTCAAAATTTTAAGAGAGAAATCATCATCTCTTTTTATTAAATTTGGTGGGTTAGAAGTTTCAGAAACTTTTAAAATATTTTCCCATTGTTGAATTAAATTTTCTAAATCTTCAATAAGTAGTTCTTCTTTTATCTTTTCTGCCTCTGTTCTAAATAGTAAACCTGTACTTTGTGGTTTTATTAGAACTCCTAGAGCTTTTAAGCGACTCCTTTCAGTTTCAGTATTGATTTTTCTGGAAATATTTACTCCTTGACCATATGGCTGTAATATCAAGTACTTTCCAGGAATTGAAATACTTCCGTTAAGTCTAGGCCCTTTAGATCCTGTAGGTTCTTTCATGACCTGTACTAGAACTTTTTGTTTTGGCTCTAGTAATTCAGTTATTCCATATATTCCTTTTTTTTGTCTTAATGGACCAAGATCTGATACATGGATGAATCCATTTTTATCGCTTTCACCAATATTTATGAAAGCTGCATCTATTCCAGGAAGAACATTTTCAACCGTTCCTAAAAAAATATCGCCAATTTGATATTGACCTTGTGCGACGATTAATTCATCAACTCGACCATCTGTGAGCAGAGCTGCAATTCGAGCCTGCTCAGCGATGATAATTTGCTGAGACATATAATTTATTCTGAATGATTTGGATTTTGAAAATCATCTAAGGTAATTAGTTAGATTTTTTTCTTTTTAAAAAAAGCAACTATTTATAGCTAGTATTATGTAATTTTTTAAAATTAATAAATTTAATTGTGATTGAATTCTGCTATTTATAAAGCTTTAAACGATTTTCAAACTAATTGAAATTGAATTCATAGCTATGATTATTTCTTGAATTAATCATAACTAGGATAATCTTAACATCTAATCACCACTAAAGCACGTTGATCCATTATTCTAATAAAGGTGAAATTTTTTATTTAAAGTGGTTCAAGTAAACGAAAATTATTTAAAACTCAAAGCAGGCTATTTATTCCCTGAAATTGCTAAAAGAGTAAAAATATATTCCCAATCAAATAGTAGTGCTGATATTATAAAGCTTGGAATAGGAGATGTTACAGAACCATTACCTAGAGCATGCATAGAGGCAATGGGCAAAGCTTTAGATGATATGGGGACAACAGAAGGTTTTAGAGGTTATGGTCCAGAACAAGGTTATTCTTGGCTCAGAGAAAAAATATCTGAGCATGATTTTCTTTCTCGAGGCTGTCAAATATTACCTGAAGAAATCTTTGTATCAGATGGATCTAAATGCGATAGTAGCAATATTTTAGATATTCTTGGAAAAGATAATTCCATTGCTGTAACAGATCCTGTTTATCCTGTTTATGTTGATAGTAATGTTATGACAGGCAGAACTGGAGATGCTCTTGAAAATGGAACTTATCAAGGGTTGACATATCTTGCAATAAACGAGGGAAATAACTTTATGCCAGAATTACCTGAAAAAAAAGTTGATATTTTATACCTTTGTTTCCCAAATAATCCAACTGGAGCAACTATTACTAAAGATGAATTGAAAAAGTGGGTTGACTATGCTCTTCAAAACAAATCTCTAATACTTTTTGATGCAGCTTATGAAGCATTTATTCAAGATAATGATATTCCACATTCAATATATGAGATCGAGGGGGCAAAGGAATGTGCAATTGAATTCAGATCTTTTTCAAAGAATGCAGGATTCACTGGAGTTAGATGTGCTTTTACAGTAATACCTAAAAATCTCAAAGGTTTGAGCTCAACAAATGAGGAAATAGACTTATGGCCTCTTTGGAATAGGCGACAATCTACAAAGTTTAATGGAGTAAGTTACGTCGTTCAGAGAGGAGCAGAAGCTGTTTATTCACATGAAGGGAAGAAAGAGGTGAAAGGTTTAATTGATTTTTATATGGAAAATGCAAAAATCATGAAAAATAAACTTCAGACAGCAGGATATAAGGTTTTCGGAGGGGACAATGCTCCTTATATCTGGATTAAAGTTCCTGATCTAATGACATCTTGGGACTTTTTCGATTTTCTTCTTCAGAAAGTTAGTGTCGTGGGCACACCTGGGAGCGGATTTGGATTATCAGGAGAGG
Organism: Prochlorococcus marinus str. MIT 9201; assembly: GCF_000759955.1. Classification (GTDB taxonomy): domain Bacteria; phylum Cyanobacteriota; class Cyanobacteriia; order PCC-6307; family Cyanobiaceae; genus Prochlorococcus_A; species Prochlorococcus_A marinus_G. The sequence goes on from NZ_JNAL01000010.1 coordinate 103,715, forward strand.
GTTATTTCCGTTTGTCAGCATTTAACTCACGATCAAACGTTATTGATGCAATGGAAAGAATAATTAATATATAATTATTATTACTATTTAGATTCTTAAAAAATTTAATGCTATCCATAAAATTAAAACAAAGCGATAATAATAATTCAGCAGTGATTGAAAAGAAACCTGCTGAATTAAAAAATAAATCTCCAAAATATAAGGTATTACTTCATAATGACCCAGTAAACTCTATGGAGTATGTAACTATTTCACTACGAGAAGTTGTGCCGCAATTAAGTGAACAAGATGCGATCTCCATAATGCTAGAGGCACACAATACGGGTATAGGTTTGGTAATTGTTTGTGATTTAGAGCCAGCAGAATTCTACTCAGAATCATTAAAATCAAGAGGAATTTCTAGTTCAATTGAAAAAGAGGATTAATAATTTTTGAATTTATTATTTTAAATGAGCTAATTTCCTTTCTGATAAGGGACGCACTTTTAGAGATTCTTCTAGGGAAGACTTTCCATATTCTCTCTCAAGAATGTTGATAACCGTTTTACCAAATTCATCTTCTGGATTATCAAAAGCTTCTAAGCAAACCTGGCCAAGTTTTTTTCCTAATGAGCCTGGATTCCATAGAAGTTTTCTTGCTGTCCAGGGCATCATACTCATTGGATTATAATCAGGCTTCAAAATTTTATGATCTAAGGCATATTTTTCAAGAAGAGTGTGAGGTTGCAAACCTATAAAGAATATAGCTGGATCAACTAGGCCTTTACCAAAAATATTTTCTAATTCTCTATGGTAAGCAATTGTTTGTCTTATGGTGCTTGGCGTTTCATCAAATACATTAAATGAATAATTGACTGATACATGGTTTTTGAAACCTGATTGGACTAGCATCCTACAATTATTTAATACAGTTTCAAGGTCGTACGCTAGTTTCATTTTTCTTACAAGTTCTTGAGATCCCGAAGTGATACCGATTTCAAAATAGCTCATACCTGTATCAACCATAAGCTGAGCAAGTTCAGCATCAATATTATCCGCTCTTATGTATGCAGCCCAATTAATGTCGTGCCAGCCTTGGTTTTTAATAGCTTGCAATAGCTTTTTCGCGTCTTCAATGTGCTTTTTGGCTGGAATAAATTGAGCATCTGTAAACCAAAATCCTCTAACTCCAAGATCGTATAATTGTTTCATCTCTTTGATTACTTCGTTAACTGGATTTACACGAACTTGCTTCCCTTCTACAACTGTATAAACACAGAAGCAACAATTATGAGGACAGCCTCTTTTTGTTTGCACCCCTACATAGTATTCTCCACCATCTATATACCAGTTAAATTCAGGCCATATTGATTTAATATATTTATAATTGCAAGCAGTTTTAACAGTGCCTGAAGGTTGTTCATGTATTAATTTGTTACGAGGTTTTTGTCCAGCAATATAACACCTTTCTTCCTCTATGGAATCTCTCCTAATGATTTTCTCTATGAGATTTTCTCCCTCTCCAACAGATATAACAGTTCCTTTAGGAAGTAGACTTCCTAATTGTTCATAGAAGACACTAACAGCACCACCTCCTAAAATTACTTTTATATCTTTGTTATATTTTTGTGCTCTTTTTAATCCCATCTTGACTAAAGAAGTATTTCTATATATCTCTCCGTAGTGAGATGCAATTAATTTTAATCCTCCCCAAGAACCTCTAATTTTTTTTAGGAAATTTTTTGAGTAAAAAACCTCAAAAGAGTTTTGAAGGGGATTTCCACTTCTTCCATCAACAGGTGCATAAATTTGTATATCTCTCCATGAAAAAATGATTAGATGAGGTCTAAATTGGTCAATTTTTCTAGCTAAATATTTGGAAACTCTATTAGATGGAATTATTGCTAGATCAATAAATTGTTGCTCTACATTTGGAAAACATTTGTGAATATGGTCTGCTAAATAAATAGGTCCTATTGGAAATATCGGATTACATGGAAGTCTTACAGTAAGAATTTTTTCATACTGCTTTTCGAGGGGATTTTTTTTATTTATTTTTTTGATTTTTAAATTTAAATTCATGCCATGAATTTCTAATGATCTTAACTTCATAGAGAATCTAACTACTTTATAACTAATTTGGAGAAATTAAAATCCCAAGAGAATGATACTAACAATTAATTAAATTCAAATAACAGAAATTTTATAAATCCATTTTTGTATTTAGAAGAGTTTGAATGCATCAATAAATTTGACTAAGAATTTCAAAATATTTTTTAGAGACTTAAACTTTTTGCAATAAAAATAAGCAAGAAATAAAAGTTACATAGTTAAAATGGATATTTAAATTATGAAAATCAACCATATAAAATTATCTCTAATATGCTTTTTAAATGCCGATAATCGGAATTGAACCAATGACCTACTGTTTACGAGACAGTTGCTCTACCCCTGAGCTATACCGGCAATATTAAAGTCTTGATTTTTCGTTTAGACTTAATTCTATTATTAAATAAATTTATGTCAAAAATAGATCCTGAGTTAAAAAAGAAATTATTAAAGGAATCTCAGGCTCCTTTCAAAGGTTTGAGGAGAATATTGTGGATAGCTTTTAGCGGTTCGGCATTTTTGGGACTTTTGATAATGCTTTTAAAAATGTCTAATGGAAGTGAATTGCAGCAAAATAATCTTCTCATTCAATTGGGTGCATGTATATTATTTCCTACTTTATTATTCCTTGACAAAAATAAAGATTCATAAGTCAACTATTGGATGTTTGGGTTAATGTTCTCTTTTTAGTAACAAATTTGTATGCTTCAATTAAGTCTCCCTCAATCCAAGAGGAGAATTTATCGCAGCCAACTCCGCATTCAAAGCCTGTATTTACTTCTTTTACGTCATCTTTAGCCCTTTTGAGAGAGTCTAAATTGCCTTCAAAAATTACTTTATCTGATCTAATAACTCTTAGAGAACAATTTCGTTGTAATTTACCATTTTGTATGTAACATCCTGCGATAGCTCCCTTGCCAACTGCAAAAGTTGCCCTAACTTCGGCTTTTCCTAAAGATTCTTCTACAAGATCAGGTTCTAGTAAGCCTTCCATAGCCAACTGAATATCTTCTAAGAGTTTATAGATTACTTCATATTCTCTTATGTCAACATCGTTCGCATCTGCTGCTTTCTTTGCTCCAGATGCTAACGATGTGTTAAATCCAATGATTACTGATCCTGATGCAGCTGCAAGGTCTATATCTGTCTCAGTTATTTCTCCTGGAGCTGATAGTAAAACCCTTACTTGAACTTCATTCTTTGGTAATTGTTCAAGTGATCCTAATATAGCTTCTACACTACCTTGAACATCAGCTTTAAGAATTAAGTTTAACTCTTTTAGTTCTCCATCATTTGCTTTAGTTGATAGGGATGATAAGCTAACTCTTCTTGAAGCCATCTGCTGGGCTAATTTTGTAGCTCTGGCATCAGTGGCTCTATCTCCAACAACAGCTCGAGCAGTTTTTTCATCAGGGTAGACTTCGAATTCATCACCTGCTGTTGGTACCTCACTAAATCCAAGTGCTTCAACAGGAAAGGATGGTCCGGCTTCTTTGATTCTGTTACCATTTTCATCAACCATTGCTCTTATTTTTCCTAGGACTGAACCTGCAGCCAAAACATCACCAGATTTTAAGGTACCATTTTGTACTAAAAGAGTAGCTACAGGACCTTTGGCTTTATCTAGGTGAGCTTCAATAACAGTACCTTTGGCATGTCTGTCAGGGTTTGCTTGTAGGTCTTCAACTTCTGAAACTAATAAAATCATTTCAAGCAATTTATCAATGTTTTGTTTTTTGATTGCACTCACTGGAACCATCACAATATCTCCTCCCCAATCTTCAGCAATTAAATCTTTTTCTGATAGTTCTTGTTTAACTCTTTCTGGAGATGCCCCTTCTTTATCAATTTTATTTATTGCAACAACAATTGGTACTTTTGCAGCTTTTGCATGACTAATAGCCTCAAGTGTTTGGGGTCTGCAACCATCATCTGCCGCCACAACAAGAACAGCTACATCTGTGACTTTTGTACCCCTTGCTCTCATTGCTGTAAAGGCTTCATGCCCAGGGGTATCAAGAAAAGTTAATTTTTTCTTTTTGGATTCATGTTCAAATTCAACTTGATAAGCGCCTATGTGTTGAGTTATACCCCCTGCCTCTCCTGAAGCTACCCTTGATTCCCTTATGGAATCTAAGAGACTTGTTTTACCATGATCTACATGACCCATTACTGTAATAACAGGTGGTCTTTTTATTAAATTATCAATATCATCAGATTCAATCATATCTACTGTTTTCTCTGCGGCTTCTTGGATATCATCTTGCAAAACAGGCACTCCAAATTCTTCTGCAACAGTTTCAATAGTTGCCAAGTCAAGTGATTGGGTTACAGTGGCCGTTATTCCCTTAAAGAAAAGTGATTTGATTATTTCAGAACTTTCCAGACTTAATTTATCAGCCAATTCTTGAACAGTTAGATTATCTTCAGGAACAATTATCATCTCAGGTCTTACTTGTTTTGCTTCTTTAGCAGCCCTTAACTCCATAGCTCTTCTTTTTTGCCTTTGTCTTGTGGTCTCTTTTTTCTTTTTCTTAAATTGTTTTATAGATTTTTGAGGTCTAGTCTCATCAGACTTTTCTTTCTTTGGACGCGCCAAACTAGCTGATAGTATTGATATTTTTTCACCTGAGTATCCACTGGTTTCAGATGTTAATGAATCATCATTCTCACCGATAAAATGAACTTTCTGTCTTTGTTTTTGGGTATTTTTACTTTTTAATGCTTCTAATTTTGCACTATCATCCCAATCCGTCTTCCCGGTTTTTCTTGAACTATTTGAAAATGTTCTATAAGGTGTTTTTTTAGAATTCGGGGCAGCATTTGGACGATTATTGGGAGTTTTTACCTTCTGCTTAGGTGACTCAATATTTTGTTTGTCGTTATTTTTAATACTTTGCTTATCTTTTTCAGATTTATTAGTTTTTTGGAGTTGTAAAAGTTCATTAGGTGATACTGGTTTCCTGATGCCAGAGGGCTTTTGACTATTGAATTTAGAACTAGATCTATTAAAATCACCTTGCTTAAAAGAACTTCCTTGTCTGTAATTTCCACTAGAACTTCCAGATCTGTTGGGATTGAATTGTCTATTGAAGGAGCCAGGTCTGCCTTGATCTGATTGCTTGTTACTTAATCCTGGCCTATTGGAGATGCCAGGTCTGCCTTGATCTGATTGCTTGTTACTTAATCCTGGCCTATTGGAGATGCCAGGTCTATTTGGAGAACCCGGTCTGTTTGGAACACCAGGTCTTTTTTGGGCAGTTTGTTTAAAAGAAATGTTTTGCTTAGTATTGTTTTGCCTATTAGCCTCTCTTCTTATGGGAGCTCCTACGAGCTCTGGAGTATTCACTTTATTATTAAGATTTTTTGCTTGAGATTTGTTCGTTTTTTGATCAGGGTTGTTAGATAGTTCTCTTTTATCTACTGCGCTGTAAATGTTCTTCGAGGATTGATTAGATTTAATATTATTATTATTACTATTTATATTTTTTGGCTTTGCAATTAGCTGAATAGGAGGTTTTGCTGGACTTTTGATAGGTGGAGTTGTGTTATTTCGAAAAGTTTTTTTATCTTGGTTGTAAGAGTATGAAGGTTTACTATTTGTATTTTGATTTTTAGGATTTGCTTGCGATTGTGAATTATTAATATTTGGGGGCTTATTTGGATTTTTAGGTAAATTTGAAATTGTTTTAGGACTCTCGGGCTTATTAAGAGGTTTTATCAATAATGGCTTTTTGTTTAGATTGTCTTTAGAGGGTTTCCCTATTTCAGAAGAGATTAAGGGAGATTTATCTTCTTTGTTTTGTTTGTAATTATCTTTTTTAATTAAAGGTTTATTAATAGAAAGTATTTTTTTATTTGAATCTTTTTTATTAATAAGATGTTCTATTTTTTTTGCATCCTCTACACTAATCGAACTGCTGTGACTTTTTACTGAAATTGAAAGTTTTTGAGCGGCATCCAATATATCTTTATTTTCCAGATTTAAGTCTCTGGAAAGTTCGTAAATTCTGATTTTATCGCTGAGTGTCATTTAGTCTGATTTTTACTCTTTCTAAAATTTAAAGAGGATTTAATTTAATTATATTCCCTTAATGGGATTGTCATTGTAGCTTGAAATTACTTTTTCAAAAATATCAATAAACTCAGGGTCTAGAAATGTTTTTAAAGCTTTTTGAAGCTTTTTTTTGATTTTAGAATCTGAGTAGCATTTTTTTGACTTGCAAATGTAAGCCGATCGTCCCATCCCTTTTTGAAAAATGATGCCTTGCTTATGATCTTTGGTAATCTTAATAAGATTTTGCCTGTCATATGTTTTTCTACATGAAATGCATATACGCATGACAGGGGTTTGTTGTATCACCGCTTTCTCTCCTCTCTAGTGGATATTTCACTCTCTTTAGTTGTCTCTGATTGATCATTATCTGAAAATGCTTCTTCTTCATATTGTTCTTCTCCGTATTCTTGATCATCTTCAGGAAGGGGATAAAGTTCTCTTAATCTAGCTTCTTCTGCAGCACGCTCAGCTTGTTCTGCTTCTAATCTTAGTTCAGCTTCTCGCTGGAGATTTTCTTCATCTTCCCTCTGAGCGATTAATTCAGAGACTGCAGCATCTTCTGATTCCTGATCGTATTCATGTGAGTTTTTAACATCAATTTTCCATCCGGTTAATCTTGCGGCAAGTCTTACATTTTGACCCTCTCTACCAATTGCAAGACTCAATTGATCGGGAGGAACTAATACGTGAGCATGTTGCCCTTCTGGATCAACTAGTCTTACTAGATCAACTTTCGCAGGACTTAGAGAGTTAAGAATATACTGTATTGGGTCAGATGACCATTTAATAACATCAATTTTTTCTCCTCTTAATTCATTAACAACTTGCTGAATTCTTGCTCCTCTAGCACCAATACAAGCGCCAACGGGATCAACTTCTTGTTCGACGCTATCAACAGCTACTTTTGTTCTAGGGCCAACAGCTCTTGAAGGAGGGTTCGCTTCTCTTGAAACAGCAACAATTTTTACTGTACCTTCTTGAATTTCCGGCACTTCATTCTCAAATAAATAAACCACTAAGCCTGCATTCGCTCTGCTTACAAAAAGTTGTGGGCCTTTCCTCGCTATTTCGCTAACTTCTTTCAAAAATACTTTAAAAGTTGCATTCGCTCTATAATTATCATTTGGTAATTGATCCCTTTTTGGAAGTTCTGCCTCTACTTCAGGTCTGCCAATGCCCGAACTAACTCCCATAATGACCGATTGTCTCTCAAATCTTATAACTCTTGCAGTTAAAACAGGATCTTCTAAATCAGCAAATTCTTCTTGAATCATCTTTCTTTGCTGATCTCTTAATTTTTGGGCTAAAACTTGCTTTGTTGTAGAAGCAGCCATTCGCCCAAAATCCTCTTTCTCAGGAGTAACATCTAAAACAACTGTGTCACCTATTTGAGCATCATCAGCGACTTGTTTGACTTCTAAAAGAGAAATTTGATGGTCTTCGCTCTCAACTTCTTCAACAATTATTTTACTTGATAAAATCCTATAGCCTTCTTCATCAAGATCTAGTCCAACATCAAAATTATTAAAATATTCTTCGTCAAATGGATCTTCATTAACTCCAATGTAAAAAGTTCTTCTATATTTTTCGTATCCTTTTAATAAGGCTTCGCGTAAGGCCACTTCTACGATATTAGGAGGTAATTTTTTTGCCTCACTAATGTCTTCAATTAGATTGTTTAAACCTGGGAGAATTACTAATGCCATCTATGATGGGAAATTGAATAATGGTTGAAAATAATTAATCTTTTAATGTACAAAGACTAATCTTTTGTACTTCATTAAAAGGGATTTTTTTTATCTTACCCTTAATGTTAATGGATAAATAATCTTTAGACTTTTCATAAAGTAAACCATTCAGAAATTTAATTTTTGAATTGTTCTGGTTCAACTCAACATTAACTGGGAAACCCTTAAAAGTTTTGAAGTCTCTTTCTGAGGTTAATTCATCACTGACCCCTTGACTACTAATTTCTAAAACATATGAACAATTTAAAAGATTTGAATTCTCAATTTCTTCAGATGCAGGTACATTAAATAGTGCACAATCATCAAGTGAAACATCATCATCATTAGTTTTTTTTATAATTATTTCCAAAACAATTGGATTTTGATTCGTTTGTATTTTTAAATTACAGATTTCAAGATCCCATACATGAGCAACTTTTCTTAAAAGATTTTCTAATTTACTTTTATCTTCTTTATTCAAATCTAATTAAAAAATTGATTCAAGATAATTTTCACATAAAAAAAAATATTTTCTATAAAAATTCAAAAATTTGTATTTTATGGATGTAAACAAAAAAACAACAATATTGTATTTCTTCAATTACATTAACTTAGTAACTTCTAAAACTTTTGAATATTAATGAAGATTCTCAAGATTAAATTCATCAATTTAATCCAAATATTCATTGTTGTTTGTTTTTGTTTAGTTAACTTCTCTCAAAAAGTTGAAGTTTTAGCTTTGACTTCTTCGGATGATCATAATTTTGTGTCATCTGCAGTGAAAAATGTTGGCCCAGCGGTTGTAAAAATTGATACTGAGCGATTAGTAGAGAGGCAACAATTCGATCCCACTTTGCTTGATCCTTTATTGCGAGATTTACTTGGGGAACAGGGATTGACTCCAGAGAGAGAGAGAGGTCAAGGTTCTGGAGTTATTATAAATAAAAATGGTTTAGTTCTTACAAATGCTCATGTAGTAGAAAGAGTGGATGATGTTTCTGTAACTTTGGCAGATGGAACTATTTGTGATGGCCAAGTTTTGGGGACAGATGTAGTGACTGATATAGCTTTAGTGAAAATTGAAGATTCATCACAATCTAATTTTGCCCCACTTGGAAATTCTGAAGATCTTGAAGTAGGAGATTGGGCAATTGCTCTGGGTACTCCCTATGGACTAGAAAAAACAGTCACCCTAGGGATTGTAAGTAGTCTCCATAGGGATATTAATAGTTTAGGTTTTTCAGATAAAAGACTTGATCTTATTCAGACTGATGCGGCAATAAATCCAGGAAATTCTGGAGGACCACTTATAAATTCAAATGGTGAGGTAATAGGAATAAATACATTGGTAAGAAGTGGTCCAGGAGCCGGATTAGGTTTCGCAATACCCATTAATTTAGCAAAAAGTGTCTCTGATCAGCTCCTTAAAAATGGAGAAGTTATCCATCCATATTTAGGTGTCCAATTAATTTCTTTAAATCCTAAAATTGCTAAAGAACATAATCAAGATCCTAATTCACTAGTCCAATTGCCTGAAAGGAATGGAGCTTTAATTCAATCAGTTGTACCCAATAGCCCTGCTGAAAAAGCTGGTTTAAGAAGGGGCGATTTAGTAATAGCAGCTGAAAATATCTCTATACAAGAACCGAAAGCTTTGTTAGATGAGGTAGAAAAAGCTCAGATAGGCAAGGTATTTCTCTTAAATGTCTTAAGGGATAACAAAGAGATACAAATAAATATCAAACCAGAACCTCTCCCGGGTTTGACATAAATCATCCATTGAAATTTAATAATCTATAAACTTAGAAAAAAAAATTTTGGATTCGCAAACTCAAATGAAACAAATAGTTGCTGATGCAGCAATTAAAGAAATAGAGAGTGACATGATTCTCGGATTAGGATCTGGATCTACAGCAGCTCTTATGATCAAAAATCTTGCTGATGAAATTCGCTCTGGTAAATTGCAAAATATCAAAGGTGTAGCGACTTCCTTTCAATCAGAAGTTTTAGCACTAGAACTAGATATTCCTCTTATTGATTTGGCTTCCGTTTCTCAAATCGATTTAGCTATTGATGGAGCAGATGAAGTTGATCCTGGATTTCAATTAATAAAAGGAGGTGGTGCATGCCATGTTAGAGAAAAGTTAGTAGCATCTAAAGCTAGTCAATTGTTAATTGTTGTCGATGAAACAAAACTTGTAAAAAACTTAAATAAATCTTTTCCTCTACCAATAGAGGTACTTCCAAATGCTTGGAAGCAAGTTCAAGATGTCATTTCAGAAATGAATGGCAGTTCTACTTTAAGAATGGCTACCAAAAAAGCTGGTCCAGTTGTTACCGACCAGGGCAACTTAATCCTTGACGTGTTATTTAAGAATGGAATAAAGAATCCCAAAGAAATTGAGATGCAAATTAATAATATTCCGGGAGTATTAGAAAACGGATTATTCGTTGATATTACAGACAAAGTATTGGTTGGTAAAATTGAAAATAGTGTTCCAGTCGTTTACTCTCCATCAAAAGTCCTTTAATTTTCAAACCTTATTTGTACTGAATTAGCATGACTATGCAAGCCCTCACTTTTAGCAAGATTTATAATATCAAGACTGTTAACTTTTAAACTTTTTTCATTAAATTCTATTATTGAAGTGTTTTTCATAAAAGTTTCAACCCCTAAGGAACCGCTAAATCTAGAATTTCCTGATGTAGGTAAAGTATGATTTGGACCAGCTAGATAATCTCCCACAGCTTCCGGGGTCCATTTCCCTAAAAATACTGCTCCTGCATTCTCTATACCTTCAAGAATCTTTTGTGAATCTAAAGTTAAAATTTCTAAGTGTTCTGGAGCAAAGTTATTACTAAGTTCAATACATGATTCATAATTTTCACAAATAACAATTAATCCCCAATTTTTTATTGATTGCATGCAAATTTCTTTTCTTGGATGATTATCTATTCTTTTTTCAAGTTCTTCTAAAACTTCCTTTGCCTGGTGCTTAGATGTAGTGAGAAGTATTGAAGAGGCCAAAGGATCATGTTCTGCTTGTGCGAGAAGATCAGATGCTATGTGAGTGCTTTGAGCTGTTTCATCTGCGATGATTACTATTTCACTTGGCCCAGCCAAAGAATCAATACCAGTAGAGCCATATATTAGTTTTTTAGCAGTAGTTACATAGATGTTCCCTGGACCTGTAATGACATCAACTTTATTAATTTGATTTGTACCAAAGGCTAAAGCACCAATTGCTTGTGCCCCTCCAATTCTAAAAACTTTAGTGATCCCTGATAAGTGAGCTGCGGCTAAAACAGTTTTGTTTATTTTACCTTCTTTATTTCCAGGGGATACCATGATAATTTCTTCTACTCCTGCAACTATCGCTGGTATTGCATTCATTAATACAGTGCTTGGGTAAGCAGCCCTACCTCCAGGAATATATATGCCCGCATTTTTAACTGGTCTCCATCTTCTTTGAACAGTATCACCATGCTCCCCTTTTATAGTGAAAGATGATGGAATTTCTTTTTCATGGAATTGTTTGATTCTTTTATGCGCTACCTCAAGTGAGTGCTTTAAGTTAGTATCAATATCATCCCATGCATTCTTTAAGTCATTTTCACTAACTTGCATAGGATCAGGGTTGAAACCATCAAATTTTTTGGTAAATTTGCCCACTGCAGTATCTCCATTATTTTTTACCTCCTGAAGAATCTCTTCGACAATTGAATTTATCTTGTGATTGTTTTCTGAATTAGTTCGAGTAGAAATCCTTTTTAATTCTTGGATAGCGTCTTTTTTATTGTTTATGATCTTCATATTCTTAATTTTTCAAATTGAAAGGTCTCTAGACTCAATGTAAATAACTTACTAAATTATATATGATTGATTAGTAGTCGATCTATTTGTTATGATAATAATCTTCTAATTTTTTACCCTCTGTGGCCAATAACAAATCAGCAAAAAAGAGAATACAAATTGCCGAAAGAAATCGTTTAATCAATAAATCATATAAATCTACTGTTAGGACTTTTACTAAAAGAACCTTAGAAAATTGCGAAAAATATATTAAAGACCCTAGTGAAGATAATAAGAATTTAGTGAAAACAAGTCTTAATAAAGTTTTTAGTTTAATTGATAAAGCAGTTAAAAAAAATGTTCTTCACAAGAATAATGGGGCCAATAAAAAATCTAAAATAAACAATTTTGTAAAAACTGCCCTCACCACAAAGTAAAAAGGCACATAACAATTATGAGCGATATTGAACTCATAGATTCGCATTGTCATTTGATATTTGAAAATTTCGAGAATGATCTAGAAGATGTTGTCAAAAGATTTCGCTCGAGAGGTGTTAAAAAATTAGTTCATGCATGCTGTGAATTAACAGAAATTCCTAAGTTAAAAAAAATATCTCATGAATTTAATGAAATTTATTATTCAGTTGGATTGCATCCGCTAGAAGCAAAAAAATGGAAACCAAGTTCTTTATCCATTCTAAGAAGATCAGCTCAAGAAGATAGACGAGTTATAGCTATTGGGGAATTAGGCTTGGATTTTTTTAAGAATGAAAATAAAAGGCAGCAAATTGATGCTCTTATTCCTCAAATGGAGTTAGCTTATGAACTTGAATTGCCTGTAATTATCCATTGCAGAGATGCTGCAAATGAAATGATCGAGATATGTAACGAACTTTTTAAAAAGGGAAAATGTCCTAAAGGTGTACTTCATTGTTGGACAGGAACACCAGAAGACATGAAGCACTTCTTGGATCTTGGTTTTTATATCAGTTTTAGCGGGATCGTAACATTTCCAAAAGCATATGATATTCATCAGTGTGCCAAATTAGTTCCAAGTGATAAATATCTAATTGAAACTGATTCCCCTTTTTTAGCCCCTGTTCCCCACAGGGGAAAAAGAAATGAACCTTCATATGTGGAAAATGTTGCTAATTTTATGGCAGATTTAAGATCTACGGAATTAATTACAATTGCCAAAGAGTCGTCAAGTAATGCTGAAGATTTGTTTAAATTTGACTTGTTAAGTTGACACAACAGCTGCTAAAATTAATATTTACTTGAAATTTTTCTTAAATTTTTAGGTTTAACTTTCTTTATATGATGGTTTTGTATCCATTAAGCTCAATTTTATAGTCTTTTAAATTGATTTTTTTGTTGAAATCGAGATCTTATCTTTGATTTTGAGTCATAAGAAAAGTTAAACGGTTAAAAATTGAGTAGATTAAAAGTAAATGGTAAATCTCACATAATCGCAGGTTTCTTGGATGAGCAGTAGCGCTTTACAGGTAGCAAAAACAGCTACTTATCTACCAGATTTAGTTGAAGTACAAAGAGCAAGCTTTAAGTGGTTTTTGGAAAAGGGTTTAATAGAAGAACTACAAAACTTTTCTCCCATTTCTGATTACACGGGTAAATTAGAATTACATTTTATTGGTGATGAGTACAGATTAAAAAGACCTAGGCATGATGTTGAGGAAGCAAAAAGAAGAGATGCAACATTTGCATCACAAATGTATGTTACTTGCAGATTAATTAATAAAGAAACTGGAGAAATTAAAGAACAAGAGGTATTTATTGGCGAATTACCATTAATGACTGAAAGAGGAACTTTCATAATTAATGGTGCTGAAAGAGTAATAGTGAATCAAATTGTTCGAAGTCCAGGAGTATATTTCAAAGATGAACAGGATAAAAATGGACGAAGAACATACAATGCGAGTGTTATTCCTAATAGAGGTGCATGGTTAAAATTCGAGACTGATAAAAATAATTTACTTTATGTAAGAGTTGATAAAACCAGAAAAATCAATGCTCACGTTTTAATGAGAGCGATGGGTCTTTCAGATAATGACGTTGTTGATAAACTTAGGCACCCTGAGTTTTACCAGAACTCAATTGAGTCAGCTAATGACGAGGGAATAAATTCCGAAGATCAGGCCTTACTTGAACTCTACAAGAAGTTGCGTCCTGGTGAACCACCCTCTGTTTCTGGTGGGCAACAATTACTATACAGCAGATTTTTTGATCCCAAAAGATATGACCTAGGCCGAGTTGGTAGATACAAAATTAATAAAAAATTGAGGCTTACTGTACCTGATGATGTAAGAACACTTACTCATGAAGATGTTCTCTCCACTATTGATTATCTAATCAACCTAGAGTTAGATATCGGTGGTGCGAGTTTGGATGATATTGATCATCTTGGTAATCGCAGGGTTAGATCTGTTGGAGAACTTCTTCAAAATCAAGTAAGGGTAGGACTTAATCGTTTGGAAAGAATTATTAAGGAAAGGATGACTGTTGGAGAAACAGATTCTCTTACTCCTGCTCAATTAGTGAACCCTAAACCTTTGGTTGCTGCTATTAAGGAGTTTTTTGGATCTAGTCAATTAAGTCAATTTATGGATCAAACCAATCCTCTCGCAGAATTAACTCACAAAAGAAGAATCTCGGCCTTGGGTCCTGGAGGTTTAACACGAGAAAGAGCAGGGTTTGCAGTAAGAGATATTCATCCTTCACATTATGGAAGATTATGTCCTATTGAGACTCCTGAAGGTCCTAATGCAGGACTTATAAACTCTTTAGCTACGCATGCACGCGTAAATGAGTATGGTTTTATTGAAACTCCCTTTTGGGAAGTTGATAATGGCAAAGTTAATAAAAACGGCACTCCTGTTTATCTTTCTGCTGATTTAGAAGATGAGTGTAGGGTAGCTCCTGGAGATGTAGCTACTGATAAGGATGGAAATATACTTGCAAGTCTAATACCAGTCAGATATAGACAAGATTTTGAAAAAGTACCTCCACATCAAGTTGATTATGTTCAACTTTCCCCTGTTCAAGTGATTTCAGTTGCGACTTCTCTTATTCCTTTCCTTGAACATGATGATGCAAATAGAGCTCTGATGGGATCTAATATGCAAAGACAAGCTGTTCCTTTGCTTAGGCCCGAACGTCCTTTGGTTGGGACAGGTTTAGAATCTCAAGTTGCCCGAGATTCTGGGATGGTCCCCATAACAAAAGTTAATGGTACCGTATCTTATGTAGATGCTAATGAGATTGTTGTTAAAGATGATGACGGTAATGAATATTTTCATTATCTTCAAAAATATCAAAGATCAAATCAAGATACCTGCCTAAATCAAAGACCTATAGTAAAAATTGGAGATCAAGTTATATCTGGGCAAGTGTTAGCAGATGGATCAGCATGTGAAGGTGGGGAAATAGCGCTTGGCCAGAATGTTTTAATTGCATACATGCCATGGGAGGGCTACAACTACGAAGATGCAATTCTTGTCAGTGAGAGGATGGTAACTGATGATTTATATACATCAGTACATATTGAAAAATACGAAATTGAGGCAAGACAAACAAAGTTAGGACCAGAAGAAATTACAAGAGAGATTCCTAATATATCCGAAGAAAGCTTGAACAATCTTGATGAAATGGGAATTATTCGGATTGGAGCTTTTGTCGAAAGTGGAGATATTCTTGTTGGAAAAGTTACTCCAAAAGGGGAATCAGATCAGCCCCCTGAAGAGAAACTTTTGAGAGCTATTTTCGGCGAAAAGGCTCGAGATGTTAGAGACAACTCCCTGAGAGTCCCAAAGACTGAAAAAGGAAGGGTTTTGGATGTTCGAATTTACACCAGAGAACAAGGTGATGAATTACCTCCTGGAGCAAATATGGTTGTTAGAGTATATGTGGCCCAAAGAAGGAAAATCCAAGTTGGCGACAAAATGGCTGGGAGGCATGGTAATAAGGGAATTATTAGTAGAATCTTACCGAGAGAAGATATGCCCTACTTGCCTGATGGAACCCCTGTAGATATAGTTCTTAATCCTTTAGGAGTCCCTAGTAGGATGAATGTAGGTCAAGTTTTTGAATTATTGATGGGCTGGGCAGCTTCCAACTTAAATTGCAGGGTTAAAGTTGTTCCATTCGATGAAATGTATGGTCCTGAAAAATCGCATCAGACTGTTCAGGCATTTTTAGAGGAAGCTTCAAAACAGCCAGGTAAATCATGGGTTTACAATCCTGAAGATCCCGGAAAGTTATTACTCAAAGATGGCAGGACTGGGGAACCCTTCGATCAACCTGTTGCGGTTGGCTATTCTCACTTTCTTAAGCTAGTTCATTTGGTTGATGACAAAATTCATGCAAGATCTACTGGTCCTTATTCCTTGGTTACTCAACAACCCTTGGGTGGTAAAGCCCAACAAGGTGGCCAAAGGCTTGGAGAAATGGAAGTTTGGGCTCTTGAAGCATATGGAGCAGCCTATACTCTCCAAGAACTTTTAACTGTTAAATCTGATGATATGCAAGGAAGAAATGAAGCTCTAAATGCAATTGTGAAAGGTAAACCAATCCCTAGACCTGGCACCCCTGAGTCATTTAAAGTTCTTATGCGAGAATTACAATCTTTAGGTCTAGATATTGGGGTATATACAGATGAAGGAAAAGAGGTGGATTTAATGCAAGATATAAATCCGAGAAGGAATACTCCATCTAGGCCGACTTACGAATCACTCGGAACCTCTGAATATGAGGAAGATTAAATATTCAATCAACAACTCCTAATTTAAATCTCCCAAAATGACTAATAGCAACTTAAGAACAGAAAATCACTTTGATTATGTCAAAATTTCAATAGCTTCTCCACAACGAATTATGGATTGGGGACAGAGGACATTACCCAATGGACAAGTAGTAGGTGAAGTTACAAAACCTGAAACCATTAATTACAGGACACTTAAACCTGAAATGGATGGTTTGTTTTGTGAAAAAATTTTTGGACCCTCTAAAGATTGGGAATGCCATTGTGGTAAGTATAAAAGAGTTAGACATAGAGGCATCGTTTGTGAGAGATGTGGGGTTGAAGTAACTGAAAGTAGAGTTAGAAGACATAGGATGGGTTATATCAAACTTGCTGCTCCAGTTTCCCATGTTTGGTATTTAAAAGGGATTCCTAGTTATGTTGCAATTCTTTTGGATATTCCGCTGAGAGATGTAGAACAAATAGTTTATTTTAATTGTTATGTCGTCCTAGACCCAGGAGATCATAAAGAACTTAAATATAAGCAACTACTAACTGAGGATGAATGGCTGGAAATTGAAGATGAAATCTATGCTGAAGATTCAACAATTGAAAATGAACCTTTTGTTGGTATTGGTGCTGAAGCTCTGAAGCAATTACTTGAGGATCTTGATTTAAATCAGGTCGCTGAGGAGCTCAGAGAAGAAATAACCCATAGTAAAGGGCAAAAAAGGGCTAAACTTATAAAGAGAATAAGAGTTATAGATAATTTCATTGCAACTAGTGCAAAACCAGAATGGATGGTGTTAGATGCAATTCCAGTAATACCTCCAGATCTTAGACCTATGGTTCAGCTTGATGGAGGCAGGTTCGCAACTTCTGATTTAAATGATCTTTATAGAAGAGTAATAAATAGAAATAATAGATTAGCTAGACTTCAGGAAATTCTAGCTCCTGAAATTATCGTAAGAAATGAAAAAAGAATGCTTCAGGAAGCAGTTGATGCTCTTATAGATAATGGCAGGAGAGGTAGGACTGTTGTCGGAGCGAACAATAGAGCTCTCAAATCTTTAAGTGACATTATTGAGGGTAAACAAGGAAGATTTAGGCAGAATCTTCTAGGTAAACGTGTTGACTATTCAGGAAGATCTGTAATAGTTGTCGGTCCAAAATTAAAAATGCATCAGTGTGGTTTGCCAAAGGAAATGGCGATTGAGCTATTCCAACCCTTTGTAATTCATAGATTAATTCGTCAAAATATTGTGAATAATATTAAAGCTGCAAAAAAATTAATACAAAAAGCTGACGATGAAGTTATGCAAGTTTTACAGGAAGTGATTGAAGGTCACCCAATCCTTCTAAATAGAGCTCCTACGCTGCATCGATTAGGAATTCAAGCTTTTGAACCAAAATTAGTTGGAGGTAGAGCAATACAACTTCATCCCTTAGTTTGTCCTGCATTTAATGCTGACTTTGATGGAGATCAAATGGCTGTTCATGTTCCTTTAGCTTTAGAGGCACAAACTGAAGCACGTATGTTAATGTTGGCAAGTAATAATATTCTTTCTCCTGCTACTGGGGAACCAATTGTTACTCCTTCACAAGATATGGTTTTGGGATCTTATTATCTAACTGCTCTGCAACCTAATTATCAAAAACCGGATTTTGGGGATAATAAGACTACTTTTGCTTCATTAGAAGATGTCATATTAGCTTTTGAAGATAAAAGACTCAGCCTACATGAATGGGTGTGGGTTAGATTTAATGGAGAAGTTGAAGATGAAGATGAAATGAGTAACCCACAAAAAATTAAAGAGCTTGAGGATGGCTCTAGATTAGAAATTTGGAATTTAAGAAGAGACAGATTTGACTCTCAGAATAATTTGATAAGTAGATTTGTTTTGACAACTGTCGGGAGAGTAGTTATGAACTATACCATCATTGATTCTGTATCTAAAACCTAATCATTAAAAACTATTCCTTATTTACTCTAAAATTATGACATCATCAAAACCTAAAAAAACTTCCAGAGTGCGTAAAACCACAAAAAACTCTAAAAAAAATACTCCACTTACAATGGGGACCCTAGCAAAAACTCCGCCATCATTTAAGAATAAAGTAGTAGATAAGAAAGCCTTAAGGAATTTAGTTTCATGGGCTTACAAAACTCATGGTACTGCTATAACTGCCGCCATGGCTGATAATTTAAAAGATTTAGGTTTTAAATATGCTACTCAAGCTGCAGTTTCTATTTCAGTAGATGACTTAAAAGTTCCTGAGGCTAAACAAGATTTGATTGGACAAGCTGAAGAGCAAATATCTGCTACAGAAGAATGCTATAGACTTGGTGAAATTACAGAAGTTGAGAGACATACAAAAGTTATTGATACTTGGACTGAAACTAATGAAAGATTAGTTGATGCTGTTAAAAATAATTTCAATCAAAATGACCCTCTAAATTCTGTTTGGATGATGGCTAATTCGGGGGCAAGGGGTAATATGTCTCAGGTAAGGCAATTAGTTGGTATGAGGGGACTAATGGCTAATCCCCAAGGAGAAATTATAGACTTGCCAATAAGAACAAACTTTAGAGAAGGACTAACCGTTACTGAATATGTAATTTCTTCTTATGGAGCAAGGAAAGGTTTGGTGGATACTGCTTTGAGAACTGCAGATTCTGGTTATTTAACTCGAAGATTAGTTGATGTAGCTCAAGATGTAATTGTTAGAGAAGAAGATTGCGGAACAGAACGATCAATAGTTGTTGAAGCTGAAGAGGGTAAATTTGGAGCTAGGCTTCTGGGTAGGCTCTCTGCTGAAGATATTGTAGATTCCCAAGATAATTTAATTATTCCTCAAAATACTGCAATAGACCCTTCATTGTCAGAAAAAATTGAGACAGCTTCTATTAAAAAAGTAAAAATTAGATCTCCTTTAACATGTGAGGCGAATAGATCAGTTTGTAGGAGATGTTACGGATGGGCTTTGGCACATAATCATTTAGTTGATTTGGGTGAAGCAGTAGGAATTATTGCTGCACAATCTATTGGAGAACCAGGGACTCAGTTAACAATGAGAACTTTCCATACTGGAGGTGTATCAACTGCTGAAAGTGGAGTAGTAAGATCAAAGATTGCTGGTAAAGTAGAGTTCAGTTCAAAAGCGAAAGTAAGGGGTTACAGAACTCCACATGGTGTAGAAGCTAAGCAAGCGGAAGTTGATTTTATATTGAAAATAGTTCCTCAAGTAAATAATTCTAATAAATCCCAAAAAATTGAAGTTTCGAGTGGATCACTTTTATTCGTAGATGATGGTGAAGAAATAAAATCCGACATCACAGTTGCTCAAATTACTGCGGGAGCAGTTAAAAAGAGCGTTGAAAAAGCCACTAAGGATGTTATTTGTGATTTGGCTGGTCAAGTTAGGTATGACAAGGTTATTCAACCTAAAGAGGTCACAGATAGACAGGGAAATATTACTCTTAAAGCTCAAAGACTGGGAAGATTGTGGGTTTTGGCTGGAGACGTTTATAACTTACCACCTAATGCTATACCAGTTGTCTCATCTGGAAAGGCTGTAAAGGAAGGAACTGTTTTAGCAGAGGCAAGTCAATCGAGTGAGTTTGGGGGACAAATACGATTGAGAGAATCAATAGGAGATTCAAGGGAAGTTCAGATTGTTACTACCTCTATGTCCTTGAGCAACTTTAAATTAAATGAAGAATCTACGCATTCAGGTCAAATATATCATTTGGAATCTAAGGATGGAACATCTTACCGTTTGAACACTTCCCCAGGTAGCAAAATTAGTAATGGTGAGGTCATAGCAGATTTAACGGATGAAAGGTTCCGTACAAAAACTGGCGGTTTAGTAAAGTACTCACCTGGATTATCTGTTAAAAAAGCAAGATCATCAAAAAATGGTTTTGAAGTGAGTCAAGGGGGAACATTGCTCTGGATTCCCCAAGAGACTCATGAAATAAATAAGGATATATCTCTTTTAATGATTGAAGATATGAAATGGATTGAGGCAGGAACTGAAGTTGTAAAGGATATTTTTAGTCAAACATCAGGGATTGTTACTGTAACCCAGAAAAATGACATACTTCGCGAAATAACTGTGAGAAATGGAACTTTTCATGAGTGTGATGATGAAGAAGTTTTGGATAGATTTACAGAAGAAGGGAATCTAGTAAATCCAGGGGAAAAGATTTTGGATGGGGTAGATAATCAAGAAATTTTATTCGTTCAGAGATTAGAAACTCCAAAATGTAGAGGTTTATTATTGCGAACGGTAGAAGAATTTAATATTCCTGATCAAGCAGAATTGCCTGAACTATCTCATATTAAGCAGGAAAAAGGACCACATTTAGGCTTGAAAGCCATTCAAAGACTTACTTATAAAGACGGCGAATTGATAAAATCAGTTGAAGGAGTTGAATTGCTTAGAACACATTTAAGTATTGAAAGCTTTGATGCTACTCCTCAAATGACTATTGATGTCGAGTCTATAGAAGACGAAAATGATGAATCAATAAAGAGATTAAGTCTAGTAATATTGGAATCTATTCTTGTAAGGAGAGATACTATGTCTGACTCTAGTCATGGGTCAACTCATACTGAACTGCAAGTTAAAAACAATCAATTTGTTAAAGCTGGAGATGTAATAGCCACTACTCAAATTCTATGTAAAGAAAAGGGGCTGGTTCAGTTGCCAAATGTTATTGAGGACGAGCCTATAAGAAGGTTAATCGTTGAAAGAGAAGAAGATAAAATCGAAATTAAAATAAGTAAGAAAGCATTAGTTAAAGTAGGTGATCGTGTAGTTGATGGAGACCCTATAAGTGAATCTGAAAAATCTACATCTTGTGGAGAAATAGAGGGAATTTCTAATGGTTCAGTAACCTTACGACTTGGCAGGCCTTATATGGTTTCACCTGATTCAGTTTTACATGTTAAAGATGGGGATTTAGTTCTAAGAGGAGATGGTTTAGCTTTACTTGTTTTTGAGAGGCAGAAAACTGGAGATATTGTACAAGGATTGCCTCGAATTGAAGAGTTGTTAGAAGCTAGAAGACCTAGAGATTCAGCAATTTTATGTAAAAAATCTGGAATTGTTCAGATTAAAAAAGGTAATGATGAAGAGTCAGTCTCTTTGTCGGTTATTGAAAAAGATGATTTAGTTAACGAATATCAACTTTTAGTTGGGAAAAACATTATGGTTAGTGATGGACAACAAGTCTCAGGAGGAGAAATTTTAACTGATGGTCCAATTAATCCGCATGAATTATTAGATTGTTACTTCAGTGATTTAAAGGATCAAAAACCCTTAATGGATGCAGCTCGAGAATCTATATCAAAATTACAAAGAAGTATGGTAAACGAAGTTCAAAACGTTTACAAGTCACAGGGTGTAGCAATTGATGATAAACATATAGAAGTTATTGTCAGACAAATGACAAGTAAGGTCCGAATAGAAGATGCTGGTGATACTACTCTCTTACCAGGAGAACTTATAGAATTAAGACAAGTAGAAGATACAAATCAAGCAATGGCGATTACAGGTGGAGCTCCAGCAGAGTTTACTCCTGTTTTGCTTGGCATAACAAAAGCTTCTCTTAATACTGATAGCTTTATATCAGCAGCGTCATTCCAAGAAACTACAAGAGTTCTTACAGAAGCTGCAATTGAAGGTAAATCTGATTGGTTAAGAGGTTTAAAGGAAAACGTTATTATCGGTAGATTAATACCTGCAGGTACCGGTTTTAGCGGATTTGTTGAGGAATTGGCTTCTGAAGCTGGTCCACATCCTGATATCCTTGCAGAAGAATCTGGTGGATATAGAAGAGCTCAGAACTTAAGGCCAGACTATACAGTTGATATGCCTCAAACGCCTGCTGTAAGCTCAACAGCCATACTTGATGATCCTAGTGATGAAGATTTGGAGACTACACGGAATAGACATGGAATAGATCCCTCTTCTAGTAACTTTGCCGCTTTTGCAAGACCAAGTGCTGAAAATCAATTTTCAGAAGATCAATTACCAGATCCTGCTGCATTAGAAGGATTACAAGAAGAAGGTCTTCTTTCTGATGAATAAATATTTTCTGTTATCATTTTTAGTGACTAGAATGAATTCTTTAATTTGTCAGTGATGATTAAGCCAGAGATTGTCCCCAAAAGAAAATTGCCTCGTTACGGATTCCATCTTTATAATGAGAGACTTAACGGAAGAATGGCTATGATTGGGTTTGTTGCGCTTATTCTTACAGAATTCTTTTTGAAACATGGTTTGCTGTTATGGTAAAAATGATTTTTGAACTAAATAATATGTAACTTGAAAAGTCTTCTTGGAAGTAGTATTAAAGATTTAGAAAATATTGCTATAGATTATGGCCAGGCTGCTTTTAGAGGGCGACAAATCTACAGTTGGATCTACAACTATAGAAATAAGAATAAAAATATTGATCAAATAGAAGTTTTACCTTTAGATTTTAGAAAAAAGTTAAAGGACGACGGTTTTAAAATAAGTGAACTTAGTTTTCAAGAGAAAAAATTGGCCAATGATGGCACTCTAAAGTTATTACTCTCTACAAGGGACAATGAGAGCATTGAGTGCGTGGGAATACCAACTGAAAAAAGACTTACTGCATGTCTGTCGAGTCAAGTTGGATGTCCCATGGACTGCAAATTTTGCGCAACTGGGAAAGAGGGTTTGAAGAGATCTTTAAGAGCGAGTGAAATCTTAGATCAAATTTTATTTATTGAAAATGAAATGAATAGAAAAGTGACTAATATTGTTTTCATGGGAATGGGTGAGCCATTGTTGAATATTGATGAATTGCTTTTATCAATAAGATCTATAAATGAGGATTTTCAAATTAGTCAGAGAAAGATAACTGTAAGCACAGTTGCTGTTCCAAAAATGATAACTAAATTATCACAAAAGTCTTTTCAAATTTTAGGTAATTGTCAATTTACATTAGCCATAAGCCTTCATGCTTCAAATCAAAACACAAGAGAAATGATTATACCAAGTGCAAAAAACTACGAAATCAAAAATATAATTGAAGACTCTAAGCAATTTGTAAAAGATACAGGCCGAAGGGTAAGTTTTGAATACTTAATGCTAAGTGGAGTTAATGATAAATTAGAACATGCCAAAGAATTATGTAATTTGCTAAGAGGTTTTCAATGCCACGTCAATTTAATACAGTACAACCAAATTGACGAGGTTGAATTTAAACGAGCATCTTTAAAAAATCTTCAATTATTTCAATCTAGACTTTCTAATAATGGAATCGCTGTTAGCTTCCGAAAGAGCAGAGGTTTAGACAAAAATGCTGCTTGTGGTCAATTAAGACAAAATGCGAGAAATAATAAGTAATTTTATCTAAGAAAAATTTTTTAAAAGTATATTAAAAAGGTTATTATTGGTTTAATTAAGTTTGAATCTTTGGGTTTTATTAAGACAAAAATTTTACCTTTCGCAATAGTCGCACTTTTTGGCATTGCCTTCTTTGCAGTAAGTGCAAGAATTTGGTTGCCAGGAGATATGATGTCACCTGCTCCCATGAATTAATATTTTTAGTTCTATAAAATGACACAAAGTAAGCATCCTAAGAAAAATAGCCTAGCTGAAATTGCAGTTGATCCAGATATTTTGGCCAGAGAATTGGCTTTGGAGATTGAAATAGATCCTTTAGAACAAATTGATGAAGATGCTTTTTCAAAAGGTTTAAACACAACTCAAGAGTGCAATCAAGCTTTAAAAATGCTAGAAGGTAATAGAGAAGAAAGAATACAGGGCTTAAGAATTTTTTGTGAATATAGAGATAAAAGATCTTTTCCCCTTTTGTTACCACTACTTGATCAACCTTGTCCTGTTGAGAGAATGAGTGCAGTATATGCTTTAGGTCGTAATCCGTGCCCTAGCGCGGTGAAAAAACTTGTCAGCCTGTTGGAGACTGATGATAATGCTTATGTTAGAAGGGCGACAGCTTGGAGTTTAGCTAATTATGATGACCAAATTGTTTTAAAGCCATTAATAAGTGCTTTAAAGAATGATGTAGCTGCAGTCAGATTATGGTCATCGAGTTCTTTGGCTGAAATTGGAAATGTTTCTTTGGAAAACGCACAATTAGCAGCAGAACAGCTTTTAATAAGTTTAAAGATAGATAATGAATCGGGTGTAAGAAGTAATTGTATTTGGTCATTGTGTAGGTTATATGAAAAATTAGATAATACATTTCAAGAAAGTTTCGTTGATGAATGTACCAAAATCGCCCTTTTCGATAAGGAACCCTCTGTAATGGAAGAAGCAAAAACTGCTTTGGATTCAATGGGGATGCAGGGTTTTTATAATTAAAAATCTTAATCTTTTTACCAGAAAGCTAAATAACAAATTAATTTATCTGATAATCAATATAAAAATTAAAATTAATTAACTTGTACCAACTGAAACAAAATATTTTCGTTATTCTATATAAAGTAAAAGTACTCAGTACTTGAATTTAATGCCTCAAAAAACATTGAGATTCAAAATTCATCAAGACGGAAGAGTTGAAGAGACTGTTGAGGGATTTACTGGTAATTCATGCAATGATGCTACAAAAAATCTCGAAGACGCTCTCGGGGAAGTAACAGTAAAGAAGAAAACATCTGATGCTTTCATCTCTAATCAAAATGAAAACTTAAAACAATTAAACAAAGAATCTAATGTCTCATTTTAGTACTATTAAAACCCAGCTCAAAGAATCAGAGCCATTAATTAAGGCTTTGAGCAATCTTGGTTATGCAATTAATCAAGAAGAAAAGTTTGTAAAAGGCTACAGAGGTAAGTTTACAGCAGTTGACATAAGTATGAATTTACCTGGCGAAACTAAAGTTGGATTTAAATGGAACAATAATTCAAATACTTATGAATTAGTTACTGACCTTGATCTTTGGAAATTTGAAATACCAGTAGAAAGATTTATTGCTAAAGTCACACAGATGTATGCCTACAACACAATTATTTCCAAAACGAAAGAGGATGGGTACCAAATTGTAGAAGAAAAAAATAAAAATGATGGTTCTATCGAGTTAGTTTTGACCAAGTGGGATAATTAATTTCAGTGTATGGATTTCATTGGTCCATCTGAAAATTTTTTAGTAAATAATGAAATTTCAGGTTATGAGCCTGTATTAGGAGGTCAGTTAGCCGAAAAAGCTGTATGGGTTGATGAGGCTAGATGTATTGGCTGTCAATACTGTGTACACGTAGCTTCAAATACTTTTACAGTTGATGAATTTCATGGTAGATGTCGTGCTATTAGACAGGATGGAGATGATGTTGATGTTATACAGGAAGCAATAGATACATGTCCTGTTGATTGCATTCACTGGGTCAAGTTTGAAGAATTGGATGATCTAGAAAATAGTCTTGATAGAGATATGTTTCAATCATTTGGAAAACCACCAAGAATGAATAAGCATTAATTTTTTAAAGATGCATTATCGGAGATTTGGTAGAACCAATCTAAAGATACCTGTTTTATCTTTAGGTGGCATGAGATTTCAGAAAAGTTGGGATCAACTAGATTTTTCTGAGATTTCATATGAAGAACAAAATAATGTAGAAAATATTTTGAATTTGGCAAGTAAATATGGTTTAAGTCATGTCGAAACTGCTAAGTATTATGGAACTTCCGAGATGCAATTAGGAATGGGTTTTAAAAATACCAAAAAAATCCCAAACATTATTCAAACAAAGATTCCTCCAAATAGTGATCCAGAAGTTTTTAAAAGTGATGTTATGACAAGTATTGAAAAATTGAAAGTTAAAAGAATTGATTTGCTTGCAATACATGGCATTAATACAAATGAACATTTACGTCAAGCTGTTAAAGATGGAGGTTGTATTGATATCTTAAGGAATTTGCAAAAAGAAAATTTAATTGGATCTATTGGATTTTCGACACATGGTAAATCTTCACTCATTGAGAAGGCAATATCAACAAACTTATTTGATTATGTAAATTTGCACTGGTATTTCATTAATCAAGAAAATACAAAGGTAATAAATTTAGCAAGTAAGTATGATCTTGGGGTTTTCATAATAAGTCCCACGGATAAAGGGGGACATCTTCATACTCCCTCAATAAAAATGTTGGAACTTTGTCAGCCACTTCATCCTATAGTTTTTAATGATCTTTTTTGCTTAAGAAATCAAAATGTCCATACTCTTAGTGTAGGTATTGCAAAAGAGGCAGATTTCGCACTGCATTTAGAAGCTGTCTCGTTATTATCAAAATCTGAGAAGTATGTTCCTGAGATAATAAATAGATTAAGGCAAGAATCCATTAATTCTTTAGGTTTAGAGTGGCATCAAAATTGGAATAGAAATTTACCAAGTTGGGAATATACGCCAGGAAATATTAATATTCCTATTCTGCTTTGGCTTGCAAATTTAATCGATTGGTTGGATATGGAAGGATATGCAAGAGCTAGATATCAATTGCTTGGCAATGGTAGCCATTGGTTCCCAGGAAATAACTCTAATTTATTAGATGTGGATGTTACTGAAGACCAACTACTGAATGTTTTAGAAGGCCATATAAATCCAAAAAAAGTTTTAAGAAAATTAAGAACTTTAAAAGAAAAGTTTGGAGATAACGCTGCTAAAAGATTATCAAAAAAATAATTTCATAATGGATTTTTCTCAGGTTTACCAACTTTTCGAGGATAAATTTCAGGGCAAAAATTTTTAGGCTTGATAAAAATAATATTTCGGATGCCTTTATTTTTTGGTAATAAAATCATCTTTTTCTCTTTAAATTTTCCTTCTAATATTTCTAAAGTTTTATCTAGATTTTTACTTTCTTCATCAGTCCATTTCCCACAATATAAAACTCCTAATCCTTCATTTTTTAGGATTGGTATCATGTATTCTGAAACTGTTGATGGATTACTCACTGCTCTAGTAGTAGCTATATCGAAATTACTTCTCATTGACGATTGATGGGCTAAATTTTCAATACGATCATTGATTACATAAATATTGTTTCTGAAATTAATCTCTTTGACTAAGATTTTAAGTGCATCTGTTTTCTTCTTGGAAGAATCAACTAGGTAAATCTCTGAAGCAGGATGGGTTATGGCATAAGCTAAACCAGGGAAGCCACAGCCGGATCCAATATCTAAAAATTTTTTATTATCAAAATTAATATTCGGGGAAGTTCTAAAGGGCCAAATACTGTCAAAAACTTGCGATATCCAATAATTATCACCATCAATTAATCTAGTGAGATTAGTTTTATTATTTAATTCTTTAATTTTAATTTGTAACTCTTGAAAAATGTTTATTTCTTCTTCAGTTATTAATTCAAAAATTTCTTCGGGAATGTTTTGTTTTTTCATTTCGTTAAAAATATAAATTTTTACCTTCATTTAACACATTCTATTTATTAAAAATTTATTAGAATTACAATATCAGTAAAAGATTATTTTGAAAGGGGAAATTTCTTATTACAAAATTTTAGGTGTAGATGAAAATGCCTCAAATCATGAATTAAGAAAGGCATTTTGCAAACTTTCTATTGAGTTGCATCCTGATACAACTTCTTTAGAAATAGACGACGCTAAAAGTAAATTTCAAGAAGTTTTGGAAGCTTACGAAAATTTGAATAATAGTAATTTGAGGAAAATATATGATGATAAACTTAAAGAAAAATCTAGAGGTGATAATAATAGTAAAGTTTTAAATAATTTAATAATCGATTCTAATAAGCAAAATTTAATAGGAAATAGAAGACCTTTTTCAAATGGAGAATTGTTTTCATTATTTCTTTTAATTATAATCATTTCTATTTGTTTGATTTGTTCAATTTTTATTGCCTCTTTTACTGGTAAAGAATTAGATACAGTACCACTTTGGTTAATAAAATAATTTTTTAAAATGTCTGTGAATCACCCTAAAAAACCCATTAACCAATATTCACTTCAAGCATTGGAATTGTGGCTAACTGATTTAGGTGCTGTGAAGGATACTAATAATCCATCTAAATGGTATCTTTTAATATCTAATTGGAATGCAACTATAATTTTTGAACAAGAAGATTTAAGCGTCATCTGGCAAATTGGAGGATGTGAAACTAAAAGGCTTTTTTCGTATGGTATTAATAGAGAAGATGTGGAAAATGCAATACTGCAGGGACCTTAAATACCCATCTAAAGATTGACTAAAATTTTCCTTATTATCCAGTAACTTTTATCTAATTGCTCATTAGTTATACAGAGAGGAGGCAATAGGTAAATAACATTTCCCAGCGGCCTGATAAATAAACCTTGCTCCATTGCAAGACTCTTTATTTCTCTCCCAATATTATTAAAATAGCCTTTTTTATTCCCAATATCTAGATCGAAGGCAGCAATTGTTCCGGATACTCTTATCTTTTTTATATAAGTTAAGTTTCTAAATTTAATTAAATGAGATAAATGTTTTTCTTCAAATGAAAGGTATTTTTGTGGTTCTTTTTCTAATAAATCAAGGCTAGCGTTTGCTGCAGCACAACCTAAAGGATTAGCAGTAAAACTATGTCCATGCCAAAAAGTTTTTTTTGGGGAATCATCAATAAAGGATTGAAAAATTTTTTCTTTACATAAAGTTATTCCCATCGGCAAAAATCCACCAGTTAAGCCTTTTGAAATACTTATTAAATCTGGAATTATTTTTGCCTTTTGGAACGCAAAAAGGCTTCCACATCTTCCAAACCCAGTCAATACTTCATCTGCGATTAACAAAGAATTATTATTTTTTATAATTTCTGAAACTTTTTTTATAAACTGAGGCCTAACCATATTCATTCCTCCTGCCCCTTGAACAAGTGGCTCTAGAATTACTGCAACTGTGGGAGTTTTGAGTATAGTTTCTAATTTTTGAAGCGCCTGATTTTCTTTATTTTCTACTTCTTCATCATTCATCCAAGTTGAAGGCCATGGGACTCTTCTAACAGGGAACATGAGATTATCGAAATTCTCATTAAAAATATTTCTTTCACCTAAAGCCATTGCTCCAAATGTATCGCCATGATAGGCGCCATCAAAAGCTACTATTTGAGTTCTTGTCTCTCCTTTATTTTGCCATGATTGGAAGGCAATTTTTAAAGCGACTTCCACTGCAGTAGAACCGTTATCAGAAAAGAATAATCTTTCTAGTTTTGTTAACTCACTTAGTCTTTCTGCCAATTTTTTTGCCTGTGGATGTAAGAAATCAGCAAATATAACTTGCTCAAGTTTTTTTGATTGATCGAAAATGGCATCTGCAATATATTCATTACTATGACCATGGAGAGTTACCCACCAACTACTAATTCCGTCTATTAGCTCTTTTTTAGGATCTTTAGTAAATAGGAGGGCATCTTTACCATGGGTTACTTCTATTTGCGGTTTGCTGTTATTGATTTGTGTAAAAGGTGGCCAAATATTTGGGTGCCAATTTTGATTTGGAGTTTTTGAATCCAAAGATTTCATTTACTTATTTTGAGTTTAAAAGTGAGATCAACTTATTTTTGATGTCTAGTTCTTTCCATAGTATATCTAAATTATTTGAGTTAATTTTTTTGATGTAAGGAAATTCAGTAATTAAGGGGATACCACTAAACTCAAATAGAGTTTTTGGATTATCTAAGTGTTTTTCTCCATTGACTACTAAACCTAAAATCTTAATTTTTCTTCGTTTTAAGGCCTCAATACTAAGCAATGTGTGGTTAAGAGTGCCAAGTGAGCTCTTACATACAAGTATTACAGGAAGATTCCATTGTTTTATTTGATCTATTTGCAAAAAATTGCGTGTTATTGGAACCATTAATCCGCCTGCAGTTTCTACGATTAATGAGCCTTTTACTTTTGGCAATCTCAACATTTTAAAGTCAATAGTTTTTTGATCAATTTCAGCAGCCCAATGTGGAGATAGAGGTTTCGTAAACACATAAGCTTCTTTAATGATTTTCTCTTTCCCTACTTGTGCAAGTTTTTTAACAGTTTGACTATCAGTTTGAGATTCAATACCACTTTGAATAGGCTTCCAATAAAAGGAATTTAATCCTCTAACAAAAAAAGAGCTTATTAAAGTTTTCCCAATATCAGTGTCTGTTCCACAAATTATAAATTTGAAAATATCATCTTTGCTGTTCATAATTTCTTTATGATTTGAATCTCAATTTGCCATGAAAGGTTCACTGTATTATTGTAATTCTTTGGCCAAAACTTTTGAATTTCTCTAAACTCTTTCACTGTTTTGCATTTACAAATCGTTGATTGTGCTCCTACATTTTTAATACTTCTAAAAAGCTTATATACATCTTCAAAATTTTCAAGATAATGAAACTTTTCTGAATAATGTATTTCAGTTGATTTGAAATCTTTTAATAATTCTCTAGAGCAAAGAAAATTAAGGCCACTATATTCAATATCAATTTTTCTACAAGTATCTTTCCATTCAGGAAAAGAATTTTTTGTTGGATATGCAATGATTAAAAAACCTCCAGGTAGTAATTTACTAAACCAATTTTTTATTATCTTTTCTGGGTTGTTTAACCAATGTATGCAAAAGTTAGATGTTAATAGAGAACAGTTATTGATTTCAGGAGGTAAATCATTATTCAAATCCCATAAAATTTTTTTACTAGATAATTTATTCTCAAGAAGCATTTCTTTGCTGAAATCAATTCTGGATACTTTTTGGGGAGAAAAACTTTTTTCTATTTCATCAGCCAACAGTCCTGGACCTGATCCAAGATCTATCCATTCACCCTTTTTTTGAGGATCTAATTCTTTCATAAATTGAACAATCTTTTCTGCAAAAAACTTCTGAATATTTGAATACTGTAAATACCGATTTGCAGCATCATTGAAATTATTTTTGATTTTCTCATTCCACTGTTTAGGATTCACTTTAATCATTGAATGTATCAAGTAAGATCTCGTATAAATTTAAATTGTTCATGCAATGACCTTGTTGAGTTAGTTTAATTAGAATTGGGCTCCTATCAAGAGTTCTATTTAAGGACTCTAAAAAGTCATTATTTGATTCTTTGTCAAGAATCAAATCATTTTCTGATCTTATAAAAATAATTTTGCAATCTTTTTTTAAAAAAACTGGGAACTCTCTATTCATGTAAAGTTGTTTTAAATCACTTAAAAGAAGAGTTTTATTTAAACTCTCTATACTTTTATAAAAGATATTTTTAAAACTATTATTTATATCATTTGGCATAAATGATCTATATATAAATTCTTTCAACATATCCTTATGTTCATTTTGTGTGATTTTCATTTCCATT
The DNA here is from genome assembly GCF_000759955.1 of Prochlorococcus marinus str. MIT 9201. Taxonomy (GTDB): domain Bacteria; phylum Cyanobacteriota; class Cyanobacteriia; order PCC-6307; family Cyanobiaceae; genus Prochlorococcus_A; species Prochlorococcus_A marinus_G. The sequence goes on from NZ_JNAL01000010.1 coordinate 135,457, forward strand.
CTTTTTAGAGACCTCAAAATAAAGTTTCTTTTGTTACTTACAGGCAGAAAATTATTAAAAGAATTTATAAGAACAATATGAGTTGCTTCTTTTAAAATTTTTTTTTGCATTAAATGAAAACCATATGAATGGCATAAAGTCATTCTGATCTCTTTTTTAGAGTCGCTTCTAATCCATTTTGCTTGACAATGATTTGTCGAAAAATAGCCTCTATCATTATCTTGCCAATGCCAATTATTTTTTAAGAAATCAACTTTAAAATCATCCCAGAAATGTTTATTTAGTCCCCATCCATGTTGAGTAATAATTTGTTTCATTTAAACTCTCTTAATACAGCAATGAAATTCTTTAGCAAATTAAAATCAAAGTTTCTTTTTATTGTTATTCTGATTCTGGATTGCCCAACTGGAACAGTTGGAGGTCTTATCGCAATTGCTAAAAACCCATTTTTTTCGAGATATTTTTGTAGATAAATTGTCTTTTCTTCTTGGCCAACAATAATTGATAAAATGTGAGAATCGCCTTGAACTGGAAAACTAACATTTTTAATAATTTCATCTTTCCATATCTTCGCAGAAGATAACAAATCATTACCCCATTCTTTATTTTCTAAAATTTTTTTCAAACCTTTTAATGCCCCAGCAGCTAAAGATGGAGCAAGCGCGGTTGTGTACCTAAAAGCACCACTTGTTTGGATAAGATATTCAGCAACTTCTGAATTGGAAGCTATGAAAGCTCCACCACTTCCAAATGCTTTTCCAAAAGTTCCAGTAATCATAGTTATATCCGAACGGCAATTAAAACTTAAACCCCTGCCTTCAGGACCCAAGATCCCGATTGCATGAGCTTCGTCAACTAATAATTGAACACTATTTTTTTTGCAAATATCTGTTATTTCTCTGAGCGGAGCCATTGATCCTTCCATGCTATAAAGAGATTCAACAACAACTAAAATAGAATTTTTTGTAGGATTAGATTTAACAATTTTATCTTCTAAATCTTTTATATTATTGTGTGCAAATCTAACCAATTTTGCTTGAGCAGCTTTAACTCCAACTAATAGAGAGTTATGGATCAATTTATCTGCTATTACGATACTATTTCTGTTTGCTAAAGCCTGAATAGCGGCTATATTTGCTTGAAATCCGCTAGGGAAAAGTAATACTTTTTGTTGACCAAGCCACTCGGCAAGTTCTGTCTCTAATAATTTATGTATTGGTCTTGAACCTGTAATAAACCTAGAGCTTCCTGAACCAATTCCTTCTAATAAACTTATTTCGTAAGCAGCTTTTATTAAATCCTTATCTCTACTCAATCCAAAATAATCATTACTGCATAAGTCTATGAGTTTTTTATTATGCGAATTCGAATTTAGTAGTTCGAATGGTTTTTTACCTAAAGAAAATGTTTTTAATTTACGGATTCTATTTTTTGGGATTTTTATTTTTTTCATTTTGGCAAAATAAAATATATTAGATTTAATTAAAAAGATTTAGATTTACCATTTAAGTTTGCAAGGTATTTTTTGTTTATTAATATCTATATAGATCATATATTAAGAAGTTAACTCATCATCTCTTCAATCACAATTATTGCTTAGTTTAGAGGAATATTTCCCCTTTCCGCTAGATGATTTTCAATTAGAGGCAATACAAGCTATTAATAGCGGAAATTCTGTTGTTTTAACGGCACCAACAGGTTCGGGTAAAACATTGATAGGTGAATTTGCTATTTATAGAGGTTTATCTCATGACAGCAGAGTTTTTTATACAACACCTTTAAAGGCCCTATCAAACCAAAAGTTTAGAGATTTTGCTAATCAATATGGTGAGGATAAAGTTGGTCTTTTAACTGGCGATATAAGTATAAATAGAGAAGCGCCAATCTTAGTAATGACTACTGAGATTTTTAGAAACATGCTTTATGGCGAATTTGATGAATTTGAAGATCCCTTAGAAAATTTAGAATCTGTAATTCTTGATGAATGTCATTACATGAATGACCCCCAAAGAGGAACAGTTTGGGAGGAAACAGTAATCCATTGCCCTTCTAGAACTCAAATAATAGCTTTATCAGCAACAATAGCTAATGCAGATCAATTACAAAATTGGATAGAAAAAGTTCATGGACCTACAATACTAATTAATAGTGACAAGAGACCAGTCCCACTTGATTTTATTTTTTGTAGTGTTAAAGGGTTCCATCCACTTTTAAATAATAAGGGTAATGGAATTCATCCAAACTGTAAGATTTGGAGAGCACCTAAAGGGCAGAAAAAGAGAGGAAAAGTGGGAAGGATAATACAACCAAAGTCTCCTTCAATTTGCTTTGTTATCTCGAAACTAGCTGAACGAAATATGTTACCAGCTATTTACTTTATTTTTAGTAGAAGAGGCTGTGACAAGGCTATTGAGAATATAAAAGATTTAACTTTAGTTAGTTATTCAGAAGCAAATATGATAGCCCAAAAATTAGATGTTTATCTTAAAAATAATCAAGAGGCAATTAAAGATAAATCTCAATACGAGGCATTAAAACGCGGTATCGCATCTCATCATGCTGGATTATTGCCTGCATGGAAAGAATTGGTTGAGGAATTATTTCAGCAAGGTTTGATAAAAGTAGTTTTTGCAACTGAAACTTTAGCTGCAGGAATTAATATGCCCGCAAGAACCACTGTTATTTCTTCTTTATCAAAAAGGACAGATGATGGGCATAGATTACTATTTAGCAGTGAATTTTTGCAAATGTCAGGAAGAGCTGGAAGAAGAGGAAAAGACACCCAAGGATATGTTGTTACATTACAAACAAGATTTGAAGGTGCCAAAGAAGCAAGTGCACTGGCTATTAGTAAACCAAATTCTTTAGAGAGTCAATTCACACCTAGCTATGGAATGGTACTTAATCTTTTGCAAAGTTATACTTTAGAGAAGTCTAAAGAATTAATTAAAAGAAGTTTTGGTAGTTTTTTATATTTAGGTGAATCCTCAGGTGAGAATGTAATTCTTGAAAATTTAGATAAGGATTTAATTGAATTAAAAAAAATTACAGCTAACGTTTCATGGAAAGATTTTGATGCCTATGAAAAGTTAAAAAATCGTCTTAAAGAAGAGAGAAGACTCTTTAAAATTTTAGAAAAACAAGCTGCAGAAAAATTATCAGAAGAGATCACTAATGCACTCCCATATATTAGAGATGGAAGCTTGATTTCAATAAAAGCTCCTCAAATTAAAAGAAAAATTATGCCAGGATTAATTTGTAAGAAAATATATGAATCCCAAAAAATTAAGAGTTTATTATGTTTGACAATTGATAATTTATTTATTCTTATAAAACCCTCATTCATAGTAAGTATTTTTAATGATTTGGATACAATTGATGTTTTAGGAATTGAAGTGCCAAAGATGTATTTTTCTGGGGAGGTTGTTAGGGGAGATGATATATCGCAGTGCTTTGCAGATGAAATTCTAGAAGTTTCTAAAAAAAATGATTTACAAACTCCACAATATGATCTGACAAAGGAAGTTTTGGCACAACAGCAACAAATTAATAATTTAGAAGAAACAGTCACTAATCACCCCGCACATAGATTTGGGGACTCTAGGAAATTAAAGAAATATAGAAAAAGAATTTTTGATGTTGAGCAAGAAATAAATGTGAGAAAAAAAATTCTTGAGGATAAAGAAAATCATAACTGGAGAACTTTTACCGATTTGATTAAAATTTTGAACCACTTTGGTTGTTTAAATGATTTGGAATTGACAGAAGTTGGACAAACAGTTGGTGCAATAAGAAGTGAAAATGAATTATGGATTGGTCTTGTTTTAGTAAGTGGTTATTTGGATGATTTAGATCCTCCTGATTTAGCTGCAATTATTCAAGCTATATGCGCTGATGTAAGGAGGCCAAATATTTGGTGTAATTTCAAGCCTTCTTTAAAGGTATTAGATGTTTTTAATGAATTAGATGGTTTAAGAAAATTAGTCGTTTCTCAACAAAATAAGTTTAATATTGAAATTCCTATCTATTTAGAAACAGAGTTGACTGGAATTATTTCTGAATGGGCAAGGGGAAAAAAATGGAAAGATTTGGTCTTTAATACTTCATTAGATGAAGGTGATGTAGTGAGGATTATTAGAAGATCAATTGATGTACTTTCTCAAGTGCAATACTGTATTGGTGTTAGTAATAAATTAAAAAGCAAAGCAAAGCTAGCCTTAAAAGCTATTAATCGTTTTCCTGTTTCTGAGACTAATGATTTTATAAAAGTTTCTGAAGATATTAATCCTGCAACAAAAAGAATTGACAATAATTCTTAAATGTTTTGATCAAATCATTGAATTAATATTCATTGCTTTATCAAATTCATCTTCGTTTAAATAACCTAATTTAAGTGTTGCCTCTCTCAAATTTAATGATTCTTTGAAAGCAAGGTTTGCAATTTCAGCTGCTTTTTCATAACCAATTTTTGGCACTATGGCTGTAACTAACATTAGTGAATTTTCTAAATTTGACTTCATTTTCTTTTGATTAGGTTTCATCCCATCAACTAATTTTATTCTGAAGTTTTCTATTGCATTTTTAAGTAATTTTAAACTTGTAAGAATATTAAATCCAATAAGAGGCTTATATTCATTCATCTGTAAAGTGCCGCTAGAATTTGCCATTGAAACTGCATATTCAAGACCCATTATCTGAGTGCAAACCATTGATAATGCTTCGCATTGAGTCGGATTCACTTTACCCGGCATGATAGAACTTCCAGGTTCATTTTGAGGGATAATTAATTCATATATTCCTGATCTTGGACCAGAAGATAGAATTTTTATATCATTTGAAATTTTAAATAATGCACCTGCTAATATTTTTATCTGACTCATTACTTGAGCGAGACGATCATGCGAAGCCATGATAGAAAAATTATTTTTTGATTTATAGAACATTAGATTAGTATCAGCAGAAATTGATTTTATAGACTCTTCACAAAATCCTCTTGGACAATTAATCCCTGTACCAACAGCAGTTCCTCCAAGAGGTAAGAAATACAACTCATTTAGACTAATAATAATTGCATTTTCAGCATCTTTAATTTGCTCTGACCACCCTGCTATTTCTTGCCCAAAAGTAAGGGGCACTGCATCTTGAAAATGGGTTCTTCCTATCTTTATAAGGTCTTTACATTCTTCACTTTTTTTATCAAGGATCTTTGTAAGTTCTCTTATTGTTGGAACAAAATTTTTGATTATTTCATTAACAACAGATATTTGAATAGCAGCAGGAAAAGTATCATTAGTTGACTGAGATTTATTAACATCATCATTCGGATGAATTGGTTGATGGCTACCAAGCTCTGAATTTGTTTTTAATGCTGCAATATTTGAAATTACCTCATTAACATTCATATTTGTTTGTGTACCACTACCTGTTTGCCAAACCTTCAAGGGAAACTGTGAATCATGAAGCCCATCAAGTATCTCTGTACAAGCCTCCACAATTAAATCTTTTTTTCTTTTTTCTATTAAACCTAAATTGAAATTTGCAATTGAAGCAGCTTTTTTTATTAAGGTGAGTGAATAAATTAACTCAATTGGAATTAATTCTTCTCCAATAGAAAAATTTATTATCGATCTTTGTGTTTGAGCACCCCACAAAGCTTTGATGGGAACCTCTATTGTCCCCATACTATCTTTTTCAATCCTAAAGTTTTTTGTCATTATTCCTCTGAAAACACTGGTTTAACCTAGATAAGGTTTTCAGTAATCCTAGATACCTAACTTCTCCCATATTACACTTAAATTCTTGAGATGAATTGAAGGATTGAAACATTCTTCTAAGTCACTTTGATCAATAAAATCCATTATTTCATTATCTCTCTCTATATTTTGTTTGAAATTCCCATTCTGAGTGTTCCAGGCTTGATGCGCATTTTTTTGTACTAAGCTATAAGCCTTTTCTCTAGACAAGCCCTTTTCTACAAGCAAAAGTAAAACTTTCTGACTAAAGATTACACCACCATATATATTTAAATTTCTGAGCATATTTTTTGGATAAACTTCCAAATTGCTCACTATATCTTTCATTTCCCTGAGCATAAAATGCAAACAGATTGATACGTCAGGTAACATGATACGTTCATTTGAACTATGGCTGATATCTCTTTCGTGCCAAAGCGGAACATTTTCCAGTGCAGTTAAGACGTGACTCCTCAAAATTCTTGCTAAACCACTTACTCTTTCACTTCGAATGGGATTTCTTTTATGAGGCATGGCAGAACTTCCTTTTTGCCCTTTTGTAAAGCCCTCCTCAACTTCTAAAACATCAGTTCTTTGTAAATTTCTTATTTCAGTTGCGAATCTGTCTAGAGAAGCGCCAACTAGTGCAATAGTTTGCACATATTCTGCATGTCTGTCTCTTGATATAACCTGCGTACTTGCTGTATCTGGTTTTAAGCCGAGTAAATCACAAGTTATTTGTTCTACTTTGGGATTAGTATTAGCGTAAGTTCCCATTGCACCACTTATTTGTCCAATTGCTACAGATTCTCTCAGTGTTAACAATCTTTTTTTGTTCCTTATTATTTCTGCTAACCATCCAGCAAGTTTAAAACCGAAGGAAATTGGCTCCCCATGAATAGCATGAGATCTGCCAATCATTAATGTATTTTTATGCTTCCTTGCTAATAATCTGACTTCATTTTCTAGGTTCTTAATTTCTTCTAATAACAATTCGCAAGAATCTTTTAACTGAAGAGATAAGCCAGTATCAAGTACATCACTACTGGTCATGCCAACATGTATATATCTTCCAGAATCTCCTACAAATTCATTAACGCTTGTAAGAAATGCTATGACATCATGTTTAACTTCCTTCTCAATTTCTGTAATTCTAGATTCATCAAACTTTGCATTTGAACGTATCTCTTTCATGGCATTCTCAGGAATTTTCCCGAGGGAAAAATTTGCTTCACATGCAGCTATTTCAACCTTAAGCCAACTTTGGAATTTTGCGCTTTCAGTCCAGATTTTCCCCATTTCGGGTAATGTGTAACGTTCGATCACAATTTTTATTAATTATCAATTTAAACTTTATAACCAAAATCGAATTATTGCCCTATACCTTAAAGATGTACTTGCCATTGAACATATTTGCCTTTTTATTATTTTCTTATGTAACATTTTTATAGCTAATAAAGAAAGCTTGAATATAAAAAAAGTTTGCATTTATTCTTCTTGTTAATAATGGGTAATTTTTTAGTTCTAATTTAAAATTGGAAGGTATTAAATAATTTGGATCTTAATCTTGTAGAAGTTCATTATTCAGTCTTTTTTATTGATTAATAGATGATTAAAAAAAGTAGATTAGACCTTTATCTTCTAAATAAAGGTTTATGTGAAACTCGTCAAAAAGCCCAAGGTTTAATTCTTGCGGGCAAGGTTAGAGATATTAATGGAAAAGTATTAGATAAGCCTGGACAACAAGTATTAATTGGTTCGGAATTTTTTATCGATTCGGGACCTATGTTTGTATCAAGGGGCGGCGAAAAATTATTGGAGGCATTTAAAAAACTTGAAATTAAAGTAAAAGATAAAATATGTATTGACGCAGGAATCTCTACTGGGGGATTCACTGATTGCTTATTGCAACAAGGAGCAAAGTTAGTTTATGGGATAGATGTAGGTTATGGACAGACTGCATGGAAGATTAGAAATAACCCAAAAGTCATACTTTTTGAACGAACTAATATTCGAAATTTAAAACCTAAAGATCTTTTATCTAGAAGTAATGAATTACCGAGTTTTGTTGTTGCTGATTTGTCTTTTATTTCATTAAAGTTGGTTTTTAAATCTATTGGTAATTTATTAGAAGGTAATTGTATTGAGGGAATTTTTTTAATTAAACCCCAATTTGAGGTGGGTAAAGATAAAGTCAGTAAAGGTGGTGTTGTTCGCAATCCCAAATTCCATACTGAGGCGATAGAGTCTGTTATCTATGCTGCTAAGAATTTCCAATGGAATATAAAAAATTTGATAGCTTCCCCATTAGTTGGTCCTGCTGGGAACCATGAATATCTAGCTTGGATGACCTTAGGAAGTCAAGCAAATAAAAGTATTAATTGTGAATATATACAAAATTTAGTAAATGAAACTCTTTGAATTAAAGAGCCTCTTCGTCTTTTTCGCCAGTTCGAATTCTTACAACAGAATCAATTGATGTGATGAATATTTTTCCGTCACCTATTTCTCCAGTTTTTGCTGCTTCAGCAATTGCACCTATCACTGAATTAACTTTTTCATCTTCTACGACAACTTCAACTTTGAGTTTTTGAAGGAATTCAACAGTAAATTCGGATCCTCTATATCTTTCAACTTGTCCTTTTTGCCTTCCAAACCCTCTGACTTCACTAACTGTCATTCCAACAATACCAGAGTTTACTAATGCAATTTTTACATCCTCTAATTTAAATGGACGTATGATTGCCTCAATTTTCTTCATGATTAAAGATTGAATATTATTATTTTAATTGTTTTTTGGGAAAACATCCAACATTGAAATATCAGAAAAACATTTAATATTAAGGCCTGCATTAGTGGCGTCCTCAATCAGTAATTTAGAGTTTTCTTCAGAAATGATTACTGTGCTATTTGATAATGCTTCCCACTGATTATTTTCGAAGTGCGTTTGAAGCCATAACATTCCAACTGCAGTTTTTGGTTGAAGGGATTTATTTGAGTTTTTATCGATAGTTATCAAACAAATGTCCATTATTTTTTATTGAACTAAACACATATAACCCTTTTGACCGACATTATTAATGTTACTATTGCTACAAAAATAAGATTTAACAGCTTTTGTCTTATTCAATTGTAATACTTAAGCTTGTTGTGATTTTTGCAGATTTTGATCTTTTTATATAGGTTTAGTAAATAAGTTCTACTAAAAATGAGTACAGCTAAATTAGATGATTCGACTCAAAGACCACTTTATGGTGAGAGAATTATTGAAGAATCAAAAATAATTTGTTTCGAAAATCCAAATAAGGAAAGAATTTATGAAATTTCTATACAGTTACCTGAATTTACATGTAAGTGCCCCTTTTCTGGTTATCCAGATTTTGCAAAGCTAAATATTATTTATCAACCTAATTTGAAAGTCTATGAGTTGAAATCTTTAAAACTTTATATTAATAATTTTAGAGATATAAAAATATCACATGAGGAAGTTGTTAACAGAATTATGGATGATTTAGTGAATGAGGGCTCACCTCACTGGATACATTTAAATGCTGCGTTCAATCCAAGAGGAAATGTTTCTATGCAGTTAGATATTTTTAGTGGAAAGAAAAAAAATTAAAAATTTTTTATTTCTTTTGATAATTTTAAAAATTCTTTTTTAAACCCAACTAGATTTTTATTGCTAAGACCCCCAATGGATAATTTTTGTGATTCTTTATTTACAAGAATCCATAATTGGTTAGTTGGTATAAGACTTACTATCGTACCAAAAATTATTAAAATAAAAGCAAAGTAAATAAATGGTATAGACGGATCATTTTTAATTATTAATCCACTGCTGGGGATTATTTTTTTCAGAGAAACTTTTGAAGAGTTAACTTCTAAAGGATTGTCATTGATATAGAGATTATTCCCAGAAAAATTTTCTGTATTGGAAATTTTGAGTGGGCCATTTTCATTATCTATTGTTAAAAGGAAATTTTTTTTAGTCTCTGATCCTAATTCAACTAGAACTCCCCAAACTTGATTGCCGATTTCGGGAATCTCCTTTAATTGTAATTGATAAAGGATATTATCTATTTCTAAAACAACATTTGATATGGCCCAATCAGCTTGATAAATAGTTAATCCTTTAAACCTAATTGGGTGATTAACTTTGGCGGTTTTTATTTCATTTAAATTTAGATCTTTAGAAGAAAAATTTAAATTTGAAATAAATTGTTTGGGTATACCATCACTTTCTCGTTCTATAGAAAAATCGACTAATTTAACATTGGCTTTTGAGTTTGTGCTCTCATTAACAAGATCCAAACTTTCTCCAGGCAGTAAGTATTGTTCTTTTGATTGACTTGTAAAACTTCCATAAGCTGAACCTATAAGTAAGACTATTAATCCGATATGTACAACTAAAGGACCAATTTTCCCAATTAAACCTTTTCTTGCAGAAATATGACTTTTAAATTTATATGTTTTCCATCCTCTTTTTTTAAGTAATAAGTCTACTTTTGATATTTGGTCTGCATCTTGATTGATTGAGTGACTTGAAGTTAATTGCAGTCTGCTAAATTTTTGTTCACTCTTGTATTCAATCCATTTTAATGAAGCTTTTAATGAAGGGATTTGCCTCCTGAAACTACAAGCTGCGAGGGAAATGCAAAGAAGAATTAATGTAAATAAAAACCAAAAGCTTGTATATACATGATCCAATTGAAGTTTTAAGATTGTTTCTCCATCTAAAAATCCATAAATGGGAGTACTATCAAAATTATCAATGTAGTATTTACTATTACTACCTTGAGGTATAAAAGTACCTATGCCACTTGTAAAAGCTATAAAGATTATCAGTGCTATGGCAAATCTTAAACTTGATATTTTTAAAATCAAACTCTTAAGAATACTCATTTAAATCCAATTTGAAAATAAATTTAATAACCCTAGGGAAACTAAAAATATCCCACTTAAGGTGGGTATTATTTGACTATATTTTCTAAGCTCTAAAAATTTTTTTAAGTTTTCTGCAGTAGCTCCTGCAACAATTAATGGAGTTACTTGGCCTACACCAAAGAAGAATAAAAAAATAACAGAGATTGTTGGATTTTTAGCTTGCGATACCCAAGCAAGGAGAGTAGCCAAAACTGGAGTAATGCAAGGTGAAGATGCTAAACCAAAAGTAGTTCCTATCGCAAAAGGTGCTAGAGGTAATGGTATTTTATCTTCAATTATTTTTAGATCAGGTCCGTTCGGAAACTGCAACTTTAGAATTCCTAATAAATTTAAACCCATTATTATTGCTATAAGGGCAACAAATGAAGTGTAATAAGATGGAATTTGCCCGTATATTTTGCCTAAGAATCCACTTGCAGCCCCAAGCGCAACAAGAGAAAAAACGACTCCTCCTGAAAAACTAATAAGTTTAAATCTATTCTTCTCTGTTCCTCCTATATAAGCAATTGTGATTGGAAGTAATGATAATGAGCATGGCCCAAGACTTGTTAAAAGCCCTGCGCTGAAAACTAAAAATATAGTAAATGGACCAGGACTATTAAGACCATTCTGCATTAGCAGATTACCCTTTTGAGATAATTCTGAAATAACTAGGTTAAATGATTCGATAGCTTAATTTAAATCAATTAAATTCTAACTAATTAAGTGATTTTCGTGTACCAATAATTCCTATGAATCCTGTTGATTCTAATGAACATCTCAGTAACATCCCTGCAATAAAAAAGGAGGCGATTAATGAATTACCGCCATAACTAACGAAGGGTAGTGGCAAGCCTGTAGTGGGCATTGAACCTGTTGCTACAGCAATATGCATTATTGATTGACCTGTCAACAATACACCACATCCTATAGCAACTAATTTTGTATAGTTGTTCCTGCACTTAAGACTAATTCTTAGACTTATATAAGAGAAAACCGCTAAAAATCCTAAGAATAAAGTACACCCCAACAAACCAAATTCTTCCGCAAAAATGGCAAAAATAAAATCTGTATACATAAATGGTAAGTACTGCAATTTTTGTATAGAAAGTCCAAAACCTTGGCCAAATAGACCACCTGAACCTATAGCTAATAAACTTTGAACCAATTGAAATCCACTTTCCTGTTGATCTCTCCAAGGATTAATAAATGAACTAACTCTAAGTTTTTGATATTCGTTATTTAGAATACTAATACAACCAGTGATGAATCCTAATGATGCAAATGAAGAAAGAGAGCTGAGTTTTATGCCTCCACATAAACCCATTACCCAAAAAAGAATTCCAGTTAATGATGCAGTACTTAAATTAGGTTGCTTTAGTATTAATAAAATTAATAAACCAAAGGAGAATATTGAAATTAATTTTTTATCATTTTTTATCAGATTCCAATGAGCAAAAAGGTTAGAAGCTTCGAGAATCAGAAAAGGTTTTATTAATTCAGATGGTTGCAGATTTAAATTCCCTAGTACTAGCCATCTTGAAGAGCCATTTACCGTAATTCCAGTAATATTGGTTAGAAAAATCAAAAAAAATAAAATATAAAAAATAATTTTTGAAAACTTTAAAAGATTTCTAATGTTCGTATTAAGAACGAAAACAAATAGACCAATGCCTGGAATTGTCCAAATAATCTGTTTTTTTAAAAAATAAGCCCAATTTCCCATTTCTCTACTGGCTACCCACCAACTTGACGATCCTAGAATGCATATTCCTAATATTGACCAAATTCCAACGAGGATAATAAGGATTTTTGCCTCATAAGGCCATATTGTCCAAGGCAAAGGAATAATTGATTCTATAAGGTTGCTTTCATTATTTTTTTTACAAGGAATATGGTTTTTTTTTCTTTTAGAAATTCTTTTATATTTTATTTTTTCTTGACTTATCTCCAATTTTTTTAGATGAATATGTACTATTGAGACGTTTAATTGAGATTTTGCCAAGTCTTTTATTAACGTTTTAAAGTCTTAAAGCAATTAAAAAGATGATTTTTCATGAATTTTATTCTTGAAAAATGAAGTAAAAATTGGTCTATAGATTCATAATAAATCTTAAGAATTAATTTTTTATACAAAAAAACTAGCAAAAAGTCCCCTCCCCGTGATAGATTCCGTGAGTTTATATACTTATTTCAAACCATTCAGAGAGGATTTCTAAACTATGTTCACATCAGTGGACTCAAATAGAAAAAAACTTGAGCATCCTCCTTATGAGAATGTTCAATTACCTCAATCCTTGCATAATAAGATCATCAAAGAAAGTAAATCTGGTATTGCAAATCAAATAGTTAATTTGCTTTCTCAAAATGATGAATACACAAAATTGCAATTAACAATTTTTGGAATTACTTTTATTGTTTCTATTTTATTAGCATCAATAACAGGAATTTTTCTAGGATTCACTTTTGGTTTAAGTATTTTTATAGGTGCAATTGCCGGAATTTTTTACCTACGTTTGCTTGCCAAAAGTATAGGAAAACTTGGTAAAGAATCATCAGGTGTATCAAAATTGCAACTATTAGTTCCAGTTTGCCTCTTTATTTTTGCAAGCAAGCTAGGATATTTGGATATTTTTCCTGCAATGATAGGTTTTTTCATTTATAAGCCTTCACTCATTCTCTATTTTTCACGTTCTTAAGTAAATTTTTTTATTCAAAACAAATGTTTTTTAATTCCTTGCTAACAAATTTTGCAGCATTAGAAGTTGGTCAACATCTTTATTGGCAAATTGGAAATATCAGACTTCATGGGCAGGTATTTTTAACATCTTGGATTTTATTAGGAGCTTTATTAGTTTTTATTTCTTTAGGAACTAAAAAAATGGAAAATGATCCTAAAGGTCTTCAAAACTTGCTTGAGTTTCTCTGGGATTACATAAGAGATCTTGCTAGGACGCAAATAGGTGAGAAAGTTTATAGAGATTGGATGCCATTTATAGGTACTTTATTTTTATTCGTTTTTGTTAGTAATTGGGGAGGAGCTTTAATTCCTTGGAGATTGATTAAGTTACCAAGTGGAGAATTAGGAGCACCTACTGCAGATATCAATACAACTATAGCTTTAGCTTTATTGGTTTCACTCTCTTATTTCTATGCAGGTTTAAGCAATAAGGGTTGGAGATACTTCGAATACTATGTTCACCCAACTCCGATTATGCTTCCTTTCAAAATTCTAGAGGACTTTACGAAACCTTTATCACTCTCTTTCAGGCTATTTGGAAATATTTTGGCTGATGAACTTGTTGTGGGTGTTTTAGTTTTCTTAGTTCCGCTAATTCTCCCAATACCAGTTATGTTCCTAGGATTATTTACTAGTGCAATTCAGGCATTGATTTTCGCAACTTTAGCGGCCTACTACATTGGAGAAGCTGTTGAAGAACATCATTAGCTGTCTTCTAATACATTCAGACGCTTTTACAAAAGGTCTGTAATCTGGCAAAATATCTAATCGCGTAGGTCTGAAAATATCAGACCCATTCTTAAAAGAAAGGATGTCCAAGCGTGTATGACAACAAAGATTATCACAAGTATTAAGCTCTTTATTTCAAAATTATGGATTCGATTACTTCCGCTGCATCAGTTGTAGCTGCTGGTTTAGCAGTTGGTCTAGGTGCTATTGGCCCAGGTCTTGGACAAGGTAACGCAGCTCAAGGTGCTGTTGAGGGTATTGCCCGTCAACCAGAAGCTGAAGGTAAAATCAGAGGAACTCTTCTTTTATCTTTCGCTTTCATGGAGTCATTAACAATTTACGGATTAGTTGTGGCTTTGGTTCTACTTTTTGCGAATCCTTTTTCCTAAAAGTTGATATTGCTTCTAATTCCTTATTAGCAATATTTAAATTTATTTTTTTAACTTCAACTGAATCATATGTTGGCCTTTAATTTTTTTGGTGCTACAGAGGGTGGATTATTTGATATAAATGCCACTTTGCCACTAATGGCGATACAAGTAGTCGCGCTTACTTACATATTAAATTCTCTCTTTTTTAAGCCTGTTGGCAATGTTGTAGAAAAAAGAGAAAAATTCGTAAGTAATAATATTATTGAGGCCAAAAATAAACTTTCTGAGGTTAAAAAATTAGAAGCTGATTTATTAACTCAGCTTCAAAGTGCTCGTACAGAAGCTCAAAGAATTGTGAGCGAAGCTGAGAATGAGTCTGACAAGCTTTATAAAGAAGCACTAGAACTTGCTAACAATGAAGCAAATGCTTCAAAAGAAAAAGCAAGACTAGAAATTGAAAGTCAGACTTCTGCTGCTCGTGATCAACTTTCTAAACAGGCTGATGATCTAAGCGAACTTATTGTTAATAGATTGATTCTAGAAAAATGAATTTAACTCTTTTAGCTACAGAAGGTTTTGGATTGAACTTTAATTTATTCGAAACTAATATCCTAAATTGGGCTGTAGTTGTTTTCGGTCTTTATAAATTTTTGCCTGGTTTCCTAGGTAAAATGCTTCAAAAAAGGAGAGAAGGAATCCTTCTTGAATTAAAAGATGCTGAAGATCGGCTCCTAAATGCAACCCAGGCTTTAGAAAAGGCGAAGAAAGATTTATCTTCAGCAGAAGAAAAAGCTTCGCAAATAAAAGTAGATTCCCTTAAAAGATCTGAATCAATCAGAATGGAAAGTGAAAAAAAAGCGATAGAGGAGATGGCGCGTATTAAACAAAGTGCAATCTCTGATGAGAGCTCTGAAGCATCCAGAGCAATTTCTCAACTTCGAAAAGAAGCTGTTGAACAGGCTATTAAAAAAGCTTTAGATTCTCTCCCAAATCGACTTGATAAAACAACACAAGAAAATTTGGTAACTCAATCAATTAACAATATTGAGGTGAACTAATGCCACTTTTGAATTCAGTTACTACACCATATGCAGAGGCATTACTTCAAGTTGTGAATGAAAATTCGCAAACTGAAGAGATGGTTTCTGAGGTTAAACAACTCTTGGAATTAATAAATGATTCCCCTGAATTAGAGAAGGCACTATCATCTCCCATTTTAGAGACAGATGCTAAGAAGAAAATCATTATTGAAATTTTTTCAAATAAGGTTAATTCTTCTCTACTGAATTTCTTAAAATTATTAGCCGATAGGCAAAGAATTGGAATTATTACTTCAATTCTTGATAGGTTTTTAGAGATTTACCGAGAAAATAGTAATATTGCTTTGGCAACTGTTACTTCTGCAGTCGAGCTTACTGATGAACAGAAAGGTTTAATTACCAAAAAGATCATCAAAATTGCTGGAACAGAAAAATTAGAACTTGTAACTAAAATCGACCCATCTCTTATTGGTGGTTTCGTCGCCAGTGTAGGATCAAAAGTAATTGATGCTTCCCTTGCTTCACAAATAAGAAAACTTGGCTTATCCCTTTCCAAGTAACTTTTAAATCAACCTTAAATTCTTAAATCCATGGTATCTATACGCCCTGATGAAATCAGTTCAATCTTAAAACAACAAATAACTGATTACGACCAATCTGTAAGTGTAAGCAATGTAGGAACTGTTCTGCAAATCGGTGATGGCATTGCAAGAATATATGGCTTAGATCAGGTCATGGCAGGTGAGTTATTAGAATTTGAGGATGGTACCGAAGGTATAGCTTTAAATCTTGAAGATGATAATGTTGGAGCCGTTTTAATGGGAGAGGCACTTGGTGTCCAAGAAGGAAGTAATGTTAAGTCCACAGGTAAAATCGCGTCTGTTCCAGTTGGTGAAGCAATGCAGGGGAGAGTTGTTAACCCTCTCGGACAACCAATAGATGGGAAAGGAGAAATTCCAACAAGTGATACTAGATTGATAGAAGAAATGGCCCCTGGAATAATTAAGAGAAGATCAGTTCATGAACCAATGCAAACAGGTATCACATCTATTGATGCAATGATTCCTGTTGGAAGAGGTCAAAGAGAATTAATTATTGGTGATAGACAAACTGGAAAATCTGCGATTGCAATTGACACAATAATAAATCAAAAAGGTCAAGACGTAGTTTGCGTTTACGTAGCTATTGGTCAGAAGTCAGCATCAGTAGCAAATATTGTAGAGGTCTTACGAGAGAGAGGAGCCCTAGATTATACAGTCGTAGTAAGTGCAGGAGCTTCAGAACCAGCTGCTTTACAGTACTTAGCACCTTATACCGGTGCAGCAATTGCTGAACATTTTATGTATCAGGGTAAAGCAACACTTGTTATTTATGATGATCTAACAAAACAAGCTCAGGCTTATAGACAAATGTCTCTTCTTTTAAAAAGACCACCAGGAAGAGAGGCTTATCCCGGAGACGTGTTCTATTTACACAGTAGATTACTAGAAAGAGCTGCAAAACTCTCCGATGCCATGGGAGGGGGCTCTATGACAGCTCTCCCAATCATTGAAACTCAGGCAGGGGATGTTTCGGCTTACATCCCAACTAATGTTATTTCAATTACTGATGGACAAATATTCTTGAGTGCAGATTTATTTAACTCAGGATTAAGACCAGCTATTAATGTTGGTATTTCTGTTAGCCGTGTTGGAGGAGCCGCTCAGACAAAAGCAATTAAAAAAATTGCAGGAACTTTAAAATTAGAACTTGCGCAGTTTGATGAACTAGCTGCTTTTTCTCAATTTGCATCTGATCTTGATGAGGCAACTCAGCAACAACTTGAAAGAGGTAAAAGACTAAGAGAGTTATTAAAGCAACCTCAATTTTCTCCGCTAAACCTTGCAGAACAAGTTGCAGTTGTTTATGCAGGAGTTAAAGGTCTTATTGATGAGGTTCCAGTTGAAGATGTTACTAAATTTGCAACTGAACTTAGGGAATACCTAAAGTTAAATAAGGCAGAATTTATAGAAGAGATTCTTAAAGAGAAGAAATTAAATGATGGATTAGAAACGACACTAAAAGAGGTGATAAATGAAGTTAAATCCTCAATGCTTGCCACAGTTTAAATTTATTTAAGGAGATACCATGGCAAATCTTAAAGAGATTAGAGATCGAATCGTTTCCGTTAAAAATACAAGAAAAATAACGGAGGCCATGAGACTTGTGGCAGCTGCAAAAGTTAGGAGAGCTCAAGATCAAGTTCTTAAGAGTAGACCTTTTGCAGATAAACTTGCACGGGTCTTAGAAAATATTCAATCTAGAGTACAATTTGAAGCTGTCGACTCTCCTCTATTGTCCAAAAGAGAAGTAAAGAGCATCTCCTTGGTTTGCATAACTGCGGATAGAGGTTTATGCGGTGGTTACAACACAAATATAATAAAAAAGGTAGAAATAAGATACGCAGAATTAGTCAAACAAGGGTATCAGCCAAATTTAATTTTGGTAGGGAAGAAAGCTATCGGATATTTCCAAAACAGAAAGGATAGATATGTAATTAAAAGTACTTTCAAAGAACTAGAACAGGTACCTACAGTAAAGGACTCTGAGGGAGTTACAAATGAAATTTTAGCTGAATTTCTTTCAGAAAATTCTGATAGGGTGGAAATTATTTACACAAAATTCATCACTCTAGTTAGTTGCGCCCCTGTCGTTCAAACACTTTTGCCACTTGATCCTCAGGGAATTGCTGAGGAAAACGACGAAATTTTTAGATTGACTACAAAAGATAGTAAGTTGCTTGTTGAAAAATCAAATATTCAAAAAAGTGATTCAGATAAATTGCCATCAGATATTGTTTTTGAACAAAGTCCTGATCAACTACTAGATTCGTTATTACCATTATATTTACAGAATCAGGTACTAAGAGCTCTTCAAGAGTCAGCAGCTTCAGAACTCGCTTGCAGGATGACTGCTATGAATAATGCGAGTGATAACGCTAAAGAATTAGCAAGTACTTTGAATCTAACCTATAACAAAGCAAGACAAGCGGCTATTACTCAAGAAATATTAGAAGTTGTAGGAGGTTCAGCAGTTTAGCAATAAGATTTAGGATATGTCGGAATACAATATCAAAGTTGAATTTGAGCAAAAGACTTTTAGTTTTTTATGTTCTGAAGATCAAGATATTTTTTCAGCGGCAAAAATGGATGGAGTAGATTTACCAAGTAGTTGTTGTTCAGGAGTTTGTACAGATTGTGCATCAATGATATTGGAAGGATCTGTAGATCAAGAAGATGCTATGGGATTAAATGATGATTTGAGGGAAAAGGGCTTTGCACTTTTGTGTGTGGCATATCCCAAGTCAGATTTGAATATTCTTATTGGTAAAGAAGTCGAAGATGATTTATATAATGATCAATTTGGTAAATATCAAAAATGAAATTAAGTTCAGTTGATTATTATTTAGATTGGCCAGTTGCAATAAAATTAAAAAATTTAAGGGAATTTATCATTGCAAAATTAGAAAAAAAGGGTGATTTAATTCGTTGGTCAATTGTTGATATTCAAAATTCTATTGACTCTTTTGGAACAAAAAAACTTAAAATTAAAGCTGTCTTTGCTAATTAAAAAATATAAATTGAAACATTTTAAATAATGGAAAATTCACCAACAATATTTATTATTCCAACTGGTATTGGTTGTGAAGTAGGAGGTTTTGCTGGGGATGCACTTCCTACTGCTAAATTATTAGCATCGGCAAGTGGATGTTTAATTACTCATCCAAATGTTATGAATGGCGGTGCTCTCTCTGAAAAAGATAAAAATATTTTTTATGTTGAGGGTTATAGTTTAGACCGACTTGCTAAAGGAGAAATCGCTTTAAAAAATGTAAAGCAACAGAAAATTGGGATAATATTTGATTCAGCTATTGAAAAAGATATATTGGTAAGACATTTACAAGTTGCTGATGCATGTGTTTCTACTTTAGGGATTAATGTTCATTCTTATGTGATTACAAAAAAGCCATTAAACATAGTTATTGATTCTGATTCCTCAAAAATTAGTGGCGGGACAATTGAAAATCCTGATACTCTAATTGATGCTGGAAAATGCTTAATAGAAAAAGGAGTTACAGCAATAGCAATTGTGGCAAAATTTCCAGATGATTCAGATTCTTTAGAAACAAATATCTATCGAGAGGGGAAAGGGGTTGATCCTATTTCTGGAGTCGAAGCAGTTATAAGTCATTTAATAAGCAAATTTTTAAAAGTTCCCTGTGCTCACGCACCTGCTTTAAATCAAATTGAATTAAATGAAAACTTAGATCCTCGGGCAGCTGCAGAAGAAATAGGATACACCTTTTTACCATCAGTATTGATTGGGTTAAGCAATGCACCTGACCTTGTTGAATTGCCTGCTAAAAATGAATCAATCTCACTACACCCTGATCAGATTGAATCTATTGTTGTGCCTAATGGGGCACTGGGTGGAGAAGCAGTACTGGCAGGGATTGAAAAAGGTTTAAATATTATCTCTGTACAAAATCAAAATAAATTAAAAGTGACAAATGAGTTTTATGATTATCCCAATCTTTTTGAAGTGGATAATTATTTAGAAGCTGCAGGCATAATTCTTGCTATCAAAAAAGGTATCAACCTTGATTCAGTTAAACGGCCATTAAAAAAAATACAACGGTGTTCCTTATAGTGATTAATAAGATATTGCTATTGGAACTCTCCAGTCACTTCCTAATGATTGACTGCTTAGTTTTAGGATTGGAGGAGCCTGCTTTCTTTTAAATTCCGCTTTTTTTATGAGTGAGATAATTTTTAAAATTAAATCTTTTTTATAACCATCTTCTTCTAGTTGTTGTAAATCTTTTTTCTCTTCAATAATTCCTTTAAGAATATTATCTAAAATAGAATAAGGTGGGAGAGAATCAGTATCTAATTGATCAGGACCTAATTCGGCACTTGGAGCTTTCGTACGTATATTTTCTCCAATTATTTCTACATAAGTATCTAACAAATATGATTTTCTATGATTAATTGAATCTTCACTATCAAGCCAATTGCATAATTTAAAAACATTAGTTTTATATAAATCCCCAATTACTGATAATCCCCCATTCATATCTCCGTAAAGTGTGCAATATCCTACAGCTAGCTCTGATTTATTTCCTGTTGAAAGTAATAAATGCTTTTCTTGATTTGCTAAAGCCATCAGAAGCGTTCCTCTGATTCTTGATTGAATATTTTGATTCGTTATTTCAGCCATCTCGAAAGATATGGTATTTTTAAAAGATTCTTCAAAAGAGTTCATCAAATTTTCAATTGGGATGCTATTGAAATTTATTTTTAATCTTCTCGCTAAATCTTTCGCATCACTCTTTGAATGAGATGAACTCCACTTGGAGGGCATTGATACGCAATAAACATTATTACTGCCAAGAGCAGCTGTCGCAATTGCTGAAACTAGTGCTGAATCAATGCCTCCACTAAGTCCAATTAAAGCTGTTTTAAAACCGCATTTCTGTGCATAATCCTTTACACCAAGTACTAATGCATCAAAAATTAATGACATCTCAGACTTTTCAAATTTATTTTTTTGAGGTTTTGTTTGCTCAATGTCCCAACATGAGAGGTCTTCTGAAAACGATTTTAATTGCTTAATTTTAGATCCATTCTTATCAAGAATAAAACTATTTCCATCAAAAATTAAATTATCATTTGCTCCAATCTGGTTTACATATATCAGCGGTACTTGAAGGTATTGAGCAGCAAAACTGGACACTTTGGATCTTAGCTCTAATTTTTTGAAGGTATATGGTGAAGCCGATAAGTTCACCAAGATATCAACTTTTTTTTTCTTTAAATCAAAAATAGGATTCTTTTTATGAATTCCTCTACCTTCTATATTTTTGTTGACCCATAAATCCTCACAAATAGTAAAGCCAAGTCGCCAATTTTTATTATTAATTTCTTTTGTTAATACTGAAACTTTCTCTTCTGATCTAAAGTATCTTTTCTCATCAAATACTTCATAGGTGGGAAGAATAATTTTACGAGCAATTATTTTCCATTCACCGCGCTCAAGCATTGCAATAGAATTATAAAGATTTGGGAAAAAAGAATCATTTATTATCTCAGCTATCCCTACTGTGATACTCAAGTTTCCATATTTTTTATTAATATCTAATGCTAATTGGTCAAGAATTTGATATTGATTTTTTATTAAATTCTTTTTTAGAAGTAGGTCGTTTGCTGGATATCCCCATAGTGATAATTCTGGAGTAAGAACTAAATCAGCTGAAATTGAACTAGCTTTCGAAGCAGTACAAAGTATTTTTTTTGCATTACCCTCTAAATCACCAACAACTGGATTAATTTGAGCAAGTAAAAACTTCATTCAACTAATTTAGTGGATTCATATAAATTATTCTTTTTAACAATATCTATTAATGAAGTTGGTAAATTAGAATAATTAAAATTTGACCTGAGCTTAGAACTTGAAATATTTGGGATTTTTATGGTTGAAATCTTAAATTTCACTTTATAAGTTTCTAACATTTTAAGAGTATTTGATTCAACAGGATATCCCTCTCTTAAAATTACTAAAAATCTAACCTCATCTGTAATTTTATCAAAATCTTTCCAGTAGAAAATATCTTTAATTAAATCGCTCCCAATAACAAAATCTAAATTATTTAATTCATAAATTCTTTTACATTTTTTAATTGATTCCACTGCCCATTGGCTACTAACACTTTGATTAAATAAAATTCTAGGATTATCTAAATCTTCAATAAGAGTTTTTAATAAATGGCTACGAATTGAGATATCCTCTTTGTGATTTTTGTTGGGGTTATCACTAACATAACCTATTGTTAAAGCATATATTTTGGATAATTCTTCAAGTATTTTTTTATGTCCAATGGTAGGTGGATCTGCACTGGTACCAAATAATGCAATGCTTTTTCCCATTTAAGTTTTAAGGCAGAATACTAACAAAATTATTATTTAAATTTTTATTTGAAAAATAAATATTTATGTGATTAAAAATCTCTGGGTCATTAAAAGTCATATTTTTGATCATAATAGCGGGTTCTATAAAAGAAGCTTTGCTTCTTATAAATATCTCTTTTGCTGCTAATTTTCCTAGAATTTTTGTAGAATGCACTGCTATTGCTGCTTGAATAATTGCTATCGGTCCATAGGGTAATAATGAAAGCCCATTAGTAAAAGGTGCTGTTAATAGAATTACTTTCTTAATAAGGTTGAAAGAGGTATTGACGCCGACTTGAGTGACTCCCAAACATAAATTATTAATGGATATATTTTTAAATATTTTTCTAGTAGATTCACCTTTCAACTTTAAGCCGTAAATCTTACTTAATTCGCTAATCAATGCAGTATCTAGTGCGAAACTACCAGCAATATCAAATAAAATGAAAGGATTAAGAGCTACTGCGGATGCCTTTATAGTCGAAAATTTACCAATAGTTGATTGAGCTAATTTCTGCCTTCTTTGCAATCTTTGCTCTTTTATTCGCAGAAACAATTTGTCAGCTAATTGAATAGAATTTAGGGTTAATAGTATTTCACCATATTGTTTTATTAATTTTGTTATGTAATTTTTAAGATTGTTTTGATTATTAATAATTATTGGAATATTTAAATCTTTTGGAAGCTTAAATTTTATATTTTCAATTATTTCTTTTAATTCATTTTTATTAAAAAGATCGATTTTGTTTAAAACTATAATAATTTTTTTTCCATCTTTTATGAAAGAGCTGATTTCGCTTAACTCATTTCTATTTAAATCTCCTGAAACTATAAATAAAATAAGATCTGAATTATTTATATAAGAGTAAACTTTATCTGGAAATTTAATATTGCAGAAATCAAATCCTGGAGAATCTAGCAAATCTAAACTATTTAGTGATTGATCTTTAAGATTCCAAGTTTCCGATTTTATTTCTTTTGTAGTCCCATTAATAATATCTGTTTTAAAGATGTCTTTTTTTAATAGAGAATTTAAAACAGAAGATTTTCCTACACCTGATTTACCGTATGCTCCAATTCTTATTTTTTTTTCTTTGAGTCTTAAAAGTTGTTGATTAAAAGAAATTATTTCTTTATTAAGAAAACTTTTTTCATAATTAGTAAGATCTATAGTCTCCCACCATTTTTTTAACACTAGATAATTTTTATCAGATTTCAGTTGTTTCATAATTTATTTTTTCCACCAACCAGCTAATACTGATAAGACAGCTTCTGCACCAATAATTCCCACAAATCCTCCAAATTCATCTACTACTACTTTTACTCCTTTATTATTCTTGTCAAATCTTGTTAATAATTGATCTGCCTTAATCATTTCGGGAATATATTCTACAGGTTCGCAAACTTCTGATAACAATTTTTTATTTTCACCATTAATTAATTCTGCTAACATTTTTTCACGCTTAACTACCCCTTGAATTTTGTCAACTTTATCTCCTAAAATAACCCACCATGGAGAGGTATCAGACATTATGAGTTTCGAAATTTTATCAAGATTCGACGACCCATCGAGACAAGGTGCCGATACCCTTGGGATCATTAAATCTTTAGCTTTTAAATCATTTAATTGGAAAACCTTAAATATCATTGCAGCCTCGTCAGCTTCTATCACTCCTTTTTGACTCCCAATTCTTGCCATTTGTCTAATTTCTTCTTCATCTGTTGAGATTTCATTTTCTACAGTAATAACTGGAAATATTTGTTCTATTAGTATTAAGAATGGTCTCATTAAAGTATTTAATATTCTCAAAATGGGAACTGATAGTAGAGCTATTTGAACTGAAAATCTTGTGCCGAAAGCTTTGGGCAGTACTTCTCCGACTAAAACAACTAATATATAAAAAGCAATTGAAAATAAGGTTAAGCCATAACTACTTTTAATTACCAAAGCTCCGTATACTCCTAAGATAAGACTACCAATTATGTTAAAGCCATTATTAGTAATAGTAATAACAGTTAGTGTCCTTCCAAGATGTTTTCTTAGTTTAAGAAGTTGATTTGCAGAACTTTTTGGTTTTTGTTTTGAGGCTATCTCTATAATTCTAATTGAATTAACAGCTAAAAAAGCTGCTTCTACTCCCGAACAACATGCAGACCCAACTAAAATAAAAACTATAAGTAAAATTAAACCGTAAACATTTGGTTCCATTAAATTAGATTAGGTACTAAATCTTTTTAAATTCATTCTTCCATTTTTTTTTAAAACACGCCAATACACAATTTATGTTTAAGCCTGACAATAAAGTTTTTGAAGAAAGAAGAGAAATTTTCCTAAATAAATTAGCTGGAAAGGCTGCTATTATTCCTGCGGCTAATCTTGTAAAGCATCATGCCGATTGTGAATATCCTTTTAGGCAAGATAGTAATTTTTGGTATTTAACTGGTTTCGACGAGCCTGATGCAATCGCTCTTTTCTTATCGCATAAACCAAGGGGAGAGAGATTTATTCTGTTTGTTGCTCCCAAAGATGTTATCAGTGAAGTATGGCATGGTTTTAGATGGGGTTTAGAAGGCGCTGAAGAAGAGTTTAAAGCTGATAAGGCTCATTCAATAACCGAACTAAAAGATTTACTTCCAAGTTATATAAATGGTTGTGATGAGATTGTTTTTTCAATTGGTAAGCATTTATTAATCGAAAAAATAGTGCTGGAAATATATTCGCAACAACTTGAAAATCGCTCAAGATTAGGGATTGGTGCAAATTCTATAAAATCTCCAGAAATTTATTTAAATGAAATGAGATTAATTAAAAGTGAATTTGAAATCAAGAGAATGAGAGAGGCTGCACAAATTTCAGCAGAAGCTCATGAATTAGTTAGAGAATCTATCTCATCAAAGAAAAATGAAAGACAAATTCAGGGCCTTATAGAGGGATTCTTTTTGGAAAAAGGGGCGAGAGGACCTGCATATAATTCTATTGTTGCTTCAGGAGATAATGCATGTATTTTGCATTACACTTCAAATAATTCACCGTTAAACAAGAAAGATTTATTGTTGGTAGATGCTGGCTGCTCACTAACTGATTATTACAATGGAGACATAACAAGAACCATTCCAATAGGTGGAAAATTTTCTGAAGAGCAAAAAGTTATCTACGAAATTGTATTAAGTGCCCAGAAAAATGCAATCAAAAGTGCTGTAACTGGTTCGAACTCTAGTACTGTGCATCATATTGCCTTAACAATTCTGATAGAAGGATTAAAAGAAGTTGGTTTATTGTCCGGCAACACTGAGGAGATCATTGAGAATCAGTCATATAAACATCTTTACATGCATAGGACTGGACATTGGCTTGGATTGGATGTTCATGATGTTGGAGCTTATAGAATGGGGGACTATGAAGTGCCATTACAGAATGGAATGATCCTAACGGTAGAACCTGGTATTTATATAAGTGATAGGATCCCAGTCCCTGAGGGACAACCACTTATTGATGAGAAATGGAAAGGTATTGGAATAAGAATTGAAGATGATGTATTGGTGAGAGATGCAAATCCAGAAGTTTTAAGTCTCTCCGCACTTAAAGAAATTTCTGATTTGGAATTTTAAAAAATTTGACTTATCCAGTTAATAGTTTTATTTTTTATAAAGCTTAGATTCAAACATGGATAAGTCAGATTCATATGATTTCAAACTCTCTCAAGCAAGAGGCTTGGCTAGTCAGCTTGGAATGTTTGCAGAAGAAAACGATATCCCTAAAGATCTTTGGGATTCATTGGAAGCTACAATTTATGATTTTTATAAAGTTTCTCATGATAAATAAAAATTTTGTTTAAAAAAATATCAATAACTAAATCAAGAAATTTTAAATAAATCAATCAAAATGTGACCATAAACTGATAAATTATTTATAAACATAAATAAGTGAATGACTTCATCAGATAAGTTAAATCAAAATTCAACAGAAAAAAAAGAGAAAACCAGTGCTTCACCAAAATCTAAGAATTCTTCTCCTAATTCAGGGATGATGGGTGCTACTGCTGTATTAGCAGCAGCTACAATTGATGAAGATGGTGTACCTACTGGCTATACCCCTAAACCTGATGAAGGGAGGTTCATCATTAAAGTGTTATGGTTACCTGATAACGTTGCATTAGCTGTTGATCAAATTGTAGGGGGAGGGGCAAGTCCCCTTACTGCTTATTATTTTTGGCCAAGAGATGATGCGTGGGAAAAATTAAAAAGTGATCTTGAGAACAAGGCTTGGATTACAGCTAATGAAAGTGTTGAAATATTGAATAAAGCTACTGAAGTAATAAACTATTGGCAAGAAGAGGGTAAAACTAAAAAGTTAGAAGAAGCCAAATTGAAGTTTCCCGAAGTAACTTTTTGTGGAACTGCTTAGATTTAATTCTTTGCAGCTTGAATTCTAGCTTCAGCCTTAGAAATTTCTTTTAAGGCTTTTATTTTTTGTGGATTTTTTTCATTTTCAGAGAACTTGCTAATTGCTAATTTTGCTTCTTTAAGATCTTGCTCAGCATTTTGAACATCAATCTCAGAACCAATTTCAGCATTATTTACTAGAACTATTACTTCATCTGATTCAATTTCAGCGAAGCCTCCCATAAGAGCTATTGATTTCCACTGGGAATTCATTCTTAGCCTTAAAACGCCGATATCTATAGCAGTAACTAAAGAAATATGTCCTGGTAGTACGCCAAGTTGACCAGTAGTACTAGGAAGGATTACTTCTTCAGCCTCGCCTTGATAAACGTTTTTATTAGGAGCTAAAACTTTAAGAGAAATTGCCATTAATTTGAAATTATTGAAAGTTAAAAATAGATTCTAGATATTTATTTTTCTGATTTTATTTTGTCAGCCTTTGCTTTAACTTCATCAATATTACCAACTAAGTAAAATGCCTGTTCGGGTAAATCATCTAACTCACCTGATAAAATCATGTTGAAACCTGCGATGGTGTCCTCTAATTTTACATATTTACCAGACATTCCTGTAAATATCTCAGCCACAAAGAAAGGTTGTGAAAGGAATTTCTCAATTTTTCTGGCCCTGTCCACTGTTAATCTATCTTCTTCAGAAAGCTCATCTAAACCAAGAATAGCAATAATATCTTGAAGTTCTTTATATCTTTGTAAAGTTGATTGAACAGCTCTTGCTGTTTTGTAATGCTCATCGCCAACAACGGATGGTTGAAGCATAGTACTTGTTGAGTCTAATGGATCAACTGCTGGATAAATTCCCTTTGCTGCAAGAGCTCTTGCAAGCACAGTAGTAGCATCTAGATGGGCAAAGGTTGTAGCTGGAGCAGGGTCTGTCAGGTCATCAGCAGGAACATAAACAGCTTGAATAGATGTTATTGAACCTTCTAATGTAGATGTAATTCTCTCCTGCAATTCACCAACATCAGTTCCCAGAGTTGGTTGGTATCCTACGGCTGAAGGCATTCTTCCAAGTAAAGCTGATACTTCAGAGCCTGCTTGAACGAATCTAAAAATGTTATCAACAAAAAGTAGAACATCTTGTTTATTTACATCTCTAAAATGTTCAGCCATTGTAAGTGCTGATAAGCCTACTCTCATTCTTGCGCCAGGTGGTTCATTCATTTGTCCAAAACACAAAGCAACTTTTGATTGAGTTAAGTCATCTGCATTAATAACGCCTGATTCTTTGAATTCTTCATATAAATCGTTCCCTTCTCTTGTTCTTTCTCCAACACCTCCAAAAACAGAAACCCCACCATGTTCCTTTGCGATATTATTTATTAACTCTTGAATAAGGACGGTTTTACCAACGCCAGCTCCTCCAAATAACCCGACTTTTCCTCCTTGCCTGTATGGAGCTAAAAGGTCAATAACTTTAATTCCAGTTTCAAAAACTTTTGGCTTAGTTTCTAGGTCAGTTAATTTTGGAGCCGCTCTATGAATTGGTGCAGTATCCTGAGTTTTTACTGGACCTTGTTCGTCTACTGGTTCTCCTAAAACATTAAATATTCTTCCTAAAGTTGCTTCTCCTACAGGTACAGATATTGGCGCACCTGTGTCGATTGCTTCCATGCCTCTTACAAGGCCATCTGTGCCACTCATTGCGACTGCTCTTACCCTATGGTCACCAAGGAGCTGTTGGACCTCTGCAGTGAGCGCTATTTCTTGTCCAGCAGGATTTTTTGCTTCTATTCTTAAAGCATTAAGTATTTTGGGTAATTGCCCAGCTGGGAATTCTACGTCTAGAACAGGGCCAATTACCTGACGTACTACGCCTTTTGTTTGTGAGGAAGTTGATGGAGTTGCTACCATTTTTTATTGATTTGGTGATAAATGGCTGATTTTATACAGCTTATAATCCGAAAATACTACCACCTCATGGGTAGATTCGTTAAATGGGTTCGGCCACCCGCACAGTTGAACTATGGTTTAATTGCCGCTTCGCAGATTATGTTGTTGATGATAAGGATCGAGTATTTCTCTTTCCATTTTTATGACGCAAGGCGTCTCAATCATGATCCTCCATTAATCTATGGCAGCTGTTTCACTTACGGTCTCTACAGTAAAACCACTGGGAGATAGAATATTTATCAAAGTTTCCGCATCTGAGGAAAAAACTGCTGGGGGCATACTTTTGCCTGATTCAGCTAAAGAAAAACCACAGGTAGGAGAAGTTGCTCAGGTAGGCCCTGGCAAACTTAATGACGATGGTTCTCGACAAACTCCAGAAGTGAGTATTGGCGATAAAGTCTTGTACAGCAAATATGCTGGAACAGACATCAAATTGGGAGGAGATGAATATGTCTTGCTCTCAGAAAAAGATATTTTAGCTGTTGTAGGCTAAAATATTTGTTTCAAAAATTATTAAAACTTATTACTAAATTGCTGCCTAAACATGGCTAAAAGAATTATTTACAATGAGCAAGCTCGTAGAGCGCTCGAGAGAGGAATTGATATCCTTGCTGAGTCTGTAGCTGTAACGCTTGGACCAAAAGGAAGAAATGTTGTCTTAGAAAAAAAATTTGGTGCTCCCCAAATTATTAACGATGGTGTCACAATCGCTAAAGAGATCGAATTAGAGGACCACATTGAAAATACAGGGGTTGCTCTAATTAGACAAGCTGCTTCAAAAACTAATGATGCAGCTGGAGATGGCACCACAACAGCTACTGTTTTGGCTCATGCAATGGTTAAAGCAGGTTTAAGAAACGTGGCGGCAGGAGCTAATGCAATCACCTTGAAAAAAGGAATTGATAAAGCTACTGAATTTCTAGTTGGTAAAATCCAGGAGAATTCCAAGCCCATAAGTGATAGTAATGCTATAGCTCAATGTGGAACTATTGCAGCTGGAAACGACGAAGAAGTAGGCCAAATGATAGCCAATGCCATGGATAAAGTTGGTAAAGAAGGTGTTATTTCCTTAGAAGAAGGAAAATCAATGACTACTGAACTAGAAGTTACCGAGGGGATGCGTTTTGATAAAGGTTACATATCACCTTACTTCGCAACAGATACGGAGAGAATGGAGGCTGTTTTAGATGAACCTTACATCCTTCTGACTGATAAAAAAATTGCCTTAGTACAAGATTTAGTTCCCGTTTTGGAACAAATAGCTAAAACTGGTAAACCACTAGTCATTATTGCTGAAGATATAGAAAAAGAGGCTTTAGCAACCCTTGTTGTTAATAGATTACGAGGTGTCCTAAATGTTGCTGCAGTAAAAGCGCCTGGGTTTGGTGATAGAAGAAAAGCAATGCTTGAAGATATGGCAGTTTTAACAAATGGCCAACTTATTACTGAAGATGCTGGCTTGAAATTAGAGAATGCTACTTTAGATATGCTCGGAACGGGTAGAAGAATAACTATCAATAAGGAGACTACAACAATTGTAGCTGAAGGAAATGAGCAAGCAGTAAAAGCTAGATGTGATCAAATTAAGAAACAAATGGATGAAACAGATTCTTCCTACGATAAAGAAAAGCTTCAAGAACGTTTAGCTAAATTAGCTGGAGGAGTGGCAGTAATTAAGGTTGGGGCTGCTACCGAAACTGAAATGAAGGATAAAAAGCTTCGTCTTGAGGATGCTATTAACGCAACAAAAGCAGCTGTTGAAGAAGGAATTGTACCTGGAGGAGGAACAACTCTTGCTCATTTATCTCCTATTCTAAAAGAATGGGCTGATAAAAATTTAGAAGGCGAGGAATTAATTGGAGCTAACATTGTTGAAGCTTCATTGACTGCCCCTCTTATGAGAATTGCAGAAAATGCTGGTTCTAATGGTGCTGTAATTGCTGAAAATGTAAAATCTAAGCCTTTTAATGATGGATTTAACGCTGCTACTGGAGAATATGTTGATATGTCCTCTGCCGGTATAGTTGATCCTGCAAAAGTGACTCGTTCAGGATTACAAAATGCAGCTTCAATTGCAGGCATGGTCCTAACAACTGAATGCATAGTTGCAGATTTACCTGAGAAAAAAGATTCATCTGCTCCTGCAGGAGCTCCAGGTATGGGTGGTGACTTTGATTATTAACTAAAAGGTAGTTAGTTAATTTACTTATAATTAAAGGGATCATATAAACGGTCCCTTTTTTTTTGAAACCTTATGAAAGCCAGCCAGCGCTAAGAATAATTGCAAGAGACAAAAATATAATTAAAAAAGTCCAAGTTATTTTGTTTAGAGATGCTTCAGCACTGCTTGCGCTATTAAACATTGAGCTTCCAGTTGCAGCTATTCCTCCCATTCCATCACCTTTGGGACTATGAAGTAAAACTAAGAGGATAAGTAGAACTCCAGAAAGTACCCATATCCAACTAAAAATTTGAATCATTATTTTAAAGTCTTGTATTAGCTTTAGACGTGTTGTACGACTTTATTATAACCCTTTAACTCTATTTCCTTGATTAAAGATTTTCCAGTCATTTCTTTAGGAATCGGGAGATTTAATAGTTGCAATAAAGTTGGAGCAATATCTGCCAAGCCAGCATTATCTCTTAAATTAATTTCATTTCCCATATTTGGGATTTTTCTTTTTTCACCTTCGATAAAAATCAAAGGAACTTTATTTGTAGTGTGTGCAGTCCATGGTTCTCCTCCAGGCCCTTTCATTAATTCTGCATTACCATGATCGGCTGTTATGAGAATGCTTCCACCCATTGCTCCAGTGGCATTAACTATTTGACCGATACATTTATCTACTTTTTCTATAGCTTTAATAGTTGCATTCATGTTGCCTGTATGACCAACCATATCTGGATTAGCAAAATTTATTACCACAAAAGCATAATTTCCAGTTTTAATTGCTTTAGTGCAACTTTTAGTTAATTCTTCCGCTGACATTTCTGGTTCCATATCATAAGTTGCGACCCTTGGAGATGGAATTAAATGTCTATCTTCCCCAGGTAAAGGAATTTCTACTCCTCCATTGAAAAAATATGTTACGTGAGGATATTTTTCTGTTTCTGCTGTTCTGTATTGCTTGAGCCCGTTTTCTGAAACTATCTGGCCGACGAAATTATTGAGAGATTCAGGAGGAAATGCAACCTTAACAGAGAAATTCGCGTCATATTGAGTGAAGGTAACTAAATCTAGACTTGGAGAAAATTTTCGTTCAAAGTCTGAGAATTCCTGCTCTGAAAGCGATTTAATTATTTGCCTCGCTCTATCTGGTCGGAAGTTAAAGCAAATCAAACTATCCCCATCTTTAAGATAATTTTCAGAAATTCGAATCGGTTCTATAAATTCATCAGTTATGTTTTGGTCATAACTTTGTTTTATATAATCCTGAGGAGAAATATTTGTTATTTTGATATGTGGATCGGTCAAATTAGCATGTGCTTTTTCTGTTCTGTCCCATAGAAGGTTTCTATCCATCATCCAGTATCTTCCACATATAGAAGCTATTTCACCTGTATTTAATTTATTGATGCATGACTCAATTTGATTTATATATTTTAAAGCACTTTTTGCTGGTGTATCTCTTCCATCAGTAATAATGTGAATTGCAACTTTTTTAATACCGCAATCGGATGCCCATTTTATTAACCCTAATAAATGATCAATATGACTATGTACCCCGCCATCAGAACATAATCCCGTGATATGCAAAGTAGAATTGTTTCTTTTAAGTGTATCGGCGACCTCTTTTAACTGATTAATCAATCCTAACTGATTATCCTTAAAGACATTTGTAATCCTTACGAGTTCCTGCTGGATTATTCTACCCGATCCAATAGTAAGATGCCCTACCTCTGAGTTGCCCATTTGACCATCTGGGAGACCCACATCAGATCCACTAGCGCTTATAAGAGTGTGTGGATATGAATGCCACAATGAATCCATGATTGGTGTATTGGCTCTTTTTATGGCATTGTCGGTTAATTCGTCTCGGTATCCCCATCCATCTAATATCGCAAGGACTACAGGGCTCTGAGGAACGTTTAATTTATTTATATTTTTGCTGCTAATCTTTGACATACTTAGATCAAATTCACTTTAAGTGATCTAGTGTTAAATTTAGCTTTAAACGCTACTCTTTAACAATTTAAATTTAATATAGTCAGCTTTTGCTAATTTATTTAAAAATTGAACAAATTTTATTTATTAAGAAATTATGTCCAATAAAACAAAAAGGAAAGTAATACTTACTGAAGTTGAGTTAAAAAAAACCCTTTCACGGTTAACTTCTGAAATTGTTGAAAAAGTAAAAGACCTGGACAACCTACTTTTGATTGGTATTCCAACTAGGGGAATTAATCTAGCAGAAGTTCTACAAAAAAAATTATCCTCTAAAACAGGTTTAAAGATAAGAAAAGGAATAATTGATCCAACTTTTTATAGAGATGATCAAAATAGGGTTGGAACTCGCCTATTAAAAGCAACTGATATTCCATCTTCTATTGATAAACAAGAAATTCTTTTGATTGATGATGTAATTTATACAGGTAGAACTATTAGAGCTGCTATGGACGCTTTATATTCATGGGGCAGACCTCAAAAAGTGTTGTTACTAGTAATGGTAGATAGAGGTCATAGAGAATTACCTATTCATCCAGACTTTTGCGGCAAAAAAGTTATAACCAGTAAAAATGAAAGTATTAGTTTACGTCTTAATAATATTGATAACGAAGAAGGAGTTTTTCTTGAATAGCTTTATTTCAGAAGATTTTTCCTAAATTATATTCTCCTAAAAATTCATCGTTAATATCGAGGCACTTAACTAATAAATCAGCTTTGTCACTAATTTTGAAGAAAAGAGTCAAGTTATCATCTCCAATATTACATTTATTTTTTAGTGAAATTTTGAGGGGTTCTTTATTCCATCTGATAGTTTCTTCTTCACTTTGATGATCTGATATTTTTGGTAATCCATTTTCAAAAATAACATCATATTCCCTTTCTTTTTTTGTTTCTCCAATAATTATTTCAAATATCTGCTGATTATTTTGGCTGGCCTGAAGTATTAGTTTAAATGGGTTTTCAGTTGGCCATGTTTGACCTTTGCAAAAAATTGGATGCCAGAAATGTTTTTGTTCTTTTTTATTAAACAATCTTATAGATAATCCTTTATTTAAAATGTCCTTAATTTTTACACCTGGGGTCATTGCTAAAGCTCCTAAAGCTATTGATTCGATAGGAGGAGGTGATTTAATTTCAATTTTTGGAATCTTTTTTGTTATCCATTCTTTAATAAATGGTATTTGAGTACCTCCTCCAACCAAAATAATTGCACTCAAGTCATCTACTGTACAAAATTTGCCTCTCGCTTCATTTAATAAATCTTTAAGTAAAAAATTAAGATGATTGATGAGATTATTATTAACAATAATTTCCTCAAATATTTCTTTACTTAAGTAGAATTCCTTTTCTAGTTTTTCTTCAATTAAAAATTTAACTGGATATTTATTTTCATACTTGATTGAAGATGAGCTGAGTTTACATTTTATTTCTTCAGCCTTTAGAAGATTAATTACGAATTTATTATTTGGAATAAAATAATCTACGATCCATTGATCAATATCTTTACCACCAATTTTTGAGCCTATTTTACCGATTATTTCAGCACACTTTATTTTTTGTTTTGAAATTGAGCTTACATCATTTCCTTTGAATTTTAATAATTCTGCTATTGGACCTGATTTCCCTTCTCCTCCCTCTATTTTGACTATATTCATATCTATAGTGCTTCCTCCAATATCTACAGTCATAATTTTGGAGCCAAATGGAACATTAATCCCCAAACTTGCCGCCGTGGGCTCATCAACAAGAGCTACTTCATCTACAGAAATATTTCCACATAGGTTAACTAACCATTCTCTATAACCCTTATATGTATCAATCGGAGCAGTTAAAACAAGTCTCTTGATTGCATATCTCTGAGGAATGTTTGCCCATAAAAATTTAAAAAATTTTTCGCCACATTCAGCAGGTTTTAGAATATTTTTTTGATTATTTTTTTCAATAGGATTTCCAATCAATCTTTTAAAATTCGAATGGAAAAACAAATCCGAATTAGAATTATCCCTCATCTTTAGGGCGCTTACACCAATTTTCAGAATTTTTGAAGGTTCTTCGAACCAAACTGCTGATGGAATGACTCCTGGGGATGATGTTATATTTGGGATCTCAACTAAAACAGTATTTATATCTTTTTGATTTTGAAAAGCTACTACAGTATTAGTATTCCCTAAATCAATAGCAAGCGTTCCAGATAAATTCTCTTCCATATGAAATTTTTTAATCAAATAAGTTCTTTTTGTAATTTATGTTTTGAATTGTTCCAATAAATTGTAGAATAAAGTTAGTATGATTTGTTTTAATGAACGTATCAAACAACGGAAGAGTCGACTCTAATGATCTTGCAAAAAGAGGTGAAAGCTTAATAAGAAAATCAACCAATAGATATTTAACTACTGTGAAAATTGCTTTCAGAGCTAAACAAAGACGGTTTGATGATTTTGATGGACTTTTAGAGGAGTCAACTATTAAACCTGTTCAAAGGTCAATTATTGAACTTAGCGATGAACAAGACCAGCCAGATTTACTTCCTGGTTGATTTTGGTAACAGACCAAAAAAGATGGAGATTACTTAGAGATTTTGAAAAAGGCAAATTTTGCTTTTTGATTTGTGTTGATTATTGGTCAATTGAGTTACAAAAAAGTGAGTTTAATTCACTTTATCTTTTACTGCTAAAAATTAATGAACAACTTCAAAATATCAAGAATGAATTGATGGATGAGGAGTTGATTACCTTAGAATTAGAACAACTACCTTGGTATATTAAGTTAGAGGGTAAGAAGGATGCATGGAGTTTAAGGTTTATCTTTGAAAGTCAAGATCAAACTAGATCTTTCGAAATGTATTGGCCGATACCAATAGCTCAAGATTTATTTATTGAAATAAAAAAAATGTGGGAATCAATGGATTAAAAGATAAATAAAATTGGAAGTTTTGAAAAATATTTCCCCGGGCCAAAAAAAATATTTCACAACTTTTCCACAACTATTTTTTGAAAAATATCAAATAACCTAAAGCATGTGGAAAACTTCTAATTTTATATAATTCTTTATATTTCAGTAAGATTTAATTCAAAAAAATTAATTTTCATGAGCCCCCCTTTTATGACTGGATTCTCATTATTCTATTTACTGAGACTGTTTCTTAATAATACTTGTTGACGATTTAGTAATTTTGAAGAAAACTTAACCTTATAGATTTTATTTAAAAAAGTTTTTTGATATGCAAAAGTTTAATTGTGACCAAGATCCAATACTCACAAGTAATAAAGAGGAAGTAATAAGTTTTAAATGTGAACTTCAGGAGAACCTTCAAAAAGCAATGAAAGAATTTGTTGAGGAACATCCTAACTGGGATCAATACAGAATACTACAAGCTGCTATTGCAGGATTTTTAATGCAAAAAGGATTTCATAATAGAGATTTAACGCGACTCTATGTTGGCAATATGTTTTCAATGAATTTTAAGGACTAAAGTTTTTATATCTTTTCAAGTAGTATTTTTGCTACGTCATTTCGTATAGGTATTATAGATAACCTATTCCCTTTTTTTACAACTAATAACTCATCCTCATTAAACAAAATCTTTAATTCAGGTAAACTAAGAATTTGATTTGATTTAGATAAAAATTTTACTTTTACGCAATCCCATCTCGGATTTTCAGATTTCGATTTTGGATCAAAATACTTTGAATCTCTATCAAATTGAGTTGGATCAACAATATTTAGATCTATCACCTCCATAAGTCCCACAATACCTGGGGGTTTACAGTTCGAATGATAGAAAAAAACTTTATCTCCTTTATTCATTTTTCTCATAAAATTTCGAGCTTGATAATTTCTTATTCCGTCCCATAATGTTACACCCTCATTTTTTAAAGTATCTATACTGTAGGCATCAGGCTCACTTTTCATTAGCCAGTAATTAGGTTCAGTCATAGTCTATAGTTTGCGGGAAATAGTGCTGCTGATATGGTGCTGATATGGCATTTTGTTAACTTTTTTCGAAAGTCAGCTAAATCCAAAGCGTTTTGTTTAGTTTATCGAAGATAGTTAGTCGAAGAAAGTTTAGAAAAAATATAGAAACAGATCGCTTTAAGTAAAATTTTTTTTGAAATCAATAAACGTAGTATTTACAATGCTTTTCAGGGAATGAGAGGGTCTTTTATACCAGCAGATTGTCAAATCTATACCAGCTAGGCATGTAAAACCCAGTCATAGACTAGGTTGAGTGTTCTCTATAAAGAACAGCGCACCCAAAGCTTAAGCTGCCTCAGGAGCGAATATTCTGCTGTTCTCTCTCCAGTATCTACACCCCTTAATGAGATGATCTCCTTGAGGAATAAGCTTTTGATGAAACGGACAAGTAAGGATGGTGACACAAGAACTTGTCGTGCTGTACCTGAAGTGATTGCAAGTAATACAAATCTTCCGTCGTTTTCTTACTAATATCTCGTCCTCTAAATAATCCCATTCCTGCCAGTCCTCCATCATAATATAGTACAGATGTACTAATATTTATAGCAACAGGGCTAGGTTGAAGTCAAC
Organism: Prochlorococcus marinus str. MIT 9201; assembly: GCF_000759955.1. Lineage (GTDB taxonomy): Bacteria > Cyanobacteriota > Cyanobacteriia > PCC-6307 > Cyanobiaceae > Prochlorococcus_A > Prochlorococcus_A marinus_G. Next base: position 173,044 of record NZ_JNAL01000010.1, read on the forward strand.
TATTAACCATATGAGATATTTCGAGGGGTGTATGGGGTTAATGGTCTTGGCTGTATGTATTTATGAGACCTCAAAAATTTTTGTTGAAATTTTACGGATATAACTTTCTAATAGCTTTCTTTTGTTCTTGTTTTTTTATCTCCTCTGCATCTAAAACAGGGCAGGTATTTTGATTTAGTGATGAAAGGAAAGTACTTTGCTGAATAGTTTGAAAAGAGGTGGGAGTAGTAAGCGTTTCATTTATTCAACTGGAGTTAGTGAATAACAAATGTCTTTGTAACCATTTTCTTTATCCCACTTTTTCATCTCTGGAGTACTTGTAGCAGCAGCAAATCCTTCTAAATCTTTAACTTTTAGTATTAAGTGACTTTTATGTTCATTTACCCTGATGAGTTCATATTCTGCGACATATTTATGCCCCTCCTTTTCGTGGAAATCAGCTACAAATTTATCGAAATCTTCAAAAGAACAATCAAAAGTAGAAACTATTAAGGTATTCATAAAAAAAGAGGGTTTTATCCCTCTATGTTAGATCGACTGTCAATCAATAAAAGTATAGGGTCGAGGGCAAATGACCTACAACAGCTCTTTTTTTTTTAATATTTATCGGTTTTTACTATTCGGTTTTGACGTGTAAACCGAAGTTCGGTGTATTTGCCCTATATAATCATTCGGTTTGTAACATTACAAACATTGCTTATTCGTATAAAAATGGACATGTACTAATTCAGAGGTAAACAATGTATTCAATGTTTGATCTATTCTTTGATACTCCTGCATATAGACCCGTATATGTAATCTCTGATAGTGAGATGAAGGAGTTGCAAAGAACGCAAAATCAAGATGAACTTGAAGAGATTCGTCATCAAAAGAAAAAACTTGAAGAAGCATACAAAGCTCAAGTTAAGCATCTTGATGCAAGAGAAAAAGAGTTGAAAACTGAACTAAAAGCTATTGAACCCGCTAAGAAAAAAGTTTAGATTTTGATTTTTTTATAGGAAAGAGGGTTTATCCCTCTTTTTTTTATGACAATAAAAACTATCTACCACCACATACCGAGATCTAATTTTCTGGGTTCTGTATTACATGCAAGCTCACACTGGGTTAACTCTTTGACTGAGAGAGCCTCAAGTATTCTTGCCATATCAATAGAAGATAGTTCTCCATTAACGTTCCACTTAAGTGTGGTTTTACGTTGAGGTGTGCTTTTTGTTTTCTTCATCATGACTTTTTAAGGTCGGGGACAATTAAATAGCATGATTATTTAAAATTCTCAAATAAAATGTGAAGTTTTTATAAGTTAACGAATTAAATTTATTTATTAAACATCTAGAAATTCAATTAGGGTACAAGTAATAACAGCTTCATTCAAAAATTTAAATAGAAGTTCCTTTTTTTTGATTTGGGGGAAGTTCATTGTCTGGAAAAATTTCTTTTAAATTTTCTGGAAAGAAAAACTCTAATTGCCTTCTCATATCTCCTTCATATAAATATTCTTTGTTGGGGACTTTAAAAGTATCTCTTACTAATCGAACATTTATTTTTTCCTTTTTACCTGACTCATTAACTCTTAATAAGACTAATTTAATTGGCTTATCTATTTGTCCTTTTATGAGAGAAACGGCTTCTTTTATACCCATTCCTTTTGTTGATTTCCCATCTATTTTGATAATTACATCATTTGGTTGAATGTCAGCGGAAGCAGCAGGAGAATCATTTATTACAGATTGAATAGTTAATTCAGCAGTATCACTATTAAGAAAAAGCCTTATTCCAATACCTGAAATTTCCTTATCTTTTTTGTGAGATAGTTTTTTATTAGTTTTCACACAACCTGCATAATCTCGTGCTTCTAAACATTTTTTATGCATTTCATCAGAGACTTCAGCATTAACAGAAGCAGGTAAAGATAATGCAGCCAGTAGTGGGAGTAGAAACCTTCTCAAAATACAGAGTTAATTAACAAGCATGATAGTGATTATTTCTAGTAAGAACAATGTTCTATTAAGTTGTCGATATTTAGTTTTTAGAGGGCTCTTATTTATGTAACTGACTGTAAATCTGTACACTAGTGGATAGTAAAAATCACTGATTTGAGTATCTAAAAAGATTAATAGAGAAGATTAAATGTACCAATGTGGACAGATAAGAAAAGATATAAAAAATATACATAAAGTCAGTTATTGCAAGCTATTATCGATGTATATTGTTTTACTTTAAATGACATGGCTAAGCATTATTTGATTGCAGTGGAAGATAAAGATGAAAAGCTATTTAGATTGTTTTGTGAAAAAAATACTAAGTATGCAATGGCTATAGGAAGAGAAACTACAAGTGAAACTTTAAGATTGGATTATGTTTTATATCTAGTAAATCTGATAAGTAATTTGGTAGGTAAGTCTTTAGGTATGAAGGACTGGGATAATTTGAGATATTACTTGAAAAGAAAGGTAAAAGAATATTGTCCTGAATTTTCAGACTACTCAGAATTTAAATATCAATATGATCTGCAGTTTGATGATGATTTGGCATTCCCCAGAAATAAGAAAATTAATCGAAGATGATTGAGTATAAAAGTTCGAATGAGGTTCGAATGGAATTTTTTATAAAAAATAAAACCCTTGCTATGACTAACTAAATGCATCATGCGCTTTTTTCATTAGCCAAAACTTTTCTTCAGTCATATCAAGAGATTATAAGAATATTGCAAAGTGTGGATAGTGTGTGGATGGAATGGTTTCGAAACCCGCTTCTTAAGTTATTATCCATCAAATTACCTATTTGGGAAAGTAAGGCGTCGTGTCGGTTGGGTGACTTGGCACCCTTGAGCAGATTAAACGAGGTGAATAATCATATTATCCAACAAGCTCAATCGAATAGACGGTATCCTTACAATTATTTTTTTTATCCCATTCCTTTGCAAAAGGTGATTCCATCTCTTCACCTAATCTTTCTAGGTCAGTACAGTTCATTAATAAATGAGATTTGTGGTCATTGACTTTTACAAACTCATAATCAGTGACAAACTCTTTGCACATTTCTTCAAGAAATAAATTAGTAACGTCATTTTTAAACTCCTCAAATGTACAGCTAAAAGTTGAAATGATGAGTGTGTTCATAAAAAAAGGAGCTAGTTGCTCTTTAGTTTAGATCGACTGTCAATCAATTAGTAATTAATTAATTTTCTTTTTCCATCTCTAGTTTCTACTTTATTTATTCTTAACCCTATAAAAGCAGCCCAAATAACTGCAAATAAAATTGGTAAAAAAATGATTGCAAGTTGCATCATTGTTTTAATCCTGTTATTTGCTCAAAAGAATAACCTTTAAATAAATTAGGAAAAAAATAGGTACTTTATCTAATTAAGCAGCATCATATTCTTTATCATCTTCAAGCTCTCTCATAAATCTTTTATCTAATAAGTAATTGTCTATAAGCTTTAGATTGTTATTTTCATTAATTTGTATATCGCTGTTTATTAGTTCTCTTATGTAGTTATATACAAGATCTTGATCGTATCCACTTTCTCTAATTTCTTTCAACATTTCTTCTGGAATTTCCATAATCGTAAACCCCCATATGACAGTTTTTTAGAGCAAATTAGAGCCTATATACGCATACTTACGAAAAAATAAGGAAAAGCAAGAAAATTGGCAAAAAATCGAGGTTTATAAATCTAGTATTCGCAATTATTTATGGAAAAAGGTTGGAAGAAGACTTCTATATTTTGGAGCTATTTTTAATACTTAATAGCCATCTGCCAATAAGAAAGAGGTGCAAGTAGTAAGCGTTTCATAAAAAAAACAGCTAATGAAAATAGATTTTATTTAGGATATAAAAACAAAATTTAGGGAGGATTAAATGTCTATCATTACCGACAATACAGTGCTAGTACATATTTACAGCGGTTTAGAATCCAAAAATAGAATAACTTTAGGTTTATTGGTTGCCCTTACTGCAGAAAAAAACGATCATAAAGTAACACTTTTTCTGGCAGGAGACGGAGTACAAATATTAAATTGCAAAAAAGCTGGTGAAATAATTGGTCAAGGTACTGGAGATTTATACGAACATCTTCAAAATTTAAAGAGTTCAAAAATTACCATATATGTCTCAGGAATGTCTGCTAAATCTAGAGGTTACGATGAGAAGCTTCTAGATGGATATACTGCAGAATTTGTTATGCCAGATGTTCTAGTTGAAGAATCAATTAAAGCGGATAGCATACTTTGCTATTAAAAAAGGGCTAGTTGCTCCTCAGTTTAGATCGACTGTCAATCAGTATGTATTTATGATTCTCAGCATCTCGTGAAAACAAGTATTTTTTTAGCCAGAACAAGAGAAAGCACCTGCAAGAATATTTTTAAAAATAGGTGCTTGACCTAATGCGTATAAAAAGAAAGTTGATGATGCGAGCGTAATAGCTATTTTAGAAGACCTATTAACTTTCAAATTTGAGACTTTTGTAAATGCAGAATTCATTTGTTCATTGATGTGATGAAGTTATATTAGCTGAATAGAAAAAATGTTCAGCATCAAAATTTACCAAAGATTAATTTTATTGCTGCTGTTGCTGCTCTTGCATTTTTTTATTTTTTCGAATTCTTTTTTAGAAACTATTCTCATTTTGAACTCTGGATATCTTGTCTTCCACCATTTATTTACTGAGATAGCTACACCCGTTAAATCTTGGGTACAAATATGGACCCATAAAATCTTAGTTTGTTCTTCTTTATAGAATTCCCAACTCGAAGGTGAAGCCATTAAATCGTGAACATATCGTGAACATTTTTATATGGGTTTTTGAAATCCACTGCTATGACTTCTGGCACATGGTTCATTAGCCAGTAGTTAGGTTCAGTCATAGTCAATAATTTGCAGGTAATAGTACAGCTGATATGGTGCTGGTATGGCATTTTGTTAACTTTTTCGTGAGTCAGCTAAATTCAAAATCATTTTATTTAGTTTATCGAACAATATTAGTCGGAGAAAGTTCCTATTTATGAAAGTGATGGTGGGAATAGGGGTGCATGTGATCGTACCGCATCGTAAAGATGACTTGATAAATTTTTGTCTAATTATCAGCTACTCACAGTTGAGCTTTTTATGTAACATAATGAGTTTACATAAAGTAATAATTAGATGAAAAGACTTTTTCCTTATATTGCCTTTGCATGCTTAACTGGTTTTACGGCTACAACCGGTTTACCAGTTATAGCAGGTGGTTGCAGTAGCCACATGAACAAAAAAGCCGAAATCAAATGCGCCGAAGGTGATGCTGAATGTCAAACTGAAAAAACTGAAGAGTTTGATTTAAAAAATTCTCTCAAGTCATAAAATTATGACTCAAATTGGTTTAATTATTAACTCTGCCCCAAGAGATTTGATTGAATTCACATTTTTTGCAGCTGTTGGTTTTACTGCAGGATTATTGGGATTAATTTAGTTATAGAAAATTGACCCATTCTTTTTTTCTCCTAACCTTTTCAAGCCTTACTTTCTTTTACGTGATGGCTTGCTTATGGAGAGATTTAATTAATCAAAGGTAAAAAATTTTTTTCAATTACCTTTTATAGATAAATTTTTGTATGTCTTCGAAGAGATTAGATTTTGATTTAAAAAATCCATTACTTTTTAAATAAGATTTTCCTTTCTCTATATTTTCAATTCTTTTTTTATAAGAATTTTCATCTAAATTTTTTTGCATAAAAAAATAGTCGGACTCTTATTCTGAATAATGCTCACAAAAAAGCGGTTACCTTAAATACAAAATTCATATCTTTTTTGAATTGTTTCTCAATTAAACTAAAGAACTAATAAGAAAGTTTCTTTCTTAAATTTCTAAGAATCTTTTGATATCTTGTTCTTCATTTCCTCAATATTATTAATTAATTTGTCTAACCATTCTGTATTATCTTCTGGTTTTAGATATTTAATTTTTGGCTGATTAATTTCAAGAGTCTCAAAATCTCCACTCATAACTTTTCCTTTTAAATTTCGTCTTAATATATGTTCTAATTGATTTGAGCTAAACACTGCGTATCTAATGTGTGCGGTTTGAGGAACATTTAGGTACGGGAAGAGGTATGTTTTTTTAGCCATTTAAATCTATGGCTAACCTAGATTAAAAACATGGTTGTCATGAGTCGGTTGCGTTGCTACAACTGAAATCAACCATAAACTTTAAATTGCATTTAATAAAATGACTTACTACAGTTGCTTTGATCAAAAAGGAAACATAATTGCTCGCTGTCAGACTAAAGAAGATATAAATGTTTTAAAGAAAATGGGCAGACCAATAGTGGAAATAAAAGAAATGAAAAAAGAGGAATCAGTTGTTTGTTCTTTAACTGGTAGTCCATCCGATTACAACGAAGATTATTAAGTTTATGACTCAAAGATTACTTCAATTAAATCAACGTGGAAGATCAGTAGTTCTTCTTTTGGTTGCGTTGAATAGCATTTATACTTTCTTTTCTACTTTTGAAAAAGCATTAACTGATCGCGATAGAACGAGATAAATATATTTAGGTATTTGTGGATTATCTCTCAATCAATAAAATTTAAGACATAAAAAAAGACCCAGATTAGGGTCTTTTTTATTGGTGACGACAGAAAGGAGATCTATTTGATAATCAGATTAAGAATTTTCTTAGAAATTAGTTTTGGAAGTAAAAGTGAGTAGTCACTTCTTCATGCTTTACAAACGACTTTATTTTTAAGATAGTTCAGAATTAATCCCGAAAGTTTAATTTCTGATCACTTAACTTACTTTCCGTGAAGATTAGATAAGTTAGTTTACCTTGGTGTTGCAGACCATGGATTAGTGAAGATCTAGTTGGTCAACCTTGGTTGAGTCGATCACCAGAACTGTCGTATACATAAGGTAATCGGTCTCAAATATTTTGCATGAATCCTTAAGATTAATTTAATCATGATTAATTAAATCTTTAATCCGCGGACCACATCATCTCCTTGTATTTGTATAGCAAGATAAAAAAAAGGAACTAATTGCCCCTTATTTTAGATAACTTTCAATCAGTTATAAGTTTGAGTAAAAAATAACGATTCCTTGAGATTCCAATAATGGCTATACGCGCACACTTATCATTAGCCATTAGTTTGGTTCCTATTTTGGCATGAGATCTCGGCAGATTTTAAAGCTTCGAGGAGGTGCTACTCAAACTTTTTCATATGAATTTAATATCCATCAAAGTCTCTAATTAGTGGAGTGATGAGTGGTATGGGGTAATTAATTCTTAAAATAAAATTGTTTTTATAACTTATTTATGTATAAAAATTTCTTGATAAATAAGAAAAACATGAAATAATTCTTTTTTTATTAAATGTTATGGCGCTAATCCCTTTTAAATCAACTGATAAAAAAGGCAAAGCTAATATTAAAAGTATTTTTAGCCTTGCTCTATTGATGTTTTCATTGGTGGCTTGGATGTGCTTATTCAAGTAAAAAACTATGACTAAAAAAGAAGGAAAAGAATTAGCTACTGTGAAGGTTTATCTGAATACTGGTATCATTGCAGGATTAATTGGTGTTGGATTTATAGCTTCAACTTTAATTTTTGGAGTACTACTTCTGGTTTTGACATAATTGTCTAAAAAAGATTTAAATTCTTTTTCATTAGATTTCGTAATATCATATGAACATATTGATTTAACATCAGATTTGAAAATTTCTAAAAATTTATTTTCTTCTTTTATATAATCATCAGGAATAGATGAGAAGAAATATTCATATTTCAAGGTTGATTCTTTATCAAGACCTTTAAAAAGATTTTTTTCTAAAGAATCACAATATTTATTAGCTAAATAATTATTAGCTATTTTTCCCTGACTATATAGTTCTCCAAATATAGACAGACCATTTATAAGATTAATTTTTACGATAAATCCAATTAAAAAAAATGAAATCAGAATGAGTTTCATTGATCGTCTTTTGGATTTAGAAAAGGTCTTATTTTATTCTTCAGTTCACTAAGTGGCTTTTCAATAAAATCAGGTTTTTTTAAAACTGCAAGAAAAACCCAGCCTGCACTAATAGCAATAATCATTCCTAGATAGGCAAAACCATAAATCATAAAATTCAAATAATTTTTTTTAATTACGATTCTTTTTTAAGTTCATCTTGAGGTTCAATCTTACCTTCTTCTGCAACCTTATTCTCTTTCTGAACCACTTCTGCAACCTTATCCTCTTTCTGAACCACTTCTGCAACCTTATTCTCTTTCTGAACCACTTCTGCAACCTTATCTTCTTTCTGAACCACTTCTGCAACCTTATCCTCTTTCTGAACCACTTCAACCTTATCCTCTTTCTGAACCACTTCTGCAACCTTATCCCTTCCTTCGATATTTTTTTCTTCCTTTATTATTGATCTCTCAGTCCTTCCAAAATCATCTTTACCTGCAATAAAGAAAATTAGTGCGCTAATAAAAAAAAGTGCAAAAAGCAAAACTTCCATTTACTAATACCATTGAATTA
>NZ_JNAL01000011.1 GCF_000759955.1 Prochlorococcus marinus str. MIT 9201
GAAAGTGAAGTTAAAGGAGAAACAGTAGAGGCAGAAGTAAAATCAGAGGAACCAAAAGAAAGTGAAGTTAAAGGAGAAACAGTAGAGGCAGAAGTAAAATCAGAGGAACCAAAAGAAAGTGAAGTTAAAGGAGAAACAGTAGAGGCAGAAGTAAAATCAGAGGAACCAAAAGAAAGTGAAGTTAAAGAAGAAACAGTAGAGGCAGAAGTAAAATTAATTAAACAAAAAAAAACAAATAAGGATGAAACAATAGACGTAGATGTTAATTCAGATAATAAATAAAAATCTAAATTAAATTAAACGATTATTGGACAGGATTGATAACAATAATTTTATTTTTTGAGAATAATTTAGTTATTTTTAATTAAATATGGATTTATTTATTTTTTTATATTTGAATTTACCTTATAAAGATGTTGTTATGACTCTAAAGCTACTTCGATAGCTGCTATTAAGTTTTCGTCAAAAGGTTTAACACCTGGTTTGAATCTTGCAATTACTTTACTATCTTTTCCTATCAGAAACTTCTCGAAATTCCATTCAACATCTCCTTCAGGTTCAACTTTGTTAAGTGTCGTGTAAGGTTCTGTGGTGTTGCCTTTAGCATGAACTTTTTCATAGATTTCAAACTTAACGCCATATTTTGTGGTGCAAAAATCTTTTATTTCTGAAATAGAGTCGGGTTCTTGTTTTCCGAAATCATTACATGGGAATGCAAGTATTCTTAGACCTTTGCTTGCATATAAATCATGTAGCTTTTGGAGATCTTCATACTGAGCAGTATTACCGCAATAACTAGCTACATTAACAACTAAAATTACTTCACCTGAGTATTCACCAAGTTTTATAGATGATCCGTCTGAAGAAAGAACAGTAGTATTTTGTACGTCTACTTGCATGTCTAAAGGAAATTACCCTTTGAAGATAGCATTGAATATACTTTTTTGTGTTTAAATTATCTGATGGTTATGATTATTTCTTTTATAAGTTTTAATTTTTCATTTCTTTAACCCTCTATAATTAATGTTATTACTCAGTTTAAATTTGGACCCTTTAGACCCACTTACTGAAATTATTAATTCAGGTCAAGGTTTTTCACCTTCAATTGCTTTGGAAAGAATTATTTGGGCGATGATTGGAGTCTTTTTTTTAGGAGCAGTTTCCAGATCAATAACTAATAGCATTCGAAGTCATAATTGGTTTGATATAAAATTTTTATTTAGTTTTTCTAAAAATAAAAAAATTACAGATGATACATCGTCACAACATTCTCGAGATGAAGAATAAGTTTAATAAATATGAAAGTTTCAATTTTTTCTAAGAAGAGAATTTTATTACTTGGTAGTGGAGAGCTAGGAAAAGAATTAGTAATAGAATCCAAAAGATTAGGATTAGAAGTTATTGCAATTGATCGATATGAAAAAGCACCTGCAATGCAAGTCGCTGATTATTCAAGAGTAGTTGATATGGGAGATAAAAATATTTTAAAAAATGTTATAAAAGAATTTAAGCCTGACTATGTTGTCCCTGAAATAGAGGCACTTTCAATTGAGGCCTTAAAAGAACTAGAGGATGAAGGATTCAATATTGTTCCAAATGCCAGAACTGTTGAAATAACAATGAATAGAGATAAAATTAGAGACTTAGCTTCTAGAGAATTAAATATAAAAACTGCAAAGTTTGATTATATTTTTGAATTTGATGATTTAGAAAAAAAGGCGGATGAAATTGGATTCCCACTTTTACTTAAGCCTTTAATGAGTTCTTCAGGAAAGGGACAGAGTTTGGTTGAAACAAAAAACGATTTACAAAATGCTTGGAAACAGGCACGAGCAAATTCAAGAGGAAATGTTAAAGGTGTAATTATTGAAGAATTTATTAATTTTGATTTTGAGTTTACTCTTTTAACTGTAAGAAAAGAAAGTGGTGAAAATATTTTTTGTTTACCAATCGGACATCTTCAATCTAATGGAGACTATCAATGTAGTTGGCAACCTATAGATATAAATGAATCTCTAATTATTGAAGCTAAGAGAATGACAAATAAAATTTTAAATAACCTTAACGGAGCTGGATTATATGGAGTAGAGTTTTTTATAAAAGGTAGTGAGGTTATATTTTCAGAATTATCTCCAAGACCACACGACACCGGTATGGTTACATTAGTTAGTCAAAATATTAATGAATTTGAATTACATTTAAGGGCTTTTTTAAATTTACCAATACCATATATAGATCTAGTAGAACCCTCTGCTACCAGAGTTATACTTTCCAATCAAGAATGTATAAATCCTATTTATGCGGGTGTTAATGAAGCATTAGAATTTGAAAAGACTAAAGTGCTCATATTTGGAAAACCAGTTTCCAGAAAAGGCAGAAGAATGGGTATTGTTCTTTCATCAAATTCTGACATTAATTTGGCTAGAAAAAATGCAGATGAAGCTGCTCGTAAAATAAAAGTCTTTACAAAATAAATATTAAAAAAAAATAACGAAAAAAATACTTATTTCCTTCGTTTTTGTTCTCTGTTTCTCTGGGTATTATTTGAGTATGTACTCTCTTTTTCAATGATAGAAAATTATAAAGGTTGGGATATAACTTTAAATTGGGGTAATAATGATTATCTCAAGAGGGATACTGCAAAAAATTATTTTTTTAATCAAAAGGAAAAATGGATTGGTGTTCACTTAAATGGTGAAAAAATCTATGGTTCTTCTTTAAAAGAAATTAGGCATATTATTGATTATCCTAGTTTGCATGCAAAGTAAGTTAGAAGATTTTTTTAATCATCCTGATTATTTTCATTATCTTCAATTAGTTCATTAGCAAGTTTTCTTAAATCCCCCTTAATTGAAACCCATGTAAAAGCAATTAAAAAAATTGAGACAGATATTGCAACAGTGATTTTTTCGATAGGGGACATTCCAAGTGCAATAGCAAACATTTCATACCAAATACTAATTTTTAATTATATTGAATTTTTTTAAATAGTTTGAATAAAATTTGTTTTTGCAATGATAGTTAATTATTCAAAATTTAATAAATTTAATTTAAATTACTTATTTTATTTATTGTTTCTGATTTAAATTTTATTCAGTAAGATTAAATTATGGAAAAAAAAAAGTGTCCCCAATGTAAAAATTTAATTTTAAAAACTTCTCCAACATGTTTGTATTGTGGCAGACCTAATAAATTTATAACTAAGGAATACGTAAATAAAAAGTGGAATGAAGATAATAAAGAAAATGTATTTGATTATATTTTTATCAATAAGTATCTTATATTTATTTTATTTTTAATATTTACAATTGTTATTGTTATTTTTAGTTAAATATCATCAATTAATTACTCTATCATTGCATCTAATACTTCTTTAGTATTTGTTGATAGTTTATTTTTTTTAATCTGCTTTATTGTTTCTATCATATTACTTTTGTAAGGCTCAGAATAATAATTGTATCTACTAAATACTTTTACAAAACGCGAAATCACTATTGGATTTAATTTATCAAAGTCAATTATCTTTTGTGCAATATATTTATAACCAGCACCATCCTTTGCATGAAAATTACTATTTGTTGTTACGAAAGTATTTAATATAGCTCTTAAAGTGTTTGGTGATTTTGAATCAAAAAACTTATTTTCAAATAATTTTTCTATACCGCTAGTTTTATCATCAGTTTCTATAGATGCATTGAATGAAAACCAACTATCTAATACGACGCTATTATTTTTCCATTTTTTGAAGAAAATATTTGAAATAGTCTGTCTCTCAGGACAATTAATCCTACTGAAAGAATTTAATGCAGCTTTTGCTAGCGTCATCGACTTACTATCGACATAATTAATTATTTTGGTTTTAATTGCCCCATCATCACTGTGTAAAAGTAGTTTCCAAATAGTTTCGATTAGTTTTCTTTCGTTTTTACCTTCTGGCCACACTTTATTTAGATTTTTTTCTATTTCCTGAAGCTTAAAATATAATTCTTTTTTTAATTTGGTACCGAATAAATAATTTAATTCGTCAATAGTTTTATATATTTTTAAAGGGTCTATATTTTCCATCTCTGATTCGATTTCAGCAAATGTTGGAATACTTAGTAATTCTGATAAAAGTGATAAATTAATATCTTTATTTTTTATAAATGACATTAAGGTGCTTATTAATTTTTTTTCAACTTTATGATCTGGTTTTTCTTCTAATCGGTATAAAATGATTTTTTTATAAAATACTTTCATAGTGTTAGATAGTGTAAAAAAATCTTCTTCAAATTTTAAGATTAAAAATTCTTCATCCAAGGTAGTGTCTGATTCCCACTCAACTGGTGAAGAGAATTCTCGAAAATAAGTTACTAAAGGTATTTGGAGGTGAGATCTTACATTCCTAAAAATAAATTCTTGTTTTTTTGTTTTTAAAACAACTGTTTTCTCTATTGTTTTATTCTTACCGCAAAATATAGCCAGATTTATAGGAATTATTAGAGGTAAATCATTATATGGGTTCTTCTTTATTGGATTACTTTGAGAGGCTTGAATTATAAGTTTTTCGTCTGTTTCATCCCAGATTCTCTTAAATTTAACTTTTGGCGTGCCATTTTGCTTGTACCAGACTTTAAATTTTTTAGGATTGATTTCCTTATTGTGCTCTAAAATTTTATCGACAAATTGGTCTATTGTTGCTGCCTTACCATCATATGTTGATATGTAATTACTAAACCCGTTATAGAAATTTTCATCTTTTACAAGCTTGTTAAGCATTCTAATTATTTCTGATCCTTTTTCATATATCGTGGTCGTATAGAAATTGTCTATTTCTTGATATTTTTCTGGCATTACAGGATGTGATGTTGGACCAGAATCCTCTCTAAATTGATTTCTTCTAAGGAATTTTGCATCCTCAAGTCTCTTGATTTCATAATTATGATGGTCTGCAGTGAATTGTTGATCTCTAAATACTGTTAAACCTTCTTTTAGAGATAATTGAAACCAATCCCTACAAGTCACTCTATTCCCCGTCCAATTATGGAAGTATTCATGGGCAATCACACCCTCTATTCTCTCTAATTCCTCATCAGTTGTTGTCTCAGAATTAGCTAATATTAGTTTTGAGTTGAAAATATTGAGACTTTTATTTTCCATTGCTCCCATGTTGAAGTGCCTGACTGCAACTATATTGAACAATGACAAATCGTATTCAAGGTTATATTTATTCTCATCCCACCTCATTGATTTCTTTAAGGAACTTATTGCATGTTGAACATATTTTTCATCGCCATACTCAACATAAATATTTATTTTTATTTTTTTATTTGATTTTGTTATGAAATTGTCTTTTACACAATTAAGTTTCCCTGCTACCAATGCAAAAAGATATGAGGGTTTCGGATATGGGTCTTCCCAAATTATTTCATGTCGATTATTTGTAAGATTATTTTCTTTTACGACGTTACCATTTGAAAGTAAGACAGGATAATCATTCTTGTCTGCCTCAATTCTCACGGTATACTTGCTTAGAATATCAGGCCTATCAGAGTGAAAACTTATCCTTCTAAATCCTTCTGCCTCACATTGCGTAGTTATAATTCCATTGCTCTCATACATTCCTAAAAGGGATGTATTTTCCTTCGGTTTAATTATTCCTTCTATTTTTAATAAAAAATTGTCTTTATTTATATTTTTTATTTTTAAGTTATTTTTTTGTTGTTTGTAATATTTCTCTTCTATTAGTGAGTCATCTATAAATATTTTTTTTATTAGTATATCCGTGCCATCAAGAATAAGATTTCTGGCATTCTTATTTTTTTTTACCAATTTTAGTTTTGTCGTTACATTAACTGCACTTTTCTTAATTACGAAGTCCAAAAAAATTTCTGGAATTTCATAATCAAAAACTTTGTAATCATCAAGTTTTACATATCTAGAAATACTCTTTTGGTTTTTTGGATTGTTCATATTTGCAAAGAAGTTAAGAAGTTTAATAATGCAGAATACTTATTTTGAAGTTATAAGTTAGACCTTATTATCTGCTGTTTCACAAAAATGTGTTTTAATTTCTCCAGAAGGAAGTAGTTCGTGCAAAGAAGGGTTATTAATATCAGGCGATCCGTCCTCATTAAATTGGTACCTCCAGTCCCATTTTTTATCTGTGAAGGAAATATAGTCTTTCCTTAGAGAGTATGGAAGCATAAGCTTTGTTTTATTCCAATCAATATTTATAAATGCTCCTGGCTTTAACTCAGATATCTTTTCTACTATGGAAAAGTCACCATTAATATTATTTCTTATCACAAGATTAAGCTTTGAATTTTCACAGACATAGCTATTATTTAAAGCTAAAAGAAGTATTGAGGTAATAAAAAATGAATGAATTTTTTGAACTCCTTTTATAATAGATTTACTTTTAAGATGAATAACTTAATAAAAACCTTTTGGATCAATCTAAATCATAATAGATTGCATACTTTTTAGATCTATAAGATCACAATCTAATTTTTCTTCATTATCCTGAACTGAAATAAAATTATTTAAAAAACCTGAATATTTTGCATCTCCCCCCACGGTACTTGAAAGTATATATTTAGGATTGAATTTGTTAATTAATTTAGGTATTACATCAGCACCTTTCACAAAAGAACCTAGTAAGGGTAATTCTAAATTTTTGGTAGGAGTAATGACTGCATCAAGATTTTGTGTTTTTAAATTTTCATCAAGATATCCATGGGGTTCTATATAAAACCCATTATCTTCATCGTTTTTAACAATATACCCATTTTCTATTTGTGGTACCGGAGCCCCAGCAGTGGCTTCAAAACTTAAATTACATTGATTAATTTTTTCAGATGGTTTAAGCATTTTTATTGAACTAAAACCAATTTTTTCTAATGTTTCAATAGCACTTTTAGGGCAAATTATAGGAATATCTTTCCTAAACATTTCTAATGTTGGGACGTGACAGTGATCAGGTAGTCCTTGAGTTAATAAGATAATATCAATTTCATTATCTATTAGTATTTCTTCTTCTAATGATCCCTTAAAAAACCACTCACCTGGAGGAAATATTAAATCTCCTTTTAGCCAAGGATCAATAATCAAGTTGGTTTTTTGAAATTTTATAAGCCAACCATTTGATCCAAGGTAGGTTGCTTCAAAAGCCATTATAACTGAATTGTTTTATTTGATAATAGAATAAATTTGGCTTTATCGAGAAATTACTAATTTAATTTATTAGTTTGCTTCATTTAAAATTTGAAATGACTTTCTTTTTAGGTTAAATATTAAAACTTGATTATCTTTATAACTAATCTTAAAGTCTTCTTTTTCTAGCATTTGTATTGGTATTAGTGCTAAACCTCCTGTACCTGAAAATATAATTGGCATGGTGTTATTTTTCTTTCCATTCATTTTTTGTAGGTCAATTGCTTGAGAAACTATTTTTCTGGCTCTATCAAATCCGTAATCTTCTATTAATTCAGACCATAAAAAGTTAACTGATTCATATTTTGAAAACTCAATTTGTACTGTCTTCATTAATAAATGTTTTATATATATTGATTAATTGATAAAGATATAGACTTAATTACTATTTTTAAACCTATCCATGACTAGTTGTAACATATCCACTACATCTCCATCAGTTAAATTTAAATCCTTCTTTAAATCATTGCAGGTTAAATTCATTTCAAGTGCTGCTTCAGCCATATGATTAACTTTTTGGTTATCACCACCCAATGAAATAAAGGGATTGAAGTTTTCTATCATTAAAATTTAGAATCACAACCTAGTTCTAGCTAAGAAATAATCAATTATCATTGATTGATACAGAAGCTTATAAATATGTTATTAATTATTTAGATAATTTTTATTTTTAAACTAATGATGTTGATATCCCTTTTGATATCAATGCGAATCTTCTGGCTCTGATTAATAACGGAAATATCACCTTTGTTCGATTATTTGATTTAAACACTCTAGAAAGTAATAAAAGTAAATTACTTGAGGGATTATTTATTTTTTTGCAAATAGTATTAATTGCATCTGCCCCATGAAAGATGTCTTCATCTTTCAGGAGAATAGCTCCTTTATCTAAGTCATAGCCTTTCTCTATGAGGGATTTAATAAGAGTTAAATTTTTACGACCATCAAGAATTTTAATATTAGTTATCTTACTTCTGATCTCCAGAAGCTCAGCAAAATGATTGCAGAATGGGCATTCTCCATCATAAATAAATGTATAGTTAGAATTCATTAGAAAAAAAATTTTTGATGGTATTAAAGTGCGCCAACAAAATATTTATGACTTGATAATAAAACAAATAATAAAAATTTTGTGGATTTCTAATAATTGGATAGATAAAAAATTCTCATAATTACGAAGAAATGTCTCAATATAGTTATATTTTTCATAAAAATCTGTATGCTAACTCGGAGATATTATGTTTTAAAATCATGAATTTATTAGCTTCTTTTGCTTTAGGTGGTTTCAATCCATGGGCAGCAGGCTTTGGAATTGGTTCTTTAGTACTTTTTGGTCTTGTTGGTCTTGTGGCAGGTCCAAACTTAAAGAATTTTGATCCTGATGCATAAATCATCAAATTTAATATAGATTTTAAAAGACTCATTTGAGTCTTTTTTTATGCGTTTTTTAAAATTTATTTTTAGAATTAAATTAATTCATATTCTGCCAAAAAATGTTGTTAAATCCTTTGTATCCATTTGCTTTTTTGAAAATCTCTTCTCTTAAAGCCACTATTGTTTTTTTATCAATACTTTTAATTAAATCAAATTTGCTTAGATTAAAAGGTGGACTAATAGGAGGCCTTTTTGCCTTGATACTCATTTCGGGGATTTTTGCCTCTAGTACCATAGCTTTAGGATCTTTAGTATATGCTTATAGATTAAAGAATAAATCTAATGCTGATGATAATCAAATGCAGGATTTAGAAACTGTTAATGTTTAAGATATTTTATTAATTAATTTAGGGTTGGATAACCTAAAATGGGGTTCCAGGGATAAAATGTAAGACTAAAAATCCAAAACCGGCAGCAAAAACTATTGATACTGCGATTATAAGGAGGCCTGATGCCATCCCCCCTTCGTTAAACGCCATTTAGTTAGTTATTTTTTATTTATAGTAGAACATATTTGTTGCTAGGTAAAAGTTCTAATTACCTATATATCACCCAAATTTATTATTAATGGTGAATAAAAGTAAAAAAATAGAAGTTAATGAGATGATAAAACCAAATATTATTAATGGTTTAGATTTGACATTTTCTTCTTTCTTGAGCTTACTTTTTAAAGCAGAAAAATTGCTATCTTTTTTTTTATAAATAAGATTAGAAAAAGGTTTAATCACGATAAATTTTAGATTTAGCTAATTACCCTAAAGTTTTGAACAGATTTTTATGGTAATCAACAATATTTTGACAACTTATTACAGGCGTAAATTCCATATGAATGCCAAATTTAGCTCTCCAAGGAGCAAAATGCTCAAAAATTTCTTTATCACTCTGTGCCTTACATAAACAGACTACCCTGCCCTCACCTGGAGCATGAACTCTAAATAACATCTCAAATTTATCTGTTTTATCTGATTTTGCAATTTCGCCGTTTTCCCAAGCTTCTACAAATAATTGATAAGCTTTCACTTGGTTCTCAATATCTGGGAATTGGCAGTCAGCAAGAAATAATTGCATTAGGTATTCTTTAGGTTTTCCTTATTATCCCTCAAATACTTATTTATTAGTTGGACTGTTTGAATTTGAAGATCAGAAAAAGAATATTTACCTAAATAAAGTGAGAGGATAGAGTCTCAAGGAATTTTCCAATATCTTTTTTATACAAGCTATCTGTGATTTTTAAAGAGAATAATTCATAATCATTTATATCTTTTTTTTTATCAAAATTAATATTTCCCTTTAATGAAATATTTTTCATGATTTTATTGATCACTATTTAAAATTTAAACAAATATGAGTAAAAGACAAATTTCTTTACATTATGTTTTTTATGAGAGAAATTTCTAAGGCTAATAGATGATTATTTTTTTATTTAAGAATTAATTATTTTTCCTAAGATATATAAAAAAGAATTAGTTAAAGAAAAAATTACAGTTAATAGAGATGCAATAACGGGTAATAAATTGAACCACAATTGCGAAGTTGTCATTTTTGCATCAATAGGCAGAAAATTGGTTCTTTTTTTAATTCTTATTTGTAACCAAAAAATAGATAATGGATAAATAATTCTTGAGAAAGTAATTATCAATGAAGGTAAAATACCTTGGTTTGAATAAAGTATAAATCCTGAATAAAAGTATAACGTCCAAACTAGAACTCTTTGAATCAGAATTAATCCTTTGCTTTTGCCAGACATTATTAATGAGTTTTTATAATTTTAGACATTTTATATCTTTCAAAAAAATTTTTATTTATATTAACTTTTTCTTTACGTATAATTTTCCATTTATTTTTAAGAAATAATTTATAACTTATTAAGCTTGCTTCAGTATAAAGATAATCTAAACCTTCTTTCTTAGCTTCATCTTCTAATTTATGAAGTAACTTAGAGCCAAAGCCTTTTCTTTGGAATTTACTTTTACAGTAAAATAACGCAATTCTGTCGGTGGGATATCTTGTGGCAAAAGCAATAATAATTCCTTCTTTACTTATAAGCCATCCTTTCCCTTTAATTATTGACTTATTAAAATTTGGGTTATTCCATGCTTGGCTTGACCATGCTCTTTTTTGTTCTTGACTATAAATTTTTTCATCTAAATATTGAATTGAATCAAAATAAACCTTCTTTAATTCTAGTTGATCTTTTATGGTAATTTGTCTTAAATTCATATAAAGATCTTTTATCTAATATGCCTAATAAAAATATATTCGCAATTGGCGGAGGAGGTTTTGGTCGTTCATTAGGGTCTCTTGAAATTGAAAAATATATAGTTTCTTTAAGTAATAAAAAAAGACCTAAAATTTGCTTTATTCCAACAGCATCTGGAGATAGTAGTTTGTACAAATTAAATTTTTATAGAGCTTTTTCTAAACTTGATTGTATAACAAGCCATATTGATTTCTTCTCGCGGACAGAAAACTTAGAAGAGAAAGTTTTAACTCAAGACATTATTTATGTTGGCGGAGGGAATACAAAAAGTATGTTAGCTGTCTGGAAAGAATGGAATCTAAATAAAATTTTGCGAAATGCTTATGATAAAGGAATTGTAATGAGTGGTGTAAGTGCTGGGGCTATTTGTTGGTTTGATAAAGGAATAACTGATTCTTATGCTAATGAATTAGCCATAATCGATTGCTTAGGCATAATTGAAGGTATTGCTTGCCCGCATTTCGATGAAGAAAAAGAGAGGGAACCTTATGTTAATGATCTCATCAATAAGGAAATTATTAAATCGTGTATTTGTATAGAGGGGAATTGTGCCTTTCACATAAAAAATAATAATGAATATTCTTCAATAGATTTTGGTAATGGTAGAAAGAGTTTTAGAGTCTATAAGGAAAATAATACTTTAAAGAAAGAAATCCTTTAATTAAAGAATATATATTATTTTATATCTCTTCATTTTTTGAGATTGAAGTAAATTCAATACCTTTGTACTTTACAAATGATGCAGTCCATACTTCTTTGGAAAGATTTCCAAGGTATTTTAAAAATTGTTGTGTATCGCCATCTCTTATCCATTCGGATTTAATAAATGGAAGCTCTTTCTGCATCCTTTTAGGATGCATATGAACAAGTAGTAAACCTTTTTCTTCAGAAGCCCTTTTTAAAGCACCCTCATCACTTCTTTGGAAAACTCTTAATAGGAGATTTAAAATCACCTCTTCTCCAAGTTTCTTAAAATTTTCTGATTTCTCTAAATTATCTTTAATTTCCTTACCTCCAAGAGGCATTGCTCTAACAAGGTTTTGCTCTATTAAAGCTATTGCAATTAGATAATCTTGGCTAGCCATATTCAAAATAATACTTTTTGATATTCTAACCTCTCGAGTTCATTAAAATCTTTGATGGATATATATTTGCTAAAAGAAGAAAGGAAATAATTTGTTAATTATTTTCTATTAAAATTTTATCTTTCTTTTTTATTTATGTTAATTAGTAAAATGAAAAATTTTATTTGTTATGAAGATTTTTTGTTTTTATTTTTCCGATATTTTTTGTAGGTCTTTATTTATGCTTGCCTGGTGTTTGTAATACCAGAAAATTAGAAATGTTTTAATCAAAATTTCAAAATCTGCAGAAGATAAAATTTCTTTAAAAGCTCCAATAGATATTCCCTCATTTATTTTCTAAAGAGTAGGAATGAAAAGAAAACTTTAAAAATAAGAATCGTAGCAGATGCGTGTTTTCGTTAATATGTTTATGGATTAAGTATTACTACTAACTAATGAACGATAATATAAGATTTGAATTATCATTTAAAAATATATCTCAGCTAGAAAAAAAACTTAATTTCTGCAGATCAAATAACATTAAAAATATCAATATTCCATGTAAAGGTCTTATTAAGAAAGAATTATTTAGTTCAACTATTAATTATATATCCAAAAACTTTCATCCATTAAATGTAACTTATCATTATAGTCTTTTTCATCAATATTCAAAAAACAGAAATAAATCATATCAGGATTTTTTAGAATTTGTTAAAAATTCTCACGCTAATAAAAATTATGAAATTCTTCTTGTGTCAGGATCAAATAAGAAAAAAAACTTTAATTCAATAGATGCATTAGCTCATTTACAAAAAGAAAAAAATTTAAAAGTTAAATTAGGTATAGCCTACAATCCATACTTAAAAAAATATTATAAGATTTCTACAGAAAGAGAAAGGTTCGCAAGAAAAATTTCAACAGGATTAATAAATTCAATTTGGTTTCAATATGGCACAGATATTAATGTTCTTCAGAATGAGGTGACTCATCTTAAGTACGTAGCAAAAGAAGAAAAATTAAATCTATTTGGAAGTTTATTTATTCCCTCTAAACAATTTATAGCGCGCTTTAAATTTCGTCCTTGGAAAGAGGTATATATATCTAAAGAATGTTTATATTCCTTAGAGAATTTTTTTGATTTCACAAAAGATTTAGTTAGTTTTTATAAAAAAAATAATATTACTCCTGTAATTGAATCTGATTTTTCATCATCAGAGAAACTTGATTTAGTTTATAGTTTTTTAGAAAATGAAAGATAATTTCTGCCAATAGATAATTATGAAGAGTGATTTTAGATATGACTTAGTAATAATAGGTGGGGGAATATCTGCATGTGTTTTCGCATCGAAGTATCTAAAAAATAATATTTCAAAAAAAATTGCATTAATTGAAATTGGTCGTGGACTTGGAGGGAGATCAAGTACAAGAATAAGCAAAAGATTTAATGGATGGAAACTTAACCATGGGGCTCCAAATTTTAATATATCAAATAGTAAAAATAATCTTCTATTAAAAAGTTATATTGATGAATTATTGGAAAATAAATTTATTAAAATTGACGACTCAGATATATTTTTTCTAAATCAAAATTTTAATTCAGAAAAACAAAAAAAATCTGAATTTTCTTGCGGGATTAATTATCTACCATTAGGTTCTATGAGTCAATTAGCGCAAAAGATAATCGATTCTAATAATTTAAAGGGGAAAATTGATTTTTTCTTTGAAACTTTAATAGTTGATTTGAAGTTTAATAATAAGGAATGGTTACTAACATCAAAAAATGGTTGCGAATTTAAATCTAAATATCTTATTTGTTCAACTAATTTGTTGCTACATAAAAGGTCATTGAAAATATTAAATATAAATCAAATTCCACTAAGAAAGGCTATTCCTTTAAATCATGATAAAAAAATAGATTTAATATTAAATTATTTATCAGAACAATCATTTATTCCTAGGTTATCTTTTTTAATATATACAAATGAAAATTATAGTTATAAAGATTTTTATTCTAAAAAACAAAGGTATTTTTTTTTAAGAAAAAATTTAGAAAATAAATATAAATTTGAAAGAATTATTTTTCAGCGGCAAGATAATAATAAATTAGGAATTGTAGTACATACAAAAAATATTGAATTTATTAATTCTTATATGAATGCAAAACATGAAAAAGTTTTTAAACAAAAAATAATTACAAATTTCAATAAACTTTTTGAAAATAATTCTGTAGTAAATAAATTAACTTTTGATGATGAAATCTCTATTATGAAATGGAGAGCTTCGCAACCTTCTGGAATTGGCGTCCCATTATCTTTACAATTTAGTAGAAAATATAGAATTGGATTTTGTGGAGACTGGTTTGAAGGAGAAGGATTTGGTAGAATTGAAGGATCAATTTTAAGTGCTTTAATATTAGAGGAAAAAATTAATGGTTTAATTAAATAATATTTTCATAATGTCATCTACATCAGATTTTTTTCTAATAATAAATTTATTTTTATTTTTGTTTATGCTATTTGCTTTGAATTTTTCGTAATAAATGTCCCAAGATTTTAAGAAGTCATTTTCAGCTTGTTTTTTATTCTTACCTCTTTCTTTTAAATCTCTTTTTAGAACTCTTTTCATACACTCATTTTTTTTATTTTTTATTTCTAAAAAATAATAATTCTGAATATTTAAAGTGTTTGCGAATTCTTTGGCAAAAATACCTTCAACAATTAAAAAACTAATATTATTTGTTTTCTTTAAAGTTTTTTTAATTGATTTCTTTTCGAAATTATAATAACGATCATTTAATGAAAGCCCATGTTTATAGATAAAATCAAAATCTTTTTTTAATAGTTTACAGTTGAAACTTATACTTCTATCAAAAAAACCTTCTATAAATTTTGATAGTATTATACTTATTAACCCTGTTTTATAATAATTGTCGGTACTTAAAACAAAGCCATTTTTATTTTTTTTTATAAATTTATTAGATAAAGTTGTTTTACCACTCCCAGAGGGACCACTTATAAATATAAGCTTCATTTTTAATATCTGCTATTTATTAAGACTTTAACTTTACTATTAAAAAAAACGTTTAATTTTTGAAAGTACATTTTTTTTTTTTTTTAATTTTTAGACTTATATTAATACCTTTGCAATTGGTTGAAAGCTTGCATTACTAAAAAATATGTGTCTTTATATAATTGTAAGTAAATTATTTCTATTCAATTAGCTATTTTTTATTACTAATTTCTCTCGAAAATTGATAATATTAAATTAGAGAGATAATTTTATTACTTATATAATCCAATGATTTCAAAATTTCTAAGCAAACTAAAATCAGTTCTATTTAAAAGTTCGGTATCTGTTGATGCTCCTTTAAAGAAAGAAAAAAAAGCAACTAAGTCTGCAAAAACTTCAAAAACAAAAACAAAAACAAAAACAAAAACAAAAACCAAATCGGTTAATTCTAAAAAAAATATTGAAACTTTAACCACACTTCCTGGTGTTGGAGCAAAAAGTGCAAAAGCTTTGTATGAGGCAGGATTTAAAACAACAAAAGCAGTTATTGCTGCAGATGAAAAAGATCTTCTTGCTGTATCAGGAGTTGGAATAAATCTTGTTAAGAAGCTTAAAAAGCTCAAATAGTTATATTTTTAACCTTTCTAAAATTAAAAGTAGTAATATTAACGTTTTGTAAAATTTTTATGGACTTTTACAAAATCATCTTCTCTTAGCTTTTCTTCTCTGTTGCAACTTTCTTTTGTATTTTTCAATGGGAGTTTCGTGATGCCTAAGTCTTTTCAAATCTGCAAAAATCCCAGATTTAGATACTTGTCTTTTAAATCTTCTAAGGGCAGACTCAATTCCCTCGTTCTCTCCAACTGTTACCTGTGTCAAAATTTTCTAAATAAAAATTATTCTAGCACCTCAATAGATAATTTTAAACTTAAAACTTTGACTGAACGATTTATGCTTTATTTGGCTTATTTTTTTGCCCACTCAACAAATCTTTTTTCATTACTTTTTATATCTTGTAATGATTCAAAATAATATTTTCCCCAATCATCTTTTGGCAGTCCAAGAAATAACATTAGATTCAATGGGTAATGATCGCTATCGGAACAATTTCTAAAATCATCCCTGAATAAAAAGATTGCCTTTTTTAGAGCAATTGCGATACCCAATTCGATCATTACACCTTCGTCTGGTGGATTTCCATTAACAATCGCAAAAATACAATCACATTCTTTTAAATCATTGAAATTACTTATTGCAACGTCATATGCCCATTCATTTTCTTGATGAGTTAAAGGTTTTGTTCTCTCAAAAGGTTCAAATACTTCTACATTTAAATCATTGAAGATTTCAATAAATTCATTTAAAAGTGTTTTTGTTTGTTTTGAAAATCCATATGGATTTGCTAAATATAATTTCTTTCTCAATTTAAACCTCTTTTTTTGATGTACTCTTCGCGGTCACTTTTTGAATTTGAAGTATTTTCCCAGGGGAAAACTATCCATTCGCTTTTTTTTGATATAAATACTGTATTCCACCATATAGGTTTGATTTTACTAAATAAGACAAAAAACATTGCTCCTTCTATATCCTTGAAGTTAGTTAATGTAAGACCAGTTTCATAAACATCGTCTACTATTAATGAATTTTTTATTGGTTCTGAAATTAATTTAATTTTTAATTTATGGCTTAGTGCTACAGCAAGACATAATCCACCACGAGGAACTCCATATATACCAGAAAACTTCTTAAAACTACATTTATTAGCAATTTGTTCTACGCTCTTATCAAATTCGCTCCAGGAAAAATAATTAATCATCTTAATTTTCTTTTTTTTCTTTTGTAGTTGCATAATTTGAAGCAATTACACTTAATAGTGCTACTACTTGCTCATTTGGACATTTGGTATTTTTTTTTAAATTTTCACATTCATTTATTATCTTGGAGTATGTATCCTCTACAATCCCGTTCATTTGATCGATACTAAAAGAATAGGGTTTATTCATATTTAAATTATTAATTATTTTATTTTTACTTAAATTTCCAACGAAGTAAATATTTTGAGTATTTAAAGATAAAATTATTCCCACATGGGATTATTTAATTTTTCAATTCTAAGTGAAGAAGGAACATAGGTATGTAAAGTTTCAATTTTTATAGCCCATTTTTTTGAGTTACCCTTTAAACTTTCGCTTTCAATTAGGTTTGTAAGAGGAATCCTTTTCCTAACTTTAAGAAGACCTAGACAAGTTTCCCAGGCTTCTTGATTTTTATAAATTTCTAACCAAAAATCAAAGATATTTTCCAAGATTTCTAAAGGTATATCAAATGAAATTCCCATTGAAGGTCTTTCCATTAAATGATTTTTGTTTCTTAGTTCATTTAATAAATTATTTACGTTTAGATTTATAGCTAAAAGAATATCTTTTGCTGATTCATTACCTAATAATTCTTTTCTATGACAATCTAAAAGATTTTCATCCTCAGAAATATTTTCATCGCAATTTTTTATTCCTATAATCCAAAAACCTTCTCCATTATTTACTCCACTAGCAAGAAATAGATATTGAGGTGAATTCTGCAAGATTTGAATTATTTTTCCCATTTTTAACATTTTTTGCTTGATATGAAAATAATTTTCCTTTGCAATTAACAAAATAAACTCCTCGTAAAAATGTTTTTGTTGTTAATATAGATTTTTTAACCAAATGTTTGATTTAAGAGAACTAAAACTTATGTTTTTGGATCCTACTGATTTGATCATTAACAATATTAATAAATACCTTTATAGTAATAAAACAATTAAATTTATTTTTTCTTAGGAAACAATTTTCCTATTTTCTCTTTTTGCAAGTACTCTCTTTTAGTTCTTATTTTTTTATCTTCTAGTGATTCTTTATTAGTACTTACGGCATAAATAATGTAGAAAATCATACCAGTAAATATTAACCCTAAAAAAATGATTAATATTCCTATGGGTTCACTAGGACTAAAAATTTTGAGATCTAAAGCTGAATTAAGGGCAATTATCATCAATAAACTAATTCCTTAAAGAATTGGAAATCTAATTGATTTCCTCGTAACCAAAAAATGAAACATTATCTGAATTTTTATAACCATTAGCTGCTTCCTGTGGGTTTTGACTGTCAAATTTTCTTGCTTTAGCATGAATCATGTTGAATGGAAAAATCACAGCTCCTACAAAAAAGTGAAGTAGTAAGAAATCTGAAGGTAGTCCATTTGTCCAATCAGGAAAAAATAGCAATGTCATCAATGATTCGTACATATAAGTAGTCAAATAAACCTCTGACTATTATTACTGAACTTATCGCAATACTTTTAATTTTTAATAAATTGAAATTTAATTTGGTTTTAATAATTATCAGATTTAATTGAAAAGACAATTTTAAAATACTATTATATTAATTATAAATATTGATTAATAGCGTTTGTTAAAATTCTTTTTTGTCTTACTTTTAATTATATTTTTTCAATTGAGACCTGCAATAGGTTTTGCTTTTGATACGTCAGATCCTAGTGTTAGTTTGCTACAAAATAGGATCTCTAATAATTTCTCTAAGAAATATTGCAATGCTATTCAAAATGGTTTTTCTAAAGATGAAGCAATGAAATCAGCCATTGTAAAAACTGAAAACATTATATCTTTCTCTTACAATCCACAGAAAAAATGGATTGAGAAGAGTGACTTGGCTAATCAAATTTCATTGCAAGTAGTAAATGATTGTGGATGGTCATTTGGATTAATTGGAAAGGAGGGAGTTGATTATTTTAAATCATATTTTCTAGAAATTTACGAAAAAACCACTCCTGATAAAAATTTTTCAAGATAAATTGGGTTAATGAATAATATTTCAGACAAATTAGTATTGACTATAATATTGATTACTATTCTTTTTGTGTTTGGATTAATTTTTTCAATAAAGTCCCCAGAGAGAAAGGTTATAGAATCGCCAATAATGTGGAAAGATGATTATTCTAATATTAGGGTTTATAGTAATAAAATAAATTCAGAAAGTAAAAGTATAATTTAAGTAAATATTCATAATTTACCAAAATAGGAAGATCATATCCAACTAAATACAAAAATATTTTTCTAATGCTCAATTAAATAATCATTTTATTGTTTAATTTAAGTATTTCAAAAGAACTGCCGCTAGTTTTAAATCATCATTAAACCATGCTCGTATCGCCATAGCCCTTCGAGGATCATAAAAATTTTGTTTTCTGTACCAACTAAGAACTTCTGAATCTGATTTCTTACCATTACATGACAAACAACATGGGACACAATTGCTTGTACTGCTAATACCACCTTTTGACATTGGATGAAGGTGATCAAGTGATTCTGAAGGGTTACCACAATAAATACATTTAAACTTAGTGAGTTTATTAAGTGACTCTCTCCAATTTTTATTACTTATTTTAGGACAAAACTGATCAAGGTAAATTGCATCCTGACTATGCATAGTATTCTTGAAAATTTTTTTGATAATAACAGTTTTTTTTAAATTTGATTGAAAAAGATAAAATAAGATTTTATAAGTCTTAATATTTTTTTAATTATTTAAATAGTAAGTTTTGTATTTTATCCCTTATCTACTGACAATATCAATGGAGAGTATTGATCATCACATATTTGAAAGTTTTTATATCTTTTTGATATCCTTTTTTTCTAATACGTTCTCAGCGATTTCTGGAGGAGGAGCAGGATTATTACAATTGCCAGCATTGATTTTATCTGGAATCCCTTATTATCAAGCTCTGGCTAGCCATAAATTAGCAACAGTAGCTCTAGGGATAGGTGGTTCATTAAGAAATTACAAATCTTTAGGTAATGATATGAGTGTTGCTTGGCAAATTTTAATTTATGGATTACCAGGAGTAATTTTAGGGTCTTTAATAGTTGAGTACATATCAGAAAAGTATTTGTACTTAATTTTAGGAATATTATCAATACTATTAGCTTTTTACTCATTCCTTAAGCCAGATTTAGGGTTGTCATCTGGGAATAATAAGCTTAATTTTGTTCATAAAATTAGATTTCTAATTTTTATATTCCTTATAGGTATTTTAAATGGTTCTATTTCTTCAGGAACAGGATTGCTCGTAACAATACTATTAATAAAAACTTTTGAAATGGATTTTCTTCGAGCTATAAGTATGACATTCTTTACTGTTGGAATTTTTTGGAATTTTGTCGGAGCAGTTTTTTTGGCAAGAATAGGATCGGTTCCTTCAAATATATTGATAGTATTAATAATTGGTTCCTTTACAGGAGGATATTTCGGAGCTCACCTGTCAAAATTAAAAGGGAATATACTAATTAAGAAAACTTTTACAACAGTTTGTATTTTGGTTGGTATTAGCTTATTGATTAAATCCATAAAAAGTTTTTTATAAATTAATTGAGAATAGCAGTACAATTTGATAAAAAAAGTCTAAAGCATTTTTATTAATTGAAAAAATAAATTAATTATTACTTTTTGAGAGACCTTATTTTAAATCCAAAAAAAAAGCCTCACATATGCGAGGCCGGGTGATGGGGAAACTTATTTTTAAACCAATTTCATAAAAAATGCAACCCCCTATCTGTAGCGCAACTCTTACCAACTATAAACACTACAGGTAGTGCTTCTATGGTTTTCTTCCTTGGAAATTTAAAAATTTCGAAATATTTTTGTAATTTTAAAATTTATGAGTAAAAATCTTATTTTATGATTTCAAATGTTTTATGGTAATTTTACTTGTTAAAAATGTCCTGCACAGTATCATTCGTAATAACTTTGCTAGTAAAAAGATTTAATGATTGAATTAACTTTACTAACTCTTTTGAATTATGTTGGTGATAATTTCTGTGAGTATAGAAATCTTGGTCATGATAACTATAAATCTTTACTTCTCTCTTACAGTGATGCAAGTAATAAATTTGGACCATTAGAGGTTAAAAAGGTTATTGAAAAGTCAGAAAATTTTAAAGTTGTTGCTGTTGCTATTGCTGCAGTTAAGTGCCCTCAGCATATAGTTAAGTAATGAAGTTTGAATTAAAAACTGAAAAAGAAAATTATTCAAAATCATTTTTACAATTTATTGGTATATTTTTTTTTATCACTTTAATAATTATCCTTTGTGACGTAGCACTCAAATTAGGAATCATATCTAGAAATTATAAAATTGAATACGGCTGTAGACTTTTATCTGTTGAGAAATCTAAACCTAATTTTAAGAAATTATCTAGGCTTTCTAATTTGAAAAGTAAACAACAAATTTGGGAATTTTGCAGGGACTCTATAAAATAATAATTAGCTAGATGCAGATGTATAAAATTTTAATGCAAATAACCAGAACTTTCTTGAAGTTATAAGAAATACTGAAGCAACAATAACTTCAAGCAATATTTTCCAAAATTGAGAAAGTCCAAGAAAAACTTCAGAAGGAATTGTAGTTATGAAAGCAATAGGAATGAAAATACTGAAAAAAATTCTTAAAGAAAATGAAAATGAATTTAGAGGAAATCTTCCAATATAAAGGAATGATCTTAATACTTCTGTTGCATTCCAAGTCTTAACAAACCAAATAGTAGTAGTTGAGATAAAAAACCATAGACTATATAAAATACAAATTGAGCAGCTTATCGTAATCAAGGATAGGGTCATAAAACTTAAATTTAAATTTATTTGATTTATTCTTATGCAGAAGAACAACAACAAAAATCCAAGCATTATTTCTAAAAATCCAGATGGGTTTATTTTTTTTAATGAAATAAAAAATTGACTATCAATAGGTTTTATAAGTACGAAGTCTAATGTTCCTTCCCTTATGTGTTTAACTATTTCTGTAAGATTAGGATTGAACCATGTATTTGTTATTCCATTCAAAATTGTATAAATACCTTGAATTATTAGTGCCTGTTCAAATTTCCACCCTCCAATATATCCATTATTTTGAAAGAAAATAGATAATAGAAAAATACTCCCTATTAAACTTAAAATTGCAGTAATTAAATCAACTAATATATT
Organism: Prochlorococcus marinus str. MIT 9201; assembly: GCF_000759955.1. Taxonomy (GTDB): domain Bacteria; phylum Cyanobacteriota; class Cyanobacteriia; order PCC-6307; family Cyanobiaceae; genus Prochlorococcus_A; species Prochlorococcus_A marinus_G. The sequence goes on from NZ_JNAL01000011.1 coordinate 21,996, forward strand.
TGTCTTATACTCCAATTCAGAAGCCAAAGAAGTATGTAAGAATTTTTTATAAACTTTTAGATATTTTCTTAAATTCATGACCCCATAGCTGTATATTTTTTCGTTCCTTCAGACCAGATTTTCTTAAATAATGGGAAAAGTATAAAAATCCATAGAATTTGCATACTTAAGCCTCCACTAATATTTGTTTCATTACCAGATAATAAGTTCGCAGGGAAATCAATTAGATATGGAAAAGGAGTTAAATAAATCCAAGATTTAACATATGCGGGAAATGAAACTACTGGAGCTAAAAGACCTGAAAGAAATAAAGTTGGAATAAATAACAATCTTTCTATCGATGATGCTTTCTCTGTCCAGAAACATAGACATGCAACTATTGACTGTATTAAAAATTGAATCAAGAAGGATAAGAAAGTAGATACTATCGATAATAGTAAAAGACTTAAATTTGGAATCCATATACTTTCTGGATTAAAAATAAAAAAGAAAAATGCGATTATTAGTGCGAAAGGAAATCTTGTTATTTGTTCAGCAAGATGTTGTGCAAAATATCTAAAAAATGGATTTAAAGGTTGGATTAAATAAGGAGATACTTTCCCCAAAAGAGAATCCTCTTCAAAACTAAATACAACCCAAACTACAGAAAACTGCCTTACAAAAAAAGCACATAAGAAATACCTAGAAAGCATAACATCACTAATGTTTATGGATTCATTCAGATTATTATTTGTCCAAATGTTCAACATGAAAAAAGGAATAATCCCTGAAATTGCCCATAATGCAATTTCTACCCTATATTCCAACATGTTTGAATATTGGACTTTTAATAAGGTGAATATTTTACTGTTAATCAAATTAGATATCATAGTCTTTTTTGATTAATACCTTCCCAATAATTTCATCTATAGGTGGTTCATTTATAAAAAGGTCTAAAATATCAAAATTATTTAGGATAGTTTTTAGTGAAGAGGTAATAGATTTGTTTTCAATTTTTATAGTGATTTCATTCTTTATTTTATTTTTAACAGTAAAACCGGAATTTCCTAATTTAATTGCATCGTCTTCTGAGCGACAAACTATTAATATTTCTTTAACGGGAGATAGTTTTTTTAATAATAGGTCAAGTTTTCCATCATATGATATCGCCCCTTGGTGGACGCATATAACTCTCTTGCATAGAGATGTAATATCTTTCATATAGTGGCTCGTTAAGCATATCGTTGCATTAGTTTCCTTATTATATTTTTGAAGGAATTTTCTTAAATTTCTCTGTGCATTAATATCTAATCCAAGTGTAGGCTCGTCTAAAAATAGAATATTTGGTTCATGTATCAAAGCTGCTAGTAATTCTGACTTCATACGCTGACCTAGTGAAAGTTTCCTAACAGGTATGTATAGCTCTTCATCAATTTCAAGCATTTCCGATAGCTTTTTTATTCTCTTTTTAGCTTCGAACTTATCTAAGTCATATATTGATGCATTCAAATAGAATGATTCAATTGGCGGAAGATCCCAGATAAGCTGTTGCTTTTGTCCCATTATTAAGGTGATATTCTTTAGGAAATTTTCTTTTCTCCTGAAAGGTAAGTAACCTGAAACCAAAATCGAACCTTCACTTGGATAAATTAAGCCACAAAGCATTTTTAATATTGTTGTTTTCCCTGCTCCATTAGCACCTAAAAAACCTACTATCTCTCCTTCTTTAATTTCAAAACTTATATCTTTTATAACTTTTAAACTTTTTGTTTGTCTTCTAAAAAAATGTTTAATTGTTCCTTTTAATCCTGGTTCTTTGGAAGAAATATCAAATGACTTAGATAAATTTTTTACATCGATAATATTTTGTACCATTTAAAGATTTAATTACTAAAGTTATATATTTAAATAAATAGTTAAATTATTTTTATTTTAGAAAATTTTTTAACGAATTAAAAAATATCTTTAAAAGATACAACAAGCCAGATGAAAAAGTTAATTGGATTTAATAACTCGCTTACCTTATTTTTGTTTTCATAATTTAATCCTTTTAAAAAATTAAATATAAAATTACTATTTTCTTTTTTAACATTATTTTTTTTAATTACATTACCATTTTTGTCGAGAAGATCAATTTCATCTTCAAAAAACCATTGCTCTTTTCCATTGGATAATATCAAGACAACTCCAATACCTTTACCATCAGTTATTCTGAAATCACTTATCTTACCCAATGAAGAAATATTTATTGCATCAATAGTTTCTTTGGTAAGTCTATCCTTAGATAGTTCTAAATTTACCTGAACTGAACTCCCTATTTTAGCCTTATCTAAAATTGACATTTTTTAGGTTATCATACTTAGTGATAGAAGATTTATGCGATTAATTCAGAATTATTGACTTATTTCAATAATTATGACTTTTTGAATAATACTTCAAGGATTCTTTTTATTGAAATTGTTAATATTCTCAAGAAGACAAAAAATAGTCCAAACCAACCCAGAATAACAGCTATTGATAATAAGCTTGAACCTAGATCACGCTGAAGCAAATTCTGCATGAATTTATAAATTAATGAATGTTACTTTACCTTAAAGACTTAATCATTCGAATAGGAAAAAGTTCAACATTCTGATATTTTCCTACTAATTTATTATGGGGCTATTTAATACAAATGATTTATAAGCTAAGATTTAGATATCAACATAAATAAATATTTTGGAGCTCTCTTTTAATTCTTATATTGGAATTTTCTTTATAATTATTGGTATTCTAGTTAGAGTTGATTTTAAATTCTCAATGCAAAAGGATTTGTAATTAGTTCTTTTTAATAAGATATATTCCATCAGTTACTAGTATCTTTGTTCATTCCTGAAAGAATAATAAATAATAAAAAAGCAGCCTTAAGGCTGCTTATAAATGGTGGCGGGGGGGAGATTTGAACTTCCGACCTTCGGGTTATGAGCCCGACGAGCTACCAGACTGCTCTACCCCGCGACATATACATAGCATACATCTGAATGGGTTCTTTTTTTTTTTTTTTTTAGGATTCTTGGAATTTTAGTTGACCTTTAACTTCAATTCGCACTCCTTGAGAAAAATTAAATATCTTTTCTTCAATGTCTTGAACTCTTAAGTCAGATATCCACTCCAACTGTTTTAGTAAGTGAAGACTAACTGCATGTTTTGCTCTCTTAGAACCATCCTCTACTTTTAAAGCCAATCCAATACCTTCATTTACCTTACATAAACATTGTATTCCTTCGGCGCCACCTTTCCCAATAACTTGTCCATGGGATGCTTTAATGATTTCTGTATCAAATTTATTATTGTCACTTATCATTATTGGATTAGTTGTTATTGCCCTACTAATTTGTTCTAATTCAGCATTCTCGGAACTGCTTAAAAGCGAATATAACTTGGACATTTGCAATAGTTTTAAATAGAGAGTTGGAGCCCCACAATCATCACGTTCTGCATTTATTTCAGATGCTGGAATTTCAAGTAATTCAGAAACAATTCTGAATATTTCTACTTGAAGTGGATGATCCCCTCTTAAATAACTATCTAATGGCCAATTCATTTTTTTGGATGTAGCCAAGAAAGCGGCATGTTTACCTGAACAATTATGTTCTAATGGGCTTGTGTTTAATTTTGGGCATTTTAGATTATTAATGTCGATATCATATTCCCATAAAATCTTGAAGGCTTCCCTTGAATGAAGTTTTGATCCACTATGTGAACCGCAAGCTAATGCGATTGATTTTGCATCATTATTCATTTTTGATGCAGCTCCACTACTAACAAAAGGTATTGCCTGAAATGGTTTTAGTGCTGACCTTATAAAACTTTTATATTCTGGATTTCCTGCGCACATTAAAACTCTTCCTTTTTTATCGGTAATAACAGCATGAATTTTATGTATTGACTCAATATTCGATCCTCTTATTAAGGTTGCCTGCAAAGGAGGATTATTTGATGTATAGAGGTTTTTGAAGTTTGAATTCATTTAGAAATTGTTATATTGAAAAAGCAATATACCTGATAAAGCTAAAGCTAAAATAATAGAAAATATTTGAATTAAATTTTTTAAAATAGGCTTAACTTCAATTGATGCTATAAGTGATTCTTTTTCTTTTAAAACTAATGGCTTTATCCACACTTGTCCGTCGTACCAACCAGATTCCTCATACTCAACTTTTTCAGAATTCAATCTTTTAAATACATGATTCCAACCAAGATATAGTCTTATTAAAAGTAAAGTAGGTATTGATAGGCTGCTAAATAAACTTAATAGAATATATTTTAAAGTAGATGTTTTGAAATATGTACTTCCTGAAGAAATAACAAGAAATAAAACAAAAGCACCTAACCAAATTTTTATCAATACAATAATTAGTGATTTTTTTGTCTTTGGCCAAGAAAAAATTATTGATTTTGATAATTCAATGAATTCATTTGTTGGTTGTTGTTCTCTAGGTACAGGACATTTAGATTCTTTCATAAAATATTCATTATGGGAATGCAAGATTATCTCCGTTACTCCAGAATGATTCAAGATCATAATATTTTCTTATTTCTGGTTGAAAAATATTTACGATTAAATCACCATAGTCAAGCAAAGCCCATTTTGCTTCGCTAACCCCCTCTTTTCTTATTGGTTCAATTTTGGCTTTCTCTCTTAACTCGCCCTCTACAGAATTTGTAATAGATCTAACCTGCACATCAGATAATCCTTCTGCGATTAAAATCCATTCACTTATGAAGGAGACTTTATCTATCTTTATAAGTTTTATATCTTTAGCTTTTTTTTCATCACAAGCTTTAGCTGCCATCAAAACTAAAGTTTTATTGTCCATAAACATTTTCACTTGAGACTGATTTTTCTGAACCTTCTTGTTGAGATAATTCCGACCTAGCTTTTTCGGCACTTTTTCTTAAAGCATCTAATCTATCTTCAAAGAAACTTCTTTTTTTCTTTTTTCTTGTTTTTTCAATTAACTCCTTCAATGCTCCTCCAAGACTTTTATAAGCATTTGGGATACTATATCCAAATCTACAAGCAAGATCTATAGCTCTTTCATCTGCATAAATAGCATCTTGAAGCTTTTTTTCAGAATTATTTTTTAAATATAATCTATATCCTGCAAAACTTGATAAACCAAGAGCAAGTAATAAAAGTAACCCATCTTGTACCCACAACTCTCCTATCGCCCCTCCAAGTCCTATGGCAAGAGCTGCCATTTCCCATCCATCTCTGGGAATTGCGTCATTTTGGATTTTCCCAACCTCGTGCCAAAATAATAAATTTCTATGGTCAATAGCAAAGTTATCCCATTCATCTAAGTCTATTTGAATTTCTACTTCGTCACGACCGATTTCCTCAAGTGTTATTAAAGGTGGATCAATAGCCGCAGCAGCTTCAACAAATACCCAACTTTCATTCTCTGGAGGCAACAAACTTTTAAGTCGCTGAAGTTCGCTCATAAAAAATTAATTTCTTTCAATACTATAGAAACAAATGTTGCTTTTCAAGTAACTTGATTAACATCTGATGATTTATAAGTAGCATGAGATAAATGAACGTTTAAATTATGCCTCAAAGAGGTGATCTTAAAAAGATTCTTATTCTAGGTTCGGGACCGATTGTTATAGGCCAAGCATGCGAATTTGATTACTCTGGTACTCAAGCTTGCAAAGCATTAAGAAATGCTGGTTATGAAATTGTCTTGATAAATTCAAATCCAGCATCAATAATGACTGATCCTGATATCGCAAGCAAAACATATATTGAACCATTGACTCCTGAAATAGTTTCTCAGATCATTCTAAGAGAAAAACCTGATGCGATTCTTCCCACTATGGGAGGTCAAACGGCATTGAATCTTGCGGTTAAATTATCAGAGTCAGATTTTTTAAAACAAAATAATATTGAATTAATTGGAGCTGATTTAAGAGCTATTAATAAAGCTGAAGATAGGAAATTATTTAAAGAATCGATGGAGAAAATAAATGTAAATGTTTGTCCATCTGGTATTGCATCTAACCTAGATGAAGCTGTGGAGGTATCAAAAAAAATTAGTTCCTATCCTCTCATAATAAGGCCTGCGTTTACTTTAGGCGGAGTAGGTGGTGGAATTGCTTTTAACCTTGAAGAATTTGTTGAGTTGTGTAAATCAGGTTTAGAGGAAAGTCCAAGTAATCAAATATTAATTGAAAAATCGCTCATTGGATGGAAGGAGTTTGAACTAGAGGTAATGAGAGATACTGCTGACAATGTGGTAATAGTTTGCAGTATTGAAAATTTAGACCCAATGGGCGTCCACACTGGAGATTCGATTACTGTGGCTCCTGCACAGACCTTGACAGATAAGGAATATCAGAGGATGCGGGATTTGTCATTGAAGATTATTAGAGAGGTGGGAGTTGAAACAGGAGGGAGTAATATTCAATTTGCAATAAATCCATCTAATGGAGAAGTAATTGTTATAGAAATGAATCCTCGTGTAAGTAGATCCTCTGCTTTGGCAAGTAAAGCAACTGGATTCCCCATAGCTAAGATTGCAGCTTTATTATCTGTTGGCTATACACTTGATGAGATTATTAATGACATTACAAAAAAAACACCTGCATGTTTTGAGCCATCAATTGATTATGTAGTTACTAAGATCCCAAGATTTGCTTTTGAAAAGTTTAAAGGTTCATCTAATACTTTGAGCACTGCCATGAAATCTGTTGGCGAGTCAATGGCAATAGGTCGTTCTTTTGAAGAATCATTTCAGAAAGCATTAAGGTCATTAGAAGTAGGTGTTTTTGGATGGGAATGTGATTCACAAGATGAATTAAAAGATGAGAGTCAAATTAAAAATAGTTTAAGAAACCCTACATCTGAAAGAATTCTCTTAATTAAAAAAGCTATGCAGCTTGGGAAAACTAATAATTATATCCAAGAAGTTACAAATATAGATTTATGGTTTATAGAAAAATTACGTAATATCTTTAATTTTGAAAATGATTTTTTGAAAGACAAGGAACTTTATGCTCTAGATAGGGATTTGATGTTACATGCTAAACAATTAGGCTTTTCAGATCAACAGATAGCTAAATTAACTAATTCTGAGTTTTTTGAAGTAAGAAGATATAGAAAAAAACTAAATATAATTCCAATTTATAAAACTGTTGATACTTGTTCAGCAGAATTCTCATCTTCAACTCCCTATCATTATTCAACTTACGAAGAATCTTTCATTAATTTTAATTCTCAAATTTTTGATAGCGAGATTTCAGAAAATAGTAAATCAAAAAAAATTATGATTTTAGGAGGAGGTCCAAACAGAATTGGTCAGGGAATAGAATTTGATTACTGTTGTTGTCATGCATCATTTCAAGCTTCTAAAAATGGCTATAAAACAATAATGGTTAATAGTAATCCTGAAACTGTATCAACAGATTATGATACTAGCGATATTTTATATTTTGAGCCTGTTACTTTGGAGGATGTGCTTAACATAATAGAAGCTGAAAATCCTCATGGTTTGATTGTTCAATTTGGAGGTCAAACTCCACTGAAATTATCATTACCTTTATTTGAATGGCTTAAATCTAATGATGGGATCAGAACTGGATCAAAAATTCTTGGAACCTCTCCAATATCTATCGATTTAGCAGAAGATAGAGAGGAATTTACTAAAATTCTTGAAGAATTAAGTATCAGACAACCTTTAAACGGTATTGCACGTAATCAAAATGAAGCAGAAATAGTAGCAAAAAATATAGGATTCCCCTTAGTTGTAAGACCTTCTTATGTTTTAGGGGGAAGGGCAATGGAAATTGTTAAAGATGAGAATGAATTATCGAGATACATTTCTGAAGCAGTTAAGGTATCACCTGATCATCCAATCCTTCTTGATCAATATTTGAATAATGCAATTGAGATAGATGTTGATGCTTTATGCGATTCAGAGGGTTCGGTTGTAATTGCTGGCCTAATGGAACATGTGGAACCTGCAGGAATTCATTCGGGAGATTCAGCTTGTTGCTTACCATCCATTTCTCTTTCAACATCAACAATTGAAAATGTAAGAAACTGGACTAAATTAATTGCACAAAGATTAAATGTTGTTGGTTTAATTAATTTGCAATTTGCAGTAATAAATACAAATAATGAAGAAAATAAATTATTTATTCTTGAAGCAAATCCAAGAGCATCCAGGACAGTTCCATTTGTTTCAAAAGCCATAGGTAAGCCAGTTGCAAAATTAGCTACTCAGTTAATGCAAGGTTTTACATTAGAAGATCTTAATTTCACAGAAGAATTTTCTCCAAAATATCAGGCAGTAAAAGAAGCCGTTTTACCTTTTAAAAGATTTCCTGGGTCTGATACATTACTTGGGCCTGAGATGAGATCTACTGGAGAAGTAATGGGTTTAGCTGAAGATTTTGGAATTGCTTATGCCAAGTCGGAATTGGCAGCAGGTAATGGGGTTCCTTCAGAAGGAGTTGCTTTTTTATCTACAAATGATTTAGATAAAAAAAATCTTGAGGAAGTTGCTAAAGAACTTTTGAATTTAGGATTTAAATTAATAGCAACAAAAGGTACAGCTTCATATTTGGTGAATTTAGGAATTCAAGTTGAAGAAGTGTTAAAAGTTCATGAAGGTAGACCAAATATTGAGGACCTAATTCGTTCGGGACTTGTTCAACTAATAATTAATACTCCAATTGGATCGCAGGCTCTTCATGATGATGCTTATTTAAGACGTGCCGCTTTAGAATATAATATTCCAACTTTTACAACCATTCCTGGAGCAAAGGCAGCCATTAAGGCGATCAAAGCTTTGCAATGCAATAAAATTAATACTTACTCTCTACAAGAAATCCATAATTATTAAAACTTTATTCTAAGTTTTCTAGTTTTTCTCTTAATTGATTAACTAAAGAGTTTCGACTAATTGAAAGTAATTTGAGAGTATCTTGATGCATCTTAAGTTGTGTCTCCGCTATTTGTAGTACTTTTATAGATTCTTTTATTTCATTAGAAAGTTCATTTATTAAGTATTTTTTGCCTTCAAAGGTTAAAACTGGATTTGCAGAATCATTTGTGTTTTCGCTCATGGATTTACTTTTTTAATAAATAAAATAGAACTAAAATTTTTTAATCAATTGTTTTTCACATAATTCTTTATAAATTCCAGGTTTATTTATTAAATCTATGTGTTTCCCAACTTCAATAATTTCACCTTTATCGAAAACAACTATTTTATTTGCCTCTTGAGTAGTGGCTAATCTATGAGCAATTACTATGACTGTTCTATCTTTCATAGCACTATTTAGTCCTTTTTGTACTTCAGATTCTGATTCTGCATCTAACGCACTTGTGGCCTCATCCAAAAGAAGAATTGAGGGGTTCCCAAGTATTGCTCTTGCAATTGCTATCCTCTGGATCTGACCACCTGAAAAATTTGATCCTCTTTCAGTTATCTCGGTTTCATATTTCTCAGGAAGCTTTTGAATGAAGTTATGAGCGTTTGCTTTTCTTGCTGATTCTATAACTTGTTCTTTTGTAAAATTTCTGCCCATTCTTATTACATCAATAATTGTTCCTGAAAACAAAAAAGGCTGTTGTTGTACTAGTGCAATGTTTTTTCTAATATCTTTTGTATCTAATATTTTGAGATTTTTATCATCTATAAAAATGTCTCCATTATTTGGAGCTATAAACTTTAATATCAAAGCCAACATTGTACTTTTACCAGCTCCAGAAGCTCCAACAAATGCTGTGACTTCCCCACTTTTAATTTCTAAATTGATATTTTTAAGTACTTGATTATCTTTTTTGTAAGCGAAATTTACTTTCTTGAAACTTATTTTGCCTTCAAAATTATATATCCTTCGTAAATTTTCTTTATCGTCTTCGACAGGCTCTTGATTTATGTTTTTCAACCTTTTTATTGAGGCTTCTGCCTGTTTATAATCATTAAAATTTGTACTTACATGGCTTATTGGATCAATAAGCATTAATATTGCTGCAAAAAAACTACTGAATTCTTCACTTGTTAGAAGGCCTAGATTGATTCTGGCGGCTCCTAAACCTAATATTGCTAATATTCCAAATGCCTCAACAAATCCTACAACTGGATGTTGAAATGCAAGAAGTTTTAATGTTTTATATTTTGCTTTTTTATTTGTACTTAATCTTTTATAAAATCTTTTCTCAATCCAATTTTCTGCAGCAAAAGCTCTTATAGTGGACATTCCATTGATGGATTCACCTATTAAACCTGCTAAATTACTTGTTGATTCTTGACTTTTTTCTGACGCTATTAAAACTCTTCTTCCAAAACTGTTAACAGAAAGAATAATCAATGGTGCTAAAACAAATGTTGATACTGTTAGTGACCAGTCTAAATAAAACATATAGACTATAACCGCTAACAACTGTAAAGTGCATGGAATAGTATCTTGAGCTGTTTTATAAATAACTTCGCTTACCCTGTCTGCATCTTCTGTAAGTCTATATGTGATGTCCCCGGCTGAAATATTTTCAACAGAATTCATCTTTATTTTCTGAATTCTGCTAAATAAATTTCCTCTCATCACTTCACTAATTTCTAAAGATGGTTTTGCTATGAATACATCCTGTCCAAATTGAGCAGTTTTCTGAACTAAAAATACAAATAAAGACTTAATTATTATGCTAGAAACTTTTGAGAGATCACCTGACCCAATTGCTGGGATTAAGTTTCCAGCTAAATAAGCTAATAAAGGCCAACAAGCTACGTAAATCAGCATGCATATAAAACCCTTGAAAAACCTATTTGAATATTGTCTGACTTGTGGTATTAGTCTCAAGATATTATATATTTAATTGTTTATCCTACTTTATCAATATCTTTGGGTATAAAAAACAATGAAATTGGATCAATTCTTAAAATGGAAAAATTTGGTATCTTCTGGTGGCGAAGCAAAAATTTTTATTAAATCCGGTTCTGTTAAGGTTAATGGTGTAATTGAGACTAGGAGAGGAAGAAAGTTAAATAAGGGAGATAAAGTAATATTTCTAAAAAATGAATTAATTTTTTAATAGTTAGCTTATTCCACTCACTTTGTATTAGTATATTTTTCTTGGAGATAGTATTTTGAGAAAATCTGTAATTGCTGGTAATTGGAAAATGCACATGACTTGTGCTGAAGCTAAATCCTATTTAGAAGAGTTTATTCCTTTAATAAAAAACATAAAAGACGATCGTAAAGTTGTTATTGCTCCACCTTTTACTGCTATTGCAACCTTTTCTGATCATTCTGATTTTGATTATATAGATATTTCTAGTCAAAATATTCATTGGGAAGATCAAGGAGCCTTTACTGCAGAAATATCTCCAAAAATGCTTCTTGAACATGGTGTCTCATATGCAATAGTTGGACATAGTGAACCAAGGAAATATTTTAGTGAAAGTGATGAACAAATAAATAAAAGAGCAGTTTTTGCTCAATCTAGTGGACTTACTCCAATAGTTTGTGTAGGAGAAACATTAGAACAAAGAGAGAGAGGAGAAGCTGATAGAGTTATTACTAGACAGGTTGAACAAGGATTAGAAAATACAGATCCATCTAATTTAATTGTTGCCTATGAACCAATATGGGCTATAGGTACTGGTAAAACTTGTGAGGCAGAAGACGCTAATAAGATATGTTCATTGATTCGGAAATTAATTGGTTTTGATGATGTAATTATTCAATATGGAGGATCTGTTAAACCTAATAATATTGACGAAATTATGTCAATGAGTGATATAAATGGAGTGTTAGTTGGAGGGGCTTCGTTAGATCCGAATAGTTTTGCGAGAATTGCAAATTATCAATAAGAAAAATCCATGGCCAAAAGGCTGGGGACAAAAAACTTCAATTATGGGAGTTATTAATTTAACTCCTGATTCATTTAGTGATGGAGGGGAGTTAAACTCTTCAAAAAAAGTTTTAGATCAAGTAAATCATTTCTTGAGCAATGGTGTTGATGTTATTGATCTTGGTGCTCAAAGTACGAGACCTGGGGCTGAAGAAGTTGGCTCTAGTATAGAAATAAAAAGATTGATCCCATATCTAAAATTAATAAAATCTGAATTTCCAGATGTTTTAATTTCTATTGATACTTTTAATTCTGAAGTGGCTTACGAAGCTCTTTTAAATGGTGCTAATTGGATAAATGATGTCACGGGAGGAAGAAGGGATATAAAAATTTTGGATGTTGTATCAAAATTCAACTGTCCATTCGTCATAACTCATAGTCGTGGAAATAGTCAAAATATGAATCAACTTTCTAATTACCAAGATGTATTGAGTGATGTTAAGTGCTCGCTAGATAATTTAATAAAGAATGCTTTAGAAAAAAATATATCTGAAAGAAATATAATATTAGATCCTGGAATTGGTTTTTCAAAAGATATCATTCATAATTTGGAAATCTTGAGAAACTTAGATGCATTTAAAAAATGGAATTTGCCAATTTTGATAGGTGCATCTAGGAAGAGATTTATAGGAGAAATTTTGAATGAGAAAAATCCAAAAGAAAGGGATATAGGAACACTTGCAATAAGTTGTCTTTGTTCTCAATTTAATGTTGACATTGTGAGAGTTCACAACGTCAAACTAAATTATCAAATCCTGAAGGTAGCTGATAAGATTTACAGAAAATAACAAGTTTATTATTCTTTAACTCCTTCGATTTTGTCCTCTACCTCTTGGTATAGTTCTTTCAACTGTTCTATATTCTCATCTGAAGTTTCCCAATATCCCCTACCATTGACTTCTAGCAATGTTCCAACAATTCTTCTGAAACTATTAGGATTAAGATCCATTAATCTTTTCCTCATTTCTTCGTCATTTATAAATGTTTCATTAGTTTCTTCATAGACAAAATTATCTACTTGACCACTTGTCGCACTCCAACCAAGAGTGTAATTAAGTCTGTTAGAAAGCTCTCTAACACCTTCGTATCCTGATTTGAGCATACCTTCGTACCACTTAGGATTTAAAAGTTTTGTTCTTGAGTCTAATCTAATAGTTTCACCAAGCGTTCTAACTTGAGCATTAGAAGTGGTTGTATCTGCTATGTAGCTACTTGGTTCTTTTCCGTCATCTCTTAATGTCTTGATCAACTTTGTTGGGTCCGAATCAAAATAATGACTTACATCTGTTAATGAAATCTCTGAAGAATCAAGGTTTTGAAAAGTAACATCTGCTGTTTTCATTACTGACTCAAATACCTCTCTTTTTTGATTCATCTCACCTGGATTATCGGCATTAAAAGCATATGTTTTGCGTGATAAATACATTTCTTGTAATTCATTTTCTTCCTCCCAGGTTGAATTTTCTACGGCTAAATTAACATTCGAACTGTAACTTCCACTTGCATTAGAGAATACTCTCGCTGAAGCTTCTCTAATAGAAGTACCTTCTTTTTCAGCTTGTTCTAGTGAATGTTTCCTTACGAAATTAGATTCCGATGGTTCATCAGCTTCAGCCGCTAATTTGACTGCCTGGTCTATTAATGCCATTTGATTGATAAATAGATCTCTAAATACACCTGAACAGTTAACTACTACATCTATTCTTGGCCTACCTAATTCTTCTAAAGGGATTAATTCTAGTTTGTTAATTCTTCCAACAGAATCTGGTTTTGGTTTTACCCCAACAAACCATAAGATTTGTGCCAGTGATTCTCCGTAAGTTTTGATGTTATCAGTACCCCATAAAACACAAGCTATTGTTTCAGGCCAAGTTCCTTGCTCTTCCTTTTGTCTTTCAATTAATTTGTCAACAACAGACTTTGCTGCAGCTACTGCTGCTGTAGTTGGGATTGATTGGGGATCAAGAGCATGTATATTTTTACCACTGGGCAAAACACCTGGATTTCTTATGGGATCTCCACCTGGTCCAGGTAAAACATAATTTCCATCTAGTGCTTTAATAAGGCTATCCATTTCTTTGTCAGCGCAAACCTGTTCTAGACAGAAAAGTAAGTAATCAAATAATTTATTTAATTCCTTCTGATTAACTTCATTAAATCCATTTAATCTGCAAACTCTTAGCCAAGGGGTAGGCAGATTAAGACCAAAAACTTTAAGTAAATCGAAAAGTTTGGAAAGAAGTGATTTTTCTAAATAAACTCTGCCATCAACAATTTTTAAAGAGTTGACCATCGCAAAAATAGACTCTCTTGCTGTCTTTATTATTTTTTCATTTAACTCTACAAATTTAAGTTCACCTTTATTATTGCCATCATAAATTTGTTCAATAGTTAGACCGATGGATTCTGCGAGTAATCCAGGAAGAGATCGTAATCCTTCTTGTTCTCTCTCTAAAGATGCAATATTTACAAGTGTTGCAACAGCTTCTTCTGCTGTTGGAGCTTCTCCAATAGTATGAAGACCGCAAGGTAATAATCTACTTTCAATCTCCATCAACTGTTTATAGACATTACCAACAAATAAATCTCTTTCATCTATTGAAAGTTCTTCTACATCTTGTGAAGGAAGCTCTACATCTTTGTCAAGATTACATTGTTTTGAAGTCTCAACTATTGCATTAACAATTTGAATGCCCCTACTATTTTCTCTTAATTGTTGATAAGAACCAACGAGTTCACTTAGTTCTTTAAGTCCTTTGTAGAGTCCTGCATTTTCCGCTGGAGGAGTCAGATAACTAATAGTTGAAGCATATCCTCTTCTCTTCGCAATTGTTGCTTCAGACGGATTATTCGCAGCATAATAATATAAATTAGGCAATGATCCAATGAGAGAATCTGGATAGCAAGTTTCACTCATGCCCATCTGCTTCCCAGGCATAAATTCAAGTGAGCCGTGAGTTCCAAAGTGAAGAACAGCATCAGCACCCCAGATTTTTTCAACATACGTGTAATAAGCAGCAAAACCATGATGAGGGCTAGCACTTCTTGAATAGAGCAATCTCATGGGATCACCTTCATAACCGAATGTAGGTTGAACTCCTATAAAAACATTTCCAAAATGTTTTCCATAGATAAGAAGGTTTTGTCCGTCACTATTAAGGTTCCCAGGAGGTTTACCCCAATTCTCTTCAAGTCTTTGTGAATATGGTGTGAACTCTTGGTATTCTTTTACTGACATTTTATGAGCAATATTTAACTCTGGAGAGCCATCCATCGCTTCAGGGTTGTTAATTACTTTTTCCATTAATTCTTTTGAATTACTTGGAAGTTCATCTATTTGATATCCTTTCGATTTCATTTCAAGAAGTACTCTATAAATTGAACCAAAAACATTCAAGTATGCTGCCGTACCAACATTTCCTTTGTCTGGTGGAAAACTAAATACTGTGATGGCTAATTTTTTATCCTTTCTTTGTTTGACTCTTAAAGTTGACCATTTTATTGCTCTTTCTGCTATTACATCAACTCGATCTTGGAGCGTATGCGCCTTACCTGTAGCATCATCACGACCTGAGAGGATAATAGGTTCAATAGCACCATCAAGCTCTGGAATTGCAATCTGAAGTGCTACCTGAACAGGGTGTAAACCTAGATCACTATCTTCCCATTCTTGTGTGGTTTGGAAGACTAATGGTAGTGCAACCATATAAGGTCTGTTTAACCTTTTAAGGGCCTCAATAGCTTTAGGATGATCTTGTCTTGCTGGCCCACCAACTAGTGCAAATCCTGTTAGAGATACAACTCCATCAACTATAGGTTGATCCTTATTTATGGAATCATAATAAAATTCATTAACTGGTTTAGAAAAATCTAGCCCCCCACAGAAGATAGGTAGTACTCTTGCACCTCTGTATTCCAATTCTTGAATAACAGCAACATAATGAGCATCATCTCCCGTAACGATATGACTCCTTTGAAGCACTAAGCCTATTGTTGGAGTTTTTTCATCTTTAGGGTTTATGTCTTTCCTATTATTTTCCCAATTTTGATATTCTTTAAGACTTTCAAACATGCAAGGAGCAAGAGGATGCCAAATTCCTAAATCTGGGAATGTTTCAGGGTCTTGAATTTTGAATTCTTCTATTTGATCTTTTATGATCTCTGAAACAGCGTACTTTTCAGAAATCATTAACAAGAAGTTTTTTAAGTTCTCAGTGGTACCACCTAACCAGTACTGAAAACTTAGAATAAATGTTCTAGCATCTTGTGCTTTTTCTACTGGTAGGTATTTAAGTATTGAAGGTAGTGTATTTAATAACTTCAACATTGAATCTTGGAAACTTGCTCCATCAGATTCTTTTTTCTTTTTTATTAAATCTCCAATAATACTTTTAGATTGACCAAGTTGGGCCATACTAAATGAACCCAGCTTATTTAATCTCATTACCTCTGGCATGGAGGGGAAAACAATTGATGCTTTAAGTTTGTCTTTATATGGAGATACTGCATCAACCACTTTTTGAGCAAGGTCTTCAATGAAAATTAGAGAAGCAATGAATATGTCAGCATTAGCTATATCTTCTTTAAAATCTTCGAAATTACTATCATTCCTAAGTTCCTCGATAAGATAGCCACTAAGGTCTATACCTATTGGCCCATTAATCTGATTTATTGACTTTGCAGCTTCCGTTAAGGAATTTTGGTATTGTGGCTCAAGGACAACATAAACTGCTTTAATTACAACTTTGTGTTTGTTATCCTCAACAGGAGATACTCTGCGGTTTGCTGAGCGGACCTGCGTAAACATTGATTTCTTTAAGTATTTCTACCAGACTACGAATGAAAAGACGTTATTGTGTGCAATATAAATAGCGTGTAACAACCTTTAAAAAAAAATTTTTTAAAAAAATGACTCAAAATTCTCAAAAACCCATACCAGTACTAGTATCCGGAGCTTTAGGTAGAATGGGTAGCGAAGTTGTTAATACTGTATTAAAATCTACAGATTGTGAACTTGTTGCAGCAATCGACATAAACGAAAAGAACAATGGCTCAAATATTTCTGAATTATTGAAAGTAAAAAATTGTGATGTTTTTGTTTCAAATGATTTTGAAGGAACTTTATGTTCTATTAGTCAAAATTATAGAAATGAAAAAATTAAACCTGTGCTGGTTGATTTTACTCATCCTGATTCTGTATATGAAAATACCAGATCAGCTATTGCATATGGTGTATCACCAGTAGTGGGAACTACAGGTCTAAGCCCTTCGCAAATAAAAGATTTGTCTGTTTTTGCCCAGAAAGCATCGGTTGGTTGTGCAATAATTCCTAATTTTTCAGTAGGTATGGTTCTTCTTCAGCAGGCCGCATCGGTAGCTGCAAGGTTTTATGACAATATTGAATTAATTGAGATGCATCATAATCAAAAAGCTGATTCTCCTAGTGGGACGTGTATAAAAACTGCAGAAATGATTGAAGAATATCCTAAGAAATTTAATCAGAATTTAGTAAAAGAGTCTGAGTCATTGAAAGGTGTACGGGGGGGGCTAAGAGATTCAGGAATCAATATACATTCTGTACGACTACCAGGATTACTCGCTCATCAGTTAGTAATTATGGGGTCTCCAGGTGAAACTTACACAATTAAGCATGACACTATTGATAGAAAAGCATATATGCCAGGAGTTTTACAGGCTATTAAAAAAATTGGTAGTTATGAAACTTTAGTTTACGGACTTGAAAAATTGATTTTTTAAAATGTTAATTCCAATTAATTCAAGTCAAATTTCAAAACTTATTCCTGCAGTTGGTACAGGAAGCCAATTTAAGTACGCATTGGGTAATCCGAGAAAAATTCTTCAAAGAGTAATAGTTTCTTCAATTGGTGGATTTATCTCATTAATTATTAGTTCTACTGGAGATCAAACTAATAATTTCTGGTTATTCCTATGTGTAGGTTTCTTTTTGTATATCATCTGGGGCCCAATTCTTGAATCAAGTAGAAAAAATTTGCAATTAAGAAAATATAAATTTTTTTCTATTTTTGATGGCTACATATCAGATATCTATAAAACAGAAAAGATTGAAAGTTCAAGAGAACAATCTAATAGGCAAGGTCGATTAGAAGTTATAGAAAACAAAAGGACTTGGTTAGTACTTGAATTAGAAGATGAAGAAGGTTATTTGGCAAAATTAAGTTTTCCTATGGAAAATAAGCACAGTCAAATTAGGTTGGGTTCGAGTATTAGGTGTTTAATAACATCTGATAACAGTAATTTTGACAGAGATTTTTATTTGACCGATGCTTGGCTTCCTGAAATTAACTTGTGGGTTGGTGAGTACCCCTATTTATTAAGACCAGCATTTGAGGAAATTTGCTATATTTATTTGAATAGATAGTTGATAATTATATAAAATCTGATGAAAAATAAATTCAATTTTAAAATTGTTGGATCAGGTCCCACAGGATTATTACTTTCAATTGCACTTTCAAAATTTGATTGTAATATCTTTTTAACTGATTTATTAACAAAAGATAGATTAATTGAAAAAGATAAAACTTATGCAATTACTCACTCAACAAGAAAAATCTTATCTAAATTCAGACTTTGGGAAAAATTAGAACCATTTTTATTTGGCTTTGATACCCTTTCAATTTCAGATAGCATAACTTCTGCTTTCACCAATTTATCCACTTCTGACTTAGATGATGATATAAGTTCTGCTGAAAATATTGGCTGGGTAGTTAAACATTCGGATCTCATGAAGGTATTTTTTCAAGAGATTGATAATTATGAAAATATTTTTTTTATGACACCACAGAGATTGTTACGTAAAAAAATATTATTTGATTATCAATTCTTTTCAACAGGAGCAAATTCTCTTGATAAAAAATTCTTAAATTTTCTTGATATAAAAAAATCTTATAGTCAGTCTTGTTTAACTTTTAAAGTTTCTCTTAGGGGTCATTGTGAAAAGCGTGCTTATGAAATTTTTAGAAAAGAAGGACCACTTGCATTATTACCTTTAGAAAAAAACTTATATCAAGTAATTTGGACATCCAGTACATTAAAGGCAATTGAAAGGTTAAATTCTGACAAGAATTTTATAATGGATAATTTATCAACAATCTTGCCAGATGAATTTAACTTGGATCAAATAATTGGCGAATTTAACATTTTTCCTGTTTCATTATCCTTAAATTTACCAGTTTTAAATTTTAAAAAATTAGTTTTTGTAGGAGATGCATTTCATACATTTCATCCTGTAGGTGGTCAGGGTCTAAATAGTTGTTGGAGAGATGTTAATACTATTTATGATCTTTTCAATGAAAACATTGCTATAACAAAAATGCAATTGACCTTATTTAAATTTAGGTATGTTTTAAGCAGGATTTTGGATATTATTGCTACTATCTTCATAACTGACTCATTAATATCAATTTTTGCGAATAGAAACGTTTTTCTATTTCCAATAAGAAAATTTTCATTTTTACTTTTAAATAATTTTCTTTTTATAAGAAAATTAATCCTAAATCAAATGACTAAATCTCTCATTTACTCAAGTATTAAATAAAACTCATGAATAATTGTGTATCTAGAAAAATGATAATTTATTTATTAAACGAAGCTGGTTTAGATGATTCTTCTATTGCACTCGGTATAAAATTATCTATAAAAAATAATACTCCATTGCCAATATTATTATGGAGTTATGGAATGCTAACTATTGAAGAACTTGATAAGTTATATTCATGTTTATTTCAAAAAATGGAATAATAATTCTGTTATAATTAGCCTAAATTTGTTCAAGAACAATTTCATTTTTAAACAAGGAAAATCAGATATCAAGACGATCTATAGAAAAGCTTGATTTATTATTATTAATCCTAGAAACTATCGATTTAAACGGGATACAATCTCTATATGTCATATCAAATAGACTTAATTTAAATGATGTTTTACCAAATAAAATTACCATTTGGAAATTAAGGAATAACAATCCATTGAGAAAATCTTATGTGAAAAACAATATTAAAATAAATGAATTTAATGCCTTAATTAAAATTACCGTTGAAATGTCTAGATATTTATATCCTTATATAAGGAGGATACTTCAATCTAAAGAAGAGCTTGATAAGGATAAAGTTATCTGGAATGATTTTAATAAGAGATTTGTTGAGTTGATAAAAGAGAGATTTAACGTAGATAGTATGAGAGTGAAAAAACTTTTAAATCAAACTGAAAATGATGAAATTATAATAAGATCTTTGCTTACCTTATCTCTTTGTATCTCAAATCAGGGTTATCAAAAAATGAAGGCTTATTTAATTGATTTTTAATATGATCCAAAATAAATTATCATTTCATCAATCTTCGGTGAGTCTAGAAATAATCGGATTACCAGATTATTCAAATAATGACAATAAAGATCAAATATCAATAATTTCAGAATGGAAACTAACCATAATTGATAAGCCACTTATTGAAGGAAAAATTGATCATTTAGGGCCTATCATGAATGCCTTTTATATTTATTCAAGTCTTCTAATTAAAAATGAAAATCCCATATATGAATCTAGATTAATTGATATAAAAGCTGACAATCTTTACATACATAATATTGTTCTGAAGAGCTCTAAAGAAAATGTAAAACCATTAATTCTTAAGATCGGTAATTCATTATTGTCAGACATCATAAATTGTTTCGATCAGTTAAATGAATCATCAAAAGTAATAACAAAAAAAACTGGTTTATCTATCAATATTCCTAAAAAAGTAAGATTTGGGATAAATAACAAAGTTAAATTTTTCAATTTCATTATGCCCCCATTTATAGCAATTTGTTCTTTAATTCTGCTCTCCTCTACTTTTATTTACTTTTACAATCCTGTTGAAGATAAGGAAAGAAATGAACTAATAAATCCCAAATAAAGATCCATTAGCATCCTAAATACAAACACGATAGTATAGGGAAATTTCTATTCAGAATAATTATTTATTTATTCCTGGAGCAGCGAAGTATGGCAGATTTAAAAATACCAAATTTAAATATGAAATCTGATAAATATATTTTTAAAAAAAAATTAGGTTTAAGAAGAAAATCTAAAAGAAGACTATTTACTGAGTCTGCCTTTTTGTTTATATTGAGTCTTTTATTAGTTTATATAAATTATTTAATTCCTAATAAAAATTTGTTACTACAAAGTCTACCTAAGACATTTAATAAATCCTATGTATTATTTATTGATCTCTTATCTAATCTTTTCGAAATATTTTTGGTGATTTTTATTTTTGTCTCATTTTTTACCGCTTTGATTTTAATGGTAGGTTGTTTTTATCGATTATTTAGGGTCTATACAAGAAATTCAAAAAAAATGATTTATAAATAATTTAAATAGGTTGCATTAAGCCACCACTTCCTGAATCTGAATCGTCATCATCATTTTCTGTTTCAACTCCAAAAAGTGCGTAAATACCAAGAACTAGTGACGACAAAATTATTGTTAGGGGTAAAATTGAATTTTGGATTCCGACGTCTATATATTCACCCATAAAAAAAATTAAATTTTAACAAACCTAACCGAAATTCAACTCATTCGCGGATTTTAAATAATTATTTAATAATTTATTCTTTTTTAATTACTAAGTCTTTGTCAAAATTTTTTATTTCGTCAACAAATGAACTAAACCAATAAATTAATTGATCAATTTGATTTTGAGTTTCAGTTACTCCTAAACCTCTTATGGTTATGATTGATAATTGTTCTCCCTCATCAAAATTAAATTTATTTTGAACACTACTAGCTAAAGAATTTTTAAGAATTTTAAAAGTAGAATTTTTTAATTTGGTCTCTATCAAAATGTTTGGCTTTTTTAGTTTGATCTTATTAAAACCACATTTTTTGGCAAGTAATTTTAGTCTCATTATCAAAATTAAGGACTCAACAGGTTTGGGTAAGGTTCCATATCTATTCCCCCAGTCCTTAGCTAATTCAATTAATTCATTATTGTTTGAACATTCTGTAGCAGATTTGTAAGCCTCCAGCTTCTCTTCTCTGTTTAATATCCATGTTGCAGGTATAAATGCATTTATTGGGAGATCAATTTGAGTGTCGTTAACTTCAGGTATTTCTTGCCCACTGATTTCTGAAATCGCCTCATGGAGCATTTCTATATATAAATCATATCCAATAGCATTAACTTTTCCACTTTGTTCTTCTCCTAGTAAACTACCAACACCTCTTATTTCCATATCTTTCATTGCAAGTTGGTATCCACTTCCTAGTTCTGAAAAGTCTTTTATTGCTTTCAATCTTTGTTTTGCAGCGTCATTAATTTTATTTATATTTGGATAAAACAACCAAGCATGCGCTTGTACACCGCTTCTGCCAACTCTTCCTCTAAGTTGATAAAGTTGCGAAAGGCCAAATTTGTGAGAATCTTCAATAATGATTGTATTCACTTTAGGGATGTCTAATCCGCTTTCAATTATCGTTGTGCATATCATTAGATCTACTTCTCCATTATTAAAAGCAATCATTGCATTTTCAAGCTCTGTTTCGTTCATTTGTCCATGAGCAACAATAAATTTTAAGTTGGGAAACATATTTTTTAATTTGTTTACTGCCTGATCAATATCAGAAATTCTTGGAAGAACATAAAAAATTTGACCTCCCCTATCAAGTTCTTGATTAATTGCAGTTCTTATAACATCCATATCTATTTCAGATAAATATGTTTTTATTGATCTTCTTGATGGAGGAGGAGTATTTAGTAAGCTCATTTGTCTTAGTCCAGATAAGCTCATATAAAGAGTTCTTGGAATTGGGGTTGCCGAGAGAGTTAGAACGTCTATGTTAGTTTTGATTTTTTTAATTTTTTCCTTTTGCCTTACTCCAAATCTTTGTTCTTCATCAATAACAAGTAGTCCTAGGTTTTTAATTTCTATTTCTTTTCCTAAAATTTGGTGCGTTGCTACAACTAAATCAATTTTGTTATTTTTCAAACCTGCATAGATTTCCTTTCTTTCATTAACGGTTTTGAATCTATTGAGTAATGATACTTTTATTGGGTAAGGTGCAAATCTATTGTTTATTGTTCTCCAATGTTGCTGAGCTAAGATTGTTGTGGGTGCTAGTAATATTACCTGTTTGCCTGATGTAATAGCCTTAAAAATAGCCCGAACAGCGACTTCTGTTTTACCAAATCCTACATCTCCACAAATTAGCCTATCCATTGGCTTATCACTTTCCATATCTGATTTTATCTCCTCTACAGCAGTAATTTGATCAGGTGTTGGTTGATAAGGGAATGATTCCTCTAATTCATCTTGCCAAGGTCCATCTTCTGGGTAAATGTAACCCTTTAACTTTTCTCTCTTTGCATAAAGTTTTAAAATATCGACAGCAACTTTTTTAATTTGTTTCTTATTTTTATCTTTTATTCTTTCCCATTCAGTCCCTCCTAATTTATTTATTTTGGGCTTTATTTTTCCGCTTGATCTATATCTGTTAACACTACCAAGTTGATCAGCGGCAACACTTATCTTTCCATCCTGATACTGAATAACTAAATAATCTCTCGAATCTCCAGTTATATTTATTTTTTCAATTTTTAAAAATTTTCCTATTCCATGATTCTTATGAACTATAAAATCACCGGGATTAATCTTATTTAAATTTATATTTGAATTGACACTTCTTTTTTTTCTTCTTATGAATACATTATTAAAGAGAGATTGTTGTGAAAATAATTCTTTATCTGTTATCAGGACAACTTTCCATATCGGAAGATAAAAACCCTCGATTTCATAATTGTTCTTATTTTTTAAAATTAAAGGAGTAGAATTATTAATTGACTTAAATGCTTCATCAATAATATTAGGATTGTTTAAGAAGTTTGTATTACATTCGTGCTCAAAAAGTAAAGTCCTTGTTCTTAATGGCTGTGCTGATAAAATCCATACTTTTTCATTATTTTTTATATGTTTATTAATATCATTTGATAATTTTCCTATATTTTTTGAGTATGAATTCAATCTTTTATCGTTTAACAAAAACCTATTATCAATATTGACTTTAGATTCAAATTCATAAAATTTTATTAAATTAAAATTTTCTAGTGAATTTAATATTTGGTCAAACTTTAAATGCAAATTAGGTTTTGCTTCTAGATTAATGTCATTATTTTTAAGGTTCTTATTTAATTCATACGCACAATTATCAAAATTACTTTCTGAATCAAGATACCAATTATTAGCAAATTTTTTACAATCTTCTAATTCATCAACTACAAGAATTGTTTCCCTATTTATAAAATCTATTATATTTGAGGGTTCTTTTTCAATTATTCCTAAATAACAATCAAGATTATTTTTATTAATATCTTCTGAATTAAAAATTCCGTTCTTAGATAAATTATTAAGCTTATCTTTTATTAGCAAATCAAATCCAGCATGCATTATTTCAATATTATTGATATTTTCTAATGTTTTCTGTGTATATGGATCATATTCTCTTATTTTCTCAATTACATTATCAAAAAATTCTAATCTTATGGGAAACTCATTATTGACAGGATAAATATCTATGATTTCCCCTCTCCTACTCCAGAATCCTTCTGTTGAAGTTACATTATCCTTCTTATAACCCAGCAAAGTAAGTTTGTTTGCTAATTCTTGAATCTCGATTTGAATCCCTTTTTGCAAATCTAACTTGTTTTCAATTAATAAGTTTTTATTTATTAGATGAGGTTGTAATGATCTCTCTGTTGATATAACAATATTAAGTTCATTTTTCTCTTTTTTTATTAATTTGGATAAAACAGTAAGCTGACTAAATTCAATCTCTTTGGATTTATTTATTGATGCGTAGGGTAGATGTTCTGTTGGAGGATAATATAAAACTGCTTTATCATTTATACTTTCAAAATAACCAATCCATTTGTATGCAATTTCTACATTAGGACAAATTAATAATATATTTTTTCCCTCTTTTTTTGCGATGCTATCTAAGATTATTGATTTTGCATATCTACTTGAACCAACAATATTTAATTCGTTATTTTTTGAAATTCTTTTTATTAATTCAGAAGTAATTTGTGAGTCCGAAATATAATCCACTAAAGTATTTAAACTCATTTATAGATATCAATCTTGATTACAAATATCCGATCTATTATATTAGATTTTATACTAATTGTGAATAATATTTGATGGATTCAGCTGCAATAAATTCTTTTATACCCACACTAGATCAGGTAGATAGTTGGTACGAAATCTTTACACTTTTACCAATATTAATTGCTCTAGAATTATTATTATCGGCAGATAATGCTGTCGCACTAGCTTCCCTTACTAAATCCCTCGACAGTTCAGAATTAAGGTCAAGAGCCTTAAATATTGGAATAACAATATCTTTATTATTTAGAATTATTCTGATCATATTATCTAATGCTTTTCTAAAGTTTATTCTTATTAGAGTTTTTGCTGGTTTTTATTTAATATACTTATTCTTCTCAAATGTTTTTTTAAATTCAGATATAGAAAACACTGAAAATGGGACAGATAATGATAAAAATAATTTTAGGTTCTTAAGGGTTGTAGCGCTTCTTTCAATTACTGATTTTGCTTTTTCCATAGATAGTATCACTACTGCAGTAGCTATCAGTGATCAATACATATTAATTATATTTGGAGCAGTGATTGGAGTATTAGCCTTAAGATTTACATCGGGGATTTTTCTAAAACTTCTGGATATATTTTCTAGATTAGAAACAGCCGGTTACATAGCAATTTTAATAGTGGGGATTAAACTTTTACTAAATACGTTAATTAAAGAATCTATTCTTCCAGACTATTATTTTTATTTTTTGATTCTTTTTGCTTTCATTTGGGGATTCTCCAAAAAAGAATCTAAAACTTAATCTGAGAAATATTCACCTACTGATGGCTTTAACTGTTGTATCAATTGCTTTTTGCTAGTAATGTTTTTGCCTTCAAGTTTTGCTTCTAACAAAATAATTGGATCAGTTTTAGTTGAAATTATTATTCCTTCATTTTCTATTACAGCAAGAATAATACCTGGTCTTGAATAATTGATCATTAAAAGGTATTTTTCATTTTTAATTTCATCACTACTCAAAACTTTGATTTTGAGTATTTTTAGGTTCTTACCTCTAAAAGTTGTATTTGCTCGCGGGTATAAACCTTTTATTTTTTGTGTAATTTCAGTTGCCTCATTACCCCAATCAACTATAAAGTCTGATTTTTCAATCATTCTTGCGTAAGTAATTTCTCTTCCAACGGAATTTTGTTTTTTCAATGGAGAATTTATATTTTTATAAATATTTTCTTCGAGTAGTGATGTGGCATTTAAAAATAATTTTGCAGATAAAATACTAAGTTTTTCCGATAGTGTATTTAAATTATCGTCATTACCAATTTTAATTTTTTCTTCCAATAATAAGTCTCCAGTATCTAGTCCCTCATCCATTTTCATAATTCCTACACCAGTAAATTCATCCCCTTTTATAAGGGACCATTGGATTGGGGCAGCACCACGCCATCTTGGAAGTAATGAAGCATGTGCGTTCCAACAACCAAATTTTGGGATTTCCAATATCTCTTTGGGTAAAATTTTCCCGTAAGCTATCACAATAAATAAATCACAAGATAGTGATTTAAGTTCATTTATAAAATGTATATTGTCCCTGATTCTTTCTGGTGTATAAATCTTTATTGATTCCTGCTCAGCAAAGCTTTTAATAGGTGAGGATATTAATTTATTCCCCCTAGATCTTTTCTTATCTGGTTGGCTAACTACTGCAATTACATCGTGCTTAGATTTAATAAAAATATCAAGGCTAGCAATTGAATATTCAGGTGTTCCCCAGAATATAATTCTCACGCGTCACCAGTTATTGATAATTCATCTACCCATATATGTGGAGAAATACCACTTGTTGTTACTTCCTGGTTTGATTCAATATTTACTATATTCTTCAAAAGATATTTGATATCCCCCGCTACAGTTGCAGATTCTATTGAGATTTTTTTACCGTTTTTATAGAGCCATCCATCAAATGGAAGAGAGAATGAACCCTGACTTGCTTTGACACCTGCATGGATTGCATTTAATTCTTCAATATAAACAAATTCTCCCTCATAAGTAGAGTGATCTAATGATGTTTTTAGAGCTGAGTTTTCCTCTGATTTCTCAACTACTATCCAATCAGGAGATACTGAGACCTTTGATCCTAGTCCAGCGTGGCCTGTGGGGATTGTTTTAAATATTCTTGCAGTTGATTCAGAATGTATAAAATTTTCAAGTCTCCCTTTATTAATTAAACATAGCCTTTTGGTAGGAGTTCCCTCTCCATCAAATGGTGATGAAGAAATATTCTTTTCGTGAAGACCATCATCATAAATGTTAAGTGCTTCTGTAGATAGTTTCTTTCCAATAGAATTTTTATTAGATAAACTAACTCCATCTAAAATGCTTCTAGCATTAAACATTGAACTAAAGGCATTAATGATCGTTAAAAAAGACTCTGGGGAAAAACATATTAAATATTTATCAGTTTTTATAGGTGAATAATTTAAATGAGAAATTGTTTTATTAAAAGCCTCTTTAATACACGACTCTATATCTATATCTTCAACTCCATATCCAAGTTTTACAGAACCTGAGCTACGAGGTTTCTTATTTTTCTCTTCTGCTCTTGCATATAAATAAAGTGCAGCTTGACTTTTGGTATAACTCCTAAAGGCACCATCACTATTTGCATAGACTCTCTCATAAAAACTCTCAGATAGACCATTATACGGAACAGATTTTATGGATTCATGGCTTTCTAATAGTTTTACTTCCGCTTCTCTTAAAAGAGTAAGTAATTTTTTTATTCCAACAGGATTTCTTTCTTTTGTGTCCTTAACTTCAATAGGGTCCTTGGCTAGTGGTGAGAATTCTGTTCTTTCATTCTTGTTGCCAAAATCAGATGCAATATTTGCTTGATATAGAGCTTTTTTAATACCAGATTCACTGATATCACTAGTTGTTGTAATACCAACTAAATTAGATTCGTTCCAAACTCTTATAGTTAAAATTTGTTTTTGTGATGCCTTAAGTTGTTTAGCCTCACCTTTATCTACTTGCACAGAATAATCATTAGAAAAGCTTGCACCATAATCCCATTTTTTGAGATTTAGAGAATCTGCAGCTTCAGAGATTTGAGTTGTTATTTCTTTTGAATTCATATCCTATCTTCCGCCAACAGTGATTGAATCAACCTTTATGTGGGGTTGGCCAACAGTTACGTTGACACTTCCACTGATGGATCCACAGAATCCAGGAGCTAATTCGAGGTCATTTCCGCACATTGATATTTTTGGCATAACTTCTTTAGCCTCACCAATCAAAGTTGCTCCCTTTACTGGATTAGTTAATTTGCCATTTTTAATAAGATATCCTTCTTCTACTGCAAAATTAAATTGTCCTGTGGCGCCTACACTGCCACCACCCATTGATTTGCAGTAAAGACCATCACTTATACTATTGATTAAATCCTCTTTAGAGTGCTCACCCTTAGCTATATAAGTATTTCTCATTCGTGAAGCTGCAGCAAAAGAATAATTTTGTCTTCTTCCACTTCCTGTTCTTTTATGGCCAGTTCTTAATTCACCTGCTCTGTCGGATATGAATTTTTTTAAAATTCCATCTTTTATAAGAACTGATTTTTCGGGTTCCATTCCTTCATCATCTACTGATAATGAACCAAAGGATCCTTCTGAAATTCCTTCATCTATTGCTGTTACAGATTCATGTGCAATTTTTTCATTCAATTTATTCTCAAATGGTGTTGTTCCTCTCTCTATTTGAGTAGTTTCAAGTAAATGACCGCAGGCTTCGTGGAATATAACACCACCAAATTTATTAGCTAATACAACAGGCATTTGACCCGCATCAACATAGTCTGCATACAACATGTTCATTGAGCTTTCGAATACATCATTTGCTGCTTTTTCGTGATCCCATAATCTGAATTCATGAGGCATTCCTGACGATCCAAATCTTCTACTTCCACTAGATCTATATTGGGCATCACTAGCAATCACGTTGAGTCCAACTGTTTGATGCAACCTAATATCTGAGACATAGGTCCCATCGCTGGAGGCTATAATTACTTCTTGCAGATTTCTTGAATAACTTCCTTTTCTAGTTATTATTTTACTATTTTTTTTAAGTGACTTTGTGCTGGCTAATAGTTTTTCACTTATCTCATGAATCGATGGGACTTCATTAATCCATTTTTTCTTGGATAAACTGTAATCTTTATGTTTATTTAAACCGTTAAATAATTCTCTATTATTTTTGTCTGAAATATCCAACATCTCAATAGCTTGAGATACTGATCTCATCAAACCTTGTTTTGTTAAATCATTTGTACTTACAAATCCGTCCCTTTTGTCTTTGAAAATTCTAATTCCAGCACCCTTTCCAAATGATGGACTTACACTTGTAATAAAATCTTCTTCAGCTAGTACACTTGCGTTATCAGTATTTTCTATAAATATTTCAACAAAATCAGCCCCAAGTCCCATCCCATAAAATATGACTTCTTCTAATAAATCTTTATTGCAACTACCAAATTCGATTTCATTTAACTTGATTTGTGACGAAAGCATTTGAGTCTATAAATTTACTCTTTAAATAAGATTATCTAATGGAAGGTTGATAGTCTTTACTGTCTAGAGGTTTTAATAAGTATAGTCTTAATAGTTGGTAACCGTTTGAAATAAAGATTGGTAATTTTGATAATACTTTATTTGGATTTTGATTATCGTTTTTGTCTATTTCTGCTAATCGCTTACCATTTTCCACAATACTGTCTAGTCTTCTATAGAAAGACTCATCGAAGACGTTTAGAACTACAGGGAATACTCTTGCTGAGGTTTCATTTGTCTTGTTAATTACAAACTGATCGTATTCTCTGGCATCTAAACCTAGTGCACTATAAAAATCTTTCTTTGTGCCTTGATCTCTAATGTACATAGTTGCAAAAACAGCTAATAGGAAAAATCTAGACCATAATTTTGAAACTAAAGGATGATTGTTCAAGAAATATCTAAACCTATGGAAATAGTCAAATAATGGATGTGTAAAGGTAGTTCCGCCTATTGTGATTTTATTGCTTAAAGACTTAACTGTACGTGGTTGAGCTTTCATTAGTGCGTCAAAGAAATCACCATGCCTATTTTCATCTTGACACCAATTTTCAAAGAAGTTGAAAAGTGGGAAAATTTTACCTTCAGGATTTTTTTCGAGATGTCTAAATATTGCTATATACCTCCAATAACCAATTTTTTCTGATATGTAGGTAGCGTAAAAAATACTTCTTGGTGGGAAATAAGTGTAATCTTTATTTGCGGTTAAAAAACCTAAATCTAACTGTAAGCCAAAGTCATTCATTGACTTATTCAAGAATCCCGCATGTCGAGCTTCGTCCCTAGCCATATGAGCAAAACATTCTGCGAGAAGTGGATTTTTATCTTTTATTCTTTTACTCAGTTCCTTGTATAAAAGAAAACCTGAAAATTCTGATGTACAACTTCCCTCCAGAAAATCTACAAAAAGTTCTCTCGTTTTAGGATCTAATTTATCAGCGGCACCTTCAAATTCTTTATTTCTTACAAAGTGATGCCTATTATAATCTTTCCTAAATTCTTCACAAATAGCCTCCAATTCTTCTTCGTTAATTGTAAGGTCCATCTTTTCCATCGCTTCAAAATCTGTCGTATAGAAATTTGGAGTTAAGATTGTATCTTTAGCAATCTCCTTTCCTCTGTTAACAGATTTAATATTTTTTGGTTCAATAGTTGATTTGGACATCTCTTTTTGTTTATTAATACTATTATTTACTATGATTTGCTTTTTCGAGGGAAAAGTTAACTTGGTGTTATTGTTTCATTCAGTTAACTCCTATTAATTTTTGTCCATTTAGTCTTTGAAGCACTCTTGAAATAATTAATTTTAGGGTAATTCTTTTTTCGTCAATAAGAAATGATTCAATAATACTGGGTTTTTGATTAGGCTTTGATAAAGAAATACTTTTTAATGAACTTATATCCTCCTTTTCAAAAGAAAGCCAAAAGTTGCATGTATCCTTAATTTCACAATTTATTACCCAACATTTATCCCCTGCGATTGGTCTATTGGTGTTTCCGAGATTTATTTCGTTTATTTCTAATCCTCTTAGGTTAATTTCTTCTATTAAAGAGGGAATCAAATGATCATTGATAAATTCTTGGAAAGGTTTTTTCTCTACAGGGAGTTCTTTTTTTGGTTTGGAAATATTTTTAACGGGAATATTGTTTTCTTTTTTTAAATCAACATTAGGAGCAGACTTATTTTGAGATTTAAGATTATTTTCAGAGAGTGCGGCATTTTCTTTTTTTAAATCAACATTAGGAGCTGACTCATTTTGAGATTTAAGATTATTTTCAGCGGGTGCAGCATTTTCTTTTTTTAAATCAACATTAGGAGCAGACTTATTTTGAGATTTAAGATTATTTTCAGAGAGTGCAGCATTTTCTTTTTTTAAATCAACATTAGGAGCAGACTCATTTTGAGATTTAAGATTATTTTCAGAGGGTGCAGCATTTTCTTTTTTTAAATCAACATTAGGAGCAGACTCATTTTGAGATTTAA
>NZ_JNAL01000012.1 GCF_000759955.1 Prochlorococcus marinus str. MIT 9201
CCATTACCGAATTTAAAAATAAAAGAAAAGTTTGAAACAAAAACCAAGAGTGAAGAAAAGAAAAAAGAATTACCACCATTACCGAATTTAAAAATAAAAGAAAAGTTTGAAACAAAAACTAAGAGTGAAGAAAAGAAAAAAGAATTACCACCATTACCGAATTTAAAAATAAAAGAAAAGGTTGAAACAAAAACTAAGAGTGAAGAAAAGAAAAAAGAATTACCACCATTATCAGATATAAAGGACAGCGAAGATAGAAAAAATGAAGTTAAAAAAGAAGATAAGATTAATAGACAAATAGATAAATCAGAAACTAGGAAAAATAAACCTTTTAAAATGGATACATCATTTTTGAAGAATGACTAGCCCATTTCATTTATTAGACTAAACATTGGTAAATAAAGTGAAATAACTATAGTACCTACTATTGCAGCAACAACAAAGATAACAGCAGGCTCCATCGCTTTTGTAAGTACAGTAACCGCCTCTTCCACTTCCCTTTTGTAAAAATTTGCTAGATTTTCTAACATAAAGGATAGTGCGCCAGTTTCTTCTCCTATTTTTATCATTGAGATTAATAACCTCGGGATAACTTTTGCTGACTCTAATGATGTACTTAATTCTTGTCCTTGAGTTACCAAAGATATTGATCTTCTCAAAGCAATTTTTATTATTTCGTTGCTAGATGCATTTATACACCTCTCGATAGATTCAACTATGGAAATTCCAGAATTGATTAAAGTGCTTAAAGTGTCAGACATTGAAGCTAGTTCAGACTTTAAAATTAAATCTCCAAAAAGAGGTACTTTCAAAACTAAATTATCAACGAATTTTCTTCCTGATTGAGTAGTGTAAGTTGTGTTAAAAAGGTAAAAACTAATAAATACTAAAATTGGGGTAACTATAAGAAATTGCAAAGAAGTCACAACTCGTGATAAGAGCAACATAAATGATGTCAATCCAGGTAATTCAGCTCCCATACTCTTAAACATTTCATCAAATGTAGGAACTATAAAAATTAAAAGAGCGAGACTTATCGTCACCGCTAAAACGAGAATTGCCACTGGATAAATTAAAGCTCCAGTTATTTGACCTTTTATTTTACTTTGAGATTCAACTAAGGAGGCTAATCTCTCCAAAACTTCAGATAATATTCCTCCTGCTTCACCAGCTTCAATAAGCCCTATCATGATTGGACTAAAAATTCTAGGGTATCTACCAAGACAGGTTGATAATTCTTCTCCACTTCCAAGTTTTTTTGATACATCAAATATGTTGGCCCCAAACTTTTTGTTCGTCATATTCTCTGCTAATAATTCTAATGCCTGTGAGAGAGGTACCCCACTTTTTAGCATTACTGCCATTTGCCGAAAGAAAACTAGTAAATCATTTTGGGGGACTTTTAATTTCGAATCAGGTTCATAATCTAAGTAAGAAACTTCCCCGAATGAGATTCCAAAAACAACTAAAGGGGTATTTTTATTTGCCTTTTTCTTGACTAAGTTAGCGTTTCCATATTCAACCATTATTAAAAAATCAGTGCTTTTGGATTTGAAGCTTTTCCTAAAGCTTCTTCTTTAGTAATTAGATTCTGATTATAAAGATTATTAAGACATTGTTCTAGCGTACTCATCCCATATTGGCTTCCCATTTGCAATTGTGAATAAATCTCGCTAACTTTTTTTTCTCTTATCAAATTGCCAATAGCAGGAGTATTAACCATTAGTTCGTAGGCGAGTGATCTTTTACCTTTTGTGTTTTTACATAATGTTTGGGACATAATACCAGCTAAAGAAGTTGAGACTTGCAATCTTGCTTGCTCTTGTTGATCAGCAGGAAATACATCAACTATTCTTTCCACAGTTTTCGCAGCTGATGATGTGTGTAATGTTCCTAATACAAGATGACCTGTTTCTGCTGCAGTAATTGCTAGTTGAATAGTTTCTAGATCTCTCATTTCACCAATATAAATTACATCTGGATCTTCTCTAAGAGCTGCCCTTAATGCAATGGAAAATGAATTTGTATCTCTTTTGACTTCCCTTTGATGGATAATTGAATTCTTAGAATGTTTAAAGATAAACTCTATGGGATCTTCAATGGTAAGAATGTGCCTTTGCTGTGTGTCTAGCATGCAATTTATTAAGGCAGCTAAAGTTGTTGACTTGCCTGATCCAGTAGGCCCAGTACATAAGACTAAGCCTCTATGAAGTTTTGACAATTCTATAAAAGCATTTGGTAATCCTAAATCTTGCCATTTAGGAAGTTGGTCAGGCAGAAGTCTTAGGGTAAGACATCTTTTTTCATTAGCTATATATGCATTTATTCTTAATCTGGATAATCCTTCCAATCCTATGGAACTATCTAAATCTCCGGTCTGATTAAATTCATTTAGTTTTTCTTCTCCAAGTAATTCTAATAATAATTGATCCATATCTTCTGATTCTAAGTTCTGGGGGCTAACTTTTATATCGGAATTCACCCTTACCGCAATTGGAGAATCTTCTTCTAGATGGATATCAGATGATCCAGCCTCCATCGCGAATTGTACTATCTCTCTTGCTATTGACATATTTAATTTAATCTGATTTGCATACTCTAATTACTTCTGAAAGAGTAGTTAAATGATCCTTCACTAACTCTACACCGTATTGAGTTAGCGTAAGCATTGAATTCTCGTTTACAGCTAAATTCTCAATCTCTTTATCAGTTAAACCTTGGGATATCGCACTTTGAATTTTTCCATCAACAACAAGAAGTTCGTATGTACCAATTCTTTGATGATAACCAGAACCTTGACATTTTTGGCAAAGAGTATTTTCTCTTTTTCTTTGTGCCTTTTCTTCAGGAGATAAAGCATTTGCATACTTAATTGGAGTATTTTTTTTGATGTTAAATTTTGCAGCTTCACTTTCTGATATTGGTCTTTCAATTGAACATCCAGTGCAAACTCTTCTAAGTAATCTTTGAGCCAATATTCCTCTAACGCTTGCATTTAATTTGTATTTTGGGACTTCCATATCTAATAGCCTTGTCAAGGAACTAGATGATGAATTTGCATGAAGAGTTGTAAAAACTAAATGTCCAGTTTCTGCAGCATCCATAGAAGATTCTGCTGTTTCAGGATCTCTTGTTTCACCGATAAGAATTACATCAGGATCTTGCCTAAGAAAAGTTCTCAAGATAGTAGCAAATGTCTGTCCCTTTGCTCTATTAACTTGTACTTGAGTTATGTCTCCACCCATCTCATATTCAACAGGATCTTCAGCAGTAATAATATTTGTCTCTCCATTATCTTTTTCTCTAAGTGCAGCTGCAAGAGTAGTTGATTTCCCAGAACCTGTTGGACCTGAAACAATTACTATTCCATTTGTTGAATTCATTATTTTCCTGAAGTTTTTTCTAACATCTTCTATGTGAATTAAGGTATCTAATTTTAGGGTTTCGGTATCACTTTTTAAGATTCGGAGAACCATTTTTTCACCATGTTTACTTGGGACTGTGGAGCATCTAAACTCGAGTCTATTTCCCTGAAACTTTCTCAATATTTTCCCATCTTGACTGGCTCTTTTTTCCGCTACGTCCATCTCATTAGTCATAGTTTTTAAGCATGAAACTAATTGAATTCCAGATTGTCTTGGAATTGTCATGAGTTTTTGCATTACTCCATCATTCCTAACTCGTATTTTGTATTGTTCGCTATTTGGTTCTATATGAATATCGGAAAAATTACTTTTTACAGAATGAATCAATATTTTCCCTGCTGCTTTTTGAATTTTGCTTTGCATCATTTCATCCTCTAGATCTTCCTCTTCAATAGTTTGTTCAATTTGTGCATCATCAAATTCAATGCCACCAATAACAGAATCTTCATTATCAGTTGTATCTTTAAAAGCCTCAATAACAGCATCTTCATCAAATTGAGATATTTCTATTGAGTCTCCACTAATAAATCTCTCTTCTGATGCTAAATCTAAAATTTCTTGAATCTCTTCTTGAGATCTCTCAACAAATTCACATTTAAAACCAGATTGACTTAACCTTTCTTTGATTGGTGAAGCTATAGTGCCTAAATAAGAGTAATTTGCAATAGCTATTTTTATAACTCCCTCCTTCATGGGCAAGGAGGTTTCCTCGTAAAGAGGAACTACAAAGTTATCCCTGCACCATTGAAGTGAGAAGAATTTATCAACTAATTTTCTTACGCTTGTTGGCGTGTATCTATTTTCAGCCATTTAAGGACACTTACACTGTTTGCTGTTCGCGCTGTAACTTGGCCAACCTCTGAATTGAGGTTTACAACGTTTATGTCTCCTGAAATAAGGGGGCTTACAGCGGTCCGGTTGTGGTCTTGGTCTAGGCTTAGGTGGTGGAGGGGGCGGCTTACCACAACTTGTAGTTCTGTAGGCACTGAGTGATGAATATTCAGACCCATTACATAAATAGACGGCTTGACCACAAGGGGCAGGTCCTGGAGATGGACCGTACCTATATAGCCCCTTCTTTCTTAGTCTTAAAGCATTTGATCTATCATTCATACATTTTTGTTTTTTTATTTGGTTATCAAAAGCAGTCCATTCTGTTTGAGAACTAAATTCATAGCCTGAATGATACCAATATTTTATCCCTCCGCATTCAGGATCTTTAGTTTCAGGTTTGCCATTTCTGCTAATGCTCTTACTTCTTCTTTTTGATGTCCTCCAATCGAGGCATGCCCTTCCATATTTAGCTTTTAGAGCTTGATCAACAGCTTCAAGAGTATTTACTGGAATTCCCTCGAAAGCATATACTTTTCTTGTACAACTTTGCTTATCACTGTCCCAACTTACATTCTCACCACTACCGTCGGCAGCAAGCCAATTATTATATTTCCCAATACATTCTGCTTTAGACTTTGCTAGAGCTGCTAAACGAGCAAATTCTGCTTTTTGAGCCTCTGATAGCCCGCAATTTTTACCTGCCCAGCCTCTACATGAATTTAAGAATCTAGGATTACTTGAAGGTGTAGCAGTTTTAAGAATCTTGCCTTCACTTGTCATTTGAAAATCAAAGGCATAAAGATCTTTTTCTTTTTCATTCAAAGGCTTGAGTGCTATGTGGGAACATTTATTTTTATTGGCATCTATCTGATACCCAAGGGTTTGTAATTTTATATCATCTAATTGATCTGGAGTTGATTGCTCTATAAATTTTACTGGATCAGTAGATATTCTATATTTCCCCAAACAATCAGCTGCATACCCATTCATTATTGCTTTAGCTTCTTCAACTTTATTTAACTTTAATGAAGCTAATACGTTCGGGAATGTAAAACTACCTAAAGCAGCTATACCGGCGATAACTATTATGAGCTCAATTAAAGTAAAGCCACTATTGCTATTATTTCTTATGTTGGATATTTTCATTTTATATCCAATAAAGCCTGGTTCCTAATTATATTATTTATTTTATATTTATACAAGTTAATCTATTTATTTAGATTTGACTTTTATAATTCAAGAATATAATCTTCATTCTCAAAACTTATAATCAATTTTAATTTTTTAGGATCTATTTTTAATACTTTTGCTCCATTAGGTAATAAATTAGTATTTTCTCCCCCAATAGATTCCTCAGTAATTGTACCTTCTTGACCTAAGTAACTTACAAAAACATATTTACTTTTTTTTGTGTTGAGAAAACCAATTAATTTGAAATTAGTATTCAAATTATTTACTTCATCTTTTATACCTTCTTCAGAAAAAGGGTCAATTTTGCCTAGTGGTATTGAACTTAAAATTTCAGATTTATTTTGATAATTTTTCAGTTCATTTTTAATGATTTCTTTTTTTGTTACTAAGGAATCTTTGCTTTCTAAATTTAAAATTTTTTCATTATTTTTTGGTGGAATTTTAAAATTTGATAAATCTAAATCAAAATTTTCATTTTTACTATTGCAACTTGATATAAGGATTCCTAGGAGTAGGTACGAAATAAAATTTTTGTGAAAAAATTTATACATTTAAAAAAAATCTCAAGATTTTTAATCTTGAGATGTGCATCAAAAATTTATGAAACCTATTACCAGTTACCGTCTGTAGTTGTAACGCCCGTAACAGGATCAGTAACTGGAGTTCCATTACATCCGGCAGCACCAACATCTGAACAGGTTTTGGAAACTAATCCAGTTTGAGGATTCATAACAATTGTAAAATTGGAATCTCCACTACCTGCAGCAGCGGTTGCTGTAGCTGCATAACAGGTGTCTCCTGAGGATGCTTCTTGTCCCATTGTATAACCTTGAAAACTACCTGCAGAAAAAGATTGAGCATCGGCAAAAAGTGTTGAATCGAAATCTGATGCTCTCACAACACATTCTTTCACTCCATTAACTAAACCATTCTTAACGGCAGATGCTCTTGCTCGAGCTTGTACCCCAACAAAAGCTGGAATAGCTACAGCAGATAGAATTGCTAAAACAGCAATTACTACAACTAATTCAACAAGAGAGAAGCCCTCCTCTCCTTGTTTGGTGCTAAGAGTTTTTAAAACTCTTTTATTAATTAAAAAACTTTCTAATAAAGTCATCGTGAACAATAGAAATTTGGATTTGTAAGTTGATAGCAGAATTATATACATTATGCTAGAAAAGTACAACTTTTCAGAATGCTAACTATATTTAATTACTTTCAGTTTTTCATTGTTGGAGTGTGCATAGGGAGTTTTTTAAATGTTATTGTTTATCGTTTTCAAAATAATTTTTCAATTATTAAACCAAGAAGTTTTTGTCCAAAGTGTAAAATAAAATTAACTTGGAGAGAAAATATACCTTTAATTAGTTATTTAATACAAAGAAGAAAATGTCTGCATTGCAATAAATCAATATCTTTTAGGTATCCTTTAATTGAATTTCTAACAGGTATTCTATTTATTATTTTTACTAATAGTTCTCCTTCTTTCTTAATATCAAATTCAAATTTGTTTTTAAATTTATTTTTTAATTGGATATTTTTGTCGCTTCTATTTTGTATCGCATTAATTGATATTGATAGTTTTTGGATCCCTCAAGGATTGATAAACTTTGGTTTTCTTTCAGGGATTTCTGGTTTAATATTTATCGGCTTATTTGATAATAAATATATTGATTTAAACCTAATTAGCAAGGGTTTGTGTACTTCACTAATCGCTTTTTTTATCTTTGAGTCTTTCAGATACTTAGCTAAATATGTTTTTAAAAAAGATGCAATTGGTAGAGGTGACTCTAAATTAGTAGCAATGCTAGCTTTATGGCTAGGTCCTATTGGAACTTTGTTCGCAGTTGGCATTTCTTATATAATTGCAGCAATTTTCTGCCTAGTAGGATTATCCTTCAATCTAGTTAGGTTCAGGCAAGTTATACCCTTTGCACCTTTTCTGTCTTTAGGGGGGCTAATTATGTGGTTCCTTGGGAATGGATTTGTTTTTGAGAAAATACTTCGTATTTAGGGCAATTTATTTTGAATCTTTCATAAATAATTTAAACTAAAAGTGAAATTCCTATTCAATTTTCTATGGTTACCCAAAATTGATATTATCTTGAAAAATGCCAAATAGATTATTCCCAAATATTGCAGCAATAATCAATACAAATGCAACTATAAAAAAAAGAACACTAACGTCTTTTATATCGTAAGGAGCTTTAAATAAAGGTTTCTGATCGGCCATTACTTTAAATGATGCTGCTCTAAACCTTATTACTTTAGTGCTTTATTGAACTATTTAGTGATTTCTCTCTTTTCTTAATTTGATAAATTTATATTTAAAGAGGTTTATTAAACAGTTGATTGCTTTTATTACTTGATAGGACATAAATAAGTGACATCTAAAAATGTGTACTTTTTAACTGTCAATTAATAATAATTAATTTATTTAATGTCTTGAAGAGGAATTTAATTTATATCTCATTAATACCTTTTCTAATCAAATACTTCTGAAAAAATTAAAAATTTGACAATAAAAAAAGCCACTTACAGTGGCCTTTTTATTTATGGTTATTTGAACTAGCTTGTGTAAGCTTTTCCTCTGTAAGTTAGTTCGTTATGCTGCTTCTTAGCAACGTTTTTGTTCTGGACGTATTTTTGTCCTCTGTAAATTAGAGTCATTTTTTTAAGCTCCGGTTTCGCTCAAGTCCCCGTTCCATGGCTTAAGTCGATTTGCGGCTTGCTAAACGCAAGTTGAACGTTTTGGTAGCGGTTGCTACAAACTTATCCTAACATCCAAGAAAATTATTTGTCTAGGTTTTTTATAAATAAAATTAAAATTTTTATAAAATTGAAATCTCTTTAAAATTATTTAATTTTTTGTTTAATAATTTTTACAGGTTACATTTTGTTCGTTTTTAAGAAGTATTTTTTATTTAACGAACTTTTAAATGTAAAATTCTTAAGATTATAAATTTTGTTTTATGTTTTCTAGAAGCAAAAAACCTACAGTAAAAAAGTCTGCAATAGTTGAAGAGACTCCATTATTTGCTCAATTGCTACCTTTCGCTAACAGAATGAACGATAAGGTTCAATTAGTAAATGCTCTAGCTTTTACTTTTATTATGGGGTTTTCAATTTTTGGAATTGCTCTATGGAAACTCTCAGGGCTGACCTAATTATTCAACTTTTCAAAGAATCAATAATTGATTCTTTATTTTTAATTATTGTTATTAACCATTTAGAGGCTAGTCCTCTAGATATTGATCTGTTTTTAAGAAATCTACATATATGTATATGTAGATTTTTTTCATTTTTGGAGTTAAATTTTTTCTCAAATTCTAGTATTTCTTCTTCTGAGTTTCTTTTTCTTAGCTCATCCACTAAGGCATGACTGGAGGAATCATTAAATAGGTTCCCAATATTTAGGCTTAATGTCATAAATAATTTATGTTCCTACTAAAGATGTAGCTATAAATTAGATTTTTAAAAACTAATTTATATTTTTTATTTACAAATAATTTAATATTTAATCTTTTGGTTTAGCCAGAGGAAGAAGACACTTATCTGAATCACACCCTGCTGGTCCTGCTTCAGATAGTTCTCCAATATCATATTTATTTAGAGCATCAAAGAAATCGTTATTAACTTTCCTCTCTATTACTTTATTTTGTAATGAAATATATTCCTCTTTACTTATTGGTTCAAAAGGTAGTCTCGGGAAAGTAGCGTTGGCACTAAATCGAGCTAGTAATGCCGCAGAAATATATCCTTCATTATTTTCTATTGCATTATGGATAGCCTTAGCTAAATCTTCGATTTCATTTTCTCTAAATTCTACGGTTGCAGAGGTATTATGCTCTGTATAAAATTTCTGAACTTGCATATAAAAATCAAATTGCGCTAATGCTGAAAAATTATTGATGTCTATCTGGTCTGCGCCATCTATATTGGCCCAGCTAACTTCAGTAGGGATTTCAACTAACCATTCTGTGCATCTTGGATCAAATGGATTGTCAAGCAAACAGCCATTTTCATCTTTATCAGATTGAGATGGAACGACTGAATAACCATAATCCATGCAAGCTAAAGCAATTGGATCATTTTTCCTGAAAGTTATTCTTCTTATGAATCTTTGAGCCTTTGGAGGATGCCATCCTGGAGCTGCTCCAGTAAGAAGACTTTTAGTCCCGGCTGGCTGAACTGTTGTGCATCGATTTGGTCTCCTTAGACTATGCTTATCACAATATTCCCATACAGTTTCTTTTACTATTTTTCTCCAATAATCTAAGAATTTAGCTTCTTTTTCTTTAAATGCTTTCCCTTCTTCATTATTTGGCCTTCCTGCTTCCCACCACTTCAACCATGGCGTTCCAAATGCATGGACACAAAAATCAAATAATCCAGTGAAACTTACCCCTACAATAGGATCATATTCCCTACTTTTTCTGTAACGCTCAACTTCAAATTCATGATTAAGTAAGCATGCTACTGAAAGAGCTGCAGCTTTAAAAGCCTTTTTTTGCTCTTCAAAGTTTTTTGGATCAATCTGATTTAAATGAACTTCAGCCAAATTGCAGTGGAAATCATTCCCCAAGATCTCTCCACAAGGGTTAAGTCCATATCTGCTCATCCTGTGATCTAGCTCTTCTTCAGAGAATGGACCATAACTACTATTTATCCAATTTCTCGCTTCATCCTTACCTTGTTCTGAGTAGATTTCAATAAATTCTTTCCTCAATTCATCATCTTTGAGAATATCTGCATTTGACCTTGCGATGGCTTCTGGAGCAAATTGAATAGCTCCTTCACCTGAATGGAATTGTTTTGTTACGGCATCCAAAATAGTTTGGTAAGAGGGTTTTTCATGATAAACCCTAGTATGATTAGCCATCCTGAGGGCATCTTTTTCAGGATCTATTCTCCAATTACCATTTTCATCTTGACTCCATAAATTTTCTTTTGCCGATGCTGCTTCCTTATCGTCTGAAGCAAATTGCCTCATCCCAGCACTTCTTCTTATATTTCCAGCAACTATGGTTACTGCAGCTTCATCAATTAATAAACAACATTCTACTGTACTTAATTTCCTGCCAATGGCTTTTCCAAGAAGTGATGCAACTCTAGAATATAGATCTTTCAATTTGATAGGATTTGCCATGCCACCAAAACCTTTTAATGATTCTCCTGCAGGCCTAATATCTTCCAAATCAATATAAACATCAATTTCTCTTTCGAGACTCTCGTTACTTGATGCCTCAAGAAGATATTTATAGCTATCTACCCAGCCTCTTCTGCTATCTCCAACTTTGATATGGAGATCTTTGCCTTTGATTTCTAATGATGATTTTTCTTCTCTTTGATCTTTAGGAGTGATTCCAACTTCACTAACTGATTTAATATTTATTTTATTTATTACTGTAGGTAGATTATTAATAAAATGAGGCTCAATTATTGCACCTGTTCCACATCCCATCATTGCTAAATCCATCATCAAAGCAAAGGCTTCCCAATCAATTAAGTTTGTTGAAGTACAGTTGTATGCCCCAGAGAAATTTTGGTTTTTATTAATCCAAGGAGTTCCTCCAATCCATAACCATCTTCCTGAAGGTTGGGCTTTTTGGTTGCTTTGCATTTCTCTCATTAGGATTAATTCTTCATCAGAAAGTTTTCCTAATTCTTTTAAGCCTGATAAATTTCTATCACCAACTTCACTCCAGTTCTCCCTTTTACCAGAGGAAGTTTTCCTACTGTAAGACCTGAAAAAAACAGGATAAGCAGCTGGCGCAGTCTTTGGAAAATCATCTTTTTTAAGATTATTGGAATTGCTCTCTGAAGAAGCTTTATTTGGTGCAACAGTCACGATAAAAAAAAGTATGTAAATAACCCGTACTGGAAGAATAACTCTACCTGTGGCGTCTGCAACCATTCTTACCACTATTTAACGGTTTGTGTAGAATTATGTTTATTATGAAATCTTTGTTTCAAGAAAGGATATGGAAAGAGTCCCCGAACCTGAATTAATGGAAGAAAAAGAGCAGGTCATTTCTTATGACGAAGCTGATTTTTCAGAAGGGGAAGATAATCTAATTAATCAAATAAATCATTATCTTTTGAGAAAAAATATTTTTTTAGGTGAAAAAGATTTAATAGTTGATCTGGGATGTGGCCCAGGAAATATTTCTGAGAAGTTAGCAATAAAATGGCCTGATACTGAAGTAGTGGGGATAGATGGATCTAAAGAGATGATTTTGAGGGCGGAATATAATAAAAAGATTTCTACTAATCAGAAAAAATTAAAAAATTTACGCTATGTATGTTCTGATATCAAAGACATTAAATCCAATAGTCTTTTACTTAAAAAAAGAATTAGTTTACTTGTAAGCAACAGTTTGATCCATCACATTACGAACCTTGAAGATTTCTTCAACACCATAAGAAGTTTGTCTAGTAATATTACCGTAAATTTTCATAAGGACTTGAAAAGGCCACTAGATGAAAAGTCCGCTCTAGAACTCAAAGCAGAATGTTCAACTAAATACAATGAGATTTTGACTAATGATTATTATGCATCTTTAAGAGCTTCTTATACTTTCAAAGAGCTAAAAAATTTTACCTTGGAGAATGATCTATCTTCTTTAGATGTGTTTGAAGACGGTGATAAATATTTAATAGTCTATGGTAATGTTTAAGAACCAGGTGTAAGTCCCTTATATTATCTAGATGAACTTAAGTACTAAAATTTTAAATAATAAAGACATACTGGAAGCTGTAAATAAAAGAAGAAATTTTGCAATTATTTCACATCCAGATGCTGGGAAAACGACTCTTACTGAGAAGCTTCTTTTATATGGAGGTGCTATTCAACAGGCAGGAGCAGTAAAAGCTAGGGGTAATCAGAGAAAAGCTACGTCAGACTGGATGGAACTTGAGAAGCAAAGAGGTATTTCTATTACATCAACTGTATTGCAATTTGAATACGAAAGATCAGTAATCAATCTATTAGATACACCAGGACACCAAGATTTCTCCGAAGATACCTATAGAACATTAGCTGCTGCAGATAATGCAGTAATGTTGGAAGATGCTGCTAAAGGATTAGAACCTCAAACTAGAAAATTGTTTGAAGTTTGCAAGATGCGAAAAATACCAATATTTACTTTTATAAATAAAATGGATAGACCAGGTAGAGAACCATTTTCTTTACTTGATGAAATCGAATCAGAACTTGGATTAAATACTTTACCTATTAATTGGCCAATTGGAAGTGGCGAGGAATTTAGAGGAGTTATTGATAGATTTTCGAGAGAGGTAATTTTATTTGATAAAGCCGTTAGAGGAAAACAATCGAATGAGA
The DNA here is from genome assembly GCF_000759955.1 of Prochlorococcus marinus str. MIT 9201. Taxonomy (GTDB): domain Bacteria; phylum Cyanobacteriota; class Cyanobacteriia; order PCC-6307; family Cyanobiaceae; genus Prochlorococcus_A; species Prochlorococcus_A marinus_G. The sequence goes on from NZ_JNAL01000012.1 coordinate 12,796, forward strand.
AAAGATTAAGTCTTGAAGACAAAGAGCTATCAAAATATGTAGAGAGAGATTTACTCGAAAACTCTCTTGAAGAATTGGATGTTCTCGATGAAGCAGGATCTAAATTTGAAAAAGAAAAAGTTTTTAATGGCTCTTTAACCCCAGTTTTCTTTGGATCTGCTATGACTAATTTTGGTGTAAGGCCATTTTTAGATAGTTTTTTGAAAATGGCTCAAAAGCCGACTTCAAGAAATAGTAATAAAGGGGATATTGAACCTGCAAGCGATGAATTTAGTGGGTTTGTTTTTAAGCTTCAAGCAAATATGGATCCAAAGCACAGAGATAGGGTTGCTTTTGTAAGAGTTTGTAGTGGAAAATTTGAAAAGGATATGTCAGTTAAACATTCCAGAACTGGGAAAACAATCAGACTATCAAGACCACAAAAAATATTTGGGCAAGATAGAGAAGTAGTAGATGATGCCTATCCTGGAGATGTTATTGGTTTAAATAATCCGGGTATGTTTTCTATTGGAGATACTCTTTATACTGGTGCGCATCTGGAATATGAGGGCATACCATCCTTTAGTCCTGAAATATTCAGCTGGCTAAGAAATCCAAATCCCTCAGCATTTAAAAACTTTAGAAAGGGGGTTAATGAACTTCGAGAAGAAGGCGCTGTTCAGATTCTTTATGACTTTGATGAGAGTAAAAGAGACCCTATACTCGCAGCTGTTGGTCAATTGCAGTTGGAGGTAGTAACTCATAGATTAAAAAGTGAATATGGTGTAGATGCAAATCTTGAAGCAATGCCATATCAATTGGCTAGATGGATTTCTGATGGATGGCCAGCTATTGAAAGACTAGGCAGAATATTTAACTGTAAAATAGTTAAAGATTGTTGGAATAGGCCAGTTATTCTTTTCAAAAATGAGTGGAATCTAAATCAATTTGTTGAAGACAATAACCAATTAAATCTAAACAAAGTTGCGCCCGTTGTTAGTGGAGTCGAACCAATTGTTTTATAAAGTCTTAATGGATTATAAAATTAGTTAATCTGTTAGTATTGGTAAAAAATTTTGGATTCAAACAGCAATAAAAATAATAACGAAAAATCACCTTATGAAATTTTAGGTGTAAAAGAGGGTGCCGCTTTTGAGGATATTCAGAAGGCTAGAGATATTAAAGTTAAAGAGGCTGGTGAAGATTTAATTTTAAAAGCGAAAATAGAATCTTCCTTTGACCAATTACTCATGGGGAGTTTGAAAGCCAGGCAATCAGGAAATGTAAGCTATGAAGCTGTGAGTGCCTCAAAAAAAGAAAAACAAATTAATCAATTTACCAATAATAATTTCCCACTTCTTTCTAAGATAAAAAATTTAAACAATAACTCTAACAATTCAAGCCAGTTTAGTCTGCCAAAAATAACTACCCCCTCATTTGATAATCTTTCAATTAAAATATCTTTTGGGCTATTATTTTTAATTTTGTTATTTATCAGTCCAGACTCTAATAATAGACTTTTACTCTCTATCTCAACATTAATACTTACCTATACTCAAATTAAATCGGGGAAAAGATTTATAGGTTCTCTGGGTTGGAGTGTTACCTTTCTCTCGATAGGATTAATATTTGGTGGATTGCTTGAAAATAATTCATTCATTCAGGAAGTATCAAACAACTCTTTATCAATACAAAAAATTCAAAGTATTCCGGCCATGGTTATTTTATGGTTAGGCGTAATTTTTTTATGATTGATTTTCTATCATCGATTTGATTTCTTCATAATTTATAAGATATTTATTTTTACAAAATTCACAAACCAACTCTGCTTTACCATCTTTCTTAAGGATGTCCTCTAACTCTCTCTTATCAAGCATTTTCATCGCATTTAAACTTCTTTGTTTGGAACACTTGCATTTAAAACTCACTTCTTGGGAACGAGCTTTTTCAGAGATTGATTTATCGTCAATATCGGGAAATATATTTCTAATTAATGAAAGAAGATTATCTTTTGACTTAAATAGGTCTTCGCTAAAAGAATTAATTTCTTTACATCTTTCTTCGAGTAGTGAGATTAGTAGTGGGTCAGTATCTTTTTTAGGTAGAACTTGAGCTAATAAGCCACCACTACAAATAACACTTTTATTTTGGATTTTTTCCCCAATAAATACAGCAGAGGGAGTTTGCTCTGAATGATATAAATATGAAGCTAAGTCTTCAGCAATATTCCCATTTACTAATTCAACAGTGCTTGTAAAGGGTTCTCCAAATCCACTATCTCTAATTACATTTAAATATCCTGTACCTAATGCTTTTGTGAAATCAAAAGAATATTTATTATTATCTATTTTGACTAGGTCCAATTCTAAATTAGGATTCCCTACATAACCCCTAACTTTCCCGTCTCTGCCTGCATCAACTAGTAATCCCTTTAAAGGTCCGTCAGATCTAACTCTTAAAGTGACTCTCCCATGCATTATTTTCATCGAGCTTGCTAAAAGCAGTGAAGCACTAAATGCTCTGCCTAAGATACAGGTGGTTAAGTAAGAAAGGCTGTGTCTTTTTTTTGCTTCTAAAGAAGATTCTGTTGTTAAGACCGCAACTAATCTTATTCCTCCATTGGCTGCAGTAGCCCGAACTATCCTATCCTGCATGATTTTCTTTCATAAAATTTTTGATTTTCCCTTTTTCCAAGAATAATATCCTAGAAGGAATTCCCTCAAATAAAGCAGGTTCATGAGTAACAATAATAATTGTATTTTTATTTTTTAAATCAAGAATTAAATTCTTCACATCATTTCTCATTGAATAGTCTAATCCAGCAGTTGGTTCATCAAGTAAAAGAATTGAAGGGTTTCTAAGTAATTGAACTGCTACAGCTAACCGCCTTTGTTGTCCGCCACTTAGCTGTTCTGGTGGTTGAGTCAGATTAATTTTTTTCAAACCAACTTTATTTAAAACTATTTCTATATTTTTTTCTCTTAAAGATTTATGGCCTATTTTTAATTCTTTACCAATGGTTGTACCTATAAAGTATCTTTCAGGAAATTGGAATACTACTCCACAAAACCATCTTCTTTGTCTGGAAGACAAAATTTTATTATTCCAAGTAATTTTCCCCTTTTGCGGATTTGTTAATCCACTTATTATTTCGAGTAGTGTTGTTTTCCCAGAACCACTATTGCCGCAAATTAAAATGATTTCATTTTCATGAACTTTTAAATTTAAATTGTCTATTATTTTTCTTTCACCAGTTTGGGGTTGATAAGATATTTCTTTTAAATCAAGCATTATTAATTAAGTTATAGGTATGAATTTGAATCTAGTAATAACTTACTTATAATAGCTTTAGATCTAAAAAGATATTAGTCAATATGAATATTATTTTTAGGGAAGTTGATCCTTTTAATTGTTGGATATGGATCAGGTTTTCAGAATCACCAACTCAAGACGAAAAAAATTATTTAGATGGTGTTTTTGATAGTTGGTACGTTTTAGGAAGGTTAGGTGGATTTAATTCTGAAAATTTGCAAACTCATGAAGAGGGTTCTGATCTAAGTTGGATGTCCTATGATAATGACCAAAAGAATGCATCTCTTCCAGCCTTAATGCATAATTTAGGAATTATGGAATATCAAAATCTTTGGGGAAGATGTTGGGTTGATTTTGGAACTTCAGACTCCATTTCAATAGATATATTAATTAATTCTTTGAATGAGATATCAAATAATTATGTAAAAATTGAAGAGTTAATTATTGGGGGTGAAAATAATGATTGGTCAGTTGAAGAACATGAAGATTTAGTTTTCAAAGATTAAGTGTTTTAGATGGAAGACTTAACAAGATTAATTATTTCCCATGAAAGAATTGAAAATATTAAGAACAATAATTTAGAACTTTCTAAAGAAGAGGCTCATTATTTAAATAAAGTAATGAGGATAAAAAATGGTAAAAAAATATTTATAGCTAACGGAGAGGGTTCATTATGGAAAGCTATAAAAGTTAAAAATGATTGCTTAGAAATAATTAAATCAAAAAAACCTTACTTATTTCAAGAACAAGAAATTCACTTATTAGGAATAGCTGTTGTTATACCAAAAAGTGGTTTTGAGGATATTTTAAAAATGTGTACTGAAATAGGAATTGATTTTATACAGCCATTATTTTCAGAAAGACAGGTAAACAAAAATTTAAATTTTTCTAGAAAACTTTTGAGATGGAATTTAATTATCAATGAAGCTGTTGAGCAAAGTGAGAGATTATGGAAACCATCTATTTTAAATGGAATGGATATTATTGAATGGCTAAAAAGTAGAGATAATCCAGAAAGAGTTTCAATTTCTATAACTAGAGAAGAAACACTATATGACTTAAATCAATGGTTAAGAAAAAAACAAGAATTTGGAAATAAAAAAGGAGGTATTTTTTGGAATGTAATTGGTCCTGAAGGAGGTTGGTCCGCTAAAGAAATTGATTTTTTTAAAAAAAATAATATTCCCTTTGTTAAGCTTTCCGACACTATCTTGAGAACTTCAACGGCTAGTATTAACGCATCATCAATTCTAAATCAGTGGAGAATTGATTTAAAATTAAAGAATTAGATAAATATGGATTTAATTAGAAATCAATTTTTTATAGGTTTTTGCATTAATTTTATTTTGATTTATATATTTTGCAGGATTCCTTTGATGACTAAAAGAGGTTGGGTAAGTGCAGGCATCTTAGGCACAATTTTGTGGGGATGTTTGTCTTGGCAGGGATGGATGTCAGTTGTTATTTATTTATTATTTGGATCCCTCGTTACCAAAATAGGTTTTAAATTTAAAAAAGCACAAGGAATTGCTGAAAAAAGAGGCGGGAGGAGAGGCCCTGAGAATGTATGGGGCTCAGCAGCTACAGGATTATTTCTTGCCATGATGACAAAATTTAATGCTGCCAATGTAGTCATGTTTAAAGTAGGTTTTGCTGCAAGTTTTGCTGCAAAGTTGGCGGATACTTTTGGTAGCGAAATTGGAAAAAGATTTGGTAAAAATACATACTTAATTACTTCACTCAAAAAGGTGGATAGGGGAACCGAGGGAGGAATAAGTATAGAAGGAACATTAGCTAGTGTTTTGGGATCAATATTTATGGCTTTTATAATGCTTCGTCTATCAATTATTTCTACAAAATATCATTTTATAGTTGTTGTAGTTTCTGGATTCTTGGCAACACTTTCCGAAAGTATTATTGGTGCTAAATTTCAAAACAAATATAAATTAAGTAATGAATTGGTAAATGCTATTCAGACAAGTATTGCTTCTGTTTTTGCTATCTTTGCTCTTATTTTATATTCATATTTTGTAAATTAATAATATTTGGAAAGACCTAAGATCCCTTCCATTTTGTAAGCATCTCCCAACTTTTAAGTCTTTGGAAAAGCCAGAAATGACCTTCTGAATTTAGATGAATTCCATCATGCGTAATCCAATTTTTACTCCTTTTATCAGAGTACATTTCTCTAAAAGTAGGAAGAAATGGGACATTCTGATTGAGGCATACTTCCTCCATTCTCCTTTCATAAGAATTACAAAAATCATTTGTGTACCATAGACATCCTGCGAACGGCATTTTGCTTTCGTCAACTGGTGTCAAACCAATAACAAATAAATTTGTTTGAGAGTTCATTGCATTAATTAGCCTTTCTAATCCATATTCAAATCCATCTATATCTAATTGATGTCTTCCATTTATCTGACCAATTGCTGCAGTGTCGTTAAGACCTACATTTAGTAGGATTGCTTTAGGTTTATTTCTTCTCGTTTCTCCTCTAGATGACCATTCTTTTTCCCATCTAGATGAAACTTTTTCTATCCCATCTCCTCTAACTCCAAGTTGATAAATAACTGGCCCATTTTGGTTATTACCCCAATCTTTTCTAAGCCTCTCACACCATCCACCACCCTCGTTATCTCCCCATCCATAAACTGAGCTATCTCCAATTACAACAAGCTGTTTTGGTAAACTAATCACTATTACCGGAAAAAAATAATTACTTGATTTAACAAATTATTCTTACAAATCAAGTTAAACTATTCTTGATTTTACCATTTATTAATTCTCCAACTATTGCGATGGAGCTATAAGCTATCAAAACTATGGTGACTTCCTGCCATGCAAAGGAACTTAGTGATTCTTGTAATTGCCAACCTAGACCAACACTTCCAATAACCCCAACTATTGCAGTTTCTCTAATAATGATGTCAGATCTATAAGCGCAATATGCTAAGTAACTTTTTGCTTGTTGAGAAAATAAACCTAAAAGCCAACTAGTCTTTTTTGAGATTCCTAGAGATTTCATTGCAATATAATTTCTCTTGTCTTGGCTATCTAGATTTGTAAAAAGTAATTTGCTAGTAATACCAGCGTTGTGGAGACCTAATGTTAAAGCTGCTAAAGATAAAGAAGGATTATTAAAAGTTAATAGAGTTAGAAGTATTACAGGTGTAGGTATTAAACGTAATAAAAATGCAAAAATTTTTATAAAAATTTTAGAACTATTGTTGTTAAAAATTCCTATTACTAATGGAGGTAAACTAATTGCGATTCCTGTTGATAAAAGACTTAAAATTATTGTTTCTAATATAAGTTTTAAGAAATCAAATAATCCTAAATCTGAGCTTGATTTAAAAAGAGAACTAATGGAATTAAAATTTTCAAAATTATTATTAAAAATAAAATAAAGAAAATATGAAAAAGAAAATAAAATTGTTATGAAAATAACTGCAATAAAAAAAATAGATACGATTTTATTTGTAGTATTAAATTTTATTTTTTTGAATATTAATCTAGAAAGAATTATCAAAATTGCTAAGGACCATAAATAAGTCCATAACTCTCTAAAATTCAAAGTTTGGAAAGATAAAAAAATACTGGTACCTATTCCTCCAATCCCAAAAATTCCTAAAATCACAGTACTTCTTATTGAACACTCTAATCGATATAAACCAAAGTTTTTAAATGTATTTATTATTGGATTCCATATTAAAGTTAGTAAAGAAGAAAATTTAGGTGCATTTATTTGATTTATAGATTCAAAACTTTTGTAGTCAATAGTTTCTAATTGTTCAGCAAAAACTTTTGAATTTACAGCAATATAAGGTATACATATAGCTATTATTCCTATCGAAAAATTTATTCCATATATTTGCATTAATATTATTCCCCAAACCACTTCGTGTATAGATCTAATTATTGTTAGAAAAAACCTTATTATGCGGTAGAAAAAATTTGGAATATTAAAGATTTTATAAAAAATATTTGAGGAAATTATTCCAAAAATTACTCCAAAAATAATACTTACTAACCAACTAAAAAAACCAATTAAGATTGTTTCATTTAATCGCTTAATTACGGTAATAATAATTTCATTATCGATCTTGGGATTAAATGCAGAAATTAAGAATTCTTGGAATAATTTAAATCCTCCAAAATGAATATTGTTTATTAATTGATACCCTAGAGGTATGCATACCAAAATTGGAAGAAAAGATAATGAAGTATAGTTTAATTTTAATTTGTTCAACTAATTAATATATTTTCTCTAAATGAATCTTCTTTAAGTTATTTATTTTGATATTGAAAAAAATTTTACCATCCCTTATTCCAATAACTTTATCGAAATCGTTCAGCAAATCTAATCTATGTAATGCAACTAATACCGTCTTTGGCGATTTTTTTGCTTTATTTTTATCTACATTTTCTAGCAGAAGGTTTTTAATTGTTGTTATCAATTTGGGATCTAGATTATTAAAAGGCTCATCTGCAAGTAATATATTTGATTCTTGAATTAATGATCTAGCTATAGCCACCCTTTGTTTTTGCCCCCCAGATAGTTTTCTGATTTTTTTGTCGTAAATAGAGTTATGAAGTCTACATAATTTCATATATTTATGTGCCTTCTTAAAAGAACTTATATTTAATAAATTTTTAAAAGCGAAATAAAAATTGTTTTCCGCTAGTAGTCCACAATTAACATTTTGTTCTGCAGAGAGATCTTCTATTAATCTTAAATCTTGCCATATAGTTGTTATTTTACTTTTCTTCTCTCTATCTAATTCCTCGAAACTTTCATTGAATAATTTAACCTCACCTTGAGTTGGCTTTATAGTGCCATTAAGTACTGAAATAAGTGTAGTTTTTCCTGAACCGCTTTTACCTAAAAGTGCAATTTTTTCGCCAGAATTTATTTTTAGATTTATTTTATTTAGGATCAGATCATTTTTGTATTTATAAGATATATTTTCTAATTCTAAGACAGTATTGTTCATCTAATTTTATTTAATTTCTTCCCGATTTCCTCTATATTTTTATATTGTTTTGATTCTGCCTTTATAAATCTTTTTGCATTGAACATATCTAATAGCTGTTTATGTGATTTTTGCTTTATATCTAAATTTAGAATTACTGATTTAAGTTCTTTTGTAAACCCTTCCCCGAATCTATTTTCAAGATCACCTTGAGCTAACCAATGATAGTCAACATATTCTGGTGTGATCCAGAATAACTCTAAATTACTTGTTCTTTTGGGATTGTTTTTAAGATTGTTTTCCCAAACCTGTTTATTTAAAGCTCCAGCATCAAATGCCCCACTATTAACTAAAGCTATAGTGGCATCATGACTCCCACTAAAACCTGCTTTTTTTCCTTTAAAATGTTTAATTCCTACCCCTGCTTGATTTAAAAAATATTCTGGCATTAATCTTCCAGATGTTGAGTTTTCAGAGCCAAAAGTAAATCTTAAATTCTTTAGTTTTTTAAGTCCTTTAATGTTTGAAATTGAGTTAAGTTCTAAATTTTTGTTTACTATAAAAACACTTTTAAATTCCTTATCGATATCTCTTTGAGCTATGACAATTGAATTAGGTGTTTGTAATCTTGCTTGAACTCCTGATAAACCGCCAAACCAAACTAAATCTAAATCTTTAGTTCTAAATCCAGTTACTGCTGCAACATAATTAATAACAGGAATGTATTTAACTTCTACATCAAGTTGTTTGGATAATTCTTTTGAGAATAAATTAAATCTTTTGTCCAAAACATCTTGGTTTTGATCAGGTATTGCTCCAACTTTTAAAACTTTGGGATTTGAAAATACAGGTGATGAAAAAACAGAAAATAATAGAGATGAACTTAGTATGAAATTCTTTAAATTAAACATAACTTAGTTAAATTAATAGTATTCAGAGATTGCTTTTTCAAGCCTTTTTAGACCATCTTTTATTTTAATTTCTGAAGCTGCACAAGATAATCTTATACATTCGTCAGCCCCAAAGGCTTTCCCAGGCACAACAACTAATCCATAATCTTGAAGAGCTTTATTACAGAAATCAACAGAAGTAATTGAGGAATTGGGTAATTTTGGAAATGCGTAAAATGCTCCATTAGGTTCTTCAATATAAATCCCATTTATATTATTAAGACCCTCATAGAGAAGTCTTCTTCTTTGATCATAATGGCTATTTATTATTGAGAAAAACTCATTATTAATTTTTAAAGCCTCTAAAGCACCTTTTTGAACAAAAGAGCAAACATTACTTGTACTTTGACTTTGTAATGCTGAGGATGCTTTGATTACATCTTTGGGACCTGCTAAATAACCTATTCTCCAGCCAGTCATAGCCCATCCTTTCGCAAACCCATTTACTATAAAAATTCTATCTTTTAAGTCATTTGCTAATGAAGATAAACTGTAGTGTTTAAATTCTTTTTTAAGGATTAGTTCGTAAATCTCATCAGAAAGAATATTGATATTTGGATTTTCTCTAGCTAAATCGGCAATTTGTAATAATTCTTCCTTTGACATAATTCTCCCAGTAGGGTTATTAGGAGAATTGATAATTATAAATTTAGTTTTTGAAGAGACTTTAGACTTCAAATCTTTTATATTTATTTTGAATCCATCTTCTGCAGAAGAATTTGTAAAAATTGGCTTCCCACCCGCCAATCTAACCATCTGGGGATAACTTAACCAATATGGAGAAGGAATAATAACTTCGTCTCCATTATTTAATAAGACTTGGAAAAGATTATATATTGCTTGCTTAGCACCATTTGTGACCATTACATTTTCAAATTCATAATTTAAATCGTTTTGAATTTGAAGTTTATTTGCAATTGCTTTTCGGAGATCTAAATTCCCCGCTGCGGGCCCGTACTTTGTAAATCCATCAAATATAGCTTTACTTGTAGCCTCTATAACTTCTTCTGGAGCATTGAAATCAGGTTCTCCTGCACTTAAATTGCAAATATCTACTCCTTCTGCAGATAATTGATTTGCTTTAGCACTTATCTGCAATGTAAGAGAAGGCTCAATTGAAAGTGCCCGATCAGATAAATTAACTTGACTCATTGACTTATGACTTTTCAAATATGACTTTTAATAATGGCAAATGCATAAATTAAGAATAAATAAAACTATCACATAATGGTTTAATTTAGTTCATTTTCTTAATCTATTTTATTTTCATGTTTTGAGTTCTTAAGATAAAAATATTTAAAGTTTTATTTTCGGTGAAAAGGTTAGTAATTGGGAGAGGAAGTGTATTTGCAGATTTGTTAATAATTGGTGAGGCACCTGGAGCACAGGAAGATTTAGAAGGAAAACCTTATGTAGGTAAATCTGGTAAGTTATTAAACCGATTATTAATACAGGCTGGGATTGACTATGAGAAGGATGTTTATTTTTGTAATGTAATTAAATGTCGTCCACCAAATAATAGAAAACCCACTGCTAGAGAAATTAATATTCATAAACCTTGGTTGTTACAGCAAATAAAGCTAGTTGATCCAAAATTTATATTACTTACTGGTTCTACTGCTATGAGAGCTATTTTAGAAATTAAAGATCCTATAAGTAATTTAAGAGGTGAATGGATTAAAAAAGATGGGAGAGAAATTATGGTAATTTTTCATCCATCTTATTTGTTGAGATTTCCTTCGAAAGAAATCAATAAACCTTATCATCAAACTTTGAAAGACCTAAAGAATGTAAGTGGTAAACTATATGCCGTATAATTTAGTGAAATCCTTTTTGAATATCTAGAATTTTAATGTCATTAACTCAATCAAAAGAGGTTAATAGTCTCTCCAAAAGATATTCAACTCATATTGAGAGAAGGTTAACTAGAACAGTAATGGTGGGTGATGTAGCTATTGGAAGTGATTATCCAGTAAGAGTTCAATCGATGATAAATGAAGATACTATGGATGTAGAAAATGCTTACTTGGCTATCAAAAGACTTCATGATGTGGGTTGTGAAATTGTAAGGTTAACTGTTCCTTCTTTAGCACATGCAAAAGCAGTAGGGGATATAAAAGCAAAATTATTAGAAAATAATATCAACACCCCCTTGGTCGCTGATGTTCACCATAATGGTATGAAAATTGCAATGGAGGTTGCAAAACATGTTGATAAAGTGAGAATTAATCCTGGATTATTTGTATTTGAGAAATCGGACCCTACAAGGACTGAATATACGGATGAGGAATTTGAAACTATTAAACAAACAATACTTAAAAGATTTACCCCTTTGGTGGAAGTTTTAAAGGCTGAAAATAAAGCTCTAAGGATTGGAGTTAATCATGGGTCTCTATCTGAGAGAATGCTTTTTACTTATGGAGATACTCCATTGGGAATGACAGAATCTGCGATGGAATTCGTCAAAATTTGTGATGAGCTTGATTTTCATAACATAATTATTTCTATGAAAGCTTCCAGGGCCCCAGTTATGATGGCAGCTTACAGAATGATCGCAGATAGGCTTGACTCAGAAGGATATAACTATCCCTTACATTTAGGAGTGACTGAAGCTGGAGATGGTGATTATGGAAGGATTAAAAGTACTGCTGGAATTGGAACGCTTTTAGCAGAGGGATTAGGAGATACCATCAGGGTATCTTTAACGGAAGCCCCAGAGAAGGAAATACCAGTTTGCTATTCAATTTTGCAATCTTTGGGATTAAGAAAAACAATGGTTGAATACATCAGTTGCCCTAGTTGTGGCAGAACACTTTTCAATCTAGAGGAAGTTGTAGACAAAGTTAGGAACGCAACTTCACATTTGACGGGTCTAGATATAGCAATAATGGGATGTATTGTTAATGGCCCTGGAGAAATGGCAGATGCTGATTATGGTTATGTTGGTAAAGGCAAAGGAACTATTGCCTTATATAGAAGAAAAGAAGAGATAAAAAGAGTACCTGAAGATGAGGGTGTTAATGCTTTAATCCAACTTATTAAGGATGATGGGAAGTGGATTGATCCTTAAGGATTTGTCAAATTTTTGAAATTATAAATAAATTTTTTTTATAATAAAAATATAATGAATTCTTTGAAGATAAGAAATTGCTTAAAAAAAAATTTATAACTATTATTGCAACAACCTTTTCAGGGCTATTTTTAAATAATTTTGCAGAAGCAACAGTTTTAAATAATAGTTATAAAGAAGTAATTGATCATGTTTGGCAAATTGTATATAGAGATTTTCTTGATTCAAGCGGTAAATTTCAAAAGTCTAATTGGATTAACCTAAGAAAAGAAGTTTTATCAAAAAAATATTCAGACAGCAATGAAGCATATGATGCGATTAGAGATATGCTTTCTAACTTAGATGATTCTTATACAAGATTTTTAGAACCTAAGGAATTTAATCAAATGAGAATTGATACCTCTGGTGAATTAACTGGAGTTGGTATCCAAATAGTTAAAGATAAAGAATCTGATGATTTAATAATTATTTCTCCCATTGAGGGCACCCCTGCATACGATGCTGGAATTAAAGCTAAAGATAAAATATTATCTATAGATGATATTTCTACTGAAGGCATGAATATAGAGGAGGCCGTGAAATTAATAAGAGGACAGAGAGGTACTAAAGTTAAGCTTGAAATTCTAAGAGGTTCTAAATCCTTTTTTGAGATTTTATCGAGAGAAAAGATTGAAATAAAATCTGTATCAAGTAAAGTCAACCGATCCAAAAACGGATTGTTAATTGGCTATGTGCGAATTAAACAATTTAATGCAAATGCATCTAAAGAGACTAGAGATGCTATTAAAGATTTAGAAACAAGAAAAGTTGCAGGATATGTTCTTGACTTGAGAAGTAATCCAGGAGGTTTATTAGAGTCAAGCATTGATATCTCAAGACACTTCATTGATAAAGGAGTAATAGTAAGTACAGTCAGTAAAGATGGTTTAAAAGAAACAAAAAGAGGAAACGGTCAAGCTCTAACAAAAAAACCTTTAGTTGTTTTAGTTAATGAGGGTTCTGCTAGTGCCAGTGAAATAGTTTCTGGCGCAATAAAAGATAATAAAAGAGGAAAATTAGTTGGGAAGAAAACGTTTGGTAAAGGTCTAGTTCAATCTATGAGAACATTAGTTGATGGTTCAGGATTAACTGTTACAGTTGCTAAGTATTTAACTCCGAACGGCACTGATATAAACAAATCTGGAATTATTCCTGACATAGAAGTGAAAATGAATATCAACCCTATTCTCCAAAGAGAGATTGGAACTAGAAGAGATAAACAATATAGAGCTGGTGAAAAAGAGCTAATAAATATAATTAATAGAAAGAATCAGATAAGTGAATTTAAACCTAAGACTGCAAACCTCAATGCATTCCTACAAATTAATAAGGAAGATAAAGTATTTTCATTAAATTAATTACTCATATCTAGCATTCTCTTTATTGGAACATAGGCTCTTCTTATTATTTCTGGGTCAAGTTCGATAGACGGTGAATTATTTTTCAAACAATCTAGAATTTTTTCTAAAGTATTCAATTTCATATATGGACACTCGTTACATTTACAACCTTCTATATCAGGAACTTCAATGAAGATTTTATTAGGTTCTTTCTTCTTCATTTGATGAATTATTCCAGGCTCAGTTAATACCATGTATGTTTTAGATGGATCTTTACTTACGAAATCAAGCAGTTTACTTGTTGATCCAATAAAGTCTGAGAGAATTAGTAAATTTTGACTACATTCAGGATGAGCAATGACTTTTGATCCTGGATTTTGATATTTTAATTTTAGTAGTGCTTCTTCACTAAATGATTCATGGACAATGCAGCTGCCAGGCCATAATTTAAGATCTCTTCCTGAGTTTTTTTGTACCCATCTCCCAAGGTTCTGATCAGGGGCAAATATTATCTTTTTATCTTCAGGTATCTTTTTAACTAATGAGACTGCATTACTGCTTGTGCAGATTAGATCACTTTGCGCTTTTACTTCTGCAGTACAATTTATATAACTTACCACATAGTGCTCTGGATTTTCTTCCCTAAATTTTTGAAATTTATCTGAGGGACAATCGTCTGCTAATGAGCATCCCGCGTCAATATCTGGTAAAAGGACTGTTTTATTTGGGCTAAGTATTTTTGCAGTTTCGGCCATAAAGTGTACACCGCAAAAAATTATTATATCTGCATCATTATTTGCAGCTTTCCTTGATAGATCTAATGAATCGCCAATAAAATCTGCAATTTCTTGAATCTCTGGAGCTTGATAATAGTGCGCAAGAATAATGGCATTAGCTTTTTTGCAATGCTCCTTTATTTCCGAAATCAAAATCTCTTCAGTTTGAACGGATTTCTGTTTTGCAGTAGAAGTTATACTGGTCAGGATTTAGAATATCTCTAAATAGATTATATGCCTTTAAATAGAAAAAATTCTGACAAATTTAAAAATTGCTATTGTTGGTGACTGTCATGGACAGTGGTCTGAATTAGACTTGAAAGTCTTATCGACTATCAAACCAAATATTGTTTTATTTGTTGGTGATATTTCTGATGGGAGTGTCAAAATAATAAAAAAAATCAATGAGATTAAAATTCCTACTTTTGTGATTTTAGGAAATCATGATAGAGGTAAGGATTCTACAGGAGAAATTCTCTCAAAGCAGATACGTGTTCTTGGTGAAAAATATTGTGCATGGGATTTAAAAGTTTTTAATAACCAAATTAATTTACTTTCTGCGAGACCATGTAGTTCTGGAGGTGGTTATTATCTTTCAAAAGAAGTCAAAGGCGTTTATGGACCTATCACCGAACAAGATTCAATAAATAAAATTATCAAATGTTCAGAGGAGACTATTGAAGATATCCCTTTAATAATTATGTCTCATGCGGGCCCTTCTGGTTTAGGCTCAGAAGCTAAAAGTATTTGTGGGAAAGACTGGAAATTACCCTCTTTAGATTGGGGAGATAGAGATTTGTCTGTGGCGATTTCTCAAATACAAAAGAAAAGAAAAGTTGAACTTGTAATTTTTGGTCATATGCACAATCGTCTTAAAAGAAATCTTGGTTTAAGAGAGATGTTTAAAATTGATAGTAAAGGGACAATTTATTTCAACACTGCAGTAGTGCCAAGGTATAAAACTGATGAAGATGGGAAATTATTAATTAACTTTTCATGGATTGAATTTAAAAAAAAGGAATTAATAAATGTTTCTCATCGATGGTATTCAGAGTCTGGTGAAATTTGTGAAGAAGATAAATTTTTTTAGGAATAGATATTTTGATAAAATTTTAATTTTTTTTGGGCTTTTCATATCTGGCAAAGAGAGTTTGAGACAAGATATAACCCGTAATTCCTGCGGCTGTAAAAGCTAAACCATTTTTAAATAAAGGTAATAAATCATTTGTTCTGGATATTATCGGTGCTAAACCAAAAATTCCAAATAACATACCCCACAAAGGAGAAAGAAGAGCTAAAAATCCAATTGATATAACTTGACCTTCTCTTCTTGGAGCAGATGCGAAACCTGCTACTAGACCTCCAAGAATAGAAGTACATAAAGTCCATATATATTGCTCTTTGGGTAGGCCAGGGACAACTTGACACCCTCCTTTTTCAAGGCAAATCTTTACTGAATTAATTGCATCTAATACTGCACCATCTTCACCGTGATCTTTCACATAATATTGATTACCAAATCTTGTTTGAAGTTCAACCCAAAATAACCTTGGCATAAAATTAAAATAAGCCTCGCCAACGTTAAAGTTGAGTAAATTTCCTCCTCTAGGATCTGCAACTATTAACAAACTTGTCTCATCTAAATTCCAATAGTCCTTGATTGCGCTACCAGGAGAACTCTCAAACTGAGATAAATATTTAATTTTCCACCCACTTTCAATTTCAAGATTGTTGAGCTTGTCTTCTAAAGATTTTTTTTGATTAGGGCTTAATGTTTTAGCTAAATCAATAACGGGTGTTTTTTCTTGAGGTAAGATATTTGGATTATTTATAGCGAAAACGGGTTTTTGTGAAATTAAAACTAAAATAGATAGAAATATTCCCAATAAATAGTTAATCTTTGAAGGCATAAATAAGTTTTGTCTCTTTATATTTTCGCCGATGAATAGCTTACCCGCGAATAATACAGATTGGTTAGTAAAAAAAATAATAAAAATGGGAGGGACTATAAGTTTTTATGACTTTATGAATTTTGTTTTAAATGATCCTATTAATGGTTATTACGGCAGCGGTAAAGCTGAGTTAGGCGTTCGAGGAGATTTTGTCACATCACCTTCTTTATCTGATGATTTTGCTTTTTTGGTTGGTAAACAAATAGAAAATTGGCTAATTCAGTTGAAAAATAGTTTTTTATCGAATCAGAAATTAGCTGTAATTGAATTTGGAGCTGGAGATGGAAGCTTTATGAGTGGATTAATTAAATATTTTTTAGAAAACAACAAGAATTTTTTGGAACGAGTTTCTTTTGTAATTATTGAACCCAATGAAGGGATGGTAGGAAAACAAAAAAATAAATTGGATGAATTTTTAAACTTAGATATTGATATTTTATGGAAAGATTTGGAAGAAATAGAGGAAAATAGTTTAAATGGAATAGTTCTTGCAAATGAGGTTTTAGATGCTTTGCCAGTAGAGAGAATAACCTTTTCAAAAGGTAAATTACTTCGACAAGCAGTTTCTATAGACAAAAAATCTCGTAAATTATTTTTTGATGTAATGCCAATTACAAGTGAATTGAAAAAAAGTATCGAACTTGCTAGAAGTGACTCGGGAATTAATATTCCACCTGTAGATGCCCTTGATGGATGGTCGACGGAATGGCATGTAGATAACTCAAAATGGTTAAAAGCTATTTATGGAAAATTCAGCAATGGTATTTTATTGATAATTGATTACGCTAAAGAAGCTAAAAGATACTACACATCTAAGAATTCTGATGGGATGATAGTTTCTTATGAAAATCAAAAGATGAAGAATAATATCCTAGATTCTCCTGGAAATTGCGATTTAACATCTCATGTATGTATAGAAACTTTAATTAATGATGCTGAGTCTCTTGGATTTAACACTCTTGGAATAACTAAACAAGGAGAGGCTTTGTTGGCACTTGGATTGGCAGAGAGACTTTATGGAATTCAGAAAGAATCTAAGGAGGATTTATCAAATGCCCTTTTAAGAAGAGAGGCATTACTTAGACTCGTTGATCCTGTATGTCTAGGTGACTTTAAGTGGTTTGTTTTTAATAAGTTTAAGAAGAAGAAAATGAATATAAATTCAACCTGTTTGCGTTAATAAAAAAACTTTAAAAATAATGAATCCTCTACGTCATCATATATATCTACTGCACCAATTTCTTTAGGCAAAATAAATCTCATTTTGCCATCACGAACTTTTTTGTCTCCCATGAGTATTGTTAGAACGTCTCCTTTATTTATTTTGGGGATCTCGGTAGGAAGATTGTAACTCTCCAAAAGATTCTTCTGTCTCTTTAATTCTTCTTTAGTCCATAACCCTTTCTCGATTGCTATTCCCCCCGCAATATTCATACCAATTGATATTGCCTCTCCATGCAGAAATTTGCCGTATCCACACAAATTTTCAATAACGTGACCAAAAGAATGTCCATAATTCAATATTGCTCTAACGCCATTTTCATGTTCGTCTTGAGAAACAATATGAGACTTTGTTTTAATTGAACTTTCAATTATATTAATTAGATATTCATTCTTGAGATTTATAAGTTCATTCTTGTTTTTTTCAATTTCTAAGTATTCGAAAAGTTCTTTATCTTTTATTACCCCATATTTTATTACTTCGGCCATGCCTGCATTAAATTCTCGTTTGGGCAAACTTTTTAAAGTTTCTGGATCAATAAAAACTGCTTTGGGTTGATTGAAAGCCCCAATTAAATTTTTACCTTTTGGGTGATTCACTCCTGTTTTTCCTCCAACAGACGAATCAACCATCGATAATAATGTTGTTGGAATCTGGATATATTCAATTCCTCTCAGCCAAGTAGCAGCTGCAAAACCACTTACATCTCCTACAATTCCTCCTCCAAGGGCAATAATTATTGAATTTCTATCTAAACCAAATTCAAATGCAAAATCATATATTTCACTTAAGGTTTTTAAGTTTTTATATGATTCTCCAGCCTTGATAAGGAACATTTGGGCCTGATATTTATTAACTTTTAAATTATTTAAGAATTTTTCTCCATACAAATTTGATATTTCTTCATTTGAAATCACGAGTATTTTTCTATTCTTTGTTATTCCAATTTTTAAAAGTTCTTCGCTGATATTATTCAGTATCCCTGCATTTAGAGTTACTTCGTATGACTTATCACCTAATGGGACTAATATTTTTCTCTTATTCACAATTGATTACCTAGTTAAAATTTATAAATATTTAGTATTAAATACTTTATATATTAGCAAAATCTAAGCTCTAGATAATTAAAAATTCAGTTGTTAAGAATTAGAAATGGTAATAAAATCATGCTATGAGTTTTAAAAAAAATATAAACGATATTAAGAAAAATTATTCCCTTGGAATAATTGGAGGAGGTCAACTAGCGTTGATGTTAACCGAGGCAGCAAAAAAAAGAGATTTAGAGGTATGTGTGCAAACAAAATCTTGTGATGATCCCGCTGGTTTAAAAGCAGATCATGTCATAGAAGCTGATCCTTTAAAGATAAGAGGTAATAAATCATTAATTAATGAGTGTGAAAAAATAATTTTTGAAAATGAATGGATAAAAATTGACAAATTAGATTTAATTGACAATAACGATATTTTTGTTCCAAGTCTTAATGCAATTAAGCCATTAGTAGATAGATTTTCTCAAAAGAAATTAATAAGTAGGATGAATATTCCCTGCCCAAAATGGATAAGTATTGAAGATTTTAAAAAACTCTCGGATGAGGAAATCAGTAATTGGACTTTCCCTCTAATGGCAAAATCAAATAAAGGTGGATATGACGGTAAAGGGAACAAAAAAATAAAGTCAAAAGAAGATTTAGGTTCTTTTTTAATAGACAATAATTCTGATGAATGGTTAATAGAAGAATGGATAGAGTATGAAAAAGAACTAGCTCTTGTTGGTTCGAGAGATAGAACCGGTAAGATAAGATTTTTCCCAATCGTTGAGACAATTCAATCAAATCATGTTTGTGATTGGGTGCTTGCACCTGCGACAACTGAATATGATTTGAACTTGTTTGCAATAAATATTTTTTCTTCAATAGTCAATGAACTTAATTATGTTGGAGTTTTAGCTATTGAATTCTTCTATGGGGATAATGGTCTTTTAATTAATGAAATAGCTCCTAGAACACATAACTCAGCTCATTTCTCTATTGAAGCTTGTACATCAAGTCAGTTTGATCAATATGTTTGCATTTCTTCTGGGATAATGCCACCTGAAATCAAAATGAACTGTGAAGGGGCAATTATGATAAATCTACTGGGATTAAAAAAAAATTTCCCCATTTCGATGGAGACAAGAGTCAAAATGTTATCTGAAATTGAGGGTTCTAATATTCATTGTTATGGCAAATCTCGAGAAATTCTGGGAAGAAAAATGGCTCACATTACATTTCTATTAAATGGTAAAACACATTCAGAAAGATATGATGAGGCACAAGTTTTATTAACTATGGTAAGAGACATTTGGCCATCTCCAAATGGATAAAAAAATAAGTTAGAGTTAAGTTACTGGGTCTTTGGTTATGTTCTTCTTTATGTGCTCTGATCTGACTCTCTTTCGACATGAGGAGACTGTCGTGATGCGGTAGTAAACCGATCTTGTAATCGGAAACGAAAGCCCACTTTGAATCCTCTTCTGGCATTTCCAGGTCGATGCAGCAGAGAACTAACGGGGATCCGGTATTACTTATCACAATAGTTGCTATGAAACGTTTTTGATAGGTATTTTATTTAGAAGTTATTTTTAAGGATAAAAATCCACTTTCCAACGCATTATGCAATAACTTAGATTGTTATATCCATTGCAATTCCAGAATTTAAATATTTTTACAGTGAAATGGTGGAAACCAGCATCATTGAAAAATGCCCAACCAAAATAAATAGCAAATGCAGTTGCAACAAATGCCGCATATTGAAGCCAATGCGTTCCAGACTTGTCTAAACCATTTTTGTCAAAATTAGAGTTGCTCATTTAAAGGATTGGATAAGCTATCCAACCAAATAAAGAATAGTTGATTATGACAGCCATGAAGCCAATCATTGCCAGCCTTCCATTTGTTCTTTCCGCAATAAACCAATATGTATTTGGCCATTCAAAAATTTCCCCCATGTTGGATATTTGATCTTTTGAAAGTGAAGTCTCTTTGGGAGTATTTTCCTTGTCAATGTAGTAATTACTATCTGGGTAATAGCTTTCGCTTCGAATATTGTATTCTTTTTTAATCATTTTTTTTGAGATTTAAATTTTTTATATCATAAAAACTAAAAAGCCTAAATAGGTCAAAAAGATATTTTTAGAGGAAGTTTTGAATAAGACTTCTACATTCAAAAGCTATTTTTTAATAAGTGTAAATAATAATTTGTTTCCCAAAATACTTGACGATCCATTTCATATACGTATATTTATAGTACACATGTATTATTAGCGATGACTTTAGGAGGAGCTAATGTTTGGACTAATTTTTCTTACGGTTATCGTAATGAGTCCCCAAGTGGTTGGTTACTCAGCCCTGACCGCAGCAGATTAATTTTATTTACAATTAATAAAAAATCTCCAAGAAGTAGTACCAGAATTTTTACTCATACATATTATGCAAATGATCTTGGTGAGCCAATGGCAATTAAATCATCAACTCAAATGTATTTGGATAATGCCTGGGACAAATGGCATGACCTTCAATTAGAAGGTTGGACTTTTGAAGAGCTCGAATTACCTGAATAAGTATGACTAACTTAAATCCAATCAAAAAAAAACTATCAAAAGTAGATAGAAAGGTATCTATCCAAGAGCCATCAAAATTATTAGCAGAATTTTTTAATGGTGTTGTTATTGAACTTGATGAAGAATATGAATATGACTCATAAAGAATTGATAGATCATGTTTCCGCAAATTTATTTAAACAAAGTGGAAAGTTAGAAAGCCGAAGATCTTGGTTAGCAATGAGAAATTATCTCGAACAATTAGATAGCGAACAACTTAAGTCCATGCTTGAGGATCATCGATGATTGTGAAAACTTTTTACTAGATATTTATTTGGTTTTTATTTTTTTCTTAATTCTCAGAAAGCCGTAAGTTCCAAAACCAACCAAAAACATGTCTAGGTAAATATGCCAAGTAGGAAAAATCTGGTGTATTGATTCCATTAACTTTTTATTGCTACTTGCCAATAAGGATAATGTAAATTTGATTTTTCTCTAATTAATTGTAATTTTCTAGAATTTATCTTTACTACTATTCCGTCTATTGGATATTTCCTAAAAAGCTTTCCTTCAAGCCATTGTTTTCTAAATACTTGAACTTCGCTAGTAAAGTTGCATGAAATATCCTGAGGTATCGTGAAGCCAAGCTTAGAAAGAATCTTTTTGGACTCATATTGGTTAAGTTTTGAATTAAGTATTTGAAATGCGCAGAAGCTAAGACTTTCAGTAGATCCTTCTTTAGCCCTGAGAAATCCAGAAGCGATTTTCTGGGATATATTTGAACTTTGATTAGTTGCGTATAATTCTCCCCTAACTTGAAGAACTCCTTGTAAAGGGAGATTATTAGGAACGTCTTGGACTTGAATAAGTTTGCTAGTAACGTCTGCCCCTTTTCTTGTAATCGCCTTCTCCAATGATCCATCGCTGTATTGCAAAGCAACAGCACAACCATCTATTTTAGGTTCAATTAATAATCTAGTATCTTCTAGTAAGCCTTTCAAGAATTCGTCTATCGAATCCCTCTTTAATGTAGGTAAAACTAGTTTATTTTTCTTTTTAAAGTAATCGCAATCAGGATTTATCCTAAATAAATTCCTTTCAAGCTGGTCGAACTGCTTATTAGATATTAAAGCATTACCATTTCTATAATTATCGTCATACCATTCAATTCGTTCTTCTAAATAAGTCTTCATTTAATACGATGGCTTAAGTTTTTGGTTAGGTATCCAACTTGGTTTATCAATGATCCATTTTTCTTTATCTTCATAGTGAACAGTCCATAACAGGAACGAAGAAAAATTTTTTAGAGATATTCCAACTACATATCTTGTTTTTGGACTTATTGAGATAAAGCAAAGTAACAATATTAATAAAAACATCTTAAACACACCCTTAATCATTTGAAAACACAGCGATATTATTTCAGGATTTTTATTAAATGCAATTTTTATAACCTTCAATTTTCGCTAATTCATTAATGTTCAAACCTGTTTCTTCTAATAAGGTTTCACCTATATCGTCTTTATTAAATTTAGTTAGTGCTCCTTTAGTGGAATACTTAATGCATTGGTTTTTATATGCTGCTTCTTTGACAACAGGTGATAAATAAAAACCAAACAAGATGATAAAAGCCCCATAGGTTACAACTTTTCTATGGTTTTTCCACCATTCATAAAATTTATTAGACACGATAAATTAATAACTAGACTCTATTTTAAATTGATTGTCAAGAAATTACTTCTGTAATTGATTGACTACATAATTTTTTATTTTTCATTAATAGATCTAAACCAAGAATGATACCTTGATTTTCTAATCCTTTGTTCTTTCGAGACTAATCTATCTGCAGATTCTAAGGGCGATTCTCCTTTCTCTACTTTTGTTGTAATAGATATACCAAAACCTTTTGCTTCAATTTTTGCAATGCCACCCTCTAAAAAAAACAGAAAAGACCAACCTTTATTCCATCCTAAAAAGAAGGGATTTCGATACATATTTTTATTTTGCGGATTTACTCTTTAATGATATTTATCTTTTGATGGAGTTACTTGTATACACTATTACCAAATGAGAAGTTTACGGCTGATTATTTATGGAAAGTAATTTTCGAATTTAAATAATTAAAAGGAACGATACTTGACGCTGAGAAGTAGTACATTTATATTATTAGTACAACTGTATTATCTTTATGACATCAGGAGCCTCTTATGTTCGGACTAATCTTTATTATGGCAGCTTTATTGACGCCCCAACTGGCTGGTTGTTTAACCAAAAAAGTGGTTTATTAATTTCTTTTGAGAATTATGAGAAATTTGTATCGAATAACTTAAAAGTATATACTCACCTTTTCTATGCAAATGAATTAGGTGAACCAGCTCAACTTAAAAATTCAAGACTTCATTCTATTGAGTGTGCTTGTGAAACATGGAATGAATTAATTTCTGGAGGTTGGCAAATTGTTACCAATAAATTCCAGTAATCATGATTAAGGTAAATCCTTCAAAATGGTAATATCTAAAAGAATCTATCCTAAAACGAAAACGTACAAAGATTTGTATTACTTGCAGTCACTTTCGATTCAGCACTATAGAAACTTTTGCTACTGTCTTGATCTGTCCAAGATACGAAAAACGAATACCACAGGGTGACCATTTACTTAAAGGTTGTGAGTATTGGCAAAAAAATAGGATTATTTTTTCTCCTGAATCATCTTAATTATTCTCTAATTAAACTTTCCTAGATAGAGATATTTAATTATGTAAACAAAGCATTATTTTATACAACTTTAAAAAATCTTTTTAATTAATTTGTTATTTATGATTCAATTTTACTTTTCCATATTTCTATTAGTAGTGCTTACATTTTTTGCACTTTTATTAGATGCCCCAGAATTGGCTTCTTTAATTCAAACATTCTAGAAAAAAATAAATCAGCATTTTTACTGATTTACTTACTTTATAGATAAGGCTTAGGTTTAATTTGTTGAATCGGAGGGATCTAATGATTGACAGTCCACCAGAGGAATTAGATTATAAAATTTAAATCTAGATAAAACTAATGCTAAAAATGGAATGAATCTTCTATTTAAGATTCATTTCTTTTTTTTTATTGCAAAATAATGGATATTAAATTTTTAAAGTTAGAAATCTATTCTTTAAACTTATTTGTTTTCTCAGAAAGTTCTTTATATTGGCTAACTTTACCTGAATCCAAAACTAGTTTTTTGTTCTTGCTTTTGTTCCCATTCATTCAAAATTAGTTTTAATAAACTTTTAACTTCTAAATTTGAAGTATCAGTTTCTTTTTGAAGATTTATACAAATACTTTTAATTTCTTCATAGGCATTATCAATTAAGATAGTTTTTTGATCTGGATTAGCCATAGAACTCTAAAATGCTCCGTTACAGTTGAATCCACTGCAATTAATAACTCTAAAAATATTGATTACAAAGTTGTGGAATCTTTCATCATAAAAAAATGCCCAGGTCGTAAATATAGCAAAACCAGACACAGCAAAAGCAGCATATTGAAGCCAATGTATTCCATAGCTATCTAATCCATTTTTATCAAAATCAGAATTACTCAATTGCTTTTTTACTTATATTAAAATTATTTTTTTTAAAAGGAGAGTTTGTTTCGAGTGAAAGATTTATTTTCTTAAAAAATTGTTAGCCTAAATAAAACCTGGAATTATCCATCCAAAAAAGCCGTAATTTATTATTAAAGCAAAAAAACCAATCATAGCTAATCTACCATTTGTTATTTCGGCATTTTTCCAAAATTTACCCATATAGTTTTTAATTTTTTTCGAATTTTTTTCTATCAAATAATTTGGTTCTAAAGGTTCCTGCAGTCTTTTGATGGTGTATAAGGAAAATTGTATTGTAATTGCGACTATAACAACTATAAAACTTGTAAGAGCATCCATTTTTAGATTTCGTATGTGATCAATTTGCAGCCAAAGAGTAAATGACATTTGTATGTATTTAACATTTCCTTTTTCTACTTTTATGACAAAGGAAAACTTAACTTTAATTATTAATTAATGTAACATGTTTAAAAAAAATAGGTATGAATCCTTACATTTTCTTAGGATTTCATGCCGTAAAAAACAATAATGGCACATTTATGTGCCATTTATATCCAAAGAGAAAAATAATTGAATTATAAATTAGCTCTAAATTTAATTTATCCAAATCAGATAGAATAATGAAAAGTTTTTTATTGAAATATATTTTCAACAACTATAAATTATTGCTTTTGTTTAATTTCTGGAAGATAAAACTTATTGCCTAATGTGTAACCTATCGACATAAGTACGAAGCCAATGAGTTGAGGTAAATGAGAATTTGCTAGAGACATTTTTTCAATCATTTCTCAATCTATAAAATAATATATTAATAAAAAAATTTTAATTATGTAAATCTATTTTTTTTTGATTCTTTTATTTCTCCAGATTTTTTTAGTGAATTAACGAGTCTTTCATTTTCTGTTTTTAAATTTTCCAATGCAGATTTTGTGAATTGTTCTTTGGCTTCAAATTTTGCTGAGCTTATAACTTTTTTATTAGGCAGTTTTTTCTTCGGTTCTGGATTCATATTAAATAGCTTTTTAAAAATCTTATAAGTTATTTTTCTTGTATTAGGTATTATTTTTTACAATTTTCTGGTTAATAATATTTGTTTACATATACAAACTAATCTTTATCTATTGGGAGCCTCAACCATCCAGTATTCCATTCTGATTTTAGTTTTGCCCATGAGATCCTTTTAATATCTTTTTTATTTTTGGTAGGGAAAATATCAACCCATCTTTCTTCATTTTTACCACCATAAGCTTTAACTTGAAAATGCCTGTTACCATTAATAGTCTTTGGTGCTGTCCAACACAGAGTAGGAGGCCATTTCATGAGAAATTTTTAAAAGTAAAAAAACTAAAGGTTGCTTTGCCCAGTCAAAACTAAACCATAATATGCAATCGTATCAAGAATTAGTATGATACCTAGTATTCTAATAATCATGCTTTAATATTTTTAAATTCAAAGTTTATTAAAAAATTTTTATAAATTTGAGTTGAAGACTTAATATTTTCTAATTTTTCCTTTTTTTATTTCTAACTATTGAGTGGCAAGATTCTGGTTGCCATTCATTCTGAATCTTGCCAATAAAATCATAAATAAATGAATCGGGACATCCAGTTTCTTTTTGAAGTTCTGAAAGTTCTTTTTTAATGAATTCATAAACACTTGTTATTATCCCTAAATTTTCTTCTTGAGAGGGAGCCCATTTTTTACTCTTCATTAATATTTTTAATTATTTTCCACAATATCGTAATAGGTTATATCTGCATAATCAGCATCTGAACAACATAAATCTCCAAATATTTCTTCTAACAAATCGTATGCATCTGAATACTTATCAAAACTTTGAGCGGTTAATTTGTCCTCTTTCCCATCAAGTCTAATTAATTTGTAAGTCATATTTTACTTAGATGCAAAAAATATTATTTTGATTCATTAGATCAATTTATATATAAAAAATCATTTAGGAGTATTAGTTGGATAAAGCTTTTGAATTTTATTGTTCTGAATTTCTATTTTTCTTTGTTCATATTTTTTTGCCATTATTTTTCTGATAAATAATTGTGGGATAAGCCAAACTAATGCAATGGCAATAGTCATGAAAGCAGGATTTCTCCACGTTAACCTAATAAATTTTTGTATAAATTCTTGATTGAAAATTTCCATACATTAAATTTTGATGATAAAGATATCTTGGCTTTCTTTTAAAAATCTTTTAATTACAAGAATTATTATAACCTTAAAAAATCTTATGAGGAATTTCATAAATTTTTTCTTTTTCAAGTTTTTTTTTTTATATTTGAATTTAGATTAATTTTTTATTTTTTAGTTTAGAGATGTCTACTTATCTAGTTACAGGATCAAATAGGGGTATTGGCTTAGAACTATGTAGGCAAATTCATACGAGGGGAGATAATGTAATAGCAACGTGTAGGAAAGCTTCCAAAGAACTTAGAGAATTAGGAGTGAGAATTGAGGAGAATATAGAAATTTCTTCTAATAAGTCGATAACAAATTTGTGTAAAAAATTATCTGGAGTTGATTTAGATTGCTTAATTCATAATGCAGGAATTTATGAATTTAATTCTTTCGAAAACTTGGATAAAACAAGTATTTTGCGTCAATTTGAAGTCAATGCATTGAGCCCAATATTTATGACTCAATC
Organism: Prochlorococcus marinus str. MIT 9201; assembly: GCF_000759955.1. GTDB lineage: Bacteria > Cyanobacteriota > Cyanobacteriia > PCC-6307 > Cyanobiaceae > Prochlorococcus_A > Prochlorococcus_A marinus_G. The sequence continues at coordinate 40,234 of NZ_JNAL01000012.1, forward strand.
GCTTAAACATCTTTTAAAAAGATCTTCTAAAGTTGCTTTTATCACAAGTAGAATGGGATCTATTGAAGATAATACATCTGGAAGTTCTTATGGTTACAGGATGTCTAAAGTCGCCTTGTCCATGGCAGCAAAATCACTTTCTATAGATTTATCAAGAGAAGATATTCATGTAGCTATTTTGCATCCTGGGTTGGTGAGTACAAGAATGACTGGCTTTACAAGAAATGGAATTAGCCCTGAAGAATCAGCAAATGGCCTTTTAAAACGTATTGATTCTTTAAATAAAAATAACTCGGGTACGTTTTGGCATGCCAACGGAGAAGTTTTGCCCTGGTAATATCCTTACCTTTGTATTGAAGAGATTTATATCGTTAATTTGTTAAAAAACTTTTAAATTTTTAACGAATTTCTTTCCTTGTTTATTTCTTTTAGTTATCTTTAGGAAAACATTAGTAAAGGAGGTGATTCATTGTCGTATCTACCGAAAAATGCGGTTATAAAAGGGGCCGTGAATTCAGTATCTTCATCACATTCATCGGTCTCTTTTTCTTTAATTAAGAAAAAAGGTTTCATCATCAATAGATTTATATAAATCAATCACTTAATAATCAAAAGCTCTGCATCTCAAGTAGTTGTAGAGTTTTTTTTATGAATTTAAATAATCTTTCAAAACATACTCTATCTTTTTTGTCCGAAGTAAATTAAGGCTAAAAAAGATAAAGTACTTACCAGAGCGATTAAGTACCACCCAGTAGAGGAGTTGCTGGTTACTTCGGTCATTTATTTTGATTTATCGGAGGAATTAATTATTTGAGTGAAAATCACAATTGATATCATTAAAAAAACTAAAAGGATGTAAGTAACGTTCATTTATAGAAAAATGCTGATTATCAAAAGGATTATTCCTAGAACTACCGTAACAATTGCTCCATCTACTAATAAGTCTCTCCATGTATAACTTTTAAGCATCCTTGTTTTATCTTCTTCACTCATAAGGTTCTTTAACCAAGTCCAATCTAAAAGCTGTGTCAATGCAACACCAAAAATTAAATGACCAAACAAAATACCAATTAGATCGATTCTCGAAATATCTTTAGTGAGACTTGTAATAATAAAAAAGTCCACTAACTTTTTTCTTTATTAGATAAGGCACCACCTTCTTCTTTGTATTTTTCCCAAGCTTCGCTTATTTTTGCTTTAGTGAAATTTTGTTTTCCCTCAGAGAATTTATTTTTGAGGTTATTTAAACTATTATTCAATTCTTTTTTTGTCGGTTCATCAAGAAAGTTTGATGTTAATTTCCATATATACCAGCTGCTAGCTAGAAGAAGAATTAATCCAAGTAATTGCATATTAGTTTTTTACTATACTACAACTTTTCAAACGGTTTCGATAAATTAATTTCTTTAATACTTGAAGAAATTTTTTTGACCTAAATAAAAATTAAAACTTTAACTAGTGGAAAAATATTCTATCCAGCAGCCATATAGTTAGACCTCCTTCAAGGAAAGCCAACCAATACATCCCATAATCAGAAAATCCCATTTGTTTTTTTACTGTTTTAATTAATTTTTTGTGAGCTTGAATGAGATCTTTCATGAACTATCAAATTTTTTAAACCTGCTGAATTTCCTTCATTAAAAAACCCTTCCCGTAGCAAGAAAGACATGTCTTAGTCTCATCTAGTGAAATTCTTAGAAAACCTGCTCCATTACATCTATAGCAATTCACTCTAGTGTTTGAATAAATTTTTGATTTAATTTTAGCAGCTCGATTTAAGTAAGAAACAGTTTCTTTACGGCCGTTTGCTTTGGCAGCTTTGTTTAGAAGCTTTATGTAGTTGACTTTAAGTTCTTGAGTATTCATATTTTATTGAAACTAAAATGCAAATACAGGAAAAACTTGAATTTTAAAAAATTAAAAACTTTAGATTTCCTGTTTATATTTCTAATCTGATCTCTTACTGAGATCAGATTAATATAACTAAGATTTATTTTATATGTTTGGTTTAAACAGAATTAACTTGTATATTTAATAAAAATTTTATATTTGATCAACTTAAACTTTTTGAGTGATAGTTCAAGAGATATTGTTATGTCTTAGGAAAAAGGTTTAGGAATTTCTATTTCAATAATTTTTGAAGTTTTAGTAGCTTATCCAGCCTTCTTGAGGTTTTTAACTAAAAAATCATTTTCATTAGTAAGAACTTCGAGCTTAGATTTTTGCAACTCTTTTTTGATTTGGGGATTTAAGTCCTTACCTGTCTCTTTTATATTCATATAATTTTTAATTAAAATTTTTTTTAGACAAATAAAATCATAGTGATCCCCAAAAAAAATTGTGGATAATTTTTTCTTAAAAGAAGATAATATTTTATTTTGCACATAGAAATTCAAATTTAATCAACATATTGTGGAAAACCCTGTTGAAAAACGCTTAAAAAGTGGATAACTCTTCGGGAGCATTATCAAAACAAGCTTTTCTCGAAAAATTTTTAAGTATTAATACTTCATCAAAAACCAATTAAATGTATTTTAAAAAGTATCATGATCAAAGGTTATTACTGGGGGATCATTACTTTTAAAAAAAAGATAAAAAATCTATTCCAGGAACTCATGTTGATAAAAAATTTAAAGAGTTTTTATTCTTGATGTATCAATTTGAAAATTAAAGTGAAGAAAAATCAATCTAAACTTGAAATTTTTAATTTTTGTCTTAGCTAGTCAAAAAATCTTTAATTCGGTTATCTCTATGAAAATATTTCTCAAACCTAAAACTAATCAAATAGGGTTAACTAAGTTGTTAAATTTTAAATGACAGAAGAAAAAAAGGATTCAAAAAAATGTTCTGGAAAGAAAAATATTATGTTTGCTTATGGTTTTATACAACTTGGTTCTAGTTTCGTATCTGCAATAGCTTTAGCTGCAATCGCTTTTGGATTCTGTTCAGTAAAAAAAGAGTCTAAACTTTTCAATAAATGTGTTGCAGAAATTATTGAAGATGGTGGTACAAATTCTGAGGCCGTAAGGTATTGCAACGGAGGCAATTAAAATTTCTCTCAGAATAATTAAGTGGACTCAACCTGTGATTTGATTATTGACTCTTTAAAAAAGGAGCCAATAGGAGAAACTGATCATTTTATTTGGTTTATAACAGATATTGGTATCGTTGCATTATTTAAAAGAGAGGAAAACTTTGAAGCCTATGGTTTGAATGTCGAAATTGAGGCAAATAAAATTGCTTTAGATATAACTAAAGAAGAGAAAGAGTACCTCAAAATAAAAGAGAGACGGGTTTTCTTATTTTATTCATAATCTAGGATTTAGTTCTTGATTTAGTAAGATGGCTCAAGGTTAAAGGCCGGCTCCATAATATTGCTTTCGCTAACTAATTCGTAGGTTAGCTCTTTATTTAGGGCATTTATATAAGATGTATAAAGTTTTCCCCAAACAAATTCAAATTCATCTTTACTTAAATTCTTGAAAAGAATTTCTCCTTTGAAGTAAATGTGATAAGAATCATTCATCATGGAAAATTAATCTTATCCTTTTTAACGCAGTGAAATATGTATGTAGTATTAGGTGCTACTAAAAAGAAATTTATATGTAGAAGTTAGAAATACTTTTAGACTATCCGTGTATTCATTTTTTGTTTTTTGAATAATCCGACTGTCTCATCAAGATCCATACAAGGCTGAATGCTTATATCCATTAACCTTCTCCATGGATGCCATTGCTTCCAAATTGTCTCAAGAGAATCTGCACTCACTACAGAATGTCCAATCCCATTTTGAACCATAAAAATCCAAGAATGAACCTCATAGTTTTCAGGTCTATTTTGGGGACCACCTGATTCATACCAATTAATTAGCATTTCTGCCCCTTCTTCTTGATCCTCGCCATCAGTAAATTCGTAGGAAATCAAATACCTTTGCATATAGATTATTATTAAAATCTCTAAACTATTTTAACTCTAGATTTAGATATTGCCTCCGAATTTAATTAATGCTATGAAGTTTATAGAAGTGATTGTTTTAAATGACAGAAAGATTTGGGAAAATTAAAAAGAATATTTTGACTAATTTATCTTTTATAAATAAGACAATCTTGAAGTACTTTCAAAACCATGATCTGTTCGTATAGCTTCATTTAATAGATAAAATTTGATACTTTTTAAAATACCTTAAATTAGTTAACATATTTGTACTGTATAGATACCGATGATAAATAAAAAGGATCAAAGCGATCCAATTGATAATTTAGAGTATGAAAAAGTTCTAGAAGAAGAAATAATTAATTCGTACGAAAGTAAATTTCAGAAAGGTACTGAAGAAGATAGTAAAAATATTAAATTTTACAGACTTAAAAGAACCCCATTAGAAATACTAAATAGGACATTTTTCTTTTTCTTTATTGGAAGCTTTCTTTTCTCTTTGTTTTTAGCTTATTCAGAAAGTAAGTTGTGGTTCTTACTTTATGTAATAAGTGCAATGTCTTGTGTTTTTTATACACCTAATAGAAAAGCACTTAAAGAATTAATAGCAGCTTGGCCAAATATTGAGGATCTCATTAAAGGGAGGAGTTTGTGGAGAAAAGGCAAGTAAATAGATTATGAAATCTTTAAGTGCATTTAAAAAATGGTTATTAAATATCCTTGTTCCATATATCGAAGGCACCAACAAGAAAAAAGAGGATAAAAAATGAGCCTTATACAGCTTGGAATTATTGTTGAAATATTTTTGTTTGTAGGGGTTTTTATATGGGTTAGGAAACTAACTAGTAAAAAAGGTAGACAACCATCTCTATCAAAAAAAACAATTAAAAATCTCAAATTTTAGAATTTTGATCACAAAATAAGGAATCTTTATAAAGAGATCAAATTTATGGGAGAATTCTTTACTTTTTCCCTCTCACTTTGTGTATGAAATCGGTTAGAACATCTATATCGTTTTTAAAAATATGGTTTCCTCCATTCAAGGTCTTGCTCCAATAACTAATCCATTAAATAGTGTCTTAATAGAAAAGAAACTAATAAATGTTGATCAAAAGTTCATTCAACTTGTTTCTTTGGCAGAAGGGTTACCTAGGACAGAAGTTATTGAAAGTGGAAGGAATTATTGGAGAGGTGTTTGTAGAAGCTTGATTTTTAGATTCCCTGATGATCTTGAAATTTTAAAGCTTGATGTTAGAAGTTATGTAGATAGATCTAAAGGAATCATTCAAATAAGATCTGCAGCAAGATTAGGTCAATCAGATTTAGGCGTTAATCTAAGAAGAGTGGAACACTTGTTTAATCAATTAGAGAAATTTTAATTAATCTGTTTTTTATAAATTTAAGGTTCTTTTTACTAAATAGGTGTGCTTTAATTCATAAGAATATGTGAATTGCCATGGTAAAGATAATCTTAGTTGGAATTATTGTCGCACTTGTATATTCTCAACCGGACCTTCGTCTTACTGTTGCTGATTGGTTAAAAGCAGCTTCTGATTTTCTTATTGAATCAGTACAAGTAAAACCTTGAATTAATTTTTAATGAATTATTAAATAATACCTGAGACAGTAATCATTTGTTTAACGCATAGAGCTACGAAAATAAATATTATTATCCTGCTCAATATGTATTTCACTTAAACAAATAAATAGTTTTAGGAACATAATAGAAAATTTTTTTGAAATTTTTGAATAGTTAACGATAATAAGGGATATGAAGCTTAGATTATTTGAGTTCTATTTTATTAAAGACTATTTAAGACCTTGGTTTGGTCTTATTTATTCTTTATTCTTTCTGTTTTTTTTAGGTGCAATTGGCTATCGAATAACAGAAGGATGGGAATGGAGTGATTGCCTATGGATGGTTCTGATCACAATAACCACTATTGGTTTTGGAGAAGTTCAACCTTTAAGCCCTGAAGGCAGGATCGTAACTGTTTTAGTAATCGTTGGCGGATTGATCTTTATTCAATTTACCTTTCAAAAAGCTGTTAGATTATTCGAATCCGGCTATTTTCAAAGAGTAAACGAATTACGTTTTAAAAGACTTCTTAGAAAAATGGAAAATCATGTAATTTTGTGCGGATATGGAAGAGTAGGTCAGGAAATATCTAACCAGATAAAAACACAAAATATTCCTATTATCGTCGTTGAAAGTGATGAAGATAGAAAAAAGATTGCAGAAGAAAATGGTCTAGAAGTACTTTGTGCTGATGCCACTCTTGATGAGACTTTAAAACTGGCAGGATTAGAAAAATGCAAAAGTTTGGTCGTTACCTTACCCAACGATGCTGCTAATTTATATGTGGTTTTAAGTGCTAAAGGTATAAGAAGCTCTATCAGAGTAATTGCAAGAGCAGGAACTGAAGAGGCCGCAAGTAAGTTGAGATTAGCTGGTGCAAGTATAGTTGTAAGCCCTTATATCGCGGCAGGCAGAGCAATGGCGTCAATGGCTTTAAGACCAATCGCGATTGACTTTCTAGATCTTCTCGCAGGTAGTGAATGTGAGATTGAAGAATTTGAATTAAGTAATGATATTAGTCTTTTTGAAACTGCAGAGAAAAGATCACTCTCTGAACTAGGAATAGGCAAAAAGAGTGGGGCTAAAATATTAGCCATTAAAGAAAATGAAAAGTTGTTTACTAATCCTGGAGGTAATTTCATCCTTCAACCAGGTCAGGTATTAATAGCATTTGGTAGCAAAGAACAATTAAATATTTTGAACGGACTTTTAGGAAATCTTGTTGTGGCAGTTGAGCTATTAAAATAGACATAACAAAATAATTTGATTCATAAATCTTTCAATTTTTAAATTTCTTAAGGGCTGTAAATTATCCTTGTATTTAATAAACTTAGTTCTTGTTACATAGTGAGCATTTTCAAAAAAACCCTCATTTTCTCTTCTGCCATTTCATTAATATTTTCTCCATCTGCGATGGCTTCAAAAAGATTAAGTGGAGCTGGTGCATCATTTCCTTCTAAAATTTATACCAGGTGGTTTTTTGACTTGGCTAAATCTGGAGGCCCTAGAGTTAATTATCAAGCCATTGGTTCTGGTTCTGGAAGAAAAGCTTTCATAGATGAAACTGTTAATTTTGGAGCCTCTGACGATCCAATGAAAGAAGCTGATATAAAAAAAGTTACTAGAGGACTTGTTCAAATACCGATGGTAGGTGGAACAATTGCGTTTGGATATAACTACGATTGCGACTTGAAACTAACACAAGAACAAGCTGTTCAAGTAGCAATGGGAATGATAAAAAATTGGAAAGATTTAGGTTGTAAATCAGGGAAATTGACTTGGACTCATCGTTCTGATGGATCAGGTACAACTAAAGCTTTCACAAATTCTATGGAGGCTTTCTCTAAAACCTGGAATTTAGGTACTGGTAAATCTGTTAAATGGCCGGCAGGTGTTGGTGCTAAAGGTAATTCTGGAGTTGCAGGTGTTATTCAAAATACTCCAGGTGCAATTGGTTATGTAAACCAGTCATACATTAAAGGTAATGTTAAGGCTGCAGCTTTACAAAATCTTTCTGGTGAATTTGTTACCCCCAATACTGAATCAGGTGCAATAGCTTTAAATGGGATAAATCTTGATGAAAACTTGGCTGGTAAAAATCCGAATCCTACTGCTAAAGGAGCTTATCCAATAGCAACCTTGACTTGGATACTTGCTTATGAAACAGGTAATGGAAGAAATACTAAGGCAATTCAAGATACATTCTATAAATTGCTCAGCGATGAATATCAAGGTAAAGCTCCTGCTCTAGGATTTGTTCCACTTAAAGGAGATATCCTTAAGAAATCAAGATCAGCTATTAAAAAAATAGGTAGATAAATTTTTCACTACATTTCAAATTATCATGACTTTCATATACCTTTAACCCCTCTTAAAGTCTTTTACAGCATTTAGTAGTAGATTTATAGAGATATTCTTTTTTTAATGGAAGAGAAATTAACTCTTTTCAAGAATCGTAAAAGATTCGGTATCGAAAAAAATATAGATATTATCTTCAAGAATACTGCCCTAGTCTTGTCTAGTTTCGTAGCAATAATACTTTTAGGAATTATTTTAGTAGTCTTTTTTCAGTCATTTGAATCATTTTCAAGGTATGGCTTGAAGTTTTTAGTAACCTCTGAATGGAATCCAGTAAAAGATGAATACGGAGCTTTTACCGCAATATATGGGACTTTGGTAACCTCATTTCTTTCGTTATTAATAACTATCCCTTTGGGAGTTGGAACTGCAATATTTATTACCGAAGACTTTGTGCCTAAAGTTGTTAGAGAAATAATAGGCTCCTTTGTTGAATTACTAGCGGCTATACCATCAGTTGTATTGGGACTTTGGGCAATATTTGTAATGGAACCTTTTTTTAGAGCCTTTTTTGTCTTTTTACATAATTTCTTTGGTTGGATACCTTTATTCAGTACAGAACCTACAAGCAGGAATTCTTTGTTAGCAATATTGATTTTAGTAGTTATGCTTTTGCCAATAGTGACATCTATAGCTAGAGATTCTCTTAATCAAGTTCCTAAAAAGTTAAGAAATGCAGCCTATGGAATTGGAGCAAGTAGATGGAAAACAATATTTTCAGTAATCTTGCCAGCAGCTTTATCAGGAATTATGGCAGGTGTTTTATTGGCTTTAGGCAGGGCAATGGGAGAAACAATGGCTGTGACAATGATTATTGGTAATTCCAATGCATTTAGTTGGTCTCTATTATCTCCTGGATATACCATTTCTTCCATGCTTGCAAACCAGTTTGGTGAAGCTGATGGAAGTCAGGTTTCATCGCTATTTTATGCCGCTTTTGTATTGATGATCCTATCTTTAGTGGTCAATATCTTTGCTCAATGGCTAGTTAAGAAATTTAGTCTCAAATATTAGATAATTATGAATTCACTTTATTACCAGAAAAGATTATCAAGAAATATAGGAGATAAATTCTTTACTTCTTTATCAGTAATTTGTGCACTGATAGCAATACTGCCTTTGATTTTTCTGGTGACTTATATTCTTATAAAAGGTGGATCTCAAATTACACCAGAACTATTTACTTTAGAACCAAATCCTCCTGGAGATGATTTAGATGCAGGAGGTATTAATCCTGCATTGATCGGGACATTAATAATTACTACCATTGCTTCAATTATTGCCATACCAGTAGGTGTTGGCGGTGGAATATATTTAGCGGAATATTCTAAAGGGGGTGCTTTTTCTAGGTTTATAAGATTTGGGGTAAATGTTTTAGCTGGAGTTCCTTCAATAATTGCAGGTGTATTTATTTATGCCTTAATAGTTTCTACAAAGATCCTATTTGGAAGTATGTACAGTGGTTTGGCTGGAGGAATGGCGCTCTCAATATTGATGTTGCCTACAGTGATTAAGACGACTGATGAAGGTTTAAAGTTAGTGCCAAATGAATTGAGATATGCCTCTCTTGGTGTTGGAGCAAGTATGTATACCACCATATTGAAAGTTACTTTGCCCTCTGCCTTTAGGTCTATTGCTACTGGAATTGTACTTGGAATCGCAAGAGCTGCAGGTGAAACAGCACCTTTGATATTTACAGCTTTATTCTCTTACTACTACATAACAGGCTTTGGAGACTTGTTTTATGAGATGGGTTCTTTGGCTGTATTGATATATAACTTTGCTCTAGAACCTTATGATGCACAGAATAAATTAGCCTGGGCAGCTTCCTTTATTCTTGTTTTATCGATACTATCAGTAAATATATTTTCAAGGATATTAGCCGCTTTTACTGAGAAAACTAAGAGAGTATAAATGATCAAAACTAATAAAAAAACACAAAAGAATATCATTTTATCTCTTGAGAACGTATCTATTAGCTATGGAACTTTTGAAGCAGTAAGAAATGTTTTTTGTAACTTTAAAAAAGGAAATATAACCTCTCTTATTGGACCTTCAGGTTGTGGTAAATCAACTGTTCTTAGATCTTTAAACAGAATGAACGATTTAATTCCTAATTGTTCGTTAAAAGGCACTGTCCTCTTTGATGGCACTAATATTTACGACAAAAGAGTAGATCCAATTGAAGTAAGAAGAAGAATTGGGATGGTTTTTCAACAACCTAATCCTTTTCCAAAATCTATTTACGAAAATATCGCATTTGGTGCAAGAATTAATGGCTTTGCGGGAGATATGGATGAATTAGTGGAAAGTTCACTTAGAAAAGCTGCCTTGTGGGACGAATGTAAGGATAAACTAAATGACAGTGGTTACTCTTTATCTGGCGGACAACAACAAAGACTATGTATAGCAAGAACCATCGCAATTGAACCTGAAATAATTCTCATGGATGAGCCATGCTCAGCCTTAGATCCAATCTCTACTTTAAAAATAGAAGAGACCATGCATGAACTTAAGAAGAATTACACAATAATAATAGTTACTCATAATATGCAGCAGGCTTTAAGAGTTAGTGATATGACTGCATTTTTTAATGCAATTGAGTATGAAGATGGTGATAGCGGAAAGGTTGGTTACCTTGCAGAATTTAGTTCGACAAAGAAAATTTTTAACTCTCCAAAAGAAAAAACTACTCAGGAATATATATCGGGCAAATTTGGTTAATGTTTGATTTTTACCTTTTTAAGAAAAATATTTACCTTAAAACTCTTCAGGGGTAGACAAACAGTATAAATACCTATATAGTTATTTCAAATTAGTAAGTTTATCTTTGAAAAACTATCCTTTTCTACCTTTCTTAATTTTTGCAGGTGCTCTGATAACTACCGCAACAGTAGGTTTGCCGGTATTTACTTCATAATTTAAAAATAATTTTATTAAAGGGTAATCCTATGATTCCAATAATAAATAAACAATTAATTGGAAGTCCACATAAAACATTAATAAATGGAAATTTATTTGACTTTGTCAAAAAAAGAGAGAATATGAATTTGTGTGGGAGTGAAAAATCTGTATTAAACCATTTTTAAAGGTGGTTAATTTCTAATTTATTTATCATGGATAAAACAAAAGAACAGTTAGAAAAATTGAGAGAAGTAGCTGAAGCATCTCTTACAAAAACGGATGAACTTCAGAAAGTTCTTGCTCAAATAGAAGCTTTAATGTCCAGGGAAGAATCACAAACTTTATCAAAGAAGAAATAATTATTTAAAAAATAATTTTAGTTTTTGTACTTTTAATTACACCTCTAAAATTCCCTCTTAGTTATTAATTAGGTATGCAGAACCCGTTCCAAAGTTTTCTGTTAGGTCTCGGGGTCTTACCTTCTTTAAGTAAAAGACCCCTTTAATTTGTTTGTTTTTAATATATTTTTATAACCTGCTTATTTAGTTGATTACTTTATTGATTTCCTTCAAGCAGACATTTACATCGAAATATTCAGTATTTACAACCTCTAATCCTGTCTTTTCAGTTACTTCAACTGTGGCATTGCATTCGTCTTGTTTAAGAGCCATGTAACTAGGCGTTTTGTTATTATCATCTAGTTCAATTTTAGAATCATTATCTTCTTTATATTGCTCCATCACAAGTGTAAGAGCCTCTATCTCAACAGAAAAATTCTCATTTGCTTTGGTGTTCAATGGAATAAAAAGAAATGGGAATAAAATAAATGTTATTAATTTTTTCATTTCTATAAAATGTGTTTATTTTTTTTATAACGTGGATCGTGAACTAAAGAAAGGGGCATTAGATATAAGTGTGTTTTGAATTATTTATTCTTACTTATTAAGGAAAAATAACTTCCTTAAAATTAATTGATAAATATATTAAACGAGACTTTTATGTATAAATTTGTATAGTTAAACGGAAATGAAATTCAGTTAGTTTGATTTTCTGATTAATTTTTTATTTCGATAATTTTTTCTCCAGTAACAATTGCCCATTTTTTAAAAGACTGTTTACAAGGATATCCGCCTGTTAAATCTCCAAATGCAGGCAAATATAAAATATTTTTGTTTGTATCCATTGCAAAACATCTAAGAGATAATTTATCTCCATTATTTTTTAAATATAATTTTGGATGATAATGTCCACAAATATTCAAAGTTTCTTTATCTGATAAATTTACAGACTCATGGCTATAAGTAATATTTTTAGTTCTCTTAATATCAAAAATTTTTATATTTTTAATATCACAACCAACATCATGATTTCCCAGAACAAGTTCCACATTTGTTTTTAGAAGTCCAGGAAGATCTTCAACTTTTTTTTGAAGAGTTTTTCCTATGGAATATTTACTATGGAACAAATCTCCTAAAATTATTAATTTTTCAGGACTATATTGTTTTACAATTTTTTTAATTCTTGCGAAATTATTTTCATCTGAATTATTTGTCAGGGGAATACCATTTTGCTGAAAATAATCAGCTTTCCCAAGATGAATATCGCAAATTAAAAGTTCTTTTGTTTCGGGTAAAAATAATGCTCTTGAAGGCAGCATTTCTAATAAAGTATCTTCCCAGTAATATTTAAAAGAACTTTTTTTCATTTAATCACTATATTTTTTTATAAGTTTTTCTACTCTTTTTTCTATTGGTTCATTACTTAGAGTATTTTTAAGTCTCTCAACTAATAAAGGGAAAGCAAAAGGAGTTGGAGTTTTAATCTCGTTTATAATCATCTTTAAGTTTTTTAATCTTTCTAGAGATCTCGATATTCTCTTATTTTCTAATTGATATTCTTTTACTTCTTGATGCGATTGCTGTATTAAAAGATGATCTTCTTCGTATTTGGTAAATACATCGTAAAAAAGACTTGAGCTTATCTGCAGTTGAGAGGAGGTTTTTGTTTTTGTGGGGCTATTTTGATTTACTAGTCCACTTATTTGTGCAATATTTTTAAATCTTCGTTTTGTTAATTCTGAAAAATTAATTGCATTTTCAAGATCTTCTTCTAGTTTTTGGTTATCCAAAAAGTAATTAGCTTCTTTTTTTATTATGGAAAAATCATAATCTTCTGAAGTAGTTAAGCTGAATCCAAAATCATTAGCAGTAATACTAAATGTGGATTGTTTTAATTTTGTAAATCTTAAAGCCCATAAAAATCCAATTCCTTCATTTACAAATTTGCCATCAAGGGTAAAAACAAAAAGATTTGAGAAATCCCTAGTTTTATAAATTTCTATAAGGAATTCATCTTTCTTTGGAATATTGGAAAAAACCTTTTGTTTCTTTAATATTGGGAGTAATGAATTTAGCTCAGGATTCAAGTAATCATATTTTTCTAATTTATTGCATATATCTATTTCTTTTCTCAAGCTTTCACAAAGAAGATCAGAAATTGCCATTTGACCACCAACCCAGGAAGGGATTAGGGAACTTTTTTTTGATGATTTTTTAACGTATAAGATCATGTCTCTCATTCTTATAAATTGGAGCATTTTCCCAGCAAAGTAAAAGGTATCGCCTGGATTTAATTTTGAGGCAAAATTCTCTTCCAAATTCCCTAGTGATTTACCCTTCATATATTTAACAATTACAAATTTGTCGCTTGTTATAGTGCCAATATTAAACTTATGCATTCTTATTAATGATTTGTCTTTTACAAAATATTTAAAGTTTTCACTTTTATTTTGTGATTCTTCTTTGACAATCTTTTTATATTTTGGATATGCCTTGAGACATTTCCCACCATATTCTAAAAAGTCTATACACCAATTCCATTCTTGATCTTTTAAGTTTCTATAACTCCAACAATTTTTTATCCTTTCTTTTTCAATATCTGGATCAAAGCCATTTCCGCAGGCTAGGCTTACAAGATGTTGAAGGAGCACATCATATGATAATTCAGGAAGTTTAATTTTTTCAGATATACCGCTTTTTATTATTCTTCTCATTGCACTAATCTCTAATAACTCTAAAGAATTAGTAGGCATAAAAATTATTTTTGATTTTCCTCCTGGTCTATGAGCACTTCTTCCTGCTCTTTGAATAAGCCTAGCTAAATTTTTTGCACTACCAATTTGAACGATTTGATCTACAGGTTGAAAGTCAACGCCTAGGTCTAATGAACTGGTACAGACTACCCATTTTATTAATCCGTCTTTAACCCCTTCTTCAACTCTTCTTCTATCTTCCTTATCAAGGGAACCATGATGAATGGCTATTCTCTCTTCCATCTCAGGCACAAAAAATCTGAGACATTGATACCATCTCTCAGATTGATTTCTTGTATTGGTAAATAATAAGGTACTTTTATTTTTATCCAAGATTTTTAAAAGTGAAGAATGACTTCTAATTCCTAAATGCCCACTCCATGGAAAAGTTGTTTTCTCCTCTGGTAAAACACTTATAATTTCAATTTCTTTTTGAATATTTGTATTTATTATTTTGGGTTTATTACCCCTCATTCCTACTATCGCTCTTGCCGCTTCTTCAATATTTCCTATAGTGGCCGACATTGCCCAAATTTGTAAATTTTTTATATTCCCTCTTATCCAGCTTAAAGATAATTCGCATTGGTTACCTCTTTTACTGCCCATTAATTCATGCCATTCGTCAATAATTATTGATGATAATTCTCTAAAAATATTATTAGATTCTTTATTAGAAAGTAAAAGACTAAGAGACTCTGGAGTGGTAATAAGAATATTAGGTGGTTTCTTTAATTGCTTTTTCTTTTCATATGGAGAAGTATCTCCATTCCTGATTTCAACAGTAATATTTTTATTAAAATGTAAAGCTGCTAGTTGTATTGAATTCTTTAAATCCCTACTTAAGGCTTTTAAAGGAGTTATTAATAAAATATTTACACTAATATTATTTTTGGGATTTTCTATCTTTGATAAAGGACCCATTATTGCTGCATAAGTTTTGCCACATCCAGTTGGGACTTGAATTATTCCATTTTCCCCATTCAAAAATGCTTCCCATGATTCAATCTGAAATGGTAATGGGTCCCAGCCATTCTTGTAAAAAAAATCTTCAATTTTAGAAATTGAATTAGTTTGCGTAATATTTTTCATTATATTTTTTTCATTAATTCATAAGCATTTTCTAGACTATTAGCATCGGTAATTTTTTTATCTTTTCTCCATTTTGTTATTCTTGGAAATCTTACTGCTATGCCTGATTTATGTCGTTTTGAAATTTGTATCTTTTCGAAAGATATTTCGAATACCATTTCTGGTTTTAATGATCGCACAGGACCAAATTTTTCTATTGTATTTTTCCTTATCCATTTATCAAGCTCTTTAATTTCATTATTCGTTAGACCAGAATAAGCACTAGCAAATTTAATTAATTCTTTGTCTTTCCATAATGCAAAACTATAGTCTGTATAAAGACCAGCTCTTTTCCCGCTTCCTCCCTTAGCATAAATCAAAACCGCATCTAGTTGCATAGGGTCAACTTTATATTTCCACCAAATACCTTTTTTTCTTCCAGAAGTATATATGGATCTCTTGTTCTTAATTACTAATCCTTCAGTATTATTTTCTCGAGATTTTTCTTTATAACTTTGAGCATCTGACCAATCTTTAGGATAGATTAAATCACATATTTTGAAAACATCAGAGATATTATTTTTAGGTTGATTTTGCCATGTTGAAAAATACTTTTCTAACTCAATTCTTCTATTTTCTAATTTAATTTCTCTTATATCCCTTCCTTTAATCTCTAAAAGGTCATAAGCAATGAAAATTATTGGATATTTTATTTGTATTGATCTGGTGGGAGATTTTCTATTTATTCTTTTTTGAAGAAAAGAAAAATTCAATGCAATTTGCTCTTGAAAATCCCAAACTAATAATTCCCCATCAAGAACAAAATCATCTTTTATATTTGACATTTTATCCACTAATTCTGGGAATGATTCATTTACTAATTCTTGACCTCTTGTCCATAACGAAATATTCCCTGATCTTTTAACTAATTGAATTCTGATACCATCGTATTTCCATTCAAACTGGAAATCATTTATGGAATTTTTAATAATTCTATCTTCAAAGGTATTTGCTAAAAGAAATGGGAATGGTTTGGAATTTAATTCTTCAAGTTTTATCTTCTTATTAATTAAAAATTCATATGAATCAACTGAAGGTTTAAAATCTCCCATTAATCTATGAGAAATTATCTCTTCATCAACATTAATTAGTTTTGCAATTGATTTTGTTATTAATCCAATAGAGACTCCTACTCTAAAGGTGCCTGTAAGAATTTTGTTGAAAATTAGATGGTCATCTTCTGGCAATGTTTCCCAAATTTTTTTAATTTCTAAATTCTTCTCATATTCATTAAGTTTTGATAAATCAGGTAATGTTTTACTTAATAATTTATTGAGAGTTATATTTGATATTTTTTTATTTCTAGAATAATTTTTGTTTTTGAGTAATAAAGTAATAACCTCAGCTGAATCACCAACTTTTAAATAACATGTATCAATTAACCATTGAGGGTATTCATATACTTGAGAAAAAAGATTTTTTAAATATCTTCCACTAACAAATCTCTTGTTACTTTTCCCAGTTAATAAATATATTGCCCATGAGTTATCTATAGGTTTATTTGATAAAAAATAATTTTTTAAAACTTCAATTTTATTATTTGTACTATTAATTGAATCTAGATCTGTAAATAATTTTGAAAAATTTTTTAAGCTCATATTATTCCTTGAAAAAAAAGAACATTTATTGATTCCTTCTCAATCAAATATTTACTTATAGATTCACTGTCACCATGATGAAAAAATACGTTTTTTGCTTCAGATTTTTTTACTACTTCCAATATTCCATCCCAATCTGCATGATCAGAGATTGCGAATCCTTTATCATACCCTGATCTTTTTCTTAAAGCTCTTATTGACATCCATCCACTCGCAAAAGCTGTTTGAATATTTTTGAAATTTTTTAGATAAGAACCCTTACTTAAAGATGGAGGTAATAATATTAAATTTCCCTTGAGTTTATCAATCTCTTTTTTATTTTCGATTTTAATAGTTTCATTAATATCAATTCCAAGTTTTTTATAACAATTGTTTATTTTATTAATACTACTATGGGTATAAATATTGCCTTTAAAATTTGTTTGACTAATTTCGTTCAATAATCTCTGAGCTTTCCCTAGTGAATAGCAGAAAAGTAAAGAAGTTTTCTCGGGGGAATTAGTTATCCAGTTTGAAATATTATTAGCTATTTTATTTGTTTCATCCCATTTGAATATTGGTAAACCAAAAGTACATTCGCTTATTAAATAATCAGTTTTTACTATTTCATAGTGTCTACAAGTCTCATCTTTTTGAATTTTAAAGTCTCCTGAAATCAGCCATTTTTCTTCAGCAAAGATAAATCTTATTTGACTCGACCCAAGGATGTGGCCAGATGGATGAAAAGAAATATTGATACCATTTATTTTGAAGTTTTCACCATAATCAAAAGTCTTAATATTTATATTTTCTCCAACTCTCTCTTTAAGAAGTATTGCAGTCTCGTAAGTAGAGATGTACTCTTCACATCCGAATGTAAAGTGATCAAAATGAGCATGAGTTACCAATGCTCTACTTACTGGATTCCTTGGGTCGATCCAAACATCAGCAAGCTCACAATAAAGATTTCCATCTTTATATGTAATTAAATCTTTTTCTTTAGTTCTCAAAACTAAATCTATTAAATAAAGTTAATTTAGCTAATTATGCCCAGGCTTGTTTTGATAAAGCTATAGCTGAAATTGTAAGTAAAGCAATTACTACAAATTTGTTACTCCAATTTATCATAAACAAACTAATTTTATTAGCCGGTACTTTATATAAAAAAGAAACTTTTTCCTCATTTCTTTTGTGTTGCTTTTCATTATTTTCTAAATAATTTAAATTACTAATTTTATTAATTAATTTAGATTCGCAATTTGATAGTTGTTCAACTTGATTTAATAAATCAAAATCTTCTGGTCTTAATAGGGTATTTAGTTCTTTAATTTGGACTTTGTTATTTGCGATAAATTCATTAACTATCTGATCGGTATTATGACCGTTCTTTATTTTTAAAAGAATATCATCTCTTTCCCAGGATTTTTCTAGGGAGTCTAAAATTTTTTTTATGCTCATTTAAGTATTTTTACTTATGATAGATTATTGCCATTATCTTATGTGGTTTATTCTTTGAGGAATAACAAAAAATAAGTTTTTTTTAAGATTTGCGAATTAGTCTGTTAGCAAAATAATTTATCTTTTCTTTTTCTTCAATTTTTTTTGAATTAATTTTTGCTTTTACTTTATTTTCATTTAAATTAACTATTTCATCTGATACATTTTTACCAGTATTGAAATATCTTTTTATTTGTTCTGATTCTTCTTTATTTAATCTTTTTGTTGAACCTTTCGCATTTATTCCAAGTTTCTTGCAGGCTAAAAGTATTCTATTACTTTCGACATTAAGATCTTTAGCAAGAGTGAAAATAGGAGTGTTGATAGACATTATTTTTTTCTATGAAATTTATTATTAATAATATATTTATAAATTAGTAATTAAATCTATTTTTAACTATTATTAATTTCAAATATTTTATTTGATTATGCAACTTCATCTTCGAAACTATTTAAATCATTAAACTTTTTCTTCATAGTTGGATTATTTCTAGTTAATTTCTTAACCGTTAAATCTTGAGATTTGCTGTCAGCAGATAAAAGGTGTTTTTTTGAAAGAATTAGAGCCTCTTTAGTTTTTTGTAAATGAGTTATTGATTTATCTATTTCTAAAATTGCATCATTAAATCTATCCTGGGCAAGGGATACATTTTTACCAACTGCATTCTTAAATTGCTCAAGAGTATTTTCAAAATTTGTAATGTCATAATTCTCACGTTTCATTAAATCAATTTGTGATTTGTATTTTAAAGTTTCCATAGATGCATTTCTTAGTAAAGAAATAATTGGCAAAAAGAATTGAGGTCTAATAACATACATTTTTGGGAATCTATGTGAAACATCTACTATCCCTGCATTATATAATTCGCTATTTGGTTCTAATAGAGAAACAAGTACAGCATACTCACAAGACTTTTGATTTCTATCTTTATCTAATTCTCTCAAAAAATCTTCGTTTTTTCTTTTAGTGCTGCCATTCAAACTTTCGTTCTTCATCTCAAACATTATTGATACAATTTCAACTTTGTTTTCATCAAATTCTCTAAAAATATAATCACCTTTACTACCTGAAGAGACATCATTATCCTTTTCAAAATATGAATTTTTAAATGCCGTAGCGCGATTAAGATTGAATTGATTTTCGCAATGGATTTCTAAGGTTTCTCCTACCATTTTGGTAGACAATCTGGATTTCATTTCTCTTAGTTCCTGAATAGTCAGGTCCCTTTCGCTAATTTTGCTTTTAAATTTTTCTTCAATTAATTTTTCATTTATTGATTGTTCAAGTCTCATCTTTTCAATGGAAGTTGTTAATGCTGAGTTTTCTTTTTCTAATTTAGTAACAGCTTCATTGACTTTATTTTTTAATGATAATTCCGAAATTAAAGATTGGTTTTTAATCTCGTCCTTTAATTTGTTTAATTCATTATTCAGAGAATTAATTTTATTTGTAGCTTGATTGGTTAAATCATTTAGAGCATTTTTTTTCTTCTCTTCTGCGATATTTAATTTAGATTCAAGAGCTTTGATTTCAATCTCTTTAGAGCGTTTATTTTCTATCAATTGCATTTCCATTTCTCGCCTTAGGATTTTCAATGATTTTTTATTATCTTCTTCAGCCAATAGAAGTCGTTCCTTTATTTGTTTATTAAATTCTTCATCTTTTATTTGAAGAAGTATTTCTTCAAAGCTGCTGGGATCAATTCGGAAAGTTTTGCCACATGAAGGGCATTTAATATCTTTCATTTTTAAATTACAAAATTAATATTAGGGAGGATTTAATATTCGAATAATGTAGTAAGAATATTCTTCTTAACTAAGAATAAACAATAGTTATATGTTATGCACTAAAAAATAAAATAAATTTTCGATGAATGTTATATTAATCCAGATTCTTTAAGAATATTAATTTTATTTGCTAATTCAATATCTGCGGATGATATTTTACGATCTAATTTTTTGTAAGAAGAAACTGTGTAACCACTATCATCAACGAATTCATCTTCTGCATCTTTTAAATGCACGTTATCATTTTGAATCTCATTGTAAATATCAGATTTGTATATATTTGATTTATTAGTATTACCATACCCAAAATTTGCAATCCCTCTGGCATCTAATGCTTCCTCAACTAATATTCCAACTACTTTGGATCTACTTATAGATTCGCTTTTTGAAATTTCATCAATAATTTCAAGGACCCTTTTTCTTGGAAGATATCCTATTCTTTTAACTTTATTTTCCATGAGGCTTTGCATATGTCAGTATTGTAACACTTCTGTCAATTACGATTAAAGTATTCTTTGTGGTAATTAAGTGTAAACTTAAATTATTAAAGAAAGTATAATTTTATTGAACCTTATAATAAAACAGTTTCTTAATTAGTTATTCAAAAATTTTAATATGCTTTCTCTAATTAACCACTCAAATTAGGTCAAATTTAAAATTTTTTTTCTAATATAAATTCTTAATTCTTATGGAAGATAAACTTTATGACAATGCTGACAGCTTCGCCATGTCTTTTGACGAGGAATGGAAAAATATTGATTGTGATGATCCGCGATTAAAGATAAATAAAGTATTCGAAATTTTATCTGAGCATCCTTTTTTGGTTTCTAATCCAGAAAATGCAAGAAAAATGGCAGAATTTAGAATATTTTCACTAAAAAAATTTCAATAATTATTTTTGTACTTTTATTTAAACTAGAATTTATTTTAATAATTAGGATCTAAATATTTGGCGAATTAAAAAAGCCTTTACTGTACAAAAATATTATGATTCCTATAATTGGGCCTATCCCAAATACAAAAAGTACTAATTTTGCAGAATTTTTCGTTTGACCTAATTCTTGATTCTTTTTATTTCCCTTAGTTTGAATTTTTTTTGATTTTTTCTTTTTCATGAAAAATATATTACTACAACGCAACATCGAAAAAATTTTTTGCGTTATAAAATCTTATATATTATTGATTTGGTCAAATTTGTTCAGGAATCGAAAAATACAATATTGTATAATGTAATGAATAGAAAGCAAATATGAGTGCAACTAAGAGAGAGGAAGTAATTTCTCACCTTCGATATATAAGGTTAGAATTGAGAGAAATGCATCAAATGCTTATCAAAGAGGATTTGTTACCTGATCTAAGTGAAGCGAAAGAAGTACACGCACAACTTGATGCATTACTTGCTTTGTTATCAGATAAAAAAGTAAAGAAAATTAAAAATCAATTTGGAAAATTTTGATGTATTTGGATGTATTATAAATAATTAGTCGCTGATTCAATCTTTTTTCGATTATCGTGCATTATCTCTAGTTTATTATAAATTTCTTTAATTTGTATTTGTATTGAATCAGTTGAATTTATATTACTCAAAGCATCCATCGCTGATAAAAGACTTTCCTTAGCTTCTATCAGATGTCTACATTCTTTACTGCCTGCTTCGTATGACATAGTATTTAAAGAAACTTATTATCATAAATTTATATGTAATTCTTCCGTATTGCTTGATACTCTTATCAGATAAAAGTTTATTATTGTCATTTTTAATACACTATAAAGAATAAACTTTACTAATAATTATATAAAAAAACTAATGCAAGAAAATTTTAAAAATTATGAATTCTGTATTAAAGTAGCCTTAGATAACGCAAAGAAAAGAATAAATCTGCTTGATAATTTAGATAAAAAGTGTGTTTTGGACGAGTACAAAGAATGGATCAATGATGGTGTAAATAACCATAAAGTTTTAATATTAAGAGAGGACCCAATTATCTAAGAAATAACAAAAGAATTTTTCAATTATTGGCTTTCGATGTGATTTTAAATAAAAAATAAAGACTTGCAATAAAAGTAATTATTAGAATAATTGTTAAAGGAGAAAAATTATACATAATATAATTACAATATTATTTATTAATAATATATTTCATTATAACTGCTTTTAAATCAGTCTTCTTTAAGTAAAGAACAAATAAATTTGTTAAGAATTTCTTTTTCTAAAAAAATCTCTTTACCTTTATAATTTTTTAACTTCTTAAAAATTAAATCAACTAAATCTTCTAATTTTGGGTCCATTATATAAAATTATTTTTCTAATAAATAAATTTTCTCTTCACCAATTTTATCTGGTTTAGTTATTTTACATCCTTTATCTTTTTCCATATCACAATCTTTTGTAGCAGGAATAGATATCCAAGTACAAATCTTTTCTTGTGAATCTTCTTTTAAGATAACCCATCCATCATCTAAGTATTTTGATATACCATCCTTGCCACATGAAAACTTTATTTCAATTCTTTTCTTCTCTGAATTGTTATTCTCATTAATATTTTCTTCAGAATTAATTAAGGGGTATTCTTTCTTGATTAAAGTACTACAAGAACTTAATAAAATTGATATGAAAATTATTTGTGAAAAATTTTTTATTCTTTCCAAATTTTTTATTTTTTTAATATTCAATGCCATTTAAAGTATATTTTATTTTGATTCTATTAATTTTAATAGTTGATCCATTTTAGTCATTAATTTTTTTACATCATCTGGATGTGGTAATACTAATTCTTCAGTAACTTCTAAATGCATTTTCTTTAAGTTTTGCCTTAAATCCTTTAAATGCATTTTTACGTTTTCTTTCTTTTGTACTACATCATTCATAGGGTTAAAAATTAGGTTTGTAAAACTTTAAGTAAATATCATAATATTTTAAGCGTTTTTACCAAATATTTTAAATTTAAAAATTGTCAATTTCAAATATGGCTCTACCACCATAACAAAAATTAGTAGATAACATTCTTAATTTCTTATTATTAAATCCATTAGTACTTTTATTTTTAATAATATAATTTTTTGCAAATGATTCACAATCTAACTTGTTTTTTGAATGTTTAATTACTGGATAAAAATATGCCAACACAATAATTATAAAAAAAATTGTTATGAATGACTTTTTTTCATTTTTGACTAATTCTCTTGCATCCCTGTTTGTTTTTAAAATTTTTATGAGTAATCTATCTGGCAGCCCTATTTGAACAAATAACAATTCCACCCACCATGGAAGATCTCTATTATTCTTCTTTTTTGATTTTCCGGAAGTATTCATTTTCTTGGCTTCATGATTTTGATTTCTAGCATCTTTTGAATTAAATTTTTCTTCTTTATTCATATCATCGAATAATTTAATTGGAATATAGAGCTTTTATTTTGATTTGGAAACTATATTTTTATTTTATAAGTTTTAATTTAATTTATCTATGAATTTTAGTATTGTTAATTTGTAGTTAATATAGAAATCTTAGATGCCAAAAAAGAGAAGGAAGTTAAATAAAGATTTCGAGAGGAAAATATATTCATCAAAAAAAAATGTTGAGTTGGTCTTGGCCAAAATTTATGATATCGATGATGAAGATATACAAAATGAATATATGAACGCGTTTAACGGAGTTGTTTTTCTATATGACGAAGTGAAAATGGATTATGAAATACAAGGATTTAATGATAATTCGGAAGAACTACTCTCAAATTATATGAATGCTTTTAAATTATTCGAATCAGAATTTGAAATTTAAATTCTGATTGCCTCTATAAGGTATTACGGGTATTTCAATTAGATTTCCTTTTTGGAGAAAATACCTTTTCTCTTGCAAATGTTTTATGCACGAGAGCTTCCTTTTTTCTTTATTACAAAATTTTCTTATTTGGTAATCAGTAAGTGAGAATGATTTATTACCAAATGTAAGTAAAGCAAATAAAAAAAAAGATAAATATAATGGTAATTTCATTTAATCTATTGAGATTGAACTCTAATTTTCATTTATTAAATCATTTTCTATTATAAGTATCTATAATTTGTTTTAAATCGGCTTTACTTAAGTCTGTTGAAATAAAAACTTCTTGTGCTGTTGTACCTTTTCTTGCGATTGCTTTATATCCGTTTATTGTCTTAACAGATATTCTAAATATTAATTTAGAGGTTTTTCCTTTTACTCTTGATATTACTGCAGGAGTTACTGTTTTTATATTTGTGTCAAGGGCTAACCTCTTTAGTATTGGGATTAGACCTTCTATATTTGTACTATGATTTAATACTAACCTTCCCAATTTTTTATTTTATATTCTATTGGCAAAATTATGTTTCTGAGAAATTAAAATAAAATTTAAAAAATAAATTACTGAAGTTCTGTTATATTTACAATGAGTTATTTAAATCTAATGATTTTTCAGATAGGATGGGCCGCATTAGCTGCAATTTTTACTTTTTCAATTGCAATGGTTGTTTGGGGTAGAAATGGTGACGGATCTATTGATATATGATTTCATTTATAACTTATGAGGTGTTTTTAAGTAAGTTTCTTATTATTACTTCATTCGTTTTACTTATATTTATAACATTTGCTGTAATTTATATCTCGTATGTCTCTTGGAAAGATAAACAAAGACTAAAAAATAGATAATATTAATTTTGATCTTTTTTCTTATCTTTTATTCTTAGTTCTTCAATCAATTCTTTTGCTTGTTCCATTTTTGTTAAGCTGCTTTTATAAATCCCAATATCTTTTTCTGCTTTATTAGTAGATAAACTTAACTTTTCAAAAATATCAGTGATCATCTTATTAGTATCTGATTCAGTTTTCTCCTTGAGATCTTGGGATTTTGAAATTAATATATATATTCCTAAGTTCAAAATCCTTGAAGGATAAAGTTTAGAATTGTTTTTTTCTATTAATAATTTCAAAATATCTTTTGAGTTTTTATCCTTGAATTCCTTTTGAGAATTTTGAGATATTTCATTAATTTCCTTCGCTTCAAAATTTGTAGAACTGCATAAAGAGTTAAAAAGTAGATCCAAATGTTTCTCCGGTTGATATCCTTTCATTAATTCTTTGAATGTTTCTGTGAGGCCAACACAAAAGAGATAATCTTGCGTAAATTCACTTTGGTGGTTAAGAAGATTAAGTTCGACAAGCATTTCATCCACTATTCTTTTATATAAACCGGGAATGACGAAAGGAAATTTTTCATGAAATAACTTTTTGCTATCTGAAACAGTCAATTTTTCTTTCAATTTTTTATATGTAAACCTTAATAAGGTTAGCGTATGTTGACTCAATATCGTTAGTATCTTATTAACAGATAAACATTAATTATGATCCCTTTAGTCTTAGAAGAGTCTGGCGGTAGTGAAAGAGTATTTGATATTTATTCGAGACTATTGAGAGAGAGAATAATTTTTTTGGGCGAACAAGTTACTAGCGAAACTGCTAATAGAATTGTTGCTCAATTATTATTCCTTGAAGCAGAGGATCCTGACAAAGATATCTATATGTATATAAATTCACCAGGAGGATCTGTCTATGATGGGCTGGGTATCTTTGACACAATGCAGCATGTAAAGCCTGACATACACACTGTTTGTGTAGGTTTGGCAGCTAGTATGGGTGCATTTTTGCTTGCAGCAGGTACTAAAGGTAAAAGAAGCAGCCTCAGACATTCAAGAATAATGATTCATCAACCACTTGGAGGCGCTAGAGGTCAAGCCAGCGACATAAGAATTCAAGCCGATGAAATATTATTCTTAAAAGAGCGACTTAATACAGAATTATCAGAAAGAACTGGTAAGGATTATGACACTATTAAGGAAGATACTGATAGAGATTTTTATATGTCTCCAAGCGAAGCTGTTGAATATGGATTGATTGATGTTGTGTTAGATAAGAAACCTATTAGGGTTTAACTTAATAATTGGGGTGTTCTCTCTTTCTCAGGAATTTTCGTGAATTTAGAAAGAATACTAACAAATTCTTCACCATCTAAAGTTTCTTTTTCTATTAATAAATCTACTATTTTATCCATAGCTTCTCTATTTTCGTTAATTATAGAATAAGTTTCCTTATAGCATTCCTTAACCATTACTCTTACACTTTCGTCAATTTGTTTGGAAATTGAATCGGAGACTTCACTTCTAGTCATCAAATCTCTTCCAACAAAAACTTCTTGATTCCCCCCTTCCAAAGCTATAGGTCCTAAATTACTCATCCCAAATCTTGTAACCATTTGCCTAGCCATTTGAGCGACTTGTTGGAAATCTCCGCCAGCACCAGTTGTTATTTCACCTTCACCAAATACAACATCCTCAGCGGCTCTTCCTCCAAGAGCACCCATTATTCTCGCTTTTAAATTTGCTCTACTTATAAGTGTTTGATCATCATCTGGAGTAAACCAAGTAAGACCTTTTGCTTGTCCTCTTGGAATGACAGTTACTTTTTGTACAGGATCATGAGCTTTAACTAAAGTTCCAATAATTGCATGTCCAACTTCGTGATAAGCAATTAACCTTTTACTTCTTCCATCTGTTAGTGGAGAACCCTCCATTCCAGCAACAATTCTGTCAACTGAATCATCTATTTCTGAAATGCTAATTTCAGTTTTTCTTCTTCTAGCAGTTAAAATTGCAGCCTCATTTAGTAAATTTGCTAAATCAGCTCCAGTGAAGCCTGGAGTTCTTCTTGCAATACTTTCGAGTGTTAGGTCTTCTTTAAGTTTCTTGTTTCTCGCGTGGACTTCAAGAATTGATAATCTACCCTTAATGTCAGGTGCATCTACAGTTACCTGCCTATCAAATCTACCTGGCCTCATAAGAGCTGAGTCTAAGACATCTGGCCTATTTGTAGCTGCAATTATAATTATGCCACTATTACCTTCAAATCCATCCATTTCGGTGAGGAGTTGATTGAGAGTTTGTTCTCTTTCATCATTACCACCTCCAATACCAGCTCCTCTCTGTCTTCCAACAGCATCGATTTCATCGATAAAGATTAAACACGGACTGTTTTCTTTAGCTCTTTTAAAAAGATCTCTTACTCTGCTTGCACCAACTCCAACAAACATCTCAACGAATTCAGAACCTGATAATGAAAAAAATGGAACCCCTGCTTCACCTGCAATGGCCTTTGCTAAAAGAGTTTTACCTGTTCCAGGAGGTCCAACTAGTAAAACGCCTTTGGGAATTCTTGCTCCTACAGAGGTAAATTTTTCTGGTTTTTTTAGAAAAGTAACTACCTCCTGTAAGTCCTGCTTAGCTTCGTTAACACCTGCCACATCGTCAAATACAACACCTGTCTCAGCTTCCATTGCAAATCTTGCCTTTGTCTTTCCAAATTGCATTGCTTGTCCTGGACCCCCTGGCATTCCATTTGATCTCCTTGCCAGTAGGATCAATCCTCCTATTAAAATTGCTGGGAAAAGTAAATTACCTAAAATTCCTAATGCAGGAGGAGCTGTTTTAACAGGATGTACGTCAAAACTAATACCTTCATTTTTAAGATTATTTATTAGTTCTGGTGTTAATCCTGGAAGATCAACCCTCAGTCTTTGAACTTTATTATCCAAATCTGAATCTATTGTCTCTATAACTGCATTTCTACCGCCATCAAAAATATCAACTGATGTAACCCTACCTGAATTTATGTAATCTAAGAATCTACCGTAACTAACCCTTGCTACTGCAGAATTTCTTGGAGCAACGGTTGTTCCATTTGATTTAAGTGAGTCAATATTGCTGGAGGATAAAAATTGGTAGGAAAGTGCAATGACTAAAAGTATAGGTAAAGCCCATAAAATTATAGTTTTAAATTTCTGATTCATTAATTTTTTTTCAAATTTGTTCTAGATTCTAGAATGAAACATCACATTTCGTTGGTATTTTCTATAACTTTATGCTTATATTACTCTTGAATGTATTTGATTTAATGATGAAATTTGAGATTAAAGATAAGGTTAAGTTTATTATGCCCGTTTCATACCTAAAGACATCAGATAATATGCCAATGTTGAGACCACCTGATCTTGTCGCAATTGATGAAATTGGAGAAATACTATCGATAAAGTCACCTGAAACGGTTGAGGTAAAGTTTAGACGAGGCTCATTTTTAATTGATATTGATAAAATTGAAAAAATTTAACTTAAAAGTCTCTATTCCACTTATTTTTGATTTCTAAACAAATTTTTTTGTTTCCAGAAATGCTTATAAAAGGTTTCGAAAAATATTTATTTGTCAATTTTAAAATATCCAATGGAGATATTTTATCTATTTTTGAGTTTAATTCTTCTTCTGAAATAGGATTTATACCATAACTTATTAACTGTATCTTTCTATGTAAAATTTCATCTAAAGATTGATTACTCAAAAGAAATGAACCTTTTAATTTTTCTTTTGCTAAAAATATTTCACTATCAATCAATGGATTTGAAAGTAAGTTTTTCCAAAGCGAGGTTAAAAGTTCAAATGCAAAAAGAGCATTTTTATTGGAAACTGATAAATAAACTAAAAATGGCGCATTATCACTTCTTATAGGATTAAAAACACCAAGATCATATGTGATGCCATTTTTTTCTCTAAAAAGTTTAAATAAAGCAGCGCTCATTCCATAAGACAGGTATGACTCCAAAACTTTAAGTGGTAAGTATTCACTACTTCTACGAGAACAAGTTTGGTTCCCAATCATAATGATTGCTTGATTTGAATCATTGTTAATAAAATCAAATCTATTTAAAGGATTCAAATCATAATTTCCTGAGACTAATTTTTCATTAAATATTTCTTGATTGCTAGTTTTCAAATTTTGTCCATTAATTACTGAATTGTTTGAAATTATGTACATTTCTCTCTTTCTGAAATTTTTATACTCTTCTAAAACATCTTTATAAGTAATTCTTGAGACATCAATTACATTACCTATCGTATTGAAAGCATAAGGATGACTAGAATAAACAATTTTTTTCCATTTTTCAAAACAAATATTGAATGGATTCTCTTTTTCTCTTTTAATCAAATCAATGGAGGATTTTTTTACTTTTTGAAATTCAGTTTCAGAGAGAATTGGCTTATTAATTATCAAATCTAATAAAGGAAGTAACTTACTGAAATGTTCATTTAGGGATTTAATGCTTATCGAAATACCATCTTCAAATACTTCTTGATTTAATTCTGCTCCATAGGACTCAATATACTCTGATAGAGTGAAATTATTAAAACCCTCACAACCTCGAGTAAGTAATGAACTGAGGATCTTGTTTATACCTTTTTGGCCAACACTATCCAAATTACTGCCTCCTTTTATCCAAACTGAAGCAGTTGAAAAATTCCTTTTTTTATTATCTAAAAAATATCTTTTTAACATTTACCAGGGGACGCAATTAAAGTAAATTTCTCTCCACGCATATATTCTGTGATCTCTTTGAAATTGTCCAAATCATTCCAATAATTTAAATGACTTTCTAAATTGTTGATTGAAGATTTTCTCCCCCAAAGAAGTTCATTTCCAAAGAATGAAGAAAGTTGTGTAGATGTTTCTAAATTAAAGATATAGTTACTTTTCACAATATTTATTGCTTTTTTTATTTCATCCAAAGTCAAAGCGTAACAATTTGAAATCTCATCTATTGTTTTATTAATTTTCTTTTCTACTAAATCAATATCTTTGGACTCACAACTTGCTTCCAGTATAAGTAATCCGCCTAACTCACCAGCATTTACATCTACATATACCGATTCAACAAGATTAGTATCTTCTTTTAAAATTTTAACTAATCTGCTGTTTCTTCCTACAGAGAGTATTGATGCTAATATCTCTAATCCAATAATATTTCTTTGATCATTGAGGTTTGGGATAAACCAAGCCATTAATACTCTTGAAAACTCTAAATCATCAAACTTAACTGATTCCCTAACATTCCTAATTTTTAAAATAGGGTTATTTTTTGGATTTATTAAATTTGGACAATTATTTATACCAGATAGATCACTTTTTTCAAAAATTTTATAAATTTCTTCAGAGAGGTTCCCAGCAATTGCAATACAAATTTTTTCGGTAGTGTAATGTTTGCTATGAAATTTTATAAGGTCATTTATCTCCAAGTTTTTAATACTATGTTCAGTTCCAAGAATGGAATTGGCATAATTCGGACTTAGCCAAACCCTTTTCAAAAAATAATTAAATAATCTTTCTTCAGGCTGATCATTTTGTTGTTTTATTTCATCAATAACTACCCCTTTTTCTTTTATAAATTCATCGGGATTGAAATCTGGAGCAACGACAATATTTGTCAAAAGAGCAAGTGATTCTCTAAAGTTACTTTGTGGAACTAGGACATGGTAATGTACATCATCATAACCTGTCGAAGCATTACTTAATCCGCCTAGTGATTCAATTTTATGGTCAAACTCACCTGGCATTATTTTGTTAGATCCTTTAAAAATCATATGTTCTAGAAAATGAGCAGTTCCGTTTTTATCAACCTCCTCAAAGGAAGAACCTGCTTTGCACCAAATATCAATGCTAATAAGCGGCAATTCTTTATTATCCACAAACACACATCGAGTTTTGCTTGAATGGGTGTAGTAACTAACATCTCCTACGTTCATTTAGTTTCTCTCTTTAAATTCCATTTTGGTACCTTTTAGCCTTGTTGTCTGAATCTTTAACTAAAACAAAATTAACTGACCCTCTTATTTTGGACTTATTACAAAATATTAGAGAGCATAGATCCATGCTTGAGGACCTTAAGAGTATAAAAATTGATCCAAATCTAACTAATATAATATCCAACGAAATAGGGAGAGAACTCTATATTGAAAATGAATTTCATAAAGCAAAGGGATTTAGAAAGTTACATATTGAAGTAGCAGAATTTTCAAAGAACCTTAAGATATTACACTGCGTTTTTTTTCCTGATCCAAGGTTTGATATCCCAATTTTTGGTATGGATTTGGTAAAAATAAATGATATTGTTTCTGCTGCCATTGTTGATTTATCCCCGGCATCGCAAAACCAAGGTTTGAAATATGAAAAATTACTTTCTGAAGTTGATAAAAGTTCTTTTACCTCTTTAAGAGAGATTCCTAAATGGGGTGGAATTTTCTCTAATAATGTGTTTTTTGCTGCCTTAAAAAGGAAATCTGAAATTAATAATTTTTGCATAGTTGTTGATCAATACCTCTCTATTTTGATCAAATTAAGTAAGAAAGCTAAACCAGAAGTGAATGAGGAAATTATCAAAGAGAGAATACATTATCAAAAAAATTATTGTGTGCAACAAATGAAAAATGAAAAGACCAGTATGGTTCTTCTAAAATATTTTGATGAAAAATGGGTCAATAACTATATAAAAAAAGTTCTCTTCGATTTTTAATGAAATTCAAAATATTTAAGAATTTAATAATTTATTTATTATTTACACCATTATCACTTGGGATTATTTCATGTTCTGGAAATAATAAATCAAGTTCAAAATTGAAAGAGGAAATAACTTTAGATTTCATACCACCTATTACCGCTGTCGCAGCATTAGGTCAACTTTCTCCTTCTGGAGAGATTAGGCAATTGGCAGCCCCTATAAGTCAGTTTGGCTCTTCCCCTCGAGTTGTTGAAATTTTAGTTAATGAAGGTGATTTTGTAAAAAAAGGAGATATCCTGGCAATCTTTGAAAATGGAGAAAAGTTAATTACTGATCTTGAAAGAAATGAAAATCTAATTAGTACCATTAATGATGAAATTTCCCTAAAGAAAGATCAAATTCAAAGGTATGAGCTGGCTTTGAGCAAAGACGCTTATTCTTTTGTAGAGTTTTCGCAGAGGAAAGATGAATTATTGAAGTTGCAAAAACAGAAAATTAACCTTATCGGAGATCAAAAAAATATCAAGATAGATCTATTTAATTCAAAACTAAGAAGTCCAATTGATGGTTTTATCCTTGGAATAAATACGAGAGTTGGTGAGAGGCCTAAAAATGAAGGGATCTTGGATATTGGTTCTAGTCAAAAAATGGAAGCTTTGATAGAGGTATATGAATCTGATATTGATAGAGTCTTTATATCTCAGAATGTTGAATTGAGCAGTGAGAATGGCGGTTTCCAAAAAATTCTTAAAGGAAAGGTAATTAGGATTAGTCCCCAGGTAAAACAAAGAAAAGTTCTATCGACTGATCCAACAGGGGATGCTGATTCGCGAATTATTGAGGTACTCGTAAAACTAGATCAAGACTCTATAGATATCGTTCAAAATTATGCCGGAATGAAAGTGATTGCCAAATTTATTCCCTAATGAGTTTTTCTTTTATAAAATTCAGAAAAATTCCATTGGCTTGGTTGTTACTAACAAGGCAACCATTAAGACTCGCAGTTGCTATAGCTGGAATCAGTTTTGCAGGTATTTTGATGTTTATGCAATTAGGTTTCAGAGATGGTTTATTTGATACGAGCGTAACTATTCATAAACTTTTAGATGCCGATCTTGTTTTGATAAGTCCTAGATCAAAAAGCTCTATAAGCATGAGTGGATTCCCAAAAAGAAGGTTGATTCAAACTCTTGCAGTAGAAGATGTCGAGAAAACTGCTCCCGTCAATCTTAATTATTTGCTTTGGAGAAATCCCGAAAATCTTAAAACTAGATCAATACTTGCATTAGGTTTTAATCCTTCCGATTCACTTCTTTTAGATGAGGGATTCTCAAAGAAAGCTTATAAATTAAGAAATCCATCAAGAGTTCTTTTTGATAAATTGTCAAGGCCTGAATTTGGACCAATTGAAGAGTGGTTTTTATCAGAAAAAAAAGTTGAGACTGAGGTTGCTGGGAAAAGAGTAATTGTTGAAGGACTTGTGGAGTTGGGACCATCTTTTGGCGCAGATGGTAATTTGATAACTAGCAGAGAAACCTTCTTAAGACTTTTTCCTGCTAATCCTCCTGGAAGTATAGAAATTGGTTTGGTAAAGCTAAAAAAAGGATCTGATCCTGAAGTGATTTCAAGAATATTAAATAACTCACTCCCCAATGATGTTAGGGTTCTTACAAAAAATCAATTTATAGAATTTGAGAAGAATTATTGGAAAAATAGTACTGCAATAGGTTTTATATTTAGTTTGGGAGCACTGATGGGTTTCGTTGTAGGGTGTGTGGTTGTTTATCAAATTCTTTATAGCGACGTTACAGACCACCTCCCAGAATACGCCACCTTATTAGCAATGGGGTATAGACTTAAGTCCCTTTTCTTTGTCGTAGCAAGAGAGGGATTCTTGTTAGCATTGTTTGGTTATTTACCTGCTTATTTCTCTGGTCAAATACTTTATTCAGTAATAAGAAGTTCTACTAAACTCCCAATAATAATGGATGCAGATAAAACTATTCTAATTTTCGTATTGGTTTTAGTTATGTGTATGGGGTCTGCCGCTGTTGCGATGCGGAAATTAGTTGATGCTGATCCTGCCGAAATTTTTTAAAAATTAAAGATAAATGGTTAAAGCTAAAAAATTAAAAAATAATGTTAAAAACCTTAAAACAGTCTCAATAAATAATTTGAGTCACTTTTATGGAAAAAATGAGAATAAAAAACAAGTTCTTAATGAGGTTAATTTAAATATTGATAAAGGAGAGTTGGTCCTTTTGAAAGGACCTTCTGGATGCGGCAAAACGACTCTCTTAACCTTAATTGGTGCCTTGAGAACCTGTCAAAGCGGCGATTTAACTGTATTAAATAATCAGTTAAATGGAGCATCAAGGAAAACGCGTCAGATTCTGAGAAGAAGTATTGGAATGATTTTCCAAGGTCATAATCTTTTGAGATGTTTAACTGCAGAACAAAATGTTCAGATGGGTGCCGATTTAATAAAAGGTTTAACATATTTGCAAAGGCGTGAAATAGCAAGGAACTGGTTGTCGGCAGTAGGATTAGAAGAGCATCATAAAAAGTTGCCAAATGACTTGTCTGGTGGGCAAAAACAGAGAGTAGCAATTGCTCGAGCTTTATCTGCTAACCCAAAACTTTTATTAGCTGATGAACCTACTTCTGCTTTAGATAGCGTCACAGGAAGAGAAATAGTCACTCTTTTAAGAAAACTAGCTAAAGAGCAAAATTGTTCTGTACTTATGGTGACTCATGATCCAAGAATTACTGATATGGCTGATAGGATATTAAATATGGAAGATGGTAAAATATATGGAGCTCACAGTGAGCTAATATAATTAAAAGTCAAAAAATTTATGTCTAAGAGAAGGAATCTAAAAAAAGAGAAGCAGGAACGTAATCGAGCTTATGCTAGAAAATTCAAAAAAAGGAAATTAAGAACTGATGGGAGACCTGATGGTGGAAATGTTACAGGTACAGCAAATAATGGCGGAGCAGCAGATTAGTCAAAATCTTTTATTTTTATCTTTTGAAGTCCAATATATTATGCATATTTAAAGGGTGACCATGAATGTAAGTATTGTTATACCGACTTACAATAGATTACCTATATTAGAGAAATGTCTCGTTGCGCTTGAGAATCAAAAATTAAATACAAATATTAGTAATTATGAAGTAATAGTAGTTGATGATGGATCTACTGATGGAACAAGCTCATGGATAAATAAAAATAAAGCTAATCTCCCACACGTAATTTTATTTCAGCAAGAACATGGAGGACCTGCTCTTGGAAGAAATCTGGGAGTAATTAAATCAAAATATGAAATTATTATATTCATTGATAGTGATCTCATTGTTTTAGAGAATTTTATAAATTGCCACGTAGAAAAATTACTTGCCTCCTGGGAAAAAAATAATAAAAAATGTTTTACTTATGGCTCGGTAGTCAATACATCTAATTTTCTAAATCCTCAGAGTGAAAAATATAAAATAATGGACACTTCTTTTGCTTACTTCGCTACTGGGAATGTTGCGATATCAAAAGAATTGATTTTAAGTGTCGGATTATTCGATACTTCTTTTAGCCTTTACGGTTGGGAGGATTTAGAACTTGGAGAAAGATTAAAAAATATTGGGACAAAATTAATTAAGTGTCCAAATGCAGTCGGTTTTCATTGGCATCCGCCATTTAATTGCGAACAGATAGAATCATTAATAACTCAAGAAAAAGAAAGAGCAAAAATGGCTTTAGTGTTTTATAAGAAACATCCAAATTTAAGGGTTAGATTTATGATCCAATTAACTCCTCTTCATAATTTACTTTGGCAAATTCTTTGCTTGGGAGGACTAATCAGTGTCGATAGAATCCTTCCATTATTAAGATTCCTAGTAAATAAAAGAAGAAATAGACTTGCACTTGAGATACTTAGGATCCCCCTAAATATGATTTACATTAAGCAGTTAACCAAATCAAGATAAAAAACTTTTAGAAATACACATCACTTGCTAGAATCGTTGAAATTAAATTAAATCCACACATCTGACAGTTTCGGGTGATTAATTAATCTTAATTCCCCGTCAGATGGAGGCTAACCCGAAACCCTTTTTAAATTATGGCTGTTGTATCACTATCAGAAATGATGGAAGCAGGTGCTCATTTTGGGCATCAAACTAGACGTTGGAATCCCAAGATGTCTAAGTATATATATTGCGCGAGAAATGGAGTTCATATTATTGATCTTGTAAAAACAGCATTATGTATGAACAATGCGTATAAATGGACGAGAAATGCAGCAAAAAGTGGTAAACGTTTCCTGTTCGTCGGGACAAAAAAACAAGCATCAGATGTCGTAGCTCAGGAAGCTACACGATGTGGAGCTGCATATGTAAACCAAAGATGGCTGGGAGGGATGTTGACCAATTGGACAACAATGAAAGCCAGGATTGAAAGATTAAAGGATCTGGAAAGAATGGAAAGTAGTGGTTCGATAGCAATGAGGCCTAAAAAAGAAGCTGCAGTATTAAGGAGAGAACTTGAAAGATTACAAAAATACTTAGGTGGACTTAAGGGTATGAGAAGATTACCAGATGTAGTTGTATTGGTAGATCAGAGAAGAGAATCTAATGCTGTGCTAGAAGCTAGAAAATTAGATATCTCATTAGTATCAATGTTGGATACAAACTGCGATCCGGATTTATGTGAAGTTCCAATTCCTTGTAACGATGATGCCGTTAGATCTGTGCAACTTATTTTAGGAAGACTTGCAGATGCAATAAATGAAGGTAGAAAGAGTAATAATGCCTAAAGAAAAAATTTAATTCTAATTTAAAACTTACTATTCACTTTTTTTATTATCTCAAATGGGAAACATAACAGCAAAACTTGTAAAAGATCTTAGAGACAAGACTGGCGCAGGAATGATGGACTGCAAAAAAGCACTAAAGGAAACTGATGGAAATGTAGATAAGGCTTTGGAATGGTTAAGAAAGAAAGGTATAGCTAGCGCTGAAAAGAAATCGGGAAGAGTAGCGGCTGAAGGATCAATTGGTAGTTATATTCATACTGGATCAAGAGTAGGAGTTTTACTAGAGTTAAATTGTGAAACTGATTTCGTTGCTAGAGGTGATATATTCCAATCTCTGTTGAAGGATGTCTCAATGCAGATAGCAGCCTGCCCAAATGTTGAATATGTATCAATTGATGAAATACCACAAGATGTTGTGGAAAAAGAAAAGCAGATTGAGATGGGTAGGGATGATTTGGCAGGAAAGCCAGAACAAATTAAAGAAAAAATAGTTGAAGGGAGAATAGCAAAAAGACTTAATGAGTTAGTTTTGCTTTCACAACCATACATTAAAGATAGTTCTTTAACAGTTGAAGATCTTGTCAAACAAGCAGCTGCAAAAATAGGGGAAAATATTAAAGTAAGACGCTTTACAAGATATACATTGGGTGAAGGGATCGAAAAAAATGAGATGGACTTCGCTGAAGAAGTTGCATCAATGCAATCAAACTAGTTACTTTAATGATTTGAATAATTTCAATAATTACATAGATATAGTTGAAATTAATTCCCAATTAGATAGGGCAGACAAACAAAAAAGAATATTATCTAGAAATATCTATAGGGAATATGAACTTTATCTTAATCTCTTAAGAGATCTACTTTACATTTCTGTAGAAAAAGGGCTTAACCAAATATATAGTTATCCAACAATTAATGATAATTTCCTAAGTGAAAATAAATTCTGTAGTGTCTTTGAAAAAAAAATAAGTAAACTAATACTTTCGAATTTGCCCTTATTTACAATAGAACAATTAAAAATAAATGAAGTTGAAAAAAATACAAATAAGGAAATTAATTTTACTATTTTTGATAGTTCTACAAAAACAAAGGATGACCAAAAAGCAAGATTTCAATATGAAGATGTTTTTCAATTAGAGGAACCAATTCAGTTTCAGATTAGTAAAGATATTTCTAACACCTCTGAATATTATCAATCGGATAATTGTGAGAAATTCGTATCACTAGATTTAGATAATAATAATTATTTATCTGATAATAATATTATTGAAAATTTAGGAATTGAAAAACAATTTATTTCATCGCTACTTGAATTAATAGGTGAAGTAAAGGTTGAAAAACCAATACTTCCAGAAAAAGACAATATTAATCAAAAAGATATTTCACCCAAATATCAGAGTCTTAAAATTTTTAATTTAATGGACAAGTCATTGGAAAATTTACTTTTGAATCTTTCATATAAAATTAACCAAGAATTATTTAAGGCTAATCTAATAAAAAAGTTGATATCTAAAGATTCTTTTGAATATTTAGTAGGTAAAAATTTGATGATTAAACATCCACATCCTTTTGTTATTAATTTCGAATTCAATCTAAATCGTTCATCAAAAAGCGATAATCTTCAAAGTATTATTTTCTTAAATATATCTACTGTTGAGTTGGAGTTTAAAAATTTAAATCTCTCTATTAAAAGGAATAAAATAAATGAGTTAAAAAATCAATTTCAGCGTTTGATTAAAAAAGAGACATACTGGAGGCGAAAAGCAAAAACCTTGAATAAGATACATTGAAAAAAATAACTATTTTTAAGATGTGACTTTTAGTGGTAATAATAATAAATTAATCAAAGATTGGATAAGACCCCTTCAAAAGTCTTTAACCATTGAAACTGAAAATAAATTTGTTAATACTCTTGGAAGAGAAAAATATTTTAACGATTATTTGTATGAATCATTGAAAAAAATAGATAATCTAAATCTCTCAGATGAATATTTGGGGATATTTTATGAATTTTCTAAAAAATATAATCAATATAATAAATTAGATGAAAATCAAAGAAAAAGGTTAATAATAGATACAAGAAAAAAACTTTATAAACTTGGTAAAACTTTAGAAATAGAAAATTCTAATAATATTCCTAACAAGATTATCCTGAATAATGCTGATTCTAGTTTGTCTTATGATTCAGATATTTCATTAATAAAAAATGTAGGAAAAGTTTATAAAAATAAGCTTAATGAATTAGGAATTTTTCATATAAAAGATCTAATTAATTATTTTCCTAGAACATACCTAGACTATACTAATAGAGTTAAGATAATAAATTTAAAACCAGATAATTTATACACGTGCATTGCAAAAGTTAAAAGATTTTATATTCATAAGAGTAAAAAAAATAGTAATTTATCAATAATGAATATTGTAGTTTCTGATGAAACTTCTGCAATAAAGGTTACAAAATTTTTTTTAGGAAGAAGATTTAGATCTTATTCCTTCTTCACATCTCAAAAATCTTTGTATACTCCTGGGACTAAATTAGCAATTTCCGGTAAGGTTAAATTGACAGAGTATGGCAAAACTTTTGTAGATCCGCAGATTGAAATTCTTAATGATAACAAAGATAATTTTAATTTCTCAGGCAAAATATTACCCTTGTATTCATTAGGTGAATCATTATCAAATATGAGTTTTATAAAACTTATGAAAAAGGTACTAATTTATGCAAAGCAATATCCAGAAATTTTAAATCAAAAGCAACTTGATTCATTATCTTTATTATCAAAGGGAGAGTCATTGATTAATATTCATTTTCCATCAACTTCACAGGCACTTATTGAGTCAAAAAAACGTTTGGTATTTGATGAGTTACTCCTACTTCAAATAAAGTTCCTACTTAGAAAAAGAAAGACGAATAAAACTGTAACTTACCAACCATTACCTCAAAAGAAATCTTTATTAAAAGAATTTTTAAATTCTTTTCCTTTTGAATTAACAAAATCTCAAGAAAATGTTTTAAATGAAATTAAGAAAGATTTATCTAATCCCGTACCAATGTCTAGATTGCTTCAGGGAGATGTGGGAAGCGGTAAAACCATAATTGCAATAGCATCTCTTTTACTTGTTATTGAAAAAAATCTGCAAGGTGCATTTATGGTCCCAACTGAGGTATTGGCAGAACAGCATTATAAAAATTTATTAAAATATTTGAACCCCCTTTTTGTTTCTGTTGAACTACTTACTGGGAATACCCCTCAAAAAAAGAGAAAAGAAATTTTCTCTAATTTAAATAATGGATTAGTTGATATCCTCGTAGGTACTCATGCATTATTTGAGGATAAAGTCATATTTAATGCATTAGGGATGGTCGTAATTGATGAACAACATAGATTTGGAGTTACTCAAAGAAATAGATTACTTAATAAAGGAGAGAATACTAACTTGTTGTCGATGACAGCAACACCAATTCCAAGAACTCTCGCGCTTTCTATTTATGGTGATTTAGATGTGAGTCAAATTACAGAGCTCCCTCCTGGCAGAGTTCCAATCACAACAAAAATAATTTCAGAAGATGATTTAACTAACTTGTTCAAGATTGTTGAAGATGAGATCAATAAGGGAAAGCAAGCTTATGTGATTTTGCCACTTATAGAAGATTCAGAAAAAATGAATTTAAGCTCTGCAAAGAAAATATTCAAACATTTATCAGAAGAGGTCTTTTTTAACAAAAAAGTTGGATTACTTCATGGCAAATTAAGTTCACAAGAAAAGAATGAAGTAATTAATTCTTTTTTAAAGAATGAAATTAATATATTGGTTTCAACCACTGTAATTGAGGTTGGCATTGATGTGCCTAATGCCACAATTATGATTATTTATAATTCGGACAGATTTGGATTGTCCCAGCTACATCAATTAAGGGGGAGAGTTGGTAGGGGATCTACAAAATCTTTTTGTTATCTGGTAACCCCCGATAAAAATGGATTAGAAAACAAGCGACTTTGTGTTTTGCAAAAATCTAATGATGGCTTTTATATTGCTGAAAAAGACTTGGAACTAAGAGGTCCAGGCCAGATTTTAGGATATAGACAATCCGGATTGCCTGATTTTGTACTCGAAAATTTACCTAACAATAAATTTCTTATTGATAAGGCTCGTGAAGAGGCTATAAAGATTGTTAGTGATGATCCTGATTTAAAAGAAAATATTATTTTAAGGAATATACTTATTGATAATTCTGATAATAAATTTATTCATGATTTCTTGAATTGAAAACCATCATTAGTAATTTTTGAAATATATGCCACTATAAATCAATTGCAAATTTCCATTGAAAATTTGGAATAATATACCAATTAAAGATAATGGAGATAAATTAATAGAAATCCCTAGCGACTTCAACTTTTTAGATCCCCACCCTTATTCTCATTTAGGAGCACCTTACAAAGATAAAACTTCTATCTGGAAATTAAGAGAGGAGGTAGTAAATAGATTAGTAAAAGTAAATGATTATTTGATATCAAAGAGTAGTTTTAACCTTTTAATTTATGACAGTTGGCGACCTCTAGAAGTCCAAGAATTTATGTTTAAAAGAGCATTTTTATTAGAGTGTGAAAAATCCAATATTGATATTTCTTTTGAAAATATAAAATCCTATCCATCCATTCTAAAAAAAATTGAAAAATTTTGGGCATATCCTTCTTATGACACTAGGTATCCCCCCCCTCATTCAACTGGGGGTGCATTGGATGTTTGTTTATCAGATAAAAAAGGAAGTCTTGTTGAAATGGGAAGCATGGTTGATCAAATGGATGAGACCTCAAATCCCTATTTCTATGCAAACATAAAGAATGATGAGGCAATTATTTGGAATAGTAGAAGAACTTTATTAAGGGAAATTATGATTAAATTCGGATTTGCTCAACATCCTAATGAATGGTGGCATTTTAGTTATGGTGATCAATTATGGGCTTGGAAAAATAAAAAAGCAAATGCCTTTTATGGAAAAATCTAAATTCTATTGATTTTTATTTAGTAAATTCAATATATAATTTTCATCTTGAGTATTTATAAAATCTCCGAAATCCAAATCCAAATTACTCTTCCAATTATCAAATAATGGTTGAAGAGTTTTTTCTAAATCGTTAAGTTCCATTCTTTGCAAGTATGGTTTGGCCAGCCTTTGCAGATTTTTACTTCCCCCCAACCATAATTGGTATTTGTTTTGCCCACTTCCAACAAGTGCTAATTCGGCCATATATGGCCTGGTACATCCATTCGGACATCCTGTCATTCTAAATAATATTGTCTTTTGTATTTTTAGATCTAACAGTAAATTTTCAATCCTTTTTAATACATCAGGTAATATTCTTTCAGCTTCAGTCATCGCAAGACCACAAAGTGGTAACGCAGGACAAGCTAAAGCATGTCTTTGTATTTCATTGATGTTTTCTAAATTTTCGTATCCAATTTTTGATAGAGATTTTTGAATTGCACCTTTGTTTTCATTGGCGATATTACAAAGTAAAATATCTTGATTAGGTGTGAGTCTTAAATCTAAATTAAATTTTTTAACAATACTTGTGATTGTATTCTTCTTCTCCCCAGATAACCTCCCTGATAATAATGGCAAACCTACGAAATAGGAAGTTTTATTTTGTTTGTGCCAACCTAGGTAATCAATAAGAACTTTATCCGGTTCTTTCCTAATTTTTTTAATTTCTTTCTTGAAATACTTATCAAGTAGTATCTTTTTGAACCATTTAATACCTTTTCTATGAAGAAGATATTTCATTCTCGAATTTTTTCTTGATTTTCTATCGCCATAATCTCTTTGAATAGCGACAATGCTTTGTATTAATTCATAAATATAAGGTTCTTCAACATACCCAAGTGGATCTGCAATTCTGGCAAAGGTCTCTTCATTATTATGTGTGCGACCCATACCACCTCCAACATAGAAGTTGCACCCTTCCAAGTTTCCATCTTTAGAAGTATAGGCAACTATTCCTATGTCATTGGTAAGAAGATCAACAGAATTGTCCCCAGGAACTGTCACAGCACATTTGAATTTTCTAGGTAAATAAGTTGAACCATAAAGAGGCTCATCTTTTATCCCGCTAAAAACATTATCTTTGAATTGTAGCTTCCTAATTACTTCAATATCTTTGTCAGGCTTAATAGTGTACTCTAAATCTCCATCAGCCCAAAGCTCTAAAAAAGTGCCTTGGCCAGCCATTGGGGTGAGAAGATCTGCAACTTTTTTTGCTAATGCTCTTGCAATTTTGTAGTCTGGCGAATCAAATGGAGCCGCAGGGGCCATAACGTTTCTATTAATGTCTCCACAAGCAGCTAATGTGGAGCCCATTGAATTTACTATTGTTTGAATTACTTCCTTTAGGTTCTCCTTTCTAATTCCATGCATTTGAAAGGCTTGTCTTGTAGTGGCCCTAAGTGTTCCATTACCTAGTTTGTCAGATAATTCATCTAATGCTAAAAATAATTTCCCAGGGACTTCGCCGCCGGGATTTCTTAACCTAAGCATCATTTGCCAATCTTTACTTTTGCCAGGCCTTCTATTTTCCCTGTTATCTTGTTGATAACTACCATGAAATTTTAATAACTGAACTGCATCATTGGTAAAGTGATCACTTTCATTGGCTAATTCCGTAGCAAGCGGTTCCTTAAGAAATTGGCTGCTTTTCTTGAAATTTTCAAATTTAGACACTTCTAATCCATTTGCCAAACAAACCGTTTCTTCTTTGGAGGGATCTTTTTTCTTTTTTACTTTCTCAACCTTGATCAACGGACCAAAACATATCTCTTTTTATACATTAGCGAAAAGCTTATTTAACTGG
The DNA here is from genome assembly GCF_000759955.1 of Prochlorococcus marinus str. MIT 9201. GTDB lineage: Bacteria > Cyanobacteriota > Cyanobacteriia > PCC-6307 > Cyanobiaceae > Prochlorococcus_A > Prochlorococcus_A marinus_G. Next base: position 83,137 of record NZ_JNAL01000012.1, read on the forward strand.
TAGTAAATTATATTATTAGAAGTCATATTTTTTTCTTGTCTAAATATTTACTTGAGATTGGAACTGAAGAGTTGCCAGCAAAATTTTCTCATTCTGTTTTAGATCAATTTAAATCTCTAATAGAGTTTGAATTGGATAAAAAGTTAATCAAATTCGAAAATATAGTTGTTACCTCCACACCAAGGAGGATAGTTCTACTTCTCGAAGGTTTAGTTGATTATGCAGAAGATAAGATAATAGAAAGAAAAGGGCCTAAAGCAAATTCAGCTTATTTAGATGGATGTCCTACTAATGCCGCTTTAGGATTTGCTAATAGTTTAGATATAGATGTAGGTGAGCTAGAAATAAAAAAGACAGAAAAGGGTGATTTTGTATTTGGAAGGAAAATTGAGAAAGGACTTTCAACAAAAATTTCTTTGTCTTCGATTATCCCAAAATTAGTAAAGAGTCTTCAAGGCCCTAGATTTATGAAATGGGGGTCTGGGGATATGAAATTCTCAAGACCTATTAGGTGGATTGCTTCTATTTATAACGATGAAATTCTTGATTTTGAATTTGATGAATGTGATCCAAAGATCAAAATAAGTAATAAAACAAGAGGTCATAGGCTAATCAATGAAGTTTTAGAAGTTCATAATCCTGATGAATTTTTTGAATTATTAAAACGAAATAGAGTAATAGCTATTCGAGAAGAAAGAAAAGAAAAAATTGAAAGTTTAATAAATCAAGCGTCTAAATCTTTAAATCTGAAACCTGACCTTTCAGGAGGATTACTAAATGAACTAACTGATTTAGTTGAATGGCCAGACTTAATTATTGGCAAATTTAGTAATGAATTTCTTGATCTTCCGGTTGAAGTTCTCTCAACAGTCATGAAAAGTCATCAGCGATACGTTCCTCTTTTATTGAAAAACAAAAGTTTTTCTAAACTAGATTTAAGCTCTGAAAAAAATATTTGTACAACTTTCTGCCTTATTTCAAATGGTCTTGAAGAATCAAATAATAATATTGCCAAAGGTAATGAAAAAGTTTTGAGGGCAAGGTTTTCTGATGCAAAGTTTTTCGTAGAAAGTGACAAAAAAGTTGCCTCAATCAAAAGAAATGAAAAGCTTAAAACTGTTTCCTATTTGAAAGGACTTGGAAATATTTTTCAGAGGGTAGAGAGGATAGAGGAAGTTACAAAAAAAATTCTTAAATTTTTAAATGATAAGTCTTTAGAAGAAAAAAAAATAATAGAAGCTGCTAAATACTGTAAAAACGACTTATGTAGCGAAATTGTTTTCGAATTCCCTGAGCTGCAAGGAATAATGGGTGGTAAATATCTTAAATATGAGGGTTTTAGTGAGGATGTTTGCTTGGCTGTCGCTGAACATTATTTACCTTCTTTTTATAAAGATGCTTTGCCCTCCACAAAATATGGTGCAATAGTTTCTATAGGAGATAAGGTCGAAACTTTAATAAGTATATTTATTTCTGGTAAACGTCCCAGTGGATCATCTGATCCTTATGCTTTAAGAAGAAATTTGAATGGAGTGATTAAAATAATTTGGGATTATGAACTTGATTTACCTTTAGATAAATTATTTAAAGAACTTATTGATTTTTGGAAAATCGCATTTCCGAATTTTAACTTTTCAAAAGAAACGGTGTTTAATGATTTAAATGAATTTTTAGTTCAAAGAATAGTTAGTCATCTTGAAGAAATATCACTTAGTAAAGAACTAATCAAGTCCGTTTGCTCCTCTGATGAATTATCTCAAAAAAGACTATTGAATATTGTTGATCTTAAAAATAGGATTAAATCTATTATCGATTTTAAAAAAAGGTCAACTTTTGTTGAAATCCAAAAGGTAATTACTAGGGTGAGTAAATTAGCTAATAACAGCACTCTTTCAAAAGATGTTTTCTCCACAGAGGGATATGTGAACTCAACACTTTTTGAAAAAGATTGTGAACTTCGAGTTTTTGAATTTATTAGAGAATTAGAAAAAAATCTCTCTTCAGGTTATTGCAATTATTTAAAACTTCTGAATTTGTTCGAGATTAATGTAAATACTATTGAGGATTTATTTGATAATGAAAAGGGTGTCCTAGTAATGACAGAAGATATAGAAATCAGAAATAATAGACTCAATTTATTGGGCTTTATTAGAAATTATTCTCTAAAAATCGCTGACTTTACAATTTTGAGCTCTTAACTTTAATTCCTCCTTTTATCGAATAATTTTCTAGCATTTTTTTTACATCTTTATCTTCCCTAACAGCACTGTCAACAGGTTTATATTTTTGAGGTGCTAGTGCTTTTCCTCTTAAAATTGAACCAAGTGTAAGCATTGTTATTTTTAGCTGTTGTAATGGTTTCATGGAAACAACTCTTTTGTATAAGTAACTATCAAAAGTAAGTCTTTGTACATCCATGTCATCACACATCTCAACAAAAGCTTCTCTTGCAGAATCATTTCTATAAAAAATATTTTGAAGGATTTCTAGAACTTTATAGGTAGTACCATATTTCTTGTCCCATTTTTTTAAATAGTTTTTTAAATCTTTTTCTGATGGAATTACTTGACCGTTATTTGATGCTTCAACAATTTCTTCAGCACACATTCTCCCGCTTTTTGCAGCAAAATATATACCCTCCCCAGAACTTTTTGTGACATATCCTGCTGCATCACCAACTAATGCCATTCTTCCAACAACCCTTCTTGGTCTTGGGTGTTCAGGGATAGGATGTGCTTCTACCTTTATTACCTCTCCGTTAACAAGTCTTTTCTTTGCTCTATTTCTTACTCCCTCTTGAAGTCCCTTAATTAATGACTGATTCTTCTGCATGGTTCCAGTGCCAACAGCAACATGATCATATTTTGGGAATACCCATCCATAAAAATCAGGAGAAACATCAGTACCAACGTACATTTCGGCTAGATCTTCGTAGTAACTCATTTCTTCTTTAGGTAACTTAATCCTTTCTTGAAATGCAATAGCAACTTTGTAGTCTCCTGCATCCATCGCTTTGGCAACTCTACTGTTAGCTCCATCAGCTCCTATTAACAGGTCAACAGTAAGTTCTTTGAGCTCTCCTTTTTTGTCTCCATTCGAGAAGTCTGAATATGATAATTTATATGGCCCATTATTATTATCTCCAGTATCGATAGAGGTAACTAAACCATTTACTAGCGTGGCACCAAGATCTGATGCTCTATTACGCATAAAAGCATCCATAACTTCTCTTCTGCACATCCCAATAAACTCATTATCGCTTTTTCCGTAAACTTTATCTAAGCTAATATCTACCTCTCTATTTGATGGAGATATCATTCTCATATGCCTTACTTTTCTATCGATAATTGACTCAGGCAAATCAAATTCCTCCACCATACAAAGAGGAATAGCTCCTCCACACGGTTTTGCATTGTCTAATTTTCTCTCGAAGAGCCAAGTTTTTATACCAGCTTTAGCAAGTATTTCTGCCGCACATGAACCACTTGGACCTCCACCAATAACAGCTACCCTCAACATACGAAAAAATAATAATATATTTAAAAACCCTACATCTTTTTTGCTTATAAAAGTGCATTTCTTAAAATAATAGTTAATATCGAAATATCTTTTCCAAATTCACCTCTAAATATTGGAACTAAACAAAGATATCCATCAAGTTGATATACCACTTGCCAAAAGAATTTACCTAAATAACCCTAATTCAATATTATTAAAAAAATTATTAATATTTTCTCCATTTATTATCTTTATTATTTCTATCGCTACATTGCGATTGATTTGGAATAGTGAATTAGGACTTCTAAATAATCTTAAAATCCAGGTTCAAAGAAATCACGAAGGTAGAATTTTAGGCCATCTACCATATAATGAAATTTCTAAGGAGAAACTAGTTTTAATTGAGCCCAATATTGAAGTTCATATTGATATGCGCGATTCATTATTGAAGATGAGAGAAGAAGCTAAAAAAGATGGGATATATTTGGTCTTCTTGAGTGGTTATAGATCAATAAATTTGCAAAACGATATCTTTTATTCTTTAAAATCTATTAGAAATCAAGAAGCGGCAGAAAGAGCTAGGGTTTCTGCTCCTCCAGGATATTCTGAACATAGTACAGGTTTTGCAATCGATATTGGTGATGCTACTCAAAGAGAAACAGACTTTGAAACAGACTTCGAAAATACCGACGCCTTTAGATGGCTAAAAAATAATGCAGCTAAGTTTCACTTTAAGTTATCGTTCAACAAAGATAATAAATACATAGATTATGAACCTTGGCATTGGAGATTTGAGGGCTCAATTGAAGCATTAAAAGTTTTTGAAACCTCTAATAGAAAATTAGAAATCTAATCGATTAATAAAATTATTCAATTAAATTATGTTTTTCAAAGTCTTAAAGAGAAAATTTTCATAATAAGCATACTTTGAGTTAGCCTTAATAAAGATAATCTACTACTTATATCAATTTTTATAAATGTCATCTTCGATAAAAGAAATTAGAAATGTTGCAATTATTGCTCACGTAGATCATGGGAAGACAACTCTCGTAGATGCATTGTTATCTCAATCAGGAATATTTAGAGACAATGAAGTCATACCTACATGTGTGATGGATTCAAATGATCTTGAAAGAGAAAGGGGAATAACAATACTCTCAAAAAATACCGCAGTTAACTACAAAGACACCAGAATTAACATTATAGATACACCTGGTCATGCTGACTTTGGAGGAGAGGTCGAGAGGGTCTTGGGAATGGTTGATGGTTGTCTGCTTATTGTTGATGCGAATGAGGGGCCGATGCCACAAACAAGATTTGTTTTAAAAAAAGCATTAGAAAAAGGACTAAGGCCTATAGTCTTTGTGAATAAAATTGATAGACCAAGAGTAGTACCAGAAATAGCAATTGATAAGGTCCTTGATTTGTTTTTAGAATTAGGGGCTGATGACGATCAATGTGATTTTCCTTACCTTTTTGGGAGCGGCCTATCTGGTTTCGCAAAAGAAGAGATGGAATCTAATAGTGATAATATGATGCCTCTTTTTGAAGCTATTATCAGACATGTGCCTCCTCCAATTGGTGACTCAAATAAGCCTCTGCAGCTACAAATAACTACTTTGGATTATTCTGATTTCTTAGGAAGAATTGTAATTGGAAAGATTCATAATGGGACTATAAAAAATGGCCAACAAGCTAGTTTAATTAAAGAAAATGGAAAAACTATTAAAGGTAAGGTTAGTAAACTACTGGGATTTGAGGGATTACAAAGAATTGATATAAATGAAGCATATGCAGGTGATATTGTTGCTGTTTCTGGTTTCGATGACGTCAATATTGGTGAAACAATAGCATGTCCCGATTCTCCTCATCCTCTTCCATTAATCAAAGTTGATGAACCCACCTTAAATATGACCTTTGTAGTCAATGATTCACCATTTGCAGGTAAGGAAGGTAAATTTGTGACTAGTAGACAATTAAAAAATAGATTGGAGAGGGAACTTCTAACAAATGTTGCCCTAAGAGTAGAAGAAACAGATTCTCCCGATAGGTTTTCAGTTTCAGGAAGAGGAGAATTACATTTAGGGATTTTGATTGAAACTATGAGAAGAGAAGGGTTTGAATTTCAAATCTCACAACCTCAAGTAATATTTAGAGAAATTGATAATGTTGAATGTGAACCTATAGAGACTTTAGTTTTAGATGTTCCTGAAGTGTCTGTTGGTTCATGTATCGAGAAACTCGGATGTAGAAAGGCAGAGATGAAAAACATGCAGACAAGTTCAGATGGTAGAACTCAATTAGAATTTCTTGTGCCATCAAGAGGATTAATCGGATTTCGTGGGGAATTTGTAAGGATAACCAGAGGTGAAGGTATCATGAGTCATTCGTTTTATGAATATAAACCTAAAACAGGAGACTTTGAAACTAGAAGGAATGGCGTTCTTATAGCTTTTGAGGAAGGTGTAGCCACATTCTATGCTTTAAAGAATGCTGAAGATAGAGGAGTTTATTTTATTAAACCTGGAGTTAAAGTTTATAAGGGCATGATAATTGGAGAGAATAACAGACCTCAAGATCTTGAATTGAATATATGTAAAACTAAACAGTTGACTAATATGAGGTCTGCAGGAGCAGAAGAACTAGATACTTTGCAGTCACCTGTAGATATCACCCTTGAAAGAGCACTTGAATATATTGGTCCTGATGAAATGCTAGAAGTAACTCCTGATTCAATAAGAATGAGAAAAATAAATAAGAAGAGAAAATTTTAATAACTAATTTCATGAATGAAGAGAGTACAAAAAGTTTTGAAGATTCACTTTTTATTGCTTTAAATCTTTTTAATAATCAGGATTGGTATGAGGCTCATGATGCTTTTGAAGAAATTTGGAATTCTCTTGATGGCGATGAAAGACAAGTCATCCAAGGCATTTTACAAGTATCCGTATCGCAGTTTCATTTAAGTAAGGGTAATTTAAATGGAGCTACAATTTTGCTTGGAGAGGGTTTGGGTAGAATAAAAACTAGAACCAAAACTAATTTAGGAATTGATCTCGATTCCTTTTGCCAATGTTTGGAAGATTTATTGAGAAAATTACAATATAAGGAGATATTAAATGAGAACGATAAGCCTTTTTTGAAACCTCTTTGATGAATATGAATACATCTTTCTCATTTATTAGATTATTATTATCCATTTCATTTTCTTTTCAAGAAAATAAGATAACTAATCGATTTCAAAGAAGATGAATTTAAAAATTCAAAATGTATCCCTTTCAATAAAGGGAAGATTAATTGTAAATAATGTCTCCATAACTGTAAATCCAGGAGAAGTTGTAGGTTTGATGGGACCTAATGGTGCAGGAAAAACCACAACTTTTAATCTTGCAGTTGGGAATATAAAACCTGATAAAGGTGAAGTTATAATGAATGACAAAAATATTACTAATTTTCCACTCCCAACTAGATCAAGATTAGGGTTGGGTTATTTAACTCAGGAGGCCAGCATATTTAGAGACCTCACTGTTAAAGAAAATATAGATTTAGCTTTGCAGAATTCATCTTATAGTCGAGCGGCAATTAGAAGTAGAAGAGAACAATTAATTAATGAATTTAATTTGAATAATTTTTTAGATAATTATGGTTATCAACTTTCAGGAGGAGAGAGAAGGAGGTGTGAGATAGCGAGAGCTCTAACTGTGGGTAGAAAAGGGCCTAAATTCTTATTACTAGACGAACCATTTGCTGGGATAGATCCTTTAGCTGTTAATGATTTAAAGAAACTAATTCTTAAATTAAGTAGCGACGGAGTAGGTATTCTAATTACAGACCATAATGTAAGGGAAACCCTTTTAATTACTAATAAATCATATGTATTAAGTGAAGGAAAAATTTTAGCTTACGGATCATCAAGTGAATTAGCTGATAATCCAATAGTCAAGAAGTATTATCTAGGCGATAATTTCAAACTTTGAAATTCTTTTGCAAAATAAATTAAAACTTTATTATTAAAAATTTACTCATATAAGAATGATTTAAATTATTATTTGGTTGTTATTGAATATTAAAACAGGATAAATTTCTAGAAATGATACTAGATAATCTTTTTAAAAATTTAATATTTGACCCGGTTTCAGTTTTAGGGCTTTTTGTTTTCTATATTTTATTAGTTAATTTACCGATATCTTTAGTCGCAGTTTTTCAAAAAAAATCTTATTTAACTGTAAGAGCACTTACTATTCTTGTAAATTTTTTAATAACATTGCAATTACTTTTTAGGTGGTCAATTTCTGGACATTTCCCAATTAGCAATTTGTATGAATCTCTTTATTTCCTTACTTGGGGTATCACAATGGGACAACTATTGATTGAAAGGGAATATCAATCTCCAATAATTCCATCAATTGCTATACCTATTGAGTTACTGACTGTAGCTTTTGCCTGTTTTGTTTTGCCTGAAGATTTGAAATTGTCATCAAACTTGGTGCCTGCTTTAAGATCTAGTTGGTTAGTAATGCATGTTAGTGTTGTAATGCTTAGTTATGCGGCATTAATAATAGGTTCTTTACTTTCAGCTTCTGTTTTATTCGTTAATAAAAATAAACCGCTTCAAATAAGAAGCAGCTCTGCAGGAGTAGGAGGATTCAAAATTTCTAATAACTATGCTTTAAATGACTTGGTTAATCATATTGAATTTTCTCATTCAGAAGAATTAGATACATTAAGTTATCGTTCTATATTAATAGGTTTTGTTCTTTTAACTCTCGGGTTGATTTCAGGTGCAGTTTGGGCTAATGAGGCATGGGGTACATGGTGGAGTTGGGACCCAAAAGAAACATGGGCATTTATTTCGTGGATGTTTTATGCAGCTTATCTTCATATGAGAATAAGTAAAGGTTGGCAAGGCCGAAGACCAGCATTATTAGCTACTTCTGGGTTCTTAGTGGTTTTAGTATGTTATTTAGGGGTTAATTTCCTAGGAATAGGTTTACATAGTTATGGCTGGATATTTGGGTGATAAGAAAATCACCCATAACTCAGGCATAAAATTTATTAAGGCTCTGAAAGAATATTCCCTTTTTGTGCTTCTTCTGCAACTTTTCTCAGGTCATCACATCCCTCTTTTAAAGTTGGGTAAGCAAACATTCCACTTCCTGCAATAAAACAATTAGCACCGGCACCAGCACATTGTGAAATAGTCCAATTTGCTTTGATGCCTCCATCAACTTCAATGTCTACATTTAAGTTTTTTTCGATAACAAAGTTTCTAATTTCTCTGATTTTATTAAGCATTGTTGGTATGTATGCTTGTCCACCAAAACCTGGATTAACTGTCATAACTAAAACATGATCGACCATATCCATAATGTTTTTTATCATTTCAAATGGAGTATGAGGGTTTAATGCAACAGAAGGAGATCCTCCTAGGTCTCTTATTCTTCCAAGAACTCTATGCAAATGAATATTTGCTTCTGCATGAGCTATTACTACTCCTGGTTCACCATTAGCCCCTTTTGTAGCGCTTACATAAGATTCAAGCATGGTTTCACAATTGTATTGGCTCACCATTAATTGAGTTTCAAAAGGGACATTGCAATATTTCCTGCATGCAGTAATCATTTCAGGACCGAAAGTAAGATTTGGCACGAAATTCCCATCCATCACATCAAATTGAATTCTATCTACCCCAGCCTCCTCAAGCTCTTTCACGCAAGCCCCCATATTTGCCCAATCTGCTGGTAAAACGGAAGGAATTATTTGAATTGGTCTATTAACACCAGCTAAATTTGTTTGATTTGACTCAGTCATTTAATTTTTAAAATATTTAATAAAGATACTATATTTAGTTGTTTATTCCTAATTTCAAGTCACGGCCTGATAAAGTAACAGCTGTAAAGAGTTAAAAAGCTTATTAGCATAATAATCTTATAAAAAATTACACTTTTTATGAGATCATACTCAAAACCTTTTAGAAAATCCTCAAAAATTTAATTGTGAATCAAACTTTAATTCAAGAAATTCTCGAAGTTGTCGAGCAAGCAGCAATTGCTTCAGCAAAACTAACAGGACTTGGTCAAAAAGATGAAGCTGATGCTGCAGCTGTCGAGGCAATGAGATTGCGAATGGGCAAAATTGAAATGAAAGGGAAAATTGTTATTGGAGAAGGTGAAAGAGATGAAGCACCTATGCTCTATATAGGTGAAGAAGTAGGAAGTGGAAATGGACCAGGGGTTGACTTCGCTGTAGATCCTTGTGAAGGAACTAATCTTTGTGCAAATAACCAAAGAGGTTCTATGGCTGTTTTGGCAGCTTCAGATACCGGAGGTCTTTTTAATGCGCCTGATTTCTATATGAACAAATTAGCAGCTCCTCCTGCGGCTAAAGGGAAAGTAGATATTAGAAATTCGGCTACTGAAAACTTGAAAATTCTTAGTGATTGCTTGGATCTCTCTATTGATGAACTTACTGTTGTTGTAATGGATAGAACTAGGCATAAAGATTTAATCAAAGAGATCCGAGGATGTGGTGCAAAAGTACAGCCGATTTCTGATGGTGATGTTCAAGCTGCGATTGCATGTGGTTTTGCAGGCACTGGCACACATTGCTTAATGGGTATAGGTGCAGCTCCTGAAGGTGTTATTTCTGCTGCTGCAATGAGAGCTTTAGGTGGACACTTTCAAGGACAACTAGTTTATGATCCAGCAATTGCTCAAACTTCTGAATGGGCTGATTACACAAAAGAAGGAAATATAAAACGTCTTAATGAAATGGACATAACTGATATAGATAAAATCTATGAAGCTAACGAATTGGCATCGGGAGAAAATGTTGTTTTCGCTGGAAGTGGAATAACTGATGGATTATTATTTGACGGAGTTAAATTTGAAAGGGATTGTGTCAGAACAAGCAGTCTAGTAATTAGTACATTAGATAGTACTGCAAGATTCACAAATACAGTCCATATAAAAGATGGTGCTAAGAGTATCAGCCTTTAAAATTTCACTTTTGGTTTTATGCATATTGTTGTCGTCGGACTAAGTCATCGCACGGCACCCGTAGAAGTGCGTGAGAAGTTAAGTATTCCTGATCAATCTATAAAAGAATCATTGGAAGCATTAAAAGCTTTCTCTGATGTGTTAGAGGTGTCAATTTTAAGTACTTGTAATAGGCTGGAAATATATGCGTTAGTAAAAGATAAAAATACTGGCATTTCATCCATTAAAGAATTTATATCAGAATATTCTGGGATTATTTTTAAAGATTTAAATCCTCACCTTTTTTGTTTTAGACAAGAAGATGCAGTTTTGCATTTAATGAAAGTTTCTGCAGGACTAGATAGCCTCGTTTTAGGTGAAGGCCAAATACTTTCTCAGGTAAAAAAAATGATGAGACTAGGGCAAGAGAATCAATCTACTGGACCTATTCTTAATAGACTATTAACCCAATCTGTCAGTACAGGTAAAAAAGTTAGATCTGAAACAAATTTAGGCACTGGAGCTGTATCAATCAGTTCAGCAGCGGTAGAACTCGCACAATTAAAAATTGGACAAGAAAAAGGTGTTGATACACTTGTGAGTTTGGAATCAGAGAAGGTTCTTGTAGTGGGGGCTGGAAGAATGAGTAGGCTTTTAATAACTCATTTAAAATCAAAAGGATGCCATAAACTTATTCTTGTCAACAGAAATATTGATAGAGCATTAAATCTTGCGGTAGACTTCCCTGATACGGAAATTGTTTGCAAAGGGTTAAACGAATTAGATGAAAATATATCAATATCTTCTCTTGTTTTCACAAGTACAGCGTCAGAAGAACCAATAATTGATCTTGCTAGAATTGAAAAATTAAATTTAAATAATAAACTTAAATTTATTGATATTGGTGTACCGAGAAATATATCTAATGATGTTAAACAACATAAATTTGTAAAATCATTTGATGTGGATGACCTACAGGAGGTCGTTTCAAGAAATCAGGAATTTAGACAGAAAATCGCAAAGGAAGCAGAATGTTTAGTAGAAGAAGAAAGAATCATTTTTCTTGAGTGGTGGGCAAGCTTAGAAGCAGTTCCAGTAATTAATAAACTTAGATCAGATTTGGAGTTAATTAGAAAAGAGGAATTACAAAAAGCTCTTAGTAGGATGGGACCAGATTTTTCTGCAAGAGAAAGAAAAGTTGTGGAAGCTTTGACTAAAGGAATTGTTAATAAAATACTTCACACGCCTGTCACTAAGTTGAGAAGTCCTCAATCAAGAGAAGAGAGGCAAGCTTCTTTAAAAATCGTAGAAAAGTTGTTTTCTTTGGTGGATGAGGATAGAAATAGCTAAATTTTCTTCGTTTATATTAAGTTTTTCAAGTAATTTATCGAAATACCTTCGTAAACTGACCATTCCTATTTTTAAAATTGCCCATAATCAGTTACTTTAAATAGTTGTATCTCTACCTCCATTAGATTGAATGAAGCGTGTGTTGGCCATCATCCTCGGAGGAGGAAAAGGTTCTAGACTTTACCCTTTAACAAAAATGAGGGCGAAACCTGCTGTTCCATTGGCAGGTAAGTATCGTTTAATAGATATCCCAATAAGTAATTGTATTAATTCAGGCATAGAGAAAATGTATGTATTGACTCAGTTCAATAGTGCATCTCTAAATAGACATATAGGAAGAACATATAATTTAAATGGACCTTTTGGACAGGGATTTGTGGAGGTTTTAGCCGCGCAACAGACTCCTGATAGTCCAAAATGGTTCGAAGGGACTGCTGATGCCGTCAGAAAATACCAATGGTTATTTCAAGAATGGGATGTTGATGAATATTTAATATTGTCAGGCGATCAACTGTACAGAATGGACTACAGCTTATTTGTTCAACATCATAGAGATAATGATGCTGATTTAACTGTAGCAGCTTTGCCTGTTGATAAAGCCCAAGCAGAAGGCTTTGGTCTCATGAGAACAGACGATATAGGAAATATAAAAGAATTCAGTGAAAAGCCTACTGGAGAGAAGTTGAAGGCAATGGCAGTAGATACTTCAAAGTTTGGATTAAGTAAGGAGTCAGCTGCCGAAAAACCTTATTTAGCCTCTATGGGTATTTATGTTTTTAGCAGAAATACTTTATTCGATCTTCTAAATAATTTTCCTACTTATACGGATTTTGGTAAGGACATAATTCCTGAAGCCCTTAATAGGGGTGATACTCTTAAAAGTTATGTATTCGATGATTATTGGGAAGATATTGGTACCATCGGGGCATTTTTTGAGTCCAACCTTGCATTGACTGAGCAACCAAAACCTCCATTTAGTTTTTATGATGAAAAATTTCCAATTTATACAAGACCTAGATTTCTTCCCCCTTCTAAACTTGTTGATGCGCAAATTACTGATTCAATAGTTTGTGAAGGTACAATCTTGAAGTCATGCAGTATTTTACATTGTGTTTTAGGTGTAAGAAGCAGGATTGAAAGTGACTCTGTTCTTGAGGATACTCTTGTTATGGGTGCCGACTTCTTTGAATCGCCTGAAGAGAGGATTGAATTAAGAAAAGGAGGCGGAACGCCTCTTGGAGTGGGTGAAGGGACTACTGTGAAAAGAGCAATTCTTGATAAGAATACAAGGATTGGAGATAATGTGGTGATCATTAATAAAGATCGAGTAGAAGAAGCAGATAAACCTGAATTAGGCTTTTATATAAGAAATGGAATTGTTGTAGTAGTTAAAAATGCAACTATTGCAAACGAAACTGTTATTTAAATCTTTTCGATCATTTTTCGCTGACATAAGTATTTTTTTTGAGCAATTTTGTTGAGTTGCAGGCACACTATATTTATTGAGTTTTTTATTTTTTATGTCCAAGGCACATTTTGGTTTGATAGGTCTTGGTGTTATGGGCGAAAATTTAGTTCTTAACGCAGAGAGAAATGGATTTTCTAGTGTAGTTTTTAATAGGACTTATTCAAAAACTGAAGAATTTTTACAAGGTCGTGGCCTTGGGAAAAATATAGAAGGAGCTGAAACTCTTCAAGAATTTGTTCATAAGCTAGAGAGACCTAGAAGAATTCTAATGATGGTAAAAGCTGGACCTGCAACAGATGCTGTTATAGATAATATTTCTGGATATCTCGAAGAAGGAGATTTATTAATAGATGGAGGTAATTCTCAATTTAAAGATACAGAAAGAAGAGTAAATACTCTTGAAAGTAAAAGTTTTGGATACATTGGAATGGGAGTCTCAGGTGGTGCAAAAGGAGCTCTTGAAGGGCCAAGTATGATGCCTGGTGGAACTAAAGCTTCATATGATGCAATAGAAAGCTTATTAACAAAAATGGCTGCCAAAGTAGAAGACGGACCATGTGTTGCATATGTTGGACCAGGAGGCTCAGGCCATTTTGTAAAAACTGTTCATAACGGAATTGAATATGGAATTGAACAGATACTCGCAGAAGCTTATGACCTTATGAAGAGAGTTAAAGGTATGAATGGACAGCAGATGTCTGAGGTATTTGGTATTTGGAATAATACTGATGAATTAGCTTCTTATCTTGTTGAGATAACAGAGATTTGTCTAAATACAAAAGATGAGATAACTGGAGATGATGTTGTCGAAAAAATATTAGATAAAGCTGGTCAGAAAGGTACAGGGTTATGGACTGTTGTAAGTGCGTTAGAACTGGGTGTATCAGTCCCAACTATCTATGCATCTTTAAATGCAAGAGTAATGAGTTCTTTAAAAGATCAGCGTAGCGAGATTGAAAAAACTATTCCATCTAAAGAGATAGAGGATTTTGATTTAGGAAATATATCAGATGGAATGAAACCTTTATTTGATGCTGTAGTCCTTGCCACAATTTCCAGCTATGCCCAAGGAATGGATATTTTAAGAGAAGCATCTTTAGTGTATAACTATGGTTTGAATATGCCGTCAATTGCTCAAATATGGAAAGGTGGTTGCATAATTAGATCAAAATTATTAAGTAAAATTCAAGATGCTTATAACAAAGATCCTAATTTAAAAAATTTAATTTTTGATGATTGGTTCAATAATGAAATTGCGACAAGATTAGATAATTTAGCTAAGGTAGTTTCTTTATCCACAAAAGCAGGAATACCAGTACCATGCCTATCCAGTACTTTAGATTATTTGAATAGTTATAGAACTAATAGACTTCCTCAGAATCTTGTTCAGGCAATGAGAGACTGTTTTGGCTCTCATACATATGAAAGAATTGATAAGGAAGGTAGTTTTCATACTGAATGGATGAAATGATTGAAAAGGTTAAAAATGGATATAAACTAAACATTTTCAAAGACAAGTTAGAACTATCAACAGCTGTTTTTAAGTTTATTGAAAGTCACATTACTCATACTTTAAAAAAGAAAGACAGGTTTAAATTTTGTGTAAGTGGAGGTTCAACTCCTAAATCTGTCTATAAGCTTTTATCAAAAAGTGATCTTAAATGGGATATGGTTGATGTCTTTTTAGGGGATGAAAGATGTGTTGATCCAAATTCAGAATTGAGTAACTCGTTAATGTTGAAGAATTCATTGTTAACTAATTTTGGATCTAAGGCTTTTTTTTATGAAATTTTCAATGATTTAAATGCTGATGATGAAGCTACAAAAAATAAATTTATTTCTAAATTATTTGAAAAATGCGGATCAAACCTTCCAACTTTTGACCTAACATTATTAGGTCTTGGAGACGATGGTCATACAGCTTCGCTCTTTCCTTATCAAAAAAATAATAATGTAGATGATTTTGTTATTTTTAATGAAGGTAAAGGGTTAAAAAGAATTTCATTAACTCCTAAGGTCCTTTCAGCCTCATCAAAAATATTATTTTTGGTAAGTGGATCCAATAAAAGAATTGCTCTTAAAAGGTTATTAGACGAAAAAGAGCCTCTCGATAGAACACCATCAAAACTAATAAAATCTAACAATCAAATTTCAATATTTTGTGATCAAGAATCAGCAAAAGAATTGGAAATTTAGTTAAAGTCTAATAATAATTTTAATCATTCAATGAGTAAAAAAAATTTTTTATTCCAGAAAAAGGAGTTCGATGGTTGGGAAACATTAAATGATACTGTTATGGGCGGATCAAGTTCAGCTTTTTGTGAGATTTCAAATTCGGGTTTGATATTAAAGGGCAATATTGTCGAGAAAGCAGGAGGATTTGTTAGTTGTAGATCGTCTATATATAAACCTTCTTTAAATGTATCTGAGTATTCATCCTTTGAATTAAATATTGATGGACAAGGAAGAACTTTTAAATTTGCTGTCGCTTGTGAAGATGATCTACTAGGACTAACCGAATTTATTCCAGGTGGACTTAGATGGATTAAATCGTTCCCAACAAAAAAATTCGGGACAACAAATGTTCAAATTCCTTTTAGTGAGTTGAAACCTTCAGTAAGGGCTAATAAAGTACGTTTTCCATTTAAATTCAAGCCAGCTAAAATTAAAAGATTGCAACTACTACACTCTAAGTTCGGTGATGATGGATTACTTAATAATGAGTTTAAACAGGGTTCAATAAAAGTTTTAATTAAATCAATAAGTGTTATTTGAAAATCCACCTAAAAATATAGAGAGCTTAATCGCTAAGTCAGCAGATTTAACAAATAAACCTTTTGTTCATTCTGTAGTAAAAATAAATGGTGAATACGAATTCGAAGATGAAGATATTGATTTAACAGTTAATATCTTATGTCGAGATAAAGAAGGTAAAAGATTAGAAATTTATGATCTTGAATTAGAACTTTTTAAATCAAATAAAGAGTTGGTTTTAGTAATCTCTAAGCTTAACTTCGCAGATGAACCAATATTATGGTGTGGAGTTAAAACATTATGGATGGATAGCAATAATGGGAAAAAATGCAACTCACCAAAATACAGTGCTAGATTGGAAAATTTAGCAAATAGGATAAAAAGTTTTATTGATTAAGAAAATAAAATTTGAGCTGATTTATAAATCAGTAACAGCCCCTAAACTTGATGTGCTTACGATTTTCGAATATTTTGAAAGAATTCCTCTTTTGTATTTTTGAATAGGTTTTACCCAATCTTTTTTTCTTTTTTCTAATTCTTCGTCAGATAAATCAACTTCAATTAGTTGTTTTACAGCATCTACTGTAATTAAATCACCTTGTTTTATTAGAGCAATATTTCCTCCTACAGCAGCCTCTGGAGCTATGTGACCCACCACAAGACCATAGGTACCCCCGCTAAATCTGCCATCGGTAATTAAAGCCACCTTCTCTCCTAGCCCTTGACCGACAATCGCAGATGTTGGAGCTAACATTTCTCTCATGCCTGGGCCTCCTACAGGCCCTTCGTTTCTAATAACAACAACATCACCAGCTATGATGTCGTTATTTAATATCGATTTTAAACAATCCTCTTCACTTTCAAAAATCTTTGCGGGACCTTTTAATACAGGGTTTTTTACTCCGCTAATTTTGGCTACAGAACCTTCGCTCGCTAAGTTACCTTTTAATATCGCTAGATGTCCTTTTTTATAAAGAGGGTCATTTAAGTCTCTTATGACATTTTGATTTGTTGGAGGCTTATCTGGAATATTCTGTAAGTATTCTGAGATTTTTTTGCCTTCAATGTTTTTGCAATCGCCATGAATTAATCCTGCATTCAAAAGTATTTTCATTACTTGTGGAATCCCACCTGCCTTATGAAGATCCACAGTCACATATTTACCACTTGGTTTAAGGTCACAAATAACGGGTACTTTTTGTCTGATTCTCTCAAAATCATTAATGTTGATATCTATTCCTGCAGTATTCGCGATAGCTAAGATGTGCAATACCGCATTTGTTGATCCGCCAATTGCCATAATTACTGATATTGCATTTTCAAATGCTTTCTTTGTCATTAGGTCTAGAGGTCTTATATCTTTTTCTATTGCAGAGACTAATATCTCAGCACTTTTATCTGCACTTAGTTCTTTTTCAAGATCTTCAGCAGCCATAGTGGAACTGTGAGGAAGACTTAACCCTAATACTTCAATAACCGCAGACATTGTATTAGCTGTAAACATTCCTCCACAGCTACCAGCACCAGGAATACAATTTTTCTCAACTTGGATTAGCCTTTCTTCATTAATTTTGCCTGATGTTAATTGTCCAACAGCTTCAAATGCACTAACAACAGTAAGATCTTCTCCATGCAATTTCCCTGGCTTAATTGTCCCTCCATAAATGAAAATTGAGGGAATATTCATTCTTGCAATCGCAATCATGGCACCCGGCATATTTTTATCACATCCACCTATAGCAAGTACTCCATCCATACTCTGAGCATTGCATGCTGTTTCAATTGAATCAGCAATAACTTCTCTTGAAACTAGGGAATATTTCATACCCTCTGTTCCCATAGAAATCCCATCACTTACTGTTATAGTCCCAAACATCTGAGGCATCCCACCTGATCTTTTTATTGACTCTTCAGCTTTTATGGCTAATTTATTTAAACCCATATTGCATGGTGTTATGGTGCTGTATCCATTTGCAACACCAATAATAGGTT
Source organism: Prochlorococcus marinus str. MIT 9201 (assembly GCF_000759955.1). Classification (GTDB taxonomy): domain Bacteria; phylum Cyanobacteriota; class Cyanobacteriia; order PCC-6307; family Cyanobiaceae; genus Prochlorococcus_A; species Prochlorococcus_A marinus_G. The sequence goes on from NZ_JNAL01000012.1 coordinate 101,176, forward strand.
TATTAAAATCTTCATCATTAAATCCAACAGCTCTTAACATCGACCTGTTAGGCGATCTTTGCACACCTTGGGTTATTGCAGATGATCTGAGTTTATTCATATTATTTGAGAACCTTTTTTATTCTATTGCCCCAACTCTTCAAGTTGCTTCCTCACATCAGCAATTGCAGAATTAAGTTGCTCAACTTTCTTCTCCAGATTCTCTCCTTCAACTTCATTTATATTCTCATTTGAATCAATCGCTTCTGAGCCGTCTTGAATTCTGGAGGAATACATCATTGCTTTTTGTTTTTTTTCCTCCTTTCTTTTGTCTGCTTCGGATATTAACCACCAAGCTAGACCTGCTGCACCAATAAAAGCACCGCTTATTAATGATAAAAGATTATTTGAAGACGAATCTCTGTATTCAGACATTGGTAAAATATTTACTCCTATATTCTATATTAGTTCTTATCTTGAAATATAGTACTTAAACGCGATAGAGGATTCCCAATCCCGGGTACTAATAATTGTGTTTTTTCGTCTTCCTCATCTATGCAAGAAGTGTAAATTACCTGATTAGGGAGCAATTTCGCAATTTCATTTAACCCTTTATTTGAGCAAATAGCAGTTATTAAAAGAATCCTATTTGAATCAACACCTAATTCCTTTAATTTTATTAAAGTTTCTAGTGTTGTTGATTTTGTTGTTATTTGTTCTGAATAAAATATAAGTCCTTCATTTGATTCAATAGTTTTAGGAAGTTCTCCTAATGAGAGGGTTGAATTAGGAATTACTTCTTTAGATCCAAACCAAAGAGATAACCCTTCGGGCAAAATTGCGAGCACTTTTATTGGATAATCATTATTAATAAAGAATCCATCTGCGTCTCCATTATCAGTATTTACTATTTCTTTTTTATATGGCAGCCAATTACGTAATGCTTCATATGTAAGCCATTTCCCTAATTGTTCATATCCAGTTGAGTACAAAATATTTGGTGTATTTTTTTCTCGCAATATTGAAAGCCAATGTTTTATTAATGGATGAGGTGGAACAATAACCTTTAGTGACATTGCCATATATTTTCCTTTAAGATACTCTTACAAACTTTAAATACTTAAGTTCTAAAATACAGTCTTATCATGATTAAATCAATTGTTTTCCCCTCGCTAAAGAATGCATTAATTACTTTGTTATTGGTTGGGATTTTATTTTTTAATTCTGTAAATTCTGCATGGGCTAAAAGACCTCCTGAGATTAGAAACCAGCAAGACCTTAATTTAGAGCCAGATATGCATGGTCAAGACTTAAGCGGTAACGAATACGTTAAGTTTGATTTGAATGGGTTTAATTTCAGTGAAAGTAATTTAGAAGGGGCGGTATTTAATAATAGTAAATTGCAAAACTCAAAGTTTAATGGAGCAAATTTAAGAGATGCACTAGCTTATGCAACAGACTTTACAGATGCTGATCTTTCGGATGTCAATTTTACTAATGCTTTATTAATGGAGAGTAATTTTGAAGGTGCAAAAATAGATGGTGCAGATTTTACTGATGCTGTTCTTAGTCGTACACAACAAAAACAATTATGTGCGATCGCTAATGGGATAAATAGTTCTACAGGAGAGAGTACAGAATATAGCCTAGGTTGTTAATCATCAAAGATGAAAAAAAAAATTCCAGTTATTGTTGTTTCGGGATTTCTTGGTTCAGGTAAAACAACTTTTCTAAGATATCTATTAAAAGAGAGTAATAAAAAATTTGGTTTAATAATTAATGAATTTGGTGATGTTGGAATTGACGGTGATTTGATTAGAAGTTGTGATAAATGCGATGAATCTGAAGACGACTGCGTTATCGAATTAAACAATGGATGTTTATGTTGTACTGTTCAAGATGATTTTGTTCCATCAATAAAAGCTCTCCTAGAATTTAATCCTCCTATCGAATCAATAATTATCGAAACAAGTGGTTTGGCACTACCTATTCCCTTAATTAAAGCACTTAACTGGCCTGAGATTAGGTCTTCCATCTATCTTGATGTAGTTGTTGGAATCGTTAATGGAGAGTCAATGCTTAATGGTTCACCAATTAATGATTTAAATAAAATAACAAAACAATATAATGAAACAGATAAAATTGATCACAACGCCACTATAGATGAGCTTTTTGAGGAGCAACTAGAAGTTTCTGATATCGTTTTAGTCTCAAGATCAGATATCTTAAATGATGATCAGTTTGACGTTGTAAAAAATAAAATTCAAGGAAGTCTAAACTCATCTACACCAGTCCTTAAATCCAAGAATGGCAAAATTGATTTAAATTATCTATTTGACTTTAATTTTAAAAAAGAGACCTATAAAGAATTTTTAAAGGAAGAACATGACCATAATCATGTTGAGCTTGTATCAGATTCATTTAAATTAAATTATTTCCTTGAAAAAAATGACTTTGAAAAGGAGATGTTAAAAATCTTGGATGAATTAAACATTCTTCGAATAAAAGGACGTATTTGGATACCAAACAAATCATTGCCTTTACAAATACAAATTATCGGAAAGAAAATTAATACTTGGTTTGAAGAAGCTCCAGATAATTGTTGGAGACCAAATGATAATGCTGGGCTTGAATTAGTAATAATTTCCTTTGATGAAAAATCTATAAAAAATTTCAATAGAAAAATTAAAGAGAAATTTAAGATTTTAAGTGAACCAAAAATAGCAATTTGACTTTATAGTTAGCTGTCGGGATACTAACTACAGTAGACAGCCCAAGATGAAAAATCCAAAAATTACTTTAAAACAAATAATCTCTGAAGAAGTTACATCAATTGATAAAATAAAATGTTCAAAATGTGGAGGGGCAGGAAATTTTAAAACACATGAAAATTCTAGAAGAACTTGTTTAGTTTGTTTTGGTAGAGGTTACATAAATATTTAATAACTCAGAAAACCTTAATGTAAAAAATATTTGTTTATTAATCAATAGTTCTTTTTATTAAAATTTAAACTAATCTTCTAGTAGAAATTAATTTTTAATTGGACCAATTTGCTGTAAAAGTTTTTGTAAGACTAAGACCCTCAGTTTTAGATCCAGCAGGGGAAGCTACCAAATCTGCTTCTATAAAACTTGGAGCCGAGGGAATAAAATCATTACGTGTAGGAAAAATGATTGAGGTAAAAATAGAAGGTAATGGTGAAAACGAAGTAAGAGAAAAAATTGATTTATTGTGTGATAGGTTATTCGCAAATACCGTTATTGAAGATTATGAGTATTCTCTAGAAAAACTATAAGATGGATAATTTTACTGTAGGAGTTGTTGTCTTCCCTGGTTCTAATTGTGATCGTGATGTTTCATGGGCATTGGAAGGTTGTTTAGACATAAGAACGAAATACTTGTGGCATGAGTCTTCAGATTTAAGCGATGTAGATGCAATAGTTTTACCCGGAGGATTTAGCTATGGTGATTATTTAAGATGCGGAGCAATAGCGAGATTCTCACCATTAATAAATTCTTTGGATAACTTTGTGAAAAGTGGAAGAAGAGTTTTAGGAATTTGTAATGGTTTCCAAATTTTAACAGAATCAGGCTTTTTGCCTGGTGCCCTTACTGCAAATAAAAATCTTAATTTCATCTGTGATGATGTTGAACTTGATATTGTTTCTTCAAAAGGAGGTTGGTTTAATGATGGAGGTGAAAAACAAACTATTAAGTTACCCATAGCGCATGGGGAAGGAAGATATCATTGTGATTCTGATACTTTAAAAAAACTTCTAGATAATGAATTGATCGCTTTGAGATATAAAAATAATCCTAATGGATCCTCATTCGATATCGCAGGCATAACTAATGAAAAGGGTAATGTTCTAGGTTTAATGCCTCATCCAGAGCGAGCTTGTGACGAGACAATTGGTGGGACTGATGGTGTCGTCACATTAAAATCATTAATATTGAAATAAAAAAAGACCTCCAATTTTGGAGGTCTTTTTCTTGATTGATTCCGTTATTAATTAAACAGTAGCTATAACTTTGGGATCTAAATCACCTTTAGCGTAAAGATCAGCAAAGTAATTGGTGCTGTTTTGCTTGATCTTACTTGCTTGACCTTCACACCAGAACTGCTTGTATCTGTCAAGACAAACTTGCTTCATGTATTTTCTAGCAGGTTTGTTGAAATGTCTGGGGTCAAAGTTTGCCTTGTCTGCAAATGCTGCCTCTCTTACCGCAGCAGTGAAAGCAAGCCTGTTATCAGTATCAATGTTGACTTTCCTAACTCCATTTCTTATTCCCTCTTGAATCTCTTCAACAGGAACACCATATGTTTGAGGGATTTCACCACCATATTTGTTAATGATATCCAACCATTCTTGAGGTACTGAACTAGATCCATGCATTACAAGATGTGTATTTGGAAGTGCTTTATGGATTTCAGCAATTCTGCTTATCGCAAGAACTTCTCCTGTAGGCTTCCTTGTGAATTTATATGCACCATGACTTGTACCTATAGCAATTGCTAATGCATCAACTTTTGTTTTAGCAACAAAATCTGCCGCTTCTTCAGGATCAGTCAAAAGCATATCTGTAGAAAGTTCACCTTCAAATCCATGACCATCTTCTGCCTCACCTTTTCCTGTTTCTAATGAACCTAAGCAACCTAATTCTCCTTCAACACTAACTCCAACTGAATGAGCAAAATCCACCACTTTTTTTGTGACAGCAACATTATATTCGTAACTCGCGGGTGTTTTTGCATCTGCCTCTAAAGAACCATCCATCATTACAGATGTAAAACCATTTATTGCTGCTGAATAACATGTTGATGGCTCGTTACCATGGTCTTGGTGCATTACAACTGGAATATTAGGATAAGTTTCAGTTGCAGCAAGAATTAGATGGCGAAGGAATATTTCTCCAGCATAATTTCTAGCACCTCTTGAAGCTTGAAGAATTACAGGACTGTCTGTTTCATATGCAGCCTCCATAATCGCTTGAACTTGTTCAAGGTTATTTACGTTAAACGCTGGGATACCATATCCATTTTCAGCAGCGTGATCTAAAAGTAGTCTTAGGGGAACAAGGGCCATAATTAAAATTAATTAGATGCTTAGTAATTAAGCTATATGTTCCGCGAGTTTAGTATATTGAGGTATCAAATGTCACGTCATTAGATATACAAAATACTAAATTAAAGAAACTAATTTTATGACCCAGTGTATATTTTTAGAATTTTTAGGTTAGTAAGTATAGCCTGCAACAAATAATTGCTCATCTGATGAGGGTTGAGACCCTGCTACGTAGGAACCTGTAGAGGCTTCTGAGTTTGCTTGAGCTCTTGCTATCAAGGCCTTTTGACCACCATCTACATCACTTCCTTTCCAGGCCTTTAAACATGAGTGCTGTAAGGCTCTTCCATATGAGAATGAAACGTTCCATAAAGCTTTCCTGTAAAGAGTGTTCATATTATTTAAATAAACTGAAGCAGCCTCCTCGCTTAATCCTCCTGATAAGAATACTATCCCAGGGACAGACGCAGGAACGCATCTTTCCATGGTTCTAATAGTCATCTCGGCAACTTTCATAGGATCTGCCTTAGTTGGACAATCTGCTCCATTTACCGTCATGGAAGGTTTTAAAAGTGTTCCCTCAAGAAAGACTCCATTTGCTTGACAAGCCATGTAAACCTGCTTAATAACCTCTTCTTGAACTTCAGCAGTTTTTTCAATTGTATGATCTCCGTCCATTAAGATTTCAGGTTCAATAATTGGTACCAAGCCCGATTCTTGCACTGATCTAGCATATCTTGCTAGTCCCCAAGCGTTCTCTTGTATTGATAGTTTTGAAGGGCAACCATCACTTGTTATCTGAAGAACTGCTCTCCACTTTGCAAATCTTGCGCCTTGTTCATAATATTTTGCTGCTCTTTCAACTAATCCATCTAGGCCAGAGCAAAAAGTTTCCACATCTCCTGCTCCAGGAAGTGGATTTAAACCTTTATCAACTTTTATACCTGGAATAATACCTAAATCATTTAATTTCTTAACCATTGATTCACCATCTTGGTGATTCTGATAAAGAGTTTCTTCAAAAAGGATTGCTCCACTTATGTATTTACCAAGACCTTCTGTAGTAAAAAGCATACCTCTATATGCTTTCCTGTTCTCTTCTGTATTCTCGACACCAATTCCAGCTAGTCTTTTCCCAACTGTTTTGGTGGATTCATCTACTGCTAATATCCCTTTACCTTTTGAAGCTAGTAATTGAGCATTTTCTTTAAGCTCATTTTTGTAATAATTTAAAGCCATCCTTAAAAATTCAGTTCAATTGATTTTTCCAGAATATGAAGAAAAAATAAAACCAATCTAATACTTTATGAGGTGATATTTGCTACGTATTAATGTATAGCCCTAAATTTTTATACTTAATCCACTCTTAGATGATTCTTTTATAGCTTCACAAACTTTGTGACTTGCAAGTCCCTCGCACAAGCCTGGAATGATGGGCGTTTTATTGAAAATACTCTTAGCCCATAAATTTTGAATTCTCAAAACTGGAGCTATTCTCCCATCAGTCCATGTTTTTTCAAAATTAAAACTTGAATCTGCAGTTAGATTTTGTATTTTATTTTCGTTGTTTGAATATTTCAAATTAAAACCATGTACATAATCTTTTTGGTTTTCGCTTTTAAGAATAAGTGAACCTTCGCTTCCATATATTTCTAAACTAAATCCTCTTCCATTTTTAGAAATCGATGATAAAGATACCTGACATGGAATAAGATTCGAGCCGTAGTTTGATATCTCTATATTTGCTAAACACACGTCTTCACTCGTAACATCATTTAAATCAGATGAATCAGGTAAAGGTCTTTTTTTTATTGATGTTGCTAACTTGCCAGACACGTTTATTGCTTCCCCAAAAAACCAATTCAACATATCGAATGCATGAGTACCTAAGGCGCCAATAACTCCTCCACCTTTTTCTTCCAATGAATACCAATTCCAGGCTCTTTTGGGGTCTGATCTACTGCCCATTAACCAATCTAATTTGACTAAATATATATCTCCTAAGATATTTTCATCAATAAGTTTTTTTGTCTGAAGGAAAAGAGGTACTGCTCTATATTCAAAATCAACACATACGCTTAAATTATTAATCAAAGATATTCTCTGAAGCTCTTCAATTTCTGAGGAGGATATTGAAACGGGTTTTTCTAAAAGCAAATTTTTATTATTCTCAAGAGCTTGTTTTGCTAATTTAAATCTTGATTCAGGAGGGGTAGCAATTATAATTCCATCAATTTTTGGAGACTTAACTAATTCTTCCCAATTATGAAAGAACTCTAATCCAGTTTCTTTTTCATGTATCGATTTTTGCTTAGTCTCATAATGATAAATAGCTACAGGAGTTAAATAATCAGACTCTTTTAATGCCTCTAAATGAACTTTTTTCCCAAACCCTAAACCGGCTATTGCTATTTTTAATTTTTTATTTTTAGTATTCATTCTTATCTTTTAATAAACTCTGAACAACTATTTTCAATAACAACATCTATTAGCTCATCATTATTAGAAGTCTGCCATTTTGAATTGAATTGAGGAATTCCATTTATGGAAGTATCTTTGAACTTTTTTTCATCGCAATTAATTCTCATTACATAAAGTGATAACTCTCCATCATCATTAGAATTAGTTGGATTTTTAAAAAACTTTGTTAAGACACTTATTTCACCATTTGGAAGGGGTTTAATACTGCCTTTATCAAGCCATTCTTTTCCATCATCATTCTCTTTGAGGAGAACCCAGTCAACATTTCCTATCGCATATGAATAGGAAGCAAAATTTAAAGTAATCAATAAAACGCATAAAGAAAAATAAAAGAAATTTGAAATTATTCTCATTTTATATATTTGTTTTTGCAAGTTCTTTTACACCATGAATTTTTAGAATTTTAGTCAAAGTATCTTTGAGATCCTTCCTTTTAACTATTACATCAACAAAACCATGTGCAAGCAGATATTCAGCTGTTTGAAAATTATCGGGTAATTTTTCTCTTAATGTTTGTTCTATAACCCTTCTTCCAGCAAATCCAATAAGAGCTTTAGGTTCAGCCAAAATTAAATCACCTAACATTGCAAAGCTTGCTGTTACCCCCCCAGTAGTTGGATGAGTTAATAAGGGCATGTATAGAAGATTTTTTTCTTTATGTTTTTTTAATGCTCCAGATATTTTTGCCATTTGCATGAGACTTAACATACCTTCTTGCATCCTCGCTCCTCCTGATGCGCAAACAATAAGAATTGGAAAATTTTCTAAAGTTGCTCTTTCAATTATTCTTGTAATTTTTTCACCAACTACTGAACCCATAGACCCTCCCATAAATCTAAAATCCATAACAGCTAATGCTAAAGGCATTGAATTTACGGAACAGATACCTGTTACGACTCCATCTCTTAAACCTGTGCCTGCTTGACTTTCTTTAATTCGATCAGCATATGACCTTCTATCTTTAAAACCCAAAGGATCTGTAGGACTTAGTGATCTATCAAACTCTTCGAATGAATTTTTGTCAGCAATTATATTTATCCTTTCATCACTATTAATCCTATTATGGTGACCACAATTACTACAAACATTGCAATTAGAAATTAGGTCTTTTCTATAGGCTACTTGCGAACATTCTGAACATTTAACCCACAAACCATCTCCCTCGTCAGTATCTTGCGAAACTTTCCCAACAAATTGATCTTTACGCCTTGCGGCAAACCAGTCGATTAATGACACAATAAAACCTGTTTTTTCTATTTAAATCTAAGCAAGGTCCTTTTATCAAGAAAGATATATAAATATTTGAGATTTTATAGATTAGAAATTCCGTAATCCTTAGAAAAAATATAATGATTTTAGTTAATATTCGAAAATTAACTATCCTTTATTTTTCTCCTCAATCATTTTATGAATTATTGGGGTAAGAATAAGTTCCATTGCAAAACCCATTTTACCTCCATTTACAACGATACTAGTTGGACTTGACATAAATGAATCGTGAATCATTCCAAGCAAGTATTGAAAATCAATTCCCCATTTTTCTCTTGCTCCTTTTCTGAAATGTATAATCACAAAGCTCTCGTCAGGAGTTGGAATATTCCTGCATATGAAAGGATTGGAAGTGTCAATTGTGGGAATTCTTTGGAAATTAATATCAGTTTTACTGAATTGTGGACAAATGTGATTTATATAATCAGGCATTCTTCTTAATATAGTATCCACAATGGTTTCTGCTGAGTAACCTCTTTCTGCATTATCTCTATGGATTTTTTGAATCCACTCTAAATTTGTTATTGGAACAACGCCAACAAGTAAATCAGCATAAGATGCCACATTGTATCCATCACCTTCTACCCCACCATGTAACCCTTCATAAAAAAGTACGTCTGTCCCTTCAGGAATATCCTCCCATGGGGTGAATTGACCAGGTTCTAGGGATGTCCCAAGTCTTGTATTATGTTCTTCAGCTTCTTCAGGACTATGTAGGTAATATCTTTTCTTCCCTCCTCCAGTTTCTCCATAAATTTTAAAAAGTTCTTCTAGTTTGTCAAAAAGATTAGCTTCTGGACCAAAGTGAGAAAAATTTTCACCTTTCGAAAGAGCCTCTGCCATAGCTTTTTTCATGGGCATTCTCTCAAACCTGTGGTAACTATCACCTTCTACAACTGCGGGAACAATATCTTCTCTGGCAAAAATATGCTCAAAGGCTCTTTTTACCGTACTTGTTCCTGCTCCTGAAGATCCTGTTACAGCGACTACTGGATGACGTTTTGACATTTTTTAAAAACAATATCTAGTAATTCTGACAGGTCATATGCCAACTTTATGTTCAACTTAAAAATATTTTTTTATTTATTAATTTTTTTTTAAATTTCGTCTAATATTTTATCTCCGATTTCACTGCAAGATAATACTTTGGAAGACCCATCAGCTAAATCAGCTGTTCTAAATCCTTTTGATAATACTTTATCAATAGCGGTTTCTAAATTTCCTGCGGCTTCTTCTTCATTTAATCCGATTTTTAACATCATTGATGCGGATAAAAGCATTGCAATAGGATTTGCTATGTTTTTGCCAGCTATGTCAGGAGCCGAACCATGAACAGGTTCAAAAACTCCTGGCCCATTATTGTTTAGAGAAGCAGATGGAAGCATACCTATAGAACCAGTTAACATTGCGGCTAAGTCGCTTAAAATATCTCCAAATAAATTACTTGTTAAAATTACATCAAATTGACCAGGATCTCTAACTAATTGCATTGCTGCATTATCAACGTACATATTGCTTAGAGATATATTTTTATCTTTTGAGGTGATATTTAAAACTGTATCTCTCCACAATTGACTAACCTCAAGAACATTTGATTTATCAACAGAACAAATTTTTTTATTTCTTTGGTTGGCAATTTTTATTGCTATTTCTGTTATTCTCTCTATTTCGGCCGAATCATAAACCATCGTATTAAAAGCTTTTGGGATTTTTGTATTTGTTATTAGTCCTCTTGGCTTTCCAAAATAAATTCCCCCTATTAATTCTCTTACAACAATAAGATCTACATGCTCAACGATTTCTTTTTTTAATGTACTTGCATCTAATAGAGATTTTCTTATTTTGACAGGCCTGATATTCGCGAAAAGGTTTAGGGCAGATCTTAACTTTAGTAACCCACTTTCTGGCCTTAATTCTCTTGCAAGAGAGTCATATTTAACATCTCCAACACATGCTAAAAGTACAGCATCACTTTTTTTGCATTGATCTAGTGTCTCATCTGGAGCAGGAGTCCCATATTTTTCATAAGCAATTCCTCCAAATAATTTTTCAATAATCTCTACATCAAAATTATGATTTTTTGAAAGCTTTTTTAAAACTTTTTTTGAAACTTTTGAAATCTCTGGTCCAATTCCGTCTCCTGACAATAAAACAATCTTATAATTCTTCATTTAAATTTTTGTTTAATAGAACAATAAATTATTGCTTGTCTAGTTGTCTAAGTTTTTTTGCTAATTCAGGTAATTTTTTAAAAATACTTGAACTCCTTAACCATGATTTATTTTCCATCGCGGGGAAACCACTAATTACTTTGCCATCTTCTATGTCACAATGAATTCCGCATTTTGAACTCGCTATGACATTATTACCAACTTTTACTCTATTATTGACTCCTACTTGCCCAGCAAAAATAACACCATCTCCAATATTTGCTCCTCCAGCAATGCCAACTTGAGCTGCAAATACGCAATTCTTTCCAATTTTTACTCCATGACCTATCTGTATTAAATTATCCAACTTTGTTCCCTCATCAATAAAAGTAAATCCAACTGCGGGTCTATCAATACAACAATTCGTTCCAATTTCTACAAAACTCATTATTTTTACACCACCTTTTTGAGGCATCTTTAACCATTTGCCATTTTTAGGAATAAAACCAAATCCCTCTGATCCGATAACAGAATTTGAATTAATTACACAATTATTTTTTAAAGTGGTATTTTCGTAAATAACACAATTTGGATGAATTATATTATTATTTCCTATTTGTACATTACCTAAAATTGATGATCCAGGAAGAATATGATTATTGTTACCTATTACAGTATTTTCTCCAATATAGACATTAGGTCCAATATGACAATCTGCTCCAATTATTG
>NZ_JNAL01000013.1 GCF_000759955.1 Prochlorococcus marinus str. MIT 9201
TACTGGCTGTAGAAGCCAAAAAGTTCCTACAAGAAATCCTACTTTACTGCTTAAGTTATTTTTTTTGCACAGAAGCCATAGAGGAATTGTCGTAAAACAAAGAGATAAAGATTGTGAAAGAAATAAAATATTTATATCAGGAATTAATTTATATATCACTGAAATTATGTATAGTGTCCAGGCACCATGATCTGCAAACATATGTAATCCAGTCATGGTTGAATATGAAGGTAAATTTTTACTAGTGAGCCATATCCATTGATCAAATAACCCTAAATCATAAGCGTTACTCTGCAACAAATAATGTCTTAAAACTGCTAGTAAAAAAAATGCAAGAGAAGAGAAAGTAGTAATTAAAAAAAGTTTCTTAAAATAAATATCACTTCTAAAATTATTTAACTTATCCATGAAAACTACTTACTTTTTATTAAGAACTTTTTTCTCCTCAACAATATAGAGGGGTCTATTTTTTGTCTCGAAAAATATATTTCCAATATATTCTCCCAATAATCCGATAAAAATTAACTGAATACCAGAGGAGAGTAATATTGTCATACAAATTGCTGCCCACCCTGCTACCCAGTTTTGCGTCAATAATCTTATGTATAAGACATAGACTATGCCAAAAAATGATAATGACGAGAAAAAGAAACCCATAAAAGTAGCAAGCCTTAGCGGTCTCCTTGAAAAATTAGTTAAACCCTCAATCGCAAAAGAAATCATTTTCCTTAGAGAATATTTTGTAACCCCAGCGAAGCGAGGATCTCTCTCATATAAAACACTTATTTGATTAAAACCGACCCATGCGATCAAACCTCTCATAAATCGACCTTTCTCTGAAAATTTTTGTAATTCATCAATAACAGTTCTGTCAATTAATCTGAAATCACCAGTATCAACAGGTATTTTTATTCCTGAAAAAAAATTCAATAACCTATAAAAAATGAATGCAGTAAATTTCTTAAAAATGTTTTCTTGTCTTCTAATAGTTCTTTGACCATATACCACCTTATATCCTTTTTCCCACTTTTCAATCATTCTTTCAGCTATTTCAGGAGGGTCTTGTAAGTCCGCATCTATGATGACAGAAGCAGATCCTGTACAATTGTCTAATCCAGCTTGAACAGCCTGCTGATGCCCAAAATTTCTTGAAAAACTTAATAAAATTATTTTCAAAGGATAATTTTTAATTCCAAGAATAGTCTTCTTAGTACTGTCAGTACTTCCATCATTAATTAAAATTAACTCCCAATTATATTTATTTATTTTTTTTGAAACTTTACTGATTCTTTTTAATGTTTCTAGAATTACTTTCTCTTCATTAAAGCAAGGAACAACCCATGATATCGTTTTCTTATCCATAAATATCTTTCACTAATATTTATCATGATTAATTTTTATTTTATCACTATGATTTAAAAGGAATTTGAATTAAAAGTAAATCAGCTTAAAAGAATACAAAGGTAATTAATATAAAAAACTTTTCAATGTAGAAACTTTTTTAAAATTAACTCTCCAATATACAACACAACAAAAACCTATAAACCAAGCTAAACCCCATTAAAAAAAAAGAGGGTCTTATCCCTCTATGTTAGATCGACTGTCAATCTTATTTAAAATAGCGGTGCAAGTAGTAAGCGTTTTATTTTTTAGAGGTCATTTTGAAGGTTAAGTACGCAAAGCCACCTAGTAATAACAAACTAACAACCCCATAAGCTATTGCTATGCCGTACATATTCTGACTATTGTTTACTTGCTAATCCCAAAGAGACAGATCTGAATCTCCTGTTGATCTTTGCATCCAATGAATTTTCCAAATCCCATTAATCTTTTTGAAGATAGAAGTTACGGTTGGCAAATCATCATTAGGAGTTCCTTTGTAGGAGAATTTTGCCCCAAGAGTAAAAACACACATTGCTACATCGGCAGAAAGAAATTCAAACTTATGAATTTTTGTAATTTCTGCTTTTTCCTGAACAACATCACCAGAACTCATCATTTCCTCGAATCCCTTTGCACTTATTGGATTCCCGCTAGGTCTGATAAGTAAAAAATCTGCAGTGGCATTATTTACAAAAAATGAGCCCATTTTCTGCGGTGTTGCCAACTCATACAACATCGATTCAATTGTTTCTCTATCTGTCATAAAAAAAACTTATTGCCCCTTATTTTAGATCAACTGTCAATTCTTTTTTTAGTTTAAAAATTGCAAGATGGCACTTGGGTGTAATAGGGGGAGCTAAGTGACGATCTCATACTATTTCTGGCGATCGCAAGGCATGATTTTGAGACTCAAATACGTTCCAAAAACAAAGAAAACATTAGTTATAATCAATATGCTTATCTTTTTCTCAATTTTACATACAAGTGCATTGGGAGCACTTGGTCGCAGGTTGGAATCCTATCGCCCAGACTCTAATAATCCAAGTCATAGAATTGTTTCCCAAACTGTCTTTTTTATAGTTACATTTAAGAATAATGAGGCTGAGCGAGTTTCGAAAGAGATTCCGCCATACTTTGCATAACTTTGCCGAATGATATCGCTCAAAATGGATATGAAATTCACAAAATAATCACAATAATTCGTATGATTGAAAAAACATTAATCATAATGAAATCTATTCTTGCAGATAAAAGAACAAAAGCAATATTAGGAATTGGTTTAATAGCTATTGGTATTGGCGCAATTTCAAAAAAGTTTATACGCTATCCAACTGGAGGATGTATGAAAGGTACTCAAGAATTGACTTTAAATAAAGAGATAAAAAACAAGATCTTTATTTAACGAGTAAGTGTTTCACTTACTCAATAATAATTGATCCGCCCGTTCCAAAAGGTGCATGAGGAGAGCAAACATAATAGTATTTGCCTTTAGATACGCCCTTTGTATTCCATGATAATGTTCCATTTTGAATCCCTGGAGTACCAGAAAGTATTCCTGTGGTTATCTGATCACCACTCCCACGAGAAAATTCAGTCTTTATATAAAAAGGATGACGAGATGCATCAATATCAAAGATGATTATATCTCCTTTATTAACAGTGACTGTAGGATCATTTCCACTTAAAGGTCCGTTCCTATCAGTTCCACTCAAGATATAGTCACGATAACCCTCTGCTGATACGTCTATTTTAAATGTTTCTGAATCTGCAAAAGCTGATCCTGAGAACCCTATGAGCAAAGGTAGTAAAAAAATAGAACGCATAATTTTCATACTATGTATATGTAAATAGTAAGAAAAAAAAGGAGCTAATTGCTCCTTATTTTAGATCGACTGTCAATCGTGTTTAATATAGCAGTGCAAGTAGTAAGCTTCCCATCTTCTTCTGTTTTTTATATTTAAAAATAAGTTTGTTCAATTCGAAATAACTAATAACAGCAAAAAAGGTATAAATGGACATACAAAAGAGGGTAGTCATAACCTCTAATGTAGATCGATTGTCAATCGAATTATTTTGTTTTAAGTTCAGGTTCGTACACAGCACCATTGCAAACTGCTACCGCAATACTTTCTTTTGATGCTTTATCCCAACTTTTTAGTTCCATCTCATATTTATCAATCCAATGAAAAGTTTTTTTAAAGCATTGATTCCAATAAAATGCTTTTTTTGAAATAGGAATCAAGGAAATAAAAATGAGTACTATTGCAGTTGTAGATGTAATTACACAATATTTGATGATTTTTGGGCCTTTATTAGGAGACATGAAAAAGAGCATTTTATCCCTCTCATTTTAGATCAACTGTCAATCATTTTTCTCTTGTATCTTCTTTAGTCTTTCGTATTCAACATGTAGAACACCCAAACGCCAAGCATCTTTTAATCCTTTCACACCTCCCATTAATAGCTTTGCATCTGCAGGGGAATGTGACTTAATATTCAAGAAATCTTTTTGCCAAGATTTGTCATACCATTTATTAGTCATTCAATTTATTCCTTTAGTAATGCCAAAGTAACCAAAATAATCCACAGCCATAAATAATCCCTATCGTTAGAATTATTGCCAAAGAAAATTTTTTCATTTAATTAAAAATCTACCCATATCATTCATGAAAAACCAAATTGCTATTGAGAGATTTAATACTACTGTGATAGAAATGGATATTATTAAAAACTTTTTACCAACTCCTGATTGATTTGAAGCTTTACCAGCAACTGAAATCGACTCAAGTTTCATATCAAAAAGGGGTTAACTGAAGATTATTCTAAATCAACTGTCAATCATTATTAACCAGAATTCACTGATCTAGTGCTTAGATAGTGATCAGCTACCTTTATCAAATTCAAAACTATAAGATAACGAAAAGGAGATACAAAGGGTAGAAGTTGAATATTTTAGTCATTATCAAACCGCTACCCGAAATTGCAATTTCGTTACAATCAAAAATAAATTTTCTCTACTACTGTTGTCGTGTATTAACTGAAGTCAGTTATTAAAAAAGGGGACCCTCTAAACTTGTTTTGGAGCATAATCACAAATACCGAATTGCATACATTCCATTTGATCATCAGATAGCTTTTTTTCAACTGAGAACATATCAAGCCAATTATCAACTGCTTTTTGAAGTTTATGTTTAATAGGATTTCTGCAAGTCATAATTAACCTCCTTTGATCTGGTATTTATCTAGTATCAGTCAAATATAAAAATCAAGAGTGCAAATACCTAAAAAATAAGAGGGCATTTATTCTGCCCTCTTCGAGTCTTAGGTACCTCGCTATCCACAAAGTCGATGAAGTACTTTTGGCTACTGTACTATTTTTAATTCAAATGAATTCGAAAAGATATTCTTGACAACCACAAAGCACTTTTACTCGGGTAATAATACTCTATGAATTTCAAGTCAAAAGGAGGAAAATATAGATATAGATCTAGGAGGTCTTATGAAACTATTCAATCAATTTAACATTCTTCCAAGATACATAACGGCGTTTAATTATTCAGGATTAAACCTTAACGAAACTCCAAAAGAACTTGAGAAATGTAATCCTGATTTTCAAAACTTTTGGGAGAAAGAGTGTAGAGAACATCCAACAAATCAAAATTGTTTAATTTACTGTAACTGAGTTATTAATTTTTATTCTTTAATTAAATAAGGAGGTTTTATGAAATTAACTACACCATTCACAATCCTCAATCAAAATTTCCGAGAAACGGATTTGATTAAGGAAGCAATGAATAACAGAAGATTAGCAACTGAAAGATTGCATTTAGATTATAGAAAAATGTATAAAAACCACCAATTTCCTTATTAGTAATTAATGGGATTTTTAAATGATCTTTGGAATAATCAACCAAATATACTTATTGGAGTAGCTTTAGCGACATTTGTATTGTTAGGGATTTATACAAAATTACTCGATATTTATCAATGAAAATTAACTCGCAAGGATGGGGCTTAATTTTTAGTATTGGTTCAATTATTTGTTTGTTAATTATTTAATGGAGAAATTAGAAAAATTTACTCTTATCAATAAAGATAGGTCAAGAATAAAAGTATTTGAACCATTTGAGGATGTATCAAAGCCTTGTCCAGGTATTGATGCAATACTGATTAGCTATGGATGCGTTTATAAAAAATTAAGCAAACCAGTAATGAAAGGTAGCAGGGTAGAAACTATTGAAGCTGCAAGAAAAGAATATGCAGAATTATTGAAAGAAGGTTGGAAGAAGACCAGTATTTTTAGAAGTTATTTTTAATCTTTAGACTATTGCATTTGCATAATTTCCCACCTCTGTTAATTTTAATGGGCTTCAATAAGTTCAAATGCAAGATCAAAGAATTGAAAAGATAGCAGCTGTTGCGGTAAACATGACTAAGGTGCTGGTAATAATTTTTCTAGGCTTTGTAGAAGTATTTAAAATTGGTAAATTACTTAGAGAGAAGTTAGATGCTGAATTTGAGGTTTCCCGAAAATGGGCTTCACAAGCTTATTCAATCCTAAAAAAACGACAAGCGGAACGAAAAGCAGCGGGAGTTTAAATTTTTTATCTCACAAAATAAATAATCCCACCAACAAAGGTACTACCTACAAGTAGCAAAACCATAAGAATTGCAATTAGTTTTGGTAAACTACCAATCATTTTTAAAAACCAATATTGTATTTAGGATTCGTAATAAAAATAATTAGATTTAAAACAAAGTTTACAGGTAAATTTATAGGCTTCAAAAGTAGTAAAGCCATGCCCTTAGAAACGTTAAAACCTTTATTCAAGAAAGTCATCAAAACCTATGTGAAAGTTTTATTACTATTCAAGCCAAGATAACACTTCTATGATTAACAACCAAATTAGATATTGGTTATTTTAGTAAAAACCATCCTGATAGTTTGCTTTCAAGATTTCTTAATTCATGCATTATTAACAAATTTCTATTTTTAAAATTCTCTAGCGCAATATTAAATAAAAATCTGTGCTCAATAATTGTGGATAAATTGCCGGCAAAATATGCTTAGTTGAAAGGTGATGTGTTATTGGTAGGAGCTATTAGCAAGATTTCAAAAATTATCCCAGTAAGGGCAATAGGTAAAACCCAAATACCAATAAATCTATGATCAAAAAATCTCAAATGATCGTTACCCTTGAAAACACTTCTCAAAGCAGTAAATAGTGTCTCTGGTTGCTTATATGTTGGACCATTTTTAGAGGGAGAATATGGTTTAACAAAAGCTGATGATGATGAAAACTTTACTAACTTTTTAATGAAAAAAATTGGCAACACCCATATAGCAACAAATCTACCACCTAACCATTGCCTCGCATTAGGAAGGGCATACTCTTTTATAGATTTATTCTCTGGCATTCCAGACTCTAAATCTCTATAAATATTTTCTAAAGAATCTTTATTATTTAATTCATTAATCATTAAATTAGCTTGTTAATTTAAATGATTCTAATATAGTAAATTCTCTAAAAGTTAAATATTTAATAAAAATATTCCTAACTACTAAAATAACTAAAACGTAGTTAGAAATATTTTCGTTGGCTAGGTTCATAAAGACGGAATCTATACCGTTGCAGATTCGCCAAATATCTACATATTCTTTATAAATAAAAAAATCTTTTTTAAAAAGTAAATAATATACAAGTGGATAGATATTTTTTTAATTAAAAAAGTTTATTTTTTAATCCCAAATTTATATTATTTCTTATTTAAAATATTTAAACCTCATTTTCTAAGATTGCGAAAAAGAAAATGAGGTTAAAGGGAGGTTCTCATTACAAACCGTACTTATCAAAGCTAGCGGTTAGTAGATTGCCCTAATATCTACTCCTATATTTATATAATGAATTTCTTAATTTAGAAAGATTAATTTTATACAAATAAGTGTTTAATATTTTATTTAATTATTATTTAGTAAAGGCTAATTAATGCACTTGCTATGCTTATTGAAAGATGGAAAAAAGCGAAAAGAGAAACTGCAAAAAATAAACACTGTTCTATTGGAATCATGGCATTTAAATAAATAAAAATTGATGAAATTAAATTAATTTTTTGTTAAAAAGATATTTTCCAGAATATAACTTTCTTCAATTGATTCATTTTTTTGAGTCATTTTTTTTGACAAATTATTTGTTGTATTAAAAGCACCCCATTTTCTAAGCCAATATAAGGTATAGAAAAAAGCAATAATAAAAGGAGCACCTACAACTAAGTATCTTATATCCATCAAAATACCAAATTAATAAGATTTAAACTGCATGGCCAAAATAGCACCTAAAAAGAAAACAGTAGGAATGCCTAAAGCGTTTACAGCTGCTGTTCTGACAGTAAAAACAGGATAACCTTCTGGAGGTCTGCCAGTAGCAGGAACTAGGGCAGTATCATCCCATACCTGATAGTTTTTAAAAGGAGCTACTCCCTTTTTTGGTAGTCCTAGTGGTGTCAATCTAAATACATCCCATCTACCTAACCAAAAAACTGTAAATATCCATGAAAATACTATTGGTGTAATGACAAGTACGACTCTAAAATCCATTTCTGTAAAAACAATAATTAATTTGGTAATTATTCTGCCCTTTTTAAATTAATAATTGATTAGATAATTAACTTATATTTATAGAAAAACACTTAATAACATTATTTTTAATCATTAATCACAAATAATTATGATTAATTGATTATTTTTTTGTATATTTTTTTAAATAAAAATATTTGAATATTTACTTTGATGTAGATTAATTTTAATTAAAAACTAAAAAAATATGGAAACTTTTAGATTTTTACTTTTTGGAATCGCAGGAGTAAGTGTAGTATTTTGGGCGGCAGTCATAGCATTGTGGCATACTTATATGTTCCCAAAATTCTTTAATGAAGATAAAGTTTTAAATTCAGTTATCAATCAAGAGGTCAATGTCTCAACTGAACCCATTTTAGGTAGCTTAGTTAATAGTGAAAATTTTAAAAGTAGAGATAAATATTCAATGAAAAATTTAGTTGTAGCCGATTTTTCATCAAGGAATGATTTCAAATTAAATAAACTTTATACAACTGTAATGATTGGAGTTACTTTCGCAAGTTTTATTTTTCTCACTTATGGATTAAGCAGTTCAATAACAACAGTAAGTTAATATGGAATCTATATATGTAATTGTTTTTATTACTTGTTTCGTTTATTTAATTTTTGACTCATTCAAAAATATAAATATTAAATAGTTTGCTATTGTTTTTTTCCAGCTAATAAAATTTTTCTTCTTATATAAAAGAATAATAATGTAGTTATTATCATTACAGGTGGATGAAATGATATTGAATTTAAATATTCGAAGTAATCAAATGATTCCAAAATTTTTGCTCATAATTTTCTTAAACTATATTTCATCTCTCAAATTTTTATTGATTTAAATAGATCAATATCTTGTATAAAATGCTAGTTAAATTTTTCTTAACTAATATTTTCGCACAAATTACCGACAAATCATTTATTTAAATAAATAAATCCAACATAGATTTTTAGAAATACATGGAGGTTTAGATTGAAATACTTTGTTCTACTTTTTGCCTTTGAATTACTAAAAGAGATTTGGCTAAAAAAACAAAACATTTATTCCTTAGTATTTGAAATATTTTTTTAGATATTTATTCTTTACTTGTTAATTATTTGATCAAGGTATTTGGCGTACAAAACATTATTCATTCGTTGGCTCATAGGAAGATAAGTTAGCAACATTAGAATTTCTTTCTCATCATTTTTAGAAATTACATATTGAGAATTTTGTTTCTTAATCCATAACTTACATTCACTAAATGAGGGGTAATTTGGCTCGGTATCAATAATCCAATCAGCGAGTCGATTAAATAATTCTTTTTTAACTTCTTTATTCAAATCAAAAAAATAATTAATATAGTTCCAATACTAAAAATCAAGCTCCAACCCTGCGAGTTGATAGTCATTTAATTTACTTCTTTAGTAATGCAAAAGTAGCCAAAACAATCCGCATTCGCAAATAATCCCTTCCAATACTATTGCCGACATTAGTTTAGTAAGAGTTTCATTAACAATACAAAGCTACTGTTTGATCTAAATCTGCACAAGGTTCAATAGTAAATTCCAATAACTCTTTCCAAGGTCTCCATTGTTTCCAAATGATTTCTAGAGAATTAGCATCTACAACAGAGTAACCATTGCCATGTTGAGGTAAGAAAATCCAAGATTTAACTTCATAACCTTCTGGTCTATTTTGTGGCCCTCCTTTGTCGTACCATTCCTTTAGCATTTTTGCTCCCTTTTCTTGGGCATTTGCATCATTGAATTTATAAGAAATTAGAAACAACATAAATAAAAAAAAGGAGCTAATTGCTCCTCATTTTAGATCGACTGTCAATAATAGAAGCATTATTTTGACTAAAAATTGCAATAAAAAAGTTTTTCATAGGGTTTGACGATTTTTAATCATATAAATTTTCGATCAAAAAAATAAATAATCTTATTCTTCATCAAGATATCCTAAAGTATAAATAATAAATATTTTATTTATGAGGAAATTATTTGCTGCATTCACCGTTTTCTTAAGTACGTTATTCATTTCTTCAAATTTAAATGCATCATCATTTAACTTGAAAAACGAAACTAATTATCTTACTAGTAATCTTTTAATTTCTTATGGCGGCGGCGGCGGCGGTGGTGGTGGCGGAGGGAAGAATTCCGCAAAAGGCAGAGCGAAAGAAAAAGCAAAACTTTTATTTAAGAAAAGACAAGCAGCAAAAAAAGTTTCTGAAGGTTTACCTTTAACAGAAGAAGAAAAAAAGATCCTTTATTTTGATGAAATTGGAGATTAAAAAAATTTAAAGGTCATAAATAGAGGGTTTTATCCCTCTATATTAGATCAGCTTTTAATATTACCTAATTAAAGTCTGCTGTAGCCTAATTTTGACTGAAAAACTTTAAAGGAAACACCTGTTCCTTTCATTACTTCGAGACATTTATCCCCAACTGTTCCATATACTTCAACAGTAAAATCATCAGCAAGTTTTGGATGCTCTTTTAAATATTCACCTATTGCTGGATTGGCCAAGTGAGCGATAAAAGCATCATCATTTTTATAAGCCTCAGACCACACAAAGTTCAGAGGATTTTCTGGATCCTGATCAAAAGTATGATGTAACATTCCTGGCTCAACAGCCTTAACGGCTTTATCTGTTTTATCTGCAAGTTCTAAATACTCAGAAACTTTATTTTCTTTTACTGTGATTTTTGCTAAAAGAATAAAAGGGGTATCTGCTCCGAAATTTGTCATGAATAAAAATAGTTTTAATTATATTATTAATTTTTTAATAAAAAAGAGGGTTTTATCCCTCTATGTTAGATCTACTGTCAATTATTAAAAATACCTCCTACGAGGTCTTCTAAAAAAATTGTCATTTTTAATGAAATTTGCTTTTATGAGTGAAGAGTTATTTTTATTATGCAAATCTCATTTTTTGCAAAAGTAGTTTTTTTTAAATCTTTATTGTATTTCTGATTTATCAATCAAAAATAATATTTTGAGAAAAGTAATGAATAGAGCTAACAGAGCTAAAATTTTTAAACTTCCCAATTAATGGAATTTTTAACTAATTTCTGGAATAATCAACCCAATACAGTTATTGGAATAGGTGTGGCAATATTTGTGTTATTAGGGATTTATATATCTTTACTCCAGACATACCAATAAGTTAGTTAATTATCTTTTTAATTTTTTCTAGATTCCATTTATCAAATATTAATTTCATTTCTCTTTCGTAGTATCTTACTTTCTTAGCAAAAGGAAGTTGTTGAATAATTATCCCAAAGGGAAATTTAAAGAAAGAAGAGACATAAACAATATAAAACTCGACAAATGAAGGCTTTGGTGGGAGAGGTAAATTTTTTATATATGCCCAATCAATGCAGGGTTTTAGTTGCTTATCACTAGCGATAATATTTTTTTTACATCTCCACCAAGAGAATAGATAAATGCAAATAAAAATCGGTAACGGAAGAAGTCGCAACATTAATTAAAAAGTTATTTCTTCAAGAGTTATTTATTCAGGATAAACAAACATCATACCTATCCCTGATATTTCTTTATCTTTTTTAAGAGAAAATTTTTTATTAGAATTCACGTAACCTGCATAATCTCGGGCATCTGAAATTTTTTTATGTAATTCATCAGATATTCCAGCATGAACTGAAGTAGATAAAGTAAGTGCAGATATTGGTGGGAATAGCGGTCTTTTCATTTGTTAATCACAACAATCGTCCTTTGTTAATGAAGCGGTCCAAGAGGTTTCCTCCATTGTTGACAAGTCAACTCTATGAGTTGCCATCCAGTCACCATTGGCTTCCACAAACTTTTGAACATTGCCTTCTGGAGCTTGATGAATAACAATTATTTTTTGAGGATCTTCCTTGCTTACTCCTCTGAAAAGTGGCTTAATATCAAATTCTGAATGCCTTTTATCTGCTTCCGCACTATCAAATATTGCAGCCCATTCATCGAAAGTGCTTTCAATTTTAAAAGTAAACACGGAGGTAACTGAACAAGACATAAAAAAGGAGCTAATTGCCTCTAATTGTAGATCGACTGTCAATCAGATGAATATTATTTAAGATGCCCAATCGCAAGGTTTAGAGTATTTTTTATAAATTTCAGCATGACCCTCTTGAACTAGCAGTTGTTGAAGATTCTCTCCATTAAGACTTAATTCACCTACGGTCCTTCCATACTTATCCTCAGTCACCCTACGAATTGATACTTTCTCGCCCTTAATCATTTCATTTAAGAAATTTTTTGCCGCTATTGCCTCATTTGGCTTTGCTCTTTTCCCTTTTATTTCGGGAGTATCGATACAAGCTAATCTTATTTTTTCGCCTTCACTTGAAGTACAGGTATCTCCGTCATAACAATCTTTGATTATAATTTCTCCATTCTCCGGTCTATTTGATTTTCTACCAAGAGCTTCGCAGGCTTCCCCATCATTATCTCTATCAAGATAAGCGTGTCCTGCTTGGAGAAACTTTTGAGCTTCTGACCAATCACCAATGTCTCCACATCTTTGTTTCTCTCTTTCTGATAAGGGGACTTTCTTACATTCTGGAAAGTCAGAAGCTTCAGACCCTTCATAAATACATGATATTTCACCACTAGTGAAGTTATAGAAAAAAGAGGGTTGTTTTTTTAAATCTTCAGGAATTATTGATACAAGTGAAAAATTCTCATTACCAATACAGTTATTGCTTTCCTCATTATCAAATTCATAACCAATTAACTTTGAAGGGGTGAATGTTAACTCTCTTCCCAGAGAATTATTACTTTCGCACTCGATTTTTATATTTAAGATTGAATTTGCAGCTATTACTTTCTCTGCTTTTTGGATAACTTCAAGAAATCTAGGTAAAGCAATAATTCCAAGGATTGAACATACTCCAATAACAGTTATCAACTCAATTGAGCTAAAACCTACGTTTGATTTAGTTAATTTTTTAAATAAATACAACAAAAAAGGAATTTTTCTTATTAGTTTAAATCTGCTTTCAATTAAATTAATCATATTGTTAAAACTAGTAAGAGTTTTTCTATAATTTCGCGGCTTAACCCCAAAGACTAGTCAAATGTTTTTGAAGAGTTTTCTAGTAATAAATTTAGTTCTAAAAGTTCTTTTTTAGTAAATTCACGATATTTTCCTATTGGTACGTCTAATTTAATATTCATAATTCTTACACGCTTTAATGAAAGTACTCTGTAGCCTAATGACTGACACATTCTCCTAATCTGACGATTAAGTCCTTGCGTGAGTATGATCTTGAATTTTTTTGGTCCCAACTTTTCTACAAAACAATTCCTAGTTATGGTGTCTAATATTTCAACTCCATTACTCATCCTTTTAATAAACTCTCTACTAATCAAACGATTAACACTTACAATATATTCTTTTTCATGATTATTTCTTGCTCTTAGTATTTTATTCACGATATTTCCATCATTAGTTAAAAAAATTAAACCCTCGCTGGGCTTATCCAATCTTCCAATAGGAAAAATTCTTTTAGGATATTTAATGAAATCTATAACATTATTGGGTTCTACTCTTGTATCAGTTGTGCAAACAATTCCAACAGGTTTATTAAAGGCTAAGTATATATTTTTTTGTTTTGATAATTTTTCTATTCTTTGACCTTTGACTTCTACTTGGTCATCTTCATCTACCTTGGCTCCAATCTTTGATATTTCCCCATTAATAGTAACTTTTCCTTCTTTAACTAATCTATCTGCAACTCTTCTAGAACAATAACCAACTTCGCTTAAATATTTATTTATCCTGGTAGCCATATTGGGTATTTCTTTTTATCTCCCTAAATTATTTAATTAATTACTTCTTATTTTAGATCAGCTGTCAAACTAAGTGAATATTAAAGACATTAGATTTAGATTAATATTAACCAGGGATTTTTGGAGAGCGCACCTAACTCTCTTTTTTTTTCCAAACTTCTTCAATTTTAGTCCATCCTTGGGAAAGTAATCTTTCATAAATTTCTCTTGCCAAATCTATATCTACTGAAACTGTATTTGTCATTACAGGTGGTTCTTTTCCGGATATGTCCAATATTTTTCCAGTATCCACAAACATATACTCGAAGACACCACTTATACTCTTATCGTTTCTCATAAATCTCTTCACTTCTGTTCTGTTTGAATTAATCAACCAGTAAGATTTAGACATTAATTAGGGGATAGAGTTAGTATGCATTCAATTTAAAACAAACTCATTTGATTAGTTTCTTTTTTGTTAATATTTTCTACTAACCATCCATCAGGTGACCAACCCATCATAATTGGAAGTAAACCATTTAATTCAACAGTATCTTTAACCTGCTCAGTCCATTGCTCCTCTAAACCATTGGGAACAACAACAGGCATGCGATGATGAAAAGGTTTAATTAATTCATTTGGTTCAGTTGTTAAGATACAGCAACTCTCTAACTCAGCGCCATCTGGAGAGGTCCACTTGCTCCAGATTCCTCCTAACCAAAACGTTTCATAATTCTCTTTTCGAATACGATATTTTTTTTCAAAAAACCCACTTGCTGGTATTAAACACCTTTTATATTTCCAACTTCCACTAAATAATCTTTTTTCTTCTATGCTTTCTGATCTTGCATTAAATGGTCTTGGCCTTTTTTTGTCAAATGGGTCGTAAGTCCAAGGTGAAATAAACCCCCATGACATGAAAGTAGTCTTAATTCTTCCTTCGTTTTTGACTACAAGTACAGGATCAGTTGGTCTTATTAAATTTTGAATATCATATCTAGTTTGAAGTCCCTTTGGATAATCTTGTTTCAGAATCTTTGGTAAATCATCAAACTTGGTTTTCAGCTCAAATCTTCCACACATTTATTTTTTAAAATCTTTTTAAAAACTCTTTAAAAATCGAGCTAATTATTCCTATTTTAGATTGATTGTCAATATTCAATAATTAAAAAATATAAATCCTTTTTGATGGTCATAAAAGGGTCTTCATTTAATAGTTAAGAGAACATGTAGATATTGAAAAGTTTTCTCAAATTTTATTTCAATCTTACACAATTAATCTATGACAGATCCTATCTTTTATTTATCAATGTTCCTTGGGCTGGGAGGAGTATATGTTTTAATATCTTCTTTCAATGATGATGATGATGATAGCGATGATGATGGAGAAAGAGATATTTATAATTTTGAATTAGCAAGCTTAGCCAAGTAATTTACGAGATAGCAAAACTATAACAGGAATTAGTAAGACAAGTATTCTTCTCATTTTCAACTATTTTCAACTATTTTCTACTATTTTCTACTATTTTTAAAAATAAGTTTGTGTAGTTTGCAAAAACTAATAAAAGCAAGAGAAATGTATTAATTGTCATTTTAAGAGGAGAGTGTTGCACCCTCTAATGTAGATCGACAATCAATTAAAAGTAGCTCGATATAACAGTTGAATCATAAATATGACCAGCTCCCTCAATTAATGGTTTAACTGCTGGATCTTCAAACATAGCAATTGATTTACCTTCCTCACCCTGCTCAATAAGAATTACACTAGTTGGATCATCTTTCTTTACACCTTTGTATAAGCAAATAATTCCACGTTCTTTATTCATTTGTATATTTTCTTCACTGTCATAAACCGCAGCCCATTCTTCAAAAGGGACACTAATTTTGAAAGTAAAAACAGTAGTTTCAATTGACATAAAAAAACACTAATTAATTTTAATTTTATATCTCCTCACCAATATTTCTACTTAAATTATTATCAAAAGAAGGTACTTGGTCGTAAGGGTGATTTTAAAGAGGATTTATCATCCAGAAATAACAATAATAATTTTCGGAGATATTCAATAAAGAACATCAAACCCTCTACTATAATTTCCTTTTGATTAATTACTTTTTAGTGTTTTGGTAACAATCGCTAGATTTTATGTCTCAAATTATGTTAACTTCTTAAAAATTTAAAAATAAGTGAAATTACCTAAAGCCCTCTCTCTTATTCCCTTAGCTTTTGGTTCTATTCTGTCTGTTTCTGCCCAAGAATATAAATTTGATAATATCAAATTTGATCAGGTTGAAGACTCTCAGAATACATATCAACCAAAAGATAAATTAGATGAATACATAATTAAAGGAGCAACTTACTCTACAAAATTTGTTCCTTTAATGAACGATGGCTCTGACGGAAGTGATTACACAAACATGATGAGCAAAGATGCCAAGAGATTATTAG
>NZ_JNAL01000014.1 GCF_000759955.1 Prochlorococcus marinus str. MIT 9201
CAAAGAGCTTGCTAAGAAAAAAGCAAAAGTTATTGGTAAAACCTTAGCTAAACCTCCCATATTTGGGATTGAAAGAGTATTTGTTCTTTCATAGAATGAGCCAGTAACAAAAAACATAGCTGCAGCGATAAGTCCGTGACTAATCATCTGAAGCATTGCTCCGCTTATTCCTAGAGCATCTACCGCTCCAATTCCTAATAGAACAAAACCCATATGACTGACTGAGCTACATGCAATTCTTCTTTTAACATTATCTTGCGCAAATGCATTTAGTGCTCCGTAAATTATATTAATGATTCCAAGAATAATTAATGCAGGTGCAATTTGAAGATGTATTTCAGGCAGTATTTGAACATTGAATCTTAAGAGAGCGTAGCCCCCCATTTTTAAAAGTATTCCTGCAAGTAACATTGAAACTGGTGCATTAGCTTCTCCATGTGCATCTGGTAACCAGGTGTGTAATGGAAAAATGGGAAGTTTTACTCCAAAACCAATTAAAAATCCTAGATAAGATAATAAGGCTAGGCTGCCTGTTACATGTTTATTCGTTAAATCGGTAATATTTAGAGTAAAAGTATCACCATTCAAAGCAATTGCTAAACCACTTATGAGTATTAATAAAGAAGCTAAAGCTGTATAAAGAATAAATTTTGTGGCCGCATATAATTTCTTTTTTCCTCCCCAAATAGCAATAAGAAGATATACAGGAACAAGTTCAAGTTCCCATGCCAAGAAAAATAATAGGAAATCTTGAGAAAGGAAAACTAATGCTTGTGCTGATGCTTGGACTAATAATAGAGCAAAATATAGATTAGATTTTTTCTTAATTTTCCAACTTGCGGCAGCGGATAAAAATGTAATTAACCCACTCAAAGCTACTAAAGGAGCAGATAATCCATCCACGCCAAGAGACCACTCTAAGCCTATTGAGGGTAACCAAGAAGTTCTTTCTACCAGTTGCAAAGTACTTTCTGAAGGATTGAACTTTTGAAAAAGGACGCCGATTATTAGTAAAAAATCTACAAATAAAAAACTTAATGAGATATTTCTAGGAAGTGTATTATCTTCTCCTTCCTTTGAACTCAAGAAGGGCATTATTAATGCCCCAATTAAAGGTAACAAAACAATTGATGATAACCAAGGAAAAGATTCTAAATTCATTTATGTAATGAATAATTTTTTTATTCTAGTTGAAGATGTACTAGCTTGAGACTATAACATTAAAAATGCCTAAGTAAAACTACCTACCAGAGATGACGCTAAATTGGCTGCCTGTTGTTTGAACGTTTAAGAATGGAGCTCTGCTAGCTACGCCTGACTTTTCCCATGCTTTTACCATAGCTTGACTAACATTTTTACCATTTTCTTTTTTACATAAAGCTAAGATACTCGGTCCAGCGCCACTAATTGCGCATCCTAGAGCACCTGCTTGTAGTGCGGCATCTTTAACTTCAAGTCCACCCTTAATAAGTTTCCATCTGTAGGGTTCATGCAGCTTATCAAACATTCCCTCTTTTATAAGTTCTTCATTCCCAGCTTTTAAGCCATTTAATAACAAAGTAAGTGCGCCCATGTTTGTCACTGCATCAGATATAGGAATATTCTTGGGCATAACCTTTCTTGCTTCACTTGTGCTTAGACGAATTGCGGGTATTGCTACAACAGCTTTTATTGAATCGTGCCAATCACATCTAATGATTCGCCATCTTTGAGAAGAAGACCTAGCTGTCAAACAAAGCCCACCCAGGAGAGAGGGGACTACGTTATCTGGATGACCCTCTATATCAATGGCAAGTTCAAGTAGTTTTTCTTTGGACAATGGGGAATCCATTATTGCATTTGCTCCTATTAGTCCTGCAACTATTGCTGTAGCACTGCTTCCAAGTCCCCGAGCAGGAGGCACCGCTAACTTTACTCTTGCTTCAAGTGCAAAGGGGTTTATATTAGCGCTATCCCAAACTTTCTGAGCAGCTCTAAAAACTAAGTTTTCAGGTCCTCCTCTTAAATGATTACCATCTGTACTTTCCATTATTAAATCGAATCTATCTCCACCACCTTCAATTCTTGTGAAAATAAATTCATTATACAAATCTAATGCTGCACCAAGACAATCGAACCCAGGCCCTAAATTAGCAGTTGTGGAAGGTACTGTTACTTTTATTTTTTTACCTACTTCAGGAATAGCCATTTTTTGTTACGAAGTTTTTAAAAGCATTTTTGCTCTACAGGCGGCACTAAAAAGTCCAAACTCTTCATCTAAAATTATTTTTATGGGTATTGTTTTAAGAATATCTTTTAATCTTCCCTTGTCGAAAAATTGTTTCATAAATAAATCTGATTTAAAGTTTTTAAGATGTTTTGGTGCGGTTCCTCCAGAAATCCATAACCCGCCAAAGCATAATTCTTGAAGAGCAACATCTCCCAATAAAGAAGCATAAGCGCCTAACCAAATCCTTTCAACTTCAATCATAAGCTGATCCCCCTTATTCGAAAGAGTACAAATTTTTTCTGGTAGTTCTTTTCTTAAAGCATCAGAATTTTTAATTTCTTCTAAATATTTTTGTAGAGGATGGTTTTGGGCATCAGGTTTGCTTAGTATCCATTCGGCAATTCTTGATAAACCAGTGCCGCTAATAATTC
Source organism: Prochlorococcus marinus str. MIT 9201 (assembly GCF_000759955.1). GTDB lineage: Bacteria > Cyanobacteriota > Cyanobacteriia > PCC-6307 > Cyanobiaceae > Prochlorococcus_A > Prochlorococcus_A marinus_G. The sequence continues at coordinate 2,641 of NZ_JNAL01000014.1, forward strand.
TCTCACAAGATATCCTTTCAACTTTAAGGTGATTCTTAAGCCAAATCTTTAATTCCCATTCTAATTTTGACTTTGGCGAGTATTCAACATGACCACCTTCACTAGCTAAAACTCTTACCTTTTTCCCTGATATTATTCCTCTTGCGATACCTAAACCAGTTCCAGCTCCAACAATGGCATGCAAATCCTCGTTGGCACCTTTAGTGTTTGATCCATTTTGGATAGTAAAATATTGATTTTTTTTTAAATAAGGTATTCCGTAAATTTGCACTGCGAAATCATTTATTAGCTCGCAGTTTTTAAAATTAAATTTGTTTTGTAATTCATTTCCAGATATGTCCCATGATAAATTTACTATTTTTGCGTTGTTGTTAGATAAAGGACCAGCTACTGCGAAACATGCAGAATAAGGATGAGCAATATTTTTGCATTGATTTTCTAGAAAATCTTCTAGGATTAGTTCTAAAGAATCCCATTCAGAAGATAAATATTTCTTTTTGAATATTAATCTCGGTGAATCATCATTTATATCTGTTTTAAATATTCCTAATAGAATCTTGGTACCTCCTAAATCACAAGCCAGAAAATTCATATATTTAAAATTATTCAGTTCTACCTTTTTTTTCTATTAGTTCATCCATTAATTTGTATAGATTAGGTAAATCTAAAATCCCTAAATTTGTTCCATCTAAAGCTCTTAATGCTACCGAATCAATTTCCTCTTCTTTATCCCCAATAACTGCAATTAATGGCACTCTCCCAAGAGTTGCTTCTCTGATTTTATATCCTATTTTCTCATTTCTAATATCAACTTTTGAACGATAACCATTAATGTTTATAAGTTCATTAAACCTTAAACATTTTTCATTATTTCTATCGGTAATGCTCAATAAAATTATTTGATAAGGGGCAAGCCAAATTGGGAATTTTGCCTCATATTGTTCAATTAAGATTCCGATAAATCTTTCAAAGGATCCTAAAATTGCTCTATGAAGCATTACTGGATTTCTTTTTTCATTATCAATATCTACATATGTTGCATCCAATCTAATAGGCATTGAGAAATCAACCTGAATAGTTCCGCACTGCCAGACTCTATTAAGACAATCTTTTAAAGAGAATTCTATTTTTGGTCCATAAAAAGCACCTTCTCCAGGTTGTAGCTCCCATTTAAGGTTCTTATTATCGAGAGCTTTTGTTAGGGCTTCTTCTGATTTATCCCAAATCTCTTCACTACCTACCTTTTTTTCAGGACGAGTTGATAATTTAATAATGATTTCATTAAAACCAAAAGTTTTATAAACCTCGAAAACAAGATCAATAAAAGTGGATACCTCTTCTTGGATTTGCTCTTCTGTGCAAAATATGTGCGCATCATCTTGAGTAAAGTTTCTTACTCTCATCAATCCGTGCAGTGCTCCAGAGGGCTCATTTCTGTGACAAGAACCGAATTCAGCAAGACGAATAGGTAAATCCTTATAACTTTTTAACCCTTGATTAAATACTTGAATATGGCATGGACAATTCATTGGTTTAATTGCATAAGTTCTATTTTCTGATGCGGTAGTGAACATATCGTCTCTAAATTTTTCCCAATGACCTGATTTTTCCCAAAGAGATTTATCAACAGCTTGTGGGGTTTTAATTTCTAAATAATCATTTTTTTTAAGTATTCCTCTTATGTATTTTTCCAGGACCTGGTAGATTGTCCATCCTTTAGGATGCCAAAAAATCATGCCTGGAGATTCTTCTTGTATATGAAAAAGTGAATGTTTTTTTCCAAGTTTTCTATGATCTCTTTTTTCCGCCTCTTCAATTCTTGTTAAATAATCTTTGAGTTCTTTTTCTTTAGCCCATGCAGTTCCATATATTCTCTGTAATGATTCATTCTCGCTATTACCTCTCCAGTATGAACCTGATAATTTAAGTAACTTAAAGTGTCTCAAATGTCTTGTATTAGGTACATGAGGCCCTCTACACATGTCGATATATTCTTCGTGTTTATATAAATTGATGAGACCCTCCTCAGGAATTTCATCAATTATTCTTAATTTAAAAGTCTCATCTCTTTCTTTAAAAGTTTTAATTGCCTCTTTTTTGGAAACTTGTAAAATTTCAACATCATAGTCTTTTTTTATTAATTTATTAATTCTATTTTCGATTTTTATTAAATCTTCAGGAGTAAATCTGTATTCAGAAAAAATATCGTAATAAAAACCATCTTCAATTACCGGCCCAATAGCCATTTTAATATTAGGGTATATTTGTTTAACTGCATGACCAATAAGGTGAGCAAAGGAATGTCTTATTATTTCAATTCCTTCTTTATCTTTTGATGTTATGATTACAACTTTGGAATCTCTACTTATAGGAATAGTTGCATCAAGAAGAACATCATTTACTTTCCCAGCAATTGTTGCTTTAGCTAATCCAGCCCCTATACTCTGAGCAATTTCTAAAATAGTTACAGATCTTTCGAACCCCTTTTTTGAACCATCAGGCAAGGTAATTATTGGCATAATTTATTTCTCCATTTCAAAGAACCCCAATTTTGATTTAACTCTTTTTAAAGTTTGATTTGCTAAATCCTCAGCTTTTTCTTTCCCTTCTTCAAGGATTTTATTCAATTGATAGGGATCATTAATTAATAATTTATATTTTTTCTGAATAGGCTCTAGTGATTCAATAAGTTGTTCAGTAATTAATTTTTTAAATGTCCCCCATCCAGTTTCTGAGAATTCGTTCTCACATTGAGAAATTTCTTTGCCAGATAATATTGAATAAATCATCAAAAGATTTTTAGATTCTGGTCTCTCAGGGTTGTTAAATTCTATTCCAGTAGAACTGTCGCTTTTTGCTCTTTTTATTTTTTTTGCGATTATTTCAGGATCATCTAATAAGTTAATACGACTGCCCTCATTAGGATCACTTTTGCTCATCTTTTTTGAACCATCAATTAAACTCATTATTTTTGATCCATTCTTCATGATTATTGGTTGAGGGATTTTTAAAATATTTTTATCCTTACTAAATCTGGCATTAATTCTCTGTTGTGCAATATCTCTGGCCAATTCAAGATGTTGTTTTTGATCCTCACCTACTGGTACAAAGTCAGCATCATATAGAAGAATGTCTGCAGCCATTAGGATCGGATAGTCAAATAATCCAATGGATACATTATTTCCCTGTTGTATGGATTTTTCTTTGAATTGAATCATTCTTTCCATCCAATTTATAGGAGTCATACAATTTAATATCCAACAAAGTTCTGAATGTGCAGAAATCTGACTTTGGACAAAAATTGAGCATATATTGGGATCTATGCCACAAGCGACATACAAAGCTGCAGTAGAGATAGTGTTCTGAGATAATTCTTTGGGATTATATGAAGCTGTGATTGCGTGCAAATCAACTACACATAGAAATGTTTCATATTGCTCTTGAAGCGTAACCCAATTGTTTATGGCCCCTAGCCAATTCCCAATATGTAAATCACCAGTTGGTTGAACTCCCGAAAGAATTCTTTTTTTATTTGCCATCCTCTTCTACTTCGCTAGATTGGATCTCTTCAGTTGATGTATTTTTTACAGGTCTTGCAAAAGGGTCAGGTGCTGCTTTTGTCTTCTCTTCATAAGGATTTTGTGATTGTCTATTCGGTGAAGAGTTTTTATTATTTTTTGCATATTCTGTGATTGATTCAATCAATTTTTCGTCTTTGATCATTTCGCTAAGTGTTCTAACAGAGAAACCCAGAACTGCAACGGTAGATCTTAATTGAAAGGTCTCTTGTATTGATTTAACAGCTTTCATTTCGTTATCACTTAATCTTATTCGGAATCCTCCTCCATCTCTTCTGTCGCGCGATCTATCTCTGAAATTAGATCTTTCATTGTTAGAACGACCTCTGTAATTTTCTTGTTCAGGATTATTGCTGAAATTTGAATTAGACATCTTGATGTTTCTTAATTTATTTAAATAATCTAATAACTTAGCATCTTGTGATGCAATAAATCTTTTTAAAAGCCTTAATTTCTTATCTTTTGATTAAAGACTTATGAAATTTTGCTTTTCTCATTCAAAACTTGCATTAAAATAAAATTAGAAAAATAAAGTATTGTGTTTGATATTAGTAAAGACAACCTTTTAAAGGATTTCATAAGGTTTCCAAAAAAAAATCTTTTTTTTATTTTATTACTATTAGGTTTTGGGGAATGGTTTGTCAGTGACTTAATTCATTTCGCAGGCGGCTCAGTAGGATTTTTTGCGTTGTGTTTGGGGGGATTTTTTTACTTGAAGAATGATAAGCCTAAATTTAATGAGCCAAATAATTTAGATGGTTGGATAAATCTATGTAATGAAGATTTAAATTTTTTTGAAGAACTTGAAGCAACAAATGAATTGGAGAAACAGAATTTAAAAAGACAAAAAATACTTGAATCGATTCTTAAAAGATGTGAAAAAGAAAAAATAAGTTGTATTGGACAAAAGGATTATCAAAGTTGTCATTCTGTTTTGAAAAGTCATTTTAAAGCAGATAAGTTTGACTTTGATTTATTCGGAAAACTGCCTAAATACAATTCATCTCAAGTTATTCCAGAAGAAGCTTTGAGGAGTGATGCAATTTTGTATTTTATAAACTTGCCTATGTCGGCAAATGATTTTTTGTGGCTAGAAAAGTTTCCTAAAAATATGCCTCTCTGGTTAGTGGCTTTAACTTCCAACGAAATAGAAGCCAAAAATCAGATAGAAGACCTAAAGTCTCAAATTTCAATTGACTTTATAAATAAAATCATTACTTTTGATGTGAATAAGAATGAAATAACGAATATTCCTTTTTCATTAAGGAAGTTTTTCATAAGTTCATCTAAAAATATTGAAAATACAAAAAAGAGGCTCTTGAAAGAACTTCATGTTGCCTGGCAATCTGAAATTGAAGGGATAAGAAGAATGCAGTTAAAAGGTATACAAAGAAAAAATCAAATTCTTGTCGCGACAACTGTTTTCTTATCTCCTATCCCATCAATTGATGTTATGGCAATGACAGTACTAAATTCATTAATGATTAAAGAAATAAAGTCTATATGGGGATGTAATTGGTCTCCTGAAATTTTAGATAAAATATCTAAAGAGATTTTAAAGACTGCAATTGCTCAGGGAGTTATTGAATGGAGTGGACAGACTCTAATTGGCATTACAAAATTACATGGACCAAATTGGCTTATTTCTGGAACATTTCAGGCTGTTAGCGCCGCTTATTTAACAAGAGTAGTATCCAGTTCTTTGGCTGATTTTATGGCAATAACAAAAGGAGTAGAAGAACCTGATTTGGATTTTATAAAGAAAAATTCTGAGAAAATTGTTGAAAAAGCTTTTGAAAAAGAAAGAATAAATTGGCAAGGATTTATTTCTGAGCTTAGAAAACCACTTATGAAACTATCTTTTAGTTCATAATTTAAAGATGAAAATTAATTATGAAAAAAAATATTCTTTTTTTAAGTTTGTTACTTCTGCTCTCTCTTTCTTCAGGCTCATGTAAGAGAATATCAAACAAAAATGAAAGCAAAGAAGTAATACTGGCAAGCTTTACTGTTTTGGCAGACATAATTAGCAATGTTGCTAAAGATGAGTTTATTGTTAGATCAATAACGAAACCTGGAGTCGAAGTTCATGGCTACCAACCAACCCCAAGCGATTTGGTAAATGCCTCTAGTGCTTTTGTTTTTATTGATAATGGTTTTGGATTCGAATTATGGGCTGAAAAATTTGTTTCTAATTTAAAAGTTAAAAGAATTACTGTCGCGGAAGATTTAGTTCCTATTTTTATCAGTGAAGATTTTTATAAAGGGAAACCCAATCCTCATGCCTGGATTTCTCCAAAAAGAGGGATCCTATACGTAGATATTCTGGTGGATTCTTTATCAGAATTGAGGCCATCTAAAAGAACATTATTTGAAAAAAATGGAAAAATATATAAAGATAAACTCTCTAAATTAGATAAAGAATTCTCACTTTTTATTTATATCTTAAATAAAGACAGGAGGTATCTAGTAAGTTGTGAAGGTGCTTTTTCATATTTAACAAATGATTATGGATTAGAGGAAGTTTATTTGTGGCCTGTGAATGCTGAGAGTCAAATTACTCCAAAAAGAATGACAAGAACAATCTCACTAGTAAAAGAAAAAAAAGTCCCATCTGTATTTTGTGAAAGTACTGTAAGTAACGAATCTCAAATGGTTGTTGCAAACGAAACTGGGGCTAATTTTGGAGGAAATCTTTTTGTTGATTCATTATCTGATGAAAGTGGCCCTGCTAGTTCATATATAAAAATGCTTGAGCATAATTTGAATTTAATTAAAAAAGGGCTTTTTTGAATTATGGAATCAATCAATTTTCAAAACTTTAGGATTGATGCAGAGAATATTTGTGTGGATTACAACGGTAAGGTGGCTTTGTATGATGCCAATTTAAGATTGAAGCCTGGCCAGATTTGTGGGTTAGTAGGGATGAACGGGGCTGGTAAAACAACTTTTTTTAATGCTTTAACTGGCTTTGTAAATATTTCAAAGGGAAAAATTAGAATAAATGGAGAGTCTGTAAGATCTGCTCAAAAAGATCAGACAATTGCTTATGTTCCTCAGAATGAGGGAATTGATAGTCAATTTCCAATAAGTGTTTGGGATGTGGTGATGATGGGACGATATGGTTCGATGAATATTTTTAGGTCTCCTAGAGAATCTGATGTTCAGGCGGTCAAAGATGCTATTGAGAGAGTTGATCTTTCTGATCATTTGTCTACACCTATTGGAAACTTATCTGGAGGTCAGAGAAAAAGAACTTTTTTAGCTAGAGCAATAGCTCAAAGAGCATCAATATTACTTCTTGATGAGCCTTTTTCAGGTGTTGATATAAGAACTGAGAAACTTATCTCAGAATTATTTATTCAATTTAAAAATGAAGGCAAAACTATATTATTATCAACGCACGATATGATTCATGTCCGTGAATTTTGTGACTTAGTTCTTTTAATAAATAAAACTGTTGTAGCTTATGGCGAGACCTCTGAAGTATTTACCCCTGAAAATATTACAACCACTTTTGGTGGGATTTCACCTGATTTCTTGTTTGGACCTGAATCCTAACTTTTAAATTATATGGAGCTCTGTTCTTTTTTAACTTTAGATTCTTTCATATCAGATCCTTTGACTCATGACTTTATGAGAAAAGCACTTCTTATGAGTTCGTTAGTTGCAGCTGTTTGTGGTTTTCTATCAAGTTATTTGACTCTTAAAGGATGGGCTTTAATGGGGGATGCCGTATCACATTCGGTAATGCCTGGTGTTGTGGTGGCTTATGCATTAGGTCTTCCTTTCTCATTGGGGGCATTTATTTTCGGAGTTGGTTCTGTCGCATTGATAGGGTTTATTAAGCAGAAATCTAGAGTTAAGGAAGATACTGTTATTGGGTTGGTATTTACTGGATTTTTCGCTCTTGGAATCGTATTGGTTTCCAAGATTAAAAGTAATATTGATCTGCACTCTATTCTTTTTGGTAGTCCATTAGGAATATCACTTTCAGATGTAAAACAAACTATATTCATTTCTTTATTGGTAGTAATCCTTTTATCAATTTTTAGAAAAGATTTAATGCTTTATTGCTTTGACCCAAGGCATGCAAAAACAGTTGGGATTAACGTATTTTTTCTTCATTATTTACTCCTCACATGCTTATCTTTAGCAGCTGTTGTGGGCTTGCAGTCTGTTGGAATTATTTTGGTAGTTGCAATGTTGATTACACCAGGGGCTACAGCATATCTACTTACGGATAAGTTTGATAATATGACAGTAATTTCAATATTAAGTGCAATTATTTCAAGTCTGATAGGAATCTATGTTAGTTTTTGGTTTGATCTTGAAACAGGTGGATCAATTGTCTTAGCACAAACTTTTATATTTTTATTTGCTTTTTTATTCGCTCCAAGATACGGAATATTTAAGTTAAAGAAATTATTTGCTGGTTATAAATGAAAGTGGTGGAAGAAACTTTAAATAAAAAGTGGAATTGGTGGCCATTATTCCCTTTATATCCTTATGGAGATAAGAAAACAATTTTAAGAGAATTAATTCCTAATCAAATATGGTCTTTGGAACAAATACAGGGACTTTATTATGTTGCGGTTCCAATAAGAATGACGGTAATAAAGGTTGATAATGGATTGATGCTAATAAATCCACTGCCACCGACAAAAGAATTAATAAATGAGTTGGAAAAATTAATCGCTATTCACGGCAACGTAAAAACAATAATTCTACCGAGTGCCTCTGGACTAGAACATAAAATTGGACTGCCAGCTCTTTCAAGAATTTTTAAAGATGCAGAAATTTGGCTTTGTCCTGGACAATGGAGTTTTCCCATAAATCTACCGCTAGATTTTTTAGGAATTCCATCAAAAAGATCAAGAATACTGATTGAGGAAGGTACTCCACATACAAACTCCTTTAAATGGTCTTCATTAGGTCCACTGAATTTAGGACTTGGAAGATATCAGGAGATAAGCTGTTTCCATTATCCTACGAAAACTCTTCATGTAACTGACGCAATAGTTGGAATAGACTCCACACCACCTGAGATATTTGATTTTGATCCAACTCCACTTCTTTTTCATTCTAGAGAGAGAGGAGATGAACCTTTGATTGACTCCATAGAACAAAGAAAAAAAGGATGGAAAAGGTTAGTCTTGTTTTCATCTTTTTTGAAACCAGGTAAATTAAATATTCCACCTTTAAAAAAAATATTTAAGTATTCATTCAAAAAAGATCTTAGAAATTGGAGATCTCATTTCGGTATTTATCCCTTTCTATGGGACGAAGATTGGGAATCCTCTCTTATTGAAATAATGGGTAAAGATACTCCTAAGATTCAAATTGCACCAGTTTTAAAAAAATTAATTTTTCCGCGTTCAAAAGAAGTTTTACTTAAGTGGTTAGAAATTATAAAGTCTAATGAAGATATAGAGTATTTAATCCCAGCTCATTTTACGGCGCCTATAAAATTTACAACAGAAGATTGTCAAAAATTAATTGATGAAATTAATTCCCAAAAGTGGGACAAACTTCCTGAGGATAATAAATTCTTGATGGGTTTGTATAAAAAGTTGTTTGAACTAGGAATAATTCCTGAAGAAGTAAATATTTAGAAACTGTTATTCCTCTATAGACATGTTTTCATCATTTTTAAGAGTTTGTTCCAGCTCTTTTCTTTGCTCCATTTGTCTTAAGAAATATCCTGTCATCATTGCAGAAGATAATAAATTAGCAATGTTGTCTTTTGAAGATGTTATTTTTACATCAAATTGATCTGAAGGAAGCATTCCAAGAAGACCTTGAACATTATGCCTAATAATTTCTTGAATATCTTCACTAGCTGATTTTGCTACTCTTTGCAAAACTTCTGGAGATTGTTTTTGTAAATATTGTATTAAATCATTTTCATCGTTTGGATCATTATTTTCAGTAGCAAGAAATTCTGGATTAAACATTTCTACAACTTCAAGATATAAGAACCCTACAACATCACGTACCCATTAATCTAAATTATTAAGGGCAGGGAACCGAATAGGTCCAATTTTATTAAACGGCCAATATCTAAAAATAGCTTTACCAATAACCTTTTTATATGGTAAAAATCCCCAAATATGCGAGTCCATACTGTTATTTCTATTATCTCCCATCACCCATAATGACTCTTCTGGGACAATAAAAGGCCCTATAGAATAATTAATATTTTTGTCAAAATCGTAATTTTTTTGAGCTATATCATTTAAGTAAAGGTTACCGTCTCTTACTTCTATCTTGTCTCCAGGTATTCCAATGACTCTTTTTATTAGTGCAGTATCTGCTTCATAACCAGCATTAATTAATTGCTCGGGAACGTTAAAAACAACTATTTTATTTTTTAATGTTGAAAGATTTGATTTGGATGTGATTTTTGGGGTTACTTTCTCAACAAGAATTTTATCTTGTATTTGAAGAGTTGGAAGCATTGAACCGGATGGGATCCATCTTGGCTCAATTACTTGCCATCGTATAATTAAAGCTACAGATATCCAGATTAAAAGATTTTTTAAATCCTTTAATATTGAATTTCTTTTTTCTTGAGTTGTAGACATGTTTTATTTAATTCAGTAATAAGGAAAACCCCAAAGCATTTATATAAATTATGACATCATCTATTGAATGCAAAAATTTTCTTAGAAGTTTACAACTTTTGAATCTTCTTATAAAAATAGGAGTTCAAAATTTAATAGTTTGTCCTGGTAGTAGATCAGCACCTTTAGCTATAGCTGCGGGAGAATTAAATAAATTAGGACTTGTAAATATTTTTAATTCAATAGATGAGAGATCTGCTGGATTTCACTCTCTTGGGATTTCTGCTGCATCAGGTAATCTTTCTTTAGTTATTACCACTTCTGGAACTGCCGTAAGTAACTTATTGCCTGCAGCAGTTGAGGCAGACCGATCTTGTAAAGGTATTATATTTCTTACTGCTGATAGACCCTTAAGATTAAAAAATTGTGGCGCTAATCAAACAGTCAATCAAGAAGATTTTTTGAGTTCAGTCTGCAGAAGAGTTTTAAGTACAAATCTAATTGGACTTCATGAAACACAAGAAAATGAAATCTTGAATTTAGTTCGAATTACTGAGAAACAAATATCAACCTTCCCTGGCCCTATTCATTTAAATATTCCTATTGATAAGCCTTTAGGTATTTCATTTTTTAATAAAAAAAATGTTTTAGAGGTTTTTGAGAGAATCTATTTAAAGAAAAAATATATACTCCAGGAAGTTGAAATAAAGTCTGATAAAAACAAATTCTTAGAAATTTCAAAAAGTTTAAATTTAGATGAATCTGGTATTATTTTGGTAGGTCCCTATCAAGGTTCCATAAATGATTTAACTTCTTTCAATAAATCTTTAGAAAGATTACAAGAAATCACTGGTTGGCCAGTATTTGCTGATCCTGTTTCAGGAGTTTATTCTGATTTAAGGGGATTAGTTGTGAATTGGGAATTAGTCTTAAGAAAAAATAAAAATTCTATAAATTGTCATCAGCTTTTGAGGCTTGGCCCTATGTCCTCCTCAATTGACTTGGAGAAGTTTTTAATAAACTTCGAAGGGATACAAATTCTTATAAAAGAAAAAAACTATAGAAAATTGGACCCTATAAAAAAATCATTTGAATATGATTTTGGGTTATCAAATTTTACTACTCTATTGTTAAAAGAATTTTCAATTAACGAAAAAAACAAAAAGTCCCTTACTCCGATGGCTCAAGATCTAATAGATGAAGGCGAGCAGATTAAAAAAATTTTAAAGGAGAAAATAACCCAAGATAACCAAATTACTGAGTATATGCTTGCAAATCTTGTTCCAAAACTTTGGCCAGCTGAAAATCCTATAATGCTCTCTGCGAGTAGCCCGATTAGAGATTGGCTTACATTTTCTGAGAATGGTACTTTAACAAGAAATTGTTTCAGCTTCAGAGGGGCTTCTGGTATAGACGGTACTTTATCTCTTGCATTAGGTATTTCTAGAATTAAAAAACCTCTACTTCTTGTGACTGGAGATTTGGCTTTTATTCATGATATAAACGGTTGGCTGATTGAAAATTCAACCGACATGAATTTAACAATTCTTCTGATAGATAATAATGGCGGAAATATTTTTAATCGTATTTATAAAGAAAATTTAAAAGAAGATGAATTAAAAAAACTTTTTCTTATGCCAAAAGAAATAAACTGGCCAAAACTCGCAGAGGGCTATCAAGTAAACTTTAAAAGTGTGGGAAATTTTAAAAAATTACGAGAGGCATTCGATTGGAGCATTTCTATCCAGAAATCTGCAATAATTAAAGTTGAAATTGACCCAGAAAATGAAATTTGTGAAAAAAATGCTCTGCTAGAAAAAATAATTGGCAGTTAAATTTATCATTTTCTATCTTTGAATAATTAGGTTTCATGAAAGTATTACCTGGTAAAACAATTTTAAATTGGTCAGAATGCAAATCTTATGATGATATATTGTTTCACAAATCAGATGATGGAATTGCAAGAATTGCAATTAATCGGCCTGAAAAAAGAAATGCATTTAGGCCGCAAACTGTAGATGAACTAATTGATGCATTCGATATCGTAAGAACTGATGAAACTATTGGCGTAGTTCTTTTTACAGGTGCGGGACCTGACCAGAAAGGTATTTATTCTTTTTGTTCTGGAGGTGATCAGAGTGTAAGGGGTAAAAATGGGTATAAAAATGATGAAGGGAAGCAAAGATTAAATGTACTTGAACTTCAAAGATTAATAAGAAGTTTACCTAAAGTAGTTATTGCCTTAGTTCCTGGTTTTGCAATTGGAGGAGGCCAGGTACTTCATTTAATTTGTGATCTCAGTATTGCCTCTGAAAATGCAATATTTGGTCAAACAGGTCCAAGAGTTGGTAGTTTTGATGCGGGTTTTGGATCTAGTTATTTAGCAAGACTTGTTGGTCAAAGAAAAGCAAAAGAAATTTGGTTTTTATGTAGAAAATATAATTCCAAGGAAGCTCTTAAAATGGGCTTGATAAATGCAATTACAAAGATTGAAGAATTAGAAGCTGAGGGTGTAATCTGGGCAAGAGAGATTTTACGAAATAGTCCAACTGCTATTCGTATTCTTAAAGCTTCATTCAATGCGGAAAATGATGGGATTGCAGGTATTCAAGAATTATCTGGATACACAACTCAGTTATTCTATTCGACTGAAGAAGCTCAAGAAGGTAGAGATGCTTTTCTTGAAAAGCGTCCACCAGACTTTTCTGAGTATAAGTGGACACCCTAGTTTATTTTTCAAAAGAACCTTTTTAAATAATTATCAATGAGAATTCTTCTTGCCGCTGCTGAATGTGCTCCAATGATCAAAGTTGGAGGTATGGGAGATGTGGTTGGTTCGTTGCCTCCATCTTTGATAAAACTTGGTCACGATGTAAGGGTAATAATTCCAGGATATGGAAAATTGTGGAGTCTTTTAGAGGTATCCAATGAACCAGTTTTTAGAGCAAATACAATGGGCACTGATTTTGCTGTATATGAAGCAAAACATCCCATTCATAATTATGTGATTTACCTAGTGGGTCATCCAACATTCGACTCTGACCAAATATATGGAGGTGAAAATGAGGACTGGCGCTTTACATTTTTTGCTAGTGCTACTGCAGAATTTGCCTGGAATTGTTGGAAACCTCAAGTTCTCCATTGCCATGATTGGCACACTGGAATGATCCCTGTGTGGATGCATCAGGATCCCGAAATTAGTACTGTCTTCACAATTCATAATTTAAAATACCAAGGACCTTGGAGGTGGAAACTTGAAAAAATGACTTGGTGTCCTTGGTATATGCATGGAGACCACACAATGGCTGCGGCAATGTTGTATGCAGATAGGGTCAATGCTGTTTCTCCGACTTATGCAGATGAGATTAAAACCCATGAATACGGGGAAAGCCTAGAAGGATTACTTAATTACATATCAGGTAAATTAAGGGGAATTCTTAATGGCATAGATCTTGATGAATGGAATCCAGCCAAAGATCCAGTTTTACCTGCAAAATTCAGTATTAAGAATTTAGAAAATAGGCTAGAAAATAAAAAAATTCTGCAGAGAGAAATGGGTCTAGAAGTTAATTCTAAAAAATATCTTTTAGGTATGGTAAGTAGGTTAGTTGATCAGAAAGGGGTTGACTTACTTTTACAAGTTTCAAGAAGACTATTGGCCTATACAGATTCTCAAATCGCTGTTTTAGGGACTGGAGATAGATATTTAGAGTCTGGATTATGGCAACTAGCATTAGATTACCCAGGAAGATTCTCAGTATTTCTTACCTATGATGATTCTTTATCAAGGCTTATCTATGGTGGCTCAGATGCATTCTTAATGCCAAGTAGATTTGAACCTTGTGGTATTAGTCAGCTCCTCGCCATGAGATATGGCTCTATTCCAATAGTAAGGCGAGTTGGAGGTTTGGTCGATACAGTTTTACCTCATGACCCAGAAAATAATAATGGCACTGGATTTTGCTTTGATCGCTTTGAACCTATAGATTTCTATACTTCTTTAGTAAGGTCATGGGAAGCATTTAGGCATAAAGATAGTTGGGAATTACTGCAAAAAAGAGCCATGAGTCAAGAGTTTAGTTGGCAAAGATCAGCTCTTGAATACGAAGTTATGTATAAGGATGTTTGCGGAATAAAAGAACCATCGCCAGATTTTGCTGAAGTTGAAAAATTTTCTTACGGTCAATCAGCTGATCCATCTTTAAAAAAAAGTATGACTTAATTTTTCAATGGAATTCTCTTTATCAGAATTAAACGATGTTTTGGGGGAAATTAAAAATCTGAGCGAGGTGAAAAGAGATTTTTTGAATTTTAAGAATATAAGTATTGATAGTAGAACTTTATTAAAAAACGATCTTTTTATAGCTATTAAGGGTAAAAATTTTGACGGACATAGTTTTCTTCCAGAGGTTTTAAATAAAGGAGTTAAATCTGTTGTAATTAAAAAAGGTATGCAGAGATTACTTCCTAGTAATTTTCCTTATTGGGTTGTAAATGACACAACAGAGGCATTTCAAAAATTAGCATTGCTAAAAAGAAAAAAATTAAATATTCCTATAGTTGCAATAACTGGCTCAGTGGGTAAAACAACAACAAAAGAAATGATTGGTGGGGTTTTAAATAAACTTGGAAGAATTAAATTATCTCATGCAAATTTCAATAATGAAATAGGAGTTGGCCTTACTATTCTTGCTGCAGATATAGAAGATAAAGTTTTAGTTCTTGAGATGGGAATGAGAGGTCCTGGACAGATCGAGAATTTATCTAAATATAGTAAACCCGATATTGCAGTTATTACTAACATTGGGACAGCTCATATTGGATTATTAGGCTCAAAAAAAAATATTACTTATGCAAAATGTGAAATTAGTAAGTTCTTAAATCCAGAAGGAGTTGTAATAATTCCAGCAGATGATCCATTCCTAGAAAAAGCTTTAAAAGAATTTTGGAAAGGTAGAGTAATAAAAGTAAAACTATTAAATATAGATAAGCAAAAAGAGAGTTTCAAGAAAGATGATAATTTGCGAGGATTTTATAATACTTCGAAAAAAACAATTTTAATTGAAGAAAATACCTTTGAAATTTCATTTGAGGGATTTCACAATGCTTCGAATTTCTTATTTGCTTATGCTGTTGCTAAAGAGCTAGGCATTGATTTTGCAAGTTTTAATAAATTTGATTTTGTAAGTTTAGGTGGAAGGAATAAAATTCTTAAATCAGTAAAAACAACAATATATGATGAATCATATAATGCTTCGCCAGAGTCAGTTAAAGCGTGCATTAAAAACCTGATCGAAAAACCGAGAAATAAATTTTTCATTTTTGGAAGTATGCAAGAATTGGGAAAAGAATCTGAAAAATATCACAAAGAAATATTCAACTTAATAAATAATTCAGATATAGAAAAATGTTTATTTATTTGCGAAAAAGAAAATGAAAAAATTTATACCAATTATCTAAAAGATAAAAAAAAATTCTTAGTTTTAAATAATATTAAAGATGTACCTAAAGAGATAAACAAATCTACAAAAATAGGTGATTCTATTCTTATAAAAGGGAGCAGATATTGGCAACTTGAAAAAATTATTGAATTAATTAACTAGATCAGGATTTCTTTTTTTTCCAATTCTCTATATTTACTTGCTTAGTTCTTGAGATCGCTAATGAATTATCTTTAGAATCTTTTGTGATCACTGAACCAGCGCCTGTTGTTACTGATTGCCCTAGATTTATTGGAGCTACAAAAACTGTGTTTGCTCCAATACTGGAATTTTTACCAATTTTTGTTTGATATTTTTTCTGTCCATCAAAATTTGCAGTAATAGTGCCTGCTCCAATATTTGTAGATCTTCCAATAATAGAATCACCAATATAACTTAGATGATTTACTTTAGATTCTTCCTCTAGCCGACTATTTTTGATCTCAACAAAATTGCCTATTTTGCTGTATGAAGATATTTTGGAATTAGGTCTTATATGACTATAAGGGCCAATTTTTATATGATCCATTATCTGAGAATCATAAATAGTAGAGTTTGAAATTTTACATTGTAATCCCACATTAGAATTCTCAATAAAAGTATTTGGACCGATAATGCAATGACTATTTATTTTCGTATTACCTCTTATATGTGTATTCGCCTCTATGATTACATCCTTACCAATTTCAGCTTCTTCACTAATTGAACAACTTGCTTTATTTATGAAAGTTACACCATTAAGCATATGCTTTTCTTTAATTGAATTCTGAATACATTCCTCGCACTCTGATAGTTGAATTCTGTTATTAATTCCTTGAAGCTCTCCATTATCTTCTACCTCGAGACTTAAGGAATTTTTTAGCAAGGATATTGTATCTGTTAAGTAAATCTCTTTTTGATTATTATTGCTTTGCAAAGTATTAATTATTTCTGACAAGTTACTCCAGTTAAAACAGTAAATACCTGCATTGATTAATGGGTTTTCTCTTTCAAGATCATTGCAATCTTTTTCTTCAACAATTCTCTCTATAAAATTCCCATTCAAAAAAACTCTGCCATATCCATGAGGATTTGTTTTCTTTGTCGTAATTAAAGAAACATCAGCATTTTCTGAATCGTGTAAAAACAAAAGTTTTTTTAGAGTACTTGGCCTAATGAGGGGGACATCGCCATTAAGCACTAAAAGTTTTCCTTCATGTTTCTTTACTTCTTTACAAAGTACTTGGATAGCATGACCGGTTCCTGATTGAGGTTCTTGAACAACAACCTGGATTTTTTTATCGTTTGGGATTGACTTTTGTACTTCTTTTGATTTGTGTCCAGTAATTATGAAAATTTTATCAGGTTTTAATTCGACACATGAATCAATTACTCTTTGTAGAAGACTTTTGCCAGAAATTTTATGTAAAACTTTTGGCAATGAGCTTTCCATCCTAGTGCCCTTTCCTGCCGCTAATATCGCAACACTTAACATGTTAATTTGAAATCCTAATTTAAATCTAACTCTTAACGGATAACTTCGTCATTCCCCACTTTTCTCTCCATTTATTTGTAGATAATAGATTTGAGAATAATTGTTCATCTAATCTTCTCCTGATTATGTCGCCTTTACTTGAGTTCAAATCTTGATCTCTATATGGAATACTAGCTTTAGTTAAGAGATGTTCTTCTTCCATTAAAGATAAATTTTCAAAATTGAAATTAGGTTTAAATTTATTCTTATCAAATTTTGATATTGCGACAGTTCCCTGACTCCAGGAAATTCTGTTTTTAAAAATTGGCTTAATAGTAAAAATTTCTAATCCAAGATTTCTTAATGTTTTTCTTACTGCCGCTGATGAAGAATAAGTTATTAAATAACCCTGAGGACTAAGATATTCTCTGACTTTAGATAAAAATTCAATTGTCCAAACTTGTGGGCATTTTTGAGGAGAAAAACCATCTAAATAAATCAGATCGAATTTAATAGAGGAAGGAATAATGTTGATTTTTTCTCTAGCGTCACCCCAAAAAATATTGCATTTAAAAAATTGATCCTCAAAATAATCTTTTCTATAAAGTGATGCAAATATTTTTTTGACTTTTGGATCCCATAATTTAAGGAAAGATTCATTTTTATGCGAATATTCAAGAGGCTTTTTATCAATCTCCAATGCATACAAATTTAAATAGGATTTTTGTTTAATTAATTCATCGCATAAAGAAGCGGAATTGTATCCTAAACCAAAACATATATCCAAAACATTAAGAGATTTGCCCTTAAATCTTTGCAAATTAGAAGTAGCTGTAAACTTTGACTTTGTTTCACCCAATGCGCCCAATAAACTATGGAAGTTCTCTTGAAAAAACACACTTCTTAAAGAGTAACTACCATCTTTAGTTAAAACTTCTATTAATTCAGACAAAAACTTTTTAGGCTAGTTAGTTAGTTTGGCCAGCTCTTCCCAAAAAGTGGGATACGAGACGCTAGCAGCATCAGACCTCATGATTTTTGAGGTACCTTTAGCAAGAAGAGAAGCAATAGCAAGACTCATTGCTACTCGATGATCTGTCTCACTATCTACCTCTGCAGAATGAAATTTTGATTGCCCGTTAATAATTAACCCATCCTCTTTTTCTGTTATTTCAGCGCCGAATTTTTGTAACTGCCGTGCCATGACTTTTAATCGATCTGTCTCCTTAACTCTTAGTTCTTGTGCATCCTTAATTTCAGAAACCCCATTACAAAAACAGGCAGCCACGGTAAGAATAGGAATTTCATCTATAAGTTTTGGAAGAATATCTCCTTCAATAGTGAATGATCTCAAATCATTTGCAGTCTTTACTTTAATAGATCCAATAGGTTCGCCTGCAATAATCGATTTATCTAAAATCTCATAATTGCACCCCATTGAATCCATTACATTTAAGATTCCAGTTCTAGTAGGATTTAATCCGACATTCTTAATTAAAACCTCTGAATTTGGAACAATAGATGCAGCAATCATCCAAAAAGAAGCAGAGCTTATGTCTCCAGGAATCAATATTCTCTGGCCAATTAAGTTACCCCCTGACTTGATAACTACATTCCTTCCTAATTCTCCTCTGATACTGATGTCTGCTCCAAATGCTTTTAACATTCTTTCAGTATGATCTCTTGAAGATGCTGGTTCAATAACAGAAGTAGTTCCAGAAGCATTGAGGCCTGCCAATAATATAGCTGATTTCACTTGAGCACTTGCCACTGGCGTTCCAATAACACATCCCTTAAGTTTCTTTCCATCAATTGAGATTGGAGCTTTGTTACCGCCTTCTCTTCCAGAAATTTTGCCACCCATCAAAGATAACGGTTTGCCAACTCTCCCCATTGGCCTTTCGTTAAGAGAAGCGTCTCCGGTTAAGATGAAATTCTTACCTTCTTGTGCGGCTAATAAACCCATTAATAATCTCATGGTGGTCCCCGAATTCCCACAATTTAGAATTTCTTTGGGCTCTTTTAATTCATCAAGACCCAATCCTGAAATAGTAAAAGGCTCATTTTCTTTTATTTCTGGTATATTTACACCTAATTTTCTAAGACAATCAGCAGTTGAAAGTGGATCTTCAGAATGTAAAAACCCCTCAATAGTCGTCTCACCCTTAGCAATACTTCCTATTATTAAAGCTCTATGAGAAATAGATTTGTCTCCAGGTACTTTTACTTTTCCTTTTAAATTAACTCCACCTTTTATTGTGCGGATATTGTTCATTTTCAAATTAAATACTTGATAAGATTTCTGTAAAAACAAATTAGTTATATATTATCAATAAGTTTGTTTTAAAAAAAAAATAATCAAATTAAGTAACTGTTTTCTATAATAGTGTAAGAAAAGGGACTTGATTATTAATCTTACCTATTATCACGTTGCAAAGGAAGTTCCGGAAATAAGTCCAGACATTGCAGTGGTCATTGATGTTTTAAGAGCTACGACCACAATTTCTTGGGCTTTAAAAAATGGAGCTGATTCAATACAAGTTTTTGCAGATTTAGATTTATTAAAAGAATCTGCAATTAAGTGGCAAACTGAAAAGAGACTAATGCTTGGAGAGAGAGGCGGAAAGAAAATTGAGGGCTTTGACTTAGGAAATTCTCCTTTATCAGTTACAAAAAAAGTTGTTGATGGTAAAAGACTTTTTATGAGTACGACTAATGGGACTAAATCATTACGAAAAGTTCAAAATGCTAAGCATTTATTTGCTATGGGTCTTCCAAATAGGAAAGCAGTTGCCGAAAAAATCATTTCATTAAAAAGTGAGAATGTTTTAATACTAGGTAGCGGTTGGGAAGGCTCTTATTCACTTGAGGATTCTTTAGCTGCTGGAGCTTTGGCCTCATACCTAAAAGAGAACTGTGATTTCGAAGTTAACATTCTAAATGATGAATTACAGGCAGCTTTGGCACTTTGGGATTTTTGGAAAAATGATATTTTAAAATGTTTAAAGACAGCAACTCATGGCAAAAGATTGACAAGTCTTGGAGATTATGAGGATGATTTTAAATGTTGCTCTGAACTTGATTGCTTAGATATTGTTCCAGCTCAAGTTGAAAGAGGTGTGATTCGTGCCTCATGATTTACGAATTGGTTCATTAGGAGTAAGGCCTTGACTGATTTTTTGGTAGCCGCATTGCAAATTACTAGTACTTCAAATGTTGAAGCAAATTTTACTGAAGCTGAAGAGCAAATCGAATTAGCATCCAGAAGAGGTGCTGAGTTAATAGGATTGCCTGAGAATTTTGCCTTTTTAGGAGGAGATGATGAAAAACTTAGATTAGCTTCTGAATTGTCGGAGAAGTGTGCAAATTTTCTAAAAACTATGTCACAAAGATATCAAGTATTTCTTTTGGGAGGAGGCTATCCTGTCCCTGCTGGTGATGATAGCCATACTTTTAATAGGTCCGCC
Organism: Prochlorococcus marinus str. MIT 9201; assembly: GCF_000759955.1. Taxonomy (GTDB): domain Bacteria; phylum Cyanobacteriota; class Cyanobacteriia; order PCC-6307; family Cyanobiaceae; genus Prochlorococcus_A; species Prochlorococcus_A marinus_G. The sequence continues at coordinate 23,185 of NZ_JNAL01000014.1, forward strand.
TTATTTGGGAAAGATGGACAGATTTTAGCAAAATACGACAAGATTCATTTGTTTGATGTTGATTTGCCAGATGGAAATTTATACAAGGAATCATCAACTATTTTATCTGGGGCAGAGTATCCCCCTGTTGTAGATGTTCCAGGATTATGCAAAATAGGATTATCGATATGTTACGACGTTAGATTTCCTGAACTCTATAGATATTTGTCTTCTAATGGTGCAGAGCTAATTATGATTCCCGCAGCTTTTACAGCATTTACTGGAAAAGATCATTGGCAAATCCTTTTACAAGCAAGAGCAATCGAGAATACCGCATATGTAGTTGCTCCAGCTCAAACTGGGATTCATTATGGGAGAAGACAAAGTCATGGTCACGCAATGGTAATTGATCCTTGGGGTACAGTTTTATCTGATGCTGGGAAAACTCAGGGAGCTGCGATAGCACCAGCTGATAAAGAAAGAGTAAAGAAAATTAGGGAGCAGATGCCAAGCCTTAAACATAGGAAAAACAAATTGTTTTCAAACTAATGATAAAGTTTTTAGATAATAAACTTTTTCTTTGTTTATCCGTTTTTTTATTTTTAAATTCTTCAATACTCCCAGTTAAATCTTCTAGCGCTCTGGCGGCATGGGAGTTAAAAAAAAATGGTGTTTTAGAAATAAGAACTAAATCAAATACAAATTTAAAAGCATATTTTCAGAAAGCTAATCAAATATCTGGTGATAGATTCTGGATAGATTTCCCAGGAGAATTAAAAAATCCTAGAAATTTAAAAGGGAATGGTCCAATAAAAGAAATTAGATTAGGTAAACCAAATCAGGGGAAAACAAGACTTGTAATTGAATTTAAAGAAGAAACTTACTTGAATCCATTGACTTGGCGATTGGTTGGCTTAGACCAAAATAGGTGGAGAATAAAACTTTTTACACCAAAATATTCATTTGAAAAAATTGGTGAAGGTGTAGTTGCAAAAAGAGTAAGAAACTTAAATACAAAACCGAAGTCAAGTTATGTGAAGAAAAGTATGCATGATTACATGCAATTGCCAAATATAAAACAAAACAAATTTTCGGTCGTTCTTGATCCAGGTCACGGAGGACCTGATCCAGGAGCAATAGGAATAGGTGGTATGAGGGAGACGGATATTGTATTAGAGGTTTCGAAAATAGTAAAAAAGTTACTTTCTGAGAAAGGTGTCAAAGTATTCTTAACCAGAAAAAATGAAATTGATATGGACTTACCTCCTAGAGTTTCTTTCGCTAACAATACGGATGCTGATATCTTCGTAAGTATTCATGCTAATGCCTCTAGAGGAAAAAGAAAGGATATTAATGGTTTAGAAACCTTTTACTTTAGGGGCTGGAGAGGTAGATTACTTGCTAAAAGAATTCAAAAACAAATTCTAAGAGTTTCTCCTGGAAGTCCTGATCGAGGAGTTAAACAAGGTAGATTTTACGTAATTAAAAATACTAGGATGCCAGCAGTACTTGTTGAAATTGGTTTTTTAACAGGAAGATTAGATGCAAGAAGATTAGAAAAACCCGCCCATCGTAAAAGAATAGCTTATGCAATTGCAAAAGGTATCCTTGAATATCTTTCTAAAGTAGGGTGAAACTAAAAATAGGTATATTTGATAGCGGAATAGGTGGTTTTACTATCCTTAATCCTTTACTAAAAACTGTCAAAGAAGTTGAAGTTGTTTATTTGGCGGATACAAAAAGAATTCCTTTTGGAAATAAAAGTTCCAAAGAGATAAGAATCATTGCGAAAGAGATTTGTACTTTTTTTGAAGATAAGAATTTGGATGCACTATTAGTTGCTTGTAACACTACAAATGCATGTGCACTTGATATTTTAGAAAATAACTTAAAGATCCCTTGTTTTGATCTCATAAACTCAGTATCAGAGATAATTAATAAAAAAATAATTGGGGTCTTAGCAACAAAAACAACAGTTAGATCCTCTTATTACAAAATTGCTGTAAGTTCTAAAAAAGAGAATTTAAAAATATTTCAACAAGAATGTCCAGAATTTGTACCAGAAATCGAGAAAGAAAGGCTTGACTTTATTAAGTTAAATAATCTTTCTGAAATGTATTTAAAACCATTATTAAATGAAAATATTGAAGAATTAATACTAGGGTGTAGTCATTATCCTTTAATTTATAACTTTTTAAGAAAAAAAATAGATGCAAATATAAAAATTATTGATCCATCGGAAGCCTTAATAAAAAAATTTAGTGAATCTTTTAATATTCCAAAAACCGAGTACTACGAGAGTCTTTCTTTTGGTAATGTAGAATTCTTTGTTACTTCAGATAAAGAGGGATTTTTCAAAAAAGTAAAATTTTGGCTTGGAATTAATAAAGAAATTAGGTTGGTTAACCTCCGAACTAATGTTTGATTCCTTAATATAGAAAAGAGGTCAATCATGAATACAGTAACAGAGCTACTACAACCAGTTGAAAATGATCTTGATGATCTTATTCTCGAACTGAAAAATCTTATAGGTGCTGGTCATCCAATTCTTCAAGCTGCAGCAGAACACCTTTTTAGTGCTGGGGGAAAAAGGCTTAGACCTGGAATTGTTTTATTGATATCAAAAGCTATATCCCCTGACTTTAATCTTACAAATAAACATAAAAGGCTTGCCGAAATTACAGAAATGATTCATACAGCTTCATTAGTCCACGATGATGTTGTTGATGAAGCTTCTATAAGAAGAGGAGTCGATACAGTACATAGCAGATTCAATACCAGAGTGGCTGTTTTGGCAGGAGACTTTTTATTCGCACAAGCGAGTTGGCACCTAGCAAATCTTGATAATGTAAATGTAGTTAAATTACTTAGCAGAGTAATTATGGATTTAGCAGAAGGTGAAATTAAACAAAATTTAAATAGATTTGATTCGGCTCAATCTTTTTCCAAATACATCAATAAAAGCTATTGTAAAACAGCATCATTGATAGCAAATAGTACTAAAGCAGCTGGAGTTTTGAGTGATCTGTCTGATGAAAAATTAACCTCCTTGTACGATTTTGGCAAAAATATTGGTTTAGCTTTCCAAGTTGTGGATGACATTCTTGACTTTACAGGAAATGACAAACAACTTGGAAAACCTGCTGTTAGCGATCTTGCCAGTGGTTACCTTACTGCACCAGTTTTATATGCCCTAGAAGAAAATAAGAAATTGTCTGTTCTCATCAATAGAGAACTTGCTGAAAAAGATGATTTGGATGATGCCCTCGATATTATTATGAATTCTAAAGCCATCGAAAATTCCAGAAAACTAGCTGAGGATTTTGCAATGCTCTCTAAAGAAGCTATAGTTTGGCTTCCCGATTCAGACTACAAGAGAGCGTTAATGGCTCTCCCAGAATTTGTCCTAAGTCGTATTTATTAAACTTACAAAAAATAAATTATCCCAGCTAAATTAATATTAAAATTTTTGAAAACCTTAAATTTTTAGACTAAATTTATTAAGCATAAATTTAATTAATGTCATTAGATAAAAAAAATTCAATAAACAATATACTCAATGAAAAGAGAATATTCCCTCCATCAAAAGAATTTGCAGAAAACTCAAATATTAGTTCTCAAGAAGAATTACTGAGTCTAAAAAAACAAGCATCAGATAATCCTATTCAATTTTGGAAATCTTTTGCAAAATCTGAATTAGATTGGTTTGAGCCATTTCAAACTGTATTAGATAGCGAAAATGCGCCCTTTTTTAAATGGTTTAAAGAAGGGAAACTCAATATTACATATAATTGTTTAGATAGGCACATTAAAAGAGGGCTTGGAGGTAAGACTGCTCTTATATGGGAAGGTGAACCTGGAGATAGCAAAAAATATACCTATGAAGAACTTTTAAAAGAAGTATGCAAAGCTGCTAATGCATTAAAAGCGATTGGAGTAAAAAAAGGAGATTTGGTATGTATTTATATGCCAATGATTCCTGAGGCAATGTTTGCGATGTTAGCTTGTGCAAGAATTGGTGCACCTCATTCAGTTGTCTTTGGGGGATTTTCTTCAGAAGCTTTAAAAGATAGATTAATTGATGGCAATGCTAGATTTGTTGTTACTGCCGATGGTGGCTTTAGAAAAGATAAGGTAATTGAGCTTAAGCAAGCAGTCGATGCAGCAATTGAAAATGGTGCAGATAAAGTTGTTGAAAAAGTTGTTGTTGTTCAAAGAACTAAAAAAAATATTTCTATGGTTGATGATAGAGATTTTTGGTGGCACGAATTATTAAAAGATCAAAAAGATCAGTGTGAACCAGAAATAATGAACAGCGAAGATAGACTTTTTATTCTTTATACTTCAGGTTCTACTGGAAAACCAAAAGGTGTAGTTCACACTACAGGTGGTTATAATCTTTGGTCTCATCTGACATTTAAGTGGATTTTTGATTTAAAAGACGATGATATTTATTGGTGTACTGCCGATGTAGGCTGGATTACAGGCCATAGTTATATAGTTTATGGGCCTCTATCTAATGGAGCTACCACCTTAATGTATGAGGGGGTTCCAAGACCCTCAAACTTAGGTGCTTTTTGGGAAATTGTTCAGAAATATAAGGTCTCGATTTTTTACACTGCTCCAACAGCAATAAGAGCTTTTATGAAGTCTGGACGTGAAATACCTGACAAATATGATCTAGATAGTCTAAGACTTTTGGGAACTGTTGGAGAACCAATCAATCCTGAAGCATGGATGTGGTATAGAGATGTAATTGGAAAAAATACGTGCCCTATAGTGGATACTTGGTGGCAAACTGAAACTGGTGGTGTCATGATAAGTCCTTTGCCTGGAGTTGTTTCGACAAAGCCGGGATCGGCTACTTTCCCTCTGCCAGGTATCGAAGTTGAAATCGTCAATAAGAATGGAGATAAGGTTAAGGTGAACGAGGGTGGCTATTTAATTATTAAGAAACCATGGCCAGGAATGATGAGAACAATTCACGGAAACTCAGAGAGATATTTGGAGAGTTATTGGGAATATATTTCCTTTAAAGGAGAAAAAAATGTTTATTTTGCTGGAGATGGAGCACGCATTGATGAAGATGAATATATATGGATTATGGGAAGAGTTGATGATGTCATAAATGTTTCTGGCCATCGTTTAGGAACAATGGAAATAGAATCTGCTTTGGTAAGTCATAAATCAGTTGCAGAGTCTGCAGTCGTGGGCAGAAAAGATGATTTAAAAGGTGAAGTAATAGTTGCTTTTGTATCTCTAGAGAAAGAAGTGAACAGTTCTTTAGAATTAGTAGATAATTTAAAGAAACATGTTGTTAATGAAATTGGAATTATCGCAAAGCCCGAAAAAATTATAATTTCTGACTCTCTTCCGAAAACACGTAGTGGAAAAATTATGAGGCGAATTTTAAGATCTTTGGCTGCTGGAGAAAAAATAACTGGTGATATAAGCACTCTTGAAGATAGTTCTGTTTTGGAAAAGCTTAAAGAATTATCCTAATCAGATTCATCAATTAAATTGGAAATTTTTTTAATAGTATTCCTCTTGAATTCATCATCAGCCCAGTCTCCCAAAAAATTTTCTCTTAGACCTGCACTTGCGATTATAGTGTGTGTACCTTTTAACATGACTCCCTTAGAATTATCTTCTTTTCTTGCTTTCAGACAAGATAATAATTTATCTGTTTGATCTAATTCGTCTGAGTTGAATTTTATTAGGAAGTTATTTTTTTGATTATATGTTTTTTCAATTAATCGCAAAGTTCTTTCAGGGCTTGGACTGAATTCACTATTAAATTCTAATTTTTGAGAAATTTGTTTCAATAATGGAATTGATTTGTTAGCACTGAAGTTATTAAAACTAATTGATATGAATTTTTCGCAATTTCTTCCACCATCAGGCGAAATTAGATGAAGTTTACAGCCTAAACTATGACCAATTCTTATTGAAGGAATTGATGCTCCTATCCTCTTGGATAAAGATATTCGGCAATTTTTAAAATCCCTCCATGCTTTAATAGCAAGTTGTTGGTGATCAAATTGCGGAGTGTATTTGTATGCATGTACTGCATAGTTTTTATTAATTAAACTCTCTATGAATCTTCTATAGGTTAAATCTGGTTTAGAAGCCAGATAACTTCCACCAATAAATTCCACTATTTTTTTTGGACTAGAAGGCCAATAACAAAAATTGTTAAATTGATATTTTCTAAAAGTCATTTTTCGTGAACTAATAATGTTTCAAAAATATTTTCTAGTCATATTTCTAAATTTATATTAATTTAAGAGAAATTTTTATTAAATGCGTCAAGATAAATAAAAGTGTTTTCAGCTAATTGGAACTATTCAACAAAAAAGAATTAAATCAATTGGATATTCTTCAGGATCAAGTTATTAGTTATCCCTCTGGAGAGAGTGTTGCTAATCAAAATAAAAAAATTGAAAAAATTCTAATTCTCGATACTGAAACAACAGGCTTAGATGAAAATAAAGATGAAGTGATAGAGATAGGTTGTATTTTGTTTGATGTATCTTTTAAGTGCGTGCTTTCACAAGTTTCATTTTTATTCCCAGTTAATAATAATGAAGCCGAACATGTTAATGGTATATCTGCAGAAGTAACTAATATCTCTCAACCATGGGAAGATGGATTGAATTTCTTTCTGAAACTTGTTGATTGTTCGGATTTCATTGTTGCACATAATGTAGAGTTTGATAAGAAATGGTTTGGCAAAGGGAGATTGCCTAAGCTTAATAAAAAGTGGATATGTAGTTTAGAGGATATAAATTGGTCTTTTCAAAAATCACTAAAAACAAGACCCTCAGTAACTGATCTAGCCCTATCTTTTTCAATACCAGTTTGGAATTTACATAGAGCTTTGTCTGACTGTTTTTATATTTCTGAGGTATTTAAAAAATGCGATAATTTAGAGGAAGTTTTACTCAAAGCAACTGAACCACGGTTTTTATACAAGGCCTTAGTTAGTTACGAAGATAGATCTTTAGCTAAAAATGCTGGGTTCAGATGGAATAACCCTGTTCAAGGAGCTTGGGCAAGAAAATTAACTACTGACGAAGCAAAAAATCTTGATTTTGGAGTTGAGATCTTGAATTGATATTTAATGATTTTTTGACTAAGAAAATATTTAGTTCATTTTACAAGGCATCCATTTATTACCCATTTTATGAGCTCCATCACATCCATATTTTGAGGCGGCCTTTTCAGCTTCTTCTTTAGTTTTAAATAAATCTGATATCATATTTTCCTTATTTGAATTGGTAACATGTTTGGAATGATTATGATGATTGTTTTGAGAATTAGGTGAATACTCCCATATCCCCATAGTAGTAACCCCAGCAGAGATAATCCCCATGCCAACAACTGATAAATTCACTATTCCCATTGCTACAGCGCCAAAAGAGAATACACCCATTGGAACTACTCCAATACTTATTACTCCCATTGGCACTATTCCTACTGAAACTATACCAAGGGGTGCTATTCCAAAAGCAATTTTTTTTGGTTTTGTACCGCAATGTAGATTCTCTTTATTTTTATTAATTTCCAATAGTTTTTCTAAATGTTAAATTAAAATTGTCCCACAAAATAACCAATTAAAGATTAATTTCTACTTGAATTAAAAATTTTGAATTATTTTCTAGAACTTTGAATAACTTAAAAAATCTTAGAGGAACGGTAGATTTGCTGCCTGATCAATTAATAAAGTGGCAAAACGTTGAGAAAATTGTACTAGAACAGCTTGCAAGAGCATCTATCAATGAAATAAGAACACCAATACTCGAAATGACTGAATTATTTATAAGAGGAATTGGTGAAGAAACAGATGTTGTCAGTAAGGAAATGTATACATTTAAAGATAGAGGGGAGAGATCCTGCACTCTTAGGCCTGAAGGAACCGCCTCAGTTGCACGAGCGTTAATACAAAATGGCATGTTGTCTAATCATCCTCTTCAAAAACTTTGGTACATGGGGCCTATGTTTCGATATGAAAGACCTCAAGCAGGTAGGCAAAGACAGTTTCATCAGTTAGGTGTTGAGTTTATAGGATACGATTCAGTTAGAAGTGATGTTGAAATTATTGCTTTAGCTTGGGATATTTTAGGTAAATTAGGAATAAAAGAACTTAATCTTGAAATAAATACTTTGGGTGATCTTAATGATAGATTAAATTTTCAAAAATCCTTTTTAAAATGGCTAGAGATAAATAAAAATTCTCTAGATTTAGATTCTCAGAATAGGATTTGCAAAAATCCTTTAAGGATTTTGGACTCTAAGAATGTTCAAACACAAAAACTACTAGAGAATGCTCCAAAATTATTTAATTTTTTATCCGAAAAAAGTCGTAAAAGATATTCAAATTTAAAAAAAAATTTAGAGGTTTTAAAAATACCTTATGTCGAAAATTTTAAGCTTGTAAGAGGTTTAGATTACTATACCCATACAGCTTTTGAAATTACAAGTGGTTCTTTAGGCTCCCAAGCTACAGTTTGCGGAGGAGGAAGATACGACGATTTAATAAAACAAATGGGAGGGCCAAATACCCCTGCAATTGGATTCGCTATTGGTTTAGAAAGATTAATTTTACTCGCAGGAAGAGAGTTTGAAATTCCAAGAAATACTGATATCTATATCATTAATCAAGGCTTAATTGCTGAATCATTAGCAATGGATTTATCTAGAAAATTAAGAAATTATGATTTACTAGTTGAGTTAGATTTAAGTGGAGCTTCATTCTCTAAACAATTTAAGAAGGCAAATAAACTAAAACCCAAAAGTATTATTGTTATTGGTGATGATGAGGCAGTTAATGGAGAATTCATTATAAGACTCTTTGATCAATCAGGTAATAGAAATGAACAAGAAATTATATCTTTTGAAAATGATATTAAATTAGAAAACTGGATAAACAAAAACTTACTTTTAAATTAATGTTCTTGAAGATAGTGATAATTTTTATTTTCATATTTATTTTTTTTAATTTAAGAAACTTTCTTAAATTAAATAGAAAACAAAAAGTTTTCAATTCTAAAAAAATAACAACTTTCAATAAGAAGAATCTTAATAATTGGATGAATTTAACTAAAAAAGAAAGATATAACTTATCAAAACAAGATTCTGTAAAATACATGGATAAAAGAAAACTTTTATTAGACGAAATTAGAAAAGAATATAAAAAAATATCTAAAGAAAATTTTGAGGGTAACATTAAGAAAAAATAATTATGGAAAATTACTGGACTTCTATTAAACCTATAAATGGATTAAGACATTTTGTTTTGGTAAATGAGACTAAAGAAAAGGGAAATATTATTTTTTTGATGGTTTCTGTTCTTGATTCTGAGATTAATTTTAAAGTAACTTACGAAGAATTAATAAATGGTGGAAATTGGTACGAGGGATGGATCAATATTCCAAAGCTTCAATCGATTACTCAAGGATATTTTGATTATAAATCCAGCAAAAAAGAAGAAGGAATTGATGAGATATTTATTAATGAAGATTCTTTATTTAACATTTCATAATTTGATATAAATCTTTCAAATCTTTTTTCTTCATAAATACTGGGATTTTGTTACTTAATAATTATTTAAAAGTTTTACCCCTTTCAAAAAAATAAAATTAACGTTATCAAGGATTAATAATGTTTACTTAATTCAATGTTAGGGGTTAAATGGAGCTCATCTGAGTTGGCCGCTGAAAAATTAGGAATAACTGAAATTAAACTCTCTTCTTTCCGTGAAAATGGAATACTCAAGCCTGGAATTCATTGGAAGAGCTCCCCACTAGGTCAGAAAAAACCTTGGAACCCCAAAGCACTTTATAATATAAAAATGTGTAGGAAAATAATCAATAAATTTTATTTTGAAGAAAAATATAATATTGCTGCCTAATATCTTTTTTAAAAGTTATGTTAAAAATATTTAAAAACTCTACTCGATTAGATTCTCATCCTTGCAATCAATCAGAGTATTTTGCAAAGTTGGATATAAGTTGATCATATTGATATACTGTTTTGATTTTCTATAGGATTTTGCAGCCTTTTTGTAATGAACTTCCGATTTCATTTCTAGTGAAAATTTTCTAGAAGACTCTTGAGAAGTAGTCATAATATTAAATATCTTATTCCATATTTAATAATTGTTTGAAAATGAGGCAATAACCACAATGGTTTAATGAAACAAAACATCGTTATAATGTCAGCAAAATAAAATTTATCTAACTTATTTGAATATAAAAATACTGTTTTATTTGATAGAACTTATATCTCTAAGAATAATTTTTCTTCATTAAATCTACCTTTTTTGCTAATTGTTTGCCTTATGAAGATTTCTTGTTTAGTAATAGTTAGGATTACTAACCTTTACAATTTTGTTATGAATTCAACTGTTTGGTGAAATATAAAGTATTCTCAAAACGTTTAAGCTAATCAATTCCTAAATGCAAACCTATGGAAATCCAGATACTACCTATGGATGGTGGGCTGGTAATTCAGGTGTAGCAAATCGCTCGGGAAAATTTATTGCTGCTCACGTAGCTCATGCAGGATTAATTGTTTTCTGGGCGGGTGCATTCACCCTTTTTGAACTTTCACGATTTGACCCCAGCGTCCCAATGGGTCATCAACCTCTAATCGTTCTACCTCATTTAGCAACTCTTGGAATAGGGTTTGATGCTAATGGCGTTGCGATGGGAGATACTAAACCTGTTCTAGCGATAGCAATAGTTCACTTAGTTTCTTCTATGGTTTTAGCAGCAGGCGGACTTTTACACTCTTTACTTCTTCCTGGAAATCTAGAAGATTCTGAGGTAGCAAGAGCTAGAAAATTCAATATTGAATGGGATAATCCAGACAAATTGACATTTATTCTTGGTCACCATCTAATTATTCTAGGTTTTGCAGTTATCGCTTTTGTTGAATGGGCAAGGGTACATGGAATTTATGATCCAGCTATTGGTTCTGTAAGACAGGTTGAGTATGAATTAAATTTGGCCAAAATTTGGAATCACCAAACCGACTTTTTGACTATTGATAGTCTTGAAGAAGTAATGGGAGGTCATGCTTTCCTTGCTTTCGTTGAGATCACTGGTGGTGCTTGGCATATTGCTACTAAGCAAGTTGGTGAATTTACCAAGTTCAAAGGTAAAGGACTTCTTTCTGCAGAAGCTGTTTTATCATGGTCACTAGCTGGAATAGGCTGGATGGCTATTATCGCAGCTTTCTGGAGTGCTGCTAACACTACAGTTTATCCAACTGAATTCTTTGGTGAACCACTTGAATTGAAGTTTAGTATTTCTCCTTATTGGGTAGATACTGTTGATCTTCCTGATGGTGAGTACACTTCAAGAGCATGGTTAGCTAATGTTCATTACTATTTTGGATTCTTCTTTATTCAAGGTCATCTATGGCACGCTTTAAGAGCACTAGGCTTTGATTTCAAGAGAGTTACAAATGCTATCAGTAACATTGATAGTGCAACAGTTACTCTTAAAGATTAATTTTCAAATTTTATTATTAATATCAAAAGGCTCCTTTCATAGGGGCCTTTTTTATTTGAAAAATTTTGTTTATTAATTTAGATTTAGAATTAGATGTTTTTGAAATTATTGAATTTTTTTTCGATACAAAATAAAGATGTTTTTTCAAATTCTCTATTGATAAGTTTTTTGGGATTATTAATTATATTTTTTTTGTTGGTTTTTGGGAGGAAATTAAAACTTGCTGTTCAACTTGAGAGATTTGGATTGCCGATAGCAGTTATATCAGGAATTTTAGGTATATCTATAGGCCCTTTTGGAGCTATACACTTTTTGCCAAAAGAAACTATCAATGTTTGGAGTAATTTACCTACTCCTCTTTTATCATTAGTCTTCGCAACTTTAATGATGGGAAGACCTATCCCGAATATAAATGGTTTAGTTAAACCAATTTTTAATCAATTTTTATTAGCTCTTTCACTAGGTTTTGGACAATTTTTTGTGGGTGGCCTTGTTGTTAAATATTTTCTGCCTCCATCTATGGATGCAAATCCTCTAATGGGATGTTTAATAGAGGTAGGTTTTGAAGGTGGTCATGGAGCTGCATCAATAATCGGTGAAAGTTTTAATAAACTTGGTTTCCCAAATGGTTTAGATCTAGGTTTGGCTATGGCAACAATGGGTCTTTTATCCTCTTCACTATTGGGGAGCATATTTATTTTTCTTGGTAGAACTTTAGGTCTCTCAGATACTGAGGAAATTCTTGAACAAAAAGACACTCTAAAGGGAAAAAATAAGATAGGAATTTTTGCAGATTTAAGAATTTTTATAATAAATCTTGGATTCTCCGGTTTGGCAATTTCTTTTGGTGTTTTGCTACTTAAATTTTTAAGGTATATTTCAATTTCTTTTGGTGATTTTTCGAAGGAAATTATTTTTTCACTACCAGTATTCCCCTTTATTCTTATAGGTTCGCTCCTTATTAGATATGTATTAGAGAAAACCAAAAATACAGAATTTATTTCAAATATTCTGCAAAGGGAGATTGGTATTTTATCCACAGACTTATTGATTTTTACAGCTATGGCGAGTTTAGATATTGCAGTTGTCTTTGATAATTGGATACTTATTTTAGTGTTTACTATTTTCGGGTTATTTTGGAATTTAATCTGCATTGCTTTTTTTGCATACTTTATTTTTGATGATTATTGGTTTGAAAAAAGTTTGATAGAGTTTGGGAATTCTACAGGTGTAGTAGCTTCTGGGCTACTTCTTTTAAGGCTTGCAGATCCTAAAAATATTTCTAAGACTTTACCAATTTTTACGTCAAAACAGCTATTCGCTCAGTTAATTCTTTCTGGGGGACTATTCACAGTTCTCGCACCATTAATGATTTCTAAAATTGGGTTAGATTATTGGACAGAAATTTGTGCCCTAATTACATTCGCAATTCTTTTTATTGCATTGATTTTTAACAAAGTAGAGATGAAAAAGTTTCAATAATAACCCTAGAATGGTAAAAGCTTAAATTTTATTTTAATGTCATTTTCTCCCTACGATATTCCACCTCAAGAAAATAAAGGGAAGTGGTTTAGGAGTCATTTACTTGGAAGGGAAATCGAACTTGGTGAATTGTATAGTCTTGGATCAAATGATTTAGATTTGCTTATGGCGGAGACTGCAGAAATCAGGAGCGATCTTGATTTTAAGGAAAAAAATATAGGCAAATTTAGGACTGCAGGATATTTTTTGGAGTTAGCAAGAATAATTGAAAAAAGGAAGTTGTTAGAAAGTTAATTAGATGGGAAGTAATTTGCCTTAGAATATGGTCCCCATAATTCGTATTTATACATTAAGGATTTAAATTCTCTATTTTTCTCAAATGAATCTAACCAGTTTTTTATTGAGGATTCAAAATAATTTGTTCTTTTTTGACTTTCACAAGCGATTCTAAATTGTCTTACAAAAGGCCAAATAGACCAATCAGCGATTGTGGGGCTATCTCCAAAAAAGTATTTGTTTTCTGCAAGAAGTTGGTTCCATCTCTTTATAAATTTAATCGCATTTGTGAAATGAAATTCTTCATCATTATTCTTATATCTTGTGGCATATTTAAATCGATCTAAATGATATTTGAATTCGTTATCATTTTCATTAATTATTTCAAAAATTTCTTCCTTTTTGTTCTCAGGAAAATAAATTAATTTGATGTTTTCCTTTTTTGACTCTGAGAGAGCCCACAGAATGATTTCAAGACTCTCTTCAATAACTTCACTATTTTTTTTTATAAGTATTGGAACCGTTTTCGTTTTTGAATTATTTAAAAAATCTAGAGGTTTGTTTTTTAAATCAATTTCTCTTATCTCTACTTTTATTTCACAAATTAATATGGCCCATCTTGCACGAATTGCATATGGACATCTTCGAAATGAATATAAAATATCGTTTGTCATTTTGTAAAAACTTTTAATTTCCTTTACTCTTTTAGTATTATCTAAATAGGAATAATATTAATTTTACAACGCAAATGTCTGGATATGTTTACCTTATCAGAGTAGGAGACCTTTATAGAATTGGGAAAACGAATAATCTTGAAAAAAAAATTAAGAAATTAAAACCAGATGAATTATTAACATCAATTATGACAAAGGAGCCAGAAACTCTTGAAGCAAGATTACTAAGAAAATATAAGTCGCAAAGAATTCCTGAAACTGGTTATTTAAAACTTTCTAAAAGAGAAATTAGAGAATGCAAAAAGCAATTTGAATTAAAAGGAAGCTTACCTCATACTTTAGACGCTGAAGTTTCCATTACTCTATTTGCATCTTTTTTATTGTTTTCCTCAAGTTTCTTTATTTTAAATTATCTAAATTTTGGATTTGTAAAAGCTATAGCTTATTCTTTTGGCATGGCATCACTACCAATGGTTGTGTTATTTATTACGGGCAGTTTTGGTGGATATTTTTCTGAAGATTTATCTCTTTTTTCATTGTTAACTAATCGAATAAAAGGTTTATTTATAGCAATTGCAATGCTCTCAATGGCTTATTTAATTTTCAATTTAGGTTAAATTTCATAATTACAATTTAACGCAACTTCAAATGGTACTGATTGGGAAGGTAACTTCAGAATAGTTGAACATATTTCAGCAATATCTTCAGGCTGTGTCATGCTTAATTTGTCTAAGGAAGAGATATTTTGGGCCATTTCTGTATTAACCCAACTTGGGCAAATTGCTGAAATTCTAATATTTTTATCCCAACCTTTATTTTTCATTGTTTGGCATAATCCCATCAAAGCAAATTTTGAAGAAGAGTAAGCGGCTAAATCCCCTTTAGATCTTTTCCCACTCATTGAAACTAAAACAATAATCCTCCCCCTTCCTGAGGCGCATAAATGATCCCAAGAAAGCCTACACAAATTCCAAATTGCCAAAAAGTTGATATTTAGTGTATTTAAAATATCTTCTTCGTCACCATCATTGAATAAAAAAGGAACTTTCGATAATACTCCAGAACAATTTATAACTGAATCAAATCCTCCAAATTCATCTACAGTATTTTTTATCCAATTTTGGGCTGATATTTTGTTTAATGCATCATATTTGTTAATTATAATTCTCCCTTCAGGCCATTTTCTTGGATCAATAACACTCCCCTTTAGTGATTCTAGATTTCTAATGCCAACACTAATTCTGTTGCCTTCTTTTAATTCTTTATGTGCAATATTTAATCCAATACCTCTACTTGCTCCACTTATAAGTATTGTCCTCATTTTGAAACTATATATTTGGAAATATTATCCTAAGTAACATTTTAAACTCTCTACCATGCATAATCATCAGACCTTTCTTTACACTCCATGGAGCTTTTATAAACATTTTGAACATTGCATATACAATCTCTCTTAAGGAAAGAGTATCAGTTAGAAAACCATACCATTGATTTTTAGGTAGTTGGAAAAAACTGCCAAAAAATTCTCTCAAAAGTTTTTCGTCAAACCGCATGAGTTTTTCTAATCCAAATTGGTAAAGTGATTTCTTTCTAATTAATTCTTTTGACCATAAAGTTTCCCAACCTTTTCTTGCAATATGATAGGTACTCAGATTTTTGTTTTTAATTGCTTCTGATACTGCTTTTGCGACAAGTGGAGCTCTTCTTAAAACATTACCAATTAAGTATCCTGATGCAGGATGTACCATTGAAGCAGCACCACCATATCCAAGTATTTGTTGTTTGAAATCTGGTATTGGCATATTCATTGGTAGAAACAAACCCAGCTCTTCATGTTGCATGCTTGTAATAGATATATTTCGATAAGATAGCCTTTTCTCCAGTCTCTCTTTTAAATTTTCCATTGTTAGAGGATTTACTAAACCAAGAGATGTTTCCTCAAGAAAATATTTTCCATTTCCCATATCCATGGCATAAAGAAAAGTGGGCGGTTCTTTTCTTTGGTCTTCATTAAGGTGGTCATTTCTATAATCCATTAATACAAACTGCCCTTTTTTCAGCGGAGGTTTACTAAAATTACCCACTATTCCGTAACAAGTTTGTACTGCTAAAGGACCACAAGATTTTAATTTAAGAAAAACAGGATCATATCCTGTTGCATCTACTACTAATCTTGCAGAATAAGTATTGCCATCTTTTGTAGTTACTGTACTTTTATATTTTTCATAATGTATTTTGTTTGCAAAGCCTTGATGCCATTTAATAAATGACTTATTACATTCATTAAACCAAAAATTGTGGAGTTTCTTTTTATCAAATAGTCCATAATCTAGAAAATGCTCTGTGGCTTTGTTCTCATCGTCCTGTTCTTCTAAAGCGCCATGCCCAAAAAAACTTACAGTATTCTTCCATCTATATTCAAGCAAATCCTGAAGCCCAAGTTGATCAACTTCTTCCCCCCAAATACCATAAGTGTTAGGCCAAGGTTCATCTGGTCCATTTGGAGAAAGAACTTCAACATCTAATTTTTCCTTCCCCAAAGCTGATGCAATTGCCATGCCGGCAGGCCCTGCGCCCAAAACAAGAACATCTGGCATGCTTTCTTTTGACATTAAATATAAATTTTATGATTAAAGAAATTTATGGAACCAAATATAATTTCTCCTATTGTGTTTTTATATTCCATCCAGTACTTGTAACGAGAGTAGGTTAATAATAATCAAATTACTCAAATACTAGTGACTAAGTTTTCAGTGTTTTAACAATAATTTATAAGATTACAAAATAAAAAAAACTTTATTTATTTTTTTATTATAAAAAAAATATAGGAATTTAAATGATTAAAAATAAAAATATTTTAATTACTGGAGGTAATTCAGGTATAGGTTTTTTTGCCGTTATTAATTTACTGAAGACAAAAAATAATTTATATGTTGTAATAAAAAACGAATTAAGAAAGAATGAATTTCTCAAAAAAATTGAGAAGTTTTTTGATAAAAATTACCTTAGTAAATATTTGAATATTATTGAAAATTGTGATCTTTCAGATCTAGAGAATATTAAAAAAATTAAGGATTACTTTTTTAGTAGAAAGATTTTTTTAGATGTAGTTGTTTTAAATGCAGGATTGCAGTATACGGGTTCTTTTTACCCTAAAGTATCAAAACAAGGGATAGAACTAACTTTTGCGGTAAATCATCTTGCACATTTCTACTTGGTAAATATCCTAAAAGATTTTGTTAGAGATAAAGAAGAATCTAGAATCATTGTTACATCATCAGATGTTCACGACCCCAAAAGTTCAGGGGGCAATATAGGAAAGAAAGCCGGACTTAATAACCTTGTTGATTTCAGAAAAAAAGTAACTGGGCAATTTTTAAATTTTAATGCTGATGAAGCTTATAAAAATAGTAAGTTATGTAATATTTTGTTTGCTAAAGAACTTGAAAAAAAATTAAAAATGTCCTCCAGTAAAATTTCTGTAATTACTTGGGCTCCTGGTCTCGTAATACCAAATGATGATTCGGGTTTTTTTAGATACAGTAAACGTTTTAATCTCTTTGGATATTTAATTTTTTCTAAAGCTTCAAAAAATATTTTAGGAATTTCTGAAAGTATAGAAAATGCTGGAAAGATTCTTTCTAAGATTGTCCTTGATTTAAATTATAATAATATCGGTTTCATACATTTAAGTAATAAACTTATATCTTTTAAAAAACATAAATTAGTTGAAAGTAATGTTAGTTATGAAGCCAATAGTGCTGAATTGGCTTCAAAACTTTGGACTTTAAGTGAAGAGATTTGCGAATCATTTGGCTTTGTTACTTTCAATATTTAAGGTTTGTGTTGGGAATGCAAACTCAATATTATTAACTGCAAATTCCTCAATTATCTTTAAATTTATAGATTGTTGCGCTTCCATTGCGGCAAGATAATTATTGGTTGGTATGTAATAAACAAGTTCGAAATTAAGACTGAAGTCGCCAAAATCTGTGAAATGACATCTATCAAAAGACGCATTTTTTGTCTCTTCAACTATTTTCTTTATTATTATTGGAATCGACTTCATAAGTTTTGGAGAGGTTTCATAAACAACTCCTAATTTATGCACTAACCTTCTTTTTTCCATTTGTGCGTAATTTGAGATTATTCCATTTGTAAGTGCGCTATTGCTCATTACTATTACTTCTCCATTGATACTTCTTATCCTTGAGGATCTTACTCCGACTCTCTCAACCATTCCCAAGACAGCATCAGATTTTATAAACTCACCTTTTTGAAAAGGTTTATCAAGCAAAATTGTTATATATTCAAAAAACTCCTGAACTGGATCTTTCAAAGCTAATCCTGCTCCAATACCCCCTGCACTGAGTAAAGCCCAAATAGCAGTCATTTGAACACCTATATTTTGTAAGAAGAATATTGAACCAATAGTCCATGTCAACGCTTTTATTAAAGGAGTAAGTGAAGATATCATTGAACTGATTGAGGAATCATTAATTTTCGATGTCGATTCTGTCAAAGATCTGATTAAAACTTTGTTTAGAGCTTTTATGATGATTATCAATATAAATAATTTCAGAATATTCAATAAGACAGAGATAAAAGTTATTTCGTCAGCAAAACAAAAGTCAATTGAAAAATAAAATGATAGAAGAAAACCTATAGGTTTAATAATTCCAGAAACGACCTCAAAAATAAAATCATCAAAATTTGTTTTTGTACGTTTGGAGATCTTTTTGAAGAATATTTTTGAAAGTTTAGAAATTATTATCGACAATAAAATTCCAATAAAAAAAATAGATATTGCCAGAAGGAGGTTTTCAGTAACTAATTTCATATTCAAATAAAACTTAACAATTTATCTTTAATAAAATTTTAAATTATCTCTAGATAACAAGCCAGCCTTGATTTCCCTTTATCTAATTATTATATTTCTAATTTCTTTAAATTCTTTTCTATCCGCAGTTTTGCATAATTCAAAAATTATTGATTCTGTTGTTGTTAATATTGCTCCCTTCTGAGTCATTCTCTGTAATGCTATTTCATGATCTGCCCTATTTCGGCTGCTCATAGCATCTGATACGAGAACAACTTCAAATCCTTTTTGTAAACAATCTAAGACTGTTTGTTGAATACAAATATGCGTTTCGATACCACAAACTATCAAATTTTTAATTTCCTTATTTTTAAGTTCTTTTAAAAATTCTTGTATGTTAGCTAAGCTAAATTCCATTTTCTCAATTTTTTTAAATCCATTTTGGGGCAATAATTCAGGGATCGTTGCACCCAATTTGAATGGGTTCTGTTCAGATACAAAAATGTTTTCTTCTAAAATTTGGTAGGCATCTATTAGCTTTTTGATGTTTTTGATTATAGAGTCCTTATTAAATATTGCCCTTATAATTTTTTCTTGAACATCTATTATTAGTAAAGCATTCATTTTTGGTGGTAGTTTTTCAGAAAATTTTTCATGCCCTTCATCATTTGTATTTTAAGATATATTCAACATAGTATTTTGAAGAACTTTAGTAAACATTTTAAACCAAAAAGTTGTTTTACTCTCATCTAAAGTTATTATTGAGAATAGCCGTAGGTTAATTGTTGTCATTATCCTCTCAATACAATGTCATCACATCTCCTCTTGGCGATGGTTTACATAAAGATGGAAAGAGGTTAACTCCCCAAAGGCTTAAAGTTCTTAATTTATTTGAAAATATTGGTTCTGGAAAACATCTTAGTGCTGAAGAGGTTCATGAAAAGTTAGTTAAATCAAGTTCCAAAGTTTCACTCGCAACAATTTATAGAACTTTAAGACTTTTAGTACAAATGGGTTTGCTTCATGAATTAGAACTCAGTGAGGGCGGACACAGATATGAGTTGCTTAGCAACGAAACACCTGATCATCATCATTTAATTTGTATTAGGTGTGGAAGAACAGAAGAGTTCGAAAATGACGAAGTTTTAGAAGCAGGCAAAGTTGCAGCAAAAATTAATGGTTTTAAACTGATTGAATCCTCTTTAAACGTAAGAGCTATATGTCCTAATTGCATTTAGCAGATTTCAACTCAAAGTCTCTCCGCAACTTGTTCCATTCCTCTTTAAACGTAAGAGCTATATGACCTAAATGGATTTAGCAGATTTCAACTTAAAGTCCCTCCGCAACTTGATCCAGCTCCTGCAGTACAAGCAAAACAATGTTCTTTTACAGCCACCCTATAGTCAAAAGTTAATGAGTCATCTAATAGATCAAATAGTGTCTTTGGTCCTTTATTCTCTCGGAAATTTAGCTGTTGATTAAAGTCACAATCATAAATTTCTCCAAGCCAATTTACACTGATAGTTTTTTTACACATAAGATTTTCTAAATTATTTTTATTAAAATTTTCTTTTAGTAATTTGTAATAAGTATTTAGTTTCCCTTCTCTTCTTAGAAATTCTTCATATCTATTTATTGGCATATTAGTTATTGTATACAAGTTATTAAAAACAATATTATATTTTTCATATAGTATTTTTTTATAATCTTGTTCCAATTTTTTCTGAGAAGGAGGGAGAATTGGGCCTACAGGATTGTAAACAAGATTTAATTGCAATCCATTTTCTTTCTTTCCGTAGCCTAAATCATTAAGAATTTTTATAGCATTAATACTTTTTTCAAAAACCCCAAAACCCCTTTGAAAATCAACATTATTTTTTTCGTAACATGGTAGCGAAGCCGTAACTATTACTTTATTCTTTGCAAGAAATTGAGGAAGATCTTCATAACCTTCTTCAAAGAAAATCGTCAAATTACATCTGTCAATAATATCAAGTTGTTTTGTGCTCAAACTAGTTATTAGGTTTTTAAACTCTGGGTGAAGTTCTGGCGCTCCACCGGTAATATCTAAAGTCTTGATTTTATATTTTTCTATTATATTTGGAATAAGAGATATGATTTCATTTGACATCTTTTCTGTCCTTAGGGGACTTGAATTGACGTGACAATGCTTACAAGCCTGGTTGCATTTATAACCTATATTAATTTGCAATGTTTCTATAGGTTCTTTATATATTGAGGGGAATTTTTCTTTCATATATTATTTATAAATTGTCATTCGAAAATTAAAAAGTCAACTATTTTTTTTAAAGTTTGATCTCTTATTAGCAAGTTCAATAAACCAACTTATATATTCTTTAGGACCATTTTTAAAAACTATATCAAACTTTAAGTTGTCATAAATATCACTAATTCCTATTAAACCAGTTTTTTTTGTAGAAGGTCTTTCAACTTCACCAGAACTACTATCCACAAAAATTATTTTATTATTAATACCAAACTCATTACCTAATGTTTTTATAAATTCTAGAAAAGACCTATCACTTCCCCCTCTTAAATAACTTTTCTCATCATTATTTTTTTTTGATGTTACTGTGTCTCCAACTCCTACTATTAAAGGCATATCATCTATGTGAATAGACCTTTTGCATAAATCAATCTTTTCTCTTAAAGATTTTGGGGAATTTCTAAAATTAAAATTATCTCCAAAAGGAGCTTTGCCAGTTTTAGTCTCAATAAATTTATTTAATAGAAATAAAACTCCAGAATCTTTAACTGCTCCTTTTATAAGTAATTGTATGTCTGTTGATCCAATATCATCTTTAGAAGAAAGCTTAATTGTTTCTCTGCCATTTTTATTACCTAAATTTGGTGAAATATGAAGGAAAAATGAGTTTTTGAGTCCTTCGGATTCGGCTTTTAAGATGATTTTATTCATCATTTTTTCAAAACTAATTTGAATAAGCTTTCTTTTTTCAGAATCTTTGTTTACTAAATCAAATAGACTGTTGAAATTAATAGTTGGCGAGAAGCGTGTTTCACATATTGATTTTATTGCGTGAAAATTGATGTCTTCTTGGTTAAGTTCAGGGAAAATATTCTTTACTATTAAATCAAATTTTGGTTTTATTAAACTGGGTACTTTAGAAAGAAAATCCAGTTCTTTTTCTGAAACTCCTTCAAAACTTATTTCACCATCATTGTCTTGATACTCTACTCCACAGGCAGCTAAACCTCTTAAATATAGTTTTTGGTTTTTAGGCTCAGTAGCGCTACCTAAACTCCTTTCTATTATTCTGTTAACCCCTCTTTTACCTTCGTGTTCCCCACAAGTTAATACAAAGAATTCCTCAGCAAATTCTTTTACTGCATAGATATATTTAGATTCTAATTCTCTGGTCATTGGATCTTTAACTAAAGGGATACAAACCCCATCGATGTCTTGAATAAATAATATATTTTTAGAGGAAATTAATTGTTTTTGTACCTTTAAATTACTTGCCATATATTCCATATTTAAAATTCTTTCTTTTTTTATTTAATTATCTATATTTATAAAACTATAAAGTAAAAAATTCAATATATATAATAAATAATTTGCTATGGTCAAAAATTGCTTTAATGTGGAAAGATGTTGGTATTGGTAAGAAATTAAAAAAAATTATAAAGAATCTTCAAAATGCAGAATAATTTCATAGAAAATACAAATGATGAAAAATATTTTTATTCATTGATTGAAAATATAGAGAAGATCAAAGTTGGATTCTACAGTGTTGGTTTATATCCTGCATCATTAGCATACAATTGTGCTATGCATGGAAAATCAAATAATATTCTCTTAGCTCCTAGGGAAAATAGAGATTTGTTAGGTGCTTTCTCAAAAGATGTTCTTTCAGATATGAATAATGAGATTATTGAAAAGATTAAGAGAATGGGACATTATTCTACAGGGGGAAAAAGAAAGTCTTTTGATCTAGAATACCTTCTCTTGAAATGTGAGATAGTTATTCTTGCTTCAAACAGCAATCACATACAAGATGATGTAAAACATGCTTTAGAACTTAGAAAAACTTTAAAAAGAGAAAATGTGGTTCTTGGCTGTCTTGTTGGTTCCTTTTGTATTGATAATAAAAATAAAACCCCTTTTATTCTCTGTAATAAATATCCAAATTTAGCTTTTTTTACGGGATTTCATCGTCATGGAGCCCTAAGAAATCCTAATGATAGTTTTACTGCAAATTTCTGTCATCCTGATGCCCTAACTGCTTTAATAGGAGCGCGCATTTTAAATCAATTGTCGCCTAAGATTCAAGTTTCTCCAGGCGTCCATAATATTGAATGTCAATATATAAAATCAATAAAAAATATCTCATCTATATTTGCAGGTTTTGTAAATAACTTTCATTCCGATAAGCCAGGAATGTTACCTACAATTAATACGATTTTGTTAACTCAATGTTTAGATCAGGCCGCATCAGTTTCACTGCAAGTTAGAAAAGAAAATAAATTAGACAATAAATATCTTTCATTAAAAGAACTTGGATATGGTGAAGAAATAATTAGTGCAAAGGAAATAATTAATGATAAATTTTGTGAAAAAGGAGATTATACTTTTTCTCAATTAAATGCTGTTAAGGCTGATGTTTTAGGGAGCATGACCCTGCCAACTGAAGGAAAACCAACACGGAATTTTCAAGCAGGACAAGTTTTATCAGATATGCTTTTACAACTCAACAGATGTCCAAAAGATGTATCAGAATTCTTGAATTGGTGTGATAAATACTCTCTCAGCCAAGGAGGTTTAGAAGGTCTAAAATCTTTAAAATTTTGGCCAGACATTTATAAAGAATTCAAAATAAAAAATAATAATTGTTCTATGATAAATCTGATTTATTTATGCTTTAATGCAAATTCAGAAGAAAAAAAAGAAATTTATAAAGTTTTAATTAGCTCAGAAGAAATTACTAATTTTTGCCAAGAATCTGTGAAATCTGAATCATCTTTAGAACTAAATGAAAAATTAAAAGGAGATTATATTTTTAATGATATTGAAAACCTTTACAAGAAACTGTTTCTTGACAAAGAGGAAAAAGATCTTAAAAAAAATGAATATAGTAATCAAATTTCAAAAAAAAATCCAAGTTATATCAATGTATTGAAAATTATTAATAATTATTTTAAAAATTGATTATTTATTTAATTTAATAAAAAGCTAAGTTGTTCATTTATTTACTAATCTTGGTTGCGGGGTTAGAATTATTATGGTTTTAAAAGGTTTTTTTGAAAAAGGAATTATCACATCGTTCTCCTGAACTGAAAGCTCTTGGTTGGAATCAAGAAGACTTAACAAGATACGAAGATTTATGGGACTATAGTCAAAGATGGGGATTAATAAATTTAGAAAGAGAAGACAGACAGTTTTTAAAAAAAGCAGAAAAGTTACTCCCAAAGATCCAAAATAAAAAGATATCAATTAAAAAAACTATTGAAGAAAAATCATATTATTTATGGTTAAAATTTTACCTCGATGAAATTAATATTTTTAGTAATTCTAATCTTCCAAAAAATAAACATGGTGTTTGGACACTCTTAATTGAAGAGGAAATAAAACTTCTTAAGGAATTACAACCAGTTATGGGACTTCCAGATACTTTAAAAGCCAAAAATCTATTCGAAAATAGAAAGGAGCTCATAAATAAGGCTTTTAGCGAATTTGACGCTTTAAATAATCATAAGGCCTTCAATTTTGATGAGGTCTTAAATAACTCTGAAAAAGATGTTGGTAAGAATTGGAAATCAATTACTGAAAAAGATCCTGAGGCTAATAAAACTTTTCCAATAATTGAATCTGCAAATATTGAGAAACTGAGATCTGTGATAAAAGAGGATTTGAGTTTATATATGAAAGATAATTACCCCTCATTAAAAAAGGATTTATAAATATTTATCTTTTTTTTGTTTTTTTTTTGGACTTTTCTAAGTTAAATAGATAATAGGATTATTTAAAAAATTTTGAGCAACCAAAAGTTCGAGACACTTCAGTTACATGCAGGCCAAGTTCCTGATCCAACTACAAATTCTAGAGCAGTACCCATTTATCAAACTAGTTCCTATGTCTTTGATAATGCAGAGCATGGAGCGAACCTTTTTGGGTTAAAAGAATTTGGAAATATTTATACTCGACTTATGAACCCCACCACAGATGTCTTCGAAAAAAGAATGGCAGCTTTAGAGGGAGGAATGGCAGCACTTGCAACATCCTCAGGACAAGCTGCTCAATTCTTGGCAATCGTGAACTGCATGACAGCAGGGGATAATTTTGTCTCTACATCTTTTCTATATGGTGGTACCTATAATCAATTTAAAGTACAATTTCCAAGATTAGGAATAGAAGTTAAATTTGCAGACGGTGATAGTATCGATAGTTTTAGAAATAAAATTGATGATAAAACCAAAGCAATATATGTCGAATCAATGGGGAATCCTCGGTTCAACATTCCAGATTTTGATGGACTTTCTGCTTTGGCGAAGGAAAATGGAATTCCTTTAATAGTTGATAATACTCTTGGGGCTGGAGGTGCTTTAATAAGACCAATTGATTTTGGAGCCGATGTTGTTGTAGAAAGTGCAACGAAATGGATCGGTGGACATGGAACAAGTATAGGAGGGGTTATTGTTGATGCCGGAACGTTTGATTGGGGAAATGGCAAATTCCCACTAATGAGTGAGCCAAGCGCTGCTTATCATGGACTCGTTCATTGGGATGCTTTTGGTTTCGGTAGTGATATCTGCAAATCTTTGGGAGTACCTGATAATAGAAATATAGCTTTTGCGTTAAGAGCAAGACTTGAATGCCTGAGAGACTGGGGATCAGCTCAAAGTCCTTTTAATTCGTTTTTGTTATTGCAGGGTCTGGAAACACTAAGCTTAAGAATAGAAAGACAAACTTCTAATGCTCTTGAATTAGCAAAATGGTTGGATTCTAATTCCAATGTAAGTAGTGTTAATTACCCAGGCCTAGAATCTGATCCATATTACTCAAGTGCCAAAAAATATACTACTGGAAGGGGAATGGGTTGCATGCTTATGTTCTCTCTTAATGGGGGTTATGAAAATGCAGTAAAATTTATTGATTCCTTAAAATTAGCGAGTCACCTTGCTAATGTGGGGGATTCAAAAACATTAGTAATTCATCCGGCTTCAACAACTCATCAGCAATTATCTGAAGAAGAACAATTATCTGCAGGTGTTACCCCCACGATGGTAAGAGTTTCTGTAGGAATTGAGCATATTGATGATATAAAAGCAGATTTCGAACAAGCACTTTCACAAATTACATAGGAAAGGAGATTTATTGGCTTTAATAATTCCTAGCAACTATCACAAGATTAGTGATGTTGAGAAAAACCATATATCTTGGATCGAACCAGAATTGGCAAAAAGACAGGATATACGTCCTCTTAGGATTGGTATTTTAAATATCATGCCTCTTGGCAAGCAGTATGAATTTAACTTACTACATCCACTTGGTTTATCTCCTCTTCAAATTGAGCCAGTTTGGATAAAGCTTGAAACTCACTCTTATAAAACATGGGACCTTAATCATCTAAATAATCTATACATAACTTGGGAAGAAGCAAATAATCCAGATCCGTTAGATGGAGTCATTATTACTGGAGCACCTATTGAGCACCTAGCCTTTGAGGAGGTTAAATATTGGGATGAATTTGTGAAAATTGTAAATGAAGCCAGAAACTCTTGTGCAAGTACTCTTGGATTATGTTGGGCGGGATTTGCGCTGGCTTATTTGGCAGGGGTTGATAAGCAAGTTTTTGATAAGAAATTATTTGGGGTATTCCCTTTAAAAAGTCTTGTTCCTGGACACCCTTTGATGGGTACACAAGATGATGAATTTATATGTCCTCAAAGTAGATTTGCGGGATTACCAGATTTGGAAATGGAGAAGGCCCAAAAAGAAGGGAAATTGAATTTGTTAGCTTATGGAGAAAACGTCGGATATACAATATTTGAATCTAAAGATCAAAAACAACTTATGCATTTAGGCCATCCTGAATATACAGTGCACAGAATTATTAGTGAAATTGAGAGAGACAAAGAAAAGGGAGATGTTCCTCCTCCTAAAAATTTTGATCTAAATAGTTCAAAAACCGCTTGGAGATCTCATAGGAATTTGCTTTTTCAGCAATGGCTTTGGTTTTGTTATCAACAAGTTAGTCTTAATTAACTTGTTAATGGGCGCTTTCTATACCTCCTAGTCTTTCAAATAAGTTAAGACTTTCTTTATTCAATCCTACAATTTCAACTTTAGAACCACCATTCTGGAATTTTCTAATAATTTGCTCAAGAGCAACAACGCCACTTTGATCCCAAATATGTGCTAAAGACATATCAATTACAATATTTTCAGGATGTTCATGAATATCAAATCCTTGTAAAAAATAAATTTTACTTACAAAAAACAATTGTCCTTTTACTTTGTAGGTAGTCAAATTATTTTCTTTAGCTCTTGAAACAGTTATAACTTTTGCGACTTTTCTGCTGAAAAGAATTGCTGCTAATGCAACTCCTGCAATAACTCCAAGTGCAAGATTATGAGGTTTTGTAAGCATTGTAACTGCAAAAGTCATAAGCATTACTGCAGTATCACTTTTAGGTATCTTTCTAATATTTTTAAATCCATTTATATCTGCTGTACTTATTGCGATTGTTATCATGATTGCTACTAAAGCAGCCATTGGTATTGCTCCAATCCAAGACTTCAATAGGATAATCATAATTAGTAAAGATATACCTGAGGAGAGGGTTGATAATCTGGATTTGCCACCATTTTCTGTATTCATTACAGATTGCCCAACTAAAGCACATCCTGCCATGCCTCCAAATAAAGATGCCACAATATTTGCGATTCCTTGTCCTCTTGCTTCTTTATTTTTATTAGAACTTGTGTCAGTTACATCGTCTAAAATATCTTGAGTTAAAAAGGTTTCCATTAAACCCACGAGTGATATTGCAAGTGAAGTCGGTAAAATTATCCCAAATGTTTCAAGACTAAAAGGTACTTTCCCATTTTCTATTGATCCAAAAGGAAGAGAAATACTTGGTAATCCATCAGGTAATTTACCTAAATCGCTAACTGTTGGGACATCTAGATTAAAGAATATGCTTATAAGAGTAATTGCTACTATTGCGATAAGTTGAGATGGGACTACTTTTGTGATTTTTGGAAGCCCATAAATAATTACCAATCCTAGGATTACAAGAATCCAAACTACTAGAATCTGAGAATTAACTGGATATTGACTTATAGTTTGTTCAACTAATCCTTTTGATTCTTTAATACCTATTCCTAACTGAGGTAGTTGTGCTTGAAATATTAAAAGTGCCAGTGCATTTACAAATCCACTTAATACTCCTGTTGGCACGAATCGCATTTGGTAAGCAAGTCTTAAATATCCCCAAAGAATCTGGAATATTCCAGTTAATATTCCAGCTGCAATAAGATATGAGACTCCTAATCCAGGAGCTTGTGATTCTCCAAAAGAAACAAGTCCTGTCATTAAAAGAGCAGTTGAACCTGTGGCTGAAGTGATCATCCCCCTTCTTCCTCCAACAATCGCAATTGTTATAGATAAGCAAAATGCACCAAAAAGGCCAACTTTAGGATCTACACCAGCTATACCTGAAAAAGCAATTGCTTCTGGGATCATTGCAAAAGCAACAACTAAGCCAGAGAGAATATTTGACTTTGGATCATCTAACCAATTTTTAGATAAATATCTTGAGAAATTTGACATTTTAAGTTTCTTTATAATTAAGAAGTTACCTTATAAAGGTGGCAAAATACCTTGTGGGTCGAAAATATTCTTTAAATTTTTTAATTCATTCATTCTATTTCCAAAGGCTAATGTGATCTCTTCTTCATGAGAATTCAAATGATTATGCAATTGGGCTAAGTGAATATTTGGATAAAACCTTTTTAGCTTACTCCACGATTTATAAATCCATTCTAAAGCGACTTCTTTTTCTTGAAGATCATTTTTTTTCCACGATGCATATATCCATGGTTTCCAAGTACTTTTTCTATGAACAAAAAAGCTTGAGCCATGATTTAACTTTTTAGTCTTGCAACCTAATTGTTGAGAAGCAATATAACAGGAATTATTAGGTTTATTTTTTATTATTTCACTCAAACATTTTATGAAAATTGGGATATCATTTTTTAAATCTTCTCCAAGAAGACTAATTACCTCAGAATGGTTATTTGAATTCAGCTCATATAAATTCAATTCCTTTGGAAAAAAATTAATTTTATTAAAGTTCTCATAAAATTGTTTTTCTAAAGCGGGAAATTTGTCTAGAAGCATTAAGTATTCTTCTGTTCTTTTATCCTCTAAATTATTTTTGAGTTCAGCAAAAATATATATATAAATTTTTTGGGCATAAATCCATTGAAGACTAATATTTTCTGGAAATTCCTCTGATAGTTTTATTATTTCTGAAAGTTCATTTAGATTTACAAATCCTTCAATAACCTTTATTGGATTAGATTGGATAGTCTTAAGTTCAATTTCGGTAATAATTGAGAAGAAGGGTGCAGCGCCTTTAATTGCTTCCCAAATCAATTGCTCTTCTGGATTTATTTGATTTTTTTTTAAAGAGATAAATGTGCCATTTCCCAAGAAACCCTTTATTGATTCAATATTATCAATGGCTAACCCGTAGGCTCTACTGAGCGGGCTTACTCCGCCTGTAAGTATATAGCCTGCTCCAGGGAGTTTAGAAAGTCCGATTGGAAAACTTCGATTATGTTTTTGTAAATGATTTACTAGATCGCCCATTATTACTCCACCTCCAATTGTTACTAAATTGGTTTTTTTATCTAGGTGAATTTTGCTGTGATTTTTTCTTAGATCAAGAGTTGTAAAACCATTTTTTGCACAGCTTGAGGTTGTGCCTCCACTACATACGCAAAGATGCTCGAATTTTTCATTAGAATAGTTATCTTTATTAAATAAGGAGTTATCAAAGTCATAAATTAAATTCTTTAATTTTGCATCCTTTGAGTTGATATTTGGAACTTCAAGCAAATTATTTTTCACTACATGATATTGTTCTTTACTATTATGGTATAAGTAATAACTTGATTTTGGATAATTTGAATTCGAAGTTTAATAATCAAGTCGCGATACTTATCTGTGGACACGGGAGTAGAAATAAACTAGCCATTACTGAATTTCAAGAATTAACTAAGTTCATACAAAAAAGATATCCAAACCTTTTAGTTGAATATGGTTTTTTGGAATTCGCTAAACCTTCACTTGTTGATGCTCTAGACAAGTTGAGAGATCTTTCTATAAAAAAAGTAATTGCAATACCCGCAATGCTTTTCGCTGCTGGCCATGTAAAAAATGATATACCTAGTTTGCTTATGAATTATTCAAGTAAAACAGGTATTGAAATTATTTATGGAAGAGAATTAGGTATTAATAATTTAATGATTAGTGCAGCTTGTGAAAGGGTTAAAGATGTATTTAAACAAAATAATACTCTCAAACCTGAAGAATCATTATTAGTTGTTGTTGGTAGAGGTTCTTCTGACCCAGATGCAAATTCCAATGTTTCAAAAATTACGAGAATGATCGTAGAAGGTATTGGTTTAGGGTGGGGGGAAACAGTTTTTTCTGGAGTAACTTTCCCTCTTGTTGAACCTGGCTTGAAAAATGTTGTGAGACTTGGTTATAAAAATGTAATTATTTTCCCTTATTTCCTTTTCTCAGGTGTCCTTGTCACAAGAATAAAAAGGCAAAGTGATTTAGTTGCGATTAATAATCCAAATATTTCATTCATACATGCAAAATATCTTTCATCACAGTCTTATGTGGTCGATACTTTTGTAGAAAGGATTGAAGAGATTCTTAATAACGAAGGTAATAATTTTATGAATTGCTCAACTTGTAAATATAGATCAAATTTATTTGGCTTTGAAAAAGAAGTTGGAATGTTACAAGAAAGTCATCATGATCATGTAGAGGGCTTGGGGATCAGCTGTGATTTATGTGATCCTGAATGTAATGGTGCTTGTGAAATACAAAATCAAATCCCAACTCATAACCAAGAAAAATTAAACTCAGTAGTAGGTGATTACTTAGAACATGAACATGTAGAGGCTCATCAAAATGAACATGATCACCATCACCATAACCATAATATTTATCCAAACTCAAAACACCCTTTAGGACCTGTCACGCTTCGCTTGCCTAATAAAGACTAAATCTTAAGAAAACCCGTTGAAAATCAATGAATCAACTGTCTCTTTCTCGGCTTGGTCTTAATAGACTCAGTATATATAAGTATTCCTAATATAAAATCTTGAAAGTATTTTGAGCTTGATTTTCCACAATTTACAGGTTGTTTTCCACGTCCAAATCCACATTGGATTAGAACTGCCAGTATTTTTCAAAAAAAACAGGACTTCAACATTATTGTTGACTTTTCTTTGAGATCTATTCAATTTCCTTATTTAAAAAGGAAGTTTTTTAAAAATATACTTATAACATGAGTCTCATTTGATAATTTGAAAAGTTTTCTAGCAGATAATTTTTGATTTTTTTAGAAAAAAATATCATTATGGTTATGAAGAAAAATATAAATTTATGGATCAAATCAGCCAATCAAATTTAACTGATAAAAAGCTTGTCGAGTGCTCTTCAAATAAAGTCTCTTTAGAAACAGAGCTTTCAGAAACTCTTTATAACACTATGAAAGATTTCGTATTAAGTAACCCAACTTGGGACCAATATAAGCTTATAAATTCAGCATTAGCTACTTTTCTCGTTCAAAACGGATGTACAGATAATTCTGTCTCAGAAATTTATTTAAATCAATTATTTACACCTTCTAAGTCTTTTTAATATTTAAACAGGCTCTTCTACTCAAAGCCATCATTGTAAGTGTGGGGCTTTGCCAAGATGATGTGGGCCAGCATGCTCCATCTAGAACAAGTACATTCTTGCATCTCCATAATCGATTAAATTTATCAACTACGCTGTTTTCTTCATTCATCCCCATTGGTGCCCCCCCTACTTCATGAATGTAATATCCAGGAGGAGGAGGACTATCTGAAAATGCGATCAATTTTTTTGTTAATAAACTTCCTAATGGGATATTCATTAGTTCATTAATATTTTTTATTTCTCCATTTGCAGCTGTGATTGATTTTACTATTGTTTTTTCCATATGTTTAGCCATATTTAACTCATTTTCGCTCCATTCGAATTCAATGTAGGGAATTGGGATACCCCATTCATCTGTTTTTCTTGAGAGAGAAACTGAGTTTTTCTCTCTAGGTAGGACTTCGCCATGAGCTATAAGAAAGCCAATGGATGTATTTGTGTCTTTTTGCAAAAATTTAGGTATCCCTAATCGATCAATTGCCCCCCATATTCCATAACCTCTATGGAAATTTATGTCGTCAATTTTTGGTAAATTTGAACCGAATGGAATAAAGAAGCTGCCTGCACCAGAAAGATCGGGATTGATGTCTAATGGTTTTCCTGAGTTTTTTGTTTTTGGAACTGAAAAAAATCTACAGATAGATATATGGTCCATAAGGTATTTACCTAATTTCCCAGAATTATCTTTAAAACCTGAGCAATTTGATTTATATTCTGAGTTCAGTAGTATTCTGAGTGTTGAAATTGTTGATGCGCAAAGAAGAATTAAGTCACAATTCAATACTTCTTTGTGTCCATTTTCTAAGTTTACGATCGTTAGTTTTGATGCAAGTTCTGTTATCTTGTTAATCTCAAAAGATTCCACTAGGTGATTTGAAATTATTTGAACATTCCCAGTATCTAAAGCTTTTTTTAAAGTGCTACCTATACTAGATGATCTCGGCCATTTTTTATCTTTTACTGATGAATTACGGTCAAATCCTCTTGATTGTATAAATGGATAGTTTAATTTTGATTTAACTTTGCTGCCAAAAATATTTTCATTTTCTGTAAGAGGTATTTCACCAATATATTTACCGTTTGGGACTTCTTTAATGTCATCTTTTCGTCCATAGATGCCACAGAAATTTTCAATGAAATCATAGTGAGGGGACAATTCATCGTATGAAATAGGCCAGTTTGGTCCGAATCCGTCTTTTTTAGCAGGATGAAAATCTTCTGAGGAAAGTCTTAATGTTATACCTCCCCACGTTAATGATCTCCCCCCAAATTGTTTACCTTGGGTCCAAAGAAATGGCTTTTTTGGGGGGGAGTCATAAGGATGCTTCAATTCATTTGAATATAAGTCAGGATTATTTTTCCAATAACCAGGATGTTGGCATTGATTTGCATGTTTTTTTGTTAAAACTCCTGATAATCTTTTTAATGTACTTTTAGGCTCATGATTACTAGCTTCATGCCTTTTAACTTGAGGCCCTGCTTCTATTACTAAAACTTTTACCCCTTGCTCTGCCAATGTAAGTGCTGCTATTCCACCTGTAGCTCCAGAACCAACAACAATTGCATCATAAGGACTTATATCCAAAACCTAGTTCGTGATTTGTTATTTCAATAAATATAGCATTCAGTAAATAATAAATTTTTAGATTTCAGCTTAAGAAGTTAGAATTTATTGAAATACTACTCAAAAAATGAGATTTATAATTTTAACTGTTTTAATGATTGTTTTAACTCTCCCTTCTAGAAGCTTCGCTGCATTGGATTATGGTAAACAATCATTAATAGGTGCTGATTTTTCTGGATCTGATTTAAAAGGGGCAACTTTCTATTTGACCGATTTACAAGATGCAAATTTATCAGATTGCGAGCTTCAAAATGCTACTCTTTATGGTGCAAAATTGAAAGATACTAATTTAAGTAACTCCAATTTAAGAGAAGTAACTTTAGACTCAGCTATTTTAGATGGAACAGATTTATCAAATACTAACTTAGAGGATTCATTCGCTTATAGTACACAATTTGAAAATGTAAAAATCCAAGGCGCAGACTTCACGAATGTTTTTTTGCCAAAAGATATTGTTAGGAAATTTTGTGAAAATGCCTCAGGCACTAATCCAATTACAAATAGGAATACCAGAGAAACTCTAGAGTGCGATAATATCTAAATTTATGCACATACAAGTTCTTTTTTAATGTTTCTTTGTTTATAAAGTGTTCTTCCAACAGGCCAACCTAAAGTTGATAAATGTCTCATTAAATAACTTGAATATTTATAAGAGAGATTTTCTGAATATTTGATGCCAAGTTCTTTTAAGATGTTTGTTAACAAAATAAGATCTTTCTTATTGCCTTTTTTCATATCCAATAATATTAATGGATCACTTGATATTCTTTTTCTCAGAACCTCATTATTTTCAGCAAAACCAACTTTAAGTGAATTAAATTTATCAGAATAAAGAGTATAAATTATTCCATCTTTGAATTTATCTGAAGAAGTATCTACACTAATCCTTGATGATTTTAATGTTTTGTATCCTTTTATGATTTTTCTCTTATTCATAATTATTTGATTTCATTTTGGGCGATTTCGTATTTTTCTAATAGATTATTTACTTCTGCTAGTGCGATCCTCTTTTGACAAGCTGAGTCATATCTATTGATTGCTACTGAAGGTATCGAACCTTTACTTTTCATTTCCCTTATTCCTGTTTCTAAACACTGAAAAGCAACACTCGATAGATCTCGACCCTCGGCTGCAGCCCAAACCTTCAAAAGATAAGTAAGATTTGATGGAACTGAGATTTGTACTTTGTTTGAATTCGAAGTGTTTAATGCAATATCATCGAGACTAATTTCTTTCAAGGAAATAGTTTCTTTTACTTTTTTCTTCAAAGTTCTTACTTGGCTTATAGCGTCCTCTTTATTTTTAAGTTTTTGTTCTATTTCAAATAACTCTTCTTCAGAATTAATTAAAACTTCTAATGCCCACTTAGCATCATCTTTGGCAATAGAAGTACTATCAAGCCATTCATCTCTTAATTTTGACCAATTACTAGGCATGAGTTTTATAGGATAACTATAGAATAGATTAATCTGAATAGAATGTCTATATATTCTATTTAGAGTGTAATCAGATTTTAAAAGTTTTTATTTGGTTGTTCTTAATAGAATCTTTAATATTAGAAATAATGTTATTTACAATTTAAAACTTCATAAAATCTATGAAGAATGTTTTTGAGGTAATCTATTCTTATTTTTCCGGCAATTTAATAAGATTTATCAGATAATTCAGTTCTTATTTGTATTTGTTTTTCGTTTATTAAATTGAAAAGTTTCTGAGCTTTTAATTTCTTTCAATAAGTTCAATTTTATATCCATCCGGATCTTCAATAAAAGCTAAGACCGTAGTACTGTTTTTCATTATTTTAGGCTTTGTTGTTACTTTACAACCATTGTTTTCTAATCTTTGGCAAATAAGATGAATATCTTTTACTCCAATAGCTATATGACCATACTTATCTCCAAGCTCATAGTCATCCGACTTTTTATTCCAGTTATGAGTTAATTCAATTACTGTGTTGTCTTTTTCTGGACCGTAGCCAACAAATGCCAAAGTGAATTTTCCATGAGGATAATCCTTTTTTCTTAATAATTTCATTCCTAATCTATTTACGTAGAAATCAATGGATTTATCTAAATCACCAACTCTCAACATTGTATGTAGGATACGCATCTTAAGTTATGAACCTTAATCAATTATCTAATATTCAAAAGCTATATGCCAAAGTTGATATTTTGAGCCTAAGTATTTAATTAGTAAAGAAAAAATAGGTTAAAATGTAAATAATAAATCTAGGATATATTGAATCAGATATTTCAGAGACTCACATCTGCATTTATGTATACTCTGCCCTTAAAGGCATCAATACCTTTTGGATATTATTTATTTTATAAATATTCTTTTTTAAAAATACTGTTATTTCTAACTTTCCCAGTAGCAATAATTGAAAAATCATTACCTTTTGGAGGTTTTTTATTATTTATAATTTTGTTTGCTGGATTAGCAAGAAATCCAAAGGTTCCATATTTCGTTAGATATAACGTATGTCAAGCATTACTTATTGATATAGCTTTGATAATAATTTCATATCTTCTAAGA
This sequence comes from Prochlorococcus marinus str. MIT 9201, assembly GCF_000759955.1. Lineage (GTDB taxonomy): Bacteria > Cyanobacteriota > Cyanobacteriia > PCC-6307 > Cyanobiaceae > Prochlorococcus_A > Prochlorococcus_A marinus_G. The sequence continues at coordinate 59,067 of NZ_JNAL01000014.1, forward strand.
ATATTTCCAATAGTTGAATTAGGCTCAATTATTTTTATATTAATATTTTGTATTTTTATTTATTCTATTTCTCAATGCATTTTTGGGGTTGAACCTGAAATACCCTTGATTAGTAAATCTGTAAGAATGCAAATTTAAATAGGATTTATAGTTTTAATTATTTCTTTCAGCACTCATTCAGAATAGATTCCCATCTTTGTTGACTCGCTCTTATTGATTGCATTGGTGGATTAGAACCCTCTATTTCAAAAGCCTTAATTAATGATTTATTAGCTAATAATCCTAGTCTTGCAGCCTCTCTTTGCCTGGAACATACTTTCTTTCTTGATCCCTCTTTTAGACTGTTTTCGATTTCTTTAAGAATCTGGCTAGCTTCATTCGATTTAGAATAAAAGTCATTCATATAAACATCAAGTGCTGTTTCAGCAATAATTTCTACTGGAGAGATGATTGTGACTAGGCACACTATAAAACTTACAAATACAAATATTTTCATAAGAAATTTAAGTAAATTTTTTGTCAGATCTTTTTAATACTAAATAAAAGGTAAGAACGCTTATTGTTCCAGATGGACCTATTAAAATATGCCAAAATTGATTGCCACTAATTGAGAGATTTGTTCCAAAGAAAGTTGTAAAAAAAATACCAAATATTGGATAAAGGATAAAGAGCCAATCTTTAAAAACTCTTTGCCAATTTATTATTAGAAAAATACTTATGATTATTTGAAAAAGAAGAGCAATTGTTTTATTAAATAAAATATATGAGATTATTGAACATAAAGAAATGCAAAAGTTAGTTGTTTGAATAAATTTATTTTTTATGACTGAAATGGATAAACATGTTAGGCCTAAAGATAAGAAAGAATAAAATAACCAATTAAACAAAGAGGAATGATCTACATAAATCCAGGATGTTTGTGTATGATCAATCATTTCAGCAATCGAAGCTAATCCTAAAAAAATAAAACCGAAAGGTATCAATTTGTGCTTACTTATATGTTTAAATTTAGTGAACGATCTAATTCCCAATAATATTGGGATAATTGCCGCTTGCAAATGGGCCAATAGTAAAATAAAAAAAAACAAAATAAATTCTCAAACTTAATTCATCTAAAATTCAAATAAAAAATAACTTTCAAGTTATCTTAGTAGAGAAAGATACCATTGCCCGATCACTACAATTAATATTGTAAGAACAAAAGGGAAAGCAGGATATCTTGTTTGGAAATTAGCTGGTGGCCAAGGCGACCAAGATATTAATCTTCCTTCAGGTTCCTTTGGAATAAACTTCTTTTTCGATTTTTTTGATTTTAAATTATCTGTGGCGAATCCTTTACTCATTACTAAATAAAATCTATTTTAACAAGATCCCAATAAAAGGGCGTTTATATAATCCGTATGACTTTAAATTACTTTTTAATAGAACGGAGGGGGTGTTATTAAATTTTTGTCCATAAGGGACAACATAGTACTGATAGCAACAACTTTCTCAAGAAAAGATAAATCTTCACCCAACATTTCACCCAACACTTTTTTAAGCAAAAATTTGTTGTTTTTTATCTAATTAAGAGGGTGCCATTTTCTTTTAACCATTTCTTATGCTCTTTATAAGAAGGATCAAACTTTTCAACTTCATGCCAAAACTTCGGTGAATGATTCGATTGGACCATATGACAAAGTTCATGAATAACGACATAGTCAACAATTGAATGTGGTGCTTTTATAAGGTGCCAATTAAAGGTTAATCTTCCTTTTTTATCGCAAGAACCCCATCTTGATTTATAGTTTTTGACTTTTATTTCTCTAGGAGAGACCCTAATAATTTCTGAATACTTAATGACTTTATCTTCCAATCTTTTGTATGCCTCTTGGATATACCATTTTTCGATATAAGTTTTAATTCTAAATTTTCTTACATCACCTTTTTCCGACGCTCGTACATTTGTAGAAAGATAATCACCATCTAATTTAGTTCCAACTCTTCCTCCTTCTACAACTTTTAACTTTAAATTCTTACCAAAAAGAGAAAAAGATTCGCCACTAACAAATTCTCTTTCTTTACTTTTTGGTCTGCTTTGTAATTGAACTACTTTATTTCTGATCCATCTTTTTTTGGTTTCTAAAATTTCTGCAATTTTTCCATCTCTTACTCTATTTGGGACTCTTATTTGAAGTTCATCTCCAATAATATGGAGTGCTGAGGTTTTTCTTTTGGATCGAAGAACTTCTACTTTTAATCCAAATAACTCCTTTGGAATTGCACTCATTTGAATTTCACCCTTGCAAGTTCCATAAATCTCTCAATAACTATTTTCCTAAGATCAGGATCATCAAATTCATCTTCAATCATTGCTCTTCTTATATTTCTCTGCATTGTTTTTATCTCATCTTGCTTTAAGAAGAAACCCACAATCTTTGATGATTCTTCAAATTGATTTACCAGTTTTTTAACTAGAGATAATATTCTTTCGTGAACTTCATCAGAGAAAGTTTCTTCTCCAAAAGATTTAACTACTTCGGCATTCAAAATATTGTAAAAAGCAAATTCAGTTTCATTTAATCCAAGATCTTTTGCTTTCTCACCTTTTTCTTTTTCTAAACCATCTCTAAAAAGTAAAAGTTGACGAACAAGTTCATCCCACTTCTCCTCATAATTTCCAATTATTTCGTTTAATCGTAAAGATAAAGATTGATAGTATTCTGGGTCATCATCAATTTTGAGTTTTATATGTGCCTTAATTGCATGTTCAATTTCTGATGCTTTAACTTCATCACCTTTTATCTCATCAATAGTATTAATAAACGATTCATCAAATAATTTCGTTGGAGGAACACGAGGATCAATTCCTGATGCAAAAACATGATCTTCGATTAATTTCTTAACTTTCTCACCAGAACCAAGAATATTTAATTGCTCATCTCGATATCTATTTCTTGCGCCAATTGCAATTTTCCCAAGCGATTTTAAATCTTTAATAAAAGGAGATGCTGCTTTATCGGGAAGAACAATTTCCATTTGTTTTGAGAAACTTCTAAAGTCAATTTCAAACTGCTGACGTTTTAAATCATCTTTCAAAAGTGAGATGCATTTTTCTAAATCTGAAATTTCAACATCTTTAAAATGATTTATCACTCTTGTATGTGTTGCCTCTAGTTTCGGAATCTCATCAGTTAAATTTCTCAGTGCACCTTTAACATCAGTTGCAGAGAAAACTTCCAATGCTTCTTTTAGATAATCCGTTAATCCATAGTAATCAACTATATAACCGATAAATTTCTTTGCCTTTGTTCGATTAACTCTTGCAATTGCCTGTAATAGAGAATGATCAGTTAATTTTCGATCTAGGTACATTACCTGACAAATAGGAGCATCAAATCCTGTAAGTAACATATCTTTTACGATCAAGATTGATAAAGAACTTTCAATTAATGGTTTCTTGAAATTCTCAATTGCTTTTTGATGCTCAGTTTTATTTGTCCATTGCATCATCTCAGGCGGATCATTATGATCTCCAGAAATAATTACAGCAGAATCAGGTGCATCAGGTATTTCATCTAATTTCTTTTTATAAGTAACTGCTGCTTCTCTACTAGAAGTCACAATCATAACTTTGAATCCGTTTGGCATTATCTTTTCTCGATAGTGTTCAACAAGATCAAGAGCAACCCATTCGATTCTTTTAGGTGCCTCTAAAACTGCACGTTCAGTTCCATACTTCTTCTTTATTGCATTCTTTTCTTCAGGAGTTTTATCTTTAAAATATCTTTCAAATAATGCATCTAAAGAATCACCAGTAACTTTGGTGATTGCTTCTCTTCCTTCATAAAGTATTTGTAAAGTTGCCCCATCTGCAACTGCTTGTTCAATAGTGTATTGATCAATATATGCTCCAAATTCATTAACTGTTTTTTGTGATGAAATTAAGGGTGTTCCTGTAAATGCAATCTTTGGTGCATTAGGCAATGCAGTATTAATAGCAGCACCTAAAGTTCCATATTGAGTCCTATGTGCCTCATCAGTTAAAACTATTATGCGATCTGAATCATTTAAACAAGAGAAATCCAAATCATCCTCTTCAAGTTTCTGAATAGTTGAAGTAACTAAATCTGATGAATCTTTGCGAAGTAATTCTTTTAATTCAGAAACAGATTTTGCATTTAAAACAGTTTCTCCTTGCGCTCCTCTAAATGTATTTGTGAGTTGCTTATCAAGTTGTGTTCTATCGGTAAGGAAAACTAATTTGTAATCACTTAATAAAGGATCTCGTCTTATTTTTTGGGTAAGAAAAACCATAGTTAATGACTTACCTGATCCTTGCGTATGCCAAATAACTCCTCCTTTTTGTTTTCGATCTCCTGCGGTTTTCAATCTTGAAATTGTCTTTTGAACTGCTCTAAATTGTTGATATCGTGAAATCTTTTTAATTTTTCTACCATCTTCTACTTCAAAGATCGTGAAGTTCTGAATAATATCTAAAAACTGTTGAGGTTTTAGTAAACCTTCAATAAGAATTTGTTGTGAATTTGGATTTTCTCCTATTGTAATTTTTTCTGTAGGGAAAGGATCTTTCCATTCCAAATAATATTCATAGGATGATGAAATTGTTCCAACTCTTGCGCCATCTCTGTGAGTTGAAATCATTACTTGGTTGTAATGAAATAGTTTCTGACATCCTTCATTATTTTCTGGATTTCTTAAATTTGCATAACGCAATAATTGATTAATTCCTGCCTCCATTGGATCAGTTATATATGGAGATTTACATTCGATAACTCCTAGAGGTAACCCATTAACAAAAAGAATAATATCAGGAATTATATTTTGTATTGGACCTTTAATCTTAAATTGATTAACGCAAAGGAATTCATTTTTTTGAATATTTTCAAAGTCGATTAATTTAACGGTTTGTCCTCTACGACCTTTACCAAGATCTTGTTCAACAGAAAAATATTGAGTTAATCGTTCCCATAACCATTGATTTGCCTCCATCAATGTAGAGGTTTGAATCACTGTGATATCACGAACAATCTTTCGCAGATTTTCTTCACTAATCCAAGGATTAATTCGTTTTATTGATTGCTCAAGATTTGGAGTAAGAACTACTTCTTTAAGAGATGAACGAATATCTGAAGTATCAGAAGCAAGATCTTTCCCATCTTTATAAAACCATCCAATTTTTTGGAGTTGATCCAGCGCTGGTTTTTCAACGTAAACGAATTCAGGTTGAGGCATGATTAGATATTGACTCTTTTGAGACCCGATATTAGATCTTCAGTAAGAGATCTTTTAAGCGATTTATAATGAGATAATCTTTGATAATTAGCAGAAATATTACGCTCGATAGTTTCTATAAACTCACCTATTTTAACTTGCTCATCTATTGGAGGAAGAGGAACTACTATACCTAATATTTGTTTTGCAGATAAATTTGCTTGTTTTGTTCCTGATCCAAATGCAAATAACTTTTCAAGATAAAAATCTGATCTCATAAGTTCACAAATAAATTTACTTGAATTCAAATTCTTTGGAACGATTTTTGCTACTCGTTGATTTAAAAGACCTTTCTGAAATGAATCTGGGACTTCAACAATATAACCATAATCTCTTTTACCTGCTGTTCCTGTCATTGACATTAATAAATCGCCAGAATTAACAACAAATTTTGGATACTGCTTAATAAAAGTTTTTGGCAGATAAACAGAGGAACGAGAGAAATGAAATTGATTGTTATATAGATTACCCATTCGCACACACAGAGAACCATTTTTCACAAAATTAGAACTTGAAAAAGCAAAACCTGTAATCATTTCAGCAATTTCCGAAAGAGGTCCAATCTTCCATCTATCAGGGATTATTCCAAAACTTTTATATTTACTGCTTAAAGTACTAATATCTTTTGCAAATAAATCATTAATAAACCCTTTTTTAAGATTTTGGAGTTTAGATAGTTGTTTTTGTATATTTTCTATTAGTTGCTCAACACAATATATTATATCTACAATCTTCTTCTGCTCAGGGAGTGAAGGGATAAGTATCCTCATTCTCTTCAATTGAGACATCGAAACTGCTGGTTGTGCAGTTGTATTAATAATATTTTTTAATGCACCAGATTGATAGAAATTTTCCATCAAATAGGCAAGATATTTTGGACAAATTAATGCTTTATTAGGTGTTATTTTTATACAGTTACCAGCAATGATACCTGTTGGATGATTTTCTGGAAGTAATGCAGAGGTGCCTGCTTTTGCTCCAATCTTTGCAATGACCAAATCACCTGCTGATACTGAACTTCTAATCTCCTTTTCATATTTAGTAATATCCACATATTTATATTCCTCTGCAAAGAACTTTCCTGTAGTGACAAATCCACTTTGTATAATTGGTATCCCTCTATCTCTATAATGGATTGATTTAAGATTGCTACCAAAAGGTCCATCAACTATTCCATATTTTCCGAATGCTATTTGACTAATTGAAAAAGAATCAAAACCTTTTTGATCATTATAGAAATCCATCTTATTAATTTTTTTCATAAAACACTATCCAATAAGATCATATTTAAACTGTCACCCTTCTAGTTCCTGATAGCAAATCTTGAGAAATTGATTGCTTAAGATGTTGGAGAGAATGAATAGATTTATCAACTGATTTGATTAATTTTTTTATTGAAGAAAGTGAATTAGCAATCTTTTTTTGAACATTAATTGGTGGAATCATAATTTGTACTTTGCCCAATGATTCTGCACTTATTCCCGCTCTAGTTGTGTACTTACTAAGAGATCTCATTTGGGAAAGTACTGCATTACTTCTAAAATAAAATGAAGAGAATTCTGGAACTAATAATGAATCATTTAATGGTCTACCTCTGATACAAAAACCATTAAATACCGCTGGAACAGATGTATTGTAAACAGCATTAAACCCTATTTCATCAGGCGTTTCAGAAGTTCTTGTAAAAAGAATATCTCCTCTTTTTAAACAAAACCTATCTTCCTCTGACGGTGTTAAAGAAACACATTCAGTTAAATCTTCTTCCTTAATAAGTCCGCCTGCATAAACATTTTTATATGAAACGAATGGTGTACCTACACCAAAATTTTCTTTACTCGTGTTTAAACCATTTTTAAATAACAATATTTTAGAGAGAAATACTCTTTCCCAATTTTCATCACCTTCCATTAACTCATCAATAAATGCTTTAAGTAAAAGATTATTCTTTTTATTAAGATCTCGCTTTTTAGAAATTAAATTATCAATCCCCGAAAGTATCTCGGCAATCTTCTTCTGCTCAAAAAGGGGGGGTAGGGAGCAAGGGATTTGAGAAAACTTTTCATATTTAAGGTTCCAGGTATCACTAACAAGTCCTTGTGACCTTTGCTTAAATAATAAAATCATTGCAGGATCTTTTAAAAGATAACTCGCAAATTTTGAATCTATCTTTTCTGTCGTAGAACAAACAGTATAAGCGGGACTAACTATACCTCTGTAAGACGATACTCCAGAAACTCCTTGCCACATTCTCATTGTGTTGTAAGCAATATCACCTTTATCGACTAGAAGATATTTTCCTTTATCTTTATTTGAGGTGTCTCTCCTTTCTAATGAATCACGCCTTATAATTCCATTCTCTCTTGTAACAGAGAGAAGTTCTTCTTCATGATGACCTTTCTGTTTTTTGTTTTTTAAAAGAGACCCAAGATTAGTATTATTCCAATTTTCTATATGTCTATTCATATTCCAATTCCTTAAGAAATCGATGCATCACTTTTTCAGATTCTTTAACTTCAAAATCAATTTGAGCAAGCGAAATACCATACTTATCCCACCATCTTTCAAACTGATCAATAATCGAATCAGAGGCATCCCCAAGAAATTGCCGAATTTGTGATTTATCTTTTACCTCGTCTTTGAACATCATGTATTTATCATCTTTATTAACTAAAACTGAACTAACATCAAATCCATCTAGTATTTCTTGTATATAATCATCCTGAATTTCTTTAATAGGAATCCCACCATTTAATATGCCCTTTACATCAAAATTTTCAGGGGGAGGTGATGTATCGGCATATCTCCTGATATTAAGATTATGATCGTTTTCTCTAATCTCATCTAGGGAAACAACTTTTGAGAACCTTTTGATTTCTTCGAAAGAATCAAAACAATTTATAATTCTTTCTATATCACGATCTCTTAAAATATTCTGATTTTTGTCTTCCTTATAATCAAGTTCAGCATTAATAAATAAAACCTTGCCTTTCTTTTTAGCATCTTTTTGCTTATTAATAATCAAAAGTGCTGCTGGAATTCCAGTTCCATAAAAAAGTGAAGAAGGAAGACCAACAACTGCTTCTAAAAGATCACTCTCCAGAATTCCTTTTCTAATTTCACCCTCTGATGAACCTCTAAAAAGAACACCATGAGGAACAACGACCCCCATAATTCCTTCATTATTTAATGAAGCAAGCATATGTTGAACAAATGCCAAGTCACCAGCATCCTTTGGAGGTAGTCCAAAGCGATATCTTCCATACCTATCATCTTCAGCGAGATCTCGACCCCACTTCTTTAATGAAAATGGAGGATTTGCAATTACGCGATCAAACCTCATTAACTCACCATTCTCAATATGTTGAGGATCACCAAGTGTGTCTCCTTTTCTAATATCTGCTCCTCGAACACCATGTAAAAACATATTCAATTTGCATATTGCCCAAGTACTTAAGTTCATCTCTTGACCGGACAACATAAGATTAGATGAATTCTCTCCATTTCTTGTTAGATAATTTCTTGTCTGGATTAACATTCCTCCTGATCCACAAGTGGGGTCATAAACTTTCATACCCGCCTTTGGTTTTATAAGTTCGACCAATAATCTCACAACCTCACTGGGTGTATAAAACTCTCCACCTTTTTTGCCTGCAGAATCCGCAAACATCTTGATGAGATATTCATATGCAGCACCAAGCAAATCAGGTCTATCAAAATCAGATTTTCTCAATCTATATTTTGAATAATGAGATAAAAGATCACTTAATTTTTGATCAGTAAGTTTATCTTTGATATTGAAATCAATGGAAACTAAAACCCCCTCAAGTGTTGGATTTTGCTCTTCAATTGCTTCAGTTGCTTTATTAAGTTCTGAACCAACATCATGTTTTATATTTTTAAGTTTTTTCCATCTTGCAACTTCAGGAATAAAGAATGTCTTGTCATATTCTTCTTGTTCTGAGGCGTATTGTTCTGCCTGCTGTTGAGTTTTACCTATACCTAAGTAATATTGAATAACATTTTCTCTCTCCTCATCAAAAGCATCAGACAAATGCTTCAGAAATAACATTCCAAATATATAATCTTTAAATTCAGAAGCATCTAAACTACCTCTCAAAATATCAGCACTTTCCCAAAGAAATGACTCAAGTTGGGAAAGAGTTAGTTTTTCATTTGTTTGAGGGGAAGAAACGCTCACTTAAAACCTATTTTTTAGTATTTTATCCTTCTTTTATTAGATGTCTTTTTTAATGCTTACAATTCAAGTTAATTTTGTTAGTTTTCAAGTTAAAGAGGAAATTAGATCATGATTACTAATAAGAGATACCAAAAGTTATTAATGCTTGCGACTACAGGTAAACCTTTAAATAAAGACGCTACTGAAGAAGAAAAGAAATTCTATGAAGAATGCAAACATGACTATAAAGTAATGCTTGAAACCGCTAAAAAACATGGAATAAAGAATCCCATAATGGAAATTCCCATTGAAGAAGATTTCTAATGAAAAGAGAACCTCCAATGATTGACGATACTTGGTACTTTCGAGGAAAGTTAATGGAGAATTGCTATCCCTTATTTGATGGAGAATATAGGTGGCATAAAATTCAAAACTGTCCAAGATGCAAAGCAAAGAAATCAATTAAACCTTGTATTTGGGGTATGCCAAGTGCAGAAGATGGCACCTCTGGTAAATATGCAATTATGGGATGCTCTTTAGAAATACCTTCAGCAAAATGGGCATGTCTGAAATGTGACTATAGAATTTATTACCCACCTGATTGTTTAGAAAGAGAACCAGATTGACTTGTGCAATAGAGATTATTTAAGGTTTATCCTTATATTTCTCTAATCAATCTCATTCACCCAACACTTTAGTTATTCACCCAACATTTCACCCAACACTAATTTGAAGATTGAATACATTCGTATATTCAATAAAATATAGATATCCCTTGAAAAGGACTTTATGGGTATATATGGGACTCTCTGGGACCAATTTCTGACGGAGGGGGTGGGATTCGAACCCACGGTGCCCTTGCAGACACGCTAGTTTTCAAGACTAGAGCCTTAAACCACTCGACCACCCCTCCAACGGGTTATTCAATTGTATCCGAACCATTAATATATATCATAAGAAGTCAGTCATAGTCAAGTAACTTACCTAATTGCAGGGGTTCTTAGGAGTTATAAAATGAAAACATTTTTTGGTTGACATAATATAGGTGTACTTGCACGGATTAGTACATAATAGTTAGAATTAGTCCACCGAGGTTAGTCCTCCAATAAAAACCATCCGAGCAATGGCTAATCCGTTTGAACTTTTAAAGGCAAAAGTTTCAGCAACCAATGACGTATTAAAAAGAAAAAAAGTTGGAGTAACTATATATATAAAGAAAGATGCGTTTGCCCTCAGGGCTTCACTTCCCTCAAAAGGTGGCCAATCTAATCAGAATATTCAACAATGGGTATCCATTGGATTGAAAGCTGACCAGAAAAATATAAAAGAGGCGGTAAGATTATCTGAAAAATTGGGAGAGGAGAAAAGGGCTGGATTATTTAAATGGAGTGATTGGGAGAAAAAAAATGAAGAATCTGTTGAGTTAATCAAAGAAAGTAGAAAAGCAGGAGATATTATCAAAAGATTTGAAGAGGACTTTTGGAGTGCTGAAGATAAGGACAGAAATAATAATCAAAACATGGCTGGGTGGAAACAGATTGAAGGTTATCTCTTACAGATGGAAAAACATAAAATTCTAAATTATGAAAATATTGTTGAACTTGCTAATAAAGCACCAACTGGATCAAAGAAAAAAGCGGATACTGCAAAACATTTTTTGCGATTAGCTAAGTTTGCAGAAATTCCTAATTTGAAAAAATTACAGGAATGGTCAACAGCTACTCAAAAAGCTTATAAAGATGATGCCAAGAAAAGATCCAGAAAAAGATTAAAAGATGAGGAATATTTATATCATGCTCGATTATTGAGAGAAGATCCAACATGGGGTTGGGCTTTAGCTGCTCAATTAGTTTTTGGTACAAGAACTTCAGAAATATGGAGTATCAAACCATTTGAAGAGTCTGGAAAGATTATGGCCGAAGTATTAACAGTTCCTAAAAGTGAACAACCTTCAGAGTGGAGAATTACACCAGCATTAAAACAGGAATGGGCAAGAACTTTAGATATTTTGAATATATATAAGGAATTTAGTATTGATAAAACTGAAGATTATGATTCGGCATTTTTAAAGTCATTAAATAGAAGATATACCAAATGGCTTGCTAAAAAAACTAATCAATCATTTCAGGCATATGACCTAAGACACGCTTATGGTTATCGAACTGCAAATATGAATATCAATACAGCATCAGCATCAAAATTTATGGGTCATTCTGAGGCTATTCATACAGCCACTTATCAAAAGGGATATGACAAACAAGATGTTTTGCAGACATTAAATTTATTAGACCAACAGTAACTACAGAAAAAAATAGTTAGTAATTGACAGTCCATTTAAAGTAATTCCTTAAGCAGAAGTATTCATTTCAAGATCCTTAACACAATTTTAAATACTATATCTTAGAAATGATTTTAGATTTTTTAATCAAATGAATACTTATTTTGTAACGGCTACTTTTAAAAATGTTGCTCTCATGGGTGCAGCTTACGATCTTTTTTTAAAGGTTGTTGAAGATGGAACTTTAAATGATGAGTTTGAAGGATTCAAGGTTTTGGGAAGGTATCATGCCTCCTACTCAAATAATGTTTATATTATTGTTCAAGCTTCAGCAGGTATAAAAATGACAGAACACTTTGCTCCTTGGAAAGTTAAGTTTGATATAGATTTTGATATCAAGCCAGTTATGACTGACGATGAAAAAGTTGCTGAGCATAAGCTTGTTGGTTCATTAATGGCAGCAGAACAGAGAATGGGATTCTCAGGTTAATTATTGTTTAAAATTCTAAACTTTGTTGAGAAATTTCAAAATTATCCTCCCAAAGTTTTTTTTAATTGACATAAATATTTCTTAAAAAGTTAAAAAATTTATTTCTTTCTTTAATCCTAATAGCTATGAAATAGTTTATTTAGAAATTCGTCGAATCAAGAGCTTTTTTCCCTAAAAATTTCCATTTCACTTTTTAATAACAGTTCTTTAGAATCATTGAAAATTTCGTCTGATATCAATTCTTTTTCCTTCAAAATAGAAAGTCTTTTAATTCCAGTTTCAATTGACATTCCTTTTTTCTTAACCATTTTATTTAATTCCTGAAAGATTTTTTGGATCATTAAACAAAACTTTTTTTAAACCTAAAATATATAAACAAACTCCAAAAATACTTAAAATAAAATCAACATAAATATATTGAGTCATAGTAATTTAATCTTTAACTCCTTTATAGCTGATCAGGAATGTTCATGATGTAATTAATTAAACCTAAAAGTAGATAATAATGATCAATAACAGAGTAAATTTAAACACTTTAAATGTATTGTTTTAATTACTTAAAAATCTATCAATAACTTCCCTTTCTAACTGAATAATTTAAACAATCTACCGAGCCTAATAATTCATCTGGATCTAATTATTTCATTTTTCTCAGCATATAATTTGTTTTCCCAATTTTATAAATATTTTTATTTCTTACAAAATAAACAAATCCAATAGCAGATAATTAAACATTAATTATTAATATATATAAATGAATAAATTTAATAATCTCGATTCACAAAAAAATTAATTAGTTTTAATTTACTTAATTAGTTTTTTTTTGTCTCACGCAGTAAAAATCTATGATACTTGTATTGGATGCACTCAATGTGTGAGAGCATGTCCACTTGATGTTTTAGAAATGGTTCCTTGGGATGGTTGTAAAGCAGGTCAAATAGCTTCTTCTCCTAGAACTGAAGATTGTGTTGGTTGTAAAAGATGTGAAACTGCGTGCCCAACTGATTTTTTAAGTATTAGAGTTTATCTTGGAGATGAAACTTCTAGAAGTATGGGGTTAGCGTATTAATCTTTTAAATATTTTTTTGATTAATAATTTTTCTCATTTAACTAGTAAATTATTTGTGATTGACTAAAAATATTTTTTATTGCTCTAAAAATTATCCTTAGTATTTGATGCTAAGTTCTTTTTTTTTTTTTTTTTTTTTTTTTTAATTTTTTCAATAAATCCTTGGAATCTTTTGAATAGTTTTTCATCGCTCTTTTTCCTTAGTATAAATAACGTCCCTTTATCACCTCTGCATATTCTTAGATCATTACTCAAGTAGGTAATATCTAACCATCCTTTTTGTTCTTTTTTTATTTCTGCTTAGGCTTTTACTTTGTTGAATCCTATTTGGGGACCTATTAATCCTGTATGAGTAAATTGAACTTCAACTCCAATATCGTTGATTGGTTTTAACTTGGCTATGATACAAGTCCCAACAATTGAATTAATACCTCTTGGTTTAAGCAAGTTCATGGCACTTGACTTTAAAGGATCCAAGATTTGTAGATTATCTACTAATGGCGAATAATTTAAGAATGGAGCATTAGAACTGCTCCATCTTAACTCCCATATTCCCTGCAATTTCTCAATATCTTTACTAAGAATGAAATTTGAATTGCTTTCAAGTTTTGCTGTTAATAATAAAATATCCTTTGAATATGGTTTATCAAAAAGTAATTTTATTAGCTTTTGTTCTGTCTCCATTATTTCATCTTAAGGATTAAGTACTTTCATTTCTGCTAATCAGACTTGATTGTCAATAAGAAAATTCCTTTTGATGAGTTTGAAGGAATCTACATTGCAATCAATTCTATAACTTCAATAAGCTACTGAGTTTTTGGTCGGTTGTACATCATTATGTAGCTAAGTTATCCGAAGAGAAGGAAATGACTGAAGAGAGACTTAAAAGTTTAACTAAAACTTATCCAAAGTACTATATACATGTATACATAGATATTTATGGTTGGACAAATAGGAAAAGGCAAATAATTCCATCATCTTCTTAAATACATTGAATTATACATTTATGTAACAGTTACGCGTACTTTTTTACTCTTTATGCCGGTTCATGCAATAAATCTCTTTACATTGGTTAATATTTTCGTTATATTTCTTAGCATTTATTGATTTTAAATTATGACTCCTAAAGCAGAAAGATTTAATGGATGGGCTGCAATGCTTGGCTTCGTAGCAGCTGTTGGTGCTTACGTTTCAACTGGGCAAATTATCCCTGGGATCTTTTAAAAATGAAACCAATTTCTTTTGAACTTTATGAAAAGCTTTTAAAGGCTTATGAATCATCTAAAAAAATTTTTTAATTTTACTTAAATCTTTTATTTCAACGATTTCTTCTTGAAGCCGATACTAACTACAAGATTCACAAAACTAATTTTAATTTCCAAAAAATATGAATTTAGGAATTCTTTTTCTCAAATTAAATACAACTGGAGTAATAACTTTATCTGAATTGGATTGGATTACAAATCATCAATCAGAATTTTCAAGGTTAGATATGGCACTAGTTTTAAAAATTGGTCGCTTAATGGATGAAGGAATAATAGAACTTGATTGTAGATTGCAAGCATAATTTACTTATATAAAATTATCACGAGCTTGCTTTTAATAATTTGGGCAAGCTTTTTTTATTTTCAATTTGCGATGAGTGTGTCTTATCCGCTAATTTTATTTCTAATAAATTATGGTTGGCTTCAGTTGTATCCCTGCAACTGCCTCATGACAACCATGTATTAGTCCTAGGACTGGCAATTTAATAATAGTCTCAAAATTTGGTCCTCTTTCCGAACCTAAAAGTTCATCAAACCGCCCTATGAATTTCAAGAAATTAGGAGGACAATATGGGCATAGATCTAGGAGGTCTAAATAAAACTATTCAATCAATTCACAATCCTAAAAAAGAATTTAAGAGACATTGATTATGCTAAGAAAAATAAGGTTAACTACTGAACTAGAGAATGCGAAGAACATCCAACTAATCCATATTGTTTAATCTATTGTGACTAACTAGTTATTCTCCTCTCTCGTGGAAGCAATAAGTGTTGAAAGTAATGTAAAAAGTTCTTATGAAATTAGCTGGTTTTGAAGAAATATAAAAAGTTAAAGAAGGTTTACTTTAAATTATATTTTTATAGTTTTTATGTTCTTATATTGGCTCATTTCTAAATCACTTTTTATCTTTTATCTATGTTTTGGTAAAAAACGATATTACATTGGTATAAAAAAGAAAGAAATTAAAATTATATAGGTGTAGATTTCTTTTTATTTGATAGTTATGCATTTATTTTTTGCGTTTACAGAAAATAATATTGATACTAAATTTTTTTTTAGTTCATTAATTGGTGTAGGAGTAACAGCTTTTTTCTTCTATTTAATATTTTGGTTAACTAATCAAAAGGCTATGTATAACCGCTCAAACAGGTTTACAAAGTAACAACAACATTAATATATTTAATGGGTAGATTTAGGACTTTAAATGGATAAAAGAGGAGCTAAAGGTTACTGGCTTTCTACGGCAAAAATAGTAAATCAGCAATTATTTGATGAATATGTAAGCAAAGTTATTCCATGGCTAAAAGAAGTTAATGGAGAAGTCTTTGCTAAAGATACAGAGCCACAAGGAAAAGAAAATACGGAAGATGCCAACCTAGCCGTTATTTGCGAATTTCCATCAATGAGGGCAGCCGTTGAGGCTTATGAATCTGAAGAATATAAAGAACTTTCAAAACTAAGGAAAGAAGCTACTGAAAATTCAACGTTTACAATTATGGAAGGTTTAGATGAAGCTGCAAAGCTTAGAAGAGCAATGGGTAAGTAAGTTTTTAAAGATTGACAGTCGATCTAAAATTGGAGGGATAAAAACCTCTTTTTGTATGGCTAAAAAAGAATTAAAAAAAGTTTTTAACTTAAACTCTTATGAATGGTGGAGAAATCATCGTAGGGTCGTAACCTTTGGTTTGTTCTTATCCATTTTTGCTTTTTATTTAGGGAACCCTTTTCATAAGGAAGCAAAAGTAAAGGATACCTGCGCAAAATTAAATTCAAGCTTCCAATTTACAGGCGATGAAGCGATGAAGAAGCTTAATCTCAAGGAAATAAAAAATTATAATAATCGCGAGTTAGCTAACTATTACTGCGAGAGATATTTAGGCATAAAATAAGAAAAATGAAATGCTTTCTACTCCTATTTCTAGCTTCTCTAGCTTTATGTATTTCTAACCTATGCAGTTAATCAGGCAAGTGATGTTTCAATAAGATTTCTCAAGACTTCTTTAGCGTTTAAAAGTGTGTCATTAAATAAAGACTGACCAATTGATATTGCTAAAGGAACACCTAATAAAAGACCACTAAAAACAATGATTATCAATAAACATGCACTCCTAATAAGCCATATGGTGAAAGGGTCAATAATTTTTGTATTGTTTTTCAGTTCTTCAACTGGTTGTTTAGCTTGATTTGTTGCAAACATTTTTAATTATTAAATTGTAGGACATTAAAATAAATCTAATTTCTAATCAAGCCAAATTTATACCATTTAATAGCCAATTATTTTATGGTGAAATAAATGAAAATCTTACTACTTACACCGCTATGTTAAATTCTGATAGGGCTAATGCATTAGCTAAGTGGATACAAAACTGGAAAAAAACTTATAATGGAAATCCAAAGTTAAATGAATGTATTACTTGGTTTGAGTGGAAATATGAAGATAAAGAGCTCTCACCAAGCGACAAGAGTTCAATCGCAACCATATTGAGATATAACTCGGAAGAATAATTATGTATGGAATAGCAATTACTTATGCGGTTATAAATTTGTTATTACTAGGTGGCTTTGCATATTTAACATTCAAAATGACCTCTAAAAAATGATTGGAAGTTTACCTAAATTAATTGCTCTTCTTATGGTTTTGCTACTTGTAGGTAGTACTTTTGTTGGTGGGATTATTTACTTTTTAAGATGAGTTATGACTATGTTTATAAGCTAATAATGATTGTATTCTTGGGACACTTAATCTAATTCAAAATCAAATCTTTTCGATGATGAAATCCTCAAATGATGAAGAAAAAGCTATCGATTAAATAGTAAAAATAATTCAAGATTTTCAATGCAATGATGAACTTAGTGAGAAATATAAAAGAGAGATTTTAGATTAAGATAAAATATATGATTGACAGTTGATATAAATTAAAGATAAAAGTTCCTTTTTATCTAAAACTTTATAAGCTTTTTAAGAAAATGTAAAAGAGCATAAAATATATTATTGAATATCTTTAAATGCATTTAATAACCAACTAAAAAAGTTAAGAGGATTTAAAAGATCTCTTATTTTAGATTTTAATTTGTATTCTGTAGGAATAATTAGTGCTAATAAAGTCCAAGTAACTACTTTAATGAAATTAAAAATTTCAAACAGTAAATCAATTTCCTCTTCTATTTCTGCATTTTCTAAAATTTCTCCGTTTTCATTGAGTATGTCTATCTCTTCTTCAAAAAACCACTCCTCTTTTCCATTAGATAGTTTTAAAATAACGCCAATACCTTTACCATCGGTGATTTTGAAATCAATTATTTGACATATTGATGAAATCTCAATTGCTTTTATACTTTCTTTCCCCAATCTTTTTTTGGCTAAATCAATTTTAATTTGAACGTTTGACCCTATTTGCGCTCTTTCATAAATTTTCATTTTTTAAGTAATTATACTTATTTGTAATATGAAATAGAGAATCAAATATCAATAAAAAAAGTAAGGGCTTTTAAATAATTTGAATCATTTGTACTTTTCAGATCAAAAAAATATTTATAGATTTTGTTATGAGAATACCTTGATAAAGATGGAAAGTTGTCAAATCATTTTTCTAAATCTTGCAATAGTTGGATTTATTTCTCAACTTTTCAAATATATATTATTTTTCAATCGAAACTTGGTCTCGAAAAGAGATAATGCTAAAGATTTTTTAGAAAAAATCTATAGCAAACCTTCTTCTTATGAGAGTTATATAAGAAATCTAAACTTTTAAATCTTTTGAGAGAACCTGAACAATTAATTATATTTTTAGATGGATTTGCCTTTCTAATTTTAATTGGTCTATTTATTCTTTTATTTAAAAGTAACAAATGGTTTAAAAGAAATAAAAAAACAAGTTAATCCAATTTCCAGTATCAAATATAATCTGAGGATAAATTGTAAAAAAATAAATAATGAATACCGCTGCAAAAATATTATTTTAGTGATCAAGGTCACCATTTTGAGTAGTTGATTTATACCAAGATCAAAATTGTTGGAATGATTTGTTAGGGTTTTGATCTAACAACAAAAAAGCAATGGAAGCCATTAATAAAATCCTACCTTTCGGTTTAAAAGTTCAGAAGTTAGTTCCATTTTTTATAGTTACTAAATTAGTTAGCTTCGCTGGGTTTGCAATCTTTATGATGAACCGCTAATGGAATCAGAAACTTTTAGAGTAATTTTATTAACTATATTTATTCCCTTCGCTGGATATAAAGTTTATAAATTTTTTAAGAAACTTTATAAATTATCAGAACCATCTTTTAAAGAAAAATTAGAAAAAATATTTAAAATTTGATTTAATTAACATCTATAAACTATTAAAAATTATTGTTTTAAAATTATCAAATTAAATAGTTATATATGTAAAATGATTTTTTGGAATTATACAGAATATACCTTAATTAATACTTATTTAACACATAAGTATTTTTACTCTTTAAAGTATTAAAACACTTTGGCATGCTGGTAATTCATTATAAAAATTACCTTTATGACAGAAAGAATAAATAGACAAATAAATAAAAATTTATTTAATGAAATAGATATTAATCTGCTTTTTGGGATGCAATGTACAGGGAATAATAAATTTCAGCAAAACTATTTGAATAAAATAAAATCTCAAACTGAATCTGCATTTATAAATAAAAAATTTAATAATTTTTAAAATTAACTTTATTTAATTATATAAAAATGTGCATTTATGTTAATTGCAAATGGGTCGATAGGTGAAGCACTTATCATGATTTAGAAAAATTCATGAAGTTAAACATCTAACTTATTTTCCAGATGTTAATGCTAAAAATCCATTTATACATATAAGCCTAGTTGAAGAAAAAATGGAAATTTTTTTTAATTGAATGGGATGTTAAATTTTGTTCTAGTTTTTATGAAGAAATTGGCAGGTGATCAAAAATCAAGCCTGGAACCAAGGTTCGTACGTAAAAGCATAAATATAGGAACTAAAAATTTAATTATTTTTTAAAAGAATTTTTTATTACTTCATGGTTAATTTTGATATTAAATAATAAAATTAAACATCAGATTGTGATAAGTATACAAAAAACTCACGGGTATAAATACCTAGTTAGAATGATAGTAAATTTTTTATTATTATGCTTATGAAATATTTTATTTATACAGCATTAAAACCTTACCAAAATATTTTTGAAATCCTAGAAAATCTTATGAGGATGGAAAAAATAATGGATACAAACAGTGAATATTGGAATTTACATAATAATAAGATCCCAAATTGGTTTTACAAAATGGTTACTATGATGGGTGTATCTGTATTCTTAGGTTTTTTGTTAATTTTAGTGGGATCTATTTAAAGTTTACATTTAATAATTAACTTGAAATTTATTATTTTGATGGATATTTTTAAAAATTAGTTAAATTGGTTGTTAAGGCCTGCATATTAAAGGTTTATAAAGATTTCCAGAGGTAAGATAATCTCCTAATTTGAGTGACAAAGCAATAACGGTTAAACCATGACCAATGCTTGGGCAACTTGGGAAAATACTTGCATCAGAAATATATAGATTATCAATGTCATGACACTTCCCATTCTTATTAACAACTGAAGTTTTTGGGTCATTTCCCATTTTGCAAGTACCACAGGAATAGCCAACTATGCTTAGGGGTGCTAATCCTCTGGGGTGCGCAGGTGTTTGAGTTATTGAAACTGAAAGCGGATTATTTTCAATAACTTTTAAAGTATCGAGCCACCTATAAACAAGTCGATCGTGTGCCTCAAGATTATTATGTATGTAATTAATTTTTACCCTATTATTTTGAATAGTTACGGCGTTTTCGGGATCAGGTAAGACTTCTGTCATGGCCCACCATGATATTGATCTTTTTGCTAAATTTTTTAATCCAAAGTCAGGTATAAATCTTGTTATTAAAGATAGTACTGGGGGAGATTCCGCAAAAAAAGCATCTCTGAGTACACCTCCTCCAGTTTGAATATGACCTAATGGGAAATTAACATTCTTATCTCCAAAGTAAAAATCATTTAATCCTAAAGATTTTGGAAAATATCCACTTGTGAGATTATTTGCTCTTTGAAGAATACAAGTCATTTGAATATTCATTAAATTTTTGCCAACCATATTTGAACTATTACCTAAACCATTAGGATGCGATGATGATTTTGAATTCAATAAAATTATTGGAGTATTAATTGCTCCAGCTGCAAGAATAACTACATCTGAGGAGAAAAGCCATTTATCGCCATCTATCTCTGCCTCAACGCCCTTAATTGATTTTCCGGAAGAGTTTACATCTAGTTTTAAAACTTTTGCGTTAGTTTTAATTTTAAGAAAATCTTGATTTGAATTATAAATGCCATAAAGTTGAGAATCTCCTTTTTGAAACATTGCACAATTATCAAAATCAATATCTTGAGAATTTTCAGGCCAGCTGATAGGTAAATAATAAGGATTAAATCCTTCTTCTAATAAAATATTTTCAATTTCCTTAAATAGAGGTTCAATAGATTTTGGAGGTTTTATATATCCCTTCGATCTGTAAGGCTCTGTTTTATCTATGCCTTGACTACCTTTTACATTATAAATTTCTTCTGCTTTTCCATAAAAAGGTTCAAGTTCATCATATGATATGGGCCACGATGGCGAAGTACCATCTTGTAAAACAAGTTCTTCAAAATCTTCAGTTCTCATCCTCTCTAAAACGGCACCCCAGATTTTGGTGTTTCCTCCTAACGCATATACTGTTTGAGGAGCAAAAGGATCTCCATCAGGGCCAAGCCAATTTTCCCCTTTGGGGTGATATCTTGTTTTTCTAAATAAATCAGTTCCTACAATATTTTGTTCTTCTAAAGGAAGTTGACCTCCCCTCTCTAGGACGAGAACCCATTTTCCCTCTCTTGATAATTGACGGGCTAAAGTCGCTCCACCTGCACCGCTTCCAATTATTATGAAATCATAATGATGATCATCAATAATCATATATTGAAAATTTTATAATTTTCATTTAAAAATAATAATACTAAATTTATTGCCACAAATAAATAAGACCGAATAATAGAATCCAAATCACATCAACAAAATGCCAAAAAAGACTTACTGATTCAACACCCATCTCTCCGCCTTCATAATTATCTGGAAGAAATGATCTTAATAACATAAGCCCCATTAGCAATATCCCTGTAATTACGTGTAGGCCATGGAAACCAGTAAGTAAATAAAACATTCCTCCAAATGCCCCACTTTGTAAACTGAAAGAGAGTTCAGACCACTCAACGTATTGACCATAAACAAAGTAACTTCCCATCAACATTGTTATGAACCAAATGATTCTGAAACCCCAAAGATTTTTCTTATGAAGAAATTTTTCTGCAAAGTAAATTACGAAACTTGAAGAAACTAAAATCACGGTATTTATAAGCGGCATTTTCACATCAATCCCATTGATCCCTTCGGGGTACCATACAGGTGCACTAATTTTAAGGACGCTGTAACCTACAAAAAAAGCAAAAAATATAATACTTTCTGAACATAAAAAAATAATAAATCCAGTTATATTATGACCGTCATGTTTTATATGACCTGGCTTATGATTTAAAGTTAAATCTTGGTTTTCTGTGAGCATTCTTTAATGTTTTTTGAGGGACTTTTCTATATAAAATTGTTCATCTTCAACAAATGGTTTATCTAGGCCATAGCAATATGGTTCATTTAAAACTGTTGGGATATCTTCTTCAAAATTTTCGTGAGGAGGTGGAGAGGGAAGTAGCCATTCTAAACCTATAGCTTTCCAAGGATTAGGAGGAGCTGATTTTCCTCTTACCCAAGAACTTACCATATTCAAGATAAAAGGAATAGAGGCAACGCCAAGAATAAAAGCTCCAATACTCGCTAGTACATTCCATATTGCAAATTCAGGATCATATGATGCAACTCTTCTAGGCATTCCCAATAAACCAGCCCAATGAAGTGGTAACCAATTTAAAGTCGCTCCTATAAAAGTAAGAGCAAAATGAACTTTCCCTAAACCTTCATAAAACATCCTTCCTGTAAATTTTGGGAACCAGTGATAGATAGCTGCAAATATTCCAAAAGCAATGGTATTAAAAATAATATAGTGAAAATGAGCAACCACAAAATATGTATTTCCAACATGTATATCTACTGGGACTGTTGCAAGCATTACTCCAGTAATACCTCCAAAGATAAAATTAAATAATCCCCCCAAACAAAAAAGCATCGGTGTAGTTAATCTGATATTTCCGCCCCATAATGTAGCTATCCATGCAAATACTTTTACACCTGTGGGGACAGCGATGAGCATAGTAGTAAACATAAATAAATTTCTCATCCACATGGGTGTACCTGTATAAAACATATGATGAACCCAAACAACTAAAGAAAGAATAGTTATCCCAAAAGAAGCTACAGCAACAAATTTATATCCAAAAAGAGGTTTTCTTGAGTAAACAGGAAAAAGTTCAGAAAATATCCCAAAGACAGGGAGAACCATCACATAAACAGCAGGATGAGAATAAAACCAGAAAAAATGCTGAAATAAAACGGGGTCTCCTCCTCCCTCAATCCTGAAAAAACTTGTTCCAAAAGTTAGATCAAAAAATAACATTATCGCACCACCAGTTAAGGCAGGCAATCCAAGTAATTGCAATAATTGAGCAGCTAAGACAGTCCAAATAAAAATTGGCATTTTGAAAAAACCCATTCCTGGTGCACGCATTCTTATTATTGTGGTGACAAAGTTGACAGCTCCAATGATGGAAGAAATCCCAGATAATGAAATTGCTATTATCCATAACATTTCACCATTTATAATTTTCCCTAAAGGATTCTGAATACTTATAGGTGGATATGACCACCAACCTGAAGAAGCTGGCCCACCAGGAACAAAGAAACTTAAAAGAAGTATTATTGAGAAAACTGGTACTAGCCAAAATGCTAAAGCATTGAGTTTTGGGAAAGCCATATCTGGCGCTCCTATCATCGGGGGTACTAATAAATTTGTTAAACCACTCAAAATGGGGAAAAGGAACAAAAAAAGCATTATTGTTCCGTGCATTGTATAAAGACCGTTGTAAACGGTTGGATCAAAAAGATCTGATGGAGGTGTTATTAACTCTCCTCTAATCAACATCGCTAAAAGACCACCTATTAATAAAAAAAATAGAGCTGTGACTATATATTGAATTCCAATTACTTTGGCATCTGTATTAAAACTAAAAAACCTTTTCCAATCATTTGGCCCCTTTGGATAAGGGTTTTTACTCTTAACTAATCTTGGATCATAATTAACGATTGTCATTGCAGATTTCAACTATCATGAGGCCGTGATTCAATGCCGGCATCATTAACTTTTGGATCAGGAGCGGGTTTTACTGTTGCCCAACCTCTATTACCATTTCTTAGCCTTTTCTGGTACAAATTGCCAGCAGGATTTAATCCATTTTGAAGTTCTTTTTTTACAGTCTCTTTAATCCATTTGTAAAAAATTTCTTCAGACTCTACGATTACATTTGTTTGGTTTTCTGAGAAATATGCGCCACTAAACATTGCATCTCTTAATCTAAATACTCCCTCTTTAGTTGGTGTTAGAGAATATGTAATTACACTTCCAGGAATAATATCTTGCTTTAATCTAAATGCTGGGACATAGAAGCTATGAATAACATCTTCTGTTATTAATCTAAAATTTGATTTTTTATCAACTGGCAAATGTAATTCAGAACTATGTATTCCATTTGGATAAACGAACTCCCAGTTCCATTGCCTCGAAATCACATCAATTGGTCCATAATCAAAAACTTTTTTTTCCTCAACGAAAGGGACTTCTGCTCCGTAATCATATTTTATTTTTGAACCTAAGTTTTCAAGTTTATAATTAACCCTCGTTGAGTATGTTGATATTCCCAAAACTAAAAGAAGAGGAACTATTGTCCAAATAATTTCAAGTTTTAGATTGCCCTCTAGAGGTTCTCCATTACTTTCATCATACTTGGGGGCTCTATTGAAAACTAAAATCCAAGCCATTGTCCCTGTACATCCTAGAAAGATAAAAGTACCAATAGTAGTTTCAAACGCAAAAAGATTATCTACATAATGTGAAGCTTCTGAAGCTTGTATTGGTAACCAACTATAGGACCAATATCCCATTAAGAGACTTAATCCGATGTTTAGTATTACTGCAATAATTATTATATAAGTTTTTGAAAAACCACTTTTCTTTATTCTTCTTATTTTAGTATTCATTGGAATATTTGATTAAGATCTTCTCCTCTTACAAGAAGTTGATCAGCTGTAATATGAACTCCAAAGTCGCTTGCAAGCCATGCTCCAAGACTTCCATGGAGGCCCATAATAACTAAGATTACGGAACCTAAAAATATATATGACCAAGAGACTTGTCTTCCAAAATCTTTTCTAAAAACAAATCTTTGATAACCTCTCCATATAGTCATTGAAATCATTATAAATAAAATAGCTACTCCTCCAACAGCATGCCAAAGCATAGTAGAAATAGCACTTTGTCCTAAAATACTTTTCACTTCAGGTATGGGAACTGCAAGTAACATTTCAAAAAAACCAGTTGCAACCGTAAAGAAAGTTATAAACGAGGCGGCAAGAACGTTATACCAACCAACATCATGAAATCCCACTCTTGTTACAGGAAAAGCAAAAAATCTTAGAATTCTTTTTTCAAAAGGATAAAAAGCTCCTGCGATATCAAAGAATATTCCAATAGCAAATAAACCTATAGTTAAATGAACAAGATTTGGATGTAATGGAATTTTATAAGGCAAATCATTCGGCCCTAATTTGTCTGATATTTCGCTAATTGGTGATTTTATTAAAAGACAGAAAAGGTAGTTAAAACATTTCAAACTACTTAATTCAGAAGAAAAATTATGATTAAAAATTATCATAATAATCCATCCCTAACAGCTTGAACGACGGGGACTGTGTGCAATCCATAAATCCAAACCAACATATCCCCCAAATAAACTTGCGTACAAACTAAGAGTGCTAAAACAATATCTATAAAAACAAACCCTTTTGATAGAACTTGAGGGTTACTTTGTCTTGATACATATCGCCACCCTGTGATAACCGAAAGTACCCCAGCTAATGACCATCCAATGGTGCTGTGGTAGTTCAAAACATCTCTAGATATTCCATATGGATTACTTAGCCCTGCTTCAATTTGACCAAATACAATAGCAATAAAAATAGCAATCGTAGCAACGGTTAAATTTAAAAAACTTACTTCAAATAAATTAGGTTTTTTGAAAATTATCCCAACAAAATCAAAGAAAACAGCACCTAAAGCCATCGCAATTACAAAATGAACTACAATAGGATGAATGACATCAATCCAAGGGAGATTTTTTTCGTTCAAGGCTGGAAGCAAACTTGAAAATAATGCAATTGTATTGATCAATATATTGCCCATAAAATCTAATATTGAAGGCTCATATTTGAAATTTATTTTCTATAGAAAATAGCTTCTTTTTCAAATTTATATGTAAATTTTTAGATAAGCAATAATTTTCGAAACCTTTTTATGTATTAAATTGCATGCAGAAAATATAACTTTATTTGAAAATCTTTTTTGCACTCAGATATATATCATTTATCTACTAAAAGATTTTTTATTAATAAAACAAAAAATAATTATATATTGTCTAATAATATAAAAAGGATCCAAAATTTATCAACAAATAAAAATTTTTTATCAGTTAAATATTACATCCTTTTGATAACTTGATTACAACACCATTTTTACTAAATTTATTAATTTAATAAATATACTTCGAAATATTGGAAATTATTATTGTTGGAATTGGTTTATTAATTGGTTTGATCCTTAGTTGGGTTATGAATTTACCAGGAGGAGATATTTTTATATGGATTTTCTGTCTTTTTCTTGGATTAAAGGTTGGAGAAATAATCCTCTCAGATGAAGATAAAGATGATGATGATGATGATCTAGGTGGAGGAATTTTAATCCCAGATTTTCAAGGAATATGATTTTGGATGAGGGGCTACTTATATATGACAAAGAATTCATGTCAATATAAAAGAAATAATAAAAATAGTTAGTTAAAATCTTTAAAACCTGAATAAAATATTTATTTTTAAATGTTATTAGTTATTTTTGCTATGAAATAAATAGAGTCAAATTTAATTATGAAAGCAAAAAAACTTAATGCAAAAACATTAAATTTTGATAATGTATCAAAAGATAAGATAATTTTTTTAGTTGTTTCAGGGTTGATTATTTTCTTTGCGAAAGCTGCTTATGATCTATATCTTCATAATCCTGCTTTTCATATGTTTATACAAAGTAAAGGAATATTTTTATAAATAAAAAATTTAAAAAAATTTATTCAAATCAAGTTTTTTAATATTTTATTAGCTAAAAATTTTCTATTTTAATATCATTTTATGTAGATGATTTTTTAGTACCTACATTAGATTTTGCCCAAACTTTTTTGACTATAGATTTATAATCTATGAAGTTTGAGACAATGGAAAGTAAGGCTTTTAATTAATTGCATTTGAGAAGCTTCGACTAATTATTAACATTATAAAATTTTGTTCATTAAGCATTATCAAATAATTATTTATAAGTAATTTTTAAAAGTAAATGATGTATTTTTAGCTATTTATTATGTAAAAGTTGTCCTTGACTCTTTTAGGAAATATTTTTATTGTCCTCATATGCATTCTTTATATTAAACAAATGTATCTCTTTGCAGTCTTGGGCTTTTTTGCTGCCTTTATTGCTTTTATGAAATTAGGATCCAATGATTTTGGTATTTCATCAAGTAAATCTCAATTAAAAGATCAAAAAACTTCTAAGTAAAAAATTATCATTTTATTATGGAAACTCTTTCTATTTTAAGCTTTTTTTTATTGGTAATTACTTTCTTTGTTAGAGGTAAAAATGATTTTGGTCTAAAACCTAAACCAAAAAAGGATTAATTATTTTTGAACTATCTTTTAGCAAGTCATCCAAATATAAATTAAGTTTTTTAATTTTTTAAATATCATTTATGAAATCATCAGAAGGATCCAATACACTAAGAAAAAAACTACAAAATAGTATTTTTAAATTTATTCTTATCTCAATAGGTATATCTGTAGTTATATTTTCTTATCAAAAAGACGGATTCTTTTTTGGGATTTAATAACTT
Organism: Prochlorococcus marinus str. MIT 9201; assembly: GCF_000759955.1. GTDB lineage: Bacteria > Cyanobacteriota > Cyanobacteriia > PCC-6307 > Cyanobiaceae > Prochlorococcus_A > Prochlorococcus_A marinus_G. The sequence continues at coordinate 86,847 of NZ_JNAL01000014.1, forward strand.
ATAGTCTCTTATTAAATATGGAGAAATGTTATTCTAATTGCTTAAATTTTAGAGGGTCTTAAATTCTTAGATAATTAATTCCTCCCCCTCAGTTTAAAGCGGATTATTACCACTAATAACTAACCCGTAATAAACGAGAACTCCAAGTAAAAGAAGAATAAACGCTATTTTGTTTGAGCTGTCTGAAATAATAAAAAAGTAATTTTAAACATTTTATATCAGGTAAAAAAAAATTTTTTATCTTTTGTATATTTATTATGTCTCAACTGCTACAGACAATAATAATTTTTAAATCCCTAACTCATAACTTATTTACTTTAAAATTCTTTTATAAATCATTAAAGTCTGATGTAATTATTTATTTTTAATATGGTTGCAGCTAATAGCGATCCTACACTCCTTTTTGTATTAGGAAGCATTGGTTTATTATTATTTGGTGCGATTGGTTATGGTATTTACACTACTATAGGACCTAAATCCGGCGAATTAAGAGATACTATTAAAGAACATGCAAGGATGCATGAGCTTGGAATTGCTCATGGACATAATAAAGGCGAAGCAAATCATACTCATTTAAAAGAAGTCCTAAAAAAGGAAAATAAAACTTCTACTGTTAATAAAGTCATAAATGAAAATCAGTCCAAAAGTATCAACTGAAAATCATTATTAAAAGCTTAGTAATTCAAAAAAGTAGAATGCTCATCCTTGTAAGCAGGATTGAATTATGGAGCTTATGAAATTTATCTTTTTTTTTCTTAATCAATTTTTTTAGTTTCCCTCCTCACCAAAATTATAAAATGGAGTGGCATCTTGAATTTTAATATTTACCCCCTCGATTTTGCTCTTAGAAACTTCTTTTAATTCTTTACTAGTAAATTGAAATCCATAGTGTGAAGCTATTAAGGCGATTTCATTAGCAGTAGCTGCACTTGAAACTTCATCGAGAAAAGTTTTATTTGTTTTTCATAAAATTCTTACACCTTCCAAATACGCTAAAATGTTGTTCTGGTTTGTGTACTTAAAAAAGAAAAATAGTAGAGTCTTTGCATATCTAAAGATTTCGTAAAATGCTATTGGTAAATAAATAAACAATGCAAAGTTTAAAAATAAAAAATAAATTTTTTTTATCTGCTTTCTCCTAATAATTAAATTGATTATTAATATAACTACGCTTGAGTTTAAAATAATATTAAAAGAAGATCCTGCAATTATATTTATTTTGCTACTACCAAATAATAGATTTAAATTTTTACCTATAAATAAAAGTATGTAACAGGATACTGTTGATTGGAGTGATGATAAAATTTTGAATCCAAATATGCTTTTTTGCGGAAAATCTAACTTAGAAATGAATTTCATTTATTTATTCTCGGAAACATTGATCTCCTATTAATAGAATTTTACTATATTTATTTTCTGCATTTCTTATTTTTAAAAGGGATTTAGGTTCCAAAGTTAAGATGGTCCCAATTGATACTTTCCCATCACTACCGTCTTTGATTATCTTAAAGAAGCACTTTCTTTTTTCAAAGTTCAATACACCTGGCCAAATTAATATGATTCCAATTGAAAAACCTGAAAAAAAATACAAACTATAAATAATAAAATTTATAATTGACTTTTTCTTACGCATAATTTTTATTATTATATAAATAAAACATAAATTGGGTAAAACTTCGAATAAATTTAATAATGAGATTCAAGAATTAAAAATGGGTCATCATATTTTCTAAATTGTTATGTTGTGTAAACAAAAATTAGGTAAAATTAAATTATTTTTAATTTAAACTTTATCTAAGTTCTAAAATAATATTAAATTAATATTTTTCTATTTAATTACAAAATTCTAACCAAAATGGAATCATTTAAAAAAGGAAGTAATAAAGAATTATTTAAAAAATATTTATATATATTTATAATGATTTTTTTAATGAATAATCTAAAAGCTTTTGGGTCAGGAAATAAATCATATGCGTTTCAAAATAATCAAAAAGAAACTGAACTAGAAGAAATTTATAAATTATATTCCATCCCTTATAGTGAATACGATGGGTTAGATGGCCAATTTAAAACTTTTTTTGGCTTATATTCACCAAAATCATTGATTAATAATTACCCAGATTTATCAATAATTGATACTTCAGATGCAATAAGAGAAGGATATATATTAAAAATAAATAATATGACAATTAATCAAACTAATTATAAAATTAAAAAAGAAGTATTAGTGGAAAATTGAGTTGAAGAAGATTAACTATATTATGGGAAATTTTTTAAAAATAAAAAAGATAAAAATTGCTATATTCTCATTCTTGATTCTGAATCAATTTCTAATTAATGCATATGCTTTTAATTTTAGGAAAATTGATTTGGAGAATTCAAATAGAAACAATTATCAGAAGAGAATTAAAAATTTCAAGAACTTATTTGCTGAAAAAATTAATGATGAAGATTCTTTTTCTACTAAAGAAATTGAAGAGATAGAGAAATTTGTAGAAGAAACTTTCGATTCAAACGATTCTGACATTTTTGTAAATCAAATTAAACCATTGAAAGAAATAAATAATGATAATGATTTATTAAAAAATGAAGGTATTAAAAAGGATATCAAATCTAAGCAAATACAAAAAAAAGACGAAAATTTTAATGATAAATCCAATGAAAGAAATGAAATAATTCAAACCTATTCTGAACAAAATAGTAAAAATTATTTACCTTTGCCTTCTCGAAGTATTATCTCAAGTAGTCAATTTAAAGTTCCATCAAGAGGATATTTAAATTTAAAGGGACCTCAGATTACCTTAAATCTTAAATCAGCAGATCCCATTGAGACATTAAAATTAATTGGTAAATTAGGTAACTATGGAATAGTTATTGTTGATAATAATATTTCAGAAAATAATGAGAATTCAGGTGGATCTAAAATTAGTGCAACTTTTAATGACGTAGATATTTCAGATGCGTTTAATAGTGTTTTGCTTTCTGCAGATTTACAGGCAATCTTAGAGAATAACATAATCTTTGTGGGGAAAGATATATTAACTAAGAGTTTAAGACCAAAAGTCTCAAAAACTTATCGACTTAATCAAGTAAATGCTGCCTCAGTTGCAGATTATTTATCTACTCTTGGAGCTCAAATTTCAAAGGTAATGTTAATAAGTGGTTCAATAGAGGGAACTGAAGTTGGAGATAGTTTCGTAAATAAAAAAGAAATTAATGATGATGCTATAAATTCATATGGAATAAAAGGAGGACCACTATCAGGATTAATAGGAACAGCAGATTTAAGATTGCAAACTATTACTTTAATAGGTTCAAAAGATCTTATTAAAACTGCAGAAAAATATTTAAAATCATTAGATGTTAGACATAGACAAGTAGCATTAAACATTAAAATAATTGATGTCACATTAACAAAAAATGATATTAAAAATAATATTTTTGAACTTAGAACTGGTGAAACAAGGATTATTAATAACAGCGGGCTAAGTTTGGTTACTGGAAATATGGATCCTTTTGAACCTTTAGGGTCTGAGAATATAAAAACTTTAAATCCTGGCGATATCATTCCTGTTCCTGAGGGCAATATTATGAATTGGTTAGAGGCTAAAATAGTTAACGAAAATGCAAAGATTTTAGCTTCTCCAACTTTGATTCTTGGTGAGAATCCAAATATTCTGTCTTCTGGAGCTGCTTCAGTAGATGAGGGACTTGATTCGGCATCAATTGGTAGGCCTTATAAAAATGAGGGATTTATAAAAGTTGGTGAAACAGTGGTTACCGGATTCACTCAAAGTAATGATGATGGAGTAGTTACATGTACAGCAGAGGAAGGAACTGCTGGCATTACTTTTGGAGCAAAGGTTGATAAGATCGACGATAATGGTTTTGTAACCTTTGCCTTAAGCCCTGCAATCTCTTCAGTCACAAGATCAGTTGAGATTTCGGGTTGTGGTATACAAAATACATTGAGCGTTAGGCAATTAGATACAGGTTCTATTAGAGTCAGAAATGGAGATACATTAATTCTTACTGGGGTTCTTCAAGACGCTGATAATATAACAACCTCTAAAGTTCCTATTTTGGGAGATATCCCCCTTCTTGGAAGCCTGTTTAGAAATAATTCAACTCAAAAAAGAAAAAGTGAATTAATTATTTTAGTCACTCCAAAAATCCTTAAAGATAAATGACTTTAATTCCAAGCTAGATTATTAAATGGTTAAAAATAACTTTAAACAAATTGATTTACTTCGAAAAAGAAGGAAAGTTAATAAATTATTTGATCCATATTTTGTTGATACTAAGCAATTTATTAAAAATGGAATTTTTTCTGGCTTAATTTTAATAGCTATTTCTCTAATTCTAGGGATCCCTTTCATTTTAAGAACTAAGATTATAGAAAATAAAAAAGATAAAATAAAAATTTTTAGTGATGAATATGATTTTCTTGAAAAGAAACTAGATCGAGAATCAATACAACTTAAAGATATTTCAAAATTTAATAATGACCTTAAAAATTCAATTATGGATATCAGTTCAAGTTCTGCTTTATTAAAGGAAATAACTTTAATTATTCCAAAAGATATCCAACTTTTAGAGTTTTCTTCTGAGGATGATTCTTTGATTATAAAAGCAAAATTATCCAATGATGAATATTTGAATACGCTCAATGCTTTCTTATTAAATTTAAGTAAATCCAATTTGATTAAATTTGAAGATATCGATTTAAAAGAAATAAGTGTTTCGGAAAGAAATTCTGAAGCAATAAGTTATCTAGTTGATATAAGAACCAAAGTTTCAAAAAATTATAGAGAAATTAATGAAAAATATTTAATCAAACTAGGGTCTTATGGATTATCTAATAGGTTAAATCTTTTGAAGGATATTGAAGAACCATTAACAAAAAAATAATATGTTTAATAAAGAAAGAAAAAATTTAATAACTCCAGAAAAAGCTGCTTCATTTATACCAGTTTTTATATCTTCGGGAATATCAATCTTATTGATTGTCTTTTTTGTAATTCCACAATACTTTAAATCAAATGAGGTTAATTTTGAATTAAATGGTTTAATTAAAAAAAAGAATGAATTAGATAACTTAAAATCTCAATATAAAATAATTAATAATAAATTTGAGAAATTAAATAAGGAAAAAACAAAAATAATAGAGCTAATTACTGGGAGATCAAATTTAGATACTTTATTAGCCGAATTAGGAAAACTAGGGAGGAAAAATAATATTGAGTTTTTATCTATAGCTCCTCAAGAAGTAGTCATTGCTGATGAAAATAATACACAAGAACAATTAAGTACCAATTCTAATCAAACCGATTTAGAAAATGATCCATTATTAGTTGAAGGGGTAAAAAAATATCTAATAGATTTTACTTTCAATACGGATTTTGTAAATTTACTTTCTTTTTTAAGAGATCTAGAATATAGAGATAATGCTGTTTTGTTAGATAATATTACTCTGAGTTTGAATTATCAGGATAATGATGATGGGGTAATTAAAAAAACTAGTAAAATGCTAGAAGTTAATCTTAGAACAATATTCTATGGTAAAAATTAACTTAAGTATTTTGATTAGTTTATTTCTTTAATTTACTATGAATTTTTTATACTTTGTACTTGGCTTGGCAATGATTTCAGGTATCTCAGCAATGATGAAGATTGGAAATAATATTAATAATTTGATGTTTTTAAGCACTTTTAAAGAAAGTGATTATATTCAATCAGATTTGCCAATTTATGATAGAAAGATTTTGGAAATTTTAAATAATTATTCGGGTCCTGATGTAGATGTTTGCTCATATATCAAGGAAAAATTAAGTGAAACTTTATATGAAAATGGAGAAGTTTTTTTATCTTCTGGGACACAAACGCCTTCATCAAATTCCTTATTTCTTGGTAGCTGCGTCTTAGTAAATAAGGATATTAATCATAGAGTTATAATAAAGAAAAATAATTTAGGATCTTTTAATCTGTTTTCATGTTATCTGAAAGATGAAACATTCTGTCCATATGAGGTAAATAAATGATCTCTTCATTGATTGGATCTGTAATAATGTCTGCAGTTACTGTAGCTATGCTTATCGCAATAAATTTTACTGATAAAGCCTTAATTAATGCTGGAAAATATCCTCTTACAAATGAAGAAAAGCGAATCTTAAAAACTGCAGGATTTAATGATGTAGATATTGACAATCTTAATCAGGACATAAAATCATTAAAATTTGATGAATAAATGATGAATAAAAAAGAATTAAAAAATGAAGGTATGACTCTTCCAGAATTAGTTTTAGCAGTTTTGCTTTTGGCAGCATTTACTGGAATAACAGTTATGGTTACTACTTATACTTCAAGGTTCTTTCAACCTTTGAATGAAGAAGCAAAAGAGGAATATATTTCAGCTGAAAAAGAATTTAGTGATAAATTAAATGATCATGCTCAAATAAATAAAACTATTGATTCTATTATAGATATTCTTTCTGAGCCTGGAATTGATAAAAGCTTCATCACAAATCTTGAGTGCTCATCTTTACCCTCAATGGAATGGAATATTCCATCAATTGATACTAAAGCAATACCTAAATCATATAAAATATGTATTAAATCAACTTCTCTATCAGAGAGTAATTACTCAGAACTTTCTAATGGTGGCAAACCAGGAATTTATATTTTATATTCCAAACCAGAGAATGGCGTCTCAATTAATTCAACTCCTGTACGGCGGATATTTTGTAGACCAAAACCTTTTTGTAAGGAGGTTATTTTTTAGACCTAATACTTTTTGAAAATTATGAACTCTGCAAAAACAACTAAGAAAAAATTAAGCGAATATCAAGTTGAAGACCTCAAGGAAATTTTTCTTGAAGTTTTAAAGAAAATTAGTAGTAAAATTATTTTGCTTGAAATAGGAAGTGATTTTATAAATATAGGGCTTGCTAAATCTCAAAAAAATAAACTTTACATTAAAAAAATTTTAAGGCAATCTCTTCCAGAAGAAGCGTTAGATAAGTCAATACCAACTGATCCGGTAAATTTTGGTTTTTTTCTAAAAGGAATTATGAATGAAAATAAATTTTATACGAATAGAGTTGCAGTTGTTCTCCCTTCAGATACTTGCTATACCAGATTAATTGAAATCCCAGAAGATATAGAGGAAAATAATTCTACTAGCTTTTTAGAGAATCCTAATTCTGGAATTCAAATACCTATATCTTTAGAAAACTCGGATTTTGAAATTAATTTAACTAACCTGCCTAAAAAAGAATTTAAAGATAAATTTTTTAATAAATATTTTTTAACTTCAATACCTAAAAAAAATCTAGATATCGTCCTTGAATCAATAAAAAATGCAAATCTAGAAATATGTTCTATTCAAATGAGTCATATGTGCATCGCTAACTTATTAAAGTTTGAAATAAATGATTTAAAGGAAGAAGAATTGATAATTTCAATAGATTTACTGGATGAATTTTCGCAATTTGTAATTTTTGATAGATCAGGTCCTTTATTTATTAAAAGATTAGCTTCTATAAAAAAATATCCTTCCATAGAGGAAATGAAGAAAATTAATACTTCTATTAATGATAAGAGTATTAATTCAAAAGATAAAAATAAATCGGAAAATTACCATGCACTATCAAAACTTGATTTGAAAGTCTTATTAAGAGAAATAAAGGAATCTTTTAATAGTTTCTTAAGAGATAATAATTTAAATAAAAAAGGAAAAATATTTTTATCTGGAAGAAATAGTCAACATCAGAATCTTGTGGAGTTGATTGGTAAACATTTAATGATGGATGTTGCTCTAATATCTCCCATAAATAATAATCTTCTCAAAGAATTTACATACAACCCTGATGAAATTAATCAATTTTCTATGTCGAGAATTGTAGGATTAGGCTTAAGTTTAATAAAGGATATAAGTTTCGCCGATGACACTTTAAATAGGGAATTTATAATCAAAGATTTTTACTTTAAAGATTTTAAAAAAGAAGAAAGTAAAAAAATTGAAGAAAGTAAGAATAATAAAGAAAGTAAGAATAATAAAGAAAGTAAGAATAATAAAGAAAGTAAGAATAATAAAGAAAGTAAAAATAATGAAAATTATACTATCACTAACTTAATGAATTCTCTAAATAAATTAAGCGCCGACAATACTAAGATAAAAGAAAAGGTTGAAACAAAAACCAAGAGTGAAGAAAAGAAAAAAGAATTACCACCATTACCGAATTTAAAAATAAAAGAAAAGTTTGAAACAAAAACCAAGAGTGAAGAAAAGAAAAAAGAATTACCACCATTACCGAATTTAAAAATAAAAGAAAAGTTTGAAACAAAAACCAAGAGTGAAGAAAAGAAAAAAGAATTACCACCATTACCGAATTTAAAAATAAAAGAAAAGTTTGAAACAAAAACTAAGAGTGAAGAAAAG
>NZ_JNAL01000015.1 GCF_000759955.1 Prochlorococcus marinus str. MIT 9201
AATGTCTCAAAAGAAACGGATGTAAATCCTTCGATATTATTGCTCGAATCATGCGAATGAGAAGAATGATCGTGTGAATGAGAAGAATGATCGTGTGAATGAGAAGAATGATCGTGTGAATGAGAAGAATGATCGTGTGAATGAGAAGAATGATCGTGTGAATGAGAAGAATGATCGTGTGAATGAGAAGAATGATCGTGTGATTTTTTTTCTGTAATTTTATTCTTGTCGAATTGAAAAGTATCTGTCTCAAATAGACCTACACTCATTATTGTTTGTAATCCAACTTCACTATTGATTGATCTTAAGATCCTTGGTTCTTTTTTTATTTTATAAATAAACTTTTCTATTTTATTTAATTGCTCTTCACTCACTAAATCACATTTGTTTAGAAGGAGTATATCTCCGTATAAAATTTGAGAATAGGCAATACTTGTGTTAGTAATTTCAAAGTCAAAATTTTCTCCATCAATAACAGTTATTATTGAATCTAATCTTACTTTTTCTCTTAGATCACCAGCCGCAAAAGTCATTGCTACTGGTAATGGATCTGCTAACCCAGTTGTCTCAACAATTAAATAGTCTAATTTTTCAGCTCTTTCTAAAACTTTGGAAACTGTATTTAATAATTCGCCATTGATAGAACAACATATACATCCATTATTTAATTCGATCATATCTTCTGAGGCTTCTATTATTAAGTCATTATCTATTCCAATCTCTCCAAATTCGTTAACTAAAACAGCTGTTTTAATACCAACTTGATTTTTTAAAATATGATTTAGAAGTGTAGTTTTTCCAGAACCTAAAAATCCACTAATAATAGTAACTGGTAATAATTTCTTTAACATTTTGATAAATTTTTAAATGAATTAATCTAATTTTGTAATCTTATTGATGACAAATTTTATTGATTTCAGAAGCTAATGTTTGATCCAGATTTGTAATACCTCCCAAATCATGAGTATTAAATTTAATTATTACTTTTGTATAAACATTTTCCCAGTAAGGATGATGATTATATTTTTCACAGATTAAAGCGACCTTTGTCATAAAAGCGAAGGCTTCAATAAAACTAGAAAAATTAAATTCTCTTTTGATTTGTTTAGTTTTAATTTCCCAACCAGGTATTTTGACAACTAATTCATTCAATTCTTCATCTCTTAAAAGATAAGGTTCCATGAAATAATAAATCTGCTTTTTTACATTATAAATATTTTACTTTTTCTCACCAATTATATGTAAATTTATAATTCTTTCCTTTTGATCAAATCTATGCTCCCATAAATAAACTGCTTGCCATGTGCCAAGCATAATCTTCCCCTCTCTAAAACTCAAAGATAAAGAAGTATTTGTTAAGGATGTTTTAATATGTGCCGGCATATCGTCGGCCCCCTCTTGATAATGTTTATAAAATATTTCTTCTCTATCTTTTGATAAAGTTATGTAAGAATCATAGGGAACTATAGATTGCATATATTTTTTTAGGTCCTCCAGTACATTTGGATCTGCGTTCTCATTAATAGTTAAACTGCAACTGGTATGAAGTGAAGTTAAATTTAAAATGCCGGAATGAAGATTATTTTTTTCAATATATAAATTTAAATCATATGTGATGTCAATGAAACCCTGACCATGGGTTATGAATTTTAATTTTGAAAATATTTGTTCCATATAGTTAAAACTTAATTAATTAATATCCTATTGTGGACAAAAGTTGTATGTTTTTAAGCAGACATTAATTTGTTAATCTTAAAATAAATCTAATCTAAATTTAAATTTTTGACTGAAACTCAATGGAATAAGCTGGGTGCTTATCTTAAAGAAACTCAAATATTAGGTTCAATACAAAATTCACTTTATTGGGATCAGAATACTGGGATGCCTAAGAAAGGTGCTTCTTGGAGATCTGAACAACTTACGTATATTGCAAAATTATTGCATAAAAGAAACTCTTCAGAAGAATTTTCTGATCTAATACAATCTGCAAAAAATGAAATATTAGACATTGAACTCAATTCCAATAACCCACTTTTTATAAGAGATAAAGAGAGAAATATTAATCTTTTATTGAAGGAATTTAATAGAGAAAGAAATTTAGACCCTAAATTAGTTGAGTCTTTGGCAAAGGCAAAATCTAAAGGGTATGAAAGCTGGCAAGAAGCTAAAAAAAAATCAGATTTTAAAATTTTTCTTCCATTCTTTAAAGAATTAGTCAAATTGAGGATTGAAGAGGCAAAACAAATATCTGATCAATATTCACTCTGGGAGACATTAGCCCAACCCTTTGAGCCTGAACTAACTTTGAAATGGTTGAATAAAATGTTTCAACCCTTGAAAGAAACCATTCCAGACTTCGTTAGAAGAATTAATAAGTCAAAAAAAAATTATTGGGATTTAAGTACAGAATCTCAACAAAATTTATGTTCTAAATTACTTGATGAGTTTGGGAGAGATAAAGATCGCGTTGTAGTTGGTAAATCTCCACATCCTTTCTCCATTACATTAGGGCCTAATGACTTTAGGATTACCACAAGAATTGTTGAAGGTGAACCATTATCAAGTTTTTTAGCAACTGCGCATGAGTGGGGGCATTCAATTTATGAGCAGGGTTTGCCATCTCAAAGTCATCAATGGTTTGCTTGGCCTTTAGGTCAAGCAACTTCTATGGGGATTCATGAAAGTCAATCTTTATTTTGGGAAAATAGAATTGTTAAATCCAAATCTTTTTCAAAAAGATTTTTCAAAAAATTTGTTTCGGCTGGATGTTCGCTAAAAAATCCTATAGAACTCTGGAAATCTTTTAATCATTTGGAAGCAGGATTAAATAGGGTTGAAGCAGATGAATTGACTTATGGTTTACACATATTAATAAGAACTGAACTTGAAATAGATTTAATTGAAGGAGGGTTACCTGCTGAAGATATCCCAACAGAATGGAATAAAAGATATAGTGAGCTTTTAGGAATACAACCATCTAATGATTCAGAAGGTTGTCTGCAGGATGTTCATTGGAGTGAGGGAGCGTTTGGATATTTCCCCTCATATTTGTTAGGACATCTGATAAGTGCTCAAATTTCTAATCAAATGGAAAAAGACGTTGGTTTGATTGATAATTTAATTGAAAATGGTGAATATCAAAAAATCATCTTGTGGTTAAAAAATAATATACATAAATATGGAAGATCAGTTAATTCTATGGAGTTGATAAGATCCGTAACTAATGAAGAACTAACGGCAGACTATTTTATTAAACATTTAAGGTCTAAAATAGATGATTTTTGCTGAAACATTACTTTTAAAGAATTTGGTTGGGTGTGAGGATGTAAGATAAACAAAAATAATTTTTTGATGGCAAATCTTAATCAATCCCCAAGTAGGGTAACACCAAATCTATTACATATACTAAATGCTTTCACTGATAGTTCAAATTCAATAGTTAACACTATTGTCGAATTGAATTCTAATACTATTAATAAATATGAATTAATCACAGAAACGGGTCATCTTAAACTTGATAGGGTGGGTTATTCTTCACTTGCTTATCCCTTTGCATATGGCTGTATACCAAGAACTTGGGATGAAGATGGAGACCCACTTGATATAGAAATTGTTGGAGTAACTGAGCCATTGATTCCTGGATCTATTGTTGAGGCTAGGATTATTGGCGTGATGAAATTTGATGATGGTGGGGAGGTGGATGATAAGGTAATAGCAGTTCTCGCAGATGATAAAAGAATGGATCATATCTCAAGTTTCAAAGACCTTGGAGAGCATTGGCTAAAAGAAACGAAGTATTATTGGGAACATTACAAAGATCTAAAAAAACCAGGAACATGTACTGTGAATGGTTTTTTTGGGATTGAAGAAGCTGTTGAAGTAATTAAAGATTGTGAAAACAGATATAAAAAAGAAATTGATCCTAAATTAGTAGATTAACTAATTTTTATTTTTCCCTAAATTGTTCAAATATTTCGCTCAGTATTTTGTCGGCACCTTGTAGCTTTAGTTTTTGTGCGAGCTCTTTGCCTACTTCTTCAGGATCATTAATATTGCCAATATATTGATCTTTAATTAGCCTTTTCCCATCAATAGATGCAACCATACCAGTGAGGCAAAGTTGTTCATTTTGAATTTTACTATTAACACCTATTGGAACTTGGCATCCCCCTTCAAGCTCTCTTAAAAATGCCCTCTCTGCTAGACATCTTTGACTAGTGGGTTTATCTTCTAAGACATTTATAATTTCTAAAATTTTTTTATCATCAGATTTACATTCAATACCCAGTGCTCCTTGACCAACAGCATGAAGGGAAATTTCATTTGGAATAATCTGATGAATTCTTGATTCAAAGCCCAATCTCTTTAAACCAGCGGCAGCAAGAATAATACAATCAAACTCGCCAGCATCTAATTTTTCTATTCTTGTAATAACATTTCCCCTGATATCTTTAAATATAAGATGTGGATACTTATTTCTTAATTGTGCAAGTCTTCTAAGAGAGCTTGTCCCCACAATTGAACCTTTCGGTAAAGTTTCTAATTTATAACCATTATTTTTTTTGTTTACTACTAAAGCATCCGCAGGATCTTCTCTTTTTGTTATGCATCCTAATTTAAGGCCATTAGGTAAATTTGTTGGTAGATCTTTTAGAGAATGTACTGCTATGTCTGCCTGGCCTACAAGCATTTGTGCTTCAAGTTCTTTTGTAAATAAACCTTTGTCACCAATTTTTGCTAGCGCTACATCAAGGATTTTGTCACCTTGAGTTGCCATGGCCTCAATAGATACTTCTAAATTTGGAATATTCCTTTCTAGTTGATCTTTAACCCATAAAGTTTGAACCATTGCTAGTTTACTTCTTCTACTAGCTATTTTCAGCTTAAGATAAGTCATTAAATATTATTTTGAGTTTGAATTGAAAATTAAGTCGAATCTATTTTAAGATATTCTTTTGCAAGTTTCTGAAGTGGAATATTATATTTAACCTTTTTTATTTTATATATTCTTTTAAAACCCCATTTCGATTCGGATGTCTCAGCTTTCTAAGAGCTTTTGCTTCTATTTGTCTTATTCTTTCTCTAGTAACATCAAAAATTTGTCCAATTTCTTCAAGAGTTTTCATTCTTCCGTCATCAATTCCATATCTTAGCCTAAGCACATCTCTTTCTCTTGGACTAAGAGTCGCTAAAACCCCCTCTAAATCTTCTCTTAGTAAAGTTTTAGAAACATCTTGCTCGGGATTTTCTATGTCAGCCTCTATAAAATCTCCAAGTCTTGAGTCTTCTTCTTTACCTATTGGAGTTTCTAAAGAAATAGGGAGCTGGGCACTTTTAGCTATAAATCTTAATTTTTCAATTGTCATTTCCATACTCTCAGCTATTTCTTCTTCACTAGGTTTTCTCCCAAATTCTTGGCTAAGAACCTTTGTGGTTTTTTTAATTCTGGAAATTGTCTCGTATAAGTGAACTGGCAATCTAATAGTTCTGCTTTGGTCTGCTATTGCTCTAGTAATTGCTTGTCGAATCCACCAAGTAGCATAAGTAGAGAATTTGTAACCTTTTTCGTGGTCAAATTTTTCTGCTGCCCTAATCAGACCTAAACTCCCTTCTTGTATTAAATCTTGAAATGATAATCCCCTATTCATATATTTTTTTGCAATCGAAACAACTAATCTTAAATTTGATTGAACCATTTTTTCTTTAGCTCTTCTCCCTAAAAGAAGTCTTCTCCTGAATTTGGGAAGAGGCATATCTATTAATTCAGCCCATTCTCTAACAGAAGGGAAATGGCCTTTTTCTGACTCATATTGAGTAGCTAGTTCTTCTAGTTGGAGTAAGTCAGCAATTTTTCGTGCAAGTTCAATTTCTTCATCCGGTCTTAAAAGTCTAATTCTCCCAATTTCTTGAAGATAAACTCTTATTGAATCTTCAGTGTATATACCTTTAGGTCCAAGCTTTATATTTCCAAGCCCTTTGTCTTCATCTTCAGAATCACTAAATTCACCATTGGTTTCTATGCGGCTTTCACTTAAATCAGAGGAAATCTTTAAACTTTGGCTATCTATATTACTTTCTTCTTCAACTACTGTTTCTAAATTAGCATTGATTTTTTTGTTAATCTTTTTTTTCGAGCTGGGCTTAGAATTCTTTGATTCTGCTGCTACTGGACACATGATTGACTCCTTTCTACGGTGAATTTAACTAGATTAAATTTTATTTAGGGCTAATTTGTACATTTAGTAGTAAATTTCCCCTTAATTTGTAAAAGAACTTTTTCAGAAATTTTAATAAAAAAGTTTTTTTTTTAATTGTTGAAAAATTTAAATAGTGTTATAGATTAGCTAAAGTAAAAAGTCTTGGGATTTCTCAGACAGGCAGATCATTTTTTGAATTTTCACTCAATGATCAAAGCTTCATGTCTCCCTTAAGAGCAGGATACTTACAATGTGCAAAAAACACTTTGTGGAATGTTCAACAATCCAATACTAAGAAAAAGTTTTGAAGCCGGCAAGTAATCAGTTTTTAAATATCTCCTATAAATTCGAAATTTTGCTTGATATAGGTTCTGTTAATGAGAGCTTTTACTATTTAGATGGAAATAATCTTGGTGTAGAAGTTGGGGATATTGTAAGTGTGAAACTAAGAGGGAGATTTTTGAATGGGTTGGTGATCTCAAAAAAGAATGTTTCGACAATTAATAAAGTTGAATCAAATATTACTGGAGGAAAAAATATAAGATATTTGTTCGTTGAAGCTATTTTGCAGAAAAAAGTAATTGATCATTCTTGGAGGGAATGGATGGAGTCCCTTGCCTCTTTTTATATGGTTAGTAATTTAAAAATGTTTAAAACTGCATTTCCTCCTGGCTGGATTGGTAAATATAAGAAAATTCCTCAAGGTTTAAAAGATCAAATATGGATTAAAACCAAAAAAGACTTTGATATTAAGAAAAATGAATTAACCAAAAAAGAATTCTTTTTAGTAGAAACTTTGTCTGAAGAGGGTAATTGGCAAAGTGAATTAATAAAGTCTGGTTTTAATTACACTCTGATTAAATCAATGGTCAGCAAAAATTACCTGGTTAAATCTAAAAGAAAAAAAATAATCAATACCAAATTGAATTCCTTTTTAAATGATAATATTCCAGCAAAAAAACCAAATCTTACAAATGAGCAAAAAAATGCATTTCAAGAATTTCAAACAATGAAACCAGGAGATGTCTTACTTCTATGGGGCGAAACAGGTACAGGTAAAACAGAAATTTATATGAGAATTGCTGAGAATCAATTTCTTAAAAAGAAAAGTTGTTTAATACTTGCTCCAGAAATTGGACTGATTCCTCAACTTATTGATAGGTTTAGTCGGCGATTTAATAATGACGTTTACGAATATCATAGTAACTGTTCTTCTAATCATAGAACCCTAGTTTGGAAGAAAATTATTGATGCTAAGGAACCTCTAATAGTTATAGGGACAAGGTCTGCAGTTTTTCTGCCAATTAAAAATCTAGGACTAATAATAATGGATGAAGAACATGATGTTTCATATAAACAAGATAGTCCTATGCCTTGTTATGACGCAAGAGAGATTGCTATTGAAATAGTAAAAAGGAATTCTGCAAAGTTAATTTTTGGGAGTGCAACTCCATCAATGAAGACGTGGAAGAAGTGTATTTTTGAAAAGAATTTCAAATTGGTAAGAATGATTCAAAGGATATCTAAGAATGAGACTCCTGAAATAAGAATTATTGATATGAGGGATGAATTTAAGAAGGGAAATATGAAAATTTTATCCAATGAATTATTACAATTGCTTCCCCAACTACGTTTAAAAAATGAGCAGGCAATAATTTTGATACCTAGGAGGGGGCATAGTGGGTTTTTAAGTTGTAGAAATTGTGGATATTTAATAAATTGCCCCAACTGTGACGTTCCTTTATCGGTACATCTTGGTTCACAAGGGAAAAAATGGTTAAGTTGTCATTGGTGTGATCATAAATCCAGATTGATCAATCGTTGCCCAGATTGTTATTCAACTGCCTTCAAACCTTTTGGAATAGGGACACAAAGGGTAATAGAGTTTTTAAATAAAGAGTTCCCTGACTTGAGGGTACTTCGCTTTGATAGAGATACAACCTCAGGAAAGGATGGTCATAGAGATATTCTTTCAAAGTTTTCTAAAGGTTATGCTGATATTCTTGTGGGAACTCAAATGTTGGCAAAAGGGATTGACATTCCCAATATTACTCTTTCAGTAGTCATTGCAGCAGATGGCTTGCTTCATCGCCCAGATATTTCGGCAGAAGAAAAATCATTACAATTATTTCTACAATTAGCTGGCAGGGCAGGTAGACATCAGAAAAAAGGAAAAGTAATTTTTCAAACATATAAACCCAACCACCCTGTAATTTCGTATCTTCAGAAAAGAGATTATGAAAGATTTTTAATCGAAAACTCGAAATTGAGAAAAGATTCAAATTTATTTCCATTTTGTAAGATTTGTCTTCTTAAATTATCAGGTGAAGATTATGAATTAACTGAATCAACTGCAATAAATTTAGCAAAATACCTATTCAATTTTTGTGAGAAACTTAATTGGAAAATAATTGGCCCTGCGCCTAGTTTAATTGCAAAAGTCGGTAAAAAATTTAGATGGCAGATATTAATCCATGGCCCTGAAGATACAAAGATACCTTTACCTGATAGATCAAAATTATGGAAACTTATTCCAAAAAATGTTTTTTTAACAATTGATGTTAATCCAGCAGAGCTGTAATTAATTTGATGGAAGTTGAGGCAAATCTGTACCTAATTTAAACCTATAGAATCTTAATAAATAAGCTAATACAATGGTTACTAAGATAAAAGAGAGCCCAACCAAAAGTATGTTGAGGCTCCAGTAAGAAAACTCTAGACTATTAGTCTGCCCTTGATTTAAATTCCAAATTATTTGATTTTTTGTGATTTCTAAATTTGAATCATTTTTACCAGTAAGGGTGGCTTTATTAGGGTGAATAATTTTGAAAATCAGTTCTAAATTATCAATACCTTGAATAGAATTTAGATCCAAATCTATGCTGTAAAAGTATTTTTTAAAAAAAATAAAGTTTTTTTGAGTAGTATTAATTTCCATACTTGTTGATCCTCCCGCGAACTCTCCAGCGGTATTTTGGATTATTTTAAGAACTCCCTTCGCATCTTCTAGATTGAGATTTTTCTCTTTCAAAGAAAAAGTTGATTCTTCTTGTGCAATTTCTGCGCCAGGAAGAATATCTTTTATTTTTTCTTCAAATTTTAATTGCCAAGGAAATTTATTTATATATTTACTTTCTATCACTAAATCATTGGTTATTGAATCAAGTTCACTAAGATCAAGGGTATTTTCAATCTTAACGCAGCCACTTAAAAGTGGAATTAATAGTAATAGTATTAAAAAAATGATCAGTGAAAAGCCTTTCTGAAAGGGTTTTGTTTCACCAGTTGGAGTCTCAGTAACATTAATGAATTTCTTTTTCTCCAATTCTCCTCGTTTTTTTCGCAGTGAGTTAAGAGATTTTTTATTTAGTGACGGGCCACTTTCAAACTCTACATTCCAGTTTTCTGGCTTTTTAATATCGGGAGAATCTATAACTTCCATCAAATATTTTGCATTTTCTCTCGTCTTATTATCGTAAGATTTTAGAAGTTCTTTACAAAATCTTTTAGCCTCCTCCTTTTTATTGATACCACAAAGAGCAGTAATTAAAATTGTTCTTAAATTAACTCCCTCTTTGCTTGATAAAGGAAACGATTCTATTAGAGGCAAAAGAAATTCAATGCAATATTGATACTCACCTTTAGCTAAAGCAAGTTCTACTGTTTCTAAAACTTGCTCATAATTTTTCATAAGTTAGGCTACTATCATTGTACCTATTCCGGAATTTGTAAAAATCTCAAGAAGTAATGAATGTTCTATTCTTCCATCGATTATATGAGCTGCTTTGACTCCTTGTGCTAAAGCTCTTATGCAGCATTCTGTCTTTGGAATCATACCTTCAGTCACAATTTTTTTATCAATAAAATTTCTTGCTTCTTTGAGATTCGTTTTTTCAACAAGACTATTTTTGTTACCTTTTTCTTTTAAGATCCCTTGAGTATCAGTGAGAAGAATAAGTTTTTCTGCATTAATTGCAGCAGCAATTTCACCCGCGACAAAATCTGCATTAATGTTGTGGGAAATACCCTCTTTGGTTGATCCAATACTAGAAATAATTGGGATATATCCTTTAGAAATAAGAGGATCTAATATTTCAGGATTAATTTTTGTGACCTCTCCCACAAACCCATGGCTACCATCTCCTAATTCTCTAGATTGAATTAAGTTCCCATCAAGACCTGATATTCCCACCGCTAAGGATCCAGTTTTATTAATGCCTTTTACAATCTGTTTGTTAACCTTACCCATTAGAACCATCTCAACAATTTCCATTGTTTTTTGATCAGTAATTCTTAATCCATTCTCGAACTTAGGAGATATTTCTAATTTCGTTAACCAATTATTAATCTCGGGTCCACCTCCATGAATTACTATAGGACATACTCCCACGGTTGATAAAAGTGCTATGTCTCTAAAAAAAGCATTTTTTAAATCATCATCTTCCATGACAGAACCACCATACTTAATAACAATTTTTCTACCTGAGAAACTTTGTATATATGGAAGTGCTTCGCTTAATATTGATACTCTTTGAGAATCATCCATTATAAAAAATCATTAAAACTTTATTGAATTCAGAAATTAGGTTTTTACAAATATATCCCTATATTTAATAAAAGAGAATAAAATCAAATTCTTTTTTATTATCGTCGATAATAAATTCTGATTCAAGACCTTTTACGAAAAACCTGTTTAATCTTTCTTGTTTTTCAATCCATTTTTCTAGAGGGACGGCGTTTAATTCGAAACGCATTCTGAGACCATTTTTTTCTTCCTTTGTAATTTCTTCTATTTCTTTTAGTTGGGGAGGATTATCCTCGTCCCACAAATTTAAAGATTCTAATGAAGATTCAAGATGAGCTTTTATCCCATACCTCCATCTTGTGACATCTTTAACTAATGCTGTTAGTTCTTTTGGTCTATTAAATTTATTTGTCGCAAAATTTGTCTTGTCAAGCAATTCTACAGGAGGTATTTCAGAAGTCTTTAAACCTAATCCAATTAGAAAAATAGGTACTCCATAAAAAAAAGTAGGCACACTTAAATTTACTGAGTCTGTAAAATAAGCAGTCATTCCAACAAAAGCTAATATACCCCCAGCGGTTACTATGAAGTTTCCAGGCGATAAGTATTTCTTCATTTTGATTTAGTAGAATGAATTTTAAATGGGTTAACAAGTATTATGCAAGATCTTAATACTGCAAATCAAGGAGATTTAATTTTTAAACTTGATAAAGATAGAGCATGGCTACTAGAAAATCTTGATAAAGGTAAATGGCCAGAAATCAGATGCGAACTTGCCGAGCTTGAAAGAAAATTAAGCAAATTTATTATAAGTGTTCAAGAAAATAATGTTGATATTTGATTTAAAACGGTATTTCGTCAACTTCGGGAACCAAAGGTGAACTATCCCAATTAGATTTTTTGGTGCTTTCTTTTTTATCAATTGCCTCATTATTTTCGCTCTCATCAGATTTAACAGCTTCAACTGGTTCTATTTGATGAATTTTTGAAGCTGTAAGTTCTGGTTGTTTTTCTTTTGTTCCGTCTTTTCTAGTGACAGAATTCATCTTTAGACGTCCCTCAATAACAATATTTTGCCCCTCTTTTAGTTCATTTACCATTTCTTGGGCAATATTTCCCCATCCTATGATCTTGAGATCTCTGGTTGGATCTTCACTACGTAATCCTTTAAAATTAACAATCATTTCTGCAATTGGAGTTTGGTTTTCTTTGGTATACCTCATTTGTGGAGCACTGTTAATTACTCCTTGAATTAAACAATGATTCATTAGTTACTATTTAATTAAAGATATACTGATGCAGAATCAAGGAAATTGCTATAAAAATGTTTGGATCCTATCAGGAACTTTTGATGGGCCTCCAATAGCTAATAGACTTCTTGAACTTAATTATTCAGTTTTTGCAAGTGTTTTAACATATAAAGCAGGGCAAGCTTATATTGAAAATCCAAAGTTACATATCATTACGGGCAAATTAAATAATAAAGATGAAATAATTAATTTCATAAAAAAAAATAAAATCAAATTCGTTATCGATGCTACTCATCCGTTTGCGGTGATAATTTCTAAAAATCTTAATAATGCATGCAAAGAGATTAATACACCTCTCTTACTATTTGAAAGGAGATCTCTTATTAATACCGATAATAATTTTTTTTATATTGATGATTTAAAGGATATAAATAACGTTGATCTAGAAAATAAGAACATTCTTCTCGCAATAGGATCAAGATTCCTTAACGATACAGCAAATTATTACATGAATACTAAAGCGAATGTGTTTACAAGGGTACTTCCGACCTATGAGAGTATAACTAAAGCTTTTGGATCATGTATTAAAAATTCAAATATTGCGATACTCGAGCCGAGTAAAAATAATGAAAATACTTTAGAAAAAAAACTTTGTGATTTTTGGGAGATAGATTATGTTCTATGCAGAGAATCTGGAAGTTATTCTCAGAAAAACTGGGAGAGTATAGTTTCTGGAAGTAAAATGAAGTTGTTTTTGGTTAAAAGGCCGAAAGTTAAAAATGATTATTGTTACTCTTTCAATGAATACCAGAATTTGATAGATCACATAATTAAAACAAATATTGATAATTAATTATGGAAGTATTAGTTATGATCACAACTGAATCAAGTAGAACAAATGCTATTCGAATGGCTAAATTACTGATACAAAATAAACTTGCAGCTTGTGTTTCGATAAAACAAATTTTTTCAATTTATGAGTGGGGTGATGATGTTGAAGAAACTAATGAATTTGAAATTACGATAAAAAGTAAAATAGAATTTAAAGAGTGCTTAATTGATTTTTTAAATAAAATTTCTACATATGATGTTCCACAAATTATTTACAAAAAATATTATTCTGAGATGAAATATTATGATTGGATAGATAAGACTATTTGATTAAAGTTCTTTTAATAACTCTTTAAGATCCATATTAGATCTAGATCCTAATTGTGTAATTATATGCCCAGCACAAATTGAACCTAACTCTCCGCATTTTTTTAGGGAATAATTATTTATTAATCCATGAATAAATCCTCCCGCATAAATATCTCCTGCCCCTGTAGTATCAATAACTTTTCCTTTATTGATTGACGTAATTACTTCGATTTGATTTTTATTAATTATAAGAGAACCATTGCTACCAAGAGTTACCACGACTAATTCACATAGTGAAGAGAGGTCTCCCTGGCAGTTTGCTAATTTATCCTCTCTAAGTAAACTTAAAACCTCTGATTCATTACAAAAAACAATATCTACATATTCATCAATTAATTCCAAGAAACTATTTCGATGCCTATCTACACAAAATGAATCAGACAATGAAAGGATTATTTTTGTATTGGATTGTTTTGCAATTTCAGCGGCTTTAAGAAAGGCATTTTTAGCCAATTGGCTGTCCCATAAATAGCCTTCTAAATATAAGTATTTACTTTCCTTAAGTTTACTAAAATCAATGTCTTTGGCTTCAAACTCTATAGATGCTCCCAGGTAAGTGCACATTGTTCTTTGAGCATCAGGTGTAATCAAAATAATTGAATGAGCTGTTGAGGCTCCTGCATTAGTTGGTGGAGTATTAAATATAGTTTTACTTTTTTTTATATCAGAAGAGAAGAAATCCCCAAGTTGATCATTCTTCACCCTTCCAATAAACTGAACATCATTTCCTAATTCTGCTAAACATACAACAGTATTTGCTGAAGACCCCCCTGATATTTTTTTGATCACGTTGCAATTTTCTAACAATCTCTGAGATTCATCAGCATTAATGAGATTCATTGATCCTTTATCAAGATTATTTATCTCAAGAAACTCATCTTTAATATTTACAATAATATCTACTATTGCGTTGCCTAGACCAATGAGATCAACCTTTTTATTCTGTTCAAAATGTCTAAAGGATTCCTTCATTAATTTGGAACTAAATTACCTTAGAAGTGCTCTTTTAGGCCCATGAATTGGGTCCTCAATTACTATGGTTTGATCTCTATTCGCCCCCAACGATACAATGGCAATTGGAACCTCCATTAATTCAGCTAAAAATCTTAGATAATTCATAGCATTTTCAGGGAGATCAGATAGTTTTCTGCAATCTGCAGTTGAACATTGCCAACCTTTTAACTTTTTGAAGATTGGCTTACATTTTTTTAAGTCATCTGAATTTGTAGGGAAGTAGTCTATTTCCTCTCCATCGAGATCATATGCAATACAAACTTGAATCTCATCTAATTCATCTAATACATCTAGTTTAGTAACGGCTAAACAATCAAGACCATTGACAGATACAGCATATTTACCAATGACTCCATCAAACCAACCACATCGTCTCCTTCTCCCAGTGGTGGTTCCAAATTCACTGCCTCTATCACAGAGTTGATCATTAATACTCCCCTGCAATTCCGTTGGGAATGGTCCTTCACCTACTCTTGTGGTATAGGCTTTTGCGACACCTATCACTCTATCAATTAATGTGGGACCCACTCCAGCCCCAATACATGCCCCTCCTGATATTGGGTTTGATGAGGTAACAAAAGGATAAGTCCCATGATCTAAGTCTAGTAGAGTTCCTTGGGCACCCTCGAAAAGAATATTCTTCTTGTTTTTTGAGGCTGCATGAATAGTCCTCGTACAGTCAACTACATGCTTTGATAATCTTTTCCCATAGTCAAAATATTCTTCAACAATGTCTTTTAATTTAAGTGGTTTAATGCCATAGATTTTTTCTAGTAGACCGTTTTTTTCCCTTAATGGAATTTCGATTACGTCACTTAGCCTTTCCTTATTGAGCAAATCTCTTATTCTAATGCCATTTCTTTGTGACTTATCCGCATACGTTGGACCAATCCCGCGACCTGTTGTCCCTATTTTGTTTGAACCTCTATCAGACTCCATCGCTTCATCTAATATTCGGTGGTAGGGCATTGTTACATGTGATGTTGATGAAATTTTTAATCCTGAGATATCAATTCCATTATCAATTAACATGTCAATTTCTTTCAGCAAAATTTTTGGATCTACAACGGTTCCCGACCCAATTAGACAAGAAGTATTTTTATAAAGTATCCCTGAGGGAATTAAATGTAATTTTAAGACTTTATCATCTACGACTATAGTATGTCCTGCATTTACTCCCCCTTGGTAGCGAACGACGACATCTGCCGAACGACTAAGTAAATCCGTTATTTTACCTTTTCCTTCGTCACCCCATTGGGCGCCGATTACAACAACATTGGCCAATTTTAGAAGAGCATTATTTTTGTGCGAATATTTAATATATTCAAAAATCTTGTTTTACTTTTAAAAAGTAAATGAATTGTATCAACTTTCTCTTAAAACCATTTTTTCAGCAAGAGAAAATTCTTTGGTTAAACGCTCCCTAAGTTTATCTGGTAAAGGCCTACTTGCAAAGTTTTTGTAATGACCTGCCATGGCATTTAATGCTGTTTGCATTGTGGTAAATGATTGCGTTTTATTCACCATCCCTCTATTTCTGTATCTGGAGATGTAGTCGGTTATGAGTGTGAGAGCCTCGCTTCTTACTTCATCTTTATTTGGAGAATCTTTTGGAGTATCAACAGCTGTTTGCAATGTTTTAACAACTGAAATTGTGTCTTTTGTATAATCACCTGTCATCGAGGTTTTTGCAGCTATAGAAGGAGAACTAAATAGTGTAAAAACAACAATTAAGGATATTGAATAAGATATAACTTTGGTAAGATTTTTAAAAAATAATTTTGATGTCCTTTTAAATAACATAACTGAGCTCCCAAAAAAATAAGCCTTAAGACTTTTTATTGTACATTATTTCTGATTCGGAAATAAATGTTTCCAATAATTTATCAGTACTTATTTTGGACTTAGTATTATTAGTCCTGCATAAAAGTTCTACTTCGTTGTTTACAGATTCTCTTCCTATAATTATCTGAAAAGGAATACCAATTAATTCTGCATCTTTAAATTTCACCCCAGCTCTATCGTTTCTATCATCAAGGAGGACATCAATTTTATTAATTAAAAAGTTGTTATAGATTTGCTCAGTAAGGTCACTTTGAATAGGATCTTTTAGGTTTGTTGGAATAATAATAACTTCAAAAGGAGAAATCTGGATAGGCCAACAAATTCCCTTTTGATCATGATTCTGTTCGATAGCAGCTTGAGCTATCCTTGTAACTCCAATACCATAACAACCCATCCATAAATTTTTTAATTGTCCATCCTTATCAGAGAACTTTGCATTTAATTTTTCACTATATTTTTGACCCAGTTGGAAAATATGCCCAATCTCGATGCCTTTTTTTTCTAAAAGTTCTTCATTATTATCAATACTTATTTTATCTCCTTTTTTAGCATTCCTGATATCCCCAATTAGATAATCTTTCGGAGCAAAAGAAAATTTTTGAAAAAATTTATGGAAATTAACTTTATTTCCACCACTAATAAAGTTAGAGAGGCTACTTGCAGAATAATCAATTATTCTTGTCCATTTCTTATCCCAATTAGAACTAGCTTTAATAGTTTTGTTATCTAAATCTGGTCCGATAAAACCTAAGGGAAAATTGTATAAATTTTTTTCGATAGTATTTTGATCTTCAATTTTTTTAAGATTAAGAAGATTGCAATCATGAAGTTTATTTATTATGTTAAAAAGCTTGACTTCATTAATGTGTTGATCGCCTCTTACGCATGCAAGAATTGGGACCTCAAAGTTACTTTCGAACTGTGCTAGGAATAAGACAACTTTAATTATCTGACTAGGGTCTAAATTATTATTTTCGCAAACCTCGAGGATTGTTTTTTGTTGAGGTGTTTCTAACCAATCTGCAATATTATCTTTTAGTGGAATAGGTTGAGAGGGTAGAGAAACAGCTTTTTCAATATTTGCAGCATAAGAACCACTTTGAGTAAACAAAATGGAATCTTCCCCAGCATCAGCGGTGACCATAAATTCTTTAGAGGAAGCACCACCAATTGCTCCACTATCGGCTTCAACCCCTACTGTCTGCAGTCCACAAGATTTAAAAATATTTTCATATGCATTTCCAACCTTTTCATAGAAAGAAGCCAGATCGTTTTCTGAAGAATGGAAAGAATAACCATCTTTCATTATAAATTCCCTACTTCTCATCAATCCAAATCTTGGCCTTATTTCATCTCTAAATTTTGTCTGAATTTGATAAAAACATTGAGGTAATTGTTTATAGGAGTTTATGGTCTCTGATGCAATACTCGTGATCACCTCTTCATGAGTTGGAGCTAAACCAAACTCTTTACCTTGTCTATCTTTGAGATTGAACATTATTCCTTCACCGGCAGTATATCCTTCCCACCTTTCACTTTTTTTCCACAAATCCGCTGGATGAAGTTGGGGTAATAGTAATTTTGTACAACCAATACTATTAAGTTCTCTCTCTATTATTTTGGATATTTTTTCAATAACTCTAAGCATTATTGGCATGTATGCATAAATACCGCTATTAACTCTGCGAATATAACCAGCTTTTAAAAGTAATTGATGTGAAATAATCTCAGCTTCAGAAGGTGTGTCACGAAGTGTCCCCAGAGGAAATGAGGTTGTCACGCGCATACAAAAAAATCCTTAATAATATTTAATTTTATCAATTAAGGTGAAAAAAGAATTTAAAGTGTCTTGAGTCCCTCAACGCGGCTAGTCTAAAAATATGCTTTCTGCTAACTTCTTCAGTAATGAAGTTCAAAATCTTTAAACAGTTCATTATTACTAAAACATTTTCTTAAGTTTATGGAAAATATAGATTCCAATATTTCTAGCGAAGAGGAATTAGTAGGTATTGATGAAGTTCAAAAATTCCTAAATAGATCAAGAGCTTCTGTCTATAGGTATACAAATACAGATTTAAGAAATCTAAACCCCACCTTTAATCCAAGGAAATTAAATCCCGAATTTAGAACTGATCAAAAAGACCCTTTAAAATTCCATCCTAATGAAGTAGCAAGATTTGCAAAAGATATTTTAAGAATTAAGGAAGTTACTGTAGAGGTTTTTAATACGCCTTCCTCTGCTTCTCAAAATATACTGACACAAATATTAGACGAACTAAAATCTATTAGGTCTTTGCTAGAGAAAAAGTAATTTAAAAGTTACCAATCAATGTTTTGATTTATTGACATTTTGAATGTAGGATAATGATGTTTAATTATCTCCTTAATCTTTCCCAATTAAGAGTTCTTGAGTTACACGAAATCAAAGCAGTCTATTCAAAGTAAATCAAGCGAGGAATCTTCTCTTGGTTCTGCTCAAAGTGATTTTGAAAGAGATGATGATGACCCCTTAAGTATAAGGAGTTTATCAATAACATCTTTAGGTGTTATTTTTGCCTTTTTGACAATTTTATTACCTTCAATAAGCATTTTAATTGGTAGACCTTTATCTCAAGGAAGCGAGATAATTCATAATCACGATTTTAAAAAAGATGGACCTTAGTTCAATACCTCCATCTCCAATGAAGGGAATAGTAAATATTGTTGTTGAAATACCTGCTGGGAGTAGGAATAAATATGAATATTGCTCTGATGCAGGAATAATGGCCTTAGACAGAGTATTGCATTCTTCAGTGAGGTACCCTTTTGATTATGGCTTTATCCCAAATACCCTTGCTGATGATGGAGCTCCTCTTGATGCGATGGTGATAATGGATGAGCCTACTTTTGCTGGATGTCTAATAAAAGCAAGACCTATTGGGGTTTTGGATATGCATGATTGTGGTGCATATGATGGAAAACTCTTATGTGTCCCTATTGCTAATCCTAGGCAGACTAATATAGTAAGTATTAATCAAATTGCTCCTAATCAGCTTGAGGACGTAGCTGAATTTTTTAGAACAAGTAAAGGACTTGACGGAAGAACAGTACAAA
This sequence comes from Prochlorococcus marinus str. MIT 9201, assembly GCF_000759955.1. Lineage (GTDB taxonomy): Bacteria > Cyanobacteriota > Cyanobacteriia > PCC-6307 > Cyanobiaceae > Prochlorococcus_A > Prochlorococcus_A marinus_G. The sequence continues at coordinate 19,125 of NZ_JNAL01000015.1, forward strand.
TTGATGGTTGGAGGGATTTTGATGCGGTTGAAAATTTATTGAAAAGTTGTATACTCCCAAAAAAGAAAAAATTTAATGTACTTAAGAAATCAAAAATTAGTAAATTAAATTGAAAAAAATAATTTTTTATAGTTATTTAAAATGCTCTACTTGCCGAAAAGCTGCAAAGTGGCTTGAAAGCAAAGATTTTGTATTCCAATTAATTGATATTGCAAAAGAACCACCCCTTGTTAATTATTTAAATCTAGCCTTAGAACAATACTCTGATGATAAAAAAAGGATTTTTAATATAAGAGGTAAAGCTTTTAAAACTCTTAATCTTGATATTTATGGTTTATCAAGAGAAGAAATTATTAAACTTCTTTTAAGTGACGGCAAATTAATAAAAAGACCATTTTTGGTTTACGAAGAGGAAAAAGTTATATTAGGGTTTAATGAAATTGAATATGCCAAACAGTTTTGTAAGGTTTAAAGAAATTTATCCTTTATAAAGTTTATGCCTATTTTTATTAAAAGTTTTTTAAAAGAATGGGGTTTTCTAATTCTATTAACTTTTTTTGTTTCTTCCTGTAGATCATATTTCGCAGAACCTCGATATATTCCCTCCGGGTCTATGCTCCCAGAATTACAAATTAACGATAGGTTAATAATTGAAAAATTCTCACTTAGAAACTCTTTACCCAAAAGAGGAGATATTATCGTTTTTAATTCTCCTTACTCATTTGATGAAAAACTAATTTCAGTGAGATCTAAGCCTTTACCAAAAAAAAGATATTGTTTTTTTATGAGTTTTCCACCAATGTCTTTTATTCCTGGCTTGAGAGACCAATCATGCGATGCATATATCAAGAGAGTAGTAGCAATACCTGGTGAAATTGTGAGCGTAAATAGTAAAGGTGAAGTTGCAATTAATAATAAATTAATTCCTGAACCTTATGTAACTTATAAATGCTCATCATCTCTGTTTAAAAAATGTGGAGCATTTGAAAATATAAAAGTTCCCGAAGACCATTTTTTGGTTTTAGGAGATAATAGGTCTAATAGCTGGGATGGAAGATATTGGCCTGGAAGTAAATTTCTTCATAAAAAGGAGATAATTGGTAAAGCATATTTCAGATTTTGGCCTCTTAGTCAAGTTGGCTTTTTCAATAAATAAAGACTTTTTCTGACTCTGAATTTATCAAAATAAATTTTTTAAAAGAGCTTTAATTTAAAGTGCTCCGGAAGCAGTTGAATCAAGTATTCCACCTAGATGTGTTGTAATGTTTAGAGCGCTTATCACAGGGGTCTTATTGGGATCGTTAAAAAGGTCGATTATAGTAATGCCGCCATTACCTTGTTTTATCATCCAAATATTTGAATAATTAATCCCAAGTATATTGCAAATTAGAGTTTTATTAACTGCGTCATGAGCAACCAGAAGGCTTAGATCATTATCCTTTTGAGATAAACAAATTTTTTCAAAAGCTTCTACGGATCTTTCTGATACATCTTTTATAGATTCACCTTCGGGCATAATTACTTCTTCGGGTTTATTATGCCAATTTTTTAGTAATGTGGGCCACTGTTCTCTGATTTCTGCTTCCAATTTACCCTCCCATAATCCGTGACTAATCTCTACAAGTGAATCTAATCTTTTTATTTTTAGATCTTTGTTATTTTGAATAATTATTTGTGCAGTCTCATAAGGCCTATGCATTGAACTTGAAAATGCCTTATTGAAAGAAATATTTCTCAAATATTCAAAAGTCTTTCTAGCTTGATCTTTTCCGTTTTCATTTAAAGGGATATCAATTTGGCCTTGGAATCTACCTTCTTTGTTCCAGTTAGTTTCACCATGCCTTATTAGAAATATTCTGGAATCTCCAATTTGATTTGGAATATTTTTATTTAAATGGGAAGTTTGATTTAAGCATTCAATTTGGGTCTTAAAAGAGTTATCTTTCCTCGAAATATTGATTATCGATAAAGAAGCATTTTCTAATCTTATTTTCCTAAAACCTTGCTTTGGCTTTCCTAATAACAAGAGGATTAAACATCTTAGAATCGCATTATGTCCTACAACTAAAATATTTACATCATCTTTGTCTAAATAAATTTTTAAAATGCCTTCCACAAAATTTGTTGCTTGGGTAAATAACTCTTGAATTGGTTTATAAGTTTTATTGTCATTTCTTTTTAAGATTAGATTTTCTGGATCATTTTTCCATATAGGATAAATTTCTGGAAATTTCTTTTTTATTTCATCAATTTTCAGACCAGACCATTCACTAAGATCTACCTCAAGCAAATTATCATCAAATAAAATATTTTGTTCCTTATTAAAGGCCTTTTCAATTGTTTTTGCAGTCTCTGCAGCTCTCACAAGTGGGGACGAATAAATTTTTTCAAAGTTTATTTTTGATAATGCTTTTCCTGCTTTTCGGGATTGTTCGTATCCCTCATCAGTTAATAATGAATCATCTGTTCTTCCTTGAATTAATCCTTTTGCATTGAAACTGCTTAGTCCATGCCTAACTAAAACTAATCGAATCGTCATTATATAAATTTGAAAATTAAGATAATTTAATCATCTCATGGCGTGATTAAAATAGATACATAAATATTAGGAACTTCAATGATAACTAAGTCAAATTTTCAGCAATATAATAAGTTATGAACCTTAAAAATATTTCTAAGTCAAAACTCTCTTTAGCTTTTATTTCCATAGTCATAACTTTTTTTGTATGGCAACAAGGTTTAAGAGATAGTTTAAATAGACCATCTGTTTCATTTGATATAAGTCAAAAAGAGCAAGAAATTGCTGAATTATCGATCCAATCAATACCTATAAATCTTAAAAAATTTTTTATTAAAAATGATCCTGTTGATCAAATAAATAAATTACTTTCTGAGGTCTCATTTGATGAATTAACAGAAAGAAATAAATTAATTCGAATAATTTCTTCAGAATCAAATGATCCTATGATCTATAAAGCTATATCCAAAGATTTTGAAAATAAGAAATTTAAATTAGTGATTGATGAGTTAGGAAGAAAATTAAATAATAATTCGTATAAACCAAATTCTGAAAAATTTGATTTATTTAAAGGGGATAGATTTTTATATCACCTTTTAAGCCAGAAATTTGATTTTGACGATGGGTCATTAATAACAAAATCATTTTCAAGCAAAATGTTTTTAAAAATATTAGCAATAAGATTGATACCACTTTTAACAATACTTCTTGGCTCAATTTTGGCTTTAAAAATGTTATGGTCTACTATATCTTTGAAAAAGTTTGGTTGGCAAGAAATTAAATCTTTAGATTTAGAATTAATAGATATGGTTTTATTAATTTCAGGTGGATTTGTTGTTTTAGGAGAAGTTGTTTCCCCCTTATTTTCTATAAGTTTAGTTGAACTTTTTTCTAAAAATATCTCTAATGAATTGTCTCAATCTTTAAAAATATTCTTTGGATATCTTTTTATGGCTATTCCGCCATTAGGGATAGTTTATTATCAAATTAAATCTTTGAATGGTGAATTTACTTTTAAGAAGGATTATTTACAGTTCAATTTCTTGCCAATAAAATATGCAATTATTCAGGGAATTAAAGGTTGGTTAACAATAGTTCCTTTTGTTTTATTGATTTCTCTAATTATGAATAGTCTGATCGATAATCAGAATGGTAGTAACCCTTTGCTCGAAATTGTTCTTAATAATAATAGTTACTTATCATTTTTTCTATTATTTATAACAACAACTATATTAGCTCCTCTATTTGAGGAGATTATATTTCGAGGTATTTTACTACCAACTCTTTCAAGAGATTTTGGTGTAATTTTGGGCATCATAGTCTCAGCTTTTATCTTTGCTTTGGCTCATTTAAGTTTGGGAGAAATGCCTCCATTATTTGTTTTGGGAATAGGGCTTGGGATTACAAGAGTTGCTTCAGGAAGTTTGTTTTCTTCAATAATTATGCACTCTTTATGGAATGGGTTGACCTTCTTAAATTTGTTCTTATTGAGGACATAAAGAATTTAATTTTTCACTTGCGAATCAAACTAAAAGATGTTTATTTAATTAGTAATACTTCTCTCATTTATTAAAAAATCATAAATGAAACCTTATGGTAAACAACCTAATTTTAAAAAAAAAGTTTCATATGAAAGTAAAAAAAATTCCGAAAAAATATCCATTCTTGATATCAAATTAATACATCAAATTTTCGACACTATTAATAGTTCTCTTATGGTATTAATTTTTGCCTTATTTTTCTTATCTTTTGATAGCCAAAGAAAATGGTCAAATACATATAAAACCTTATCTAAAACAAGAGCTATTAATAATAATCTCATTGATTATATTTCTAAAATTGAGGAATTTTATATTAGTGAACTTGAGTCTCTCAATATTTATAGAACAACTAAACCTGAAGATTTAATTTATTTAGATAAACTTGCAGAAAAAAAAGAAAGTTTATTTAAGAAAAACTTAAGTGGTTTCATTAAAGGTTTTAGTGATAGCAAATATCAGAAGGGATATTGATGAAAAAATACAAAAAAATTGTTCGTCTAATACCCCTTGATCAAAGAAGATTTAAATTCATATATATTTTTAGCTTACTATTAATATTTTGTTTGTTTGGGAGGTTAGTTAAATTGCAAGTTTTTAACGCCTCTGATTTGCAAAGGAAAGCTAGATTAATTCAGTCTTCTAAAACTAACTCCTTAAAAAAAAGGAGATCAATTGTTGATAGAAATAATAGACTAATTGCTTATGATAAACCGCTTTATAAATTATGGGCTCATCCAAAACATTTTAATTTTCCTGGTGATTCAATTAATAAAGTTCGCAGTATTGAGGAAGTTATAGAAAAATTGTCGCCTATTTTGGATATTAATGATGAAATACTCTTGGGGAAATTTAATAATAAAATGAGTGGTATAAAGGTTTTGGATGAAATTCCTGAAGAAAAAGCAGAAAAGATTAAGAACCTTCAAATAAGCGGACTTGATTTGTTTAAATATTCGCAGAGATATTATCCACAAGGGGAGCTTTACTCCAATCTCGTCGGTTTTGTCAATGATGAGAATAAAGGTTCAGCAGGTTTAGAACTTCATTTAGAGAATCAAATTAAAGTTTTTAATAAAATTAATTTTATAAAAAGAGGAGGAGACGGAACTCCTCTGCCGGATAATTCAGCGCCAAGTGATTTTATTTATGATTACAAAACTTTAGGCCTAACTATAGATTCAAAATTACAGAAAGCATCATTCAATGCATTATCAAAGCAAGTAAGCAAATGGAAGGCAAAAAAGGGATTTGCAATAGTTATGGATGTTACTAATGGTCGGATTCTATCCTTGGTTACAGTCCCGTCATATGATCCAAATAAATTTTGGCAGTATGATTCTGAACTCTTTAGGGGTTGGTATTCTCAAGACTTATTTGAGCCTGGTTCAACTTTTAAACCTATTAATCTTGCCTTAGCGTTAGAAGAAAAAGTAATCCAGAAAGATGGATTGGTTGAGGATGTTGGAAAGATTAATGTGGGAGGATGGACACTTTATAATTGGGATAAAAAAGGTAATGGATACATTGACTATCCAAAAGTATTACAGGTTTCAAGTAATGTTGCGATGATAAAAATAATGCAAAATTTAGACCCCCCAATTTATTGGGATTGGCTTAAAAAATTAGGCATAAATAAAAATTTAGAGACTGACTTATTTGAATCAACTGCTGGACAACTAAAGAGAAAAGATTTATTTGTAAATCAATCAATTGAACCTGCCGTAACTTCTTTTGGTAAAGGGTTTTCAATCTCGCCACTTAAATTGGTTCAACTTCATGCGGCTCTAGCAAATGGGGGTTTTGAAGTTACTCCTCATGTAACCTCAACTTTCGAAGAAAGAGTTAATAAAAATTCAAAAAAACAATTTTTTTCACAAGAGGTTTCTAAAACTGTTCTTGAATGGATGGAGAGCGTAGTTGATGAAGGTAGTGGATCTGGAGCAAAAATCGAGGGTTACAGGATAGCAGGGAAAACGGGCACTTCTCAAAAAGCCTTAAATGGTTCGTATACAAGTAAAAAAGTTTGTAGTTTTGTCGCGACCTTACCAGTTAACGATCCGAAATATGCTGTCCTTGTAGTCGTTGATGAGCCATCTAAATCATATGCATATGGTTCGACTGTTGCAGTACCAGTTGCAAGGGAAATTATTGAGAGTTTGATAGTAATTGAAAAAATACCTCCTAATATTAAAGACCATGGAATGATTGTTAAAAAACCATAAAATTTTCCAATTTTTTAAATATTTAGTTCATCATCTGATGATTTCATAAGGAATAGAAGCTAGTTTATATATATATGATCATCTAGATATGAAATCAATTTTAGAACAATTGGCCTCAATGACTGTTGTTGTTGCTGATACTGGCGATTTAGATTCGATAAAGAAATTTCAACCAAGGGACGCTACTACCAATCCATCACTTATACTTGCTGCTGCTAAGAAACCTGAATATGTCAAATTAATTGATAAGGCTTTGGAAAGTTCAGAAAATGCATTGCCCCAAGGATTCTCTGAGATTGAATTAATTAAAGAAACTATTGACCAAGTTTCAGTATTTTTTGGAAAAGAAATAGTGAAAATTATTTCAGGGAGAGTATCTACAGAAGTAGATGCAAGACTAAGTTTTGACACTGAAGCCACTGTAAAAAAAGCAAGAAAATTAATTAATCTCTACAAAAATTTTGGAATTGAAAAGGAAAGAATTTTGATTAAGATAGCTGCAACTTGGGAGGGAATTAAGGCAGCTGAAATTTTGGAAAAAGAGGGTATTAAGTGCAACCTAACTTTACTTTTTAACTTCTGCCAAGCGGTTACTTGCGCTAATGCAAATATAACTCTAATTTCTCCGTTTGTTGGCCGTATATTGGATTGGCATAAAGCAAAAACTGGCAAAACTAGTTTTGTTGGTGCTGAAGACCCTGGTGTTATTTCGGTTACACAAATCTACAAGTACTTTAAAGAAAAGGGATTCAAGACAGAAGTGATGGGAGCGAGTTTTAGAAATCTTGATGAAATAAAAGAATTAGCAGGTTGCGATCTTTTGACAATCGCTCCAAAATTTCTTGAAGAACTGAAAAAAGAAAAAGGAGAGTTAATTAGAAAATTAGATGTAAGTACCCAAATAAATAATTCTATTGACTACGAATTTGAAGAAAAAGATTTCAGGTTAAGTATGTTAGAAGATCAGATGGCGAGTGAGAAGCTTAGTGAGGGTATCACTGGATTCAGTAAAGCTATAGAAGAATTGGAAGAACTTCTTCTAAAGAGATATTCAGAAATTAAAAATCAAAAATTAATTTCTGCTAACTAAATTTAAGTTTGAATTGAAAAATAATTATGTTCCACTTTTTGTTAAAAGTCTCCTGATAACTCTTTTTGCAATATCCTCATAACTCATTTCTCCTGATAATATTTGAGCAATACGTTTTGGTGCTGTTTTTCTTTTGACACCTAATTGGTATCCAGTTCTAGGAAATCTATAAAATACCTGGGCTATTCTCCTCCCCCAAGCCATTGATTTGCCCCAAATGTTATTAATTTTTTTCGTATAAATATTTAAATCATCTGTTTTTCCTGAAAGACACTGATCTATGTATTCTGCAGCATAAAAACTGCTAATTAAAGATGGTCTAATCCCTTCAGCTAAAAATGGATCACATAGAGATGCTGCATCTCCAACCGCTAAAACTTTGTCACCATTAATTGAGTGGAAGCCATTCCATATTCTCAGTTTCTTACTAATCGTTTTATTAGGAAAGTCATCAAATCCGAAGCTTCTGATTACCTGTTTATTTACAGACTGGTTTTTTAAAAGACCATTATTTATAAAAGTACCTAAACCAATATTTAAGCTTTCTTTTAGGGGGAATGCCCATGCAAAACCATATTTTATAAATCCAAACTCAAATCTAACTACATCTCTCGGTATTTCACCTAATCCCTTCAATCTTAATGAGATAGTGTTTGCAAATTTTGGTTTTCTTGGACCTAAATTGAAATATCCTGCCCATTTGGATTGAGACCCATCTGCAATAACAAGAAATTCCGAAATGTATTTTATTTTGTTTTCGCAAATAATTTCCCATTTATCATTTTTTTTTATAATTTTTTCTATCAATAATGGTCTCATTATTTGAACTCCATTATTCAAGGATTCATCAAGTAATAATTGATCAAGTTTCTCTCTTTTAATAATCCAAAATGGAGATTCACCAGTCAGATCAGCAGTCACATTATCTGCAGCCTTCCATCTGAATTCAACATTTTTAATTTTAGATTCTATGACATTTTCTATATCTAAAGGAAGAAATCTTTGCATTGAAGATGCCATCCCTCCTGCACATGGTTTGTAATTTTGGAATTTTTCTTTTTCAATAATTAAAACAGAATATCCTTTCTTTGATAGGTTAAGAGCGGTGGAAGACCCTGATAAACCTCCACCAATTATTACAACGTCGAATGCTATCAAACTTTTAGAATTTCTTTCTCTTTATCAGACAATTTAGTTTCTATTAAAGAAATATATTTATCAGTAATTTTCTGAATTTCAGATTGATTATCTCTCGATTCGTCAATAGAAATAAGACCATCTTTTTCGTCTTTTTTTTCTTTATCAACAGCATCTCTTCTAATATTTCTTAAAGCTACTTTCCCTTCCTCTGCATATTTAGATGCTAATTTACAAAATTCTTTTCTTCTTTCCTCTGTTAAAGGAGGAACATTTATTCTTATTACTTTCCCATCATTATTTGGAGTAATACCTAAATCACTCATAGAAATAGATTTCTCTATCGCTTGTAAACATGAGATATCAAAAGGTTGTATTGAAATTGTTTGTGAATCAACAGTGCTTATAGTTGCAAGAGATTTGATTGGTGTTTCTGCTCCGTAGTACTCAACACTTACTCTGTCTAACAAGGAAGCATTAGCTCTCCCTGTCCTAATTGTATTAAAGTTTCTTTGAGTAGCTTCAATACTTTTGTTCATATTTTCTTGAATTTCTTTTTCTTTCATAATTAAAAAAATTAGATGATCTTTAACTAATTAAAGAGCCTATTGGCTCTCCAGCAACAGCTTTAGAAATATTCCCTTTTTTGAATATATCAAAAACCATGATTGGGATATTATTATCTTTGCAAAGTGCAATCGCAGTACTATCCATTACTGCAATCTCATCACTAAGAACTTGTTGATAACTGAGAGAGGAATATTTTTTTGCATCTTTAAATTGATTAGGATCACGATCGTATACTCCATCAACTTTAGTAGCCTTCATAACAACTTCAGCGTTTATCTCTGCTGCCCTCAAAGCTGCTGTAGTATCAGTGGTAAAAAATGGATTTCCGCAACCACCTCCGAAAACTACAACCCTACCTTTTTCAAGGTGTCTCATAGCTCTTCTTCTGATATAGGGTTCAGCAATTTCCTGCATTTCTATTGCAGTTTGAACTCTGGTTGCTACTCCTACTCTCTCTAAACCATCTTGAAGTGAAATCGCGTTCATTACTGTTGCGAGCATCCCTACATAATCAGCCGTAGCTCTATCCATGCCATCTGCAGAGCCTTTAAGTCCCCTAAAAATATTCCCACCCCCAACAACAATTGCAAGTTCTACATGATTTTCGACTACTTTTGAAACATCCTCTGCAATTGATTGAACTATAGCAGGATCAATACCATAAGGTTTTTCACCCATTAGTGCTTCACCACTAAGCTTTAAGAGAACTCTTTTGTAATTCATTCAATAATTGTACTTTTAAGACCTTAGCAAGTAAATGCACCAAATTTATTTTTTGTTCAGATTTTGCTTGCGTCTTTAAACATTTCTAAACCCTTCTAAAATAATAAAACAATAATTTGCTCAGACTAAAACTCGACACACCTTTGTGCTTTTATTCCTTGTTCTTTAAATGGATGTCTGATCAGTTTCATTTCTGTAACTAAATCTGCGTAATTGATAATAGAATCTGATGCTCCTCTTCCAGTTAAAACAATATGATTTTTTCTATTATTTAAACTTTTTAAAAAAGTAATTATTTCTTGTGAATCAAGATAGCCAAGTTTTGTAGCGATATTAATTTCATCAAGGATTATGAGTTTATAAGATTCATTTTTTATATATCCTTTGGCTAGTTGCCATGCCCCTTTAACTAATTGTTCATCCCTAATTCTATCTTGTGTTTCCCAAGTAAATCCTTCGCCTAATGCATGCCAAGATATATTTGAAGAGAAATTTTTTAATGCTTTTTCTTCTCCAGTGGTCCAGCTCCCTTTAATAAATTGAATAATTGCTACCTTATAACCGTGACCTATTGTCCTTAAGGCCATTCCTAAAGCTGCAGTTGTTTTACCCTTACCATTTCCTGTAAAAACCATCAATAAACCTTTTTTGGTTTTTCTCATTTTTAATCTTTCAGTTTGAATATCTTTTCTTTGCTGCATCCTTTTTTTATATGAGCTCTCATTGCTCTCTGGCGATATTTTTCCTCCAATACCGATTTCTTTAGCTTGATTATCGAGGTTGAATATTTTCTCGGAAGATAAAGGTTCTTCTTGCATGTAAATATAGTTTTATTAAGTGATTATAAATCTTTAAATACTTTTAGTTCTCTTCACTTTTAAGAGTGCATTATTAACTGCCTGTTGTTGATCTCTTTTGGTAATCCAATGGTGATAAGTTTCAGTATGTAGGCTAACTGAATGTCCCATCATTCTGGCAGCAACTGTATCTGGTAAATCATAAAAAATTGTTCTTACTGCCCAAGCATGTCTAAGATCATAAGGTTTTATTTGTAAAGAGTAACGCTTAAACTGGTCTGTAACCTTTTTGCCAATATTTTGCAGGGTTGTGATTTTAAGGTCTCTATTAATATTTGGCAGTAGTTCTGGATTCTCACCAAGTTTTGATAATTCGAACTTTTCTACCCATTCCGGATGGAAAGGCCACACTTGATGCTCCCCTGTTTTCGTCGTAGGTAGAACTCTAATAATTTTGTCTCCCAAATTCACTAAAGAACTTAAATCGCAAAAAAATACTTCATGATTTCTTAATCCATATGTTGCCATTAAACCAAAAACAAATTTCCAAGATTTATTTGGGATTCTCTCCCAAAGCTTGACTATTAACTCGTCTTTTGGGAGATCCCTAAATCCTGCTTTGTTAAGACCATATCCTCTAGAATTTAATTTCCAATCTTCTGGAAGTTGAATATCCAAGTATTTAGCCAAAACATTTAGAGAAGTGGCGCATTGTTTCCTACTTCTGCTACCTTTTTTGTAGCTTTCAAGTGTTTTTTGAAAAATTTTATCTAAAGCTTCATTCTTAGAACAATTATAAATATCAAGAATTCTTTTCAGATAAGGCTTATAAGAACTCTTCCAAGTTGTTTTTCTGGTGCTGGTTAGATATTCACTCTTGCTTTCTTTAAAAAAAAATTCTTCAAATTGATTTAATTTATTGGGAAATTCAAAATCATTTCTTATTCGCCTTTTATTAGGGTTGCCTTTCCAATTAATCCAATCAAATTGATTTAATTCCAGTTGCAAATTGATTAGTTGTAATTTTTTTTTAGCCTCTTCCAATCCATATATATCAGCTTTTATACCAAGAGATATTCTTTGAATTTTAAAGTTGTTTTTATCTTCTTTAGAAGGAAGTGAACCTCTAATATTTAATTTCTCTCCCCTTTTTTCAATTCTAAGCTTGCTGCCCTTAGTAGCAAATTTATCATTGATATTATTAATTTCCTGAATTACGTTCATTTACTTCTATAATTGACTCTATAATGACGTTTTTAATGTTGATTTTCAATCTCCATAAATTTTAAATGGATAAAATAGGCGTCTTACTAATGAATTTAGGAGGGCCCGAACGCATTACAGATGTTGGTCCATTCTTATATAATCTTTTTTCTGATCCAGAGATAATCAGGACACCATTTCCTGCTTTTCAAAAGCCTCTAGCTTGGTTAATTAGTACTCTAAGAAGTACTACTTCACAACAGGCCTACCTCTCTATAGGAGGAGGTTCTCCCATTAGAAGGATAACTGAACAACAAGCAAGAGAATTACAATCTAATTTAAGGGATAAAGGGTTGAATGCTACAACCTATATTGCTATGAGGTATTGGCATCCTTTTACTGAATCAGCGATTGCTGATATGAAAGCAGATGGGATAGATCAAGTTGTTGTTTTGCCTTTGTATCCACATTTTTCAATAAGTACTAGTGGTTCAAGTTTTAGGGAATTAAAAAAATTGCGTGACTCTGACGATGACTTTAAGAAAATCCCGATGAGATGTGTAAGAAGTTGGTTCAGTCAATCAGGTTATTTAAGATCAATGGTCGAACTAATTTCCGAACAAATTTCACTTTGTGAATCACCTTCAAATGCGCATATATTTTTTACTGCTCATGGAGTTCCTAAGAGTTATGTGGAGGAAGCTGGAGACCCATACAAGCAACAAATTGAAGATTGTTCTTTATTGATAATAAATGAGCTGGAAAAATATTTAGGGCATACTAACCCGTATACACTTTCTTATCAAAGTAGAGTTGGTCCAGTTGAATGGTTAAAACCGTATACAGAAGAAGTATTGGCTGACCTTGGAAGTTCAAATGTTGAAGATCTTATTGTTGTTCCCATAAGTTTTGTTGGAGAGCATATTGAAACATTGCAAGAAATTGATATTGAATATAAAGAAATTGCTGAAAAAGCTGGTATTAAAAATTTTCGTAGAGTAAAAGCACTTAATACTCATCCGACTTTTATTGAGGGCCTTAGTGATCTTGTGTTTTCTTGCTTGGAAGGACCTCTTGTTAATATCGAAGAAGCTTCTCAGTTGCCTGAAAAAGTGAAACTTTATCCCCAAGAAAAATGGCAATGGGGTTGGAATAATAGCTCAGAGGTTTGGAATGGAAGGGTTGCCATGATTGTTTTTCTGATACTTTTTATTGAGCTTATTTCAGGCTCTGGACCTTTACATAAGCTAGGAATTTTATAGAGATTTATTTATAGTTTTTCAAGATATTTAAATTTATTGAAAGATTTTTATTAATTCATTTCTGACATTACATTTCTAAATAAGGCAAAAGTATTTAATTGAGTTTAAAATTTATAGTAAATATTGAATTTCTTTAGTGACTCTTACTTCGAGATCTTTTTCAAAGGATAGTTCAAAACGTGACAATCCAGTTTGGATAACTGGTGCAGATGCATTAATGGATTCTTTAAAAATTCATGGGGTAAAAGTTATATTTGGATATCCTGGAGGCGCAATATTACCAATATATGATGCTGTTCATAAGGCAGAACAAGAAGGTTGGTTAAAGCATTATATGGTTAGGCATGAACAAGGAGGCTCTCATGCGGCAGATGGATATGCAAGATCTACTGGTGAAGTAGGAGTATGTTTTGGGACCTCAGGTCCAGGGGCAACAAATTTAGTAACTGGAATTGCCACTGCTCAAATGGATTCAGTCCCCTTAGTTGTAGTTACAGGTCAAGTCCCAAGACCTGCTATAGGGACAGACGCTTTTCAAGAAACTGATATTTTTGGTATAACCCTCCCAATAGTGAAACATTCATGGGTAATAAGAGATCCCTCAGACATAGCGAAAGTAGTTTCTGAAGCTTTTTTTATAGCCTCTTCTGGGAGACCTGGCCCCGTTTTAATTGATATACCCAAAGATGTAGGTCAGGAGTTCTTTAATTACCAAAGAGTTTTGCCTGGTGAGATTGTTCCTAAAGGATTTAAAAGGAATGGGGATATTAATGATTTCGATGTTAATAAAGCAATTAAATTAATAGAAGATTCTGAAAGACCTCTCCTATACGTAGGAGGTGGGGCAATATCTTCAGGGGCTCATGATGAAATAAGAACTTTGGCAAAGAATTATCAAATACCGGTTACTACAACCTTAATGGGGAAAGGCGCATTTGATGAAAAAGATAATTTATCAGTAGGGATGTTAGGAATGCACGGCACTGCTTATGCAAACTTTGCTGTTACAGAATGTGATCTTTTAATTGCTATTGGAGCTAGATTCGATGATAGGGTAACAGGAAAATTAGATACTTTTGCATCTAATGCAAAGGTAATTCATATAGATATTGACCCAGCAGAAGTTAATAAAAATAGACGTGTAGATGTTGCAATTGTTGCTGATGTTTCAAAAGCTGTTCTGAAAATTAATGAACAATCTCTAAAAAACAAAATTACTTGTCGTACGAAAAACTGGTTAGAAAAAATTGATTTTTGGAAACATAAACACCCTTTATATGACCCGCCTAAAGAAGGAGAAATTTATCCTCAGGAAGTTCTTTTAAAAGTAAGGGAACTTTCACCAGAAGCTTATATAACTACAGATGTAGGACAACACCAGATGTGGGCTGCTCAATATCTTAGGAATTCTCCTAGAAAATGGATTAGTAGTGCAGGCTTAGGAACCATGGGTTTTGGATTGCCAGCGGCAATTGGAGTAAAAGCAGCCTTACCTAATTCAGATGTAATTTGTATTGCAGGAGATGCAAGTGTCTTAATGAATATTCAAGAATTAGGAACCTTATCTCAATATGGTCTAAAGGTGAAATTGATTATTATCAATAATCGCTGGCAAGGGATGGTAAGACAATGGCAGGAAAGTTTCTATGATGAAAGATATTCCTCATCTGATATGAGTTGTGGTGAACCTGATTTTGTAAAACTTGCTGAGTCTTTTGGAGTTAAAGGGTATTTAATTTCTGATAGAAAACAATTACAGAATGAATTAAAAAATGCGCTTGATCATGACGGCCCTGCCTTGATTAATATCCTTGTCAGAAGAGGTGAAAATTGTTATCCAATGGTCCCTCCTGGTAAAAGTAATGCTCAAATGGTTGGATATGTTAATTGTGAAGACTAATTTTATTAAAATTCCTCATTTTAAAAAATTAACTTTAAAGTAATTTTAAAAACTTAGATATTTTTAAATTGGAAAAATTATCAAAAATCTTAATTATAATCTGTTTGATTGTCTTTAATCCTGTAATAGTAAACTCGGCCGAAATTCTTCAAATTAAAAGTTCAGATACTATTTTGGTGGGGGATCAAAATAGAAATTTAACTATCGGATTATTTTGCGTAGATGTAAATCAAAATGATGAGAGTCAAGCAACTAATCTACTTAAGAGTGAATTCCCAAGGGGGAGCAAAGTGAAAATAAAGCCTTTTGGTTTCAAAGAGAATGTTTTGATTGCCAAAGTTTTTAATATTAAAGGTACTAAGGAGATGACGGAATTATTAGTCGCTAATAACTTAAGTAGTGAAATTTGTCCAAGTTAATTATCTTTATGAGCAAATAAGATTCCATTGTCTTGAGATTGTTTTGCTCCTTCTCCAAGAATAAAATTCATTATTGAATTTGTATGTACATAAATTTGAGATGTCTATATTTGTATGAGGTATTTTCTCATTTAAAAGTTGTCTATAGGCAAATCTTTTTAGATCAAGTTGATTTAAGTTTTGCTCTCTGAATTGATTTGAATCATTAAAACAAAAATCTTTTTTAGTTTTAGTCAATTTGATAGTTATGTTTTTGTTTTCGGCCTTTCTATAAAATTCTTTGAGGGTAATTTTATCAACTAGATAATTTTCCTTGGAAATGGCTGGTCCTATTGCAACAAGTAAGTCATCTCTAGATGTCCCAAAAGTATCGAAAATTTTTACCAGATTTTTTATTATTTTTTTTTCTAAACCTTTTCTTCCACAATGTAAGTTTGCTACATTTCTTGTCCTTTTATCTGCAAAAAATATTGGCATACAATCAGCAGTATAAACCCATAAGTTTTGACTGCATTTATTGCCAACAAGACCATCTGCATCAGTCTTAGTTCCTTTTTGCGAATGAGATCCAAACACTATCACATTACTGTGAATTTGATTGGAAACACAATTTATAGAATTTTCATTAAAGTGATTCCCTAATAATTGAAGAAATTTCTCAGAGCAAGACTTCGTGAAGTATGCATGTTTGAAATTATTTTGACTAAGAATGGGTGATGAATAATACTCAAATTTTTTGTTTTGAATATAAATTTCATCTTTTGAGAAATATATTTCTTTGTAAGGAATAGTTCTTTCTCCTAAACTGAATTTATGTAATTAATTCAATATCTCTTAAGATCCAGAATCCTGCAAATTTTTCGATATATGGTGTTGACTGTATGGAAATAAATTGATAACCAAAAGAATTTTTTTTATTCTTTAAAAACTTTGTATTCAAAATGTTTGCATCTTTTTCTGGTAAATCAGTTACCAGCCACTTATCGTCTTCTGAAGCTTCAAGTATGAGTTGGTTCTTATTAATGACTAATTTAATAGGTTCTAAACAACTGAACCATGCAGAAAGTGCTAAAGATCTATCTTTGCTAAAAAGTCTTAATCCTGGAACTAAGTAATTATCATCTAAATCTTGCTGAATTGGGAAAATATCTCCAAATTCTATAGGCCAATTTTCTGCTGATTTTAATTCGCCAATTGATATTTCAGAGATAGTTAAAGCATCACCCCTTACTGCTTCTGGTAGAGGTTGAGGAGCGTTTTCCGTTTTAGAAGAAAAAGTAGGGGCTAATACACCTCTTACATAACCTTTTTCCTTTGGATAAATCTCTCTCTCGAGAAATTCGATTCTATCTAATAAATCGTAAGTTCTCCTACTTACAATAGCCTCAATACTAAGGGCCTCAAGAGATTTTTTAATGATCGATTTCATTGAAGACCTCCAGAATCGTACTATTGAAGGTTTCTCCCACCCTTGTTTTTTTGCTTCACTTATTGCTTCATTAAGTGCTTTTGTAAGCCATACTGAGTTAACTTCATTGGCAGGGCATTTTTTATTCCAAAGAAAAATATCTTCTGTCTTATAACTTCTTGTAGAGCAAATAATTAACTCCCACCTTTTTTTCCCGCTTGCTTCAATAATTGGTCTTGAGTAAAAGTCTAATTCCCAATCTGAAATTTTTAATTTAAGACTTGACTCTATTTTTTTGTTGATGTTCATTTATCTTGTTCTTTTTTATTAAAGAGTGCTTTAGTTTTTAATGCTCTCTCTGTAGCTTCTTGCATAACTTTTTGCTTATCAATAATTAATTCTCCCGCAGAGTTTTCCAGGAGTGCTGTATTGAGACCAATGCGCCCTTTTTCGAGGTCAATTTCAGATATCAAAGCTTTTATAATTTCCCCTTCTCTAAAAACTTCTCGTAAAGAACGAATCGATCCATTTGTTAATGAGGATTGATGAAGAAGTCCACTGGCTCCCCCTAAATCAATAAAAAAGCCATATGGTTTTACAGCTAAAACTTCTCCTTCAATTAATTGACCTAATTCTAGACTTGTAAGTTTAGACACTAATGAAGCTTTCTTCTCAGAGAGAACTAATTTTCTGGATTCTGGATTAACCTCAAGAAACGCCACTTTTAGATTTTTGCCAACAAAAGATTGATAATCTTGACCATCTTCAAGTTGGGATCTGGGGATAAATCCTCTTAATCCATCTACATCGCAAGTAAGCCCACCTCTGTTAAATCCATTAATTAAAACGTTAATTAAATCTCCATTTTTTGCGGAACTTGATACTTTCTCCCAACTTTGCCTGAGAATTAATGCCCGAGCACTCACTGTTACCATTCCATCAGCATTTTGTTCTTTGATAACCAAAACTTTCATTTCAAGTCCTATAGAAAACTTTTCTTTAAAGTTAGTTATGACACCCAAACCACATTCTTTTTTGGGCATATAACCAGGTGCCTTTCCACCAATGTCAACATATAATCCATCACTTTCGATTGCTATAACCTTACCTGAAATTGTTTCTCCAGTAGCCCCAATTGGCTCATTTGCATTTAAAGCCTCTAAAAAAGCACTTTCATCAAAATCGAATTCATCAACTGTTCTTTCTAATTGAAAATCTGCATTTTGCTCAGAAAAATTAAGCGGTCTATTTAAGTCTTGTTGCGTTAAATCTTGTTGAGAAATATCAAAATCCTTAGTCTTTTCATTACTGTCCTCAATTTCTTTTACAGAATTATCTTTGATGATTTGAGGTTTGATTGCAATATTTTTTTTTATATCTTTTTGCGAATTGTTTTGCTCATTATTTATTTCTTGAGAATCTTTCTTGCTTATGTGAAGTACCTGAATAGGTTTTTTATTGCCCTTTGGTTGGATATTATCTTGGGCATTTTTATTACTTGCTCCCATCGTAGGTAAAATAAGAATAATTAATTATTAACATACTCTAAATGTTAGTACTCAAAATTAAAATTAATGAACTTTAAACCAATATCTAATAAATTTGAATATTTAAATTGGCAAGAAATAGAGAGTATTGCAAAAGAAAAAAGATCAACAGTGATTTGGCCATTTGGTGCTGTTGAGCAACATGGACCTCATTTGCCTCTTGCTACAGATAGTATTTTTGTTGATGACATCGTAAGCGAAGTTTTTAAATTATTACCTGACGGTATTCCATTAAAAAAACTTCCAACTCAATATATTGGGTTTTCGCCAGAACATAAAGGTTTTGCTGGGACAATTTCACTTTCCTCAAATTTAATAACCTCAATGATCAAGGAAGTCGGAGGTCAATTATCTGAAATGGGTTTTAAAAGATTGATATTAATAAATGGACATGGAGGTCAAATCTCACTACTAAATACAGCGGCAAGAGAGCTAAGAAGTTTCTCACCAGGGATTGCAGTTTTTCCTTGTTTTCTATGGAGTGGTGTTAATGGATTAAGTGAATTGTTAACAAAAACTGAGATCGAGGATGGGCTTCATGCCTCTTTAGCTGAAACAAGTTTGATGCTCGCTTTGAAACCAGAATTAGTAGGTGATGAACGCCCAAATGAGGGCATTAAAGGACAAATCCCAGAAGGCTGGAGTCTAGAGGGGAATGCGCCTACTGCTTGGTTTACTGACGACTTCAGTAAATCAGGTGTTATTGGAGATAGTAGAGGAGCAAATGAGTCTTTAGGAAAAAATTTAAAGGAATTATTGATTAATCATTGGTACAAATTGATTATGAATCTGATGCAATCAGATTGGCCAAACAATTATTAAATAAGTTTAAGTAAAAAATGTGACTTAACAATTGAAACTATTTTCATGATATTTAAATAAACTCTCTATAATCGTGTAATATTCATGCATAATGAACTAAAGATTACTGACATGCAAACTCTAGAATCAAATAAAAACACGACTTCCGAAGAATCTGCTGATTCTATTTCTTTAAACTTACCTGACTTCACAACTGATTCTTACAAAGATGCATATAGCAGAATAAATGCAATTGTTATAGAGGGAGAGCAAGAGGCTCATGATAATTACATTTCAATAGCAACTTTAATACCAAATGAGTTAGAGGAATTAACTAAATTGGCAAGAATGGAAATGAAGCATAAAAAAGGCTTTACTGCATGTGGAAGAAATTTAGGTGTAGTAGCTGATATGGAATTTGCTAAAAAATTCTTTTCTAAATTGCATGGTAATTTTCAAGTCGCTCTTGAAAAAGGAAATTTAACAACATGTCTTTTAATACAAGCCATCTTAATTGAAGCATTTGCTATCTCCGCATATCATGTCTACATACGAGTTGCAGATCCTTTTGCAAAAAAAATAACAGAGGGTGTGGTTAAAGATGAATATCTCCATTTAAATTACGGTCAAGAGTGGCTCAAAGAGAATTTATCTACTTGTAAAGCAGAATTAATGGAAGCTAACAAGGTTAACCTTCCCTTGATCAAAAAGATGTTAGATGAAGTAGCAGAAGACGCTTCAGTTTTAGCTATGGATAAAGAAGAATTAATGGAAGAATTTATGATCGCTTATCAAGATACCCTTATGGAAATAGGTCTTGATAATAGAGAAATTGCCAGAATGGCGATGGCAGCAATTGTTTGATTTTATTTCTACTTAATTAAGCATTTTAATAATTAATCATTCCTATTTAAGTACTTACCTCTGTGCTATTGTTCATAACATTGTATAGAAAACATTAATAAATTTTAAATGTTTGGGTTAATAGGCCACTCAACCAGTTTTGAAGATGCAAAAAGAAAAGCTTCGATGCTAGGCTTTGATCATATTGCTGATGGAGACTTGGATGTTTGGTGTACAGCTCCTCCTCAGTTGGTTGAAAATGTAGAAGTTAAGAGTGCTACTGGAATATCTATTGAAGGTTCTTATATAGATTCGTGCTTTGTCCCTGAAATGCTTTCTAGGTTTAAAACGGCAAGAAGAAAAGTATTAAATGCTATGGAACTAGCTCAGAAAAAAGGAATTAATATTACAGCTTTAGGGGGATTTACTTCTATTATTTTTGAGAATTTTAATCTTCTTCAGCATAAACAAATCAGAAATACTTCATTAGAATGGGAAAGATTTACTACTGGCAATACTCATACCGCCTGGGTAATTTGTAGACAACTGGAAATAAATGCACCTCGCATTGGGATAGACCTTAAAAAAGCAACTGTTGCTGTAATTGGTGCTACAGGGGACATAGGAAGTGCTGTTTGTAGATGGCTTATAAATAAAACCGGCATTTCTGAACTTCTTATGGTCGCAAGACAACAAGAACCACTAGCTTTATTACAAAAAGAATTAGATGGTGGCACCATAACAACTTTAGATGAGGCATTACCTCAAGCGGATATTGTTGTATGGGTTGCAAGTATGCCCAAAACTATTGAGATTGATACTAATAACTTAAAAAAACCATGTTTAATGATTGATGGTGGATACCCCAAAAATCTTGATGAGAAATTTCAGGGCGAAAATATTCATGTTTTAAAAGGGGGTATAGTAGAGTTTTTCAACGATATTGGTTGGAATATGATGGAACTTGCAGAAATGCAAAACCCACAGAGAGAGATGTTTGCTTGCTTTGCAGAAGCTATGATTTTAGAATTTGAGAAGTGTCATACCAACTTTAGTTGGGGAAGAAATAACATTTCTCTTGAAAAGATGGAATTTATTGGAGCAGCTTCTTTAAAACATGGCTTTTCTGCGATTGGACTTGATAAGTACCCTAAAGTATTAACTGTCTAAATTATGGCTAAACGCTACCTCCTTGACTTTGAAAAGCCTCTTGTTGAACTTGAGAAGCAGATAGAGCAAATTAAAGAATTAGCTCGAGACTCAGAGGTAGATGTTAGTCAACAGCTTTTGCAGCTTGAAACCTTAGCTGCTAGGAGAAGAGAAGAAATATTTAAATCCCTCACCCCTGCTCAAAAGATACAGGTAGCTAGACATCCTCAAAGACCAAGTACTTTGGACTTTGTTCAAATGTTTTGTGATGACTGGATCGAATTACATGGAGATAGAAATGGTGGCGATGATATGGCCCTAATTGGGGGGATAGGTTCGATAAATAATAGGCCAGTGTTGATGTTAGGGCATCAGAAAGGAAGGGACACAAAAGAAAATGTAGTAAGAAACTTTGGGATGGCGAAACCAGGAGGTTACAGAAAAGCTCTTAGATTAATGCAGCATGCAAATAGATTCTCTTTGCCAATTCTTACATTTATTGATACTCCTGGAGCTTATGCTGGTTTAAAAGCTGAAGAACAGGGTCAAGGGGAAGCGATTGCAAGAAACCTTAGAGAGATGTTTGGATTGAAAGTCCCAATTGTGGCTACTGTCATTGGAGAAGGAGGTTCAGGAGGTGCACTTGGAATAGGTGTTGCCGATAGGTTACTAATGTTTGAACATAGTGTTTATACAGTTGCTAGTCCGGAAGCATGTGCATCAATTTTGTGGAGAGATGCTGCGAAGGCACCAGAGGCTGCATCAGCACTTAAAATTACAGGAAAGGATTTACTTAAATTGGGGATAATTGATGAGGTATTACCTGAACCTTCTGGGGGCAATAACTGGGCTCCTTTAGATGCTGGCAATACATTAAAAGAGGCTATTGAAAAACACCTTAACGCGTTACTGCAAATGCCTGAAGAAGAATTAATTGAGGAAAGATACAAAAAATTTAGGGTTTTAGGAAAATTTATCGAAGCAAATAATATTGAAGAGATTTATAGTGAAATCCCCCAAAAAACTGAATAAATTGAAACTAGCTTTTATAACAGGTGCTACTAAAGGTATTGGCAGATCTACTGCAATTACTTTTGCTAATGCTGGCTGGGATCTAATTTTACTCTCCAGGAATATGGATTTAATGGAGAAACTTAAGAGAGAACTGTTGACTACCAAATCAAAAATTAACCTTGTTAAATGCGATTTATCTAATCCTTTAGAGATAGAGCATTGTGTTAAAGAAGCAATTGAGAAGTATGGGTGCCCCTCAGTTGTGATAAATAATGCCGGTTGCGCATTTAATGGACCCTTAGTTGAAATGGACTTGGGCCAATGGGACCAAATTTTGCAAATAAACCTCACAAGTGTTTTCCAAATTTGTAGCTCAATTGTTCCTCAAATGAGAAAAAATGGTGGATTAGTAATTAACGTTAGCAGCCATGCTTCTTATAATGCTTTCCCCCAATGGGGAGCATATTGCATTTCAAAGTCTGCACTAGCAATGTTTACTAAATGTTTGAGGGAAGAAGAAAGATCTAATTCAATCAGAGCCTGCACGATAACTTTAGGTTCAGTTGATACTCCCCTTTGGGATTCAGAATCTATTAATGCTGATTTTGATAGAAATTCTATGCTCTCCTCAAGTGAAGTATCAGAAACTATTCTTTATATGGCTCAAAAACCTGAATCACAACTGATTGAAGATTTAACTTTGATGCCTTCTAGAGGGGCTTTTTAATTTTTTAAATTTATTCAGGAGTGAATTTTCAAGCTTTTCTTCTCTCTAATGAACATTAGTATGTGATATAGTGTATAGGCAAAATAGCACTTGAAAATATAAAGTAATTAAGTTTGCAGATTATTTCTCTGATAACAATTCTATGACTTCTACATTACCCAACGATAATATTAAGAAGACTTTTGGTGATCAAATTAGTAATAAACTCATCTCTGAAATAATAAGAGATAGAATAAAGTTAAATAAGAAAAGATTTCATGCTAATGATAATATTTCTGATTTTATAAATCCAGGTGAACTAGAAATTCTTCAAAGAGAGGTAGCGGAGAAAGTAAAAGATTTACTTAAATCACTAGTTATTGATATTGATAACGACCATAACTCCCAGGAGACTGCTCAGAGGGTTGCAAAAATGTATTTGCAAGAAGTATTTAAAGGAAGATATCACAAAAGACCAAATGTTACCGATTTTCCTAATGCAAAGAAATTAGATGAAATATATACTCTTGGGCCCATAAGTGTTCGTTCAGCTTGCTCTCATCATATGGTCCCAATCATTGGTGATTGCTGGATTGGAATTAAGCCTGGAAACAAGGTAATAGGAATCTCTAAGTTTGCAAGAGTAGCTGATTGGGTCTTTTCTAGGCCTCATATACAGGAGGAGGCTGTAATGATTCTTGCAGATGAAATAGAGAAATTATGCGAACCAAAAGGTCTTGCAATTTTAGTTAAAGCTAAGCACTATTGTATGTGCTGGAGAGGGGTTAAAGAGCCTAATACCAGTATGATAAATTCCATAGTAAGAGGAGATTTCAGACATGATACTAGCCTCAAACAGGAATTCTTTGAATTAGTTAAACAGCAGCCTAATGGATTGTCTTGTTATTGAAGCTTATTGAACGTAAATTCCTTTAGTAAGTAGCTTTTAATTTTTGATTTTATATATAAGATCTTTTGTTGCGTCAAGATTTTTTTTACCAGGATAAATTTCAATACTACTGGAAATATCTAAACCATCAGGTCTTATATCACTTAAAATTTCATCAATCCATTTAATTGATATCCCACCTGCTAACCACCAAGGTTTGCTAAATTGTAAATTCTTTAGATAAGTAGATTTGATTTTTTTCCCTGAGCCTCCATAAGTTTTTTCATTCCAAGAATCAAGTAGTATCGCATCAACAAAATCCTCATAAGGTTTAATTTTATCTATATCCTTTTCCGTTTTTATCCTGAAAGCCTTCCATAGGCCAATATTGGGAATTTTTTCCCTTATTTTTTTGCAGTAATCAATATCTTCATCTCCATGTAATTGAATGATAGTTTCACTTGGGTTTCCTAAGAAATTTTTAATAATTAAGTCTATTGGACAATTTTGTACAACTGATACCCTCTCGATTTTTGGATAAAAATTTTCCAGGGTTTTAAATATTTTTTTCTTAATTTCAGCTGATACATACCTTGGAGACTCTTCAACCGAAATAATGCCAATAGCATTTGCTCCTAATTTAGCGACTTGAAGAGCTTGTTCTTCAGAAGTTAGGCCACAAATTTTAACTAAAGGATTAGCCTTGGGCATATCATTATCCTGCATGTAAGATTAATATTATTGCTCAATATAGCGGAGATTATTTTTGAGAAGTTGGCAAATTTTTAAAATATGGGGAATTCCCTTTAAAGTTCATCCTTATTGGTTTGTTATTCTCTTTTTATTCTCATGGAGCATAAGTAATCAGGTCAATTTATCTTCTGGCGATATCTTCAATAATAAAGAAGCTTGGATTATAGGGTTTTTAACTTCTTTTTTCTTATTATCTTCAATTATTTTTCATGAGGTTTTTCATACTTTTGTTTCACTTAATCAGGGTGTAAAAATAAAAAAAATTACCTTTTATTTTTTAGGAGCAATTTTACAAATAGATAAATATTGTCAAACTGCTTTAGGTAATATAAAAATTGCAATTGTTAGACCTCTTTTATGTTTCGCTACAGCATCTATCCTGCTTTTAATTAGTAATAACAGTCCATCTCAAGAACAAATAGCAGTTAATGTAATTTCAAGAGTAGGTGTATTTAATTTATTCTTGGGCTTCTTAAATTTGATTCCAATTGGTTCTTTAGATGGGGGGAATTTATTAAAAAGTATTATTTGGCATTTTTCAGGTAGTAAAAATAAAGGGAGAAATTTTCTAAATAAAGTAAATTTATCTTTATCTTTTTTAGTTCTAATATTTGGGATAATTTGTTTATTTAGATTTAACTTTTATTATGGTTTTATTCTTTCTTTTTTAGGATTGTTCGGAGTTAATTCTTCAAAATCTGAAAGTCAATTTTTTAAAATTGAAAATATACTTAAATTTAGCAAAGTTTCTGAGATTAAATTAAAGCCGTTGAGGAAAATTGAATATGATTCAAATTTCTCAGAATTTAATAAATTAATAAAAAATAAAAAAGATACCCTAGATAAATATTTTTTTGTTACTAATAATGGTAGATGGACTGGTTTTGTTGATGAAGATATTTTAAAAACTGTTTCTTTAAAAAAATGGGAAAGAAACTTTGTTGGAGACTTTAAGAAACCAATGGATAGTTTTATAAGTGTATCTTGTAACGATAAATTATGGAAAACTATAGAGAGACTAGAAGCAACAAGCGAAGGTTTTTTATTGGTTCTTAATGCTGCAGAAATACCTTTGGGGATAATAGATAGGTCAAAAATTGGAAACTTTGTATTGAATAAATTAGGGTTTAATTTGCCTTCAGAGATTGCTAACAAATTAAACTTTAAAAATCATTATCCCTTAGGAATTGAATTGCCAAGAATAATTAATTCAATGAAGCAGAGAGGAGACCTTTAAATATTAGTTTTATAAAAATTTTCTAATATTTTTATTATCTATCTCAACATTTTTGAAATTTATATTTGAATTATTATTTAGGAATGAATTTCTTAAATGTTGAACTATTTCATCATTTGTTAGACCTAAATTTACTTTTGGTGGAGCTTCTTCTTTAAATAATTTGTACCACAAATCTTTTGAAGGATTTGTTTGAATCTCTCCATGTTGAAGGAATGCACCTTTTTTACGAAATTGGGCACTTCCTATTCTCTTAAACCCATCTTGATCGACTAAATCAGAAACTAACGAAGTCCCAAAACAATTTGTTTTAATAAGTGATTTTCGTAAATTACCATATCCTAACTTTAGACCTAATTTCCCAAAACTTTTAATTAACCAATTATTAACCATCTGATAACTTAAGACTTTATAGTATGTTTTTTTAAATGTTAATGCATATGTTATGCCTCCTGAATGCAAAACAGCTCCGCCTCCAGAGGGACGCCTAACAATATTAATTTCCCCATTTGATAATAAATCTTCCCAATGAATAGGAATTTCCTTTTGGTGATAACCAATTGAAAGCCAATCCCCAGTCCAATAGTAGAATCTTAATGTGAGAATTATTTCAGGATTCGAAATTGTCTGATCTAAAGAATTTAAGTCCAAAGCCATTTGATCAAATCCAGGTAAATTATTTGTCGAAAAGATTAAAGCCTGATTTTCTATTCCCAAAATTAACTTTGTAGATTTATTTATGATAATTTTCAATAATTTATTTCTTTAAATTTGTTAATTACGTAACATCATTTTGTAATAGTGTTTCAAATCTCCTCTTTTCGGTGGAGAATATAGAAAATAATTTTTTTACCATGGAGCCAACACAAACAATAAATCTTATTGCATTAAGCCTCATAGTAGTTATGCATGCAGGAGTTCTAGCACTAAGACTAGGGATTAGTTTAGGTAGGAATTAAAATCTATTAGAAAATTTAAATTTATAAGGTAATAATATAATTAGACTGAATTGATTGATTCAGTAAAAATATCAATTGCTAAATTTGTCAAATTCTTCTTCTAAAAATGCTAATTTTTACAAAAAACATCTTGGATCCGTATTTGTAAAAAGACAACAAAAACAGGATGATTTTGTATCTTTGATTTTTTTAATTATAAAAATATGCTTTTCCCTTTTAGCAATAATAAGTCTTTTCAAACTTGGTTATAGCTCCAAAGTAAGGTTGTCTAGATTAAGGGAAATTCAAGACTCATTTTCATACGAAAAATATAGATTTAATATTTTAACAAATAAGTTTGATGATTTATTTTCTTCTGAAGGCGAGCAAAGATTTATGAAGGATCAGGATCAAATAATTTCTAGAGACATTATCAGAGTAATATGGCGTTGACGAGGATGATCCAGAATCATTCTACTTTCATTTTTCTATTAACTTTTTGCTAGTGAGTAAGAACATTAAGGGTTTAGTCCTAATAACAGGCACAACTTCAGGAGTTGGATTAAATACTCTAAAACCTCTATTAAGATTTGGATGGGAAGTTATAGCTGTTAATCGATCAAATAAAAGAGCTATAAAAATAGCTGAGGAATTCTTGACAAAAGAGGAACTTATAAATGTTCACTTTATAGAAATAGATCTTTCTAACTTGGATGATGTTAGAAAAGGGTGCGATGAAATATTACAACGATTTAAAAAACCAATAAATTCTCTTATTTGTAATGCAGCAGTTTATAAACCGAGACTAAAGAGACCTGAAAGGTCTGCTCAGGGGTTTGAAAACTCCATGGCAGTAAATCATTTTGGACATTTTCTGATGATAAACCTTCTTCTAGAAAATATTATATCTTCTGAAAGAGATATTATTTTAAATGGAAAATCTACTGTATTCAAGCCAAGAATTACAGTATTAGGCACTGTTACGGCTAATTATTCAGAACTTGGAGGAAGGATTCCTATACCTGCCCCAGCTGATTTGGGAGATTTATCTGGATTCAAAAAAGGTTTTTTATCTCCAATAAGTATGGCAAATGGAAAGAAATTTAAACCTGGCAAGGCTTATAAAGATAGTAAGCTTTGCAATATGGTGACCGTTCAAGAATTATCGAAAAGATATCCTGCAGAGAAAATTATTGTTAATTCTCTATATCCTGGATGTGTTGCTGATACAAAACTTTTTAGAGATACACCTTGGTTATTTAGATTCCTTTTCCCTATATTTCAAAAATTCATAACAAAAGGATATGTTTCACAAAGATTGGCAGGAGAAAGGGTCGCTCAAGTTGCCACTTATAAAGAATTTGCTAAACCATCAGTCCATTGGAGCTGGGGAAATCGTCAAAAAACTGGTAGAAGAGCTTTTTCTCAAAAGTTGTCAAAAAGAATAATTAATGCGAATATCTCTGAACAAACTTATGATTTAACAAGCCAATTGGTTGGATTAGATTAGTTTAGACTAATCAAATCCTAATAAATCAAAAATTTCTCTATCTTTAAGTGGATTGCCCTCCAAAGGTTCCACGTTTTCAAGCATATTTTTGGCAAGAGATAAATATTCATTTTGAACTTCAATAACATCTTCAGTTGGTTCCATTTCAAAAATGGTGCATTTTTTTAGTCTCGATCTTCTGATGGCGTCGACATCTCTAAAATGTGCCATAGTTTTTAAACCTGTTCTTTCATTGAATTTATCAATTTGGTCGGTATCTTTTGATCTATTTGCGACTACCCCACCTAATCTGACTTTATAATTTTTTGCTTTTGCTTTGATTGCAGAGACTATTCTATTCATAGCGAATATTGAATCGAAGTCATTAGCAGTAACAATCAGACAGTAATTTGCATGTTGCAATGGAGCTGCAAATCCCCCGCAAACGACGTCTCCAAGGACATCAAAAATAACAACGTCAGTATCTTCTAATAAGTGATGTTCTTTTAAAAGTTTAACTGTCTGGCCGGTTACATATCCCCCGCACCCTGTCCCAGCAGGAGGACCTCCGCTTTCAACGCACATTACGCCATTAAAACCTTCAAACATGAAATCGGTTGGCCTCAATTCTTCGCTATGAAAATCTACCTCTTCGAGAATATCGATAACGGTAGGAACCATTTTGTGGGTCAAAGTGAAAGTGCTATCGTGTTTTGGATCACATCCAATTTGAAGAACCTTTTTACCTAATTTCGAGAATGCCGCAGAAAGGTTTGATGACGTAGTTGATTTTCCAATGCCCCCCTTCCCATACACAGCAATAACTAAAGCCCCTTCTTCAATATTTATTTTCGGATCTTGCTTTACTTGAACACTTCCTTCCCCATCAAGAGGTTTATTTATTGTAGTTGTCATTTAAAGCTTAAAACACATTATTATTTATATTCTTGCAGCGTAAATACACATGAAATATGTTTCTAAAGAAATATGTATTTATTTGTATTAAAAGTGGAAAATATGTTCTTATAACTGAATTTTAAGTATTAAATATGTTTAATTATAAGTGAAAATACTCATGGCTTAATTGTAGTTTATTAGTAAAGATTAACTGAAATATGCTTTAGCATCATATAGAGTCTCATCGCTTATCTCTGGAATTCCTCTCAAGATTGCGTATTTTTCAGTATTTGTTTTAACTTTACCTCTTACAAAAAATGGAACTTTTGTTAATTCAGCTTTACCAGATTCAGTCCAGATAATTCCTTCTTTAATATTGTGTTCTTTTTTTTCATATGACTTTGAAAAGTCTTCTGTGCTTGTTGCAGTATGCCCTAAATGGCTTTGATGGCCATCAACGAACTCAAAGTCATGTTTAAACATATCAATAAGATGCTCTTCTAAGCCCATCATTAGGGGATGTACCCAGTCATCAAAAATTACATTTGCTCCTTCCCATCCCATTTGAGGGCTGTATCTTGCAGGAACATCTTGAACATGCATTGGAGTACTAATTACTGAGCATGGAATACCGAGTCTTTTTGCACTATGCCTCTCCATTTGAGTCCCTAAGACTAGTTCAGGGGAGGCTTTTTTCATGGCATCTTCTACTTCTAGATAATTGTTGGTTATCAGTGCTTCTACATTAAGATCTTTTGCAGTGGCTCTTACTTGCCTCGCCATCTCCCTACTGTATGTGCCAAGACCTACTACTTCAAAACCTAATTCCTCTTTGGCAATTTTTGCAGCCGCGATTGCATGTGTTCCATCTCCAAAAATAAAAACCCTTTTGCCAGTTAAATAATTAGAGTCAACTGATTTTGAGTACCAAGGAAGTTTTGACTTATGTTCTAATTCTTCTTTATTAGTCAAAGGGAGATCCAACTTATTATGAACTTCATTGATAAATTCAATTGTATTTTTTATTCCAATTGGAATAGTACTTGTATATTCCATTCCAAAGTTTCGTTTAAGCCATTCACATGATGCTTCAGCAATTTCTTGATAAAGACAAATATTTATTTCAGCATCAATTAATCTTTCAATATCTTCTGGACTAGAACCCAATGGAGCAACAACGTTTGTATCTATTCCTTGTTCTGAGAGTATTCGTTGGATTTCAATAACATCATCCCTGCATCTAAATCCTAGTAATGAAGGCCCCAGTATATTGACTTTTGGTCTACGACCTAATTCCTTCCACCTTAGAGGACTTATTTTTTCTGAGGAACTTACTTTCTCTTTTAAAAGAGTTCTTGTTAATTGATAAAAAGTTTCTGAAGCCCCCCAATTTTCTTTCTTACTATAAGCAGGTAATTCAAGATTAACAATTGGCATATCAAACCCCATTCCTTTTGCAAGAGCTCCAGGTTGGTCTTGGATAAGCTCTGCTGTACAACTCTCTCCAACTAAAAGAGTTTTTGGTTTAAATCGTTCTACAGCTTCCTTAATATTTTTCTTTACTAATTCAGCAGTATCGCCTCCGAGGTCTCTAGCCTGGAAAGTTGTATAAGTCACTGGAGGCCTTTGCCCCCTCCTCTCAATCATTGTAAAAAGAAGATCTGCATATGTATCTCCTTGAGGTGCATGAAGTACATAATGTATATCTTTCATTGAAGAAGCAATTCTCATTGCACCAACATGTGGTGGTCCTTCATATGTCCAAAGAGTTAATTCCATATTCTTTTAATGTGTTACTAAAGTTTTTGAAGTTAGTATTTGATTCCTTCTTAAAGGTTTAGAGAAGAGACCTGCCAAATCTGCGGCTTGATCAATACCATGAATTGGACTAAATACCATTTCTATCGACCATTTAGTACTAATTCCTTCTGCCTCAAGTGGGTTAGCCAAACCCATCCCACAAACTACTAAGTCTGGATTAGATTCCCTTACTCGATCTAATTGTTTTTCTACATGTTGTCCTTCGACAATTTTTGTATTATCAGGTAATAAATTAATCTCCTCTTTGATTAAATCCTTATTTAGGTAAGGAGTCCCTACTTCTATAAGATCCATTTCGCATTCATTATGCAAAAATCTTGCTAAAGATATTTCCAATTGAGATTCAGGAAGAAGAAATAATCTTTTCCCCTTAAGTATTTCCTTATGAGATTTAAGAGCAAGTTTTGCTCTATTGATTAAAGGAGAAATAATTTCATGAACTTTAAGTTCACTAATTTTGAAAGCTTTGGCAGCAGCTAAAAACCATTTAGTACTTCCTTCGATACCTAGAGGAAATGGAGCCGAAATTATTTCGCAACCGCGATGTTTAAGATCTCGAACCGTATCACTTAAATAAGGCTGAGTTAGTAAAACTTTTGTGTTTTTGCCAATCTTTGGTAATTCTGTGGATTGCCTTGGTGGAAAGCTCTCAACATTTGAAATTCCTAAATTTCTAAAAATCTTTTTAAACCTATCCTCTACATTATTTGCAAGAGTCCCTGCTAATAATAATTTCTCCTCATTTGATGATTCCATTAATGGAATTAAAGCTTTTAAAGCGCTATCCTCTCCTTGGGTAAAAGTTGTTTCTATCCCACTGCCAGAGTAATTAACGAATCTTACTTTACCTAAAAATCTTTTATTTAATTTTTCTGCGACAGTGGCAAGATCTAGTTTGATTACTTCACTCGGACAAGATCCAACTAGAAAAAGAGTTTTTATTTCTGGTCTTCTTGTAATAAGATCATTAACTACTCTATCTAATTCTTCATGAGCGTCAGCAAGACCAGCAAGATCTTTTTCTTCAAGGATAGCCGTCCCAAATCTTGGCTCAGCAAAAATCATGACTCCAGCAGCGCTTTGAATTAAATGAGCACATGTCCTTGAGCCTACTACCAGAAAAAATGCATCCGGCATTCTTCTATGAAGCCAGACTATTGAAGTTAAACCACAAAAAACTTCCCTTGGCCCAGTTTCCTTATTAAATTCAACTTTACTCATTAAAAATTTAGAAAGAGCTTATTATTCAAGCTTGCATAAACTTTTTAATTAAAGAAAGTAATTAATAAGTTCTCTTACAAAATGCACACATTTAAAATACTTATATGAATGTTTAAATACTTAAATGAGATTTATGAAAATAATTTTCAGGGCGCATTTTAATTTCTGTAGAAGGAATTTACTTGACTTATTTTTGATATCTTCCACACATTTCTAGCTATTTTCGTTGCTAATAATCCTGCTCTTTCTAACTTAGATTTCCCTGGCTTTGCGCCAATTAAAGCTGTCACTTCTGAAGTGGTTAAAGGTGCTCCAGTATTTATAGCTAATTGCGTTAACTCTAATCTATCTCTAAGGTTCTTAAGATTTACCTTCTCAATTTTATCTTCTTCTAACCAACTAAAAGATGGGTCTTTCTGAGATAGTTTTTGCATCAAGCTTAGACTAACTAATCCAAGAGTTTGATCAGGAGTTAATTCTTTTTCAAGACTAGAAACATTTGGTTCTTTTTTTTGAGAAGTTCCCATAAAAATGCATATCTTTTACTTGAAGTTATCGTTTTGTGGAAAGCATGCAAGTAAATTTAATAGAAAAAATGAACCATTATCCGTTATAGTCTCCTGAATGGAACCAACTTCTAGCTTAAATAGAGGGAAACGAAAGAATAAAAGTTCTCTCATAACAGGCTCTGAGATTCAATCTCAGAGTGGTGGGGCTAGTTTTATTACAACAGATTCAGAGAAATCTTTAGTCTCAAGACAGGCAAGTCAAGTTGGCCAAATTGAATTAAGAACCTATGTTTTCTTGGATTCATTGCAGCCCCAATTAGCAGCTTATATGGGAACTGTTAGTAGAGGTTTTCTTCCCATACCAGGAGATTCATGTTTATGGATGGAAGTTTCTCCAGGAATGGCAATTCATAGAGTTACAGATATTGCTCTAAAGGCGAGCAATGTAAGGCTAGGCCAAATGATCGTTGAAAGAGAATTTGGTTCATTTGCCCTCTACCATAAAGATCAAAGCACTGTTTTACATTCAGGAGATGTAGTTTTAGATGCAATTGGGAGCGAGATTAATCAAAGAACACAACCATCTACAAGTTGGACTGAAATTATTCGCGCTATAACCCCTGATCATTCAGTCTTAATAAATAGACAAAATAGAAGCGGTTCTATGATTCAGGCTGGTATGAGTATGTTTATTCTCGAAACTGAACCTGCTGGGTATGTTTTAAAAGCAGCTAATGAAGCCGAAAAAGCATCTAATATAACCGTTGTTGATGTTAAAGCGGTTGGAGCTTTTGGTAGATTAACTCTCGCTGGGAAAGAAGGAGATGTAGAAGAAGCCGCAGCAGCGTCAATTAATGCTATTGAACAAATATCAAATTACTGATTTAAATTATTAATCTAATCCAATTTCTTTTTTTAAAAAAGGTGACATAATTTTTGCAGCTTTACCTCTACTTCCTAATTTATTTAATTGTGATTGTGAGAGTTCACCGTAAACGCAATTAGCTTCTTTAACCCAAAAAATAGATTCGAATCCCCCATTTGGGTATTTAGGATTTTTAAGAATTTCTCCCCAGCATATTCCTGTTGTATCTTTAACTAAGTTTCCTGAGGGATCGCACAAAACCATACAACTTATAAATCTTGCACTCCTATAAGGACTATCAGAGAGCTCATTAATTAATTTTTTAATTTTCTCATCATTATTTTCAGCATATCGAGCAGAATAAATTCCTGGTCGACCATCTAAAACATCTACTTCAAGACCCGAATCATCAGCCAATGCCCAAGTTTTTGTCTCTAGAGAGGCTGCCTTGGCTTTAAGTAGTGCATTCTCAAAATATGTTCCCCCTGTTTCTTCGACATTTAGAAATTCTGGTTGCTTCTCAACCTTTAAAGACAAAACATCCAGCATTTCTGAAATTTCAGATACCTTTATTTGATTGCCACTCGCAATAGTTAGAACTGGAAGGTTCAAAATAACGAAAAATTATTAATTAAGAATATTATCTTACTTTAAAGCTTGATACAGAGACAGGAAAGGTTGAACATTCCACACCTGTGTAGACAGGGCCTGTCTCGTACGGAAATAACATAATGTAAATTTTTTCTTAACACAACAGTATGTTTTGATGCACTAACCAATTTGCATAAGTATTGACATATCAATAGTACCAAGGGTGATAAGTTAAACTTATGAATGATAGAAAAAACATTAATGGAGATTTTGTAGAAAACGCTTGACTTATAAGTACCTAATGAAGCATTCTTCGAAATGAACATTCCACATTTAGTATTTAGTAGACAATGGCTACAGAAACAATGGGTATCGCACTCGGCATGATCGAGACACGCGGACTTGTACCTGCAATCGAAGCAGCAGACGCAATGACAAAGGCAGCAGAAGTTCGCCTTATTGGTCGTGAATTCGTTGGCGGCGGTTATGTCACAGTATTAGTTAGAGGCGAAACAGGTGCAGTAAACGCAGCTGTAAGAGCTGGTGCTGATGCTTGTGAAAGAGTTGGTGACGGTTTAGTTGCAGCTCACATTATTGCTCGTCCTCATAGAGAAGTTGAACCTGCTCTAGGTAACGGTGAATTTCTTGGTCAAAAGGACTAATTAAGTAAAGCAAGATTTATAAATTTTGCACAATAATTATTTTCCCTACACAGACCTAAATTTATCCTTATGAGTAAGAAGTATGATGCAGGGGTAAAGGAGTACAGAGATACCTACTGGACTCCAGAATATGTACCCCTAGACACCGATTTACTAGCCTGTTTCAAATGTACTGGTCAGGAAGGTGTTCCAAAAGAAGAAGTCGCAGCAGCTGTTGCCGCAGAATCTTCAACAGGTACTTGGTCAACAGTTTGGTCCGAGTTACTTACAGACTTAGAATTTTATAAAGGACGTTGTTATCGAATAGAAGACGTTCCTGGAGATCCTGAAGCTTTTTATGCTTTTATTGCATATCCTTTAGATCTTTTTGAAGAAGGCTCAATTACAAACGTATTAACATCATTAGTAGGAAACGTTTTTGGATTTAAAGCTCTAAGACATTTACGTCTAGAAGATATAAGATTCCCAATTGCTTTCATTAAAACTTGCGGTGGTCCACCAAACGGAATTGTAGTTGAAAGAGATCGACTTAACAAATACGGAAGACCTCTACTTGGTTGTACCATCAAACCTAAATTAGGATTATCTGGTAAAAACTATGGTCGAGTTGTATATGAATGTCTTAGAGGCGGTCTTGATTTAACTAAGGATGATGAGAATATTAATTCTCAACCATTCCAACGTTGGAGAGAAAGATTTGAGTTTGTTGCAGAAGCAGTTAAACTTGCTCAGCGAGAAACTGGAGAAGTTAAAGGTCACTACCTTAATTGTACTGCTAACACTCCTGAAGAACTTTATGAAAGAGCTGAATTTGCAAAAGAGCTAGATATGCCAATCATCATGCATGATTATATAACTGGTGGTTTTACTGCAAATACTGGATTAGCTAATTGGTGTCGTAAAAATGGCATGCTTCTGCATATTCACAGAGCTATGCATGCTGTTATTGATAGACATCCAAAACATGGTATTCACTTCAGAGTTCTTGCAAAATGTTTGAGACTATCCGGCGGAGACCAATTACATACTGGAACCGTTGTTGGAAAACTAGAAGGTGATCGTCAAACAACTCTTGGTTATATTGACAACTTAAGAGAGTCATTTGTTCCTGAAGATAGATCAAGAGGTAACTTCTTTGATCAAGATTGGGGTTCAATGCCTGGAGTATTCGCAGTCGCATCAGGTGGTATCCATGTTTGGCATATGCCGGCACTTTTAGCGATCTTTGGGGATGATTCCTGTCTTCAATTCGGTGGAGGAACACATGGTCATCCATGGGGTTCAGCTGCTGGAGCTGCAGCTAACAGAGTTGCTTTAGAAGCTTGTGTAAAAGCCCGTAATGCTGGTCGCGAAATCGAAAAAGAGAGTAGAGACATTCTTATGGAAGCTGCTAAGCATAGTCCTGAATTAGCTATTGCTCTTGAAACTTGGAAGGAAATTAAATTCGAGTTTGACACTGTCGACAAGCTTGATGTTCAGGGTTAACTCAAGTTTCGAAATTGAGGAGATTTATTCTCCTCAAACTTCTTAAAATCTCGTTTTTACGAGTAATTACATTCACATTTTGATTAATTATGCCTTTCCAGAGCACAGTAAGCGACTATCAAACAGTTGCAACCCTGGAAACATTCGGTTTTTTACCACCGATGACCCAGGAAGAAATATATGACCAAATTGCCTACATAATTGCTCAAGGTTGGAGTCCAGTTATTGAGCATGTTCATCCAACTGGATGTATGCAAACTTATTGGTCTTATTGGAAGCTCCCATTCTTTGGGGAAAAAGATCTTAACTTGATCGTAAGCGAATTAGAGGCATGCCATAGAGCATACCCTGATCATCATGTAAGAATCATCGGATACGATGCTTACACTCAAAGTCAAGGAACAGCTTTTGTAGTTTTCCAAGGACGTTAAAGCTACTTATCGTAGTAAATAACTTTCTCCATAAGAATTTAATTTTTTGGAGAAAGTCTTTTTAAAAAGTTTCACAATTGAAAGTTATCCCAATGAAAACTAGTAGAGAAATTGCATTAGATAGAAGAAAAGCCATGAGTGATAGTGGAAAAAAAGCTGTTGCCAATTCTTCTACTACCAAAGACAGGGTTCGCACCTCTGATGATATTCAAATTTCTGGGATAAAATCTTCAATTGATACAAATAGTACAAACACTTCGAAAAAACATATTCCAACAGTAAAAGTGAATAAAAAATCCTTTTCTAAAAATTTATCCAGCAAAGAACTTGTAATTGAAAGAAGGAAAGCAATGTCAACTCATGGTAAATCAGCCATAAGTTCATCTGACAGAACTCGTACAGAAGCTAATAAAAAGATCCAAGTAAATGAAATTAAAATAAATTCAGATAAAAATCCTGACTTATCAAATTCTGGTAATTCCGAGAATAAAGTTCCCAATACCAAAATTAAAAGAAGGGTAGCTCAAAAAAGAAAACCTATCACCAATACAAGCAGAGATATTGTTTTGGCAAGAAGAGAAGCACAATCTAAACATGGCAAATCAGCTTCTAAACAAAATAATAGTGCAGCATCTTTGGCTAGAAGAGGAGATCCAGATTTATCAAGCAGAGAAATATCTCAAAGAGTAAGAGAATTAAGAAGTAAAACTGGAGCAACCTCAAAAAAAGGAAATGGTAAATGTAGACCATGTGGTCCAAATAAAAATGGATCAAAAATGAATATTGCTGATGCAAGTTGGAAAGTTGGTAAAAGTGAAACTAATTCTGGGCAAACAGTAACTGGAACACAGGCTAATAGATCGTTAAAAACTACTGGTAATGAAGCTAGTACATGTAGAAGCGTCACAGGCACACAATATTTGGGATCCGAAGTACTTAATCAATTTTGCCAAAATCAACCTGAATATAAACAGCCAACTAGATCCTCAGTAACTTCAACATCAGCTGGAAATAAAGTCACAGGTAATGAGGTTGGAAGATCTGAGAAGGTTACTGGCGATGAACCTGGAACTTGCAAAAATGTAACTGGTACTGAATATAGTTCTGCAAATCAGTCAAAAGAATATTGTGGGGAAGTTCCCAAAAATCCTTCAAAGGTTAAACATAGTAGTACAGCTGAGGGATTAAAAGTATCTGGGTCTTTACCTGGGAGATCTGCACTTGTAACTGGAGATGAGTCAGGATCTGGTCATCAATTAACAGG
The DNA here is from genome assembly GCF_000759955.1 of Prochlorococcus marinus str. MIT 9201. Classification (GTDB taxonomy): domain Bacteria; phylum Cyanobacteriota; class Cyanobacteriia; order PCC-6307; family Cyanobiaceae; genus Prochlorococcus_A; species Prochlorococcus_A marinus_G. The sequence goes on from NZ_JNAL01000015.1 coordinate 57,027, forward strand.
CGATCAATATCTTGGTTCAGAAACTAATCCTAAAGGGAGATCTCATGAAAAAGTTGGGAAATACAATACATTAAACGGCAATGCATTAACTGGTACAGGAGTAGGTAGGTCTGAGTACGTTACTGGTAATGAACCAGGAAGCTGTAAAAATGTCACTGGCGATGAATATATTGGTTCCCAACAATACGAGTCATTCTGTAAATCCAAACCAAAAGCTGAGGCAATGAAGGTTGGAGTTAGTCTCTCAAATAACGCTAATGAGATTAGTGGCACCTTAACTGGAAGATCTGAGAAAGTTACTGGCGATGAACCTGGAACTTGCAAAAATGTAACTGGGACACCATATGCTGGATTAGATCAAGTTGAGGAAAATTGTAATTCTGAATTAATAACTGAATTAAAAGATAAAGGAAAGATATATTTAGGAGGTAGCTCAAATGCACGTCTTACTGGTATACAACCGGGTATCGGAGGAAGTATGACTGGAGCAGGCAAAGGTGCGTGTCTAAATCCAACAGGCACCCCTTATGTTGGAGGAGATCAGTTAGGCAATAATTGTTCCAATCATTCATCTGAAAAAAATTACGCCAATAGTGAAAGAAAAAATTCAAGCTCATGGGAAGAATTTTCTGTAAATTCTCCCTCAAGAGATAAATATTCTGATAAAAAAAGAGATGGTGTAACAGGCAATGAGTATGAAAATGGCTCAAAGATTACAGGCCCATTCGATATGGCTAACGACACAGTAACAGGGACAGAACAATTTAGGTTTGATAAAAACAAAAATTCCCGGCTTACCCCAAAAAAAGATTTAAAGGAATTTGATTCTTCAAAAGAGAGAGCACAATCCAGAATTACTGGCGAGGGTCAATCTGCTGGGTTGAAGATAACAGGGGATGATTGGGCAAGAGGAAACAGGGTAACAGGTACTGAAGGAGCTTCAGCAAGAAAAAGAAATCCTACAAGACCAGGCATGACGAGTGCAATGCCAGTGATGGATATAAAAAGGAATGATGAAATGAAAGAGCCAGATTTCTTGATAACTGGATCAAGTGGTAATACTCGTGAAGGACAACTTGTTACCTTTTCAGGTGGTGCAAGAGGTTAAGTAAATAATGCCTTTAAGAGGACTGGCTAAAGCCAAGAACTTCACATTGGGGCCAACCGCTCCAATGAAAACTTTTACTGAAAATATCCATATACAAACTAAAGAATCAAATAATTTCCGAAATTCTGGAAAGTCTCATAAATTAACCAATAATATCCAAAATGAAAATCTATTTAGGTATGAAAGCAAAATAAAAAGTGATTTTGACGAAATTGTTCCAACTCTCAAGGAAATTGCTCGAATTCAACATCACGAAGATTTTATTAATAAGGCTCAAAAAATATCAAGAAAAAATTTAGGAATAGATTTACCCTTCCATGTATTAGACAAATCTTGGGTTAAACCTCTTGATATGAGAGCTCTATATGCATGGTGTGCTTTTAAACAGCATGATAAACTTAGTGACAATTTTTTTAACAATGATCCACTTGAAGGTGCTGCTGGAAGTAGGGATGCGGAAGATTTTGAAAAATTTCTCTTAGATTGTGGAATACATTTACTTGATATAACTCCTTGTTCAGATGGAAGATTAGCTCATTCAGTTGCTTATGTAATGAGAATACCTTTTAGTTCCGTAAGAAGAAGATCCCATGCTGGAGCAATGTTTGATATTGAAAATACTGTTAATCGATGGGTAAAAACTGAACATAAAAGATATAGAGAGAGTGTTCCTAATGAAGCTCATAAAGATACCAGGTACTTAAAAGTTGTAACTTATCATTTTAGTTCCGTAGACCCTTTGCATCAGGGATGCGCAGCTCATGGGAGTAATGACGAGTTAGCTGCAGCAGAAGGTAGAAATAAATTATATGCTTTCAAAGAGGCTGTAGAGAATAGCTTTTGCTGCGGAGCTTCTGTGGATTTAATGTTAATTGGACTTGATACAGATACTGATTCATTGAAAATACATTTATCAACTAGCGATGGCGGTATAGATTTAGAAAAAACTATTTCTACATTAGAAATTTATAATTCAACAATAAATTTTTCAAAAGAGGATGCGGAAAGAGAAATTTGTCAGATAATTTCTAAGCAATCTTCAAAAGATAAACTCAGTGGACTTGAAAAATTTACGTATAAATTAATTATCAATAATATTTCTCAAATTGATTATGTTAAGAGTTTTCATAATGGTTCTTATGAAGATATTGGACATGCAGAGAGGTTTATTGGAGTAGGTATAGGTTTCAAAGAAGTGCATCTCAGAAATTTAACTTATTTTGCTCATTTAGATACAGTCGAAGAAGGGGCTCCAGATTTAGATGTAGGAGTGAAGATTTTTTCTGGATTAAATGTTTCTCAAGATCTGCCTATTCCGGTAGTAATAAGATTTGATTACTCTGGAAAAGTACCCGGCGCAAAAGAGAGGGCAATTAATGATTGTGAAAGAGTTAATAATGCGATATCAATTAGATATAAAAATTTAGTTGAACAAGGTTTGTTACATACTTGCTCTACTATTAGAGACAGGGACAACATTCATTCCGCCCAAATTATTGGAATGTCTTTAGATAAAAAAACAGAGGAGGCTCACTAAGTATGTTAATTTGCAAGGTTGTAAAACCACTTGTTTCTACCAATAGGATTCCTGGTTTTGAACATAAACATCTGCAGGTTGTATTAGATGGTTCCTCTAATAAAGTTGCAGTTGATGCTGTTGGCTGTAAGCCAGGAGATTGGGTTATTTGTGTTGGAAGTTCTGCTGCCAGAGAAGCTGCGGGAAGTAAATCTTATCCAAGCGATTTAACGATTGTTGGAATTATTGATCATTGGGATCCTGATAAGTCATAAAAAGGAGGATATAAATTGTGGAAATTATGAAGGTATTAGGAAGAATGGTATGTACTCAAAGAGTCGCTGGCTTAGGTTATATGAATTTACGAGTTTTAGAAAATAATAAAGGAAAGAAATTAGTTGCCGTTGATCCTGTTGGAGCTAGAGAAGGTAACTGGGTTTTTACTTCTAGTGGTACTGCTGCTAGATTTGCATGCCCTAATCCAGAAGTTCAAACCGATTTAACAATTGGCGGTATTATTGATTATTGGGAGAGCGACTAAAAATTTTATCTTCAAAAGTTTATTGAGAAACTTTGTTGAAGGTATAGTGTTATTAATATTGAATAAAGAATGTAATGTGGAAAGAAAGAGAATCACCTTTGAGGATTGAAAAAAGATTTGAATTTGATCAATACTCAAAAATTAGTAAATTCATGGGGGAAATTGAGAAATTATGTAAAGAAAGGGATATCTATCCAAATATCAGCTTCGGTAAGAACTTTGTAAGTCTTTCAATATTTTTAGATAATAAAGAAATCTCAGACAAGGAAAAAGACTTTTCAAAGGATATTGATAAATTCTATTCTGCACATTAGTACTTTTTAATAATTATTTGGCTTTGCAATATCTCTTTTGATTAAAGCCATTAAATAAGTGGGGGCTTTATATCTACCTGGTAGACATCTGTTTAAAGTCTCAAGATGACTCCAACAAACTGTCTTTTCTATATCTTTAACTGAGTTACCTTTTAAAATTAGTAGTCTAAGAGCTTTGCAAAATAAAGGATAACCCGCTTCTAGTTCATCTATATTAAGCTTCGCTGCTGACATAGATCAAAGATGAATTATCAACTATTAATCTACATAACTATGGTGCACAATTGGCTCATATTTCAAATTTCTCAATAATTAGAAATTAATCTAGAAATGCGACGCAATCTATCTCAACTAAAACCCCTTTTGGTAGAGATGAAACTTCCACACAGGCCCTTGCTGGAGGATTTTCTTTATTAAAAAATTCACTATATATTTTATTTACAATTTGAAAATTACCTAAGTCGGTTAAGTAAATAGTTGTTTTTATTACATCTTCTATTTTGGCTCCACCAGCTTTAAGAACTGCGGCGAGATTTTTTAAAACTTGAATAGTTTCCTTCTCTATATTACCTAAACATGTTATTTCATTTAAAGCAGGATCTATAGCAATCTGACCGGAACAATAGATAAAATCCCCAGCTTTTATTGCTTGATTATAAGGCCCGACTGGATCTGGAGCATTTGATGTTTTAATAACTTGTTTGGGTGACATTTGTTTAAGAAGATACCTATCTATTTAAACCCATAAATCTTTATTTGCTCTTAAAAAGGAAAATTCTTCCAAATTCTTTGCTCTTAAAAAAAGGTTTATTTTCATCTCTTCATCAAGTAAAAATGGAATTGTCAATTCATTAAGAGAAAGTTTTTTTTCAACTTCCGAAAGTTTATTTTTTATATTTTGATCTTTAGGCTTGAGATTCAATGCCCACAGTATATTTGCCTTAGTATATTCATGCGCACAATAAATTAGGGTATTTTTTGGTAAAGATTTAATTCTTTCTAGTGAAGAATACATTTGTTGATAAGTTCCTTCAAAAATTCTTCCACAGCCTCCAGAAAATAATGTATCACCAATAAAAAGAACAGGATTTTTCCCTCTCAAAAAGAAGGCAATATGTGAGTTTGTATGTCCTAATACTTCAATTATTTTTACTTCTTCACCTAAGATATTCAAAGTTTCTCCATCCTCTACAGATACATTTTGAAAAGGTATTCGCTTTCTTTCTTTGGAGGAAGCAATCACCTTTACATTTGGCCATCTTTCGATAAGGGACTTCGTCCCTCCAATGTGGTCTGAATGATGATGAGTTTGAAAAATAGCTTTTAAGTGAAAATTGTTTTCATCTAAATATCTAATTACTGGTTCGTGAACAGATGGATCTACAACAACAACAGATTTATCTTTTATCAACAGCCAAATGACGTTATCATTTAAAACTCTAAGTCCGATTATATTGCGAGCTTTATTAAATTCCATTGTTAATTTAGAATGAAGAATCCTTGTAAGAAATTGATCTATGTTTACTATAGCTTTACCAAAAGGAGCTCTGTTAAAAGATTCAATTTCAACTTTTAAAAGAGCAGGGTTAGATTTCTCTGCCGCGTTGGACGAAAATAATAGATCATTAACCTTTGAATCAAATTGCAAACGAGCTAAAGCTTTATTAGTGAGAAATGGAGATGTTCCTGTTTATGTAAGTTATGGTCAGGCTGATTTGGGTATTGTTGGGGACGATGTTTTACGAGAATCTGAATTAAAAGTTGCAAAGTTATTAGATTTAGGATTTGGTGGTTGTCATATGTCGTTGGCGGTTAAGAAAAATAGCAATTATTCAAAACCAACTGATCTCCCAGCAAATTGTAAAGTAGCAAGTAAATTTATAAAAACAGCAAGATCTTATTTTGAAGAATTAAATATTCCTGTAGAAATAGTTCATTTGACAGGATCAGTAGAGCTTGGACCTATTACAGGTATGGCAGAGGCAATAGTTGATTTGGTTGCAACCGGAAAGACTCTTAAAGAAAATGGGTTAATTAAAATAGATGATCTTTTTTACTCAACTGCAAGACTAATTGGAAATCCTTTATCTATGAGGTTAGATGATAATTATCTCAGAGATACTATTTTATCAATAGAATCAACCAATGGATTATAGAAGATTAGCTAAATGTTTTTTAAAGATTTCAGAAGGATTAAAAAGTTAGGTAAATATTTAACTAAAGATAAAAAAACAATCTATCTAATCTTGATAGTTTTGTTACCTGTTTCTTTCTCTGGAGCTATTCAACCATTATTAGTTGGTCAAGCAATTACTATTCTAAAGAACGAAACTACAGATGTTTGGCTAAGTAAAACTTTCTTTGGGCAGTCAATAAATGCCATAATCCTAACTTTATTTATAACTGTATTATTCAGATTAGTTTTGCAGGGATACCAAACTTACAATATCCAAGCAGTTGGACAACGTTTGACAGCGAGAATAAGAAGAGAACTTTTTGATCATTCAATATCCTTATCTCTTAGGTATCACGATAAAATGCCTGTAGGTAAATTATTAACGAGATTAACAAATGATGTTGATGCTTTAGCCGAGGTTTTTGGTAGTGGGGCGGTTGGAGTCATTGCAGACTTCGTCAGTCTGATAGTAATTTCTTTGACAATGTTATCAATTGATCGAGGACTTGCCATTTTATTACTTTTGACTCAAATCCCAGTTTCATATTTTATTATTTGGCTTCAAAAACGTTATAGAAGAGCCAATTATCAAGTGAGGGAAGAATTGTCTCAACTCAACTCTGATTTTCAAGAGAATCTGCAAGGTTTAGAAGTCGTTCAGATGTTCAGAAGAGAGGCTTTTAATAGCAAGAAATTTTCCAAAACTGGAATTGCTTATAAAAAAGCAGTTAATGGAACAATATTTTATGATAGTAGTATTTCGGCATTTATAGAATGGATTTCTCTCGCCGCAGTTTCCTTGGTTTTGGCAGTTGGAGGATATCTTGTTACTTCTGGAAATATTGGTTTAGGAACATTAACAACCTTTATTTTATATTCCCAAAGACTTTTTGAGCCTTTAAGGCAGCTTGCAGAAAGATTTACTCAAATACAAGGAGGGTTAACAGCTGTTGAAAGAATAAACGAATTATTGGATGAAGAAATACAGATTAAGGACTCTAATTCCGCAAAACATTTTTTAGAAAGTGCTAAAAATGTAATTAAAAAATTTAAGGGCAAAATTGAGTTTAAGAATGTTAGTTTTTTCTACAACGAAGGAGAATATATCATAAAGAATTTATCTTTTAAGATCAATCCAGGAGAGCATGTGGCTTTTGTAGGGCCAACTGGATCAGGTAAGTCGACCATAATAAGACTGTTATGTAGATTATATGAACCTCAATCAGGCCAAATTTTAATCGACGATATAAATATCAAAGATATTCCTATTGCAACTCTTAGAAATATGTTGGGAGTAGTTTTGCAAGATACCTTTATCTTTAGTGGAAATGTCGCAGATAATTTAAAACTAAATTCGAATGTAGACAATATTGAATTAGAAAATCTTTGTAACGAATTGGGGTTAGATAATTTGTTAAAAAAATTACCAGAAGGTTTGAACACCTTACTAAGAGAAAGAGGGGGGAATCTTTCCTCTGGAGAGAGGCAACTTCTTTCTGTAGCTCGAGTAGCGATTAGAAATCCTGTTGTTTTAATAATGGACGAAGCAACAGCTTTTATGGATCCGTCTACAGAAGCTACTTTGCAGAAAGATCTTGAGAGGATTCTTTCAAAAAGAACAGCATTAGTAATAGCTCATAGATTAGCTACTATTGAAAGCTCTGATAAGATTTTAGTCTTAAAAGGAGGATCATTAGTTGAAGAAGGATCACATAGTGAATTGAGACTGAAAAAAGGTTTATATTTTCAGCTCTCTGAACTTCAACAAAAAGGATTAGCTAATTTTTAATGATTTTTAGAAACCAAGGTTCATCAATAAAAAAATCAAGCAGTTTATCTAGAAATGAGCTGAAAGACATCTATGGTCTAAATTCCTATGAATTCACACAAAAAAATAAAGAAGAAATATTTGTATGCAGTAAAAATAAAGAGTTAGATCTAATAGAGCTTGATCAACTTTTGCAAAGTGTTGGTTGGAGCAGAAGGCCCATAAGGAGAGTTAAAAGAGCTTTGGATTTTAGTATTTTGGTTGTTGGGCTATGGCGTCATGATGATAAGTTTCCAAGGCTTGTAGGATTCGCTAGATGTACTGGCGATGGAATTCTGGAAGCAACAGTTTGGGATGTTGCTGTTAATCCTGTCTATCAAGGACTAGGATTGGGGAAAGAGTTAATGAAATATATTCTTAAAGAATTAAAAAATATTGGTATTTCTAAAGTTACCCTTTTCGCTGATGCGGAGGTGGTTGCTTTTTACAAAAGACAAGGTTGGACTTTAGAACCAAGAGGCTCTAAATGTGCTTTTTGGTATGCAAATTAATCATTTTTTGTAGTATTCAGAATATATAGATTTTGTCGATTCGCCTTTTAACCATCTTCTTCTAAAGTGCCAGTTTTTAATTGCTTGGAGAAAAATATTAGTTCTTTCCCATTTCCTTGAACTTATAAAAATAGGTAAATTTAATTGTTTTAAATCTTTTTTTTTGTTTAATCTCCTTAAAAAATCTACGTCTTCCATTAAAGGTATTTTTCTAAAACCATCATTTTTAAAATAAGTATTTCTATGAATTATTAAACCTTGATCACCATACGGTTTTTTAAAATATTGACTTCTAAAATTTACAAGAATCTCCAGGACTCTATAAATTATTTTTTTATTATTAATTTTAAATTTAAAATAGAAAATATAATCTTTGTCTCCATTTAAAATTGAATTTATCTTTCTAAACCAATCATTAGTTAATCTTGTATCTGCATGCAAAAATATGAGCCATTCTCCTTTTGAGTTGTTAGCACCCATATCTAATTGTAAACCTCGATTCCTTTCTTTGGCTTTATATACTTTTGCTCCGTAAATATTTGCTATATCAATAGTTTTATCATCACTACCACAGTCAACAACAATAATTTCTCCTTCCTTCTGAATGATTGATAAATCTGAAAGCAATAATGGTAAATTATTTGCTTCATTGATAGTTGGAATGATGATTGAGATCTTACACAATGTGATTACTTTCTATTTTCAATATCAATGATTGTATCTACATCTATTTTTTTATGCAAAAACTTATATTTTAATTTTTTATTAGTAAAGTTATCTATTGTATTTTGAAGAACATATTCATTCCCCCACTTAATATTGATAAAAGGTAAATATGTATGCTTTAAAATTATTTTTTCAGATAAACCAATAAGCCAATATCCTCCATCATTTGATGGCCCCAAAATAAGATCATTTTGATTTAGCTCTTTTAGAGTATGCAGTAAATCTTGATGGCATAGATCTGGAAGGTCAGTACCAATAAAAATAATATTTTTGATCTTATTTTGAATGCAAAATTTTTTGTTAATAATTATTTGCCGTTTCATTTTTTCTCCCAAGCAGCCTTTCCCCTGCAAATTATATTTTTTGATACCTAATTCATTAGACCATCTTTTACAATTTCTTAGCCCTAAACCAGAAATAGCTAAAGAAATATCAATTATTTTATTTTTTTGGAGAGATTTTGCGACTGAAATAGTGTGTTTTGTCATCACACTTTGAACTTTTGCAGAATTACTTTTGCCTATATCTTTTGATAATCTGGTTTTGCATCTTCCAAAAGCATGCCATTTTGCCATGATAATTAGTAGAGCTTTGTCCAATGCTTTTGAATGATTCAAATTTATTATATGCCTATTAAAAATATAAAAATTTTTTTTATAAAGTTAGATTATGCATTGTTAAATATTTTTAAATTTGTCGTGATCTTATGATTTGATAATGGCCAATTATTAAATTCCAACTAGATTAATAATCTATAGAATAAAATTTTGCAAGCAATTAATCCTATTTGGACGGAAGTTCAACAATCACTCCAAAAAACTTTAAGTAAGCCTTCATTTGAGACATGGATAAGGCCTGCTAAGTTTAATTGTTTTGAGAATGGCTTATTGACTTTAATAGCTCCAAATACATTTTCCAGTGATTGGTTAAGAAAGAATTATTGTGAAACTATTGAAAAAGCTGCAAAAGAAATTTGCGGCCATGATGTTAAAGTTGTTTTTAAATCTGAAACAAATGTAAGTAGCGATTTAATAAAAAAAGATAACCTAGATGAACAGAACCTTAATCATAAAACAAAATCATTTGCTAATAATAGCCAAGATATTACTTCAAAAAATAGATCCAGAAATCCAAACGGTTTAAATTTGCGTTACGTCTTTAAAAGATTTGTTGTAGGTCCAAATAGTAGGTTAGCTCATGCTGCAGCTTTAGCAGTTGCGGAATCTCCCGGGAGAGAATTCAATCCATTATTTATATGTGGCGGTGTAGGTCTTGGTAAAACTCATTTAATGCAAGCAATAGGTCATTATCGAGTAGAAATAGATCCAGAAGCAAAAGTCAAATATGTATCTACAGAGACTTTTACTAACGATGTTATTAGTGGCATCAGGAGAGATGGAATGACAGCTATAAGAGATAAATATAGAAATGTAGATTTAATTTTAATAGACGATATACAGTTCTTAGAAGGTAAGGAGTATACACAAGAAGAATTTTTTCATACTTTCAATGCCCTTCATGAATCAGGAAGTCAAATAGTTATTGCAAGTGATAGGCCCCCTAATCAATTATCTGGAATTCAAGAGAGATTAATTTCTAGATTTTCAATGGGCATGACTGCAGATATTCAGCCCCCCGATCTTGAAACGAGGACTGCCATCCTACAAAAAAAAGCAGAACTAGAGAGAATGAGTCTACCAAGAGATTTAATCCAATTTATAGCAGGAAGATTCACTTCAAATATTCGAGAATTGGAGGGGGCATTTACTAGAGCTGTTGCATTTGCGTCCATAACAGGCTTACCAATGACTGTTCAATCAATTGCTCCAATGCTTGATCCGAATAGTGTTGGAGTAGTTGTTACTCCAAAACAAGTCATTAACAAAGTGTCAGATTTCTTTAAAGTTTCTACTGATGAATTAATTAGCTCAAGTAGGAGAAAACCAGTAAGTCAAGCTAGACAAATAGGTATGTATCTTATGCGACATGGAACCGATCTAAGCCTACCAAGAATTGGAGATGAATTTGGGGGCAAAGACCACACAACAGTTATGTATGCTATAGAACAGGTTGAAAAAAAATTGTCTATTGATCCTAATATTGCAAGTCAAGTTCAGAAAATAAGAGATTTACTTCAAATAGATTCAAGAAAGAATACATAGTTAATTAGAAATGAAATTTTTAGGATCTTGATCATATCTATGATTGAGCGGTAACTTATCTATATTATTGTTATCACTTAGTAATTCAATTTTATTTAATGATTGTCTTAATAATCTTGCGGAAATAATAGGCATATCTCTTGGAACTGAGATTCTATTTTTTAAGTACTTAAGAGATTTTCCTGAAATTGTCTCAGGTACTCGAACTTCACCTGTGACCATATGTGTCAAAGCTGATCTCAAAGATTCATCAAAGGTTTCTCTATTATATGGGTTTACTTTTAGTAAATTGTCCTTATGCTTTATTACTCTTTTAAGAGCAATTTTGGCGAAATATTTTGAATCATAATTTTTATTTAATTCATAATTACCAAAACCCTTTCCCGTATCAATTAACTTAGAGAAAGTAATCTGCTGTTCATTGATTTCTGTATAACATCCACCCATTTGTGGCGGTAAATCATGAGAGTGAGTATGAAAATCTCCCTGAGTTCCTCTATATGCACTTGTCCCTTCAAAAAGGGTAAGCCAGTTATCTACATGACGGTAATTAGATCTTAAATTAAACCCTTTGTAATATATAAGTGATGCATTCATTCTTTCCATATAGGGAATAAAAATTATATCTCCAACACCAGGTTCAATATCTCCAGTATTAGATACTGATGGATCAACAAACCCTAATTTTGTCTTACTTAAGATTTCATCGAATTTAGAAATGGATTCTTTAAATCTTTTTTTTCTAAAAGAGTTATCTATAAAATTAAAACTTTCTCGGCAGAGCCAATTACACCAAGATCTGAAAATTTCTCTTTCTAATTCTCTAATCTTTATAAGGTTACTAGATGTTATAAAAGATCCAAGTGCCCCAAATTTATTTTCTAAAAAAGCTATAATATTGTCGCTTTCAGTTATGACTTGCCCTTGAAATTCAATTGCAGGTAATTTACCCGATCTGACTTTATCGAGGAACCAACTTTCTTTTTGGCCGTAGCAAAACATATTTATTTTTTTGACTCTATATGGAATTCTCTTATATTCAAGCCATAACCATATTTTCTGACAATAAGGACACCAAGAATGCCTATCCCTATAGAGGGTAATTAGCACATCATTTTCAGTATGTCCAAATAATCTTAAATTTGCATAGGAGTTATTTATACCATTGACTCTGTCAAGATCTTCAACTTCATACTTATTTAAATTATCCCATGTCAAAATCCCATTCATTATTTGAATTGAAGCTATAAACTAACGTTATAATAATTGATTAAAAAAAGTCTTGGAATTTGAATTTGATTTAATTGTAGTTGGCGCTGGATCTGGAGGACTCGCGGCGGCTAAACGTGCGGCTAATTATGGCGCAAAAGTTGCAATCATAGAAGTAAATCAAATAGGAGGAACTTGTGTAATAAGGGGATGTGTTCCTAAAAAATTGATGGTTTACGCAGCTAAAAGTAAAAAGAATATGGATTCTTCTGAAGGATATGGGTTAAAAAATGAAAATATTAATTTTGAATCAAATATTTTATTGAAGAATATCAGAGATGAGGTTTCCAGATTAAGTAATTTACATAGAAATTCTTTAAATAAATTAAATGTAACTATTTTTGAGGGTTTAGGAAGATTTAAAACTCAAAATGAAGTAGAAATTATTTGTCCAAAAACAAAGAAAACTAAAAATAAAATAAGTTCAAAGAAAATTCTTATTTCAGTTGGAGGTAAACCAAAAAAATTGAGTATCCCGGGGATAGATTTGGCGTGGACTAGTGATGATGTTTTTGAACTAGAGAAGTTTCCTAAATCATTATTAATAGTTGGAGGAGGATATATTGCTTGTGAATTTGCTTCTATTTTCAGGAATTTAGGTACTGAAGTAATTCAATTAATTAGAGGTCAACATTTACTTAATGGTTTTGATGAGGATCTTTCTTTATGCCTAAAGGAATCACCTACGTTTTCTGACATAAACATAATTTCCAATACTCAATTAAGGTCTATCAATAGAGTAAATGGAAATTTGGAATCTACCTTAGACTCTGGGGATAAAATCCTAACTAATAATATCCTTATTGCTACAGGAAGAGAACCAAATCTTTTGCCTTTAAATTTAGATTTTTTAAATCTAAAGATGGATGGCCAATATTTAGATGTTGATGAACTTAATCAAACGAGCAACGCAAATATTTTTGCAGTTGGCGATATTATAAATAAACCAAACTTAACTCCAGTAGCAATAGAACAAGGGAGAGTTTTTTCGGATAATTTTTTTAATGACCAAAAAAGAAAAGTAAATTATGAAAATATCCCTAAGGCGGTTTTCACTATTCCAGAAATTTCAACAGTTGGCCTAAGTGAGAAAAAAGCTATTGAGATTCACTCTGAAAAAAATATAAAAATTTTCAAATGCAAATTTACTCCTATGTCTAATACTTTTAAAGAGAATAAATCAAAATGTATGTTGAAGATTGTAGTTCATAAGTTAACTGATAAAGTCCTGGGATGTCATATGTTTGGAGAAACATCATCTGAGATTATTCAAATGGTATCAATTTCATTAAATGCGGGGATAACAAAAAAAGACTTTGATATTACTATGGCTTTGCACCCAACTATCTCAGAAGAGTTTGTGACTATGTATGGCTAAAATTATGAATTGGAAAATTTTAATTTTTCTTGAGCAAATAGAATTACTATAAGTAATGAAAAGTAAATAAATAAACCTACCCTTAATTCAGAGATATAATTAAAATCATTCAAAAATAGTATCTTATCAAGAATGTAAAAAATATAAAAATTAATCAAAATAAATCCTTCAATTCTAGTAATTTTTCCTTTGCTCCAGAAAATTGGTAAGCATGCAAATGTAGTTAAAACCATAAAAGGTAAGTCAACTTTTATTAGACTTTGTTCAATTACTAAACCTTTAAATCCTGAGAAAATAGTACAACTTCCAAGAATTAGAAGTTGATTGAGCAAATTACTTCCTATTACATTACCAATCGCAAGATCTGTTTTGCCTTTAAATGCAGCAATTATTGAAGTCACTAATTCTGGTAAAGATGTTCCGGTGGCGACTATTGTTAAACCAATAACAATTTCATTTACCCCCAAAAGAGTAGCAAGCGTTTGAGAACCATTTACTAAAATATTTGAACCAAAGCTTAAAAGAAATATTCCTAATATTAACTTTAGTAAAATGTTAATCGTCCCTTTAGGGTTGTCTTTAAATTCTTTTATTTCTGGTTCAGCATCTTTTGTCTCTTCTCCTTTTTCATTGATGGTATTGATTTCCCATATTGTATTTAAGATTAAACAAAATATTAGAAAGACCCCTGCCTGCAATGTTAATAAGCCTGTTGATGACATAGCCCAAACACCACAAGATATAGCCATTAATAAAGGAACATCTCTTCTGACTATTCTGCTTTTTACCTTAAGAGGTGTTATCAATGAGCTTATACCCAAAACAACAAGAACATTGAAAATATTGCTTCCAATTACATTGCTTGCTGCAAGCGAATCACTGCCTTTAAAAATTGAACTTAAACTTACCAACAACTCAGGAGAGCTCGTTCCAAGAGAAACAACTGTTAATCCAATTACTATTTGAGGTATTCCTAAAATTAAAGATAGAAATATGGCTCCTTGAATAAATAACTCTCCTCCTGCAAAAAGTAAAACTACTCCACAAACTATTTCTATTATTGGAAATAAAAAATCACTCATATTTAGGACTTTATTTAGATAATAAAAATTTTTATAATTGGTTAATAACTATCCTCGAATATCTATAAATTATTGTCAATTTTAATTTGCTGTTAAAATTGATTAAATAGAAAAAATTTTGAAGACTTTAACCATAATAAAACCTGATGATTGGCATTTACATTTAAGAGAAGGTCTTGTATTAAAAAATATTATTCATTATACTTCCGAATTTTTTGGAAGAGCTATCGTTATGCCAAATACTAAAACTCCCATTACATCTGTTGAAAGAGCTATCTCTTACAAAAAATCAATTGTTGAAGCTTTACCAGAAAGTTCTAAGTTTGAACCACTAATGACAATGTACCTTACGGATGAGACTGATAAAGACGAACTAATAAATGGTTTCAAGAATAATATTTTTTTTGCAGCAAAATTATACCCTGCTAATGCTACAACAAACTCTAGTCATGGAGTAAAGAAAATAGATAATCTATATAAAATTTTCGAATCAATGCAAGAGAATGGAATGCCTCTTTTAATTCACGGTGAAGTGACTAATTCTGAAGTAGATATATTCGATAGAGAAGAAGTTTTTATAGATAAAGAACTCTCTCAAATAACTAAAAGATTTCCAAAATTAAAAATCGTTTTAGAACATATAACAACATCTTATGCAGTGGATTTTGTTCAAGAAAATAATATTGGAGCTACTATCACTCCACATCATTTGCATATAAATAGAAATGCAATGTTTTTTGGAGGCTTAAATAGTGATTTTTATTGCTTACCAGTTGCTAAGAGGGAAAATAATAGACTCTCTTTAAGGAAAGCCGCAACAAGTGGAAAAAAATGTTTTTTCTTGGGAACTGACTCTGCTCCACACCTTAGAAAGTGGAAGGCTTTTTGTGGATGTGCTGGCATTTTTAATTCGCCAGTAGCAATAGAAAGCTATTTAACAGTATTCGAAGAGGAAGATGCTCTAGATAATTTTGAAAAATTTGCAAGTTTAAATGGCCCTAATTTTTATAATGTTTCCCCAAATAAAGAAAAATTAAAGTTAGTGTCCAGACCTAATAAAATTAAAGAATTTATTGATGTTGTTGAAGAAAAAAATATTGTCGGACAAATAAAACCATTTCATGCAGGCGAAACTTTACAATGGCATGTAGATGGGATAGTAAATTAAAAAATTAGATTTCATCTGACAATTAAAAGTGTAAATATTCCAATTTTTCTTGGTTAAATGGGTTGCTTTCAGCTACGATGAAAAAGCGCAAATTCCTCTTGGGAGTGTGGCGGAATTGGTAGACGCGCCGGACTTAAAATCCGTCGAGCGATTTAGCTCGTGGGGGTTCAAGTCCCCCCACTCCCATTATTTTATTATTTTTTTTAGTTCTGACGATAACTTCCAATAGTTGTTATGTTTTAACTAACCAACCATAAATCAAAATGGAAAGTTTTTTTAATAATTCATTCGCTACTTTAATTGCTTATATTGGAATTATTTCTATCTATTTATTAGTTATTCCATTATTTCTATTTTACTGGATGAATAATAGATGGAATATTATGGGCAAATTTGAAAGATTAGGAATTTATGGCCTAGTATTTCTTTTCTTTCCAGGCTTAATATTATTTTCTCCATTTTTAAATCTCAGACTAAAAGGAAGTGGTAAAGGGTAATTAATTGACTAAAGGTAAAGTTATACAAATAGGTTTATTTATTTCATTTATAGGATTAATTAGTTATAAATTTGCACCGCAAATTGGTTTAGACAATTTTACAGCTACTACTCTCTCAAGTTGCATCTTGATTTTGATTGTGATTACTTGGGTTACATCTTATGTTTATAGAGTTGTAAATGGAAAAATGACGTTTATGGAACAAAGAAAGCGTTATAGAAAAGAGTATGAAAAAGTTGTTAATGATAAACTAGAAACCAAATTCAATGCATTATCAAAGGAAGAGCAGCAAAAACTAATGGAAGATTTAGAGAAAAATCCATAAATTTTTCATAGAAAAAATCCAAAAATTATGAAAAATAACAAAATGCAAATTACTGAAAATGAATCTTTGTCTAAAGTAGATGTGAAGTTCTGTGAGTTAAAAAATAATAAAAAATTAGCTTTGATGCCTTTTATAATGGCTGGGGATCCCAATCTTGAAAAAACTTCTGAGATATTATTAAAGTTACAAGAAAATGGAGCTGACCTTATTGAATTAGGTATCCCTTACAGTGATCCACTTGCTGACGGACCTGTTATTCAAGTGGCAGCCTCTCGCGCCTTAAGTTCAGGTACTAACCCTAGAAAAGTAATTAAACTCTTAGAGTCTTTAAAAGGTAAATTAAATATTCCCATCATCCTTTTTTCTTACTTAAATCCATTATTGTGTTTTGGCTTTGAAAATTTTTGTGAGATGGCATCTAATGCTGGAGTTTCTGGACTAATAGTTCCTGATCTCCCTTTAGAGGAAGCTTATAAATTTTCAAAAATAGTTAGTAACCATTCTATGGACTTGATTTTATTGGTAGCTCCAACTACTCCTTTTGAGAGAATGAAACAAATATCAAATAATACAAAAGGCTTCACTTATTTAGTAAGTGTTACGGGTGTTACTGGCGAGAGAAATAGAATGGAAAATAGAGTAGAAAATCTTATTGCTAAATTAAAAGATGTAAATAGCAATCCAATTGCTGTTGGGTTTGGAATATCTACCCCTGAACATGTTAATAAAGTTCGTGAGTGGGGAGCTGATGGAGTAATTATTGGTAGTGCATTTGTAAAACGAATTTCTAGTTCAAGTGAAAAAGATGTTGTCTATAATATTGGTGAATTTTGTAAAGAAATGCGTTTAGCTGCTGATCAAAAAAATAAATACAAAATATAATTTATTAATTAAAAAAAATATAGAAATTAATTATTGATAAAAAATTAAAAATAATATATCCAATTTATTTTTCTGGTCTTTAAGACTCTTCTGTAGGTAATAATCTGATTTGTTTTCTTCCTAGCTTAATTTCGAATTCATCACCTGCTTTTAAATCAAGAAGTGCTGTATATGCTTTCCCAATCAGAAGATTTCCGTTGCCTTGGACTGTAGCTATGTAACTAAGTTTTCTTCCACCTTTCCCAATTCCTGCAACTCCAGAGTCACCAAGATTAACCCCTTTTGCTTCTAAAAGTGCTTCATAAAATGCGGTAAAGTTTAAGCGCTCACCTCCGTTTTTCTTAGTAGAAACATATCCACAGGCGCGAACTAGTTCAGATTTGCTAACATCACCAAGTTCTTTAACTTTTGCAAGGAGATCGCTTCCAGTTAGCATAATTTATTAAAAGAAAGTTGTATTAAATAACATAGCAATTTGTGTGTAATATATGCAATTATTTAATATGTATTTATTCAATTATTTATCTTGAAAAATGGAAAAGTTTGTGGTTTTTGGAAAGTACTGTGAAGATGCAATTATTAAAAGGGGACCGTTTCGTGAACAACATCTTAATAGACTTAAAAACTTAAAAGATCGAGATATTCTAGTTACATTAGGGCCAACAAAATGTAATAAATATTTGTTCGGAATTTTTAATGCTAATGATGAAAATGAGTTGAAAGATCTTATTGAGGAGGATATATATTGGGAAAAAGGTATATGGATTAATTACGATATTTATCCCTGGATTCAGGCTTTTTAAATATAATTTACGAAAATATTTTCATTAATTATAAATTATTAATTATTAATTGAAGAAAAAATTAATTTAAGAGAAAATACATTATATTTTTGCTTTAATAATTTAATTATTTATCATATCTAGGAATTAAAAAAATATTTATTTAAAGGTTAGTTTCTAAGGAGTTATATTATTTTTAACTAAAAAATAATATTTTAAATAATATTTATTCACAAGTATCTTGAGTTATCTGGTTTACTAATGAGTCAATATCTAATTGATTATATGGTGTTGTTTCTTTTGTTTCTAGATAATCATTCTTGATATTTTGTAACCATTTTTGCTCAATCTTTATAAGATTCTTAGCAATATTAAACATGCCGCCTTTTTTATACAACTCTTTGATTTTTAGAATAATCTCAGAGGTTCTGCTAGATCTAATAATTAATTCATTTGCTAAGTCTTTTTGGGTATATCCATGAGATTTTAACCAATCTTTAATGAAGGAGACTAGTTCTTTTTCTTCCTGTATAGATAATTTACTCATTCAAAAAAAAGGAAATAACTTATTAAGCTTATTCTCTGCTCTTGTTCTTATTGAAGGAGTCATGTATTTGCTCCATATACTGAGTACTGCTGTGAGAGCTACAAAATCATCACTAAAACCAACTAAGGGCATAAAGTCAGGGAAAAGATCAAATGGCATGATTAAATAGGCTAGCGCAGCCATTAACGAAACTCGCACTTGTGCTGGAGTATAAGGATCTAGAGCCATCTCCAAAACTTCTAAAGCAGGCTTGGCAATTGTTCTTCCTGCTTTAATAAGAATCTTGATAATTATATTTTCATCTAATGTTGAACTTTCTAAAACTTCAGCATCATAGATTTTTTCTTGGGTTTTGTAATTCTCTTTAATCATTATATGAAATTTAAATATTGTTAATGGAATTTTTAGCTAATACTATCAACTAATCCATTCTGTATTCCTGCTTTTCTGAGCTTTCTTAAAGCTCGTTGAACAACTTGTCGGCAATATTCCCTGCTACAACTCATATGTCTTGCTACTTCAGCTAAAGTTCTCCATTCATTTGAGCCGTCTAAACCAAATCTTAGGCTTACTATCTTTCTTTCTTTTTCAGTTAAATTCGCTTTATCTAATAACTTCCAAGCCGAGGCCGTCCTTTCGGCTAATTCCGCTAACTCCATTGGAGCAACCTGATCACTTGGAAGGATGTCAACTAACTCGGAAGGGTCTGATTTTGATTTGACAGTACCTTGGAGACTAACAGTGATGCTTCTCAATTCACAAGAAAGGAGTTCATCAATTTCCTCTTTGGTTATTTTCATTTCTTCAGCTAGTTCATCACTACTGGGTGGAATACCCTTAAGTTGCATAAGCTTTGATTTAGCTGACCTTAGTTTTGTAAGTTTTTCATTGATGTTAACCGGGATCCTAATCGTTCTACTTTGAGTTGATAATGCTCTATTTAAACCTTGCCTAATCCACCAATAAGCATAGGTAGAAAATCTATGTCCTCTAGACGGATCATATTTTTCAACGGCCCTTGTAAGACCTAATGTCCCCTCCTGAATTAAGTCCAGTAATTCTAACCCTTTACCTTGGTATCTTTTAGCAAGGTTGACAACTAGTCTTAGGTTGGCTGTGATCATTTCGTTTTTAGCTTTTTCACCAATTTTGATCTTTTTTCTTTCGGCTTCGGAATATTCGCAAGCTGGCCCTTTGCCGCCTGCCTCTTGACATCTATTAACAAGCACTACCATTTCTTGGACTTTTCTGCCCATAGTGAGTTCTCTTTCGGGGGTCAAAAGTTGATGACGACCTATTTCTCCAAGAAAATCGCTCAAAGAACTCACGATTTACCTCATTGTTGATATATTCAACTTATAGTCAATTCAGTAATAAGCCATACATGTAATAATTAATTAATAATTAATTAATAATTTTTAATTAGTTAACTAACAATTTTTTTCAAATTTTAGTTTGAAAAAATTATAAATTCAAAATTTTAATTACTTAATTTTTTCTTCTTGATTCTAGAACAGCAAGTACATCTCTCCACTCAACTCCTTTATGCATAAGGGCAACTTGCAGATGATAAATTAAATCAGCAGCTTCATTTGAGATTGAATTCTTATTATTATCTTTGCAAGCCATTATAAATTCTGCAGATTCCTCTCCTATTTTTTTCAAAATTGTATTACTGCCTTTTGTTAATAAATGATTTGTGTAACTTTTTTCTGATGGATTTATTGATCTTTCGTTAATTGTATTGAATAATTCAGAACAAATATTTGAGAAGGGAGTTGTTTTTTTCTCTTTTTTATCATTTTGATTAATTTGTATTTCGTTGAAAAAACAACTTTTTTCACCAGTGTGACATGCTCCAGAACCATTTTGTTCAATCAAAAGGATTAGTGCATCATTATCGCAGTCGAATCTTATCTCTTTAAGTATTTGGGTACTTCCACTTGTAGCTCCTTTTCTCCAAATTTCTGATCTTGATCTACTCCAGTAATGAACGTTTTTGGTTTCAAGTGTCATTGTCAACGATTCTTTGTTCATCCAAGCAAGCATAAGAATTGATCCGTCAAGCCAATCTTGTGCTATTGCAGGGATTAATCCATAATTATCAAAGCGTAGATCTTTTATCGAAAAATTAGTTGAATAAGTCATTATTTTCGTTATGTTAAATCCTACTCATTGTGTTTTATTAAAAATTATCCTAACAGTTAATTGATGTATATTCATTCTTTGAAATTTTCATGCAGTAAAAGTTACGAGGATTTTCCCTGTTCACACAGGCAATGGCGCCATGAAGGCCACTGCAGATTTGTGCATGGATATTCAAGATCATTCACCTTTTGGTTCACTGCAAAAAAATTAGACTTAAATGGTTTTGTTGTGGATTTTTCAAGTTTAAGGCCTCTAGAAAATAAACTAAAGGAGCAATTTGATCATACTTTTTTAGTAAATAAAGATGACCCCTTGCTCAACCACTGGGAAAAATTACATGACTTAGATGCTTTGGATCTGAGAATTATGGATAATGTGGGAATGGAGTTCACTTCTGAATTGATTTGGAGATGGGCTAATGAATACTTGCAGGTCAAGGATGAGGGCAGAACATGTTGCTGGAAAACAGAATCAAAAGAAAATAAATCTAATAAAGCAAGTTATGAGGAAATCCCTGATTGGTTCAAAGCTTAGATTAAAGTTCTTAAATTTCAAGTCATATAGAATTCTTTAATTAAGATCTTTAATTAACAATTATCTCTCCATTAACCAGATAAATATTAATTTCGTCTTTATTAAGGTAATGATTATTCAATATATTATTTGAAATTTTTGTCTCAATCTGTTTTTGAATAATTCTTTTTAAAGGCCTTGCACCATAGGCATGATCGAAACTGTTCTTGACAAGTTGGTTAATTGCCTCATCCGTAATTTTGAATTTTAAGTTTTTTTTGTTAATTCTTTTTTCTAAATTTTGAAGCTGGATTTTTGCAATTTCTTTTATGTCGTTTAATCCTAAATTATTAAAAATAACTATTTCATCAAGTCGATTTAAAAACTCAGGCTTGAAAAATTTTTTAAGTTCATTATTAGCAACTTTTTTAATTTCATTTGTATCTTCTTTTCTAACTGATAAATCATTTATTGATTGACTTCCTAAGTTACTTGTGAGAACAATGATTGAATTTTTGAAATTGATTGTACGACCCTGACCATCAGTAATAATTCCATCATCAAGAACCTGTAAAAGAATATCTAAAATATCTTTGTGTGCTTTTTCTATTTCATCTAGAAGTATCAACGAATAAGGATTTTTCCGCACTGCTTCAGTTAATTGACCGCCTGATTCGAAACCTAAATATCCAGGTGGCGCTCCTATAATTTTGCTTACTGAATGCTTTTCCATATATTCAGACATATCCAGTCTCGTAATTGAAGAATTTGAATCGAATATAATTTTGGCGGTTACTTTACTCAGCTCTGTTTTTCCAACACCAGTTGGACCTAAGAAGAGGAAACTGGCTAAAGGCTTGCTTGGATCATTTAGACCAGTCCTTGATCTCTTAATGGAATCTGCAACAGCCCTAATTGCACTATCTTGACCAATAATTTTTTCTTTAAGGATTGACTCGAGGCTCAAAAGTTTATCTTTTTCTGACTGGTTTAAGTTCTGTACTGGAATAGAGGTCCACTTTGAGACAACTTCTGCAATATCATCACAAGTCACCTCCTGCCTTAAAAGACTCGTCTCACCGTTTTTGTAAGAACTAGCTAGACGCTCACTTTTTTCTCTCAATTTTTTTTGTAAAGAATTTAAAGTTCCAAATTCTAATTCTGCTGCTTTATTGAGGTCGAAACTCCTTTTGGCTTGATCTATTTGCAATTGAACAGATTCAATTTCTTCTTTTATGGTGCTAATCTCATCAATTTCATCTTTTTCTTTTTTCCATTTATCGCCTAATTCTGCTTGTTTATCTTTAAGGGATATAAGTTCATTATTGATTTTTTTTAATCTTTCTAAAGAAAAATCATCTATTTCTCTTTTTAAAGATAATTTTTCCATCTCAAACTGCAGAACTTTTCTATCAATTTCATCAATTTCTTCAGGTTTGGAAGTGATGACCATATTTAATCTTGAGGCTGCTTCGTCGATTAGATCTATTGCTTTATCAGGAAGAAATCTATCGTTAATATATCTTTCGCTAAGGGTTGCAGCTGCAACTAAAGCATTATCAGAAATTCTCACACTATGATGAACTTCGTATCTTTCTCTCAATCCTCTTAATATTGATACAGTGTCATCTATTGAAGGAGCATCAATTTTTATTTTCTGAAATCTTCGTTCTAAAGCAGGATCTTTTTCTATATTTTGTTTATGTTCAATAATAGTTGTAGCACCAATACATCTAAGTTCTCCTCTAGCAAGCATTGGTTTTAATAGGTTGCTCGCATCTAAAGAACCTCCGCTAGCACCAGCTCCAACAACTGTGTGAATTTCATCAATAAAAAGAATGATTTTACCGTCTGATTCTTTAACCTTCTTCAGGACATTTTTTATTCTTTCTTCAAATTCTCCACGATATTTTGCCCCAGCGATAAGAGAACCCATATCTAATGAAATTAGTTGCCTATCTTGTAGGGCAGAAGGTACATCGCCATTAATAATTCTTTGAGCCAACCCTTCAACAATAGCCGTTTTACCAACCCCAGGTTCTCCAATAAGAACAGGATTATTTTTTGTTCTTCTACTCAATATTTGAATTGTTCTTCTAATCTCTTCATCCCTACCAATAACTGGGTCTAAAATTCCATCTCGTGCAGATTGGGTTAGATCAATACCATATTTTCCCAAAGACTCACTAGAAGTATCAAATTCGTTTTTTACTGCTGGATCTGACTTCATTTTCTTTATAGTTTCAAGAAATTCTGGAATGCCTTTTTGATTTAAAATTTGAAATCCATATTTATTATCATAAGTGAAACCGTAAACTAAGTGTTCTGTTGATATCACTACATCATTTAAAGTATTTTTTATATCATTTGCTTTTAAAAATATTTTGTGAAGAGTATCACCGATATATAAATTATCTTGTTTATCTTTCATTTTTGCCTTCAAATTTAATGAAGACATTATTTCTTTCTCAATCTCTTTGATGTTTACATTATTATTTTTTAAGATTTTTTTTGTAAGATTATCTTTTTTTATAAGAGCTAAAAATAAATTGTCAGAGTCTACGTTTTGTTGATGATTTTTATAAGCAATTTCTTTGGCCAAAATAAAACAGTTCCAAGCAGAATTTGAAAATTCGCTTGGAACTATTTTCATCAAAATATAATTATGATTGTGGTAAGTATTTAGTAAAAATGAACTTAATTATTAAAAGATTTATTCAACAATAACTTTACCTACCATTCCAGCTCCTCTGTGAGGCTCGCAATAATAATCATAAGTTCCTGCAGTGTCAAATGTTTCTTCCCAAGACTCTCCTGGAGCAAAAGCTAGATCTGCATGACTTAATTCCTCCTGTCCATCAAAAACTGCATTGTGTGGAGCTAATTTATTATTGACGAATTTAACTGTGTCACCAGCACTAATAGTTACTGTACTTGGTTCAAATGCAAGCATTCCAGCATCTGTACCAAGTTTTACTTCAACAGTCTTAGCTGAAACTGATGAAATTCCTAGACCTAGAGTTAAAACTATTGCGAATAACCCTGCAAAGATTGAACGAAACATAATTAAAATTTACTTATACATATATTACAAGGCTTTGGGAGCCGAACTGTGAGAATTTTAATTGTTATTACAGCTTGGTAACTTAGATAACCTTAAAATATCATTCAGTGACTTAGCATAACTTTTAAGTTTGAAAGTCTCAGGATTAGTGATAGGGACATGATTAAAGTCATATTTCTTGATACTGAAGCTATCCCAAGCGGTGGTTTGTATAGGAAGAATTCTTAATAATATTTTTAGAATTTTTTTTGTGAGGGGTATAGCAAAATATCTCCTCATGTTGTTTCTTTTTAAAAGTGTAATTATGGCATAATCAATTGAAATAAATTTCTGACCTAGGACAAATTTTCTAAAGCCTTTGTATTGCTCTTCTTTATGATGCTTAATTAGAAACCCACAAATTTGAGCGATATCATTTGCGTGTATAAAGTGAAATTTAGAATCGAGTTTTAAAAATCTTGCTAACCAAAGCCATTTCCCTATTTCTCTCAATCCGCTAGTTAAATAACTTACAGGATATTTACTTTTTTTTCCAAGATTTCCTCCAAAAACTAAGGTAGGGAAAACAGCGAAAGTTTTTTCTGCAAATGAGCTTTCTCTAAGTCTCTGGAAACATTCATATTTTGTTTGAATGTACTCTGTTCCATAAATCAATGATTCCCTCATTAATTCTGTTTGGGTATCAAGAATGCTAGCTGTTGAAAAATAAATAATCTTATCTAACTTTTCTATATCAACCATTTCAAGTAATTCTTCAAAAGCTTTAATATTTACTTCATAGGCTCTTCTAGGATCTCCCCATGCTGTAGCAGTATGTATTAGGTAATTAATTTGACTAATTTCCTTTTTATAACTTTTTGATTCCCTAATATCGCACACTAGTAACTTGACTTTTTTATTTTCTTGAATAGAAATTGGCAACTTACTTTTGTCTCTTACCATGAGATAAAGCCTGAAGTTTGTGTTTTTTAAAAACCAATCAACTAAATATTGGCCAACACATCCATTCGCACCTGTGATTAATAAGTTTTTAAATGCCAAAACTTTGACTAATAAGTGAGTTTTTTTCCATGTTCAAAAAATGTTTGAGCATTTTCTTCTGGAGTCCCAGGTAAAATCCCATGACCCAAATTAAGAATATATTTCCTGTCTTTAATCTTATTGAAAGTATTATCTATCCTTTCTTTTATTGATGCTTTGTTTCCGAATAAAACGCCAGGGTCAACATTACCTTGAATTCCTATCCCACTAGGGATTCTTTTACAAGCTTCTTCAATATCTACAGTCCAATCTAATGAGATTATATCTACTCCAGTTTTTGCCATTCTTTCTATGACTCCAGCACTTCCTGAAATGTAAAGAATTACTGGTGTTTCTGGGTATTCAGCTTTTACAATTTCAACAACTTTTTTTTGATAAGGCCCAGCAAAGATATCGTAGTCTTGTGGGCTTAGTTGGCCTGCCCATGAATCAAAAATTTGTACTACTTGTGCTCCAGATTTTATTTGATATTTAAGATATTCACCAATAGATTTTGCAAAATGATCAAGCAGTTTATGAAGTAAATCTGGTTCTTTAAAAGCCATTGCTTTTATTAAAGAATAATTTTTACTGCTTTTACCTTCAACTACATATGCAGCAAGAGTCCAAGGTGCTCCAACAAAACCTAAAACTGTTGCTTCATCATTCACATTTTTTTTTAGTGAAGAAAGCACTTGCCCAACAAAACTTAAACTTTCACTTGGATTTAATTCTCTTAAATTTTTTATCTGGTTAAGAGTTCTTATTGGGTCCTCAATTATTGGACCTTTACTTTCTATTATTTCAAAATTTATGCCCATCCCTGGAAGAGGTGTGAGAATATCTGAAAAAAGGATCACACCATCTGGTTTGAAAGCATGAAAAGGCTGCATTGAAATCTCATAAGATAGTTCTGGATTCTCAGACCTCTCTCTAAAGCTTGGGTAACGCTCCCTTAAATCTCTATAGATTTTCATATATCTTCCTGCTTGCCTCATCATCCATACTGGAGGCCTATTTACTTTTTTACCTAATGCGGCAGAAAGTAGTAGCGGTAAATTTTCACCCATTTTTCAATTAAATATGTTTAAAAAAAATTTTTTAAAATTCCAACTTAAAAATCTTACAATGTAAAGCAGATCAAAAGCGTTATATGAACAATTATATGAAGAACTAAGTTAAATGAGACTTCTTATTTTTTTGATTGATGTTTGAAGATACTTACGCTTAATGGGGGCAAAGCAAGTTCTAGAGCATTTTGATAATCATGAATATTGTAATTTATAGTTTCTTTGCCTCCCATATTTCCTTTATTACTGCCTCCATATTTAGATCCATCCGAATTAAATATCTCCTTGTAGAATCCTTCTACGGGAACACCCACTTTATATGAACCATGAGTATTAGGTGTAAAGTTGGCAACTACAACAAGCCACTCATTGGTATCGTTTTCTCTTCTCATAAAACTTATTACCGAATTAGATTTATCATTACAATCAATCCATTGAAATCCATAAGGATCAAAGTCGTTTTTCCATAACGCAGGTTCATTTTTATAAAGTGCATTTAGGTCATCAATCAAGTTTCTAATACCTTTATGAGGTTCAAATTCTAGTAACTCCCATTGCAGATCGTCCCAAACATTCCATTCTTGTCTTTGTCCAAATTCCATTCCCATAAATATCGTTTTTTTACCAGGGTGGGTCCACATATAAGTTAATAAAGCTCGAGTATTTGCATATTTCTTCCAGTCATCACCAGGCATTTTATGCAAAAGATGACTTTTCCCATGGACAACCTCATCATGACTAAGAGCAAGCATAAAGTTCTCTGTATAGTTATATGTTATTGAGAAAGTTACACTGTTTTGATGGAATTGCCTAAACCAAGGATCTATCTCAAAATAATCGAGCATATCGTGCATCCATCCCATATTCCATTTCAAATTAAATCCTAAACCTCCCATGTCAGTTGGTTTGGTTACCATTGGCCAAGTTGTTGATTCTTCAGCGATAGAAAGTGCACCTGGGAAATATTGGAAGAGTATATGATTAGCCTGTTGAAGAAATTTAACGGCTTCAATATTTTCGTTCCCACCATTTTCGTTGGGTATCCATTCTCCGTCTGGGCGAAGATAATCTCTGTAAAGCATTGAAGCTACAGCATCTACTCTTATGCCATCAATATGAAACTCTTCAAACCAATAAACGAGGTTGGCTACTAAAAAATTTCTTACTTCGTTTCTGCTGTAATTAAATATTAAGGTTCCCCATTCTTTATGTTCCCCTATGCGTGAATCTCCATGTTCATAAAGATGACAACCATCAAAAAATGCTAAACCATGCTTATCCTTTGGAAAATGACCAGGTACCCAATCAAGAATTACTCCAATTCCCTCTTCATGACATGTATTGACAAACTCTCTAAATTCATTTGGGGTACCAAATCTACTTGTTGGTGCATACCAACCTGTAACCTGGTATCCCCATGAACCATCGAAAGGATGTTCAGATATTGGCATTAGTTCAATATGAGTAAATCCTCTCTCTTTTACGTAAGGGATGAGTTTTTCGGTTAATTCTGGATAAGTTAATAATCTTGTTCCAGGTTTTAAATCGGCCGCAGGAACTGGATCTCTTGGTTCACCATTTTCTTCAAGATATTTATTATCTGTTGATTCATGGAGCCAGCTTCCTAAATGCATTTCATAAACTGAAATAGGCTTGTTAATTTGACTAGAAGAATCTCTATTTGAAATCCAAGAACTATCATTCCAATTAAAGTTTTTCAATTTTGAAACTATTGAACCATTTTGAGGTCTTATTTCATGAAGGAAACCATATGGATCAGCTTTCTCATAAATATGACCTTGTTGTGTTCTTATTTCGTATTTATATGTGTCTCCCTCTTGCATTGTTGGCATGAATAGTTCCCAAATCCCCCCTAATCTTTTTTGCATTGGATGATGTCTTCCATCCCAAGAATTTATATCTCCAATTATCGAGATTGATTTCGCATTTGGAGCCCAAATGCAAAACATGACCCCTTTTTGATTCTTTTCTTCAATGAGATGTGCTCCCATTTTTTTCCAAATATGATGATGATTACCTTCTGCAAAAAGATGCCTATCAACTTCTCCCATCCACTCTTCTCTAAATGACCAAGGATCATGTTGTGTATGTGTGATTCCTCCTCGTGAAATATTTATTTCGTAATCAGAATTTGGATTTTCAGGGAGGATTGCTTCAAAAAGCCATTTGTGGTTAATGATTTCCGCCTTGTAGGTATTATTTTTAAAATTTATTTTAACTTCGTCGGCTTCAGGCATCCATACCCTTATTACCCATTGCTCTTCATAAAAATGAGGACCTAATATTTTTAATGGATTATCATTGCAACAATTTTCTAGGTTGATAGCTTCTGATTTAATCCAGTCTGCTTGAATTGTCTCGATCATGACTGGTAGATATTAAGGATTTATAATATCAAATGATTAACCAAAAAAATAATTATTTATAAAAAAAAGGAGTCATTTTCATAAATGTTTTATTAAGGCTAAAACTTAGAGTAATAATTCTATGATTTGCTGAGGGTGCTCCAACATTTTCCTCCCCAAATCCAGGATTAACTCCAATAGCAGGATAAGCTGCTGCAGATATAGATAAGCGAAGCTTGCTATCTTTAATCAAACAAATATTTGTTGGCTGCATTGTGATTTGATAAATGCATTCTTGATTTATTTTGGAGTTCTTAATCCTTAAGAAGCCAGTTGAAAATTGATTAATCTTTCTATTATCTTTTTCAACTAGAGATAAAGCAAGGCAGATATCGAAATTTGGCTGATCACTTTTTACCGGGATTTCTAATAATGGAACTCCTTTTAAATATTGATCTTCTTCGAAAGAATTAGTTTGAAAAACGCCTACATCTAGGCGTTTATCAATAACACTTCTGTTAAACATTCCTGGATTTGGACCTAAATGACCACCGTCAGAGGGAGTAGGTCTCCATGGGTCATTAACAATTGTGAACCATCCTGAGCCTTTTGAATTTATGGTCAGACTTCCATCTTCAACATCTACATTTGCGGTGCCATTGCTTTTGAGCCCAAAAATAAATTCAGGGTGAAATTTATTGTCTAATTCTTCCCATTTATTTAATGAAATATTCCATATTTTTTTCTCAACTTTTAAATTCTTAGAACTAAAAATTTCATCTGATTTTAAATGTTTATCAAAAAATTTTAACAAAGATTCTTGTGATCCCTCCCACCAATTAAGATGCGTCGCATTACCAATAATAATCTCTGGATTTCCGCCAGCCTCTTTAGATTTTTTATAAAGATCAAAGGCACCTTTTAAATGTGGATCCCAAAGTCCTCCAATAATTAACATAGGTTGTTTCATCCATGTTGGAATTGGTTTAAATTCTTCAAAAAGGCAAGCATTATTTAAATTTTTAAGCCATTTCAAAACGAAGCTATTAGGATCATATTTTTTTAAAATATCAATTCCCTCCCGTAAATAACTCTTATTTTCTAAGGCTAATCTTATCTTTTTCCACTCAAATAAATTATTTTCTCTTTTCATTTTTAGTGCTGCAATTTGCAGTCCCCATGTAATATTGTTATGCCACCAATATGCTCCTCCATCTGAGCACCAATGATCCTTAATATTCATCCCAGTCATTGCTGGCGATAAGCAATCGGGGGGCTTTGATTTTAATTCACCAGTAAGTTGAGTAAATCCTTGATAGGAAAAACCATATAACCCAAGTTTCCCATTGCATTCTTTTAAAGACCTTACCCATTCATGTGTTTCTGAAGTATCGCAAGCTTCTTGAGAAAAACCATTAAAAACTCCTTCAGAAGAACCCATACCTCTGACATCTTGAATTATTACCATATACCCCTTGGAAGCCCACCATTCAGGATGAGAATAGGTAATAGTTGATGCTATTTCTCTGCCATAAGGTTGCCTCATTAATAATGCAGGCCAAGGTCCATTACTATTAGGCAACCAAATCCTTGATATAAGTTTTACTCCATCTCTAAGTATTAGAGACTTGTCAAACCATCTTGAACCAGACATTTAGGCTTTAAATAATTTCTGGACAGTGCAGCCCAATTACGTAAATAGAAAAGATCTCTGCGTTAACGGGAGATAACTTTTTTTTGTTTGATACATACTCTATAGCTTTATCTGAACTAGCTGAAATGCCTTTTGAATTAAAATCTCTAAACTTATTACATAAACTCTTAGCTTCGCTTGGATTCTTTTTTACACTTTCTAATAAGTTAGACTGACTAAAAACAGGGTATAAAGAGTTTGAAAACAAAAATAACAAAAATAAAAAAGGTTTCATTATTACTTACTTTTTCTAAATTGTACATTAAAAAATTTTTTTAACCAAGATTTCAAATAGATTTGCAGATTTGAGAAGCTTTTTTAATCCATTCTTTTAAGAGAGTAAAAGTTGTATCTGTCTCAGTTTTTACTCTAAGACTTCTTTCCAATCTACCAATTTTGCGTTCTAATTCGTAAGGAGTAGATAGTGATAATGATTTAATAGAAGATATACCGCAATGTAATAGTAGATATGCTTGCGGTGGAGAAATTCCAATTTCATTTTTAAAAATTGCTATAGCTCTAATTTTCTTTAAATTATTCAATGTACATAGTGAAGATTTTCTTTGAATCTCATTTATATCTTGGTCAGATAGATTACTTAATTTTTCAAAATCAGTTAGATTATTCTGCAAAAAAAAAGATTTCTCATGTCTAAAGTTAGTTGGCAAAAAATCTAAAAAGGTATTACTTCTCATTGTTTAACGGACTAATTCATTTTGACATTTTTCTGAACTTCCCCTATAACAACTGGTTTACTTACACCTTCTGAAATTTTTTCAAGTTTTCTTATCTTTATTTTTACATTCGCACCAGATCTACTACCTTTCCTTAAATTTTCCGATAATTGTTCCAAAGTTGGTTCAATAGATTCTTCTGGGAAATCATCATCTGCTTTAGCAATAATCAAATCGAACCCATTGTCATAAACAATTGGGACATATTTTGCATCTTCTATTACTACTTTTTCACTATAACTTTGTATAAATGCCCAACTGCTTAAAGAAAGTAATAACGAGAAAATGGTTGCTCCTATTACTCTAAATTTAAAACCAAAATTAAATACAAAGGATATAACCGTAACGCATAAAAGGAATATTCCAAGGAATCCAAAAATTTTGGGTGTGTTCTCTAATAGTTCAAAAAAAGACATTTAGTGGCTTTGACCTAATTAATTTCTTATATTTTGTAAGCCTACTCTATTTTTGGGCTCTAACTTGAAAAAAATTAGATCTCTAAATTTAAATACTAAGATTCTTTTTGTAGGGTTGCTTTTACCCTTTGGTTTTTTAGGCACATTTTTATTAAATAATTTTCTAAAAGAAACTTATAATTCTAGAAAATTTGAACTGGAAGAAAGAATTGAGACTCTTTTGGATAAAAATGTTGACTTGGGTGATTATGTCGGAATTAGATTTCTAGGTATTTCTTTAAGTAATTCAAAAATTAATGATAAAAAAAATATAGATTCTGAAATTAAAGCTAAAAATGTATATGTTGGCATTATGCCTTTTAGATCTTTTTTAGAACAAAAATGGATAGTAAAAATAAGTCCTAAGGAAGCTGCGATAAGTCTAGATAGAGATTTTTTTAAAAGGGATGAATCTTATAAAAATTCACGAAGTAGAAAAAAATCACAATCAAAGTATGAATTGAACTTTAACCTAAATAAATATTCAATTTTAAAATTTAATAAAATAGGATTAAAAACAAAAGTAAAAGGTAATATTATCTACAAGTCAATTAATAGACAAATCATTGCAAATGTAAAGTCTGATTTTGATGAAAAAGGTTTTTTAAAATTTAAATTTAATACAAAGTTAAATCAAGACTTTTTCAAACTGGATTTATTTTCTAAGGGTTTAGATCTAGGGAATTCTGAATACATTGTTGGTAATAGAAAAATTAGTTTTGAAAAAGGAAACTTTAAATCTAACTTTAAATTTAACAAATTACCAAATGAAACATTTTGCAAAGGAAGATTTTCTTTTACTAATGTAAAAATTAAATCGGAAGCTTTCTCAGAAAATATAAATTCAGATTCAACCAGTTTTTTTTGTAAAGATAATAATTTAATTGGTAATTCAGAAAAATTAGATTATGGAACTTTGAGTTCTAATTTTAATCTAAATGTACCATTTAATAAAAGTTCCAATAGTATTGATCTTAAAGGAAGTATTGGCTACATTAATAGTCTTAATCCAGATATCAAATTATCGGGTAATTTACCTTATTGGTTTGATAGAAGAGGTATTAATTTTGGTGATATAGAAACTAGTTTTACAATAAATAGAACTCAATTATCTAATTTAAATATTTTCCGAAAAAATAATATTAGGGGTTTTATTACTGCTAAAGGAGAATTAAAAGGAAAAGTTACTGATCCTAATATTTCGATAAACTTTAATATTGATTATCCGCACTATAAAGGTATCCGTATTAGAGAAATATGGGAGGGGGATATTAAAAATGAAAATAATGAATTTCAGTTAAATATGAAAAATAGATATTCTCCAATCCCATCATTTCTTTCAATCAAGTTTGATTCTGATCTTAAATTGGATAATGCAAATTTTATAAGAGTTTTTAACTCAAATAAAGGCAGCATAAGTATCCTAAATGAGAATGGTAGTTATAATTGGCGAGCGGATAATTTTCCTCTTGATGAACTTGAATTATCAATAAGAAACAATCAATTTGATAGAATTAAAGGAATTATTAATGGCTCTGGATCAATATCTTCAGACCAGTCTAATATTGATGGGCGGCTGGCTTGGAGCCTTGGTAAATATAGAAATATAGAGCTAGATAACTCATTATTTGAATTTAGCTTCAAAAATAATATTTTTAATATTAACTCATCATTATATCCAATCGATGGAGGAATAATTGAGATCAATTATGAATCAAATAATAATAATTTAATTAATTCAGAATTCACCAATATAAGCACTAGTTGGACTGTCCTTACTGCACTTGATATTTTTAATTTTGATAATAAAAAAGTTATTCCAACTATAAAGTCCAATATCCTAGATGATTTAGAAATAAATAAGGAAAATAATTCGTTTGAAGAGAGGATTCAATTTATAAATAACCTCATTGAAAATAATAATACGCTAGATGAAAAATTTAACTTAAAAGAATATTTAAATAAATTAAGCAGTAGATATAATGGAAAAGTATCTATTGAGGGTAATAGTCCAAGTAACTATAAATTAAATGCAAAATTAAATGGTTATCTTGAACTATCTAGAGAAGAATATAAAAATAAAAAAGATGAATTTTCTATTGATTTGGAAGGAGGTTTATTAAGAGGGGAAGGTTCCTTAAAAATTAAAAAATTACCATTAAGTGCAGCAAATATATTTTTAAATAAACCAAGAGATTTTCTTGGAGGTTTGGATATGAATTTATTTTATGATCTTGATACAAAATCTTTCTCTGGTGAAGTTTCCTCCAATAATTCATCAATTAAAAATAACAAAATAATATTTGATAAAGGATTAGTTGAATTTAATAATTCTATTTTTGATATTGATTTTTCTCTTTTAGTAAATGATTCTGAAATTCCAATTAATATTGAAGGCACAATACCCATAGATAATTCAGGTAACTTAGATCTGAGATTGATTGGGAATGGAAAATTTATCGATTTAATAGATATTTTTGCTGATGAATACTTTACCTTTAAAGAAGGTGTAGTCAATATTCGGATGATAATAAAAGGGAGTTTAAATAAACCTATTTTGAACGGTTTTATAGTAATTAAAGATTCCGAAATTGAATTTTATAACAACATAATAAAAGATATCAACAGCGTGATAATTTTTGATTTTGACTCTTTAGAGATCAAGAATCTTAAAGCTAAAGCGGAAGATTCTGGAAATATTTTTATAAGAGGTTCTTTGCCTTTTTATAGTAAGAATGATTTTGGTAAATCAGAGATTAATGTGATAACCAATAAGTTTACTTTAAAGACAGGCAATTCTAATTTCCTAATCGATTCAAATATAGATTTAAGTGGATCATTTGAAAATCCTATTTTAGGAGGTGATTTATCTCTTAATAATGGATTTATTAACTTTAATAGCAATAATCAAAAAAATAAATTAGATAAAAATATTAAACGAAAGGAAGATAAGAAGGATTGGCCAGAACTCTACTGGAATAATAAGCAGAGTATTGAAATAATTTCAAATGAAACCATTTTAAATTCTGTTCTTTTAGGTGAAACCTTACCTAATTATTTAGATAATTTAAGTTTTAATAATCTTAAATTAAAACTTGGTCCAGATTTTAAACTTCAATATTCAGAAATAGTTCAAGCTTATTTAAATACTATTGTAGATCTTAATATAAACGGAATGGTTGGGAAAGATTTAAATGCTAGAGGACTTATTGATCTAAAAAAAGGCAGGGCGAATCTATACACTACACCGTTTAAACTTGATAAGAATAAAGAAAACTATATTGTATTTGCACCAAGAAGTGGAGTCGTTCCATATATTAATTTCTCTTTAGTTAGTAAAGTTCCAGATTCTATAATACCGATAAGTGAAAATAATAAAGATTTAAATATATCAAATGATTTTGATGCAGATTCTAATTCAAGTAGTTTTGGTGCATTTGGGATTGGGAATACAAGGCTTATTAAAATTGAAGCTTCTTATGAAGGATTTTTGGATCAATTATCTTTTGAAGATGAAAATAGAAGAATTCAATTGAGGAGCACGCCGAGTTATAGTAGGTCACAAATAATTGGATTAATTGGGGGAAATTCTGCAAATTTAATAAATAGAGCATTTATTTCTCAACTTAATAATGCGGATGCTTTTAGCGAGAGATTTCAATTGTCTTTATACCCAGCCTTAATAGAAAATAATGATTCCTTAAATAATATCTTTTCTAATGAAAATCTAGATATAAAAAATGATGGACAATCAGCTTCTAAAGAGGAATTTTCTTCTCAAGCTTGGGTTGCCGAATTGGGTCTTGATATTACAGATACTATAAATTTTGCGTTTCAAACTGTTCCAGGTAGAGATGACCTTTCTCCTGTTGGGATTTTGACTTTTCAGGCTAATCCAAACTTAGAACTATTAGGTTCTTATAACTCCAATGGGGAGTGGAAAAGTCAAGTTCAATTATTTTTTAGATATTAAGTCTAAAAGAAAGTTAGTTTAAAGAATCATTAATTTGAATTATTATTAAATTAGTTAAAAAATATTATGGGTAATATCTTTGAAGTTCCTCAACCAGGTAATGATCTTTTAGAGAAAGCTGATCAAGTTCGTTTGGCATCAATAAAAATAAGTCAGACTGATAATCAAAATAGAATTAAAGCCTTAAATTTTATGGCTGATTATTTAAAAAAAAATACAAAAGAAATATTAGAGGCTAATAATGAGGACTACGCAAGAGCAGAAAAGAAAGGCATTTCAAAGGCTTTACTCTCTAGATTAAAGTTATCAAAAGAAAAATTAAATTTAGGAATTGAAGGAGTAAGGAAAGTTGGAGACTTGGCTGATCCAGTAAATCAAGTTCAAATAAAAAGAGAGCTATCGAAGGGGCTGATCCTTGAAAGAAAAACTGTGCCTATTGGAGTCTTAGGTGTTATTTTTGAATCTAGACCTGATGCTGTAATGCAGATTAGTTCTCTTGCAATAAGATCAGGTAATGGAGTCATGCTTAAGGGAGGTAGTGAAGCAAATTTAACAAACACTGCAATAGTGCATGCCTTACAGAATGGATTATCTGCATCAGGTCTTGATAAAAATGCAATATGCCTACTTACAAGCAGAAAAGATAGTATGTCGATGTTAAATCTTGAGAAATATATAAACTTAATTATTCCAAGAGGAAGTAATGAATTAGTTAAATTTATTCAAGAGAATACAAGAATTCCTGTGCTAGGTCATGCTGATGGAATTTGTCACTTGTATATAGATAATGAGGCAAATCTTGAAATGGCTTTATCAGTCTCTCTAGACTGTAAAATTCAATATCCTGCAGCATGTAATGCTATTGAAACTTTATTAGTTCATAAAGATATTGCAGAAGTTTTTCTAAAGAAGGCCATACCTATGTTTAATTCACATGAAGTTAAGTTAATTGGAGATAAAAGATCAGTTGCAATGGGGATAAAATACGAGGCTAGTTTTGAAGACTGGCAAACTGAATATTTAGATTTAATCTTATCGATAAAAATTGTTGACGATCTTAATGAGGCGATCACTCATATTCAAGAATTTAGTTCAAAACACACAGATGGAATAATTACTGAAAATTCAATTACTGCTAATAAATTTATGAATACAGTTGATAGTGCAGGTGTTTTTCATAATTGCTCTACAAGGTTTGCTGACGGTTTTAGATATGGATTTGGAGCTGAAGTTGGGATATCTACTCAAACTCTTCCTCCAAGGGGGCCAGTAGGTTTAGAAGGTTTGGTAACTTATAAATATTTTCTAAAAGGTGATGGTAATATAGTTGATGATTTTTCATCTGGTAAGGCTATCTTTACACATAAAGATCTTTAAAACTTTTAAAGATGGAAACTTTTTTAAAAATTGAGAATATTAAACTTTGGGCTAGAGTTGGTGTTCTTGATAAAGAAAGGGAATTAGGTCAACTATTTAGTTTGGATATATTTTTGTGGACTGATTTTGAAAAGTGTACCTTAAATGATGATATTAAAAAAACTGCTGACTATTCGAAATTAGTTCAAATTTTAAAAGAACAATCAAAAAAAATATATTGTTTCACAATCGAAAAATATTCAAATGAAATTTTAGAAATCATTGATCAGGGATTTAAGTTTTCTAAAATTAAAATTATTTTGACAAAATGCAATCCTCCAATTACGGGTTTTGATGGGAAGGTGTCAATAGTAAGAATTCTTGAAAATAATTAAAAGTATTGGAAAAAAGAAATCCCATTATATTGATTCATGGTCTTTGGAATACATCAAGTATTTTTTCTTCTTTTACCTCAAAACTTGATGATATTGGAATTGAATATTTTGCCCCAACTCTTAAGCATTCATATGGAATGACTTCAATTATTGATTTGACTAATATATTAAACGAATTAATTTTAGAGAAATATGGTTTAGAAAAAGAATTAGATATTTTGGGATTTTCTATGGGGGGAATAATTGGTAGGTATTGGATTCAAAAATTTAATGGTTATAAAAGAACAAGAAGATTAATATCTATAGGCTCTCCTCACAAAGGAACTTTGATGGCTCAATTAATACCTAAATACCCTTTTAAAGGAATATCAGAAATGAAAATTAATAGTAAATTTTTGAGAGAACTTGCAGATAATGATTTTTTTCTTGATGATATAGAGTGTATAAATTTCTTTACTTATTGGGATCTAATGGTTTTCCCTAGCTGGTGGACAAATTTAAATTTTGGTAAAAAAATATCAGTAAGAGTATATAAACATAGAAATCTTGTAAGAAATAAAGCTGTGATTGACAAAATAATCGATGAAATTACTATGTAATTCCAGACAGACCCAAGTGTCTTATTAAGGAATCTGTTTGCGGCTCTCTCCCCCTGAATAGTTTAAATATGTCTAATGGAGGTAAGCTGCCACCCAAACTTAGTATTGTATCTTTAAATTTCCTTCCTATTAACTTTAAATCTTCAGAGTTTTCAAGATCAGCTTCCTCGAACATAGAAAATGCATCAGCACTTAGAACCTCAGCCCATTTATATGAGTAATAACCTGCAGAATATCCTCCTGCAAATATATGACTAAAACAACAAAGAAATTGATCTTCTTTAATTGGTTCAATAACAGTTGTTTGTTTTGCAATTTCTCTTCTTATTTCATCTGCTTTTTTACCTTCGTTTTTATCAATACTACTGTGTAATCTGAGGTCTGTTATCGCGAAATGTAATTGTCTAAGAGTTGCCATACCACAATTAAAAGTTCTATTCTTTAGGAGCTTCTCAAAATTTTCATCGGATAATTTTTCTCCTGTTTTATAGTGCTTCGCAATATTCAAAAGTGTGTTTTTGTGGAAACACCAGTTTTCCATGAATTGACTTGGAAGTTCAACTGCATCCCATTCAACATTATTGATCCCAGCTGCTTGAGGAAGATTTACAGTAGTAAGCATGTGCTGAAGACCATGACCAAATTCATGGAACAATGTCTGAACCTCTTCAAAACTCATCAAACTTGGTTTATCTTTTGATGGCGGAGTCTGATTACAAACAAGATAAGCTACGGGGAGAATCTTTTTGCCGACATTATTTTTATTCAAACATTCATCCATCCAAGCCCCTCCTCTCTTTGATTCAGGCCGAGAATATGGATCGAGGTAAAAAGATGCTATTTTGTTATCTTCCTTATTAAGGATATTAAAAAACAAAACGTCATCATTCCACTTAGGAGCCTCATCAGTTGCCTCGACCACTTTAATTTCAAAAAGCTTTTCGCTTAATTTAAATAAACCATTTAATACATCATTTAGAGGAAACCAAGGTCTCAGAGACTCTTGATCCAAATTAAACTTTTCTTTTCTAAGAAGTTCAGACCAATAACTAATATCCCATGGCTCAATATTCTGTGATTTTGGAAATCCATTAGCTTTAGAAAATTTATCGAGCGTTTCTAATTCAATTTTTGCTGTTTTGAATGCTGGTTCTCTCAATTCTTCTAAAAGGTTTTCAACATTCTTAATTTCTTTAGCCATTTTAGTTGACAAACTTAGTTCAGCCCAACTTTTATAACCTAGAAGATTAGCCTGTTTACTTCTAAGAGATAATATATCTTCAATGATTTGTGAATTATTTTTTTCTCCTTGAGACGCTCTACCAACGAATGCCTTATATAATTTCTCCCTAAGGTTACGGTCGGTAGCATATGTCATAAATGAAGTGTAAGTTGGTATATCTAGACTTAATTTCCAAGGACCATTTTTAGTATTAATTTCACCATCTTTTTTTAAGTGATTGTGTGCAGAAATAGCCATCAATTCAAGCACTCGTTCGGGAAGACCATCGACTTCAGATTTTTTATTTAATATCAAAAACCATTTATTAGTGGCATCAATAACATTGTTGCTGAAGTCTGTTGATAACTTCCCAAGCTTTTCTGAAATATTGTTGAAATTTTCTTGATCATTTTTTTGTAGTGAGATTCCTCTATGTTGCATCTCAAGAATTTCTTTATCTAAAATTCTGTTTTTGATTTGATCAAAGTTATTTGTTTCTTTAAGCTTGACTAAAGAATTGTAAATTATTTTACTTTGTCCGAATTTATTACTCAAGCTAATAATCTCGGGAAGAAATTTTGAATAAATATCTCTAAGACTTTCAGAATTATTTACTGCATTTAAGTGACTTATTACTCCCCAACTCCATCTAAGAATTTCATTGACTTCATTTAAAGGATTTATCACTTTATCCCAATTTAAATCTTTTTGAATCAAATAATTAGATAAATTTTTCTCTATGTTTTTAAAATCTTCATCAATCTTTTCCAGCACTACTGGAAATTGTTTCCTGATATTTTCGGGAGTGAAATTTTTAAATTCTGGTATTTCTCCATAATTAAAAATTGAGGTATCCATTTATTTAGATAAACTAATTTACTAATGTTGTAATCATTCCAACTAATTTAGCTAAGGATAGTTGTTGACTGAGAGCATTAGTTGAAGATTCGTATAAATTTATCGCAATTTTAGGCCAAAAACCTATTACTAAAGTAGGCAGCAATAAACTGAACCCAATTGTCAGCTCTCTACCATTCATTTCTTTAACTGTTGCTAGTGCAGGAATTCTGGGCCCAAAAAATACTCTTCTACACATGGATAGAAGATATATAGGAGTTAGTACTAGACCGATAGCTGCTATAAGAATTGTGATTGATCTGAAAATAGAGCTAAAGCCTTCTTGACTTGTGATACCTAAAAATACAGTTATTTCACTTATAAAACCGCTCATCCCAGGTAGTGCTAAAGAGGCCAAAGAGCTTGCTAAGAAAAAAGCAAAAGTTATTGGTAAAACCTTAGCTAAACCTCCCATATTTGGGATTGAAAGAGTATTTGTTCTTTCATAGAATGAGCCAGTAACAAAAAACATAGCTGCAGCGATAAGTCCGTGACTAATCATCTGAAGCATTGCTCCGCTTATTCCTAGAGCATCTACCGCTCCAATTCCTAATAGAACAAAACCCATATGACTGACTGAGCTACATGCAATTCTTCTTTTAACATTATCTTGCGCAAATGCATTTAGTGCTCCGTAAATTATATTAATGATTCCAAGAATAATTAATGCAGGTGCAATTTGAAGATGTATTTC
>NZ_JNAL01000016.1 GCF_000759955.1 Prochlorococcus marinus str. MIT 9201
ATTTGGATGGTTCGCTGGTTTAACATTCGATGAAGTTGGTCCTGGATCATTAAGTCTTGGAATGGGTACCACAGCTAACTTCACTGATGATGATGACGAATACTACGTTTACGAAGCATCTTATGCTTATCCAATAAATGATGGCATGACTATCACACCTGGTATCTACACTGCAGAATCTTCTGCTGGTGATACAACTGGTGTAATTGTAAAAACATCATTTAGCTTCTAATAAAGTTAATTAGAAATTAAAACCTACACACACAAAAAAGACCTGTTTTATGCAGGTCTTTTTTTTTAAATTAAAATAATTTTATGGATATTTTTTAATTTGATATTTCAAATCACAGGTTATGCCACCAATTTTTAAGTGTTTAATTTGCAGGAAAGATATAGAAAGGTCAACTAAAACATTTTGGAAGAAGAAAGGACATTTATTATGTTCTACTTGCTTGGATGAGATAGAAAAAAAATCGAGTACAAAAAGAGATTAGTTTTAATGAGTGAAGACAAATGAGATTAAAGATTTGCTTGACAATAAAAAACCCTGCTATGTAGCAGGGCTTTAAAGTTCAAGCGAGTTTAAAAACTTGTTTTTAAAACCAACCAGGAATGATTTGACCTGTTGTTACATATGCACCAACAGCTGCTACGAAACCAAGCATAGCTGCCCAACCATTAAAACGTTCTGCTTCAGGAGTCATGATTTAATTGAATAATTTATATTAATGATTGTAACAGTAAATATGAAGGTTTGTAAAGCATTTTTTATTTTTTATTTGATCGTAATGAAAATCTAGGCTCTACGTAGAAATTAATTGCAGAAAGTGTTACATATTTGTATTAATGCTGGGTCTTAATTAATCATAAAACAATATTTTATTTTAATTATTGGGTTTTGAATGCAGTACTATAATTTTCAACAGATATTTAGAAGATTATTTGTTTCTTATATATTTTAAATTTTGCAGAAGGTGATATTGAGAATTATTTAAGTTATTTGAGCGATATATTTTAATTGTACCCTTACTAATTTTTCTAATTAACTCTTATTTGGTTAATTTATTAAATTGAGAAAACTAATTTCACAGATTTTTAAATAATTTATAGGTCATGAAATCTATGGATCAGTAGGATTTGTGTTTATAAAAAATTAGATATTTTGATTAAGAGATTTTAAAAATTGAACTCAATCTAAGGAATGTGGGTCGCCTGAGATTCGAACTCAGGACCAGCCGGTTAAAAGCCGGATGCTCTACCGCTGAGCTAGCGACCCATTTTGTAAAATTGAGTACATATGAAATTATCCCTTTTAAAGGAAAAAAAAACAACTTTTTATTATAAGTTGAACAATAGAAAAATAATTCTTAACTTATGAAATAAAAAATTAAAAATTCTCTCTATATATTCATTTGGAAGGTAAGATATTTGTTATTAAACATGAATTTTTAAAATGCTTAGAACTATCGTTGTATTCGCGCCAATAATAGCCGCTTTAGCTTGGGTTGTATTTAACATCCAAAAACCAGCGAGAGAGCAATTCAATAGAGATTTTTTGGGTAAGGATTAATCCAATTTGATAGATAAAGAAGTAATTGTAATAGGAGCAGGTCTTGCAGGCTCTGAAGCAGCTTGGCAAGTAGCAAATTCTGGAGTGCCTGTTAAGCTTGTTGAAATGCGGCCCTACAAATC
Organism: Prochlorococcus marinus str. MIT 9201; assembly: GCF_000759955.1. Taxonomy (GTDB): domain Bacteria; phylum Cyanobacteriota; class Cyanobacteriia; order PCC-6307; family Cyanobiaceae; genus Prochlorococcus_A; species Prochlorococcus_A marinus_G. The sequence continues at coordinate 1,693 of NZ_JNAL01000016.1, forward strand.
AACTCCAGCTCATCACACCAGCGAATTTGGTGAATTGGTTTGTAGTAACAGTTTTGGGGCGCTATCTTCAGATAGAGCTGCAGGTCTATTACAAAAAGAACTAAGATCCTTCAATTCTTTGATCGTTCAAACAGCAGATAAATTTGCTGTTCCAGCTGGAGGTGCATTGGCGGTTGATAGATCTAAATTTAGTAACGCTTTGACTAAAACTTTATCTGAACATCCCTTAATCGAAATTAAGAGATTTGAACAACTGGATCTCCCAAGTAGGGAAAATATTACTATCCTTGCAACTGGTCCATTAACTGCAGATGAGTTATTTAATAAAATCCAAGATTTTACAGGTATAGATGCCTGTCATTTCTTTGATGCCGCTAGTCCAATAATTTATGGTGATAGTATTGATCACGAGATAGTCTTTAAGGCTAGCAGATATGATAAAGGAGATCCGGCATACCTTAATTGCCCTATGAATAAAAATGAGTACCTCGATTTAAGAAACGAATTAATAGAAGGAGAACAAGCTAATTTAAAAGACTTTGAAAAAGAATCTGCTAATTTCTTTGAGGCTTGTTTACCAATAGAAGAAATCGCTAGAAGAGGAGTTGACACAATGAGGTATGGCCCCTTGAAATCCATCGGGTTGTGGGATCCAAAATGGGGAGATTTATTTGATAGGGAAAATAGATTAAAAAAAAGACCTCATGCAATTGTTCAACTAAGAAAAGAAGATTTAGAAGGTAAATTACTAAATATGGTAGGTTTTCAAACTAATCTGAAATGGTCAGAGCAAAAAAGAATATTTAGGATGATTCCTGGTTTGGAAAAAGCTGAATTTGTACGTTTTGGAGTTATGCATAGAAATACTTTTTTAGAGTCTCCCAAATTACTTAAGCCGACATTGCAATTTATGAAAAGAGAAAATCTTTTCGCTGCTGGTCAAATTACAGGTACGGAAGGTTATGCTGCAGCTACCGCAGGGGGGTTGCTTGCAGGAATAAATGCATCTTTGTTAGCTCTGGGTAAAAAACCAGTAAGTTTCCCAGCTGAATCAATGATTGGTTCTTTAATGAATTTCATAAGTAATAGAAATCAAATATTGTCTAATCAGAAAAAAAATAAATTCCAACCAATGCCTGCTTCATTTGGTTTAGTTCCAGAACTAACTTATAAAATAAATGATAAGAAATTAAGGTACAAAGCTTATCAAGAAAGATCTACAGTAGCCTTGAATAGTTTTAAAAAACTATTAAATGCTTGTTTTCAAAAAGATCGATTACTTATCAAAATTAACTAAAATAAATTATTAATAGATTTAAAAATGAAATTTAATAAAGGAAATTTCGATGCAATTATTATTGGCTCAGGGATAGGAGGATTAGTAACAGCATCACAATTAGCTTCTAAGGGGGCTAGAGTTTTAGTGCTTGAGAAGTATATTATCCCAGGAGGAAGCGGGGGGTCGTTTAAGAGAAAGGGTTATACTTTCGATGTAGGTGCTTCAATGATATTTGGATTCGGAGATAAAGGTTATACCAATTTGTTAACTCGAGCATTAAAAGATGTAAATGAAAAATGCGAAACTATCCCTGATCCGGTGCAACTGGAATATCACCTCCCTAATAATTTTAATATTTCTGTTGATAAAAATTATGAGCAATTTATAAGTAAGTTATCAGCTAGTTTTCCAAAAGAAAAGAAAGGGATTAAGAAATTCTACGATACTTGTGCAAGTGTGTTTAAATGTTTAGATTCAATGCCTCTTTTATCAATAGAAGATCCAAGTTATCTTTTTAAAGTTTTTTTAAAATCTCCATTATCATGTTTAGGGTTAGCCAGATGGTTGCCAGTAAATGTAGGAGATGTAGCCAGAAAGTTCATAAAAGACCCAGAACTTTTGAATTTTATAGATATCGAATGTTTTTGTTGGTCAGTAATGCCAGCTCTTAAAACTCCTATGATTAATGCTGGAATGGTTTTCACAGATAGACATGTTGGCGGTATTAATTATCCAAAAGGTGGAGTGGGAACCATCGCAGAGAAATTAGTTTCCGGTATCGAAAAATTAGGAAGCAAAGTCCGTTACAAAGCCAATGTGAAAGAAATACTTTTAAAAGATAAGAAAGCAGTAGGAGTAAAGCTTTCAAATGGGGAAGAAATTCATTCAGATATTATTATATCTAATTCCACTAGATGGGATACATTTGGGCTCAAAGATAAAAATAAAGGTTTAATCGCAAATCAAAAAGTACCAAAGAGTGAATACAAGTGGTCAGAGACATATAAACCTTCTCCTTCATTTGTTTCGATTCACCTTGGCGTAGAAAAAAACCTAATAAGTAATAACTTCAATTGTCATCATATAATTGTTGAAAATTGGGATAAATTAGAAAATGAGAAGGGGGTGATTTTCGTCTCTATACCTACGTTGCTTGATCCCTCCTTAGCTCCAGAAGGTAAACATATCTTACATGCCTTTACCCCTTCTTCAATGAGTGAATGGGAAGGTCTATCAAGACAAGAATATCTACAAAAAAAAGAAAAATACTTTTCATTTCTAGTTGAAAAGATTTCAGTTATTTTGCCTAATCTTAAACAAAATATTGATCATAAAGAAATTGGTACTCCAAAAACTCATAAAAAGTTTCTAGGAAGATATGAAGGTAGTTATGGACCAATTCCTAGTCAAAAGTTGCTTGGGCTTTTGCCAATGCCTTTTAATACTACAAAAATTAAGAACCTTTACTGCGTAGGGGATTCATGCTTCCCAGGGCAAGGTCTTAATGCCGTAGCCTTTAGTGGATACGCTTGTGCTCATAAAATAGGTGCAAAGTTAAATATAAATAGTCCTAAATTACCAGAATAAAAAAGGTTTTTTATAGATGATAGGAAAATTTAAAACTATGTTTTTTGTAAAAAGTTCCTTAATCTCGTTATATCTTGCGCTTACAATTCCATTACCGTTTATATCAATTGATAAATTACTAATTCCTTCTATAGTTTTATTTATTTTAGGTCTTTACTTAATTATCAATTTCACAAATGACTATGTTGAAACTTGCAAAGATAAAATTTCATATAGAACTAGCTTTATTTCTAAAATACTAGGCAGAAAAAATTGGGAGGTTCCTTGGAATGATATTAAGCTAATTAAATCTTTACCCACTAGTCAAGGGAGCAAAGTTTATTACTTTAATACTATTGCAGGTGATAATTTTCTTTTGCCACAGAGGCTAGAAAATTTTGAAAAATTTTTATTAATTATTTCCAAAAATACTGGAATTAATGTTGATGAAATTTCATATATATCACCTCTTTGGACCTATAAGTTATTGACTTTACTTTCAACAATGATGATTATTTGTGAACTTTTTGCTTTTCTAATTTAAATATTATCAATGCTAAATCTATAGCCTTGTTGTCTAACAGTAGTTATACCTCCACCTTCTCCTAAGCCTGCCTGTTCTAATTTTCTTCGTAATGTTAAGACCTGAGTATCGACAGATCTTGGTCCTCCACTAAAAGGAGGCCAGGCCATCCTTAGAAGCTCTTGTCGACTTCTTACCATGCCAGGAGGCATCAAAAGAGCACAAAGCAAAGCAAACTCTCTTGGGCTTAGTTCTACGGGCTTTTCACTAAGAGTTACTTGTCTTAGAAGAAGATGCACCTCTAGAGGTCCTACCTCAACCTTTTCCTGTAATCCTATCCTTCCCCTTTTTAAGAGAGTCCTACATCTTGCGGCTAGTTCTTCAAGTCCAAATGGTTTTCTTAGAACATCATCAGCTCCTTCGTCTAATAAATTTACTAAAGCCTCAACACCTGATCTTGCTGTAAGAACAATGACTGAAGACCCTAATTGCTGAGCTAATCTCATAGCAGTATTTTGATCCAAGATTTCTGCACTTACTAAAAGGTCAGGTGATTGTTCTCTACACAAATCAACTGCCTCTGCAGCTGATCCAACAGCTGCTGCAAGGTGACCATCTTGACGAAGTCTTTGTACAAGGACGGTTCTAAGTGTTGGGTGAGGTTCAACAACAAGAACTCTTGAAGGAGTTTGAGAGTTCGTTGGCAATTGTGAACTGCCAGGAGTTGAAGCTAAGATTTGCTCAGTTGATTGCATTCTTAATTACTGTTTGGCCAGGCAATTTTTTGTCATCCTTAATAAGGTATAACAAATGCAAAAAAAAAATCAGAATCTATCGAATTATGACATCATTTGAAAATCCTAATGCGATTCGCCATTTCCAATCAATTTGCGATAGTTGCCAAGACCTTGTAACTCGTTTTCATACGCCTTCTGATCTTAAATTATATAGTGATGGTTATCTCCAAGCCTTAAGGAATTGCAATAGTTTAGAGCAAAGAGATCAGCAGAAATTAGAGAGCTTAATAGAAAGATGGATCTTGGATCCATCAAGTTTTATTGATCCGGAAGGTGAAGGGAAAAAGGGTTTTTTTGATAAAAAAAGGATTTAAAATATTAATTTTTATTAACTAAATCAGTATTTATACTTACTAAATGTTTTAAGACGCTAATTCAATATCTATTTTTTCTTTTAATGATCCAGAATTGTACATTTCTATAAGAATGTCTGATCCACCAAGAAATTCACCTTTTAAATAAACTTGAGGAATAGTTGGCCAATCTGAATATTCTTTGATACCTTCTCGAACTTCAAAATCGCTTAAAACGTCAAAAGAACCAAATTGTACCCCTAAGGAATTAAGTATTTGAACTACATTGTTCGAGAAACCGCATTGAGGCATCAATTTAGTCCCCTTCATAAATACCATAACTGGATTGGAGTCAATCAGTTTTTGTATTTTGTCTTTTGTAAAGTTGTCCATAATTTAATCTGGGGTTCCTGTTTTTAATGCAAGAGCATGAATGGCCTCTGAGGCTAATTCCTCCTTTAATGCGGAGTAAACTAATTGATGTTGTTTAACTAATGATAATCCATTGAATTCGGATGCGATTACAGTTACTTGTAAATGATCGTTACCTTTAAGGTTTTCTACTGAAACTTGGGAACTGGGTAATTTTTTAGTAATTAAATTAATAACTTCTTTCTTTGTAATCATAATTTATTTTTATTAACCTTTATAAGTTGTTTCAACAAATCCTAGTTCTATTAATGTCTTATAAGCTTCTTTCCCTTCAGGACTACTAGGAGACATTATTCTAATGATTTCGATAAGTAAAGGTACAGCTACCTCAGGCTTTTTATTTTTGACATAAAGAGAGGCTAATCTTTCATTTGATTCTGCCAAAATTTGCAATGTCTCCTTACCTTTTTTTTGCATCTCATTTGGAATTCTTGCATCAACTCCTTTGAAGGCTGTATTTAAATCAGCATAAAACGATGCAAGTTGCTTTGCTAATTTTCTTGCATCAAGATAAGAATCTTTGGCTTTGTCAAAGTCGCCATTTTTTATAAAGAGATCTCCTTGACTTAAATAGTACTTTACGTTTGTTATTGAAAGATTTTTCCCGTTAGTTGTGAGTACTTTATATTCTTCTGGATTTTTAACTTCAGCATGAACTAAATTTTTATAAGGAAAATTTCCAAAAAATATATAAATGATTGGAATTAATTTTAAGAATTTCATATTCATATTAAATTTATTAAAAATAATACTAACTTATTGAGGATTCATCTACCCACATTATTTAAGGCTATCTTTTCCTCTTGGTTCATTTTTTTATTTAGTAATCGATTAAATTCCTTAACGTTGATGTCCAAATAATCATTCATCACTATAGGTTTGCCAAAAGATAAACAAAATTCATCTCTAAATTTTGGAGATATTTTGCTATACGCAATTCCAATTGGAATTACGATAATTGAGTCTGTTTTTTTTGCAGCTAATCTCGCTAATCTATATAACCCTTCTTTGAGAACTAATTTTTTTCCATATTTATTAATTTTCCCTTCGGGAAAAACAACCAATTGTTCTCCTTTTTCTATTAGATCAATCGCATATTTCATAGTTGAAAGAGATGGAGATAATTGATTTATTGAAAAACATCCCAGCCTTTTTAAAAACCAACCTTGTATCCCCTTCATTTCCGATTTAGTAACCATAAATCTACAATCCTTTTTGGTTACCCTCCTACCCATTGCCATTGTGAGTACTAAGCCATCCCACCTTGATCTATGAGTTGGAGCCAAAATAATGGAGGAATTTATGGGAATGGAAAAATCTTTATATAAAATTTTCTTTTTACTAAAAAAAAATCTTAAAACAATGTCCTGTGTAACAAACATTGCAATTAATCCCAATAAAGGATTAATTGTGTAGCAAATATCAACCGATTTGTTCTTCAAATTTTATTATCTATATATTAATAATTTAAGTGTTTGTAATTTTTTATTAGCTATTATTGGGCGGTTACTAGATTGTCTAGAAAGTAAGATTTTGAAATCATGACTACTTTAGGAGTTAACATTGATCATATTGCCAATGTAAGGCAAGCAAGAAAAACTATAGAGCCAGATCCTGTACAATTTGCTTTCTTAGCAGAATTAGGAGGAGCGGACTCTATTACAGTTCATTTAAGGGAAGATAGAAGACATATACAAGATAGAGATGTATTCCTTTTGAAAGAAACTATAAAAACAAAACTCAATCTAGAGATGGCTGCAACACCAGAAATGTTAGAAATTGCTAAAAAACTTCTTCCAGATTATGTTACTCTCGTCCCTGAGAAACGAGAGGAAGTTACTACTGAAGGTGGGTTAGATGTGAAAAATAATGTTGAATTTCTTAAGGATTTTGTTGAGAATTTAGGTGATTCGAATATAGAAGTAAGTGCATTTATTGATCCCCTTAGTGATATGATCAATTATTCCAAAGAAATTGGGTTTAAATTTATAGAATTACATACTGGTAAATATGCTGAATTATCTGGTAATGATCAATATAAAGAGCTGCAAAGGATTAAAGAGTCTACACATTTAGCAAATGACCTTGGATTAGTTGTTAATGCTGGTCACGGACTTAATTACAATAATGTTAAAAAAATTGCATCAATTAACAATATGAACGAGTTAAACATAGGTCATAGTATTGTTGCAAGGGCTTTAGCAATAGGATTAGAAAAGTCTGTACGTGAAATGAAGTCCCTTATTACATCAAATTAAATCACAAATGACTACATATTTTTTTATCGCGGCAAGTGAAAAGTTTTTAACAGTTGAAGAACCAATTGAGGAAATTTTGAAAGAGAGGATGAGAAACTATAAAGAAAATAATAAAGAAATAGATTTCTGGCTTTTAAAAAATCCGTTATTTTTGCAAACCACCCAATTTGTTGATCTAAAAGCAAAGATTCCATCCCCACCAGCAGCTATTTTATCGACGGATAAAAAATTTATAACTTTCTTGAAGCTGCGTTTAGAATTTGTTGCTGTTGGGGAATTCGAATTTCCTAATGCAGAAATAACTGATCCATTTAAAGTTGAGTAATATAACCAACAAGTAAATTGCTCAATCTATATAAGTCCAACAAAATTGAAGTAATTAGTGGGCTATTGGCAGAAGAATTGAAAATATCTCCTCCTCTCATAACTGAGAATTTAGAAATAGCTGTTCCTAATTATTTTTTGGGCAAGTGGTTGAATGAACAAGTAACTATAAAAAATGAAATAAGTGCTCTTTATGAATTTAAGACTATATCAAGTTACACCGAATCATTATTGACAAATTTTTTCCCAGGAATTGATATGGGTCTATGGAATTTTGAGTCAATTAAATGGGGCATTATTGATTCATTAGAAGAATTAAATAGCTTTAAAGAATCATTTCCGCTTAGAAATTGGCTTAATAAATATTTGGATAATAAAAAGACAATTGATGGAGACCTATATAATCTGACAAAAAAGATCACGAATAATTTTATTAATTATTTAATTTTTAGACCTGAAATGATTTCTGAATGGAATAGATCTGAAATTAATTCACGAAATCTATTTAAGAATTTAAATTCAGATCAGTTTTGGCAACCTATTTTATATAAATTATTAGAAAAAAAGATATCTGAAAAGCCTTCATGTTTATACATGATTGAAGTAATAAAGAATTTAAGAAAAATTAAAAACCTTCAAATTAAATTACCAAATCAAATTTATATTATTTCAGATAATAATTTATCCAAACTGCATATTAATTTTTATTCAGAACTTTCAAAATTTACTAAGGTAAATTTATACTTATTATCTGCAGGAGATGATTTTTGGAATAGAGTTAATTGTCTTGAAGGCGAGTTGGAATTTGATAATTATGAAAGTAAATCTAATTCAAACAATTTAAAAATAGAGAATATATTTGGCAAATTTGGAGCAAATTTTCAGAAATTAATTGAGGAAAATATTTATAAAGAAGGTATAAATTTAAAAAATAATTTAATATATATTGATCCAACAATTAATTTTCATGAGAAGAAAGATATTCCTCTTCTTAATCAAATACAAAAAAGACTAATTGATAATAATAACAATGATTTTATAATAAATAAAAGTGATGATTCAATATTACTTTGTGAGCATTTTAATCAGAATAGTCAATTAGAATACATAAGAAATAAAATTATAGAAATAATAAATTCGTGCGAGAATATTAAATATAGTGATATTGCTGTTTTATCTCCACAAACTAATCAAATCAAGCCTTATCTAAGGTATATCTTTAATAATGAATTAATTAATGGTGAGAAGATACCTTATTTTTTTATTGATAATAATAATTATGATTCTCCAGACATTTATAAATTTTTAATTGATATTACTGAAATAGCAAATGAGAAAATTACACTTGAAAAAATAGATTATATTCTTTCAAAAAAAGTAACTCAGAATATTTTTGATTTTGATAGTTCTGAGAAGGATGAAATTATTTTTTTACTTACCCAAGTAGGTTTTCATTGGGGATTAGATGCTAATGAAAGATTAGGCGAAGAAAAAAATACTTTGGAGTGGTGTATAAATAGAATTACTTTAGGCCTGATTTATGAAAAAGAAGTCAATTTGGGTACTTTTAATTTAAAACCATTTAGCTTAAAAAATATAAGTTTAGATTTGAATAAATGGGTTAAATTATTACTTGATTTTAAAAAATATATTAATTTGCTAAGAGGATCTTTTTCTTACGCAAGTTGGGTTGAAAAGATAAAGTTTATATTAAAAAGCATTGCTGATTCTAATGCAAATTTTAATTTAGAGATAAGTGAAATAAATAGAATTCTTGATAATCACTTAATATCTTTAATACCTGATGATCTTATTTTGTTAAATGTTTTTAGAGAGATATTAATTTCTTGCATAAATAAAGCTAGATATCAAAGTAAATCACGTATCAACAAGATCCTTGTAAGTGATATTGAAAATTCCAGACATATTCCACATAAGGTTATCTTCTTAATAGATATGAATAGTGTTTATTATCCAAAATTATCAAAGAATGAAAATATTAATTTATTAAATAATAAATATCATCTTGGCGATCCATCAGTTTTTGAAAGAGAGAAATATATATTTCTTGAGTTGTTAATTTCTTGTAGAGATAAATTTATAGTTACTTGGGTAAAGAATGATAAAAACAATAAAAAATTAGATGTTTCTTTCCCTATAAAAGAGTTAATTTCTTTTTTTGATAGTTTTTTAAAACAAGCCGAAAGAGATCTAATAATTAAATATTTTGATTTAAATAAAAAAGAAATAATTGATCTTGATAGCTCTGAGATAATTAAAAGTAATTATTCTTTAGTAGAAGATATAGATTGGCATCAAAAAAAATCTGATATTAAAAATTTTAAATTATCAGAACTGATTTATTGGTTCAAGACTCCACAAAAATATTGGCTAAATAAAAAAAATATTTCTCCTAAGGAAATATTTATTCATCATCCAGATGAGGAGTATGTAAGTAATCTTCAGAAGTCGCAACTTATTACAAAAATAATGCAGGAATTAGAGATTGATAACCATAATGTTATTGATGATTTAAAAAATTTGAATATTAATGCTCAGTTGATTGAAAATGGTATTATTATGCCCAAAAATAGTATTTTTATAAAAGAAAAAGAAATCAAAGATTTATTAGAAAGTCTATCTATAAGTTTGAGTCAATATAAAAAGATTAATAGAATTTATGTTAAATCAAATGCAAATAAAGAAGAATATTTCATCGCTGATGACACAGTAATTGAATTAATTCATTCGAAACTAAGTTTAAGTCGTTTGACAGAGGCATGGATAAAATCACTCTTCATTTCTTCTTTAAAACAAAATATAAAAAAGACTAAAGTAATTTTTAGAACAGAAAATTATTATAAATCGCAAATTATTCAATCACCCGGATCAATTGCTTCAAAATTAATTTTGGAGGAATACATAAATATTTTTAATAATTATTCTGAAAAATGTTTTCCTCTTCCTCCAGAAAGTGCTTATAAATATGTAGAAGCAAAAATAAAATCAAAAAATGAGAAAAAAGCTTTTATGGATAGATGGATTGGCAATAAATCTTTTTCGAAAGGTGAAAGAGATAATATCGAGATGAAATTATGTTTTGGAAATGAAAAAGAACCAGATTTCTTTTTGAGAAATAATAATTTTGATAAATTATCTTTCAGATTATATGGTCCTCTTATTAATGCATTAAAGAAATAAATAATGAATAAATTTCAGTTAAAAATTTTTTTAAAGGCTGTTTATGAAATAATTCTTGTTTTTTTACAGTTCTTTATTATTTTTCTACATTTTTTTCAATGGGAATTTATTCCACAAAAACAAATAATTCAAGTTAGTACTTTATCTTATTTAGTAGGTTTTTTAATTATCATAATGGCTTTCATAATATTGTTAGTTGCAATTAAAGACTTAGGTACAAATTTATCCCCTTTCCCAAGACCTATAAATAATAGCAATCTTGTAACTTCAGGTATTTATCGATTTACACGACATCCTATGTACTATTCTTTAATATTAATTTCCTTTGGAGTTTTTATAACCAAGCTATCTATTTATTATTTATTTTTATCAATAAGTCTGGTTTTAATAATTAAATTTAAGATTGTTTTAGAAGAGAAATATTTAAACAATAAATTTAAGAATTACTTACTTTATAAAAATAAGGTCAAAAATTAATTCAATAAAGATATGGATATTAATCAAATTAATTTAGATAACAAATTTAAATTAGTAGAAGCAAGTGCCGGAACTGGCAAAAGTTTCACTTTGGCTCACCTAGTTTTAAGAAATGTTTTGGAGAAAAAAATTAAACCAGATGAGATACTCTTATTAAGTTTTACAAAAAATACGTGTTCTGAATTAAGAGATAAAATAATTTTGAGATTTCAAGATTTAAAATTATATTTGCAAAATAATGATGAAAGTAAGATAGATAATACCCTTAAGGATTGGTATCTAAAATTTGAGGAAAATGAAAAATCTAAGAAAAAAATTATATCCGAAATTGATAATTTTGTTAATGAAATTTACAAGTTACAAGTAACTACATTCCATTCTTTTTGCAAAAATATTATTGATGAATATAGTATTGAAATAGGTGTAACTCAAGATCCATATATTGAGAATAATATAGATAGTTTATATAAAGATGTAATAGATAATTTGTGGATTGATGATTTTCTGAATCTTAATCATGAGATTATTTCTGCAGTTAATAAAAAAAAAATAAGTTCTAGATTTGGAAGTAGGATCAATAAGTCATTTTTTGTTGAAATATTAAAAAATATAGATCAAGAAAATATCTGTAAATTTCAAATAAATAATAAATATAAGATTATTGATTTAAATAATTATTTTAATGAATTTTTTTATTTAAATTGGAACGAATTTTGTGATGAATGGAATAAGAAAGGTGAGGAATTATTTCTACAACTCATAGAGTTGGGAAAATTAATTAAGATGAATGGTGGCAAAAGTCAAATATATGCAGCAAATCCAAGAAATAATAAGTTTAATCAAATAATTTGTTGGATTGAAGAGATTAATAAAAGGCTTAATTCTAAAAATATGATTGATTTTATATATGATATTTCTAAAGATGATCTTCTATCTAAATATTTTTACAATGAAAATATATCTAAAGAAATTAATAAACATAATCTAAAATTAGATTTTAGTAAATTTAATTTATTACAAGATAAAATTTATAATATAAAAGAAGGTTTTTATACCGAATTTGTAAGAATATTTACTCAATTAGCTTATATAAAATTAATTGACTTAAAGAAAAGTTTTTCTATTTTCAACTTCAATGATCTTATAAAGACAGTAGAAAATACATTTTTAGATTCAGAAATTAGTAATAGTATTACTCTATCTAAAATTCAAAAAAGATTTAAATGTGTCCTAGTAGATGAGTTTCAAGATACAGATTATACTCAGTGGAATTTAATAAAAAAGTTCTTTAATACAAAAAATCATTTTTTACTTTGTGTAGGTGATCCAAAACAAGCGATCTACAAATTTAGAGGTGGAGATATTGAAACTTACTTAGATGCAAGATCTAATGCAATCGATGTTTTTAGTCTTACAGATAACTATAGATCCTCAAAAAAGTTAATCGATGTTCTTAATGAACTTTATAAGAATGGACTTAAACAATCAAACCTAAACTATAGGAAATTAAGATCTAGAATTAATGAAGATATTAATACTAAATTTAAATTTAAAAATGTATTTGAAATTGTAGAATTTTCAAAAAAAGAGACTGATATAGAAGATCTGGTAACTCATTATATAGTTAACTTTATTTTAAATAATAAAGAAATTGCTATTAATAAAATTGCGATTCTTACATTAAATAATTCGCAATGCTTAGATTTTAAAAAAAAATTAAATCAGTTTAACCTGCCATGCAAAATTCAAAATAAACAAAATATTTTTGATACAGAAGCAAGTTATCTACTATTTTTATTCATTGAATGTTTATTAAATCCGAGGTTTTTAAAAAATATAACTTTGCTTGCTACTTCAAAGTTTATAGAAATAGAATTAGAAGAATTATGTGATGATGGTATAAGTAATAATTTAGAAATCTTAATTAATAAATGCATTACTTGGTCACAGGAACTAAGAGAAAAAGGTTTCTTAAACATTGTTAATGAACTCCTTATAAATTACAAGTCATCCTCGATTATTCAAGATTCAGATTTAAATTCAAATTTATTCCAACTTTCAGAAATTGTTGAAATAGAATTAATAAATAATGATTATAATATCAATAAAGTTTTCAACTGGTATAAAAATCAGCTAGATCATATTTTAAGAATTTGTACTGGAGAAGAATTTTTAACGAAAGATTATAATCTTCAAAATGGAATAAATCTTTCTACCATTCATAGTAGTAAGGGCCTCGAATTTGATGTTGTACTATGTCCATATCTCTCAACTATTTCGAATAAGTCAAACAAAATTAAAGGACCTATTTGGAAATCAAATATTGATAGAAACATATATATTAATATTTCGAATAATTACGCAAAGGTTGAAAAATTTAAATTAATAGAAGAGGAAGATTTATTTAAAGAGAGTGAGAGGTTAATTTATGTAGCACTTACAAGGAGCAAATATAAACTTATTGTTTTTAATGATTTAGAAGATACAAATAATATTTTAAATAATGATTTACTAAATAATTTAGAAAATATCAATATTTATAAGTCTACTTTTGAAGTCAGAATAGAAAAAGAGAAAATAAAAGAAATTTTTGCTAAGTTCCAAATCAACCGATTGAATAATAAGCTTTGGATAATTGATAACTTTAATAAAAAAATATCTAAAGAATTTAATTCTGATCAATTTATTTCTTATTCAAGTTATTCTTCTTGGATAAGTAAAGATAAAAATATTGATCTAGTCATTAATCAATATAAGGATTATGAAGATAATATATCAATTATCGAAGAGTCTAATCTTAGGAAATCAGAGAATTATCCTAATTATTTTTCTTATCCAAATCCCTTAAGTGAATTTCCTAAAGGAACTATTGCCGGGACTTGCCTGCACAAAATAATAGAAAGATTTAAATTTGGAAACGACAATAGTCAAGAATTAATTGATTTAATTATTGAGGAATTGAACTTTCATCAAATCGATACTTCTTTAGCTTTTAAAGTAAAAGATGCGATTTTAAGAATTATAAATATACCTTTAGGAAGTGAATTAAAAAATAAGAAACTAGTTGATATTCCAAATGAAAACTTAATTAAGGAGCTTAAATATGATTTAACTCTATCTTATGAAGGTAGAAATATTAATTCTAATGATATATCAAAATGCTTTTTTTTAGATCAGGAATATGAATTTGGTGAAGAATATGCAGACAAAATAAATGATCTTCAAATTTTGAATAAAGGCTTTCATTCAGGATGTATTGATTGTGTTTTCCCTTTAGGTAATAAATTAGAAGATAGTAAATGGTGGGTAATTGATTGGAAAAGTAATTTTATTTCTGGCAGTGATAATAGTGATTGTTTACCAAGAAACTATAACTATGAAAATATGAGAAATGAAATGATTAAACATCATTATCCATTGCAATCTCATCTTTATTTATTAGCATTGCATAGATTATTAAAGTGGCGACTTAAAAATTATCAACCACATAAACATCTAGGAGGATATATTTATTTTTTTTTAAAGGGATTGCCAGATTTTGAATTATTTGAAAAATCTAAGTCAAAAGATATATCTCCAGGTATTTTTGTTGGCAAAGCACCTTTAAAGAGAATTAATTATTTGGATAACCTTTTTTAAAATGACTAAAACCACTACTGATATTCAAAAGTTCCAATATGATCATGTATTTACTTTAATCTTAGATATTTTCAAATTCAACAAAAAAAAATATGGAAATTTCGTAAAAGATGTAATAAGAATTTTATTAGAGTTTGAAAAAAATGGTGAAACTATTATTGATGTTGATAATAGTTTAATAATCTTTGAATTATTAGAAGATGGCTGGCCCAATAAACATATAGATGTTCTTAAAAAAATAGGCTTGATAGGTTCCCTTAATTCGCCATTCGTATTAGTAAATAGAAAACTATCCCTATCAAAATGGTCAAAAAAGATAGAGAAAGTTGTTAATTCATTTTTAAAAAAAATAGATACCGATAATTTAATGAACTCTATAATTTATAAAGATGATAATAAAATTAATCATATTAAAAATATATTTAAATATTCAAATTTAGTTTTCCTTCAAGGAGGACCAGGCACGGGTAAAACTACTTTAATAATAAAATTAGTTCTAGAACTTCTTCGAATTGATAACTTTTTAAATATTGGGTTGTCTGCTCCAACAGGTAAAGCTACAGCTCGTCTAAAAGAAGCTCTTAATGATAAAAAAAATATTTCCTTTAGCAAATTTCTAGATCAAATAGAATTTCAAACTTTACATAGATGGATTTTAAATTCTCAAAATAAATCTCTTAAGTTGAAATTTAAACTAAAAGAGCTTGATATTTTCATAATTGATGAAATGTCAATGGTTAATATAGATTTGATTGAATCAGTTTTAAATTTGCTACCAAAGGATTGTAAAATCATTTTAGTTGGTGATAAAAATCAATTGTCTCCAGTAAATAACTGTTCTATCTGGAATTATTTGTTTGAATATGGTGAAAATAGTTCAATTAAATCTTGTGTAGTAAATTTAGAAAAAACTTATAGAAATATTGGAGATATAGCGTTAATTAGTAGCTTAATATTTAATAATGATTATTCTATACTTAATCAAAAGATAAAAGAATTAGAAAAAGATAATAATTCAAAAGAAATTACTATTTCAAAAAGTAGAGAAAAAGATATTCCAAAAGATCTATTTTTATCAATTACAAGTCATCTAGAACAGTTAAATCTTTCAACTTCAAATTTAAGTAAAAAAAAATATATATTTAATGAGGGTATTGATAATTTATTGCTTAATGAAAAAGATTTAGTAGATAAGATATTTCTGGATTTACAAAGCCACTTGATTTTATGCGAAAAAAATTCCGGAATATGGAGTGTTGAATATTTGAATGAAATTGTTTTTGGTCAAAAAAAACCATATGACCTTAAAACTCTTAACGAGGGTGTTCCGATTATGTGTACAAAAAATAATAATGAACTTGGATTGTCAAATGGGGATATCGGAGTACTTATAGGTTTCAAAAATAAAAGAAAATATCTTTTTAGAAAATTTAATGATAATAACGAAGAAATTGTCGTATTAATTGATCCATCTAATTTAGAAAATGTTGTGCCAGCAATAGCCATTACTATTCATAAATCTCAAGGAAGCGAATCTGAAAAAGTAAGCATTTTGTGGTCACAAAAGTATAGAAGAAATCAATACGCTTTAAAAGAAAAAAAAGATAATGAAAATATCTTTTGCAGAGATAATTTTGAAAGAAGGTTATTTTATACTGCTGTTACAAGAGCGAAAAAATTTCTAGATATTTATTATTTAAATTAAATTTTTTTTTGAGAAATTAGTAAGATCTTGACCACAAGATGTTAGATTAATAACTCGGCTCTGTAAGGCTAGTCAACAATTTAAGTCAATTTAGATATTTGTTGAATGCCTAATCAGAAGATTATTAGGCATTTAAAATGGCTTTAAAAAAAGATAGAAACTCGCTTGATAGTGAGCAGGAAAAATCTCAGAATGAAGATAACTCCCCGCTTGAGTTAAAAAACTTAGAGAATAAAAAAGAAATTGAATCTAAACCATTGCAAGTATCAAAAGGTAATGATAATGCGAATGGATTTCTTGATTTTGGATTTAATCAATCAATCTTAAATTCATTAAGAAATAAAGGATATAAGAATCCAACTCCCATACAAAAAGCTGCAATTCCTGAACTAATGTTAGGCAGAGATTTACTAGGCCAAGCCCAAACAGGAACAGGAAAGACTGCAGCTTTCGCATTACCATTAATAGAAAAACTTGCAGATAATAAAGAATTAAATGCCAAGGTTTTAGTTATGACTCCTACAAGAGAATTAGCAACTCAAGTGGCAGAATCTTTTAAAAGTTATAGTTCTGAATCTAGTAATTTTAAGACGGTTGCAATATATGGAGGAACCGACTATAGAAATCAAATTTCTGCATTGAAAAGAAAAGTTGACGTAGTAGTTGGGACCCCTGGCCGAATAATGGATCATATAAGACAGGGGACTTTTAAAATTAAAGATATAAATTGTCTTGTTTTAGATGAGGCAGATGAAATGTTAAATATGGGTTTTCTTGAAGATATTGAATGGATAATAGATCAACTTCCGGAAAATAAGCAGATGGTATTGTTTTCAGCAACAATACCTAGTGAGATAAGAAATATAGCAAAAAAATATCTAAATGATCCCGCCGAAATATTAATCAAAAGTGTCAAAAAAGAAACCCAATTAATTTCGCAGAAATTTCTGTATGTACAAAGGCATCATAAGTTAGATGCTTTAAAAAGAATATTAGAACTTAATAACGAGGGAGTAATTATTTTTGTGAGGACAAAACTACTTACTACTTCAATAGCTGAAGCTTTAGAGAATTCTGGTCATACTGTGGCAGTACTTAATGGAGATATACCTCAAAATCAAAGAGAAAATACTGTAGATAGATTAAAAAAAGGATTTATTAATATCCTTGTTGCTACCGATGTCGCAGCTAGAGGATTAGATGTTGAGAGGATAAAACTTGTTGTTAATTACGATTTTCCTTTTGATAAGGAAACATATACTCATAGAATTGGAAGAACTGGAAGGGCAGGCAGATCAGGAGAAGCAATTTTATTCGTTAATCAAAGAGAAAAACATTTTCTGCGGAATTTAGAAAACTCAACAAGAACTAAGATTGAAGAAATTAACATACCAAGTAATGAAATAATAAACAATAAGAGGATGGACAAACTTATAGAGAATGTTAATGAGAGTTCTTTAGCTAAAGATGAAAATGAAGAAAATAAAGCTTTGATTGTTGATGTACTAGATAATTTAAAAGAAAAATACTCTATGGACGACTCAAATATTGCAATGGCGGCGATAAATTTAGTTATAGGTAATAAATCATTTTTTGTAAATGAAGATGATTCTTGGATTAATAAACAAAATCATACTGATCGAATTAGATCAAATAGAAATAGTAATAATCGTATGAGAAATTCAAATAGAAGAAATAATTATCAAAATGATTCTTTTGAAACCTACAAATTTAACTTTGGTAAATTTGATGGGGTTAGAGTTGCAAATATTATATCCTCAATCTGTAATTCAACTAATATAAATGGAAGATCCATAGGTAAGATACAGATTTTTAATGATTACAGTTTGGTAGATTTACCTAGAGATCTGCATAGAGAAACTAAGAATAAATTAAAAAAAATTAAAGTCAGAAACTAGGTATAGATAATGAAAGCTAGCAAATATAAATTCTTTATTTTTGTGAATCTGATAATCTTATTCAACTCTTTTAATAGTTATTTTTTAGCTCAAACGAAACAAAATTCAATTATAAAATTATTTTGTCTCCAGAGTGTCAAAGAGGAGATGATTAGAGCAGAAATGGTATATAGTGAAGAAATTGCGAATGAAACTTGTGATTGTTACTACGAAGAATTTACACAAACTGCAAGTCATCAAGACGCAAAAACAAAATGTAAATTAGAAACTAAAGAAAATTTAAATAATAATAGAAAAATTTAATTGTTATTCTATGAGGTCTAAGAACAATCAAAATCCAATAATTAGACTTTATTTAAATCTTATTGAAGAAAGAAGGTTACTATTTTTTGCTTTTCTTAGTTCCATAATTAATAAAATATTAGATTTAGCTCCTCCTGTAATAATTGGTCTTGCAGTTGATATCGTTGTAAATGAACAGAATTCATGGATTGCTGGTTTTGGGATTAAAGAAGTTCCAGCACAATTAATTTTTCTTGCATTTGCTTCAGGAATAGTTTGGTCTGGTGAATCCTCCTTTGAATATCTGTATTCGATTTTATGGAGAAATTTGGCTCAGCTATCGCAACATAAATTAAGAATAAGAGCTTATGAGCATATCCAGGAATTAGATATGGATTTTTTTGAAAATGATAATACTGGAAGGCTATTATCTATTTTGAATGATGATATAAATCAACTCGAGAGATTTTTAGACCAAGGGGCTAATCAGATTATTCAGTTATTTATAACGGTCTTAATGATTGGGGGCACTATGATTTTTGTCGCTCCTAAAATTGCTTTATTTGCATTCTTTCCTATTCCAATCATATTTTTAGGGTCAATTAAATTTCAAAGGAAGCTTGCTCCAAAATATAGAGATGTTAGAAATAAAGCTGGACTTCTGGCATCAAGACTTAATAATAATTTAAGTGGAATTCTAACGATAAAAAGTTTTACTAAAGAAAAATGGGAACTAAATAGATTAAATAAAGAAAGTCTCGATTATCAAAAAAGTAATAAGGCTGCAATAAAATTATCTTCTGCTTTTATCCCTCTTATAAGATTTGCAATCTTATTTGCATTTATAGCGATTCTATTAATTGGTGGTTTCCAAACTTGGAATAAGACGCTTGATGTAGGAACTTATAGTTTTTTAGTCTTTATTACTCAAAGACTATTATGGCCTTTAACTACTTTGGGGCATGTTTTAGATGATTTTCAGAGATCTATGGCTTCAATTGATAGAGTAATTGATCTAATAGATACGCCTATAAAAATAAAAGATGGAAAAATAAAAATTGAACCTAAAGATATCAAAGGAGAGATTATTTTTAATAATATAAATTTTAATTATCCTGGACGAGATTTAACTTTAAAAAACATAAATTTTAAAATTGAAAACAACTCAACATTAGGAATTGTTGGTTTAACAGGTTCTGGGAAAAGTACAATAATAAAACTACTCCTTAGGATTTATGACAGTAAAAATGGGTCAATAACCTTGGATGGAATTTCTATTAAAGAAATAAATTTGAGAGATTTAAGAAAGTGTATATCTTTAGTAAGTCAAGAAACTTATTTATTTCATGGTAGTGTACAAGAAAATATTGCTTATGGATCAATTAACCCTAGTTTAAAAAACATCATTAAAGCTTCAAAGATTGCGGAAGCTCATAAATTCATTGAACAATTACCAGATGGCTATAAAACTATAGTAGGTGAAAGGGGGCAAAGGCTTTCAGGCGGTCAACGTCAAAGAATTGCTTTAGCTCGAGCCGTTTTAAAGGATGCTCCAATATTGATATTAGATGAGGCTACAGCCTCAGTCGATAATGAAACAGAGGCTTTAATTCAAAAATCATTATCTAAAATCACAAAAGAAAGAACCACTATAGTGATAGCTCATAGATTAAGCACTATAAAAAATGCGGATAATATCATAGTTATTGATAAGGGTAAAATGGTTGAAAGTGGAAAACATGAAAATCTATTGGTTCAGAACGGAATATATGCAGAATTATGGAATGTTCAAGTAGGTATTTAGTATGAAATTTATAAAACTATATTAGGAAGTTAAATGATTCAATTACATTACTAAAAATTCCATCAACTTTATTCCATCTCTCTTCATTTGTTCCTACAGCAAAAGTATAAAGTGTTCCTCTATCAATTACGACAGTAGCTAGTTCGTGTCTGGCCTGTTCATTTAAATTTAGTTGGTACTCTAAATCATAAAAAATATGATTAGATGCCTCCCTCTTATTAGAATTTATAAGTTTTACATCTCTGCCTGAACCTTTGGGAGCAATGACTTTATCAATTAATGTTTGACCTACTTCACTTGGGCTTCCCAGTTGCTCTAGTTGAACTTCTTTATTTACATCAGAAATTACTAAACTTAATGTCTCATTACTATTGATTAAATCATGATAAATAATTTCAGGTCCTCCATCGACTTTTACTCTGGTCCATCCTGTTGGATATAAAAAGGCATATCTTCCATCAGGGCTTTGATAAGCTTCTAATCCTGCATTGAGACCTCCACTACAAGCGCTAAGTGTTAAACATAAAAAAATCAAAAATAAATATTTAAAAGGATTAAATTTGATATTTTTCATTTTGTTTGAAATTACTAACTAAAAACATAATAAGACATTAAAAGCAAACAATTATGGCAATTCAGGATTTTGCGTCTAAATTATTTCTAGAAATAGTTTAATTTTGATTACCTTTACAAAACCGCTTTCAAAATTAATTGGTCATTTTGAGAAATTCCCAGGGATTGGTCCAAGAACTGCTCAAAGGTTAGCTTTATTTATTTTAAAACAACCTGAAAGCACAATAAGGGATTTTTCAAAGGCTCTGTTAGAAGCTCACAGTAATGTTGGCCGTTGTAAAAAATGCTTCAATTTGACTTCAGAAGATGAATGTGAAATTTGTAGAAATACTGAAAGAAATCAAAATCTAATCTGCGTAGTAGCAGAAACCAAAGATTTGCTTGCTTTGGAGCGCGCCAGAGAATTTAAAGGTGTTTACCATGTTATTGGCGGTTTAATATCCCCAATGGATTCTGTTGGCCCCGAACTCTTAGAAATAAGAAGCTTGGTAGAAAGAGTTAGTAAGTCTGAAATAGATGAGATCATATTGGCATTAACCCCAAGTGTTGAAGGAGATACAACAAGTCTTTATATTGGAAAATTGTTAGCCCCTTTTACTAAAGTCACGAGGATTGCATATGGGCTCCCAATGGGCAGTGAACTTGAATATGTGGATGAAGTTACACTCGCAAGGGCCTTAGAAGGCAGAACAAAACTAAATTAGACAATGCGAGACAATAATCTAATCAAGAAAGAAAAAATCTTAAGACTTCCCTCTTGGATCAAATTTCCTATTAGTAAAGCTTCAGAATTCGAAAAAATACAGACACTCATCAAAAAATCAAATATTCATACTATTTGTGAAGAAGCAAGATGTCCAAATAGAGCAGAATGTTATGCCTCAGGAACAGCCACCTTCTTACTGGGTGGATCAATATGTTCTCGTTCATGTGCTTTTTGTCAGGTAAATAAAGGTAGACCTAGTTCTATCAATATTGATGAATGTACTCAAGTCGCTGAAGCAGTAAAAGTACTAAATTTGAAATATGTTGTTTTGACATCTGTAGCTAGAGACGATCTCCCTGATCATGGTGCAAATTTATTTATATCTACAATTGATGAGATTAGAAAAATTGATTCAACAATTAAAATTGAAGTTTTAACTCCTGATTTATGGGGTGGAGGCAAAAATCTTGATGAAACAAATAACCTTCAGACTGAGAGATTGAAGATGATTTTAGAAAAAGATCCAATATGCTTTAATCATAATCTTGAAACTGTTGAAAGACTGCAAAAAGAAGTAAGGAGGGGTGCAAATTACAAAAAATCCCTTAGTTTACTAAAAAAGTCAAAGGATATTGCCCCTCATATTCAAACTAAATCAGGCATTATGTTAGGACTTGGGGAAACATTAGATGAAATAAAAAATACAATTTTTGATCTTAAAAAAATAGATTGTGATCAAATTACAATTGGCCAATATTTAAGGCCTTCATTCAATCATTTAGCAGTTAAGAAATATTGGGATCCATCAGAGTTTGAATATTTATATCGCTTCTCTAAGGAATTAGGATTCAAAAAAGTATCTTCTGGGCCTTTAGTTAGAAGTAGTTATCACGCGGGTTAACTTTCTTCAATAAAAGAGAGTTTTTTTTCAAGTTTTTTCAATATGGAAATACATTCCCCGTTCATAAGTGTACCTGCACCTCCCCAAACCAATCTTAATAAAAGATCTACTGGGCTAGAACCAACTTCTTTAACAATTTTGAATCCTATTAACTTGAAATATCTTACAAGTTTTTTACTATATCCTTCACTATCAAAAATAGCTAAAAGTCTTACTTTGTTGCTTGATTTTTTTTCAATTGCCCAAGCCATAGTTGTTGCCCATATTAATTCCGAAACAAAAGCAGGAGATTTACTAAGGATTCTTAATGTATCAAGCTGAATACCTTGTTTATGTAAATAAGTCCAACCTTTCAATTCGGCCCAAATTTTAATTATGTTATCTTTTTGTTCTGCTATAACGATTCTAAAGAAACATAATCCGAGAGTTTCTCTGACTTGAATTTTAATTAATAATCCAATGGTAACCGCTAATTTTTCTAATTCTTCAACTTTCATGATTTTGAAAATTAGTCCTTATAAATTTTATGATTTTCCACTTTTAATCTATCGATTTGTTTTTGTCTTTCTTCAAACCTTTTTCTATCATCATCACTGAATTGGTCTATGCAGAAATGACATTGGATACCCTTTCTATATTCTTTTCTTTCTTGATCTTGAATTGAAACTGGCATTCCACATGCATGACAAATTGAGTAGGAGCCTTTTTCTAATTCTTGATCTAAAGCAACTCTTTTATCAAAAACATAACACTCACCTTCAAATAAGCTTTTCTCTTTTGGTATATCATGAAGGTATTGGAGGATGCCCCCTTGTAGGTGATAAATATTTTTATAACCTTTCTTTTTCAGCAAACTAGTAGCTTTTTCACATCTTATGCCTCCTGTACAAAACATTGCTATGTTTGGAGACTGTTTCTTTTCTATATGGGTATCTAGATGATCATCTACCCACTTGGGGAATTCGCTAAAGTTTCTTGTATTTGGGTTTATAGAGTTATGAAATGTACCTATAGAAACCTCATAATGATTTCTAGTATCAATGACTATTGTATTTTGATTTTTAATTAACTTATTCCAATCAGCTGAGTCAATATAAGTCCCATTTTTTTCTGAAGGGTTTATTTCAGAAACACCCATGGTAACTATTTCTTTCTTGATTTTTATTTTTAATTTTTTGAAGACTTTCTTTTTTGAAAAATTTACTTTCATATTTAAATTTCTATTATCTGTATATTTATTAATTAAATTGATAACAATATCAATGACATTTTTCTCAGCACAAATAGTTCCATTAATACCCTCGCTCGCAAAAATTAATAGACCTGAAAGATCGGTTTCATTTTCGATTTCTAATAATTTATTTTTTAGATCAATAATTAAGTTTTCTTGAAATGGGAAGAAAGAGTAAAGAGAAACTATTTTATAATTTTTGCCTTTCATAAAGAAGATAATGTTTTTTCACGAGTTTCAAAAGCTCTGTTAAATGATACTCCTACCTCTTTAAGGAGTTTTCTGTCTGATTGAAAAGATGGATTTGAAGTTGTGAGTAACTCATCTCCATAAAAAATTGAATTTGCCCCACATTGAAAACATAAAATTTGGGCTTCTTTTGAAAGCTTTTCTCGCCCTGCACTTAATCTTATTTTACTTTTAGGCATAAGAATTCTTGCTGTAGCTATCATCCGTATCATTTCAATAGAATCAATTTCTTGATTATCTTCCAAACCAGTACCTTCAATAGCTACTAATGAGTTTATAGGAACACTTTCAGGGTGTGGATTCATGTTTGAAAGCACTTTCAAAAGAGATGCTCTATCGCCATTAGTTTCCCCCAAACCTATTATCCCTCCACAACAAACATTTATTCCTGCATTCCTTACTCTTTTGATAGTATCTAGTCTGTCTTGATAAGTTCTTGTCGTAATAATATTTTTATAATGCTCAGGACTAGTATCAAGATTGTGGTTATACGCGGTTAAACCTGCATCAGCCAGTCTGCAGGCTTGTTCTTCTGTAAGCATTCCAGCAGTAACGCATGCTTCCATCCCTAATTCTCTTACACCGCTAACCATCTCTAACATTGCATTAAAAGATTTCCCATCTCTAATTTCTCTCCACGCCCAACCCATACAAAACCTATCTGCGCCCTCATTTTTTGCTATTTGAGCTCTTGCTAAAACCTCTTCAACTTGAAATTGTGGATGGCTTTTGATTTCGCTTGCACTATAAATTGATTGGCTACAGTACGAACAATTTTCCTCACATCCACCAGTTTTTACGCTGAACAATGAGGCTAATTGAATGTCGTATTTGTTAAATTTCCTGTGAATGGTTTGTGATTCCCACATCAAATCAATAAGAGGCATATTAAGTATTTTCAATATCTCCTCTTTATCCCAATCAAACCTAATTTCTTTTAATAACTGATTATTTGAATTAGCCATTTTTATTAGGAAAAATATTGAGAATCTTCAAAAGATTCATTTGGTAATGATTCTATACCGCCGAAACGTCTATTTCTTGATTGGTAATCAATTATTGCTTTAAGAAATTCATGCTCATTGAAATCTGGCCAAAGTACGTCAGATATATAAATTTCTGAATATGCTAATTGCCATAATAAAAAATTACTTATCCTTTTTTCGCCACTAGTTCTTATTAGTAATTCAGGATCCTTAATCCCTCCAGTTAATAGCTCTGAATTAAATAGTTCTTCATTAATTTCACTGGGTTTTATTTCCCCAGCCGAAGATTTATATGCTAATTCTTTTGCAACTTTTACTATTTCTTGTCTACCTCCATAATTAACACAAACATTGAATAAAAATTTATTGTTGTTTTTAGTAAGTGATTCTGAACTAGAGATTATTTCTTTTAAATTTTTTGGGAAAGGAGTTAAATCTCCAATAAATTTTATTTTTATTGAATCTTCATGTATCTCTTTAATTTCGTTTTTTAAAACTTCGCTAAAAAGATTTATAAGAAAATCAACTTCTTTTGTTGGTCTTGTCCAATTCTCAGTTGAAAAAGCATAAACAGTAATTACTTTGCAACCTAAATTTTTTGCCGCTTTGAGAATTTTTTTTAATACACTAACTCCCTGTTTATGTCCAAAAGATCTGGGAAAACCTTTTCTAGTCGCCCATCTCCCGTTGCCGTCCATAATTATTGCTACATGTTTGGGCAATTTTTGCTTATCTATTTTCATTAATAAGTCACTAATTTTATCGTCTATTACTTTTTCTAAAGTCATTAGTTAATCCTTTTTGTTAATAAAAATTTCTGATTTTTCTGACTCTTTTTTATTAATATCACTGATGATATTATCACCTGAGTCTGTCTTTTGGGATAAGACATTTTTACTCAATGATGCTTTATTTGTTCCCATAGAGTTTTGATTGCCAATAAATTTTGCAAGAAGTTCTTGTAACCTGCTGCTGGTTATTGGCCTTTCGAGTTTGCCTTGGCTTGCTAATGATAACGTGCCTGTCTCCTCAGAAACAACAATACAAATACATCTGTCAAATCTTTCTGTAATTCCTAATGCAGCTAAATGCCTTGTTCCGTATCTACTGATTCCTTGCCTAGATAGGGGTAGTATAACACCAGCAGATATTATTTTGTTCCCTTTCACTAGAACCGCTCCATCATGTAATGGGGTGTCTGTTGCGAAAAGATTTATTAAAAGGTCAGTTGATAATTGTGCCTCAATATTTGTACCTGAATATAAAAAATCTTCGGGTCTTAAATCACTCCCTAAATCTACAACCACTAAGGCACCTCTTCTATTTTGAGAGAGTTTACCTGCTGCATCAACTAACTGGGTAATAGTAGTTGAGGTTGCTCTAAATTCCTTTGGAGGATTTCCTAGTAATACAGCTAACCTCCCAGTTCCCAGTAATTCCATTAATCTTCTTAACTCACCCTGCCAGAGGATCGCTAAAGAGAGAGAACAAGCAAGGACCACAGCATCAATTAATTTAGATGTTAATGGAAGGTATGCAAATCTTTGAATGAACCATGCGGTTGAAACTAAAAACAAATATCCTCGTAGAAGCCATAACGTACGTTGTTCTTTAACTCTTGAGAATAATAAAAGTCCGAAACCAACGGCAAACAATACATCTAATAAAAGCTTTAAATTTATGATCCCCCAGAAATTCACACTAAAAACAAAATTAATTTAAATGTACCTAATTTTGTTTAATAAAGCGATCAGGTAAAACATCATATTTTAAAAGGTCAGATGGACTTTCTCTTTTTTGAATAATTTCTGCATCTCCATCACAAACTACAAGAGCTGCGGGTCTTGGAATTCTATTGTAATTAGAACTCATTGAATTATTGTAAGCACCAGTACCAAAAACACATATAAGATCTCCTGTTTTGCAATTCGCTAATTCTATTTCCTTAAACAATACGTCTCCTGATTCGCAGTGCTTGCCGGCGATAGTATATTTTTTTTTCGAATTAATATTAAAAGGGTTACTTACCAAACATGCGGAATAATTTGATTGATATGTGATTGGTCTTGGATTATCACTCATCCCCCCATCAACAGAAAAATATGTTCTGATTCCTGGAATTTCTTTGAAGGCCCCAATTTTGTAAATTGTTATTCCTGCTGTTGAAACGATGGATCTTCCAGGCTCACACATCAATGTAGGTAAATCTAAGTTGTGTTTTTTACAAGCTTTGACAATTGATGTGGAGATTGTTTCTACCCATTCATAAATAGAAGGGGGGTCGTCATTTTCTGTATATTTGATGCCTAAACCACCACCTACATTCAATTTTTGGATATTATGACCAAATTTTTTTGCTTGTAAAATAACATTTATCATTATTTCCCCTAAATCCTTATGCGGTTCTAATTCAAAAATCTGGGAACCAATATGAGCATGTATTCCTTTTAATTTTAGATGTTTTGTGTTGCTGATTCTGTCAAATAAAGTGTCTAAATATTCAATTCCGAAACCAAACTTGCTGTCAAATGATCCAGTTCTTATGTATTCATGTGTATGGCATTCTAAACCAGGAGTAAAGCGAATCATGATTTCTAAATCACGATTAAATGAATTTGAGATTTTATCTAATCTTTCTAAGTCATAATCATTATCTACAATTACTTTAATGTTATTTCTAACTGCAAACTCTATTTCTTTGTCTGACTTATTGTTGCCATGAAAAACAATTTTTTCGTTTGGGACCCCACCTTTAAGAGCAGTTAATAGTTCTCCCTCCGAAACCGCATCAAGTCCTAACCCTTCTGAGGAAACAAGATTACTCATGAAAATAGAACTATTTGCCTTTGAAGCATATATGGGCATAGATTTCCCTGGGTAATATTTTTCCAATGCTTTTTTGTATGCTCTACAAGAATTTCTTAGGGTGATTTCATCTAAAATATAAAGAGGGGAATCGTATTTTTTAACCAATTCCTCAATTGAACATCCGCCAATTGATAACTTCCCATCACTTCCAATTGATGTAGTAATAGGTACGATATTTTTATTGGGACTTTCTAAGTCAATTTTTTGTTTTAAAAAAGATTGTTGTTGTTCCATGGAAGAACTTTATATAAAGCTATGCTAAAACAGTCATATTTTATAATGACTCTAAATTTAGATTTTTGAATAAATATACATAATAAGATGATATCCATCAAACAAATATATGAGAAAGATATTGATTTATGTTATGAATTAGATTCAAATACGATTTCTCTTTGGAACAAAAAACAGTGGGCTAATGAATTTAAAAAAGAAGGTGTAAAAGTCTTTGGAATATTACTATCGAATTTGATAATAGGAATATGCGTTTTACATGTGGTTCTTGATGAGGCCCAAATAAACTTTTTTGCGATAAACAATAATCATAGAAAAAAAGGTTTTGGAGCTTACCTTATGAGATACTTAATAAAAGAATGTGAAAAATTAAACATATCAAAATTAATTTTAGAAGTCTCTCATACTAACTTTTCAGCTGAGAAATTTTACAGTAGCTTTGATTTTTCTACTGTGGGAATAAGAAAAGGATATTATAAAGACGGTTCAGATGCTCTCTTAAAAGAAAAAAATTTAACAACTAAATAATTTTAAAATTTAATGTGCGGATAACCAGAATCCTTGAAATTACTGTAATTTACTGCTATATCATTAAAAAAGTTAAATTTAATTCAATAAAATATATTTTTGGGTATTCACAAAAGCTCATTCTGAACACAAAATTGACATATTACTGGTAGGTTATTAGTAGGGTTTTAATCTTCTGATGTTTGAAAGATTTACAGAAAAAGCTATAAAAGTCATTATGCTTGCTCAAGAGGAAGCAAGAAGACTTGGTCATAATTTCGTTGGAACTGAACAAATTTTATTAGGTTTAATTGGAGAGGGAACAGGCGTTGCTGCAAAGGTTCTTAAGTCACTTGGTGTCAATCTAAAAGATTCAAGAATAGAGGTAGAAAAGATAATTGGTAGAGGTTCGGGTTTTGTAGCTGTAGAGATACCTTTTACTCCTAGGGCAAAACGTGTTTTAGAATTATCCTTAGAAGAGGCTCGTCAATTAGGTCACAATTACATAGGTACTGAGCATCTATTATTAGGTTTAATAAGAGAGGGTGAGGGCGTTGCTGCAAGAGTCCTTGAAAATCTTAGTATCGATCTTACAAAAGTAAGAACTCAAGTTATAAGGATGCTAGGCGAAACAGCCGAAGTAGGTAGTGGAGCTAATGCAAGTAAGAGTAATTTAAAAACTGCTACCCTTGACGAATTTGGAACAAATTTAACAAAGCTAGCAAGTGAATCCAAGCTTGATCCAGTAGTCGGACGTTATGATGAAATAGATAGGGTTGTTCAAATATTGGGGAGGAGGACTAAAAATAATCCTGTGCTTATTGGAGAACCTGGTGTTGGTAAGACAGCCATAGCAGAGGGTCTAGCACAAAGAATACAGCTCGGAGATATTCCAGATATTCTTGAAGATAAAAGAGTTTTAACTCTCGATATAGGACTTTTGGTAGCTGGAACAAAATATAGAGGAGAATTTGAAGAAAGATTAAAAAAGATAATGGAAGAAATTAAATCTGCAGGTAATGTTATTCTTGTCATAGATGAAGTACATACATTAATCGGTGCTGGTGCTGCTGAAGGAGCTATAGACGCTGCAAATATTCTTAAACCAGCTTTAGCACGAGGAGAACTCCAATGTATTGGAGCAACAACTCTAGATGAATATAGAAAACATATTGAAAGAGATGCTGCACTAGAGAGAAGATTCCAGCCTGTTATGGTCGGTGAACCATCTATTGAAGATACAATCGAAATCTTAAAAGGTCTTCGAGAACGTTATGAACAACATCATCGTCTTAAAATTACTGATGACGCACTAGAGGCTGCAGCTCATCTTGGTGATCGCTATATATCTGATAGATTTTTGCCCGATAAGGCTATAGACCTTATTGATGAGGCAGGAAGTCGAGTTCGTCTAATAAACTCTAAACTTCCACCAGAGGCAAAGCAAATAGATAAAGAACTAAGAGAGGTTCAAAAACAAAAGGAAGAATCCGTCAGGGACCAAAACTTCGATCAAGCTGGTCAATTAAGAGAAAAAGAAATTGAGTTATCTGCAAAAATCAAAGAGGTACTTGAGAATAAAAAAGAATCTACAGCTGAGGATGAATCCATTAATAATGCAATTTCTCTAAAAAATGATTCAAAACTTTTACAAGCTCCAACTGTTAGTGAAGAGGATGTAGCCCATATTGTTGCATCTTGGACAGGTGTACCTGTGCAAAAATTAACTGAAACTGAATCAGTGAAGTTACTAAATATGGAGGAAACACTTCATCAAAGGTTAATTGGACAAGATGAAGCAGTTAAAGCTGTTTCTAAAGCTATAAGAAGAGCAAGAGTTGGGTTAAAGAATCCAAATAGACCTATTGCAAGTTTCATATTTTCTGGTCCCACTGGTGTAGGTAAAACTGAATTAACAAAATCTTTAGCCTCATATTTCTTTGGTAGTGAAGAAGCAATGATCAGATTAGATATGTCAGAATTTATGGAAAGACATACTGTTAGTAAACTAATAGGTTCACCTCCAGGTTATGTCGGTTTTAATGAAGGTGGTCAACTTACTGAGGCGGTCAGAAGACGACCTTACACTGTTGTTTTATTTGATGAAGTAGAAAAAGCTCATCCTGATGTGTTCAATTTGTTATTGCAACTTCTTGAAGACGGTAGATTAACTGACTCCAAAGGTAGAACTGTAGATTTTAAGAATACATTGTTAATAATGACTTCTAATATTGGTTCAAAAGTGATTGAGAAAGGTGGAGGCGGATTAGGATTTGAGTTTTCTGGGGATTCTGTTGAAGATAGTCAATATAATAGAATTAAATCTTTAGTTAATGAAGAACTAAAGCAATACTTTAGACCTGAATTTTTAAATAGACTTGATGAAATAATTGTATTCAGACAACTATCTAAAAATGAGGTCAAAGAAATTGCTGAGATAATGTTACAAGAAGTTTTTGCGAGATTACAAGATAAGGGTATTAAATTAAGCGTAACTGATGCCTTTAAAGAAAGACTTGTTGAAGAAGGCTACAACCCCTCTTATGGAGCAAGACCCTTAAGAAGGGCAGTTATGCGTTTGTTAGAAGATAGTTTGGCTGAAGAAGTTCTTTCTGGAAGAATCAAAGATGGAGACAAGGCTGTAGTTGATATAGATGATAATAAAAAAGTTACAATAAACATTTCTTCCGAAGAATCATCTCAGGAATTAGCAAGTGCTAATTTCTAATATTTAATTTTAATATGCAGTCAATCTCTCCGGAAACAATATTTAGGGGAAATTATGCTTGGGAAAAATCTTTACCTCAAATTACTACATTAACTAAAAGCCCATTAATTCTAGGTAGAGGTATTCAAACGAATAATCTGAGAAATAAAATTTTTATTGATTTAAAGAGTCAAAACCTTAATGTTAATTCTGCTAATTTAGAATTTGATTGTTGTTATGAAGATATTTCGAGAGTAAAGAACATCATTTATAAGAATAATCATGATTCTGTTATCGCGGCTGGAGGGGGTAAAGTTCTTGATGCTGGCAAATACTTGGCAGATTGTCTAAATATCCCTTGTATTACAATTCCTCTTAGCGCCTCAACATGTGCAGGGTGGACAGCCTTATCGAATATTTATACAAAAGATGGCCAATTTATAAAAGATGTGGCGTTAAGATCATGTCCAAAAATCTTGGTATATGATCATAAATTTATTCAAACAGCGCCATTAAGAACACTTGCAAGTGGTATTGCGGATGCTTTGGCAAAATGGTATGAATCCTCAGTAACAAGTTCAACAATAAATGATGGTCTTGTACAACAAGCTATTCAGATATCAAGAGTTTTAAGAGATCAACTTCTAATCGATGGTGAAAAGGCATTTAATGGTGAATTTGAGAATAATCCTTCTTGGCGAAATACTATAGAAGCTTGTGGACTTACAGCAGGATTAGTTGGCGGTATTGGTGGAGAAAAGTGTAGAACAGCTGCAGCTCATGCTATTCATAATGCAATTACTCAGATAATTACCCCAAATAAATTCTTACATGGCGAGATTGTTGGGGTTGGATTATTATTGCAACTAAGATTAGAAGAAACGAAAAATAATAATAATTTAGCTGATCAATCAATTAACCAATTATTAGTACTAATGAAACAATTAAATTTGCCTACTACTATTGCACAACTTGGAATAAATGTTTTCGAAAATGAAAATTTAGAAAAAATTGCTGACTTTACTTGTAGAGATAACTCTGAAATTCACTTCTTGCCTTTTGAAATTAGTAAACAAGATATAGTTGAAGTTATTGCAAATTTTGAACAACAAAAAATCAAAATATAATTTTTTTTGACTAAATCTAATTTCGAACAATTTAATGATGTAAATGTTGAATTTTTTGAGAAAGCCAAATTATCTCTATTAGATCCATTAGGCCTTTATTTAGCAAATGATGTTAAGTGGATCAAACTCAATGAAAACTGGAATTCTTTAAAATTCCCTGTAGTTATTGGAGGAAAAGGTCAACCTATACTCCTCTTACATGGCTTTGACAGCAGTTTTTTGGAGTTTAGGAGAATATATCAATCATTAAAAAGAAATTTCCAAGTTATAATTCCTGATTTGTTAGGTTTTGGTTTTAGTCCTAGGTGTGCAACAAATGAATACAATCCCTCGAAAATAATTTCATATTTAGTTGATCTCCTTAAGATCTTACAAATAACAAACAATCTTAAGATTATTGGCGCCTCTATGGGGGGGTCGGCAGCTTTAAAACTTGCTTTTGAAATCTCTGATTCTATTGATAAAATTATTCTTCTATCTCCTGCCGGATTGTTCGGCGAACCTAAGAGAATCCCTTTTCCCCTTAACCAAATAGGAGCCTCATTTCTTGGATTGCCACAGGTTAGAAAAAGTCTTTGCAGGCAAGCATTTGCTTTTCCAGATGAATGTGTTGGAGAAATGGAAGAGCAAATTGCTTCAATTCATTTAGGTTGCGATGGATGGAGGAATTCACTTGCATCATTTGCAAAAAGTGGAGGTTTTGCAGGAACACATAAATATATCCAAAATATCCCAATAAAAGCATTATGTGGAGAAAATGATCGTATTCTGGGAAAAAAAGAGATTGAAAATATAAGAAAAATTGAAAATTTAAATTTTGTAGGGTTACAAAATTGTGGTCATCTTCCTCATATAGATTTACCATCATTATCGAGTAAAATTATTCAAGATTATTTTTTGGGATAAGAAATTTAAAAATCAATTTAGATACTTGAGAATTATAAAAATGTAATACAAAACAGATGGGGTAAAAATATAGCTGTCAATTCTGTCAAGGATACCTCCATGCCCAGGTAAAAAAGTTCCGGAATCTTTTATTTTTGCATCTCTCTTCATCATTGATTCAATTAAATCTCCAACTAATGCCATAAGAGAAATTAAAATTCCATATAAAATTCCAACAAATAATGGATTTTCCCAATTCATTAAAAATGCGAAAAATATTGCTAATAAAATTGAACAGGATATCCCTCCAATTAAACCTTCTATTGTTTTGCTAGGAGATATTGGAGAAAGAGATTTTTTACCAAATGACTTCCCAATGAAATAAGAACCAATATCACTAGCTACAATTAAAAAACAAGAAGTTAAAGTTAAATGAAGACCTGTTGTATTTGATAAGTTTTCAAACGAAATCAAACCTTGATTTGAACTTATTATCACTGACTCTAACCCCCTTAACTTAATCCAGTAACTAGGCAAAAAACCTAAATAAAATAATCCAAAAATAGAAGCTGCAATATCTGAAATTGTTCCGGGTTTTGGTTGTAAAAGTAACCAGGTGCATATCCCAACTGAACAGATAGGCAAAATTGAATTTGATATTTCTCCTTCAAGTAAACCTATGGTCTCAAGATAAGTAGAAATTATAATAATGAAAGATGAAAATAATGTGGTTTTTGTAGCTGGTTTTATTCCTTTAAATTCTGCCATTCTAAAAAATTCTAATAATGCTAAATAAGTAAGCAAAACTATCGCTAATGTAAAAAACCATCCCCCCAACAAAACAACAATTAAACCAAATATTCCTATAAATAATCCACTTCTAAATCTCATATTAAATTTCTATGATTGTAAGACTCTTATATTAAAATTTACCAGATCTTTGTTGCACAAACTTTGATTATTTATCCAATTAAACCTATCGATGTCAATTTTTTCTCCAGGAACTACTAGAGGTATACCAGGGGGATAAGGGCAAATGATATCGCCTGATATTTTATTTAATGATTGAGAGAAAGAAATACTTTGAGTCTCATTTCTCCAAGCAATCCCAATTTCAATCTCGGGTTCTTGAACTAATTTAAAGGGCGATTGGAATACTTCTAAACTTTTTAATTTTTTAGAATTTAATAGTAATTTATTCCATAACTTTTCAAATAAATTAAGAAAATCTTTCTGATTCGCAAATCCTAAGCAAAAAGTTAGAGTCATCATTTCTGGTAATTCAGCAATAAGGCCATTTTTATAAAAAAATTTATCAGCAGTAAAACCGTCAATTCCAACCTTAGAGGTATTTAATACTATTTTTAAGGGATCTTGTGTTTCTATTAGAGGAATATTCTTTTGGATTAATTTTTGTAAATACTTTTTGCCTCTAAAATTCTCTTTTGATATTTTGATAAACTATTTTTATTTTGCCAGTCTTTAATAGACTCTTCACAAGAAGAAAGTAATAGGGAACTTGGACTAGTAGTTTGCAATAAATTGATACTATTGATTAAATTATGCTCATTTACTAAATTCCCTTTGTACCAAAGTGCAGCCGTTTGAGTTAGGCCATTCAGCGACTTATGCAATGAGTGAATGACTAAGTCAGCGTTTGATACTAACGCAGATTTTGGTAGGTTAAGGTTTTCACAAAAAAGGAAATAAGAACCATGCGCTTCATCAACCAAAACAGGTAAATTTTTTCGATGACAAAGATCTATTAAAGGCTCTAAATCTCCTGCATAACCTTGATAAGTTGGATTTACAAGAATTACCCCTACAATCTTTTTTTCATTAAAATTTATTTTTTTAAATACATTTTCCAACCATATTTTTGTTATTGGTTTGTAATGACCAGTTTCTGATGATAAATCAAGGTCAAAGAATATTGGATGTATGTTCTGCATGGCACAGATTTTTATAACACTTATATGAACATTTCTTGGCATCAGAATAGCTTCGCCAGGTTTTGCCATTGCAATTACCGCTGACTGTATTAATCCTGAAGCTCCATTAACTCCAAAAAAGCATCCTTTCGCCCCAAATTTCATAGAGAATTCTCTTTGAGTTTTGGCAATTAATCCGCTTTGGGATAGAGGTGAACCTATCTCTGGAAGTTCCGGCAAGTCCCAATACCCAGGTTGTTTTTTTAATAATTTCACTAATTTCCTAGGTAAAGCTGCCCCTCTGTTATGAGCGGGAAAGAAAAGTGACTTTAAAAACTTTTTAGATAGAAAAGATGAAATGCTCATAAAGTGTTATTGACATATATAGAATGGAATACTAGGAATCCTTCTTTGATTTTTTTAAAATTTAATGACAAGGTCTTATTCGCAATACTCAGCAAAAGGTGACTTGATTTGGTTGATTTTGAGGCCATGGATTTTCATCCCGAGGGTTTTATATATCCTATTAACTTTTATTTTTCTTTTTTTAAGAATACTTTTTCAAGGTAACAGTAAAAATAAGAATGTACAAAAAGATCTCTCAAAATATCTTTTTGATGTAATAACAGATTTAGGACCTTGTTTTATAAAATTAGGACAGGCTCTTTCAACTAGACCTGATCTTGTAAGACAAGATTGGCTGACAGAACTTACCAACTTGCAAGATAATCTTCCAGCATTTGATCACAAAATTGCTCTAAAAATTATTGAAGAGGAACTTGGCGGGCCACCAAATGAATTATTTGATGAGTTCCCTGAGAATCCTATTGCCTCAGCAAGCCTAGGACAAGTCTATAAAGCAAAAACAAAAAATAATACTTATGTAGCTGTAAAAGTGCAAAGGCCAAATTTATACTTTCTTATTAGAAGGGATGTTGTGATACTAAGGTTCTTATCAACTTTCTTGTCACCATTTTTACCCTTAAATATTGGTGTTGGAATTGGAGAAATAATTGATGAATTCGGCAAGGCGCTATTTGATGAAATAGACTACGAAAAAGAAGGTAAGAATGCTTTAAAGTTTGCAGAATTATTCAAAGATAACCCAAATGTTTTCATCCCTAATTTAGAAAAACAGTTTTCCTCTAAGAGGATTATTACAACCTCTTGGATCGATGGAGTCAAGTTAAGAGATAGGGCTTTATTGGAGGAAAATAATTTAATTCCTGCTTCTTTTATAAAAACTTGTGTAATCAGTGGTCTTCAACAATTATTTGAATATGGATATTTCCATGCTGACCCCCATCCTGGGAATATGTTTGCTCTCAAAGGAGGTAATGCAGATTGTGGAAATTTAGCTTATGTAGATTTCGGAATGATGGATACAATTACCAATTCAGATAGACTTACTCTCATTAAAGCCATTGTTCATATAATAAACGAACAATATTATCTCCTTGCGAAAGATTTTCAGAAATTAGGTTTTTTAACCAAAGAACAAGATCTTCAAAAACTTGTTGAACCATTAAAAGAAGTCTTAGGAGGATCTTTTGGCGCTGAGGTCGGCAATTTTAATCTGAAGAATGTAACTGATAAATTTTCAGAACTAATGTATTCTTATCCATTTAGAGTTCCAAGCAGGTTTGCTTTAATAATAAGAGCTGTTGTTAGTCAAGAAGGTTTAGCATTAAGATTAGATCCTGAATTTAAAATATTAAAAATTGCTTACCCCTACATAGCAAAAAAACTACTTACTGACAATTCTGAAGAAATTTTAGAAATCCTTTTAGAAGTTGTTTTTGATAATAAAGGACGTATACAAGTAGAAAAAGTTGAAAGTTTATTAAACATTCTATTTAAAGATTCTGAAAATATTAATTCTGACCTCATACCTGTTGCCAATGCAGGATTGAAATTATTTGTAAGCAAAAAAGGATCTGAAGTTCGGAAAAATCTTCTACTAAGCCTGATCAAAGATGATAAATTAGAACTTACTGATGCAAAAAAACTAATTGGTATAATTAGGGATACATTTAGCCCCTTGAATATCGCAAAAAGTGCAGTTCAAAATATTATCTCTACAGTTTAATTTTTATATTTGCTTCTGATAAATTTACTTATGATTTTTAAATGACTAAGATTAACATAGACAACTTAATTTAAATTGAGTTGTCAAACAATTAATAAAATTTAAAGTATTGAATGAATATTTTTAAAAATCTTTTTTCATTAAAAAAAAAATCTTTGATTCATAATAAAGTAAATGATGCATTAGTTGATCAGTATGGAGAAATCGCAAAGTTAGTAAGAGAAGCGAGGATCCAAAAAAATTTAACAATTCAAGAATTGTCACGTATCTCAAAGATTCCTGAACAAACGATAATTTCTATTGAAAAAAACAATCAAAATATTAGACCAAAGTATCCATTTATAAGATCAATATTATTCAAATTAGAGGAATGCTTAGGATTAAAAAAAAATACATTAGGAAAATTAACAATTAGAGAAGGAGAAACTTCTAAGAAAGAAAAAAATGATTTTATTGTCAACAAATTTGATCTTATGAATACTTGGCAAGGAAGCCTATTGTATTTTTTTATACTAATCTTAACTGTGTTTTTATTAAAAAGATATTTTATTTTAAATGTAAATGTTATAGAGATCCAAAATATTGAAAACAAAATCATTGATAAATAAACGTCAACAAGTCTCTAATTTCTAGTTCTCCCAAAATTATTTCCTAGCTCACTAAATCTCCTAACATTGCCTTCTATTTCTCCTAAAGGTCTTTCTAACTTCCATTTCCAGTTGTTTTTTGTAGTACCAGGTATGTTTAATCTGCTTGAATCATCAAGAGATAAAATATCTTGGATTGGAGCAATAAAGAGATTAGCACTTGTATCCATGCCTATTTTTATTAAACTCCATGAAGGATTTTCAGAGAATTTATACTCATCTTTTATTCGTTTTTTTGCATTATTTTCTAGACATTCCCACCATGAGAAGGAAGTTGAGTTGTCATGAGTACCTGTATAAATAACCCAATTTTCTCCTTCAATATTCTTGGGTAAATATGGATTATCTTCGTTTCCATCAAATGCAAATTGCAATATTTTCATTCCAGGTAGTTTAAAATATTTCCTTAATTTTTTTACATCAGGTGTTATTACTCCCAGATCCTCCGCGATTATAGGCAGGAAGTCATTACCTAAATCAATTTTTAGTTTATTTAATAGTGTTTTCCCAGGAGAATTTATCCATCTACCAGAAATTGCTGTTTTAGAACTGCCATTGACTCTCCAATAACCAGCTAAACCCCTAAAATGATCTAATCTTAATAGATCCACAAGTTCAAATTGTCTTTTAAATCTTTTTCTCCACCAATCGAAATTAGTCCTCTTATGTTTTGACCAAAAGTAAGTTGGAGTCCCCCATAATTGTCCTGTTGATGAAAAATAATCAGGAGGTACACCACTTTGAAAGATTAAATCTCCATTTTTAAAAATTGAAAATAGTGATTTATTACTCCATACATCTGCACTGTCCCTAGAAACATAAAAGGGCAAATCACCTATAAGTTTAATATCTCTTGATTTCGCAAAGTTTTTAATTGATCTCCATTGCTTATCTAAATGCCACTGTATTAATTTTTGAATAAGTATCGCTTCACTTTTTAACTTAATCCATGAATTTAAAAAATTGTCATTTTTAATTTTAAATTCTTGAGGCCATTGCCACCATGGCAACATGTTAAATTCCTCACGGATAACAATAAATGTCGCATAATCCTCAACCCAAGAATTCTTACTAACCCATTTGTGAAAATCTAGTTTTCTATCATCAGATTGGTAACTCCAACCCTGCAAAAGGAGGCGACCTAATTTTTTTGATGAATCGTTCGCAACTTCGAAATCAAAATGACTCTTATTTTTCTGTTTTAATTCTTCTTTTTTAGAAATGAAAATAAAACTTCTCTCTATTAAATCATCCATGTCTAGAAACCATGGGTTCAATGCAAAACTAGATGGTGAACTATATGGAGATCCAGTAGAATCTGTAGGTGTAAGAGGTAAAAATTGCCAATATTCAATCCCATACTTATGAAGCATTTTTATCCACTCTTTAGCCTCTTTCCCAAAAGTTCCACATACTCTTCCTCCCGGTATGGATGTTGGATGCATAAGTATGCCTAATGATTTTTTCGGAAGAACTTTATTTGTAGGCATGTTTTAATTATATTTAAATTATTTACAATTAAATTGTTATTAATACCCTAAAATCAAAGATATACAAATTTTTTTTAATTGACAAATATTGTTCTGGTGGTTTTTGAATAAATTAAAAATAAATTCTGATTTCAAGTAATTTTTTTATATTTTGTTCAACAGATGTGACTTTTGAAAAGATCTAGTCATTATTTTTTGCTAAATTCACATAAACGACTACGATAAAGATATAGTTTTATATTGCTAATTTCGTGACAAGTTTTATCACGGCAGTGCAGAATAAAGAATCGAATTTTAATCTAACTAATAGTAGGTTAAGGCTTGTAAGTGGGACAACAAATCCTAAACTCGCAGAAGAAATTGCATCATACTTAGGCATTAAAAATGTACCTTTAATATCCAAAAGGTTCGCTGATGGAGAACTTTATGTACAGATTCAGCAATCTATTAGAGGTTGCGATGTGTTCCTAATACAACCTACATCTGCGCCTGTAAACGATAGCCTGATGGAACTTATGATTATGGTTGATGCTTGCAAGAGGGCATCTGCAAGACAAATAACGGCCGTAATCCCCTATTTTGGATATGCAAGGGCAGATAGAAAGACTTCTGGAAGAGAGTCGATAACTGCAAAACTTACTGCTAATTTACTAGAAAAATCTGGAGTTGATAGAGTTCTAGCTATGGATTTACATTCAGCTCAAATACAAGGTTATTTTGATATCCCATGCGATCATATTTACGGTTCACCTGTATTAATTGATTATTTAGAATCCTTAAATTTAGAGGAAGTTGTAGTTGTATCTCCTGATGTAGGGGGAGTGGCAAGAGCAAGAGCATTTGCAAAATTAATGAATGATGCTCCATTGGCAATAATTGATAAAAGAAGATCAGCTCATAATATCGCTGAAAGTTTAACAGTTATTGGAGAAGTTAAAGGCAAAACTGCTATCCTAATAGACGATATGATAGATACAGGCGGCACAATTTGTTCTGGAGCTAATTTATTAAAAAAGGAGGGTGCTAATAGGATATTCGCATGCGCTTCACATGCTGTTTTTTCTCCTCCCTCTTGTGAAAGATTAAGTACTAAGGATTTATTCGAACAAGTTATCGTAACAAATAGCATACCAGTTCTTGTTAAAGATAATTTTCCGCAGTTAAAAGTCCTTTCTGTCGCAAATATGCTAGGTGAAGCTATTTGGAGAATACACGAAGAAAGTTCAGTGAGTTCAATGTTCAGATAAAATCAAATTATTTTTTGGTTTTCTTAGTAAGTTGCTTTAATCTCTTTTCGTAATCATTTTTTATATTCTTTGGAATATTCTCGGGACATATATTAAGAGCACTTCCAACAATTTGGAATGTTCCTGCGTTGTATAATCTTTTTTCATCAAGTTTTTCTTTCCCTAACTCTTTTATGGCTCCGCCATGTTTGCCAACTATTACATTTGCAAAAGTTGCACTTGCAATTCCAAGACCTTTTTTGAAATCCACTTCTGCCTTAGAAGCTATACAAAGATATGATGCGCCCATTTGTCGATATAAAAAAAGATCTTCTTCAGTTGCGGCAATTAAATTTTTTTCTGCTTTAATTTGTTGATTTTTTGTATTAATCTCAAAAAATGCAAAAGATAAAAAAAGGCTAAAACTTAACAATTTAAGAATTTTTTTTGAAAAAAAATTGATACCCATTAACTGTTTATATTTACTTTAAGATAACATTTTAGTTTTAATATTAATAATACAAAAGGACTTACTTAATAATTTTTATTTCATGATGATTTTCTACTATTTTTAACTCATTTTTGTTCCATGAATATATAACCCTGAATCTATAATTATCAGAATCCACAAGTCTTGTATGTTCAAGAATATACCAATCATTATAAGAGGATTCAAAAATCATTTCGTGTTCATCGACTTGCTTAATATTTGATATCCCTTCAACATTACTTAAATAAAAATTCCCCCTAAAAAGTTGATGACCTTTTAAATAGGCCTTCATTTCACCTTGTTCTTTAAACTGTGGATTTTCATGAAAGAAATTATATTTTTTTTCTGGATACCATGTGAATTTATAGTGCGATTCCCACTCGGAATCGCTCTTAAGACTTTCTATATTAATATTCATGCACAAATGATAAGTTTTTTGTCCTTTTTCAAGAAAATAGGTTCTATTAGATTTCCACAAGCCAATATTTCTAGAAAACCATCTTTTTAAATTACTATTTAAACTTATTTCTGGAGCATAATTTTTGCCGAAATTTATTTTTTTATTTTGATTAATATCAACCATTTATAAATAAGTCCTTCTTATTTAATAGCTGATTTGTAGAATAAAAATAAATATCTTAATGTGTTTATAAGGATTAACAGCTTTTCAACACTTCAGAGGAAATCATTTGAATGATAAAAAAGAGTTAAAATTAATACTTGTGGCAGCTAGAAATCAACTTTCTAGTAGTGATATTAAGTCCTTGATAGCTTATTTAGAATCAGATGATTGTGAATTTGAGATATCTCTTCAGATTTCTGAGCCTTCAGAACAGCCTGAACTATTAGAGTTACATAGATTAGTTGCTATTCCTGCTCTAATAAAGGTTTCCCCAGCTCCAAAGCAAATATTTGCAGGAAGTAATATTTTCTCTCAGTTGCAGAAATGGTTACCAAGGTGGACACAAGAAGGATTAACAAAAAACCTTGGGATTAATTTGCAACCTTCCAAAATTGATTCAATAAGAACTCAAAAAGAATTTCTTTTAGAAGATGAACTGCTTGTTTTGAGACAAGAAAATGAGACCTTGACAAAAAGAATAGAATCCCAGGAAAGATTATTAAGAATGGTCGCTCATGAGTTGAGAACCCCATTAACTGCAGCTACTTTGGCTGTTCAAAGTCAAAAACTTGGACAAATTGACATAGCAAAATTACAAGAGGTTATTAAAAGACGTCTTGAAGAAATTGAACTATTGTCTCAGGATCTTTTGGAAGTTGGAACAACTAAATGGGAAGCGTTATTTAATCCTCAGAAAATCGAATTAGGTAATATCAGTGCTGAAGTAATACTCGAATTAGAAAAATTTTGGCGATTGAGAAATATTGAAATTGATACTGATATTCCATCTGATTTGCCAAGTGTGTTCGCAGATCAAAGAAGAATGAGGCAAGTATTTTTAAATTTAATTGAAAATGCGATTAAATTTTCTAACGATTCTGGATCAATAAAAATTACAATGATTCACAAGACAAATCAATGGGTTGAAATAACAATTTGTGACAAAGGTGCAGGTATTCCTTTGAGTGAACAAAAAAGAATTTTTCTTGATAGAGTTAGGCTCCCACAAACTTCTGAAGGAACTTCAGGATTTGGGATAGGGTTATCTGTATGCAGGAGAATAGTTGAAGTCCACGGAGGAAGAATATGGGTTGTATCTGAAATTGGTGAAGGTTCCTGCTTCCATTTCACAGTTCCTGTTTGGCAAGGACAAAATAAAGAGCAACAATACTTGACGAAAGGCTAGCTTTACTCTTAGTTTTTAATAAAGCTGTCATGCTTTTCCTGGCCCCATCGTCTAGAGGCCTAGGACACCTCCCTTTCACGGAGGCGACAGGGGTTCGAATCCCCTTGGGGCTATTAATTAAAGATTTATAATATTTTTAAAGATTTTGCTTGCCTATCTACGGCAATTAAATTTTCTGAAAGATCCTTTTTGAGTCTTTTCTCTATCATCCCTATTGGCATCCACTGACAACCTTGGACAGTAAGATCATAAATTAATGAATTTTTTGAAGTATTTTTAATATTTTGTATTTTCCAGCTACCTTCAAATTTCCTGAAATCTCCTTTTATCAAATTAAATTTTAAAAGGCCAAGTTCTTTTTCTTCAAATAAACTGATGGTTACTTCGGCTGAAAATTTCATGCCAAGGAAATCCTGAGCCCCAACTTGTTTTAGATGTACATTATTGTCTTTTTGGTATATTTTTTTGCTTGACAATAGATTTGGTATGTAGAGATTTAGTCGATCATAATCTGTTAAAACATTCCACAAAGAATCCAAACTTGCAGAAGTAGTAAGTTGAGCAGCAAGTCTTCTTGTTCCTCCAGAAAACTTTTCCATAGTTTGCTCAATTGTCCTGTAATCATTTCCTTTTGAATGATTTACTGATCCTTGAGGATTATTCATAAATGAATTTTTTAATTAAATAAAAAATTATTTCTGTGTAACTATACAGATAAAAACAATAAATACTGAAAAATAAAAATAATTTCTTTTATTTATTCCGATCTCAAAACGTAACCATTTTTGTGAAATCAATACAAATTAAACTACAAATTGATAATCTCTTATATAAATAAGTTTACAAAATGGTTTACTCTCAAGCAAAAGTTATCGCTGGTGGATTAGCTCATATCCCTATTGTGATCGGTATTTTTTACTTCATCATGACTTTCTTTAATAAAAGAGCTATAGAATATGCTGAGGCAAATAAGCCAAAAAAGGTTGAAAAAAAAGTTGAGAAACCACAAATAAATGCGAAAAGTTCAGAGCCGACAAAAGTTGAAGCAAAAGTAGAGGTTCAAAAACCCACTTCAGATAGTTCCGAAATAAAAACAGAATCACCAAAAAATGATGAAATTACTAATATTGAGAAAAAACCTATGAAGAAAAAGCACTCTGATGT
Organism: Prochlorococcus marinus str. MIT 9201; assembly: GCF_000759955.1. Taxonomy (GTDB): domain Bacteria; phylum Cyanobacteriota; class Cyanobacteriia; order PCC-6307; family Cyanobiaceae; genus Prochlorococcus_A; species Prochlorococcus_A marinus_G. The sequence goes on from NZ_JNAL01000016.1 coordinate 46,011, forward strand.
TCCAGTTAATATTTATAGACCAAAGACACCTTATGAAGGAACAGTAATAGAAAATTATAGTCTTCTAAAAGAGGGAGCTATTGGTAGAGTAAACCATATTACTTTTGATTTAAAAGATAGTGACCCTTTTTTAAATTATGTTGAGGGTCAAAGTATAGGTATTATGCCTGCTGGGGAAGATGCTAATGGTAAGCCCCATAAGTTAAGACTATATTCAATCGCAAGCACCAGGCATGGAGATAATTTTGAGGGTAATACTGTCTCATTATGTGTAAGACAGCTTCAATACGAAAAAGATGGAGAAACAATTAATGGTGTCTGCTCCACATACTTATGCGATATTAAACCTGGAGATAAAGTAAAAATAACGGGTCCTGTAGGTAAAGAAATGCTTCTCCCTGACGAAGAAGATGCAAACGTTGTTATGTTGGCCACTGGAACTGGAATAGCACCAATGAGGGCTTATTTAAGAAGAATGTTTGAAGCTACTGAAAAAGAAAAAAATAAATGGAATTTTAAAGGTAAAGCTTGGCTCTTTATGGGGGCCCCAAAATCAGCTAATTTGTTATACGAAGAAGATCTTCAAAGATATCTCACTGATTATCCAGATAATTTCAAATATACAAAAGCTATTAGTCGTGAGCAGCAAAATGCAAAAGGAGGAAGAATGTATATTCAAGACAGAGTTTTAGAATCTGCGAACGAACTTTTCAATATGATTGAAAATGAGAAAACACATATATATCTTTGTGGATTAAAGGGTATGGAACCTGGAATTGATGAAGCTATGACAAAGGCGGCTGAAGAAAAAGGTTTAAACTGGTCAGAATTAAGGCCTCAACTAAAAAAAGCAGGAAGATGGCACGTAGAAACTTACTAAATATTTGATAATTAAATTTTGCTTTTTTTTACTAAATACTTTTTGGTTTAGACACAATACATAGCAAATTTTATAAAAAAAGAGGATTTTAAAAAAAGAATACAAAAAATATGCCTTCAACTTTAAGTAATCCTCTAAGATTAGGTTTACGGCAGGAAAGAGTCATATCTCCACAATGCTTAGTAATTTTTGGAGCGAGTGGAGACCTTACTCATAGAAAATTAATACCAGCCTTATTTGAACTTTATTTGCAAAGAAGAATTCCTAGTGAATTTGGAATAGTTGGTTGTGCGAGAAGACCTTGGAATGATAATGAATTCAGAGACAAGATGAAGTTAAAGCTATCCGATCAAATAACAGGGAAAGAAAGGGAGTGGGAACAATTTTCTAATTATCTTTTTTACGAACCAGTTGACTTACAACAAGGTGATCATGTTGTAAGGCTTTCTAAAAGATTAAATGAAATTGATAAAACACAAGCTACTCATGGGAATAGAACATTTTATTTATCAGTATCTCCGAATTTCTATGCAAGTGGATGTAAAGCTCTAAAAGCAGCTGGCCTTTTAGATGACCCTAAGAAAAGTCGATTAGTGATTGAAAAACCTTTTGGAAGAGATTATTCAAGTGCAAAAAAATTGAATAAGATCGTTCAAAGTTGTGCTGAAGAAAGTCAGATTTATAGGATTGATCATTATTTAGGTAAAGAGACTGTTCAAAATATTCTTGTTTTGAGGTTTGCTAACACTATTTTTGAACCAATCTGGAACAGAAATTATATATCAAGTGTTCAAATCACTTCATCTGAAACAGTAGGTGTGGAAGATAGAGCAGGTTATTACGAAAGCTCTGGTGCTCTAAGAGATATGCTTCAAAACCATATGACTCAAATGCTTGCTGTTACTGCTATGGAACCTCCTGGAAAGTTTGAACCAGAAGCAATAAGAAATGAAAAAGCTAAGGTTCTTCAAGCTTCAAAACTTGCTGACGAAAATGAACCGTGGAATTGTTGCATTAGAGGACAATATGGAGAGGGAGGAAATATCTCAAATCGACTCAAAGGATATAGGCAGGAAGATGGAGTCAATTGTAATAGCACAACAGAAACTTATATTGCTGCAAAAGTTTTCGTTGATAATTGGCGTTGGCAAGGAGTTCCTTTTTATTTGAGAACAGGGAAAAGACTACCTAAAAGACTTGGAGAAATAGTCTTAACCTTTAAAGACGTTCCAGTGCATTTATTTGAATCAACAATAATAAATCCTGCCCCAAATCAACTTATCCTTAGAATCCAGCCAAATGAAGGGGCTACTTTCAAATTTGAGGTAAAATCTCCTGGTTCTGGAATGAAATCAAGACCTGTTGAGATGGAATTCTCTTATGATGAATCATTTGGAGAACCCTCAGATGAAGGCTATGTAAGGTTATTAGCTGATGCAATGCTTTCTGACCCAACTTTATTTACTCGAAGTGATGAAGTTGAGGCAGCCTGGAAACTTTATACGCCATTAATAGAATTGATGGATAATTCTCCTTGGAAGTTACCTATTTATAACTATGAATCTATGACATGGGGACCTCCTGAGTCTGATCAATTGCTTTCAAAAGATAATATCTTCTGGCGCAGACCTTAAAAATGAAACCTCAATTAACCCTCCAAACACCATTAGAGCTTCCTTATCAGGAAATATCCAATTACCTTAAGAAGTTATGGATTTCAGAAGATAAAGATAATACTGGCGCCAATACTTTTACATTAATGGTATGGCAACCTGCTTGGCTCGAACAATGTTTGGTTCAAAAAGGATTAGTAAATGGACCAATTACTGGAAATTTAACTGCTGAGATAATTGAAGTTGCTCAAAAATTTATATTAGATCAAGGACTCCCTATCACTACTTCACTTAATAGTGAAGAATTATTGAATTTATTGAAGGAAAATTTATCTAATAATGACTTTGAAGATTTTAGAGGACAATTTTTTGAATCATCAATAAGTACATTGAATCCAAGAAGATTAATAACTCTAGCGCCAACATTAAATAGAAATTCAGATATCAAAACTTTTGTATCCGCTTACTGTCCATTAAGTGATACTCCAGCTATGCAACCTATATGTGGGGATTTAGTGGTTATTAGTGGGGACTCAGCAACAATATCCGATAAAGGTTTAAAAATAATTGATGAATTATCTATTGATGAATTACCTTCATGGTTGTGGTGGAATGGAAGCTTGGATGAATCGCCTGAAATCTTCGAATATTTTACTAATTATGGCATAAGATTAATAATTGATACTGCTCTTGGATCGCCTAACAGATGCTTAAAAGTTTTAGATCAATTAAATAATTCAAATAAAGCTATTAATGATTTGAATTGGGTTAGGTTAAAAAATTGGAGGGAATCATTGGCAATGATTTTTGATCCGCCTTCGAGAAGACCCATTTTAGATCATATTACTGATATTGATATTGATATCGCAGGGGATCATATGATTCAAGCTTTGTTTTTGATTTCATGGATTAGCGATAAACTTGGTTGGTCTTTTCTTAGAGTTGAAAGGGGTACAGAGTCAACAAAAATAGAGTTTGAGAGAATTAATGGCGAAATAATTTCTGTATCAATTAATCCCTTAACTTTGGGGAATCCAAGTATTCATTTAGGACAAGTTATTGGATTGAGGTTGATTTCAAAAATTAGTGAGGTACAAAAAAATAACACTTGTGTAATACTTGGCTGTGAATCAGTTGAATGTATGAGACTTGAAGCAGGGGGAATGGCTAATATGGAATTAATAGAACAAGTTGTTCCAAATTCTTTTTCTACATCAGAGTATGATGTTAGTAAATTATTGGGAAGTAGTAGAGGAAATACAAGTCCTCTTTTTGAAAATTCTATTAAAATAGCTCTTCAAATATTTAATGGTTTTAACAACTAATAAATGCCTTGTGTAATATCTTCTCCTTCAACAGATAGTGGGAAAACTACACTATCGCTTTTGATATCTTGTTGGGCGTTCTCAAGAGGTATAAAGATACAAACTTTCAAAGTTGGCCCAGATTATCTTGATCAACAACAACTTAGTTCAATTGGCCAACCTATTTGCAGAAATTTAGATATTTTTTTAAGTGGTGAGGAATGGGTTCAAGAAAGTTTTTTTAAACATTCTTTGAAATATGAATTCTCATTAATTGAAGGAGCAATGGGTCTATTTGATGGATTAGGTTCAACAACTTATTCCAGCACAGCAAATATCTCCAAACTGCTTAATGCTCCAGTAATTTTTATTGTTAATGCTAGAGGTCAAGTAGCTTCTCTTTTGGCGACTGTTCGAGGTTTTAGAGATTTTGATAGTGAGTTGTTAATAGCAGGAGTTATATTTAACAATGTTAATTCAGATAGACATAAAAAATTAATCAAAGAAGTTTTTGAAAATGAAGATATTGAAATTTTTGGTTTTTTACCATCTGATTCAAAAATAACTTTAAACAAAGCTAATTTAGGTTTAATATCTCCACTGGATAATGGTAATGAAATTGATGTTGAATATTTTGCAAATTTCGCTGAAAGAAATCTTGATGTATTCTCTCTTATTAAATTCCTGAAATCACCTCAAAAGAAAATATTTAATTCTGTAAGTATTGAAGATTTTAAAGTAGACAAAAGTAAACCTATCGCAATTGTAGAAGACAAAATCTTTCATTTTCAATACCCTGAAACTAAGGAGTTTTTGAGCCAAATTGGCATACCATTAATTTCATGGAGTATTTATGAAGATGAAGAAATACCTAATGAGGCTTCATCTTTAATTATTCCTGGGGGATTCCCTGAAAAATATGCTGATCATATAAGTCACTCTACAAAGAGTTTAAATTCGTTAAGGAAATTCCGCAAAAATGGATTTATATATGCAGAGTGTGGAGGGATGATGATTTTAGGGGACTTTATAAAAGATGAAAATGGCCATAATCATAAAATGAGTGGTATCCTGCCTTTTAGATCAAAAAAAAGTAAACTTTCCGTAGGTTATAGATACATTGAGGGTTTAAAAAATACTCCGATCATTAAACAAAATCAATTAACTAGAGGACATGAGTTTCATTATTGGGAAATTGAAAATAATTTATCTGAACTTGATTTAAGTAAAACTGAGTATAAGAAGAAACTTTCTTCTCCATGGAAAATTAAATCTTGGGAAACCGAATACAAAAATGAAGGTTTTTTTGATGAAAAATTACATGCAAGTTGGATTCACCTACATTTGCCAAGTTCTCCAGAAGTCGTAAAAAACTTTATTGATGCAACTCAAATTAGTTTTTCAAAAGAATCTTAATTTATTATCAAATTGAATATTTTGAGAGGAGAACCTAAAAAAAACATTCCAGGTAACGTGATTAATGGGCCTAAAAAACTACCCACCATAACTTGAATTTTTGTATGTCCCAGGGTTTCTTTTAAAAGCAATTCAGATTGAGGGTCTAGTTTTTTTGATAGTTTATTGATTTCTGCAGCTTGAATCCCAGCTGCTTTTCGAACACCACTAGCGTCATACATAACTATTAGTGCCAGTGCGACTGATAATGCAAATATTGAACTATCAAATCCCAATTCATAACCTATACCAGATGTAGCACCAGTTATTAAGGCGGAATGACTTGATGGCATCCCCCCTGTCTCAAACATAATTCCAAATCTTAGCTCTCCAGTTGAAAAGAAATTGAATACAATTTTAAAAAATTGAGCTAGTAAACAAGATAATAAGCTCCAGAAAAGAACTGCATTATTGAAAAAGGTAAAAAACTCAGACATAACTAAAACTATTTATCGGTCTCTATTCGTAATGAAGTCAGCTAGGGAGATTAAATGCTTTGCATCTTTACCCCAAGGTTCAATTGCCTTTTTTGCTTGCGCTACTAAATCAAAAGCTCTTTTCTTTGATTCTTCCATACCAAGTAATTTTGGATAAGTAGTCTTGTCAGCTAAAAGATCTTTACCGGCAGTTTTACCAAGCTTTTCACTACTAGAAGTCAAATCAAGAATATCGTCGATAATCTGAAAAGCTAATCCAATTCCCTCTGCATATGTTGTCAATGCTTTTAATAAATTTTTGTTAGCTCCCGCAATCATTGCGCCTGTTCTTACGCAAGCTTTAAGTAAAGCGCCAGTCTTATGAAGATGAATATACTCTAGTGTTTCGAGATCAACTTCTTTCCCTTCGCATTCTAAATCAACAACTTGTCCCCCTACTAGACCCGGTGCACCAGCAACTAAGGAAAGTTCACCAATAACATTTAATAGTCTAGTTGGATCGACTCCTGGACTTCTTAATGAGACCATTTCAAAGGCTCTAGTTAATAGTGCATCGCCAGCAAGAATAGCAATTGCATCTCCGTATACCTTATGATTTGTTGGCCTTCCTCTTCTTAAGTCGTCATTATCCATAGCTGGCAAATCATCATGAATTAGGGACATTGTATGAATCATTTCTATTGCTACTGCAGTAGGGACAGCTAGTGAGGGCTCTCCCCCAGCCAGTGCACAAGATGATAAACATAAAATTGGTCGTATTCTTTTCCCACCAGCCAAAAGAGAATATCTCATTGACTCTCTAAGTATTTCTGGGTTCTCAGGGCCTAGTGAGAAATCAAGCGCTTCTTCAACGATCTTTTTTGTTTTTTTTAGATATTTTTCAAAATCAGAAATATCATTTATAACTTCAGTCATTTTTACATTTTATAAAAATTTTTTTTCATCTTGGAGTTTATGGCAGAAGGTCATTAAGTGAAGATGATAAACCAAATTGTTTTTGCCAGCTAAAAATAGTATTTACCAGTAACATTGTTACTGTCATTGGCCCAACACCTCCTGGAACTGGTGTGTAGGCAAACACTTTAGGAATGACATCCTCTAATAATACATCCCCACACAATCTGGATTTATTTTCATTAGAACTTTTTAATCTATGTATCCCAACATCTATAATCACTGAACCATCTTTCACAAAACTAGAATCTATGAGATTAGGTTTTCCTGCTGCGGCAATTAATATATCAGCTTCTTTACAAATTTTTTTTAAATTTAATGTTTTTGAATGAGTCATTGTGACTGTTCCATTGAGGTTTAACAACATAAGAGAGAGGGGCTTCCCAACAAGTAAACTTCTTCCAATAACAACAATTTTCTTTCCTTCTATTTTAATATTTTGACATCTTAATAAATTAATAATTCCTGCTGGTGTGCAAGATCTCATCGCAGGCTCATTTTTCACTAATTTACCGATGTTTATCTCATTTAATCCATCTACATCTTTGCTTGGATTGATATGACTTATAAGGCTTTGCTCATCAAAATTCTTTGGGATAGGGAGTTGGAGCAACATTCCATCTATATCCTTGTCAAAGTTTAATTTGTTTATTAGTTGTTCAACTTCTTTCTGCTCTACATTATTTTTCAGATGAAATATAAAGCTCTTTATTCCAACCCTTGAACATGCTTTTTCCTTATTATTAACGTAAACACCACTCGCAGGGTCTTCTCCTATTCTTATCACAGCTAAACCAGGAGCTCTTTTTGCGATTCTTTTATTACTTGATATATATTCATTTAACCTTTCCTCAATTTCAAGAGATAACTTTTTACCATCTAACTTTAATGACATTTAGAAAAACATCTCCTTTTTTCATCTAGCATGCCTATAATTCTAAATTAAAGAAATAGATTTATTTATATTCTGTGCAAAACATTACAACTATTTTAAAAAAATTACTTTTCTTGTGGAAGAGGAGTCAAGTTCCCATAAAACAACCAACTAAAATTTCAAAAATTGATAATCTCATAATTTTTTTAATATGCATTTTAATTTCAATAGTCTCTTCTTATAAACTGCTTCTTATCTCCCCTTTAAATATTCCAGATATTTTCTCTTGGCTTTTGACTTTTGCTGAAGCACTTATTAGTTCGGGGCTTTTGGTACTAGTTTCAAGAAAAGAAAATCCCTCAATTTCCTCAAGACAGATTTTCTTGATCATTACTCTTCTATTAGCAGTACAGGTTTCGAAATTAGCCTTAGCTTCAACCATAAGTCCATTATCTTTGATAATTCCTCCCGCGTTAATAATATCTCAAGGAATGGGAAGTGTAACGGCTTTGGCTTGGGTATCTACTGCAAGTTTTATTTGGCCTGACCCAGCAGTTGCTAACAACAACAACTTATTTTTTATTTTATTAGTTTGCGCTTCAGTGGTGTCTCTACTTGGAGGAAGAATAAGAAGTAGAGCTCAATTACTCCAACTATCAATTTTTGTACCCATTGGGTCGTTTTTGAGTCAATGGATATTAATAGGTAAAGATGAAATTTTAGTCACTGAAAAACAACAATTAGTTTTTACTAATGGCAAAATTTTTTCAGATTCCTTGCTATTGGCAATAGTAATGCTTTTTACAATTTTATTTATTCCGATTTTTGAATCGATATTCGGATTATTAACTAAAGCAAGACTACTAGAATTGGCTGATAAAGAGAAACCTCTAATTAGGAGACTGTCTCTTGAAGCGCCTGGGACTTTTGAACATACATTACTTATATGTGGTTTAGCAGAGGAAGCAACAAGAATGATTGGTGGTGATATTGATCTAATTAAAACTGGAGCGTTATATCATGACGTTGGTAAATTACATGCACCTAATTGGTTTATCGAAAACCAGGATGGTTCAAAAAATCCTCATGACGAATTAGATGATCCGATTAAAAGTGCAGAAGTATTACAGGCCCACGTAGATGAAGGATTGAAATTTGCAAGAATCAATAGACTACCTAAGCCGATATCTAACTTTATCCCTGAACATCAAGGTACCTTAAAAATGGGATATTTTTTCCAAAAAGCTAAAGAAAAAAATCTCGATATTAATGAATATTATTTTAGATATAAAGGCCCTATTCCTCAATCAAAAGAAACAGCTATTTTAATGCTTGCAGATGGATGTGAAGCAGCACTAAGAGCTATGAACATCAATGCATCTGATAAAGAAGCTTTGGAGACAATATCTAAAATTATCTACTCGCGTCAAAGAGATGGGCAATTAGATGATAGTAATTTATCAAAAGGAGAAATTTTTTTAGTAAAAAGGGCATTCTTGAATGTTTGGAAAAGAATTAGACATAGAAGAATTCAGTATCCAACTAGCAAGAATAATACTTTTTCTTAATCTTCAATTTTATAACCTAATACTTCTTCTATGTTTTGGGTTACACCAATATAAAAGTGCTAGTGTGCTTAATAGTGTTGTTAGAAGAGTAAAACCACCAATTCCAAAAATGTCTTGAAGAGTTATGAGCCTTACAACTGAATAAGGACCCATACCTGAAATTACCATTGATAAAGATACTAGAGTTAAAGTTACTCCCCATTTTCTCTCAGCTAAAAGAGCTGCTGAAGAAACTATTCCAACAATGGCAGCAGGCCATCCAAGACTTATAGCAAGAGTAATATTTGCAACTTTTAGTGGGGGGCCGTAACTTATTATTAAAGCAATTATTGGAAGTGCAATTATGTTGCCGATTAAGCCAACCCACGAAAGTGACCAATATCCAAGTAACCTTTCTCTCATTATTTGCTACTTTAACTATTAGTTTAATCTACAATATTACGAACCAATTATTAGTGGTACTTAATAATCCAAAGAATTAATTTAATTTGTAGGGTTGGATTGAAATGCTTTTTGTGGATTTTCTAAATTATCAAGCTGTGGGTGAATTGAATTTTTTTTCTCTGAGAATATAAGCCTGTTTAAGGCATTAACGTAAGCATTTGCAGCTGCAACTACGACATCCGTATCAGCAGAATGGCCGGAATATATTTTACTATCTCTTCTTATTCTTATTGTTACTTCTCCTAGAGCATCAATACCTTCCGTCACTGACTTTACAGAAAATTCTATTAATTCATTGGGAACTTTAGCTAATTTATTTAGTGCTTCACATACAGCATCGACAGGTCCAGTCCCTAAAGCTACCGCAGTATCCTCAGTATTATCTTCCGTATTTAAAAGCGTAATGGTAGCTGTAGGTTTAGATGCATTGCCGCAACTAACTTGTACAAGACTTAATTGGAATTTGGCTTCTGGAAGTTGTACTTGTTCACTTACGATTGCTTCTAAGTCTCTATCGGTAATTTCTCTTTTCCTATCAGCTAAATCCTTAAAACGAGCAAAAGCATCATTTAAATCTTCTCTGTTCAAGTCATATCCCATCTCTTCTAATCTCGCTCTTACCGCACTTCTTCCACTAAGTTTTCCCAATGATATTTTATTGTCACTCAAGCCAACAGTTTTTGCATCGATAATTTCGTAAGTTAGTCTATTTTTTAAAACCCCATCTTGATGGATGCCTGACTCATGAGCGAAAGCATTAGCTCCAACTATTGCTTTATTAGGTTGTACATTCATACCTGTTAGGTTTGAAACTAACCTAGAAGTTTTTGTTATTTCTTCTGTTCTTATAGCCGTAAGAGGGGTTGGTGAATCTGAATTTCTATCAAAAAATCTATTAAAAAAACTTTTCCTGACATGTAATGCCATTACTAATTCTTCTAAAGAGGCATTTCCTGCTCTTTCTCCTATGCCATTAATTGTGCACTCTAACTGTCTGGCTCCATATTTTACTGCCTCCAGAAAATTAGCGACTGCTAAACCTAAATCATTATGACCATGCACGGATATTACGGCCTCATTAATATTTGGAACATTTTTACTAATTCCAGCAACTAATTTACCGAATTCACAGGGTGTTGTGAACCCTACAGTATCAGGGATATTTATCGTCGTTGCTCCTGCCGAAATTGCAAGTTGAATGACTTCGTATAGAAATTCAGGATCACTCCTTGAGGCGTCTTCACAAGAGAACTCAACGTCGTCTACAAATGATTTTGCATAATTAACCATCTCTGGAACAATTGAAAGAACATCTTTTCTAGATTTTCTAAGTTTATGTTTAAGATGTATATCACTTGTTGCTATAAAAGTATGTATTCTTTTTTTAGGAGCGGGACTTACAGCTTCGAAACATGCTTTTATATCATCTTTGGAGGCTCTAGCAAGACCACATATAATAGGTCCATTTTCTTTCCCTACAGTATTGGAAATTTTATTAACAGCCTTAAAATCTCCTGGACTTGCAAATGGGAATCCAGCTTCAATAACATCTACCCCTAATCTTGCTAATTGATGAGCAATAGCAAGCTTTTCTTCAAGATTTAAACTGGCACCAGGAGATTGCTCTCCATCTCGAAGAGTCGTATCAAAGATCAAAATTCTTCCAGGATCTTTTGACATTAAAGGTCATTACTTAAACTTATATTAAGCTAATAAAAAAAAATTGACTAGATTTTTGTTTAATTAAAACTTGCTATAGGTTTATTACTTAACAATATTGGTTAAAGTTTTAAAAAAAAAACGTAATATTTTATTTATTAAAGTATTGTTTTAAGAATAAAAATTCTTTTTTAAAAAGTTTATTTTGATTTTTTAGAGAATATCAGGCAAAAATTATAAAGATATGAATGAGATAAACTCAAAAAAAAATGTTTTAGGCCAGTTAGCAATAGTTTTACATGCCCATCTGCCTTATGTCAGAAAAAATGAAAAAAATTCTTTGGAGGAGGATTGGTTATTTCAAGCAATTTTGGAATGCTACATACCATTACTTCAAGCAATAGAATCTTCCAAAAAAGAAAATCCATCAAATACAAAACTCACTATTAGTTTGTCTCCAACATTATTATCACTCCTAAAAAATAAACAAATTCAAGAAACTTTCCCAAACTGGATTAAAACAAGGAATGATTTATTAAGCGAGCTGCCACAAAAAGAAAAAAATGCCTCAATATTTTTAATGAAGAATATCAATGATAGATATTTATATTGGCAAGAATGTTCTGGAAATTTAATTGAGAGGTTTAATATTTTAAATAAATCTGGAAATTTAGATATTCTTACTTGTGCAGCTACCCATGGATATTTGCCAATTTTGAGAGAGAATCCTGAAACAGTAAAAGGACAAATTAATACAGCAATTAGGAACCATGAAAATATTTTTGGAAATAAGCCTTATGGTATTTGGCTACCTGAATGTGCCTATTATGAAAATTTAGATGAGATACTATACGATTCTGGAATTAGATATGCAATTTTAGATGGCCACGGGATTCTAAATGCTACTCCAAGGCCTAGGTATGGCGTATACGCCCCAATCTGCTCAAAAAAAGGAATTGCATTTTTTGGTAGGGATAGTGAGTCAACCCTGCCCGTATGGTCTGCCAAAGACGGATTCCCAGGGGATAAAGTCTATAGAGAATTTCATAAAGATTTGGGGTGGGAACTGCCTTCCTCTAAGCTCCAAAATAAAGGTATTTCAACTAAAAGGCCTTTAGGTTTAAAATTCCATAAGATTACAAATGAAAATGTACCATTAGGAGAAAAGGAATTTTACTTAGAAAATGAAGCAATAAATAAGGCAGCGGAACACGCTGATGCGTATCTAGTAGCAAGATCTAAACAATTAGAAAAATTAACTTTATCCTCTTCTTTTAATCCCTTATTGGTAGCTCCATTTGATGCGGAATTGTTTGGTCATTGGTGGTATGAAGGTCCATTTTTCATTAAAAACATTTTAAAGAATTCCAGTAAATATTCAATTAAGCTTACAAATTTAAAAGAATTTTTAATTCAAAAGCCCAATCTTCAGATTTGTGAACCATCTCCATCAAGCTGGGGTCAAGGTGGTTACCATAATTATTGGATTAATGATTCAAATGCATGGATCGTTCCAGAGATAACAAAAGCAGGATCGACATTTGTTGATTTATGCTCGAAAAATTTTAATAATGACTTATCTAAAAGGCTTTTCAATCAAGCTGCGAGAGAATTACTTCTATCTGAGTCCTCTGATTGGAGCTTTATCCTAAGAGCTGGTACTACAACTGAGCTTGCAAAAGAGAGGATAGAAAGACACTTATTCAGATTCTGGAAATTAGTTGAAATGATTAAAAATTATTCCAAAATAAATTTGAAATTTCTTGAGGATATTGAGGAAGAAGATAAAGTTTTCCCAGATATTAATATTGATGATTGGCGAAGATAAGAATACTAATTTAATTTAAGCATTCCAAGCTTTACTTTTAGAGGCGAATTTATAAACATCTTACTCATTACGTAAATTAATTTTGGAAGAGGAAGTGTATTAGTTAGAAAGCCTACCCACTCTTTGGTCGACAATCTAAAGAAATTGGAGAAAAAGCTTCTTAATCTACTTTCGTCAAAACTCATTAATCTGCGGAGTCCATATTGGTAAAGCTTGTGCCTTTGTGTTAATTCGTAAGGCCACAGTACGTTCCAACCTTTTGTCGCTAGCTCTAGAGAACTTAGACGAGGTTCTTTTAGGAAAAATGCTAATTTTTCTGCAAGAAGTGGGGCCCTTCTTAGCAAAGATCCGATCATATATCCAGATGCTGGATGAACCATACTTGCAGATCCTCCAAAACCAAGTACAAATTGATTTTTAAATGGCAGAGGTAAATTCATTGGAAAAAGACAATTCTCTTCATGAAAAATTTCAATAACTTTAATACCCTTATTATTAAGTCTTTTAAAAAGCCTTTTTTTTAGATTTTCTTGCGGTATTGCTGGATAACTAGCTAATGAAGTTTCTTCAACAAAAAAAGTTTCGTCCCCTAGATCCATTGCATAAAGAAAAGATGGAGAGGATAATTTTTCGTCTTTGTTTAAATGATTTGGACGAAAATCCATTAAAACAAACTGTTTCTTATTAACTGGTGGTGAAGAGAATTTTCCCACGATTCCATAAGCAGCTTGCTGAGCGATTTCATTTTTAATAGGTCTTTTTACAAAATTACTCTTATGCCCACTTGCATCAATAACTAACCTTGCCATTATCTTTAAACCTGAAGAACAAATTACTTCAGATAGCTTATTTTTCTCCGTAATATCTTTTGCAGTCTCATTCAACCATTCAATCCCTTTGCATTTTTTTAAAAGTTCGTTTTGAAAGGCTTCTTGATTTATTAACCCATAATCGTAGTAATGTTCTGTTGGAGCATTACCTTTTTTATTTTCCCCATTTCCAAAAAAACTTACAGTTTTACACCAACGGTGAGATAAAAGGTAATCTAAACCTAGTTCCTCTAATTCAGATGCCCAGATACCATAGGTATTTTCCCATTTCTCATTTGGAGATTTAGTTGATATTCCCTTTATATTTAAATCTTGCTTGGCTAATTCAGAAGCCAAACATAATGCTGCAGGACCAGAACCTAAAATTAGAATATCAAGTGTTTCCATTTTATCTAAAAACCATCTGTTTTTTTATTTTCTTTTTCTGGAGGTATTTGTACCATTTCCTCTATTTGTTCACGGGGAACTAATACCACTTCTGATAAATGATCACCTTCATCCAATCTTTGTAATTTTACTCCTGTAGCTGCTCTAGATTGCTGTGAAATTTTATCTGCGTTTGTTCTTACTATTACGCCTTTTTCTGTAACAAATAGTAATTCTTCTCCTTCTCCAAGTACCTTCAAACAAACTAGTTCATCATCTTTTATTCTGAATTTTATTGATCTTAAACCCATTCCTGCTCTTTTTTGCAATCTAAATTGAGTTACGGGTACTCTTTTACCGAGTCCAAATGCACTAGCTATTAATACCCAAGGACCATTTGAGGAGTTAATTTCAAGATTTTCATCATTTTCTTTATTTTGATCCTCAATCTCAGCCAATTGATCAACTAAATCAGATGTTAAGACATCCATCGATACAAGTTTGTCTCCTTCTCTTAAGTTCATTGATTTAACCCCCCTTGCAGTCCTACCAAGTGGTCTTAATTCGTTTAGATCTAATCTGAAATGGATCGCCATTCCTGTTCTTGATCCAATTAAAACACTATCGCCTTCTTTTGATAACCTGACCCATGTAAGGGCATCACCATCCTCAAGATGGATTGCTATTAAACCATTAGAGCGGATTTTAGAGAAAGCAGAAAGTGCAGTTCTTTTAATAAAGCCAGCTTTAGTTAGCATTAATAAATAACAATCGTTATTAAAGGAATCTACAGCAACTAATGAAGTTATTTTTTCTTCTCTTGGGATTGGGAGAAGTTGTACTGAAGGAGTACCTTTTGCAGTTCTGCTACTCATGGGAACTCTATATGCAGGAAGGGCATAAGCCACCCCCCTATCACTGAAAAGCAGAAGAGTGTCATGATCGTTACAGCTTATAAATAATTTCACATCGTCATCTTCTTGGGATTTTGTGCCAGCTTTACCCCTTGATCCACGACTGGTGGATTCAAACTCACTAACAGGCATTCTTTTTAAATAACCTGCTTCAGTTAACAGGACGACTGATCTATCATTGGCTATGAGATCAATATCGTCTAATCCGCCACCTAAATCTAATATTTCTGTTTTTCTTGGAGAAGAGAACCTTTCATCGATTTTATTAAGTTCTTCAAGAATAATTTCAAAAATTCTTTCTTTACTATTTAATATTTGCTGATATTGTTCTATCTTTTGGGTTAATTCGTCATGTTCTGCTTTGATTTTGTCAGACTCAAGAGCAGTTAATCTTCTTAACTGCATTTGTAAAATTGCGTCTGCCTGTGTGGAAGATAATTCATGATCAGTTTGTAATTTTTCTCTAGCTATAATGGAATCTTTCGCTGATCTAATTAGATTGATAATTTCATCCATAGCATTTAAGGCCAATAAAAGACCCTTAACAATATGATCTCTTTCTTCTGCCTTTTTTAATAAAAATCCTGTTCTGCGCCTTATTGTCTCTACTCTAAAATCTAGAAATACATCTAACATTTTCCTAAGTGAGAGAGTTGTAGGCTCTCCTTTAACTAAGGCTAGAATATTTGCACTAAAGTTATTTTGTAGCGGAGTTAACTTAAATAAGTTATTTAAAACAACTTGAGGATAGGCATCTCTTTTTAACTCGATAACAATTCTCATCCCATCTCTATCACTTTCATCTCTAATATCAGAAATACCTTCTAATTTTTTTTCATTAACCATATCTGCAATTCTCTCTATTAATCCAGCTTTATTAGTTTGAAATGGGAGTTCAGTAATTATTACTGCATCTTTTTCTGCTCTACCAGCTGATTTAATTTGCTCAATATTCGCAACACCTCTCATAGTTATTGAACCTCTTCCTGTTTTGAAAGTTTCTTTAATTCCATCTCTTCCTAAAATTTGACCACCAGTAGGAAAATCAGGCCCTTTAATAAGTTCAAACAGTTCTCTATCTTCAACAGAAGGGTTTTTGATTATTGATTTAAGGCCATTTATTAATTCTCCTAAGTTATGTGGCGGAATATTAGTTGCCATTCCTACAGCTATTCCCGATGATCCATTTAAAAGTAGTTGAGGGATTCTTGCAGGCAAAACTGTTGGTTCTTGTTGGGAACCGTCAAAATTATCAGCGAAATCTACAGTTTCGGATTCAATATCCTCTAATAAGCTTTCATCTGTAAGAGACTTTAGACGGGATTCTGTATATCGCATTGCTGCGGGCGGGTCGTTATCCACAGATCCAAAGTTTCCGTGGCCATCTATTAGTGGCATTCTCATGGAAAAATCCTGAGCCATTCTCACCAAAGCATCATAGACAGCGGTGTCACCATGGGGGTGATATTTACCAAGTACTTCTCCAACAACCCTTGCACACTTTCTGTATGGTCTACCACTTGTTAGACCTAGTTCATACATTGCATAAAGTATTCTCCTATGAACAGGCTTTAAACCATCCCTTGCATCTGGAAGCGCACGTCCAACAATAACGCTCATTGCATATTCGAGATATGAGCGAGACATTTCGTTTCTTAAGTCTGTTTGAATAATTCGATCGTTATCTCCGCTTAATCCAGAATCGCCGGAATCTACAATATCAGCCATATAAAAAACCTTTCTTTAATAATAATGGCTGATTGTCAAAATGAATAAAAAAAAGGTTATATTTAATTCCCAAATACTCACATTCACACACAAATTTAAAAAAAACCTTTTGTTTTTGAATAAACCTTGGCTTATTACCCTGTTAGTTGTTAATTTAATCAGAATATATTGGTAAATTCCGTGAATATTGAACTTGGATTAAACAAAAAAGTCAGAAGGGCTTATGGCATTGACGAAATAGCGTTAGTACCCGGCAAAAGAACACTCGATTATGACCTTACTGATCCCTCTTGGATTATAGGTGATTTAAAGAGAGAAGTCCCCATTATAGCTAGTGCTATGGATAGTGTCGTTGATGTTAATACGGCTGCAGAGCTCACTAAATTAGGAGCCCTTGGTGTTATCAATATGGAGGGAATACAAACAAGATATGAAAATTCTGATGAGATATTAAATCAAATATCTTCAGTTGGGAAAAGTGAGTTTGTTCCATTAATGCAGAAGATATACAGTGAACCAATTAAGGAGGAATTAATCTTAAAGAGAATAAATGAGGTTAAAGATAGAGGCGGTATCGCAGCATTTAGTGGAACTCCTCAGGGGGCCATAAAATATCAAGCAATACTTAATAATTCCAATATAGATTTATTTTTCCTTCAGGGAACCGTTGTTTCAACTGAGCATCTTGGAATGGAAGGTAAAGAAACCTTAAATATTAAAGATCTCTGTCAATCCATGAAGGTCCCAGTAATAGCAGGCAATTGTGTCACTTATGAAGTTGCTAAACTTTTAATGAATTCTGGAGTCTCAGGACTAATGGTTGGAATAGGTCCTGGAGCAGCATGTACTTCAAGAGGTGTATTGGGAATTGGAATACCTCAAGCAACCGCAATTGCTGATTGTAGTTCTGCTAGGAATGATTTTTTTAAAGAAAGCGGTCGTTATATCCCTATTATTGGTGATGGAGGAATTGTGACGGGCGGAGATATTTGTAAATGCTTAGCATGTGGTGCGGATGCCGTAATGATTGGCTCACCAATAGCTAAATCATCAAATGCTCCTGGTAAAGGATTTCACTGGGGTATGGCTACCCCAAGCCCTATTTTGCCTAGGGGTACAAGGATTGAAGTTGGGTCTACAGGATCCTTAGAAAGGATAATTAAAGGTCCCGCTTTACTTGATGATGGTACGCATAATTTATTAGGCGCTATTAGAACATCAATGAGTACTCTTGGAGCTAAGAATATTAAAGAAATGCAAGAGGTTGAAATAGTTATTGCACCATCTCTACTGACAGAGGGTAAGGTTTATCAAAAAGCTCAGCAGCTTGGGATGGGTAAGTAGTTTTTAGAGAAAAACTATTAAACCTTAGTGAATTAAGAATGAAATTGAACAATTTTCGTATTAAGGGTTATTATTAAATGATGGGGGAAACCCCATGCTCCTCACACACTAAATCGCCCGAGTAATCGGGCTTTTTTGGATATTTTGTTACTTATATTATTTTATCTGTAATGAAATCATCACTTAAAAGAATTGCTTGCTAAATTTCAAAAAGGAATTTATTAAATTATGTCATCTGCTCCAGCCGTAACTGATTCTTCATTTGATAAAGATGTACTTCAAAGTGATCTACCAGTATTGGTTGATTTTTGGGCTCCATGGTGCGGTCCTTGTAGAATGGTTGCACCAGTTGTAGAAGAAATCTCAAAAGATTTTGAAGGGAAAATTAAAGTTTTTAAATTAAATACAGATGAGAACCCAAATGTTGCAAGTCAGTATGGAATTAGAAGTATTCCAACATTAATGATCTTTAAAGGTGGCCAAAAAGTTGATACTGTTGTTGGAGCAGTACCAAAAGCAACCCTCTCTAGCACGTTAACAAAGCATTTATAAAATAAACTGCCTTGCATAAAATTGGACTTATAGACTATGGAATGGGTAATATTCATTCTGTAACAAAATCTCTAGAAAGTCTTGGAGAAGAAATAATATTGATCAATAACTTTAATCAGGCAAAGACTTGTAAGGCTATAATCCTTCCTGGAGTAGGAGCATTTGATCCTGCGATGATAAATCTTATAAATACGGATTTGATAAATGATTTGAAAAATTGGATTAATAGCGGAAAGTCTTTTTTGGGGATTTGTTTAGGTCTTCAACTTCTTTTTGAATCTAGTGATGAAGGAAAAGTTCAAGGGTTAGGAATTTTAAAAGGGAAAATACAAAAAATACCTAATGTTGTTAATCAAAGAATCCCCCACATGGGTTGGTGCCAACTTTTACCTACAAAATCAAATACATTATTAGAACATGAAGAATTAAATAATTGGGTTTATTTTGTACATTCCTATCATGCAATCCCAGATGATGATGATATTATTGCGGCAAAGGTTAATTATGGTTCTGAAAAACTAACAGCGATGATAGAAGATGATAATTTATTAGCCTGTCAATTTCATCCAGAAAAATCTGGCAAAACTGGGGAAAAACTTTTAAGACGATGGCTAAGTAGTATTCAATAATTGATAATCACTAATGAAGACAAACTTAAGATTGATAGGTGGTAAAAAACTCCAAAGTCCAAATAATTCTTATACCAGACCTACAACTTTGAGAGTGAGGGAGGCAATATTTAATATATTGAACAATAGAGTTGAAAATAGTAACTGGTTAGATTTATTTAGTGGAACAGGGGCCATATCTTGTGAAGCATACAATCACGGGGCAAGAAAAATAATTGCAATTGAAAAAAATAAAATCAATTCAAAAATTTGTATAGAAAATTTGCTTTCGTTGGAAAATATAGAGAATAGGAGAAATGATATTGAGGTTATTTGTAAAGACGTTTTGAAATGGACAAAACCAAATTATGAGAGAAACTTATCATCTGAAAATATGGATTTAAACAAATTAAAATTTGATTTCGTTTATCTAGACCCTCCATATGATGTAGATTTCCATGAAATAGTTCTAAATCAAATATTCAATTGTAATTTTTTAAAAAAAGATTCAATAGTTATTTGTGAACATTCTCCAAACCTATTTATTAAAAAAAGTACTCTATGGGAAACTATAGATGTAAGAAACTATGGACAGTCAAGATTAACATTCTTAATCAATGTCCAGCATTCCTGAACCTCTTCTGTATTGATTCCATGCACTTACGAATAATCCAAGAAGAGTTATTGGAACCAACCCTAAAACAATTCCACATAGAAGAGGCTCGATCATTTTTTTGACTTTTTTGAATTTATTATTCACAATTGTTACATAGAGACTATTTTTTGTGTCAACATCTTCATCATCTGCAGCAGAAAGAGTCTCTAAAAGAGAATACTTAAAAAATTTTTTTATTGTATTTGGAGTTTTATTGATATGTTTTTCAATATTTTTCGTAAATCATCATGAAAACAATAAATATGTTATGGAAACTCTTGAGCTTAATGGCTCTGCTGAGGAAGGAGATGCTCTTTTTAAGATAAATTGTGTTGGATGTCATGGAATTACAGCAAGAGGATTAGTAGGTCCAGACTTACACTCAATAACTCAGCGTTTAAATGATAAAGAGATAATTAAACAAGTTACTGGTGGCCTAACTCCTCCAATGCCAAGTTTTGAAATTGATCCTGTAAATATGTCTAATTTATTAAAGTATCTCCATACCCTTTAAGGATTTTGGGTAAAAATTTTTCTAATTTAAATGTAATATTGGTTGAACCAAATGGCCCTCTAAATGTGGGGAGCGTTGCCAGATTATGCACTAATTTTGAAGTTAATGAATTAAGAATTGTTTCTCCAAAATGCGATATATTTTCTTTGGAAGCAAAAAAAATGGCCCTTAAAGGTCAGAAATTTCTTGAACATTGTAAGATTTTTGATAGTCTTGAAAGAGCAATTTTTGATTGTGATTTAGTTTTAGCATCTTGTGGAAGGGTTGATGTAGGTAAAGATTCATTTTTTGGATCTTCTGAAGTTATATTTGATTGGACTTTGTCCTTTGAAAAGATAAACAATTTAGCAATTGTATTTGGAAGAGAAGATAGAGGTTTAACTAATAGTGAATTGCTTTTGGCTAATAAGGCTTTTTATATTCCAACTTCTCAAAATAATCCCTCATTAAATCTATCTCACGCTGTTTCAATAGTTTTGTATGAATTAAATAAGTCTTTTAAAAAGAAATTAAATAATGAATTAAAAGTTTTTAACTTGGCATCATCGAAACAAATAAATGATACATTTGTGGAAATAGAGGATATGCTTCTGCAGGTTGGTTATCTCTTAAAACATACCTCTAAGTCAAAAATTAGTAAATTTAAGAAGTTTGTTTTAAGGGCAAATACATCAATGCACGAAATAAATGTTTTAAGAGGAATTATCCATCAAATAAACTGGTTTTTGGATAATTCAAAAAAAAATAAATAATTATAAATTTAATTAATTATTATTTTTCTGTTGTTTTAATTTGATAGGAATATTTACTAAAAACATTTTCTGAAGTAGCATCTATTGATTATTTGAAAATTAAAGAAAACTAAAACTGTGACTAAAACAAAGAAAAGAAGAGTTTTTCCTTTTACAGCAGTAATTGGTCAGGAAGAAATGAAATTAGCACTCTTATTAAATGTTATTGATCCAAGAATTGGAGGAGTGATGATAATGGGAGATAGAGGGACTGGAAAATCTACTACAATTAGAGCTCTAGCTGATTTGTTGCCTGCGATAGAAGTTGTAAAAGACGATCCATATAATAGTTCTCTAAACGATCCTGATTTGCAGAGTAAAGAAGTTATGGAAAAAATTGTTCAGGGAGATAATCTTGAGATTATTCAAAAACAAGTACCTATGGTCGATTTGCCTTTAGGGGCTACTGAGGATAGGCTATGTGGGACTATTGATATAGAAAAGGCTTTGAGTGAAGGTATTAAGGCATTTGAACCTGGATTATTGGCAAAAGCTAACAGGGGTCTACTATACGTAGATGAAGTGAATTTGCTTGATGATCATTTGGTTGATGTACTTTTAGATTCGGCTGCTTCTGGGTGGAATACAGTTGAAAGGGAGGGAGTCTCAGTTAGACATCCTGCAAGGTTTGTCCTTATTGGTTCAGGTAATCCAGAAGAAGGTGAATTGAGGCCTCAACTTTTGGACAGGTTTGGAATGAGTGTTGAGGTTAAAACAGTTAGAGACGCTGAATTAAGAGTTCAAGTGGTAGATCAAAGAACTTCTTTTGACGATAATCCTGATGAGTTTGCATTGAATGTTGAGAAACAACAAGATGAACTGCAACAAAAGGTTATTAAAGCTCAAGAAATATTAAATTCTGTTCAAATGGATGATGACCTGAGATTGAATATTTCTGCAATCTGTGGAGAATTAGATGTTGATGGTTTACGTGGAGATATTGTTACAAATCGATCGGCAAGGGCAATTGCAGCCTTTGAGGGCAGAACTGAAGTTCAGGAAGATGACATAGCAAGGGTTATTTCTTGTTCTTTAAGACATAGACTAAGAAAAGATCCCCTAGAACAAGTTGATTCAGGTGAAAGAGTTATTCAAGCTTTTTGTAAAGTATTTGATTTAGATGAAAAAGAAAATCTTTCAAAATTTCAGCTGTCTGCAGAAGCCTAATTACCGTGAGAATAATTGGGATTGATCCTGGATTAGCTAGAGTTGGTTATGGAATTATTGAAATAGCAAATCAAAAAAAGATATTATTAGATTGCGGAGTTATAGAGACAGGTAAAGATAAAAAAGAAGAAGATAGACTTTATGAGATATTCAATGATTTAAATGAATTGATAAATCGTTGGAATCCAACTGCAGCAGCTGTAGAAAAATTTTTTTTTTATAGATCAAGTACTACCATTAGCGTGGTGCAAGCAAGAGGCGTGATTATGATGGTATTGGCCTCTAAAAAAATTCATGTTAGTGAATATTCTCCTGCTCAGATAAAGTTAACCATTGCTGGTTCTGGAAAAGCCTCTAAGAAAGAAGTTCTTGATGCGGTTATGTATAACTTAAAACTTAACAAACCTCCCAAACCTGATGATTCCGCAGATGCTTTGGCCATTGCGCTCACAAAATTAAATGAAGATGGCATTAACTGAAGATTCAATATGACTATTTCTGAAAAAAAAAAATTGGAAAGGGATATCTTTAGAAGACTTAGAGATGAGGTTTCTATAAATCAAAGAGAAAATGTAGAAAAAAAAGTAAAATCATATGTTGATTCATTCATAAAGAAATCTAAGAATATTGGTTACATAGCAATATATTGGCCTCTAAAAAATGAAGTAGATATAAGAAGTCTTAAGGAAAAAATTTCTTTGGCTTTGCCTAGATGTACAGATAAAAAAGACTTATTATTTTATCCATGGGATGAAAAACCTCTTACCAAAGATTCAGAGGGGATACTAAGTCCGAATAATTCTTTTTCACTAAGTTATGAGCAGATAAGCATGATACTTGTCCCATGTCTTTCCATAGATAAAAATTTAATAAGGTTAGGTTATGGAGGAGGTTATTTTGATAAATTAAGGAGAGATAAAAATTGGAGAAATGTTCCATGTCTTGGAGTACTAGCTTCTAATTGTGTAAGTAGGATTCCATTAACCAGAGCTGAGTGGGATATTCCTTTATCAGGATTCATCACAGAAAAAGAAATATTTGTATAATAATAGATCTACATATGGGTTTCTTAATAGTTTTCTAAAAAATGGAAAATAAAGAAAAATACAATAATTTATCAAAATTAGTAGAAAAATTAAAGAAATCAGAAGACCCAAAAAGAAAATATGAGTATATTTTGTGGCTAGGGAAAAAATTGAAAGAACCAGATGATAAAATATTTGTTGAAGAAAATAAGGTTAAGGGATGTGTTTCAGAAGTTTTTGTTAAAGCAAATATTAGGAGCGGTAAATTATTTTGGGAAGGATATTCTGATGCACTAATAACTAAGGGTTTATTAGCATTTTTAATTAATGGGTTAAATGAGTTAACACCAAATGAGGTTGTTAAAATAGACAAGAAATTTATTGAAGATACTGGTTTGAAAGCAAGCTTAACTCCTTCACGATCTAATGGGTTTTTAAACATATTATTGAAAATGCAGTCTCAAGCAAATGACTTTTTGTAGGTCTAATAATATAAAATTAAACTCAAAGTTAAAAGAAATAAAAAATGAGAAAATGCAAAATTGGGATTGTAGGTTTTGGAACAGTAGGTTCAGGTATTTATAAAATATTAAGTTCTAAAGTTGATTCACATCCAATTTTAAAAGAAATAGAAATCACAAAAATAGCAGTAAAAGATCTTAATAAAAAAAGGGATATTGAGATAGATAATAATTTATTAACTGATGATCCATTTAAATTAATTAATGACCCCTCTATAGATGTAATTGTTGAAGTAATGGGTGGGGTTGATTTAGCTAAAGAAATTATTCTGCAATCATTAAAATTAGGTAAATCGGTTGTCACGGCTAATAAAGCAGTCATTGCAAGATATGGAGAAGAAATATACGAAACTGCTTCTAAAGAGGGAGTTTATATATTGTCAGAGGCGGCAGTTTGCGGGGGGATTCCTATAATTGAACCCTTAAAAAGATCATTAAAAAGTAACAGCATAAAAAAAATGGTTGGGATAATAAATGGCACAACAAATTTTATCCTTTCAAAGATGACAAATGAAAAAGCTGATTATAAGGAGACCTTAAAATTGGCCCAAAGCCTAGGTTATGCAGAATTTGATCCAACTGCAGATGTTGAGGGTCATGATGCTGCTGATAAGATTTCAATTCTTAGTGAACTTGCATTTGGAGGGAAAATCAAAAGGGAGGAGATACATTCTGAGGGAATTAGCAAAATTAATCTAAAGGATATCGAATATGCCAATAAATTAGGATTTGAAATAAAACTTTTAGCGCTTTCCGAAAGGGGACAAATTAATAGTAATGATTCACTTTCTTTGAATATTTGGGTAGGACCTTCTTTGATTCCAAAATCTCATCCATTGGCAACAGTTAATGGAGTTAATAATGCCTTATTGATTGAGGCTGATCCTCTTGGAGAGATAATGTTGTATGGTCCAGGTGCAGGGAGTGGCCCAACTGCTGCATCAGTAGTTTCAGATATATTAAATCTTCATGCCGCTTCAGTAAAAAATAATAATTCAATCGATCCATTATTATCCTTTGATTTCTGGAGAAACTGTCATATCATAGGATCTTCACAAATA
The DNA here is from genome assembly GCF_000759955.1 of Prochlorococcus marinus str. MIT 9201. Classification (GTDB taxonomy): domain Bacteria; phylum Cyanobacteriota; class Cyanobacteriia; order PCC-6307; family Cyanobiaceae; genus Prochlorococcus_A; species Prochlorococcus_A marinus_G. The sequence continues at coordinate 71,103 of NZ_JNAL01000016.1, forward strand.
AATAAAAAAAATTATCTTAGAATTATTTGTCTTGACAGTCCAGGTGTAATAGGAAAGATTGGAGATGTTTTTGGAAAAAATAATGTATCAATAGAGTCAATTGTTCAACTAGACGCTAGTGAGGACAAAGCTGAAATTGTTGTTATAACTCATGAGGTTAATAATGGAAATTTTGATAAATCTAAAGATGAAATAAATTCGCTAAATGAAGTCAAAATTATTGCAAGTCAATTAAGTTGCATTTAAAAAAATAGTTTGCAAATTGCTTAATGACTTGTTAAACCGAAGAAAGTAAGTGTTTAGTTTTAACACCTAAATGATTCATTCAAAACTATTAGATAATAAAAATAATAATTTAATTTGTTTTGAAAACCTTTATAAAGGTGCTTTTGTAAAAATTAAACATAGCAATAACACTTTTCAAGTAATTGGTTTAAATATAGACAAAAAAATTTGTTGGGTGAGAGAGTGGCCTTTTGACAGTAATTCTAAAAAAACATTTGCTTTAGAAATAAGTCGAATAAACTTACAAATTTTTTGCTCAAATAATTCTTCAGAATAATTAAGTACTTAAGAAATATGAAAAAAAAAGTTTTTTTATCCATATTTATTATTTTAATTTCTTTTTTGCAGAATTCTTGTGGTTCGAAAAGAATATCTAAACATATCATAGTAGCAAGTTCCGGGAAAATTGAATCTTTAGATCCAGCTAGAGCTAATACTCTTAAAGCAATTCAATTAATCAGTTCTCTAGGAGACACACTATATGAATTGAATTCTAACGGAGAATTAATACCTGAATTGGCCTCAGGGATGCCAATTATTTCAAAGAATAAACTTAGAATAATTATCAATTTAAGAAAAAATGTTTTTTTCCACGATGGAACTCCTTTTAACTCAAATGCAATAAAGTTTACTTTTGATAGATTCAAAAGGATTGGGACGATGAATTATATCTTAGGCAATAAGATTAAATCAATAGAAACGCCAAGTGAATATTCAGTCATAATAAATTTGAATAAACCATCAAGTTCTTTAAATGGGTTACTTACATCTGTAAACTTAACACCAATATCTCCAACCTTTTACAAAGAATATTCTGATAAATTTCTAAATGAAAAATTTGTTGGTACAGGCAAGTATGTGTTGACCAGTTTTTCTAATGAAGTTCAATTGATTGATCCATATTTGAATTATTGGGGTGATAAGCCACTAAATAAGGGTATTAATTTTGTGGGATATTCAAATTCATCTTCTCTTTTCGGAGCTTTAAAAAGTAAACAAATTGACGTGCTATTATCAAATTCAATTGATGATAGTCAAAGAAAAAACCTAAATGATTTAAGCAAAAATAAACAGTTTAAAGAAGGTAATAGCCCTTTCACAGAATTAAGTTTTATAAGCCTTAAAACCAGTTCTTATCCCTTAAGTAATATTAATTTAAGACTGGCTTTAGCAAAAAGCCTAAATAGAAAATTAATTAGCGAGAAAGTAAGTTATGGATTAAGAAAGCCATCTAGATCAATTATTCCTCCGATATATAAAAAAGAAAATCAAGAATTTTGGCCTAAATATGATTATTTAGAAGCGAGAAGATTATTGCAAAAAGAAAATTTCTGTAATGGAAATATTCTGAAAGTACCTCTTACTTATAGATCGAATGTGCCAGCTGACAAGCTTATTGCCCTGACATGGCAAGAAGAAATTAAAAATTCTTTGAAAGATTGCATTAATATTGAACTCAATGGAGTTGAATCTACAACAATTTATAAGAATCTAAGTTTAGGGATTTATACAGCAGTTATCCTGGATTGGACTGGAGCTTATTCAGATCCAGAAGCCTATCTCACTCCTCTTTTAAGTTGTAATCAAATAGTTGATGAAATATGTAAAAAAGGAGAATCAGTTTATAGCGGCAGTTTTTGGGGATCTAATAAAGTGGAAAGCTTATTTCTTGAGAGTGAAAAAATAAGTGGAATTAAAAGATTAGAAAAACTTGTTGAAATTGAAAAAATAGCAGCAAATTCAATACCTTATATTCCTATTTGGATTTCCTCTCAAAAAGCATGGTCTCAAAATAAAATATCAAAACCTATTTTTAATGGAGCAGGAATAATTTCATTGAGTGATCTTAAGTTAATTGATGAGTAGAAATTTAAATAAAATACTAAATTATTCCTTATTAAAAATTTGTTTAATACCGATAATGTTATGGATAATTTCTTCATTAGTATTTATTTTATTGAGAGTTGCTCCCGGCGATCCTGTCGATGCCATACTTGGATCTGGTGCCGATGATGTTTCAAGGGAATTTCTAAGAAATAAATTGGGGCTAAACGAACCTTTAATAAATCAATATTTTTCATATATTAAAAATATATTGCATTTAGATTTTGGCCAATCACTTAGTACCCAAGAGCCAGTCCTAAATATTATTCTTAAGTCATTACCTGCAAGTCTTGAGCTTGGATTTTTTTCAATATTAAGTGCCGCATTGATTGGATTCCCATTGGGATTAATTGGATTGAAAAATAGAGGTAAAAAGACTGATTATATTGCGAGAATATTAGGAATTGCGACATATGCGATCCCTCCTTTTTGGGGCGCAATGCTAGCTCAATTATTATTTTCTGTATTTTTTAATATTTCCCCAATTGGGGGAAGATTTCCAATATTTCAGCAACAACCTCAAATTACAGGTTTTCTTGTTTTAGATAGTATTCTTTCAAATAATATTATTGCTCTGAAAGATAGCCTTTATCATCTCGCTCTTCCTTCCATTACACTTGGTTTTCTCTTGAGTGGTATATTTACCCGCTCATTAAGAGTAAATTTGGGAAAGACATTAAAAAGTGATTATGTAGATGCTGCATTATGCAGAGGGATATCGAGGGGGAAAATCTTTTTAAACCATGCATTGCCTAATGCTCTATTGCCAATCGTGACTATTTCAGGTTTGACTATGGCGTCATTGGCAGGAGGAGCTCTATTGTTCGAAGTAACTTTTTCATGGCCAGGTATTGCTTTAAGATTACATGAAGCAATTTCTCAGAGAGACTATACATTGGTTCAAGGAATTGTAATTTTTACCTCTATGCTAATAGTTTCTTTAAATCTCTTAGTGGATATTTTAATCGCGTATTTAGATCCACGAATAGAGTACTAATTTTTTGAAACTTCTTTTATAGTTTCAAGATCTAACAGATGGAAGTTAAGTCCCAAATCTCTTTGGTCTTTAATTATTGTAGGCAACTCTTGGTCATTAATATTTTCTAAAAATTTGACTATAAATTTCGCAGATAAATCTTGTACTAATATTGGATCTGAACCAATAAAAGATTCATTTATTTTGAAGACGTCATTATTTTCTTTAAAAGTTTTATTAATTCTTATTGGAGAGAAATGACTTGCACCTTCAATAATTAGGAATCTGTTTGATGTATTATTTAAAGCAGAAAAGACTCTAAATTGTTCATTCATTAATGGTGTTATGAGGTCATAGGTGCCACCTATTAGAAGAGTTGGTGTTTTAATGCCAGAACTTTTTTCTTTTGGCCATACTAAACTGCCAAACGAATTAAAACCTACTATTGCACTGGCCTTATTAGTGTTATTTTTTTCAGGAAATGGTATTTCGCTCAACTGACATTGAAGTAATTTAGATAAATTTGTTACCGCAAAGTCTTTTAATGCCGAATCACATTTATCCTTTAGTTGATCAGTAGGTTTATTGCCTTCATATAGAAGTGCTATTAAAGCGCCAAGTGAATGCCCCATTAAAATATAAGAATTATTAGGTAAACCAAATTCTCTATTTTCATGTGCTTTTAATACCGCATCTAAATCTTTAATTCTATATAAGAAAAAGTCCGCACTTCCTGGTATTGTTTCCTTACCTTCGAGTACATCTATGAATGATTCTAAATTACTCCCTCTATGATCTATGAATAATATTGGCCAACTTCTTCTGGCCAATTCGTTTCCTATCCATTTGAAATTATTAATTTCGCCTCCAAGTCCTGGCATAAAAATTATCAGTTCTTTTTCTTTATTTGTTTTATTGCTTTTCCATATTTCAATTTCAATAGGTTTTACTCGGTGAGGAGCATAAATTTTTTTATCAATTTTTATAATATCTTTAATTGATTTTTTTTCAGCATTTTTAAAGGCATTTTGGTTCGTTCTTTTAAGTTTATTTAATTTTGATAAAAGTTCTTGTTGCATTGATAATTCATTTTTCCAAGATGAAATTATTAGAATTAAATTATCAATATCTAGTGAAATTTCTTTTGAAGGTAATGCCTTTATGATTTCTAAAGTTGAAACTTCTTTTTTTTGATCTAATAAATTTTCTATAGTGTTATAAATTACTGTTCCATTATTGTCATCTGGAACTTTAATGCTTTTGCTTAATTCTGTAAGAATCTTTCGCCCTATCCAACTTCTTAATATTTCTCTATTTAATCCCTCTTCCTTGAAAACTGGAAATTCTAAAAATTTTGATAATTCAAAAACTCTTATTAATCCATTTTTTTTTAACCAATCTATCAACTCTGTTGAATCATCTTTGTATTTTTCTAATTTTGATAATTGTTCTATAGTAAGAGGGATTTGCATTTCTTCAAACTTAATATTTATCTTTTCAGCAGCCTTTAAACCATTATTAAAAAATAAACCACAAAAACTAAAAAAAATTATAAAAATGTATTTCACTTGTGAATAGTCCAAATAGTTTACAAATTAGCAAAAATTGGTGGATTCAATTTCCATATCATTTGAGGTTAATAACCAAGATAAGATTTTACGCTGCATTTGGAGCAGGAGGTGTTATTTATTTAACATCACTTATTTTTAATAACATAGGATTATCGGCTACAGATATTGGCTTAGGATTTACCATTTCAGCAATAATTGGAACCGTAACAAGACTCTTCACAGGTAATTATCTTAATAAAACAGGAAAAATACAATTTCCAATAGTTACTTCTTCAATACTGAGTATTGCCGCTAGCTTATGCCTCATTTTTTCAAGAGATACTTTTTTGTACATAATTGGACAATCATTTGTTGGGGCTGCTGCAGGAATATATTGGCCTGCTGCCGAGTATGGGGTGCCATATTTTTGCCATCCTATCGAAACTCGGAAAGCATATGCTCTTGTTAGAAGTTCGGAGGCTTTAGGAATATTTCTAGGGGTATCCTTAGGGGGGTATATGACGAATTTTTTGTATTCCAAATCAATTTTTATTAATGATATATTTTGCATGTTAGTTATCACATATTTAATAACTAGAAATAGTTCTTCCATTAAAAGAACCTTAGAAAATTTCCAAACAAAATTGGTAGATCCAATTATTCAGGAACAATTGAAATGGAATAAAAATTCAACAATAATAATTTTATCTATTTTATTGATAACTACCTCTTTAGCTTTGATTCAAGTAACTTTGCCACTGGATCTTGTTAAAGGTGGAGTATATCGTAATTCATTAAGCAAAGAACTTACTAGTCTTATAATTTCTATTCAGTTAATTTTATTGTTGTTTTTACAATGGCCTATTGGGTCTTGGATATCCAAAAAAGGTAGATTATTTGGGTTGAAATTTAGTTTAATAAACTTCTCTTTTGCTTCATTTTTATTATTTATTTCTAGTTATTTAAATATCCCAGCTTTATTTTTGATTTCTTTTTCATTGATATTAGTTAGTTTAGGCACTGCTTCATTTCTTCCAACATCAACAGATGTTGTTTTCAGAATAGCTCCTTCAAACAAAAAAGGTTTAGCACTTGCTCTGTTATCACAATGTTTCGCTATGGGGTATTTTATTGGGCCATTTATTTCGGGACGAATATTAGATCTATTTGGTTATGCTTCAGTAATCTGGCTATCTATTTCATGTGCTTGCTTTATAATTTTTGCAATCCTATTTAAGAGATTATTTTAATTAAGTTTTAAAAATTTAAATATTTTCTAATTCAATAATTCTTCTCTCTCTTAGAAATAAGAAAAAAGGTGCTGAGAATGCGAATGCAATAAGAAAAGTTCCAATATAAACAACCCACATATTTCTCATTTCCAATTTTTTTGATTCATTTACTATCCATATAAAAATTGCACTTGCACCTACTAATAAGTCTCTAGAAATTGACTGAGCTGCAGGGTTGGCATTTGCTAAAGAAATGAAGTTATTGATATCAAAACTATTTCCATATTCCCTAGCAAATTCGAAATTTGCCAACATTGGAAGGACAGCACCTAAAATTGATAGAAAAAGGTAAAGATAAGATAGTATCTTTTTATTATCTTTTAAAATGTTAAATGAATTCACTTGTCAGAAATAATTATTTCAATAATAGTATTTAAAGGCTTATGATCGTTGAAAAGAATTATAAAATTGAAGAATATAAATTTAAAAAAGGAAATTTAAATTTTGCTGTAGTTGGACATATTGAGTGGATAAATTTCTTAAGAGTTGATAAATTGCCGAAGCCAGGAATCATCTCTCATTCTAAAAAGTCCATTGAATATCCTGCTGGTGGTGGTTCTATCATCGCGAAAAAACTTTCTGATTTAACTTTAAACCAAATTCATTTTTTTACTTCATTAGGTAATGATGATTATGGAGATAAGTGTTTCAAAGTTCTTTCAAATATGGGAATTAAGTTGCATGTAGCTTGGCGTGATAAACCAACTAGAAGAGGATTTAGTTTAATTGACTCTCAAGGGGAAAGAGCAATAACAGTTATTGGAGAAAGGTTGGCTCCAACACATAAAGACAAGTTAGAATGGAACATTTTAAAAAAAATGGACGGAATTTTTATTACTGCATCTGATTCAGAGATTTTTAAAATGGCTAGATCAGCTTCAATACTCTGTACAACACCCAGAGTGGGATTAAATACGATTAATAAATCAAATGTCCTTATAGATGGATTAATAGGCAGTAATCTTGATCCAGGGGAAGTTTTTTCTTTTTCTGATTTATCTTTAAAACCTAAATATACTTTTAAAACCGAGGGAGAGAAGGGAGGCATAATATTTCCAGGAGGAAGATATAAGGCTCTTAAAAACAAAAAATTAAAGGTTGATTCTTATGGATGTGGCGATTCTTTTGCCGCTGGTATTCTTTATGGAATGGCATCTAAATGGGATATAGATAAAAGTTTAAATCTTGCTAAAGTAATGGGAAGAGAGGCAAGTGAATTTTTCGGCCCCTACGCAAATAATGATGAAAAATAATTGAATTAACACTTACATGAGCAACTCAGATAATAAAAATAAAAATATTCTTGTAGAAAACATTATTGTTTTCTTTCTATTTACTATTTTTTTAGTTTTTAAATCTTTGAAAACTTTATCTAGAATTTTTACTTATGGAATATTAAAAAAAGAAATTTTAACTACTAAAAGTAACTTAGGTGTAGATATTAAAATAAAAATCAAATAGGAAATGATTATTTTTTTTGTTTTTCTAATTTTAGGAGTTATTTTTTTTGTCTACAAAAAAAATAAATCTAAAAAACCAAAGAATTTTAAATTAGATAAATTTAAAAATAAGCTGCAGAGCACCCAAACAAATATTGAAAGAATTTTTTTAAGAGAGGAAGAAAAAACTTTTTCAGACCCTAATATAAATATTTATATTAGAAATTATGATAACGAAGATAATATTAATAGAAAATCTAATATTCACAGAGCAAGACTTTCAAAATTTAAGAAATCAAAATTAAATGGTGAAATGATTTTTCAAGATGAAGAACAAAGGATTTATAAATTTAATAATGGAAAAAAAGTTTATTTATAATTTTAATTCTAACTACATTCAAGACTTTCTCTTGTTGAAACGCCTGTTGTTGGATTGATTCCATCCGCGATTTCACAAAGATTTCTTTGATCTTCGCTGTCAAGAATAGCGTAAGAAAAATCTGCTCCTTCTATTTGAGCTCCTGCAAAACTGCTTCCTGATGCGATCATATTTATTAGAACAGCATTTCTAAGATCTGTTTTTTGGAAATTAACTCGATCAGAAAGAGTATCGGTCAGGTCGATTCCGTTTAAATTAGAACCTTTTAAATCAGATAGGGTTAAGGTCGTCCCATGTAAATCAACGTCACTAAAATCTGCGTCTCTCGCAACTGCTCCAGCTATAGAAGACAAATGAAGATCCTCTCCATGGAAATCAAATCCTGTAATATTAGATCTTACATAACTTGGAACTTCATCTCCCTCGCCCTTAACAGCTACATTTGCCCCAGCAAAAACTGGAGAGGATAAAACTAAGAAAGAAAAAGTAATGCATAAAAAATATTTTAAAAACTTAAAAAATTTCATACTAGAGAATTCGAATATTATTATTTTATAACAATTAGATAATTTTTAAAATTGATATATAATTTTGGAATACCTTTTTAAGATTATTTAACACTATAAATTTTAAACCTAGGTTCTAAATTTGTTATGCAATCTAGAAGTTTTTTATTATCTTTGCTATTCGTTACCTTGAATTCAGATTCAACAGAACCTCCTTCATCTCTAATAGCTTGATTTAAAACTATGGAACCGTTTTCGTCAGATACTGACCTATGAAATGTTCCTCTAGGTATCTTTAGAATATATCCGCAAGATTCTAATCTAACTTTATAAAAAGGATAATCCCATCCAAAATTTACGAGAAAAAATGTTCTCCCCCCAGAGATAGCTAATAGATTATCTTCTTGATTGTGATGTATGTAAAATTGCCAATTATTAAATTCTTCTTCATTTGGCGGGCTAATTGCAGGACCACTGTGAATAACTAGATCTCTGAAATTTGATTCATTAATACTAATATCAAAAAATCTGACATCTTTTGTATCGCGAAATTTTTCATAGCTTATCAATTCAAACATTTTTGATTTGTTTGATTTAATAACTGAAATTTCTAAACTTGAGTTCAATTTTCTTTAAAGATTAAACAAATGAAAACAGATATATTTCTCAAAGAACGTATCAATTAACACTAAAAAAGAAAGATATTTTGATTAATTTTTTTAATTATCTTAAATGGTAATGAATTAAGTGTTTATTTAATTTCAAGAGGTTTGATTTCCCAGGATAAAGTATTTTCTAGATTATTTTTTCCTATAAAGTTTCCTGTAATTACCGAAGTTAAATTAGATTTAGAAGATGATACCAATGTTAAATATCTTTCGTCAATTAATCCTTTTCCGCTTGGATCGAAACCTCTCCAACCTGCTCCTGGGATATATAACTCAGCCCAAGCATGTAAATCCAACTCAGAAGGCAACGGGTCTTCAAAATGATAACCACTTACAAACCTACTAGGGATACCAATAGACCTACAAGCTTCAACCATCAGCATTGCTAAATCTCTGCATGAACCTATACGTTCTCTAAGTGTTCTACTAGCGGGCCATGCTGGACCTGTATGTCTTTTAGTATATTTAACTCGATCTTGAATTATCTCTATTAGTTGGTAGGTAAATGATAGTGCGTTATTAATGCTTCCTGCTAAAGCTTCTTGGGCAAGTTCTACGGCAGAGGGATCGTGTTGCCCATTAGGCATCCAACCTTCTAATGCTCCCTGTAAATCTCTGTTAATAATGCTTCTGCAAAAAGGTAATGTTAAATCTCTATTTTTAACCCCATCTATAATGTTTGGATGTTGTATAGTTTCAACTTCGCTAATTGATTCAATAATTAAATTATCTGTTAATCCATTGAATCTGATTCTATTAATCTCTTCTCCGCTGGCAGCAAGTAATGGATAAATAATTTCTGGTTGTGGAGTTATTTTTAATTCAAAATTCTTTAGCTTTTGGAATCCATTTGACCTTGGCTTTATACATAATCTATGTTCGCCTAATTGAACAGGCTCTTCGTATTTATATTCAAGTTTGTGAACGTATTTAATTCTCATTAATAAACTTTCTAATTAATAAAATATTTTTCTTGAATAAGATCATTTAATTTATTCAAATCCATTTGCAAGGAATCTATTGCTTCATGTAAACCATGATTGATTATATCTTCAATTCTGATATAACTCCACTTTGCCTGAAGTAAACCTCTCATGCATTCTAATTCTGAAGGGTTTTCAGTAGATGGAGTGGTATCTATCGTTTTAAGTGTATTACTTATTCCATCAAGACAGTATCTTACTGATCTCGGAAAAATTGGATCAAGTAAAAGAAATCTCGCGACTGAATTAGGCTTTATAGAATTTTGTACTGCTTTCCTAAACATTTGATAGGCTCCAGCTGAACGTAGAAGAGCAATCCATTGCAGCTCATCAAGAACTCCTCCAAGTTCATCTAAACTAGGTAGAAGTAAATAATATTTAACATCTAAAATTCTTGATGTTTTGTCCGCTCTCTCAATTAATCTTCCAAGAATGCTGAATCTCCAGGCAAGGTCTTTGCTTAGAGTCGCATCTGTAATTCCATAAAATAACTGACATTCCCTCCTAATTTCACTCAATTGTTCTTGTCTTGGTTTATTCCATATTGCTTCTCCTTCTTGCATATTCCAATATAAGATATTAATTTGTTCCCACATTTCTGTGGTCATGACGTCTCTGATTTGTCTTGCATTTTCTCTCGCCATTTGAATGCAAGAAATAATGCTGTTTGGATTTAAACGATCTCTTATTAAAAAATTAATAACATCATCAGGTTGTTTCTCTGGGAATCTTTTATCAAAAGATTCTCTATCACTTGAAGCATCAATTAACGGGAGCCAAGGTTCTGCACTTCCAGGTGGGCAATCTAATGACATTGCTTCACTTACTTCCACGAAACGAGATATGTTTTCCGCACGTTCTAAATAACGATTTATCCAATAAAGAGATTCTGCTACACGACTTAAAAGCATTTTATTTACCTACAACCCATGTGTCTTTGCAACCTCCACCCTGAGAAGAATTGACGACTAATGATCCTTTTTTTAATGCTACCCTCGTAAGGCCGCCTGGGCTAACCCATGAATCTTTTCCTCTCAATATATAGGGTCTTAAATCAACATGACATGGATATAGTTCTCCATCACATAACGATGGCACAGTAGATAATTCTAATGTAGGTTGTGCTATGAAATTTCTAGGATTATTTTTAATTTTTTTAGCGAATTCTTCTATTTCACTTGTCGTTGAGTGAGGGCCAATTAACATTCCATAACCTCCAGCTTCGGCGACAGACTTAACAACAAGCTTTGATAAATTTTCTAGAACATATTCTCGGTCCTTTTTGTAATGACAAATATACGTTTCTACATTTTTAATAATAATTTCTTCATCAAGATAATATTTAATCATTTTTGGAACAAAAGAATAAATCATTTTGTCATCTGCTATTCCAGTTCCAGGTGCATTTGCTAAAGCAACATGACCTGCTTTAAAAACATCAAGTAATCCGCTAACACCAAGGCAGGAATCTTTTCTGAAATTAAGAGGATCTAAAAAATTATCATCAATTCGTCTGTAAATGACATCTACTCTTTTTAATCCAGAGGTAGTTTTTAAATATACATAATCATCATTACAAACTAAGTCATGACCCTGAACTAGTTGGATGCCCATTTCTTGAGCTAAATAACTATGTTCAAAATAAGCACTATTAAAAATTCCTGGAGTTAGGAGAACTATCTTGGGAGTATCTGTCCAAACAGCAAGTTCTTGAAGTGTTTTTAGAAGATATGATGGATATTCATCAATTGGTTTTACTATTCTTCCAGAGAAAAGATTTGGAAAAATATTTTTCATAACTAATCTATTTTCTAAAAAATAAGCAACCCCAGAAGGGCACCTTAAATTGTCTTCTAAAACATGCCAATCTCCTTTCCTGTCCCTTATTAAATCTAGTCCTGAAATTTGACACCATTTATTTAGTGGAGGTTTAAAACCAATCATCTGAGGTCTCCAACCTTCTGAACTCTCTATTAATTCTCTTGGAATTATTCCATCATTAATTATTTTTTGAGAATTATAAATATCATTTAGGAATAAATCAATTGCCTCAAGCCTTTGTTTTAGTCCTTTTTCTAACGTTACCCAATCATCTTTACTAATTATTCTAGGAAGTGGATCGAAAGGTAATATTCTTTCAGTACCTTTTAAACCGGTATCGTTTAATCTAAAAGTTGCACCATGTCTTAGTAATAATTTTTTTGCGGCAGAATGATTCCTGTTTAATTCTTCAAGACCCATATTATCTAATGAGGAAAGAAGTGGAATCAATATTTCTCTAGCAGAGTTAACATTATCCTTAAAGTATTCATCAAAACTATTCTTAGGCTGATAACTTGAAAACATATATTTCATCATTTAGTAATTTTTACTTTAGCTTTATATCTTTATTCGTATTTATGGCTACCAAAAATAATATCTCTTGACTCGATCTATATCATTATTTTGATCATTGAAGTATATTTCTAAAAAATCTAAAAAGTATGAGTTCTAGTAATTGGCAATTTGTTTTTTTTAGATATTTCGCAAGCTTTCTTTTTATCCTCTCTCACAGTTTGCTGGTTCTTGATCATCTCCCAGTAGGGGCTGCACTTCACGGACTGGGGGAAGTTTTTATTGCGCCTTGGGCTTTTAGGGAAAGAGCATGGGATCTTGTTGTTATTGCAGTTTTGTTTTTTTTCTTCGATATTTGGGGACTTATAAACACACCTTGGAATTAACTGATATTATTTATTTACTAATTCTGGAAATGATATTAAAAATGAAGTCTAATTTTTATCAAATTTATAAAGTAATTTTTATTTTAGTTCTTACTAATATTTCCAATTTATATGCACATAATTTATTTAACGGTGGTTGTAAGACACATTGTGAACAAAAAGGAAATGAAAAAAATAACGAAAACAAATTAAATAATGTTTATGATCAAATTGATATTGAGAATGAAAACTCTTGTTTAAATAAATTTATCTGTAGAGGTTGAACACTCGAGATTTTAAAGTTGTTTTATGAAATTGTTTCTTTGATATTTATTATTAAAGTACTGTTTGCTTGATAATTTTTATTAGGAGGATTTATTTGATTTTTAATTAAAAAAATAAAAGTATATATTAACGGTAGAAGTAATGATGACGCAGCAACTAAAGCAATTATTTGGTTTAACCTAATAAATGGTTTTTTTATAAGATCTTCTCCACATAAGCCACAAATATAAGTACCTTTTGAGGATTGTTTTTGAAATTGATATTTAGGATTGCAATATGGGCAATAATATTTATCCATCTTAAAATTTTATTGTTTTAATCATTATCTATAAAAATAGAAGAACGTCATCTTTTAAAAAAAGAGGGCTTGAATAAGCCCTCTTTTATCTCTTACTTATTTTTACTGAAGTTAATAACGCACCTAAATCATGGATCCTTGTTACTAACTTCTATTAAGCTAATGCTCACCAAAATTAACTAATTGTCTTTAACTGGGGCAAAAACTCTAGAATTAAGCTTGTTTCTTAAAGGGCACCTAAACGATGCAGAAGAAGGAAGCTTAGACATTAATAAAAAATAATTGGAGCAGTTAATTAAATTAGTTCGGTTTATTCCGAAATTTCAGGCAGGCTATCGATCATTTTGAAAGACCTCCTAGAACTCAACAATATAAAATTAGGAAAATATTTCTCTAAAGACAATCCGTTATTATACGCATTGCTTTTTGATTAAAAATGTCCGAGAGTAGTAATTAATCGCTTTTTTTTGGGAGGATATTTTTAGTAAATTTTGCTTATTTCTTTTGATATTTAGTTCGACTATCTTAATTTTAAATAATTGAGGAAATCCTTTATGAATCATCCGAAAGAAGTAATTAAAAAAGATAAATCTAATCCTATAGATGAATATTTTCAATGTCTCTCATATTGCGATATTCACCCAAAAGGAATAGATAATGACTGTGAGGTCATATGTATGGAGAGACATTTAAAAGCTAACTATTGGTAATTTTATAAATTTCTACTTTTTCACTTAAATCCTTTTGAGAAAAGGTTAGTACGAACTTTAAATTTCCATACATTTACAACACCTTTTGCATTGACTGCTGCAAGTGCACAATCATCAGGTTTCCAAGATATAGCCCCTACTAAATCTCCCGCGAATGCAGCCCCAACGGGATCTCCATTGCCGTCATCTTTAAGAAAACTTGCGACAACAGAACCATCCCTAGATCCTGAGGCTACAAGCATACCTTTATTTGAAAAGGCTAGGCTCGAAATAGGTTCTGTATGGTGACATAGCTCTCCTGGCATAGTGCCCTCGGGACCATTGCCTATAAAGCTCCATACTGTGATTCTTTCACTGCCACTAGTCGCTAATAATTTTCCACTATCATCAAACGAAAGGTGACTTGGTTTCCCAGGGTATCCAGTCATTTCAGCATCCATTCCTGTTGATCTTCTCCAAAAATGAACTGAATTGTCTTGACTCCCACAGGCGACTATATCTCCATCAGGGCTTAATTCCATAGAGACCAATGATCCTTGCCACTCTAGTTTTTGATTCGTTTTATTATTAACTATGTCAAAGAATGTCACTCTGCCATAGCATGCAGTTGCAAGCTCATTTTTATTTGACCATGTTATTGCACTTACTGTGCTTGGATGATCTTCTGAGATCCATTTATCTTCTCCAATTTCATTAAAAACATATACTTTTTTTGAGGAAGCTATCGCTAGAAATAAACCGTCATTAGACCACTTGAGGTGTTCTACCCAACTCTTGCCAAGATTAAGAGTTTTAATTACTTTACCTTCATGGCAATTACAAATTTGAACTTTTCCATCCTGACCTGATGTTGCAAAAATTTCACCCTCTGGATGAATGGCCATTGCTAATAAACCACCAGAATGTATATTTTCTTTTTTCCAAATAATCTTTCCAGTATCTCCTTCGAATGCAAAAAGACCTCCTGCAACGTCACCAACAATAAATTGTTTACCTTTAAGAGCCCAACCACATGCTATGGCGTAATCGTTTACTTCAGCTGTCCATCCCTCGTGGAACATGCCTCTTGGGCTAAATGGTTCTATATCAGGCATTTATCAAAGCCTTCTTGCATATCTTTCTCATTTAGATTTCTGCCGATAAAAACAAGTTGATTTCTACGAGGTTCGTTACCCCATTCTTTGTCGGGTTGTGCAGTAAATAACATGTGTACCCCTTGGAAAACGATTCTCCTTGGGTTTCCTGAGTAACTTATGAAACCTTTAGTCCTGAATATATCCACCCCTTTTTCTGAGAGAAGTCTTCCCATCCAGGTATTTAGTTTTTCTGGGTCAACATCTCCAAAACGCTCTATAGCAATTGAGCTTACTTCATCATCATGTTCATGCTCTGCTTGCCAGAACCTTTCAGTATTAAATTGAATCTCTTTATTTTCGATACATTTAATGACTTTCATATTGAATTCTTTAGCAGTGTGCTGTGTAAACAAACCTATTTTTGTTGGTTTTTCTATGTTCATGATGAAAGATTTATTTCCTTTATCTTCCAATTTGAGATTTATATGTTCTCCATATGGGATGGTATTTCCAGGATTTAAACTATTAGCTTTTTCTGCATAAAGTCTTACGGAGGATTCAGCACCATCTTTAAGTTCTTCTTCACTCTCACCTTGGTTAACTAGAGCTACTAATGACATTTCTGGATCCGGTCCTTCTTCTAGCATTAATTTATATTTACCTGCATCAAGATCGTAAACACCTGTCCATTCAAAAGGATATTCTGGTTCAAGGAATGTTGGCCTGCGTTTAAGGATCTGATCAAGATCAAATGCGCTTAGATTTAAGACTGTTTCAATTGGTACATTGGCATTCTGGGCTCGAATAATTCGAGTCATTCGATTCATATCTCTTAATCTCGATTCAAGAATATCTAGTGCATCGTCAGAGACTAAATCAGTTTTATTAAGGACAAGAACATCTGCAAATGCCACTTGTTCTGAACTTTCATCACTCCTTCCAAGTTGCTGATCAATATGAGCAGCATCAACTAAAGTTACAATTCCATCAAGAGTAAATTCAGAACTAATTTCTTCGTCCATGAAAAATGTCTGAGCAACTGGCCCTGGATCTGCTAATCCTGTCGTTTCTACTAAAACATAGTCAAATTTATCTCTTCTCTTCATAAGGTTGCCAAGGACTCTTATTAAATCGCCGCGAACAGTACAACAAATGCACCCGTTTGACATCTCAAAAACTTCTTCATCGGCATTAATTACCAGCCCTTGATCTATACCAACTTCACCGTATTCATTCTCAATTACGGCTATTCTTTTCCCATGCTCTTCACTAAGTATTCTATTAAGTAAAGTAGTCTTCCCTGAACCTAGGAATCCAGTGAGGATGGTTACGGGAACTTTATCTTTAATGCTCATTTACTGATTTTTACTAAATAAACAATAGTTCAATAATAGTAATAATAAGAAATGAAAACCGTTTTTATTAGAAAAATTTAATCTGAAAGTTTGTACCATTCAGACTCAAGATTGGAGCCAGATTCTTTATCGCAGCTTCCACCTAAAGAATCAACAATTGTACAAGTGTTGTGAACGGCTACTGAAACCGTATTACCATCCATCATCAATCCATCAACGAATATTTGATTAGAAGCTAAAGGTACTGAACTTTGTCTACTTAAGTTTCTTAATAATTTAGATGCTGGAATTTGTTCAGGAAATATTGCCTGAACTTTCTCTTCATCTAACATTTTTAAAGTAGAACTTATGTTTTCTGGTCTTAAGCTTGAGGAGTCTCCAAGAAAGTCAAGTAAACTAATGGTTTCAAAACCAAATGCATCGCCGTAGTATTCCATTGCTTTGTGTTTAGAGACAATTACTCTATTTTCCTCAGGAATAGAGCTTACTTGTTCGATGATCCAACTATCTAAACCTTCTAAGAGTGAATCCGCTTGTTTAAATCTTTCACTTATTAATTTTCTGTCCCCCCTATTAAAAACTGAAATATCTTTCTTTAAATTTTTGCTTATAATATTTCCCATTTTTATGATGTTGTGTGGATCATGCCATACATGTGGATCTAGACCTCCATGGTCATGATGGTGATGATGTCCCTCTCCTTCGTCTGGTACTTGTGCTATCGGTTCGACATCACTATTTAAAACGTCTTTAAAAAAGTGTTGAGTTGCTTCAAACTCAAAAGGCATGTGTTCAGTAAAAAATATATATTGACCATCTTCTTTGATATCCACATTAAAAACAGTGCTTTCTTTTCTTTGATCAAAGTTAAGAATAAAAGCCTTATTACTTGCGATCAGAGTGCCATTATTTTTTCTGCTTATTGAGTCCTTAGATCCTAATAATTCTTTAGCTAAATCTTCAGACCCCTCTATATCATTAGATTTCAGAATTACCATCTTCATTGCAGGATCTGCATATTCGCCATCGACTTTTTCAAATGACCATTTGTAAGAACCCTTAGAAAGCTGGAATTTACCTGCCCATTCGAAAGCACCCTCAGCATGATCATCATGTCCACCATGGTCTGAATGATCATCATGACCTCCATGATCAGAATGATCATCTACCTTAGCTGAATGTTTAGCATGATCATCATGTCCACCATGGTCTGAATGATCATCATGACCTCCATGATCAGAATGATCGTCTACGTCTATTGCACTAACACCTACAACAACAGTATTCTTTTTATTTTCCCAATTTCTCATGCTTGGAGTCATTTCTTTACCAAGAGTAAATACTTTGTCTGCTTTATTCAGTAATTGAGCTTGCCTTGGATTGATCTTTAAGTCATGAACATCCTGTTTTCTATCTACTAA
>NZ_JNAL01000017.1 GCF_000759955.1 Prochlorococcus marinus str. MIT 9201
TGTTTTTGCTCTTCTTGCTTCTCTAATTCCTGTTTTTGCTCTTCTTGCTTCTCTAATTCCTGTTTTTGCTCTTCTTGCTTCTCTAATTCCTGTTTTTGCTCTTCTTGCTTCTCTAATTCCTGTTTTTGCTCTTCTTGTCGTTTTTTTAAAAGTGCATAAGCCTGTGCAGCCCACTCTCTAGAATTATCAGAATCAGCATTTGTCATTGATAGTTATGATTCCTATTTAGAAAAATTTTAATACTATCTATTTATATCAAATAATCATTGCAATTTTACTGTTTGTAATCTCCGTAAGACTCCATTAATAAATTTTCTTCCTTGGATATCACTATATTTATTAGCTAAATTTACTGCCTCATCACAAGCAACAGCCATCGGTGTACTAAGAAAATTAATATCAACATAAGCTAAACGCAAAATATCTCGATCAATTCTTGGTAATCTTTTTAATCTCCAACCATCCATTACTTGATCAATATCAGAGTCAACAATTGCAAGGTTATTAACTACATGACTAATCCTCTGATTAACATCCTCTCTTATATCAAATTGACCACTAGAAACTATTAATTTTGGAAAATCTAAACTTACTGAGAGAGTATTCATTACGGTTTCTATTTTGTTTAAAGATTTTTTTAACTGTTCTCTAACATCTGCAAGAGAAGAATCAACCCCATCTTGCAATTCACTATCTAATATTTTTTGTGATGCATTTTCTAAATCTGACTCGCAAATATCTAATTCATCTCTGCAATGATTTATTAAAGAATCCAAAGCAGATTCAACAACCTCTTCTATCTGAAATTTATTATATTTAAATTCACCCTTATCTTTTATCAAGCCTAAAGAAATTAAAGATAATTCTCTAGAAAGAGATCTATTATATTTCATCAATTAAGAAGATGTATTAGTGGAAGCACGTAGTTGAGAGAATAATTTTGAAAATGTTGGATTAGAAGTATTATTTTTCTCATCAGGATTCACTATCCCAGCTGAAATAATAGTTCTGAAAGCATCTTCAACAGAAATATCTAAATCCTTAACAGAGGACTCAGGAACCAAGGTATACCAACCAGTAGTTGGATTTGGCGCTGTAGGAATAAAAACACTTAACAACTTTTCCTGCAATTCTGGCTGAAGAGAAGGGCCTACATCACCAGTAACGAAACCCACGCTATATAGTCCTTCTCGTGGATATTCAACCAAAACAACTCTTCTAAATCTATTAGATTTGTTACTTAAAAAAGTTTCAAGTAATTGTTTAAGAGTTTTATAAACTGCTCCGGCTACAGGAATTTTTGAAAGAGTTCCTTCCCCAAATTCTAATAACCATCTACCTACGAAATTTCTCGCCATTAAGCCTATGAGCAAAATAGCTAACAAAGGAACTGTTAAACCCAAAGTAAGATTGATTAAATCTTGCAATAGAGGATTTAAAGTAATAAAAGGATTTAATTGCTTAGGAACAGAAGTAACTAATGTTAAAACAAATTTACTTACTAATGATGACAACCAGATAGTAGTTGCTAGGGGGATTACTACCAACAATCCAGCTATAAGATCATTTTTTAGATCTTGCTGTAGTCTCGATCCTAAACTAGAATCTTGATTTTGATTAGATTCAACCAAAATAACGTTCTATACTAAATTTACTCTACTAATAATTTAACTACTTTTACTTCTTTAGGATATATATTTTTTTAATAAATTTAAATTATTTATTAGTTTCTACCCTAAATTTTACTTTTTAAGGAAATGCTATTCATAATAAAGAAATGATTAATACCCATCAAGAAAAAAAAGAAATAAGTAAAAAATTAAAAGAAAAAGCAATTAGTGAAGGGTTTACAATATCTGGAATTGCTTCTATACCAGGAAGTTCACGGCTAAAGTTAAGAACAAATGCACTCGACAGATGGTTATCAAATAAACACCATGCTGAAATGAAATGGATGGAAGCAGAAAGAAGAAAAAGCATAAGCACACTTCTTGAAGGAGCAAAAAGTGTTCTTAGCGTTGGATTTGCTTACATTAATTCACAAAACAACAATAATAAGAACAACACAGACAAAAACTTGAAGATAGGGAAATTTTGCCAGGGAGAAGATTATCATAAGGTTATTTACAAAAAATTAAAGAAAATTGGCAAGTGGATTAACCTTGAAATCCCTGATTGCAAATGGAAAATATGTGTTGATACCTCTCCACTTCTTGAAAAGGCATGGGCTGAAGAAGCAGGTCTTGGCTGGATAGGTAAAAATAGTAATTTAATAAGTAAAAAAAATGGCTCTTGGTTTACTTTAGGTTTTATGATCCTCACAAAAGATCTAATGCCAGATAAACCTCATCAATCACTTTGTGGGAAATGTGAAAAATGTATTGAACACTGCCCCACTAAAGCAATAGTTGAACCCTTTGTAATTCAGTCAGATTTATGTATTGCTTATCACACAATAGAAAATAGAGAAACAACTATTCCCAAAAAAATTGAAAAAAATTTAAATGGTTGGGTTGCAGGATGTGATATTTGTCAAGATGTATGCCCTTGGAATAAATCGGTCCCATACAACAATACTTTTGAAAACAAACCAAAAGAATGGATTAAAAATCTTAATATTGAGGCATTAAGTTGGGATGATAAAACTTGGGAAGAAAATCTTAAAGGGACCACATTAAAAAGAATAAAGCCATGGATGTGGAGAAGAAATATAAAAGCAAATCTAATGAATAATTAATAAATGAAAAAATTTTTTAAAAAAGTAATATTTATCTCTCTGATAGGTTTTTATTTTTTACAAATAAAACAGGTTCAATCTTTAATTCCCTATTATTATTTTCCAGGAGATGAAAATTTAAAAAAAGAGAGTTTTTCTATTGGAAAAAGTGCATATCAATTATTATATCTAGGTCAATATGAACAAAGTCTTAATTTAGCAAAATTAGCCGTAAAGATAGATAAGACAAATGAAAAGCTATGGTTAATTTTAGCTGAAACGCAGCTAGCTAACGAATTACACGAACAAGCATTAAGGTCCCTAAATAAAGCACAAAAAATTAATTCGAATATTAGCGAAATATACTTTGCTAAAGGTAATGTTTATTTTAAAATTTCACAACTTAAAAATGCAAAGACTGCTTTAGAAAAAGGATTGAAAATTGAGCCAAAAAACCATAAAGCTATTTTTCAATTGGGAAATATTTTACTAATAGAAAAAAATTACTCTGAGGCCATCAATTTATTTGATAAGGCTGTAAATATAAAACCAGATTTCTGGCAAGCGATAAATAATATAGGTTTGGCTTATTACGAAAAAAACAACATACATAGATCTATGAAATTTTTTGAAAAAGCAATCTCAATAGAGGATAATGCTGAGCCATTACTAGGACTTGCTTCTTGTTTAAGAACAGAAGATATTAAATTAGCTCTAGAGCTTGCAAAAAAAGCTTTAACTAAAGACCCTAACTATGTTGACTATGATTTTAGAAAAGAACAGTTGTGGGGCGAAAAATTGCAAAACTCAACAGAAATACTTCTACAAAATGATCAGATTCAAACAGATGTAGCATTGGCAAAATCGAAAATAAATGCATCTTCTTAATTTTCAATACTGGTAAATATTTGTTTACCTATTAGTCTTAATTTAGTTAATTAATACATATTTAAATTTTGCGCTCTGATGAATAAGAAAAATTTCACTTCTATCTCACTTCAAGAGGAAATGCAACGTTCTTATTTGGAATATGCAATGAGTGTAATAGTTGGACGTGCTCTACCAGATGCAAGAGATGGGCTTAAGCCTGTGCAAAGAAGAATACTTTTTGCAATGTATGAATTAGGTTTAACACCAGAAAGACCATTTAGAAAATGTGCAAGAGTTGTTGGAGATGTACTTGGAAAGTACCATCCTCATGGAGATCAAGCGGTATATGATGCATTAGTAAGATTAGTACAAAATTTTTCAACTAAGTATCCTACCCTAGACGGCCATGGAAATTTTGGTTCAGTAGATAATGATCCACCAGCGGCAATGAGATACACTGAAACAAGATTAGCTCCGATAGCTTATAAAGGATTTCTTGAAGAAATTGGGTCAGAAACAGTAACTTTCTCAAATAATTTTGACGGCTCACAAAAAGAACCAGATGTTCTTCCAGCCCAACTTCCATTTTTATTGTTAAACGGGTCATCAGGTATTGCAGTTGGGATGGCAACAAACATTCCCCCTCATAATCTAGGCGAAATAGTAGATGGCTTAATTGCTTTAGTAAAAAATAAAGATATAAGTAATAAAAGACTTTCAAACATTATTAAAGGGCCTGATTTTCCTACAGGTGGAGAATTAATTCAAAGCGAAACAATAGAAGAACTTTATGCAAAGGGCAAAGGATCAATAACAATTAGAGGGGTCATAAATACAGAAGAAATAATTTTGGGCAAAGGTAAGCATAAAAAAAATGCATTGAT
The DNA here is from genome assembly GCF_000759955.1 of Prochlorococcus marinus str. MIT 9201. Lineage (GTDB taxonomy): Bacteria > Cyanobacteriota > Cyanobacteriia > PCC-6307 > Cyanobiaceae > Prochlorococcus_A > Prochlorococcus_A marinus_G. Next base: position 4,471 of record NZ_JNAL01000017.1, read on the forward strand.
TATTACTGAACTTCCTTATCAAATCAGTAAAGCTGGTTGGATTGAAAAATTAGCAGAACTTGTTAATACAGGCAAAATTAATGGAATTTCTGATATTAGGGATGAAAGCGATAGAGATGGTATGAGAATTGTAATAGAGCTAAAAAAAGACTCCAATGCTGAACTTATAATTTCTAATTTATATAAAAAAACAACTCTACAAACTAACTTTGGTGCAATATTTTTAGCCTTAATTAAAGGTAAGCCTATACAGTTAAACTTAAAAGAATATCTCAACTTTTTTCTTGAGTTTCGAGAAGAAACAATTAGAAAAAGAACTAATTATTTTCTAAAAAACACTCTGGAAAAGCTTGAAATATTAGAAGGTTTATCTAAGGCAACAAAAGATATAAAAAGAGTTATCGAGATTATTGAAAACTCTGAAAATTCTGGAGAGGCCAAATCAAAATTAATTATTAAATTTTTCTTAAGTGAAAAGCAAGCAAATTCAGTTTTAGATATGCCTCTAAAAAAACTAACAAATCTTGAAAGAAATCAAATAAATGACGATATAAAAGATTTACAAGAAAAAAAGAATTATCTTCAAAAATTATTAAACGAAAGAAAATTATTACTTGAGTTGCTAATAGATGAATTCTTATTATTAAAGAAGAAATATAATGTCAAAAGAAAAACAAGAATTCTAAAAAACATAGATCAAAATGAAGAGTTAGAAACAATTAATAATCAAATATTAGAAGAATTCATCAATAAAAAAACTAAATTACACATAGACAATAGACTATATTTAAGGAGAATGATTTTGAATAGTTATAAGAAATCTTTTGAGAATTCAAATAAAATAATAGATAATAAAAATATTCAAAAATTTATATGTAATATTGATAAAAATTTAAAATTAATTGGAATCACTCATACGGGTAAAGTTTTTCATATAGATTGGGAGTCAAATATTAATAATGACTATAAATTAGATAATAAAAGTCTTGGAAATATTGAACCAAATGAGATAATAAATTTCCATTCAATTAAAAAAGGGGTTAATAACTATTTATGTATCTTAAATTCAGATGGAAGATTTAAAAAAGTTTTATTTGATAAGGATATGATCAAAAGTAATAGATCTTTTGCAATAACAAAATTAAAAAAAAATATAAAAACAATTGATTCATTTATTTCTAATGAAGAAGAAAATTTAATAATATTAACCTCAATTGGAAGAATTTTTAAATACAATTTATCAGATAAATTTTTAACTCCAACAACAAAACAATCTCAGGGTTTAATGCTTGTAAAGCTTTTACCAACTGAAAAGATTGTTTCTTGTTGTCCGCATCGAAATGAAGAAAATATTTATTTAATTTCTAAAAATGGGAAAATCTTTTGTATAAATACTAATGAAATTTATTACGCTAATGAATATAGCTTAGGTTACTTAAATGAAAAAACTCAGCTTAAAAACGATTGTTTCTTAAAAGTCCTTCCAAGCAACCATTACCTCGATATTGAAACTAATAAAAATAAATCTGCTAGATTAAACTTTAACAAATTAAATTTCAAATCTAATAAAACAAATTCACTAATTGACTTTTTAAAATTAGAAACAGGCGAACATCTTGAAAATTGTTTTCTACTAAAAAACCTTCTCGACTAAGATTTATATTCGTTTTCAACCCAATTTAAATATTCTTTATTTACTGTTCCTGTTACATAAAAGCCAGTAAAACAACTCATCTCCAAATCCTTAATTAAAGTATCATTTATTATGGATTTACGTAGATTTTCAACACTTTGATAAACAAGATTATCGATTCTAAGTTGATGAGCAATTTCGCTAATTGTTCTATCGTGAGCTATCAATTCATCTTTATTAGGCATATTAATTCCATAGACATGAGGAAAACGTACAGGAGGTGCTGCTGATGTAAAAAAAACTTTATTTGCTCCTGCATCTTTAGCCATCTGAACGATTTCTTTTGAAGTAGTACCTCTTACTATTGAATCATCAACAATTAATACATTTTTATTTTTAAATTCTGCACTCATAGCATTTAATTTTTGTCTTACAGACTTCTTACGTTTCTGCTGACCAGGCATTATAAATGTTCTACCAACATATCTATTTTTAAAAAAACCTTCTCTATACTCTATTCCTAACTGTCTGGCAACTTGCATAGCGGCAGGTCGAGAAGAATCAGGAATTGGCATTACAACATCAACATCTCCTGAATTAATTGTCTCTTTTATTGTTTCAGACAAATAATCACCCATTTTTAAACGAGCTTTATAAACTGAAATTCCATTCATGATTGAATCTGGCCTAGCTAAATAAACATATTCAAAGGCACAGGGACATAAAAACGGATTTTCGGAACATTGCTTAGAAAAAAACTCGCCATTTTGATTTATAAAAATTGCTTCTCCAGGATCTACATCTCTAACAACTTGATAATCATTATTCTCGAGCACTAAAGATTCACTAGCAACCATCCACTCTTCCTTGTTTGTTTTTAATGAAAGTCTTTTTCCAATTACTAAAGGTCTAATTCCAAAAGGATCTCTGAATGCTAATAAACCATGTCCTGAAATTAATGCAATTGAAGCATATGATCCCTGAATTCTTTTATGCAAAGATTTAACAGCATCAAAAATAATATCAGGTTGTAATTCTTGATTATGAATCTGTTCTTGCAATTCTGTAGCAAATACATTTAATAGCATTTCAGTATCACTTGAAGAATTTGTATGACGCTTATCAACATTAAATAATTGTTTTTCTAAATCTCTCGTGTTCGTTAAATTACCATTGTGTATCAAAACAATTCCATAGGGTGCATTAACATAAAAAGGCTGAGCTTCCTCTACACTTTCTGCTGATCCCTTTGTTGCATACCTAACATGACCCAATCCAGTTTTACCGATTAAATTCCTCATGTCTCTCGTTCTATAAGCAGTATTAACATGACCTTTAGACTTATGTATATGAAAAACGGTATTTTCCATTGTGGCTATACCTGTTGAGTCTTGACCTCTATGTTGCAAAAGCAAAAGACTATCGTAAATTTGTTGATTTACATCATCTGAAGAAACGATTCCAACTATTCCGCACATAACTTAATATCTTAAAAAAAATAATAGTTGAGAAATATTTTTCATATTTAAAAGTAACCTGAAATACTATTATTAAATTTTTCGGATAATTCCTCAACCCTAATATTGCAGATATCTTTATCTTGAATTTTTATCTTAAGCGTTTCATTAGATACACGTCCTATTTTTTTTACAAAAACACTTGATGGAATTTTTATCTGATTTTCTTTTAAATAATTAAGCCATTCATTTTCGTTTATTTTACTAATTGAAAAAATAATTCTAGAACCGCCTTCTGCAAACAATAAATTATCATCTCTATTTAAATCTCTGGTTAATTCTATCGTTGCACCTTTTGATGACAAAATACAAGACTCTGCTAAAGCTATAGCTAAACCGCCATCGCTAATATCGTGAGAAGAAACTACAAGACTTTTTAAAATCGCATTTCTTAAAAAATTCTGACAAAATTTTTCATCCACTAAATCTATTTTTGGAGGACGGCCTGTGATTTCTCCATGAAAATATTCCAGATAAGAACTAGCTGCAATTGTTGTATCTGATTTAGTAGAACCAATTAACCAGATTTCATCATCAATATTTTTCCATTCACTACTTATAGCTTTTTCGACATTATTAATGCTTCCAACCATTCCAATGACTGGAGTAGGATTGATAGGAGTTATTACGTTATCTTTATTTTTAGATTCATTATACAAAGAAACATTACCTCCTGTAACAGGAGTTTCTAAAGCTTCACAAGCTTGAGCAATTCCATTACATGAAGATGAGAGTTGCCAATATCCTATTTCATTCTCTGGAGAAGAAAAATTTAAATTATTCGTAATTGCTACTGGCTCAGCACCAACACAACTAACGTTTCTAGCGGATTCTGCGACAGCAGCAATAGCTCCTCTAAAAGGATCAAGAGAAACCCATCTACTATTACAATCAACTGAAGCAGCGATACCAGAAAATACTTTATTTTTATTTTTATTATTTTGTTCTCTTAATCTTATTACAGCTGCATCTGATTTTCCAGGTTTAAAAACTGTATTTGACTGCACTTGAGAGTCATATTGTTTATAAATCCATCGTTTAGAAGCTATTGAGGGATTAGAGAGTAGTTTTAAAATAATTTCTGAATAAGAAAAATTCTTATTTTCCTTGAGTGAAAATATTTTTTGCTCATAAATTGCTGGCAAATCACTTTCTTTCCATTCCCATTTCTTTAAAAGATAATCAGGTGGAGTATCAATCACATTATGAAAATTAACAGGGGTATCATCAGATAAAGCAGAAGTGGGTATTTTGGCAACAATTTGACCTTTATGAGAAATAATTACCTCATTAGTGGCTATTACCTGACCAATTACATTCGCATATAATCCCCATTTATTAAACTTTTTTATAAGATCATTAATTTTATCCTCTTTAACGACAAACAACATTCTCTCTTGCGATTCAGATAATAAATATTGATATGGAGACATTTCATCTTCTCTAGAAGGAACCAAATCTAAATCAATAGATATACCTAAATTTCCATTTGCAGCCATTTCTGCACTGCTGCATGTTAAACCTGCAGCACCCATATCTTGAGCTGCAATTACATCTCCTGTTTTGAAAGCCTCCAAACAAGCTTCAATAAGACTTTTCTCAATAAATGGATCTCCTACCTGAACTGCTGGTCTATCATCTAATGAGGTTGTAGTTAATTCTGAACTAGCAAAACTAGCACCGCCAACTCCATCTCTTCCAGTTGTATTACCAACATATAATACTGGTGATCCAATATTTTTAGCTCCAGAACAAACAATTTCATTAGTCTCTAAAAGTCCTAAAGCCATAACATTCACTAAAGGATTTCCTGAATAACTATCATCGAAGTCAATTTCACCTCCAACAGTCGGCACGCCTACGCAATTCCCATAATGAGCAATGCCGGATACAACTCCTCGCAGTAAATCAACATTTGATGATTTATCAAGATTTCCGAATCTCAATGAATTCAAAACTGCGATTGGCCTTGCTCCCATTGTAAATATATCTCTTAAAATTCCCCCTACACCTGTTGCCGCACCTTGAAAGGGTTCAATAGCGGAAGGATGATTATGACTTTCTATTTTGAAGACAAGTTTTTGATTATTTCCAACATCAATAACACCAGCATTTTCTCCAGGTCCAACTAAAACATTTTTACCTTTAGTGGGAAACTTAGATAGTAAAGGTTTTGAATTTCTATAACAACAATGTTCAGACCACATAACACCAAACATGCCTAATTCAGTCCTATTAGGTTTTCTCTTTAATCTCTTGCAAATTTCTTCATAATCATTAATTGTTAAATTTTCAACTTTCAGTGCCTCATTGAGATCATAATTTTCTTGATTTATCATTCTTTATATCCAGGGATCATCTTCTTTTTTTTCGCCAAACGGTATGGATGTTATATCTTCATTATAAAAACTTTTTTGTTTAAAATCTAAGTTTTGGCTTATATCTTCATCTTCTTCAAGCCATTCCTCTAATCTATTAGACGCAATATTTTTCATATCATCAAATCTATCAATAATTTTTTTTCCTTTTTGCATGAATTCATTTTTAATACTTGATTTTAATAAAGATAAATCATCTAAAGAATTTATTTCACAAAATACCAATCCGGGTTGTTGATCATTAATATTTTCAATATTTAATTTCCATCTACTAGACCCTGGAATCTTAGGATTAGATCTAGAAACTAAGTAATATTTAATTTTCCCAGTTTTCATTTCAAATAAAAAATCTGCAATAACGCCAATTTTTGATCCTTTTACATTTATCAGATTAGCTTCTATTAAAGTTGGGAATCTATTTAAAGTTGCTAAATCAGAAATAGCTGGCTTACCTTTAACATAGATTTCATTATCTATTATTTGAGAAATTTGATTTAATCGCCAAACATTTCTTTTCAAATCAAAATTTGATGGACGAGAGTACCATCCTAAAATTCGATGAACTGGAGGGTGCATCCAAACATTTTCACCATTTCCATAATTAAGGAACATATCACCCTTAACACAATAATTTAATAGGTCACTTAATAAAATTTCTTTAGGTAATTCCAAATTAAGAACGAACTTGCACAGGCATAACTAAATAAGTAAAAGAATTCAAATTATCTTCTGGTACAAAAACAGCTGGAGTAGTTGCAATATTACACTTTAAAAGTACATTTTCAGAAGCAATAACTTTTAAACCTTCTAATAGATATCTTACGTTAAATGCAATATCAAAGTTTTCTCCAGAGTATGAAACAGGTATTAATTCATTTGCATTTCCAATATCTTGAGCATCTGCGCTGATTGAAGCTAAATCTGTATCATCTAATTTAATCTTTACAACACTACTTTGCTGATCAGCTAACACGGCAATTCTTTCTAATGCATCAATTAATTTTTTTGTATTAAAGTTCAGTATTTTAGAAAAAGAATCAGGAATTAATTGTGAGTAATTAGGATATTTACCTTCTAGGGTTCTTGTAGTAATTATTTGGTTAGAAGAAATAAATACTACTTGACCCTTATCATAGAAAAGTTTTATTGAATTTTCTAAACTTTTCAAAGATACTAGTTTTTCAATTTCTCTTAATGATCTTGTTGGAATAGTTACTGACAAATCACCATCATTCGAAGATGATTTTTCTTCATTTTCGATATTTTCTTCATTGCCAATTAAAGCAACAGCCAATCTATGACCATCTGTAGAAGCAGACTCTAAATAATTTGGTTTAAATGTGAAATTAACACCTGTAAGTAATTGCTTTGAATCATCATTACTACTAGCAAAAATGGTAGATTTTAAAGCTTTTAAAAAAGAGCTTGAATCAATATTCAAAGAAGTCCCAGTTTCAACAAATGGTAAATTAGGGTATTCATCAGAGGGTATACCTTTAAGGTTAAAAGAACCTCTGTCACTTTTTATTAAAATATTATCTGAATTCTCATCAACTTCTAAAGAAACAGGAGTTTCATTAGGTAGTTTGTTTACTATTTCAGATAAAAGTTTTGAAGGTATAGTAATAGCTCCACTATTTTTAACAGTTCCATCAAAAGAGGTTTGAATTCCTAAATTAAGATCAAATCCTGTCATGCTAATTTTATTGGTTCCTTCGTCAGCTGTTAAAAGTATATTTGCAAGAATTGGATGCGTTGGTCTTGAAGCAACTGCTTTACTCACTAGTTGTATAGAATTATTTAATTCATTTTGATTACAAATAATTTCCATCGGAATTTGGAACTTTTTACAAATACAATATACTTTTTTCGTAAATTAAATTCAATAAATTAATTTTTTACTTTTCTAATATAAAAATAATTTAATAAATAAAAGTTTTAATAGTAGTAGTTCTTGTGGGAACTGTGGAATTCTTAGCTAAAGTGGCTTGTCTAAACAGTTTAAGTACAAAATAATATGTGAAAAAAATTTTTCATTTGTTGAATAGTTTTTCTTCGATTAGAAAAATTTAAATTTATTCAACAAATACAATTAATTATTAGGTATTTTTCAACATATGATGTTTGTTTTTAATTGATTTCCACAGACACTATTTTTTTTGGATTTTAATATCCTAAGATTTTAGTTATATTTTTTAATGAAGGTTCTATATTTTTTCTGAAAATAGCATTATTGCTCTTTATGGCGCAATCAGGATCTTTTAAGCCATTTCCAGTAAGAACACAAACAATAGTAGATTCTTTCTGAATTCTATTTCTATTTTTAATCAGCCCAGCAACTGATGCTGCACTTGCAGGTTCACAAAAGACTCCCTCTTTGGCAAGGATTCTATAAGCATTGATTATTTCTTCATCAGTAACTGACTGAAAGTCTCCTTTACTCTCTTTTTTTACTTTTTTTGCTTTTTCTCTATTTACAGGATTCCCAATTCTTATTGCAGTTGCAATAGTTTCTGGGTCTTTAACTATTATATTTTTTACTAAAGGGGCAGAGCCTTCGGATTGAAAACCCATCATAATTGGTAATTTCAAATTTCTTTTTATTTTTGAATATTCTTTAAATCCCGTCCAATAAGCAGTTATATTTCCTGCATTGCCCATTGGAATACAAAGCCAATCAGGAGCAATTCCCAAGTCATCAACTATCTCAAAAGCTGCTGTCTTTTGTCCCTGTATTCGATATGGATTAACCGAATTAACGAGTTCTACCGGATTTTCTGAGGATATATCTCTAACTATTTCAAGAGCCTTATCAAAGTTTCCATTAATAGATATTATCTCAGCGCCATACATTAATGCTTGAGCAAGCTTTCCTTGTGCAACAAATCCTTCTGGTATTAAAACATAAGGTTTTAATCCTCCTCTAGAAGCATATGCTGCTGCTGCTGCAGAAGTATTTCCAGTACTCGCACAAATTACTGCTTCGCAGCCTTCTTCTTTTGCTTTGCTAATTGCCATAGTCATACCACGATCTTTAAAAGATCCTGTTGGATTTAGGCCATCATATTTTAAAAAAACTTTTGTTCCATTTCCAATTAAGTTGCTAATTGAATCGCTTAGGATTAGTGGTGTATTTCCTTCATTAAGGGAAATAATAGGAGTTTGTTTAGTAACTGGGAGATATTGTTTATAAGCTTCTATTAGACCTGGCCATCTTTTTTTTCTGTAATTAATACGCAGTTTATTTTTGATTTTATTTAATAACACCATGATTGTTTAATTTGTTTTGATTTTTTCTAGAGGAGAATTGGTGAAAAAGGTTAATAATTCTGAAATTGATTCTACTTTATTCATAACTTTGCTCAAAGCGCTGACATCTAAAATAACAGTTTTAGTTGGATATCCTTCAAAAAAATTTATTAGATTTATTTTTCCATCTCCTATATTAATTCCTTGAATTACGCTTGCTCTAAGGGCCAGCATACCTGTTCTTTCATCATTTGCTTTGGGTGGGTGGATAATAGATGAAAGTCTTGTTAAAAAAATATTTCCTATTTCAGAATATACTAATTTGCTTGCAATCGTAATAGGAACTTCAAAATCTTTATTTAAAATATTTCTAATTTCTTTATCGGGTGACCCTGTTGCTTTCAAAATTCTTTTTAATTTTTTTGTTGATTTACCTTCTTTAGCAAAAGTTTTTAAAGAATTTACTTTAATTGTTCTGGAAAATATGCTGTATGTGATTTTAATTTCCTCAGCAGCAAAAGTTTTTGAAGGATTAAAAAATAATGGATAACTTACTAAAAGAAAAAAAATTTTAAATATTAAAAATTTACTAAAATTCATTTAGATATTTGCACCAGCGGCAATCTTAACAAGTCTTACAACTCCTTTTTCAGTAACTTTTTTTGCGATTTTTATACCCATTTCTTTTGTATAAGGCTCATTTATAAGTCTCGGAACCCTTTTTAGAAAAATGTCAATTGAATAGCCTGGTACTTTTTGTAAAATCTCTAAAAAGTTTCTTAATGGCTCTATGCTCATTATAAGGTCATTTGACATGTTGTTTTCGTTAATAGTATTTAATTTAATTGATTGTGGAAGATAGTTATTCAAATTTTTCAATATTTTTAGACTGAGTATATCTATCTGATTTGTTAAACTTTCAACTATCTCATTTCTAAGAAACCCTCCTTTTGGAGAAAAAAGAAGATTTATAACTTCGTCTAAAAGTTTTTCTAAATTTAGATTTGTTTGTTTTGCAGCGTTAGAAAGTAGATCTTCTAAACGGTCCCATTTAAATTTTTTATTATCAAAAAGCATTTCTTTAAGGCTTTCTCTTAATTGTGGATCAGGGTCTTCCATCAATCTTCTTGCAAAGTATGGATAAGCTGCGCCTAATATTTTGAAGTTTGGATCTACGCTTAAAGCTATACCCTCTAATGTAAGCAATGATCTAATTATAAGTGCATAATATGGAGGTAGTCTGAAAGGGAATTTATACATAACGCCTGACATATCATCAGTAACGCTCTTGAAATCCATTTTTGAAACTCCTTGTTCGACGGCGTTAATGAAAACATCTTGAAACGCTGGAACAATGGGTTCTAGATTAACTTCCTCTGATAGAAATCCTAATTTAACGAAATCTTGAGATAATTTATCGAAGTTTTTATTTACTAAATGTACTACTGCTTGAATTAAGCCTGATCTAGACTCTCTGGAAACTTCGCTCATCATTCCAAAATCTAAGTAACATAATCTTCCATCTTTTAAGGCTAATAAATTACCTGGATGTGGGTCTGCATGAAAAAAACCATGTTCCAAAAGTTGTTCTAAACTGCACTGCACCCCTATATCAATCATTTCATCAGGATTAATTCCTAAACTTTTTACGTCTTCTAAATTTGTTAATTTTGTACCGTCTATCCATTCCATTGTTAAAACTCTCCTTGAAGTTATTTCTTTGTAAATTTTTGGCACAGCAATCATTTTGTTATGTTTATGCATATCTCTAAATTTTTCTGCATTTGCAGCTTCATTTAAATAGTCCATCTCTTCAAAAACTCTCTTGCCTAATTCATCAATCAAAGCAACTAGATCACTTCTAATTAAGCCGACATTGTTTTTTAGCCAATAAGCAATATTTCTTACAATGTAAAGATCTAAAGTTATTTGTTCTCTTAAGCCTGGCCTTTGTACTTTTACTGCAACAGTCTCTTCATTTTTTAATTTAGCTTTGTGCACTTGCCCTAGAGAGGCAGCGGAAATTGGCTTTTTATCAATTTCTAAAAAAATCTCATCTATTTTGGACCCTAAATCTTCTTCAATTAATTCCATTGCTTTATCACCATCAAACCCTGGTAGTTGATCTTGTAATTCAGATAATTCTTCAAGAAGAACTCCTGGAATGATATCTGGTCTTGTTGATAAAGCTTGACCAGCCTTAACAAATGCAGGACCAAGTTCTACTAACAAATTTGTTAATTCTCTTGCTCTAAATCTTGCTTTTGCTTCATTTTTTAATCTTCCGGTTAATTTATCCCATCCAACAGAAAATAAATAGGCAAAAATAGGTATGAGTGTTTGCCAAAGTCTTTTAAGAAGTCTTTTTGGGTTCTTTTTGTAAATTTTAGAAATTGTTTCTGGATCATAATTCAACAGTCCAGATACCTCAATAAAATCTGTAAAATCTTCTTTCATAACTTTATATATTCAAAACCTTTATTTTTTTTAAAAACCAGTTAATTTTTTTATATGGAAGATTTATCATGCTAGAACAATTAAAGATAGAAAATATAGCCTTAATAGAGATTATAGAAATTAATTTCGAAAAAGGTTTGAACATCATTACTGGGGATTCTGGTTCAGGAAAATCACTAATTTTGGATTCTTTAAATGTTTTATTTGGTGGAACTAATATACCTTTAAAGCACTTAATACGTCCAGGAAAAGACCATTGTGCTATCGAGGCAAAATTTTCTTCTTCGTTTCAAATCAATGATTGGCTAATTAATAATGGTTTTAAAAGCAATTCAGTTATAAATGTAAGAAGAATATCTTATAGAAAAAAAAATAAAGTTTTATCTAAATATAGTCTTAACAATTTCTCAATTAATAAAAAATTATTAGAAGAACTTGGACAATTATTAATTGATTTCGCAGGCCAATCAGATGCTTTAATATTTGATTCTCTAGACAAGAGAAGATTAATTATTGATGATTTATGTTCTCAAGAATTGAGAGATACAAGTTCAAAGATTAAAAATATATGGGAGGAAATTCAGTTTTTAACAGTTTTAATAAATGAAAAAATTGAATCTTCTAAGAAGCAAGAAGAAAATAACTTAATAACTAAACAAATTTTGAAAACTCTAGAGGAAGCTAATTTAGAGTCCGGTCAGGAAATATTAGAATTGGAGTTACTAGAAAATAAACTTGTAAATAATCTCGAAATAAATAATTCAATTCAATCATCTTTAGATAACTTAAATAATTTCAGTCATGATAAACCATCAGTATCGTCTTTAATAAATCAATCAATTAAAAATCTAAACAAAACAGCAGATTTTGATTTGAAAATTCAAAAGTTTAGAGAAAATTTATTAGATATCCAAACTTATATTGAAGATTTAATTTTCGCTTTAAACTCATATATTCAAGATATAGATGACAATGAATCTAACCTTTCAGAAATACAAAAAAGATTATTTTTTTTAAAAAACTTAGAAAGAACTTTTTCATTGGATTTACCTCAATTAATTAAAAAGCGAGATCAATTAAGAACATATTTTCAAAAAAACGATAAAGACAATGAGATCTGTAATATCGAAAATCAAATTAAAAACTTAGAAAGTAATTTAAATTCTTTATTTTTTACTCAATCTACTGAAAGAAAAAAAATTGCTAAAAAGTTACAAGACTCGGTAATTTCTATCTTAAGAAATTTAGGATTAGAAAATGCAAATTTTTCAATTCATTTTACGGAATGTAAGCCTTCTGGCGATGGTATAGATAATATAAATTTTTTGTTTTCTGCTAATCCTGATCAGAAGCTTGCTTCATTATCAAATGTTATTTCAGGTGGAGAAATGTCAAGATTCTTATTAGCTATTAAATCTAGTATTTCTAAAAAACCAAATACTTTCTTTTTAGACGAAATTGATAACGGTTTAAGTGGTAAATCTTTACTCTCTTTGGTTGAGCTTATAAAAGAAATTTCTAAAGATCAACAGGTTTTATGTATTACACACCAGCCTTTCTTGGCTGCTAGGGGATTAGCTCATTTTAAAGTTACTAAAAACGTTGTCGATGGAACAACTTATACTTCAATAGTTAAACTAATTACAAAAAAACAAAGAAAAAATGAATTAATAGAACTTATTGGTGGAGGTTCAACCGAAGTAAATGAATATGCTTCTAGACTTCTTGATCATGCTGCTGCATAAAATAGATAAAATTCCACTATAATAGTCTTTCTAAATCATAGTTAGATTTAAATATGGTTATTAAAACTGATAATAATTATGAAAAAGATAACTCGATTATTATTAGAGGAGCTCGTCAACATAATTTAAAAAATATTGACCTTTCTCTACCTAGGAATAAATTTATTGTTTTTACAGGAGTCAGTGGTAGCGGTAAAAGTTCTTTAGCTTTTGATACGATTTTTGCTGAAGGTCAAAGAAGATATGTCGAAAGTCTTTCAGCATACGCAAGGCAATTTTTAGGTCAAGTAGATAAACCAGATGTTGATAATATTGAGGGCTTATCACCTGCTATTTCAATTGATCAAAAATCAACAAGTCATAATCCTCGTTCAACTGTTGGAACAGTAACAGAAATACAAGATTACTTGAGGTTGTTGTTTGGTCGTGCTGGTGAACCGCATTGTCATCATTGTGGGATTCCAATTGCCCCACAAACAATCGATGAAATGGTTGATCAAATTCTTTTATTGCCAGAAGGAACAAGGTATCAATTGTTGGCTCCTGTAGTAAGAGGGAAGAAAGGAACTCATACAAAATTAATAAGTGGACTAGCTGCTGAGGGCTTCGCTAGAGTAAGAATCAACGGTGAGGTAAGAGAACTTGCTGATAGTATTGAATTAGATAAAAACCAAATTCATAATATTGAGGTAGTAGTTGATAGACTTATTGCAAGAGAAGGAATTCAAGAACGACTAAACGATTCTTTACAAACTTGTCTAAAGAGAGGCGATGGTTTAGCGATTGTAGAAGTTGTGCCTAAAAAAGGAGAAAGTTTACCTCCTAACCTAGAAAGAGAGAAACTTTATTCAGAAAATTATGCATGTCCTGTACATGGTTCTATTGTAGAGGAGCTTTCTCCTAGACTTTTTTCTTTTAACAGCCCATATGGGGCGTGTCCAGACTGTCATGGAATTGGTTATTTAAAAAAATTTACAGCTGATCGAGTTATACCAGATCAAACATTACCTGTTTATGCCGCCATAGCTCCCTGGAGTGAAAAAGACAATACTTATTATTTTTCTTTACTTTATTCTGTAGGACAAGCTTATGGTTTTGAATTAAAAACTCCTTGGAAAGATTTAAGTGATTTGCAAAAAAAAGTTCTACTTTTGGGATCGGATAAACCAATATTAATTCAAGCTGATAGCCGTTTTAAAACTTCTAGTGGTTTTGAAAGACCTTTTGAGGGAATTTTACCAATATTAGAAAGACAATTGAATGAAGCTAATGGAGAATCTGTAAGACAAAAATTAGAAAAATATCAAGAATTAGTCGCTTGTAAAATATGTTCTGGCAAAAGATTAAGACCTGAGGCTCTGGCAGTTAAACTTGGTCCATTTAATATTACTGATTTAACTTCTATAAGTGTTTCAGAAACTTTAACTCATGTAGAGCTCCTAATGGGATTAGGCAAGACTAAAAAGGAAAATATATCTTTATCAGAAAAACAAAAGCAGATAGGTGAATTGGTTTTAAAAGAGATTCGTTTACGATTGAAGTTTTTAATTAATGTTGGTTTAGATTATTTAACTCTAGATAGACCAGCAATGACTTTGTCTGGCGGAGAAGCTCAGCGTATTAGATTAGCTACTCAAATCGGTGCAGGTCTTACTGGTGTTTTATATGTGTTAGATGAACCAAGTATTGGTTTACATCAGAGAGACAATGACAGATTATTAGAAACTTTAAAAAGTTTAAGAGATCTTGGCAATACTTTAGTTGTTGTTGAACATGACGAAGATACTATGAAATCTGCAGATTATTTAGTAGATATTGGTCCAGGTGCAGGAGTTTATGGTGGAGAAATTATTGCTAGTGGATCATATCAAGATGTCTTGAAATCAGAGCGGTCACTAACTGGGGCTTATCTAAGCGGGAGGAAGTCGATTCCTACTCCACAAGAACGCAGATCTTCTGTGAAAAAAAGTTTAATTTTAAATAATTGTTCAAAAAACAATTTAAAAAATATATCTGTAGAGTTCCCATTAGGAAGACTAGTTTCTGTAACTGGTGTTAGTGGTAGTGGTAAAAGTACTCTTATAAATGAGTTGCTTCACCCTGCCTTGTGTCATTCTCTGGGATTAAAAGTTCCTTTTCCTCAGGGGGTAGAAGAGTTAAAGGGTATAAAGGCAATTGATAAAGTCATCGTTATTGATCAATCTCCAATAGGAAGAACACCAAGATCAAATCCTGCCACATATACAGGTGCTTTTGATCCTATAAGGCAGATATTTACTGCTACTGTGGAAGCCAAAGCAAGGGGTTACCAGGCTGGTCAGTTTAGTTTTAATGTAAAAGGAGGAAGATGCGAAGCGTGTAAAGGCCAAGGAGTTAATGTCATCGAAATGAATTTTTTGCCTGATGTGTATGTTCAATGTGAAGTTTGTAAAGGAGCTCGCTTTAACCGTGAAACTCTTCAAGTTAAATACAAAGGTTTTAATATATCTGATGTCTTAGAGATGACTGTTGAACAAGCTGCAGAAACTTTTTCTGCTATACCTCAAGCTGCTGATAGGTTATCTACATTAGTAGATGTCGGATTAGGATATGTCAAATTAGGCCAACCTGCTCCCACATTATCTGGTGGAGAGGCTCAAAGAGTTAAGTTGGCCACCGAATTATCTAAAAGAGCTACTGGAAAAACTTTATATTTGATTGATGAACCAACTACAGGTTTAAGTTTTTATGACGTACATAAATTAATGGATGTCATACAACGTTTGGTAGATAAAGGTAATTCAGTAATTGTTATTGAACATAATCTCGATGTTATTAGATGCTCGGATTGGATAATCGATTTAGGACCTGATGGAGGAGATAAAGGGGGTGAAATTATTGTGGAAGGTATTCCTGAAGATGTAGCGAAACATCCCACAAGCCATACAGCTAAATATCTAAAAAAAGTTCTAAATTAAGAGAATCTTTGTTGTATTTCTTTGTATTTTTAATTATCTATGTAAAGTGAAAGTCTTTCTTCGAGGGACTTAATGTCAGTCTCTCTCTGCTTTTTTTAAAATTTTAATACAAAAATTTTGAAAATCATAATGCTTTCTTAATATTTCCTTTGGAAATTCAGCTTATTTGTATTAAAGGCGGTTGATCGGAGGATTTGCTGAATGAGGCTTAAATTTTTACATTTACATTTACATGGTCTTATACGTTCTAAAAATCTTGAATTAGGTAGAGATGCAGATACAGGAGGGCAAACACAATACGTTTTAGAATTAGTTAAAAGTTTGGCCAATACTACAGAAGTTGATCAAGTAGATTTAGTCACTCGTTTAATCAGCGATGCTAAAGTTGACGATGAATACTCTCAAGAAAAAGAATTTGTAGAACCTGGAGTTAAAATTTTAAGATTTAAATTTGGGCCTAATAAATATTTAAGAAAAGAATTACTTTGGCCTTATTTAGACGATTTAACTGAAAGCCTTATTTCACACTATAAAACAAATAAAAAGCCTGATTTTATTCATGCACATTATGCAGATGCTGGATATGTCGGAGTTAAATTAAGTAAATCTTTAAACGTTCCACTTATTTTTACTGGTCATTCTTTAGGAAGGGAAAAAAAGAGAAAATTGCTTGATACCGGTTTAAAAGGCAATCAGATTGAAAAGCTTTATTCCATAAGTAAAAGAATTGAGGCAGAGGAAAAAGCATTAAAGACAGCAGATATTATTGTTACAAGCACTAAACAAGAGTCCGTTTATCAATATTCCCAATATTCTTCTTTTTCATCTCACAAGGCTAAAGTGATTCCGCCTGGTGTCGACCATAATAAGTTTCATCATATTCACTCGACAACAGAGACAGCTGAAATTGATATTATGATGAAACCTTTTCTAAAGGATTCTACTAAACCTCCATTATTGACTATTTCTAGGGCTGTACGAAGAAAAAATATTCCCTCTTTGATTGAGGCATATGGAAGGTCTGAGAAATTAAAAAGAAAAACTAATTTAATTTTGATTTTAGGTTGTCGAGAAAGTACCTCAAAACTTGATCCTCAGCAAAAAGATGTTTTTAATAATATTTTTGAAACGATTGATAAATATAATTTGTATGGAAAAGTTGCTTATCCAAAAAAGCATCTTCCAAGTCAAATACCTGCTTTATATAGGTGGGCTGCTAGCAGAGGAGGTGTATTTGTAAATCCAGCATTAACGGAGCCTTTTGGTTTAACCCTTATTGAAGCTTCTTCATGTGGATTACCAATAATATCAACGAATGATGGAGGACCAAAAGAAATTCGCTCGAAATGCGCAAATGGGCTTTTGGTAGATGTTACTGATATTAACGAGTTGAAAAATATTCTTGAAAAAGGAATTTCAAATAATAATCAGTGGAAATTATGGAGTAGAAATGGAATTGAAGGGGTTAACAGGCACTTTAGTTGGAATACTCATGTACGAAATTATTTATCAATACTTACAGAAGAGTTTTCAAGGTCAAATAATCATTCTTCTTCTGATATTAAACAGAGTTGTTTAAAAGGAAGTTCCTCACTAATAAAACCCCACTGATCAAATACTTTAGGATCTGGGTGCAGAATCAGTTGATTGTTATGAGTTTTCTTTAGTTTGAAGCCTTTTTTAGATAGTTTTTTCATTAAGTTAGCAGTTTCTTCAAACCTTGATGCCATTGCATCAAGACTTGAGCAGTCACTTGTTAATCCATTATCTTTCCATGTAAAAAAACTCATAACAAATTTTTTAAAGATTAATTTTTAAAACTATACCTAAAATTACAAGTAAAATGTTGATTTTCCAAAAATTTTCAACTATTTTTTGTTCTTTTATTCCTTGAAGTTCAAAATGGTGGTGCAGTGGAGACATTAAAAATATGCGTTTACCTTTATGAAATAATTTTTTTGTAATTTTAAAAAATCCTACTTGGATCATTACTGATAAAGATTCAACAATAAATATTCCAGAGAAAATAGTTAAGGTAAAAATGCTATTAGTTAATATTGCTATAGAACCCAGAATTGCCCCAATACTTAAAGATCCTGTGTCACCCATAAATATTTTTGCAGGATAACTGTTGTACTTTAGAAACCCTAAGCATATCCCAGACATTGAATAACATAAGATACTAAAAACAAAAAGTTCTTGCTGCTCTTTCATCAATATTTCTGTTCCTAATCCGTAAAAGACGATTCCACTGCATCCAGCTGCTAATCCATCTAGCCCATCAGTTAAATTCACTGAATTACTTATCCCAATTAGTACTAAAAAAGTAATAGGCAATATGAAAGTATTTATATTTATTCCCAAAGAGTCGGATATTATAATTATTGGATTTAGAAAATTTTTTTCATAGGTTAACCATATAAAAATTATTGAGATGATACTTTGTAGTATTAATTTTTCCTTTGTTTTTAAACCTGTGTTTTCATTTTTTTTAATACTTAAATAATCATCTAAAAATCCGATAATAAAAAACCCAACAATAGTAACCAATAAAAGAAATAATTTTAGGGAACCTAAATTGATAGTTATTAACAACAGAAAAATTAAAAAAGGGATTATCATAAATACCCCACCCATTGTTGGAGTACCGCTTTTTTTTACGTGACTAGCAGGGCCTTCAATCCTAATATTTTGAAGTAAATTTAATTTATTGATTATTTTTAGACCACTCTTTGTTATTAATAAAGAAGTAAAGAAAAATAATGTATAAACTCCTATAAAAATAAAATTTTTAAAAAAAAAGGAGGTAACTATTAAAGAAAAAGTATTAAATATTAATAACGATTTAAAGTTAAATTCTTTAATCTTCCCAATCATCTTCTAAAGAAGGGTCTTCTTCAGTTTTATAATCTTCTTTTTCTCCCATAAGCGCTGAAAGTTCTTCTTCTTCTATCGTACTAATCTCTTGTGAATCCCCCTCTTTTTCAGCAACAAGTCTTCCTGTATTTTCAAGCCAAGATAGCAAATCAGGTTCATCTCTTAGGGGTAAAACAGGAGCTGGGTCATCTCTGTGGTAGCAAGTTAAAGCAGGGTTGACTTCAGAAATATCGTCTAATCTAAGTTTTAGTTTATTTGAGTCCATAAGGAGTTTTCTTCTATATATAAGATAATACATAATGATGCACACGAAAAACTTTGTTTGACAAAGCAAATTTAAAATACTTTTTTATCTGGTCAATTTCATTATTGATTTCAGGATTATTTAAACTGATTGGTTATTTGAATCCTAATGTTTTAATAATTAATAACTTTCTTCTCTTGTTACTAGTTTTTGGACCAGCTCTTTTAGTTACAATAATATTAGTTTTTAAAAAGTTTTCAAATTCTTAATTACGTCAAAATTTAAATTTATGGAGCAAATTTAGATGCAGCAGGTTAAAAAAGTTGTACTAGCTTATTCTGGCGGAGTAGATACGAGCGTTTGTATTCCATATTTAAAAAATGAGTATGGAATTTCAGAAGTGGTTACTTTTGTAGCAGATCTTGGTCAAGGCGAGGATTTGGAACTTATTAGACAAAAAGCCTTAAATTCTGGTGCATCTCAATCAATCGTTGGTAATTTAGTAAATAATTTTGTTGAGAAATACGCTTTTCCAGCTATTAGAGCAAACGCGTTATATTTAGATAAATATCCTTTATCTACAGCTCTTGCAAGGCCTTTAATTGCTGAAAATCTCGTAAATATTGCTAGAGAGATTAATGCTGATGCAGTAGCTCATGGATGCACTGGGAAAGGCAATGATCAAGTTCGATTTGATTTAGCGATTAATTCTTTAGGCCCTGATTTGAAAATAATTACTCCTGCAAGGGAGTGGAATATGAGTAGGGAAGAGGCAATAATGTACGGAGAAAAATTTGGTATTCCTGCACCAGTTTCAAAAAAATCACCATATTCGATAGACGTTAATTTACTTGGTAGGAGTATTGAAGCGGGGATTTTAGAAGACCCAATGCAAGAAGTACCTGAAGATATATTTGCGATGACATCATCAATTGATAATTCACCTAATTCGCCTCAAGATATAGAAATTGCCTTCAAAAATGGGTTTCCAGTTGGAATTAATGATAAATTTTTAACTCCATTAGAAATCATTCAAAAAGCAAATGATCTTGCAGGTGTGCATGGTTTTGGAAGAATAGATATGATTGAAGATCGAGTAGTAGGAATTAAAAGTAGAGAGATTTACGAAACACCTGGCCTCTTACTTTTAATCAAAGCTCATAAAGAATTAGAGAGCATTACATTAAATCCCGATGTTGTTGACTTTAAAGAAATAGTAGAAAAAAAATGGGGGCAATTAGTTTATCAAGGGTTTTGGTTTGGACCTCTTAAAGAGAGTTTAGATTCCTTTATTTCATCGACTCAATCTTCAGTTAATGGAATAGTAAGGATTAGACTTCACAAGGGGAACGCAATAGTAATAGGGAGAATGTCGGAAAATAATTCACTCTATAGGGAAGATTTGGCGACTTATAGCAAAAATGATGTTTTTAATCATTCTTTAGCAGAGGGTTTTATTTATATGTGGGGAATGTCTAATAAAATATGGGCTGAGTTAAATTCAAAAACAAAAGATTAACATTTAAGATTTTGCATTTTCTTTTGTTTTAGTATCATCTTTTTCTAAAGTTGAAGTATTTGCGCTTAATACTGGTTGTTTTTCCTTAGATTCATCTTTAGTTTCTAGATTCTCTTTATCATCTGATTGAGTTGAACCCTTTGTGGAAGGTCTTGGAGTTGGTAAAGGCCCTTCTTGTTTAACGGTCATGTATCTAATAACGTCTTCACTAAGTCTCATTGATTTTTCTATTTTAGAAATATGTTGCCCATCACCTTGATGACTCAATTGAACATAAATACCTTCTCTGTGTTTTGATATTTGATAAGCTAGTCTTCTTTTACCTCTCATTTGACTATCCAGGATGGTGCCACCATATTCTTCTAAAAGCTTATTGTCTTTTTCAATGTGATTATTTACTTCATCTTCCGCAATATCAGGGCGGAGGATGTACATTGTTTCGTAATAAATTTGTTGGTCGTTCATAGTTTCAGACAAGGTCTTTGGCTCATAAATAGTTTTCATGAGCGTCTGTACATTATTTACCTTACATTACGAAGGGTAGTTTCTTAAAAATTGGCATCATTTTTTTTAAGATAATTTTTCAGCGCGTCACTCATAATGTGAAAAGGGACTTCTAAACCATCTGTCCAAAATGTTAATGATTTCATACCTTGGGCAATAAGCATTTGTAAACCGTCGATAGTGATGCATCCTTTGTTTGAGCTAAATTTTAATAAAGGTGTTGGAGCGGGATTATAGATTAAATCATAAACAATAGTTTTCGAGGTAAGAGATCTCCAAAAAGTCTCTCCATATGGCAAAGTGTTTTCTTCATTTGAAGCTGTTTTCATTCCTACTGGTGTTGTATTTACTATTAAATTCGCTTCTTTAATTAATTTTTGAATCCTATCATCATTATTTAAAAAACCCTGAATTTCAATTTGATTTCCAAAATTTTTTATTAAATTATCTAGTGATGATTTGTTACGTGATACCACTGAGATTGTTGAGAAATTTAAATTTATTAATCCTTGAATAACTGATCTTGCTGCACCACCGGAGCCAAGAACTATCGATTGTTTTTTTGTTAAATTTAATGTTTTTAACGGATAAATAAATCCCTCTACATCAGTATTAGTTCCGCTCCATTCTTTTTTAGAATTTAGTTTTAGCGTATTTATTGCTTTAAGTTTGTTAGCGATAGGGGAAATTTCACTACAGAGGTCAAATACTTTTTCTTTATGGGGGATTGTGATATTTAAACCCTTACAATTAATTTTTTTAAAAGAACTGAGAACTAACTCTAGATCTTCATTTTTACAGGGTATAGCAATATAAATTAAATCCAAGCCTAAATACTGAAGAGCGTGATTTTGCATAATTGGTGATAAGGAATGGCTTACTGGATCGCCTATTAATGCAATAAAAGATGTCTTACTTGTAATCATGTCTAAAAATTTTTAAAAAAAATTGCGGTCTGTTCGGGAACCACACCCCGTTTTTGAGTAACAATAATGACGCCAATGACCGATTATGGAGAATAACAAATATGAGAATTTACCCATGGGTAAGGTTGTAGGAATTGATTTAGGAACAACTAATAGTTGTGTCGCTGTAATGGAAGGTGGTAAACCTACTGTAATAGCAAATGCTGAGGGTTTCAGAACTACTCCATCAGTTGTTGCATATACAAAAAATCAAGATCAGCTTGTTGGGCAAATTGCAAAAAGACAAGCTGTGATGAATCCTGAAAATACTTTCTATTCCGCAAAGCGTTTTGTTGGTAGAAGAGTTGATGAAGTCAATGAAGAATCTAAAGAAGTTAGTTACTCTGTCGAAAAGTCAGGTTCCAGTGTCAAATTAAAATGTCCTATTTTAGATAAGCAGTTTTCTCCTGAAGAGGTAAGTTCTCAAGTTTTAAGAAAGTTAGCTGATGATGCGGGTAAATATCTTGGTGAAAAAGTTACACAGGCTGTAATAACAGTTCCAGCTTATTTTAATGACTCTCAAAGGCAGGCTACAAAAGATGCAGGAAAGATTGCAGGCTTAGAAGTTCTTAGAATCGTTAATGAGCCAACTGCTGCGGCTTTAGCATATGGGCTGGATAAAGAAAATGAAAAAATACTTGTTTTTGATTTAGGTGGAGGAACATTCGATGTCTCAGTAATTGAAGCTGGTGATGGAGTTACTGAAGTATTATCCACCTCTGGAGATACCCATCTAGGTGGTGATGATTTTGATAGGTGTATAGTTGATCATTTAGCTAGTACTTTTAAATCAAATGAGGGAATAGATCTCAGACAAGATAAGCAAGCTTTACAAAGACTCACTGAAGCAGCAGAAAAAGCAAAAATAGAACTCTCAAATGCTACTCAAAGTGAAATCAATTTACCTTTTATCACAGCGACTCCTGAGGGACCAAAACATTTGGATTTGAACTTAACTAGAGCAAAGTTCGAAGAATTAGCAGCTTCTTTAATTGATAGGTGCAAAACTCCAGTAGAGAGAGCAATAAGTGATGCAAAAATCTCTACAAGTGAGATTGATGAAGTTGTAATGGTTGGAGGTTCGTCCAGAATTCCCGCTGTTTTAGATTTAGTAAAGAAAATCATAGGTAAAGAACCAAATCAAACTGTAAATCCAGACGAGGTAGTTGCTGTTGGAGCTGCAATTCAAGGAGGCGTTTTAGCAGGCGAAGTTAAAGATATCTTGTTACTTGATGTTACTCCACTTTCTTTGGGCGTAGAGACTTTAGGGGGAGTAATGACAAAAATGATAAATCGAAATACTACTGTACCTACTAAGAAATCTGAAACATATTCAACTGCTGTTGACGGCCAAACAAATGTAGAAATTCATGTCTTACAAGGTGAAAGAGAAATGGCATCTGATAATAAAAGCTTAGGAACTTTTAGATTGGATGGTATCCCATCAGCTCCAAGAGGAGTTCCCCAAATTGAAGTTACATTTGATATTGATGCAAATGGAATTCTTAGCGTCACTGCTAAAGACAAGGGAAGTGGTAAAGAGCAAAGTATTTCTATAACTGGTGCATCGACTTTATCTGATAATGAGGTAGAAAAAATGGTCAAAGATGCTGAATCAAATGCATCCGCTGATAAAGAAAAAAGAGAAAAAATTGATTTAAAAAATCAAGCCGAAACTCTTGTATATCAGACAGAAAAGCAACTTGGTGAACTTGGAGATAAAATCGATGCTGCAGCAAAGTCTAAAGTTGAAGAAAAAAGCAATGCTTTAAAGGAGGCAATATCAAAAGAAGATTATGAATTAATGAAAACACTTCTTGAAGAACTTCAGCAAGAACTGTATGCAGTAGGTTCATCTGTTTATCAGCAACCAGGTAATCAGCCACCTTCACCAGGAGCACCGAGCGATTCTGATCAAAGTGATTCAAACGAAAAAGGTGGAGATGATGTAATTGATGCCGACTTTACTGAAACGAAAGATTAAAAAAGGTAATTCTTAATTTCATTGGCTACCCATTTTGAACAAGCTGGAGCAAGCAAAATTCCATTTTTATAAAAACCTGTACATATAATTAGTCCATCTGTAAAATTTTTCATTATTGGCGAAGGTTGACCATCTGGTCTTGATCTTATTCCGTACCATTTTTTAGAAATCTTCCCTTTCATCAGCCAATATGGTTTTTTGTCAAGAAAATTTGTGAGTTTTTCGAATGTATTTTCTTCTGGATTAGTACTATATTCGTCAGTTGATCCAATAATTAACTTATTTTTTGATTTTGGAATTATATTTATACCATTTATGTTGAATTGTTTAGGCAGCGATAATAAATTAACCTCTGCTTCATTTATATCAATTTCCATAGCTTGACCCAAGACAGGTTTTAATGTGATGTTGGGAGATATTATGCTATCTATTAAATCAACTGCTTTAAGTGAATTGCACAAAATAACCATATCAGATTTGATGTTTTCATTATTTCTTGTTGTAGAAATCCATTGACTGTTTAATTTTCTGATTTTTACTATTTCTTCTTCTAAAAAATTGATTTTTTTATGTCTTAGACATTTATCTAATGTTTGAAGTAAAGAAAAAGGATTTATTCTTCCATCTTTGAAGGAGATCATTCCTTTTATATTTTGTGTTTGAAAGGCTTTATTTATATTCTTGATAAATATTGAGTCTTTTTCTAGAATTTGTAAGTTTTGATCATTATTTTCATAAATAAATTTCTCTAATTTTTTAAACTTTTCTTCATTAGTAGTTAGTTGTATTAATGGTTTTTCGATATTTAATTCACTATTAAACTTTTGTAGGAATGTAATCCATTGTGGCCATAATTCAATGCTTTGTTTCCTGAGAGCCCAACTTCTACCTTTTCTTTTTTGATACATATTACCCATTAGTAAGCCTAAAGCTGCATAGCTACTATTTTGGATTTCAGTTGGATCTATTATCGTTACTTGCAAACCTAATTCTGATAATTCTAAGGCGTTAAATTTTCCAATAATCCCTGATCCAATAATAACTATGTGTGCTTTTTGCAAATTTTCTTTTAAGCTTTTCATTGATATATTAGAAATACTGCTTTATTTGACTAAATAGTTAAAGATTTTTTGGAACATCCTTCAATTATATTCAAAATTGTTTGTCCCGATCGTCCTGGTCTTGTAAGTTTACTTACAAGTTGGATTTCAAATTACGGTGGCAACATAAAACATTCTGATCATCATACAGATCAAGATGCGGGTTTGTTTCTTAGTCGAATTGAATGGAATAGTAACAATGCCTCTTTTAATAGAGATGAAATTTATAAAGAATTTGAAAAAATTGCATACGAAGTCAATGGAAAATTTAATGTAAATTATTCTGATGAAATTCCAAATGTTGCTATTTTTGTGAGTAAACAAAATCATTGTTTGATTGATTTACTTTGGCGAGTAAGAAATGGAGAACTCAAAATGAAAGTCCCGTTAATAATTTCAAATCATTCTGATCTTGAAAATATTGCAAATGACTTTAACGCAAAATTTGTTCATTTTGATACCTTTAATACAGATAAATCTATTGTTGAAGATCAATTTTTAAATTTACTAAAAGAATATGAAATTGATCTTGTTGTATTAGCTAAATATATGCAAATTTTGAGTGACTCTTTTTTAAAAAAGTTTTCTTCAATAATAAATATTCACCATTCTTTCTTACCTGCATTTAAGGGTGGGCAACCATATCATCGAGCATGGAAGAGAGGCGTTAAATTAATCGGTGCTACTGCTCACTATGTTACTGAAGATCTTGATGAAGGCCCGATAATTGAGCAATGTACAGTTAATGTAAGTCATAGGGATGAAGTTGATGATTTGATTAGAAAAGGAAGAGATATTGAAAGAATTGCTTTAGCAAGAGCAGTTAGATTACATCTGAATCATCAAGTATTTGTATATAACAGCAAAACTGCTGTTTTTGATTGAAGATATTTTCTTAGTCCTCTAATTCTATTTGTATTTGTCTTTCATAAATTGATTCTTCATTAAAAGCTCTTGCTATCAAGAAACTGGCAATGCAGCTGATTAATACAGGTTTCATTATTAATAAATTTTTTGTTAAAGCAAAAGCTAAAAACATTGCTGTTATTGGTGTTCGCGAACATCCTGCTACGAATGCTCCCATTCCAGCAAAAATGTATGTACTAGGTGCATGTCCTGTAGCTATTTCCACCAAACTCCCCATTATTAGTCCGATTGACCCTCCCAAAGTAAGCATTGGATAGAACAATCCTCCAGGAGCCCCAGATGCTGCAGCTAAACCTGTCGTGATAAATAATACTAAAACTGCTAACAAAGCAATTCCAATACTTGTATTTTGTTCAGCTATTATTTTTTGTAATTCATCTAAATTATGAAATGTACTGGGTAAACAAGAATAGATACTTCCTAAAATAAGTCCACAGATACTCATTTTTAAAACAAATTTATTTTTATACCACTTTTTCCCAAGATTTTGCATTAACAAAACATATCTGCTGTACAATTCTGCAAACATTCCAATAATTATTCCTAGTAAAACTAGATAAATAAAATCTATAGGTAAGAAAAAAACTGATGGGTCATATTCTTTTTGGATTAAAAATCCGAGGTTAAAATCAAAGCCTCCTGCTTTAGGATCTAAACCTAAGGCTTGAATAATATCAGCAGATGAATCTGCGATGAAAGTTGTGATTACTACTAGTAGCAAAATTACTGGTCTAGCAGAGTTTAATAACTCTTCTATTGCATAGATAAATCCTCCTAATGGGGCGCTAAATACTGCAGCTATTCCAGCACCACCACCTGCTGCTACTATTACTCTTCTGAAAGCTGTAGGAGCTTTGAGCCATTTGGCCATTTGCCAAGCTACTGATCCTCCCATTTGAACTGATGGACCTTCGGGACCCAAAGGGAATCCACTACCAATTGCAACAATTCCTGATATGAGCTTTACTAATCCTACTTTTAAATTCATTGGAACTTTTTTATGCCTTAAGAACCCCATGATTTGACTCACACCTGAACCTTTTGCAGCAGGTGCTATATTTTTGATCAAATATCCTGCAATTGCTCCTCCAAAAGCTCCAAAAATAGGTAAGACCGCAATAGATGGGAATTGGTCTAATAATGCTAATCTCCAATTATTAATAAAGTAAATTCCAGTTTTAAAAAATATGCTTGTAATTGAGGCCCCTAAACCTGTTAATAAGAGCGAAAAGACAACGACTAGAGATCTTTGTTTTAATAATTTTTTGATGGTACGAGAAGAATTATTACTTGTTTTTTGAATATTATCTTTTATAAGGTTTGGCATGGTTCATGATTACTTTGACAAGCTGAAATCGTTTATTTCATCAAATTGAAGATAACGATAAAGTTCTTTTGAATATGGATTAATTTTATTTTTAGTAATATCCTGATATTCTTCTTTTTCAGGTATTTTTCCAAGCAGTGCACAAACTGCTGCTAATTCTGCACTACCTAAAAATACTTGCGCATTTTTGCCAAGTCTATTGTCAAAATTTCTTGTACTGGTAGAAAATACTATAGAACCTTCATCTACTCTAGCTTGATTTCCCATACATAAAGAACAGCCTGGCAATTCTAGTCTTGCACCACATTCTTCGAATATTTTATAGTAGCCTTCAGCTTTTAAAGTTTCTTCATCCATTTTTGTTGGTGGACAAATCCATAATTTGGCTTTTAAATTTTGTACTCCTTCAAGAACTTTCGCAGCTGCCCTGTAATGACCAATATTTGTCATGCAAGAACCTATAAAAACTTCGTCAATATTTGTATTTGCAACATCCGTGATTTCTTTTACATTATCTGGATCATTGGGGCAAGCAACTATAGGTTGTGTTACTTTTGCTAAATCAATTTCAATGATTTCTTCATACTGAGCATTTGAATCTGGTTGAATTAATGATGGTTTTTTTAACCAATTTTTCATATCATTTATTCTTCTTGAAATCGATTTTGAATCTTCATAATTGCTCTCGATCATTTTTTCTAACAGGCAAATATTGCTTTTTAAGTATTCTTGAACAGTTTCTTGTGATAAAAGTATTGTGCTACCAGCGCATGAGCGTTCTGCGGTAGCATCAGTAAGTTCAAAAGCTTGTTCAAGTTTTAGCTTTGGTAATCCTTCAATCTCCATAATTTTCCCGTTGAATATATTTTTCTTATTTTCTTTCTCAACAGTTAAGAGTCCTTTTTTAATTGCGAAGAGAGGGATTGCATTTACTAAATCTCTAAGAGTAATTCCTGGTAATAATTCTCCCTTAAATTTAACCAGCACAGATTCCGGCATATTTAATGGCATTGATCCTATTGCAGCGGCAAAGGCAACAATGCCCGAGCCTCCAGGAAATGAAATACCAAGAGGAAATCTTGTATGACTATCTCCACCTGTGCCAACAGTATCAGGAAGAAGCATTCTGTTAAGCCAGCTATGTATTATGCCGTCTCCAGGCTTAAGAGCTACTCCACCTCTTTGAGATATAAAATCAGGTAATTCTTTATGGGTAATTAAATCTACTGGTTTAGGATATGCAGCTGTATGACAAAAACTTTGCATCACTAAATCTGCTGTAAATCCTAAACAAGCTAGTTCTTTTAGTTCATCTCTAGTCATTGGCCCAGTAGTATCTTGACTGCCAACTGTGGTCATAATTGGCTCACAGGTCATTCCTGGCCTAACTCCATCTAAACCGCATGCTTTTCCTACTATTTTTTGAGCTTGGGTAAAGCCGGCACTACTTTCTGTTGGATTTTGTGGTCTGGTAAATATTTCACTTGGTTGATAATCTAATTTGTTTCTAATTTTGTCTGTAAGAGATCTTCCAATCATAAGATTAATTCTTCCGCCAGCTTGAATTTCATCAGTAAGAGTTGATGGATACAAGTCGAATTTGCTTATCAATTCTTCAGTATTTGAATCTTTTTCAATTTTCTTAATAATGCCTTTATGAGGATATATTTTAATAACATCTCCTGTTTTCATATGAGATACGTCAGCTTCTATAGGTAAAGCTCCTGAATCTTGTGCAGTATTAAAGAAAATTGGAGCTATTTTGCTACCAATTATTATTCCACCTGTTTTTTTGTTTGGAACAAAAGCGATATCTTCTCCTATATGCCAAATGAGTGAATTAATAGCAGATTTTCTAGAACTCCCTGTTCCAATAACATCTCCAACATAAGCTATAGGTAAATTTTGTTTTTTTAAATTATCAAGAATCCTTAGGCCATCAGGTTTTTTAAATTCCAACATAGCTAATGCATGCATTGGAATATCCGGGCGCGTTGTTGCATGTACAGCTGGAGATAAGTCGTCTGTATTTGTCTCACCGTCAACTTTAAATACTAAACACGTAATTTCTTTCTCAAGAACTTTTTTATTAATGAACCATTCTGCATTTGCCCAACTATTTACAACCTCTTTTGCATAAATATTATTTTGAGATAATTCATAAATTTCATTAGCTGCGTCGTAAACAAGAATAATATTTTTCAAAACTTCTGCTGCTTTTTTCGCAAATAAACTATTTTTTCCTTTAAGAATTTCAACCAAGGAATTTACATTGTATCCGCCTATCATTGTTCCTAGTATTTCAATTGCTTTTTCGGGATTTATTGATTTGCAATATTTTTCGGAATTAACAATTGCCGTAAGCCAGCTCGCTTTTACATAAGCAGCCTCATCAACTCCTGGTGGTACTCTATTTATTAGTAAATCAAGTAAATAAGATGAATTGTAAGTACTATCTTGCTCTAATAATTTTGTAATACAATTTGTTTGCTCAGCATTTAAAGGTAAAGGAGGTATACCTTTGGCAGCTCTCTCAGCTACGTGATCTGCATAATCTTTTAGCAATGTTTCCAAATTCTTCATTAGTAAGGTTTAATGCCTAATCTATTGTTATTTTTAATATTGAAAAGGAGAGTATTCATAAATGCTTTTTTAAATATTCAAACATCTTAATCAATGACGACATCATCAAATAATTCAGCTTTAGAAAAGACATCAGATTTACATGTTGTTGAAACACGTCCATTAATACCTCCAAGCAGATTACATAATGATATACCTTTAGATCACGCCTCTGCTAATACAGTATCTAAAACAAGAAGATCGATACAAAATATTTTGCATCATAATGATCAAAAGCTTTTAGTTATTGTGGGTCCTTGTTCAATTCATGATCTTGAGGCGGCAAAGGAATATTCAAAATATATTAAAAATTTTCGAGAAATTTATAAAGATAAATTAGAAATAATCATGAGAGTATATTTTGAAAAACCAAGAACAACTATTGGTTGGAAGGGCTTAATAAATGATCCTCATCTAGATGATTCTTATGATATTAATACTGGTTTAAGAAGGGCAAGAAGTTTGCTTTCATATTTAGCAACTCGTGGTATACCTTCTGCTACAGAATTACTGGATCCAATTGTTCCTCAATACATCGCCGATTTAATAAGTTGGACTGCTATAGGTGCGAGGACTACAGAAAGTCAAACTCATAGGGAAATGGCATCAGGATTATCAATGCCTATAGGTTTTAAAAATGGAACGGATGGTTCTTTTACTACTGCAATTAATGCAATGGAGTCAGCCTCAAAATCTCATCATTTCTTAGGTGTAAATGAAAATGGAATGGCTTCTATAGTTAATACTACGGGAAATCCAGATGGACATATAGTACTAAGGGGCGGTTCAAAAGGCCCAAATTATGAAAATGATCATGTTAAAAGAATTTCAGCTGAATTGAGGCAATGTAATCTTCCCCATAAAGTTATGATTGATTGTAGTCATGGAAATTCCAATAAAGACTTCCGAAAACAATCGGAAGTGCTTAAAAATATAGCTTCTCAAATAAGTAATGGTGAAAAAAATATTTTAGGAGTTATGCTTGAAAGTCATTTGAAGGAAGGAAATCAAAAACTTTTAAAAAAAGAAGATCTCCAGTTTGGCAGAAGCATTACAGATGCTTGTATAAGTATAGAAACAACAAAAGAATTGCTTGCTACTTTATATAGTTCACTTAGCTAGTTATAAAAAAATTAAAAAATAGTGCCGAAGAAATCGGAACAATGAAATTATCTATCCCTAAAACACTAAATTGTTCTAGTAAAGTCGCAAAAAAAGCTATTGTAAGATAATTTAAATTTAAATTATTTTGCTGGGCGTATCCTATTGAGCAAACTACTATCAAACTTGTTAAAAACATTGTAATAGTTCCAAACAAAGATTTCTTTTGGTTAAAAAAAATCCAACTCTTTGAATTAAAGCTTTTTCCTATTAACCCAGCTAATCCATCTCCAAAAGTCATTATGAAAAATCCACTAATTAATGCATATGGATCTTTTTCCCAGAAAAGATAAATCAAAATAAATAAACTTAGACAATAAAATAATGTTCCATAACTCTTTCTTTCAACATCCTCAATTGTTGGAAATAATTTATAGGTGTAATTGATGAAAACCATTAATGAAACAATTCCCGTAAAAATTAGAGCAAAGTTTTGATTAATTTTTAAAAATTGAGCAATTGGTATTAAAGGTCCTATTCCAATATGTATTATTTTTCTAACGATTTCTTTGCTATTCTGATTATATTTTTTAAAAACTATTGAGATTAAAAAAATTGACAATAAATATAATAAAATTACAGTAAATTTTATCAATTTAGTTATGCTGCTTTTTGATGAGTTGTCATTACTCTAAGTTTTAATATTGCTTTAGCTTCTAGTTGCCTCACTCTTTCTCGTGAAACATTAATTTGTCTTCCTATTTCTGCGAGTGTCAATGGCTCTTCACCATCTAAGCCAAATCTAAGTTTCATTATTTTTTGTTCTCTTTCATTTAATTGAGAAAGCCAAGTTCCTAAATGTTCTTTTTGAATAGTTCTATCCATGCCTTCCATAGGCTCTTCACAGTTTGGATCAGGTATTAGTTCACCAAGAGTACTTCTATCTTCTTCGCCTCTTGCGTGAGCATCTAGAGAAGCGCAAGGAGCACTTTGCGAAATTAAATCTTCTAAATCTTTTTGATCAATTCCCATTTCGGTTGCCATTTCCAATCTGGTAGGTTGTCTACCAAATTTGTGTGATAATTCTCTAGAGACTCTTCTCATTTTGGATAGTTTTTCACTTATGTGAATAGGCAAACGGATTGTTCTTGCACTGTTATCAATAGCCCTTGTCATTCCTTGCCTAATCCACCAGTAAGCATAAGTTGAGAATTTATATCCCATAGCAGGATCAAATTTATCTACAGCTCTTTCAAGGCCAATAGCTCCTTCCTGGACAAGATCTAATAATTCAAGCCCTTGGTTTTGGTATTTTTTTGCAACTGAGACAACAAGTCTTAGATTAGCTGCCATCATTCTATCTCTGGCTCTTTTGCCAATCTTAATTTGATAAAGATTTCGTTGCGTTCTGTCAGTTTCAGGAATTTGTAGCAACTTTTTCATGTTCTGAACATGATGAGCTAACTCTATTTCCTCTGCTGGAGTCAATAGGGGTACTCTTCCAATGCTACTTAAGTAATAGCCAATAGAATCTGAAGCGAGTCTGCCAGATTTTTTTTGGCTTTGTTTTGCTGTAAGACTGGATTTTGATTTGCGAGATTTACCCGCAGTGTTTGGTAATCTAGGCTCATCAAAATTTTTATCTGAAGAGCTTTTCGCAGATTCCAGAGGGATCCCCATCACCCTGGCCTCCTAAATAATGGATTTTTTAAAAAGCTAGCACTGAAATCGAAATAAAAACTACTTTTACTTTGAAATATTAAAGACAAAAAATCTTTTTTTAAAGCTTATTTCTTGAAATCCATTGATATGAAAGGATTTCATAAAAATTAAAAAAAATTTAAAATATTAAGTATTTTTTTAAATGTTGTAAAAATCAATATTAATTCTATTTTTCTATGAGATCAATTTGCGAACGATTATCCGATGAATCTAACTTAAATTTCGAATAAGAACCATCTTCCTTCATTATCCAAGAAAAGTAATCATCTTTAATGTAGGTTTGCAAAAGCAAGTATATTTTAGATTTTAATTCATAATCCTCTATCGGAGTAACAGCTTCTATTCTTCTATCAAGATTTCTTCTCATCCAATCTGCACTCCCAATAAAAACCTCATTATCACCGTTATTACAAAACCAAAAAATTCTTGAGTGTTCAAGAAAATGGCCAATAATGCTTTTGACTTTAATATTTTCACTTAAATTTTTTCTTTGGGGATATAAGCAACAAATTCCTCTTATGATAAGGCTAATTTTTACACCTGAATCAGAAGCTAAATAAAGAAGTTTTATTATTT
Organism: Prochlorococcus marinus str. MIT 9201; assembly: GCF_000759955.1. Classification (GTDB taxonomy): domain Bacteria; phylum Cyanobacteriota; class Cyanobacteriia; order PCC-6307; family Cyanobiaceae; genus Prochlorococcus_A; species Prochlorococcus_A marinus_G. Next base: position 37,875 of record NZ_JNAL01000017.1, read on the forward strand.
CAGGGTCTACTAAAGAATTCATTTTTGCAATTATTTCAGCTTTTTTACCTTCCACTGCATTTTTAATTTCTCTCTTTATTAGAAAAATAAATTTTTCTCTCATCGATGAGGGAGAAACTAATAACTTTTGATAACTTTTTTGTTTAGAAAAACCTGATAAGTAATTAAATAACTCAAGTAAATCTGATGCAATATCAGGATCTGTTGAAAGTAATCCTAAATCTGTGTAAAACCTTGAAGTATTAGAGTTATAATTACCAGTCCCGATATGAAAATAATTTCTTAATCGTCCTTTTTCTTTTCTGACTATTAAAGCTATTTTTGTATGTGTTTTAAATCCTATTATTCCATAGACAACATGAACGCCAGCTTGTTCAAGTTGCTTTGCCCATTGAATATTATTGTCTTCATCAAATCTTGCTTTTAGTTCTACAAGAGTCATTACTTCTTTCCCATTCTCTGCAGCTCTCATTAAGGCTGCGATGATAGGAGAATCCTTAGAAACTCGATATAAAGTAATTTTTATAGCCATCACAAGTGGATCATCAGCTGCCCTGTTTATAAATTCTTCAACTGAAGTCTTAAATAAATTGTACGGATGATGAAGCAGAATATTTTTTTTCCTAAGTATTTTGAAAATAGAATTGAGGTTTTCGTTAGAAGGCAAATCTAAATTCTTTAATTCTGGGTGAGTTTTCCCAATTAGCAGATTTTCTTTTAAATCATCTCTATTAATTTTTGTTAGTTGATTTAAATCGTCAAGGCCTAATAAACTTTCGCAAAAGTATATGTATTCTTTTTGTATCGAGATACTTTCAATAAGTAAATTGAGGATATTTTCTGGCATATTCGACTCCACTTCTAATCTAACTACGTCTCCACCTAATCTTCTCTTTTGCAAACTTTGTTCAACTGCCAGAAGCAAATCATCAGCTTCAAGCTCTTTTAATTCTAAATCTGCATCTCTTGTCACTCTAAAAAAAGAGTAATTTATACATTCCATTCCATTAAATAAAGTATTTATGTTATTCCCAATTAAATCTTCAACACTTATAAAAAAGTGAGTACTTGCATCATTATTTTGAAAAATTTCATTAGGAATTTTTATAAATCTGTTTATATTTTTTGTTGGTATTTTTACTCTGACAAACTGATTTTTGGAATTTTCCCCATCTTTTATTAAAGCTGCTAAGTTCAGACTTAAATTACTAATAAATGGAAATGGATGTGCTGGATCAACAACTAGTGGAGTTAATAAAGGAAAAACAGATGAAGTGAAATAGTTGTTACACCAATTTTTTTGATTTTCACTTAAATCCTTATATTTTTTTAAAATTACACCTTTTTCTTTTAATTCATTTTTTAATTCATTATTTACATAGTTTTCTTGAAGAGTAGTTAAATTTTTTACTTTTTTATTTATTCTTGTTAATTGCTCTTTAGGGGTAAGTCCGTCAATACTTTTTGTAGTAATTTTTGCTTCAACTTGAGCCTTTAATGAAGCTACCCTTACCATAAAAAACTCATCAAGATTATTACTAAAAATTGAACAAAATTTCACTTTATCTAGGATTTTGTACTCTTTTTCCATACCAGTTAGGAGTACTCTTTTATTGAATTCAATCCAACTTAATTCTCTATTAATAAAAATATCAGCCTGGCTTTTCATTAAAAAACTTTTGATTTTTGATTTTTAAAAAAATTATTATTTTTACCCTCTGCAATAAGGTATATCATGAAAAGTAAGATAACGGAACCAGCTATAAAAGGTGATTTAGGACCAAAACTATCATAAACCCTTCCAGCCATTGCAATTCCTAAAACTCCTCCAAGACTCTGTAGACCCTGAAGGTTACTTAAAATTGATCCTTGTTTATCAACGTCCAATTTCTTTGATATTAGTGCTCTTAAGGTGGGCGTAATTAACCCTGCCCCAACGGCTAAAAATGAAACAGCTGAATAAATATTAAGTGTCGCATTTTCTTTTGGAGCAGTTATCAAAAGAGCGCATGCTACAAGAATAAAGCTTGATCCGATAAGTGTTAATCGCATTTCTCCAAATTGCTTGACCAGAGGCCCTATTAGTCCTCCTTGAACGATAATTGCAATTATTCCTACTAGAACAAGAGTTCCACTTGATGCTTTGGTCGTCCAGTTTAATGATTCTTGAAGAAAAAATATAAGAATATTGGTCAGTCCAGTAAAAGCAATAAAGTAAATAAAAAAAGCTAATGATAATTTTTTAATCTTTTCTTCTTTGAAAACTTTAAAAAGCTCTTTTAAAGGGTTTTTTAAAATAGTTTTTGATTTATCTGAGTTACTATTAGGCTTGGTTTCTGGTAAGTAAAAAAATACAAGGAGGAAATTTATTATTGGAATGATTGATGCTATTAAAACTGGAATAATAAAATTATTATTTGTATTTTTTGCAAAAATTACAACAAAAATATTACCTAAGAAAAAACTTAAACCGAAAGCTACACCTATAAGACCAAATGTTTTTGCTCTTTTTTCAGGGCTTGAAATATCTGCAAGAATTGTTGTTGCAGTAGCTGCAGTCCCCCCACTTAAACCGTCAATTAGTCTCGCTAAAAATAATAAAAACAACGGGATAGAGGCTATTGAATTTGACCAATTAAAAAGAACCGTAAAAGATAATATTGATATACCTATTACTGAACCAGTAATACAAAAAAGAGTGACAGGTCTTCTTCCATATCTATCACTCATAAGTCCTATAACAGGAGAAGCTGCAAATTGAGCTAATTGGTAAGTGCATGATAATAAACCATATGTACTTGCCTTAGAGTCAAAAAGTAAAACAAAAGAGGGTAATATGGGTAAAAGTATACTTTCACTTAAACGATCATTGAGAAGAGTGATAAACGCACTAAGGAGAGTGTATTTTTTATTTGGTTTTAATAAACTTTCTTTCACAATATTTACCTTCATTGCGATTAACTTCTACTACCATACTTGTTAATGGATATTATTGTGCCCGGCATTGTTTATTTAGTTGGAGCAGGTCCTGGTGACCCTGAGCTTTTAACTCTTAAAGCTTTACGTCTAATAAAAAATTGTGATGCATTGGTTCATGATGCTTTAATTCCAGATGAAATAACAAAAGAGGCAGGAAAAAATACAGAAATTTTCCATGTAGGCAAAAGAGCTGGAAAGTGTTCCGTACCTCAGGCTGAAACCAATGCTCTTATTTTGAAATTGGCAAAAGAAGGCAAAAATGTTGTAAGGCTTAAGGGTGGAGATCCTTTTGTCTTTTCTAGGGGTGGTGAAGAAGTATCGTTTTTAGAAAAAAATGGAGTTTCTGTTGAAATAGTGCCTGGGATTACCTCTGGTATAGCTGCTCCCACGTATTTTGGTATTCCACTTACTCATAGAGATGCAGCCAGTTCTGTTACTTTCGTAACTGGGCATGAGCATTTTCATAAGGATAAAAAGAGCGTAAATTGGAGAGTTTTAGCTAAATCTTCAGATAGCTTAGTTATTTTTATGGGCATAAAAAATATTGAATTTATTGTAGAGGAATTAATTTTAGGCGGCTTATGTAAGGATACAAAATGCGCTGTAATCCAGGAAGCTACTTTGAAAAATCAAAAATGTTTTATAGAGAAATTAGATAATCTTCCAGATAAAATCAAAGATAAAGAATTTTTAGCTCCATCAATTATAATTATTGGAAAAATTGTTGAATTTAAGGTTAATAACAATATAACTAAAGTATCTGATGTCTATTTACCAGATATAAATAAAGTTCAATTATATAATAAATCCCAAAAGTAAATTGGATCGAATTTAGGTTTAAGCTTTAGATCATTAACTTGATTAATTTGTCTGCAAGATAAGCTATTAATTGCAACTACTATGTCATCATTTTGAAATTCTGCACGAATTAATTTTTCTTTTACAATTTTTAATTTTAGAGCTTTAGAAACCATAATCCCCTCTAAACAGCCGCTCTCTTTTCTAGGAGTTATCCATTGATTATTTCTTTTAATTATAAGATTAAATGTACTTCCACAACAAAGTTCACCTGCCGTATTTAATAGGATAGAATCATCAAACGACTTTTCATTAGCTTCTGTCAAAACTTGTATTGCTTGATTATATGAAAATGTTTTGCATTTACTTATAAGACTGAATTCATTTATTTTTTCCTTTTGACTGATAAAAACGCTTATCGGATGAAAATTCGGTTTGATTCTATAGAACTCAAGCCATAAATTATCTAAATCTTTTGTCTCTGAAGTGCTATCAATTGTTAGTGTTCGACCTTCATTAGTTCCTCGACTATAGTTTATTCTTACTGAAGCAAATTGATCATTCTTAAGCGATAACTTTCTAATTCCATCATGAATAAGTTGTCTCAAAGTTAATTTATTTATTTTGAGATTAATATTTAAAATTTTGCTACTTTTTTCTAACCTTTTCAGATGTTCATCAAAAAGAATAGGTTTGTTTTCTTTTATCAAAATGGTTTCAAATATACCATCAGCAAATTTTAATCCTCTATTATTAGCAGCGATAAATATTTTATCAATATCTAACCATTGATCCTTGTGCCAGCCTAAATTTTCAATCATTTTAGTGAATCAATTAAGGGTAAAAGTTTCCACTTTAGTTCATCAGTTTCCTCTTCAGGGTTTGAGTCAATAACTATTCCGCAACCAGCATATATATTGATTTTTTTGCCTTTAATTAAAAATGATCTTATTAGTATATTGCTGTCAAACTCTCCGTTCCAGTCAAGCTTCAAAAATGAGCCGCAGTATGGTCCGCGTTCATATTCTTCTAATTCAAAAAGTCTCTGGCATGATCTTAATTTAGGTGCTCCAGTTATAGAGCCCCCAGGCCAACAAGCTTTTAGTAAATCAATCCAGTTTTTGTCTTTTTTTAATTTGCCTCTGATTACTGAAGTTAGATGATGAACTTTTAAGAAACTTTCAAGTTTTAATATTTCTGGCACAATAATACTTCCTGTTTCGCAAACTTTACCTAAATCATTTCTTATTAGGTCAACAATCATAATATTTTCGGCTCTATCTTTTTCGTTCGTTATTAAATCAATAGCATTAAGTGCATCTTGATTTAAATCCTTGTCTCTGGATCTAGTTCCTTTGATGGGTCTTGATTCTACAAAATTTTTATTATCTATTTTTATAAATCTTTCTGGTGAGGTAGATAATACCGCCTCTTTATAATTATCATTGTTATTTATTATTATTCCTCCAAAGGGAGCCCTTAATTTCCTTCTTATTTTTAAATAGATATCTAGAGGATTATAGTTTTTGGTGGATTCAATTTCGCATTTAGTTGTTAGGTTTGCTTGAAATAAATCCCCTAGGGAAATTAGTTTTTTCAATGTTAAAATATTTTTCTGAAATTTTTCAGCCATCTCGTCCAAATTAATTTTTGAAAAATCAAAATTCAAATTTGTTTTAAAAATATTTTCTTCTTCAATAGTTTTTATATTGTTGATTATATTTTTATAATTCATCAGTTCAGATGAGTTTGTGCCTTCGATAATTATTTCTTTTTTTATTAAATTACATTTAATGATTGGATCATATGATGCAATCCATAAAGTTGCCATATCAGATTGTCGCCATGGGTTTTTTGGTTCTATGTAAATTCCAGCTTCATAACTTAACCATCCGATCCAAAATCCTTTTTCAATATCTTTTAAATTGTTAAAGGGATTATTAGTTTTTTCTAAGTTACTTATATCTCTTGATTGGATTATTTTTTTAGGTTTAATTCCTATTATTGACCATTCCCCATTTTCTTTGCCATCACTGTCTAGCCAAGCTAAACCTTTATCCCCGAACTGTTTTGTTAGATTATGCGTAATCTGTGCTGGATCTATCCATTTTTTAAGAATTATTTTTTTTATTTTCATTTTTTATTTTTTTTATTGAGCCATTTTTCATAAGCGATATTTCTAATTCTGCAACTATCACACTTTCCGCATGGTTTTAAATTGCCTGAATAACAACTCCATGTTTTTTCTAAAGGGACATCATTATCGAAAGCTAATTCAATAATTTCTTCTTTATTTAGATCTAATAGAGGTGTCCAAAGTTTAATTGGGTTATTTTCTCTTCCTCTTTTATTGGCGAGATCTGCCAATTCTTGAAATTTCTTAATGTAGTCAGGTCTGCAATCTGGATAACCAGAATAATCCAGTGCATTAACTCCTAATCCTATAAAATCAGCATTTATTGCTTCAGCATAACTAAGTGCTACGGATATAAATATAGTATTTCTCCCAGGAACATAAGTATTAGGAATCGTATTAGTTTGAACCCCTTCTATTGGAATATTTTTTTGAGTGTCAGTTAATGAAGAGCCTCCCCATAGAGATAAGTCAAGCTTAATAAGCTTAAATTCTACGATATCAAAGTGTTTTGCAATTATTGATGCAGAATGTAATTCTTTCTTATGACGTTGACCGTAATCAAATGAAAGGCCAAAAATTTTAGCTTCGGATTTTTTTGCGATCCCAGTAACTGTAGAAGAATCTAAACCTCCAGATAATAAAACTACTATCGATTTGTCTTTAAGAGTCATATTATTTCATTTAATTTTTAAGTATTTGTGAGTTTGAAGGCTTAATTTCCAATCAGGGTTATTTTTCACGAAATCAATAGCAAGAGAAAAACCTTTTGTATTGTTCCATGCTGGCTGTAAATAAAAAATTTTATCTTCTTTTTTTAAGCCATCTTTGCTTTTTGAGAATTGATATTGTTTTAAAGTTTCTTTTTTTATTTGAATAGCAAATTCAATATCTTCTATTTCGTTTATGATTATTTTGACCTCATTACAGTTTTTTAAAAAATAATTTTTTGGAGGTGAGTGTCTTTTTGGAGATAAAGTAATCCAGTCATAACTTCCAGAAATAGAGTTAACGCCACTAGTCTCAATATGAATATTCATTGAGTTTTGTTCTTCTCCCCTAGTCATTTTTTTAATGGCATTACAAAAATTATCCAAGTTATGTTGTAAAGGTTCTCCACCTGTAATAACGCAAAAAGATGCTCCTTTTCCTCTAGCAATTTTTATTTGATTTATTATTTTCTTAATTGATATAGGTGGATATTTTTTCTCATCCCATGAATTCTTGGTATCGCACCATGAACAACCAACTTTACAACCTGCTAATCGCACAAAAAAAGCACTTTTTCCAGCATGATAACCTTCACCTTGTAATGAATGAAATTGTTCGACTAAGGGTAAAAAATTTGTCATTTTTTCATTCAAAAAAATAAAAAATATTAATTTGATTGAGTTAACTTTTCTTGAGAGGCTTTTATTAAGCCTTTAAATAATGGATGAGGTTTCCCAGGTCTTGATAAAAACTCAGGATGATATTGACATGCTAAGAAGTAAGGATGATTTTCTAACTCAATTAACTCAACTAATCGGCCATCTGGTGATGTACCACTAATTTTGTATCCAGAATTTAAAAAACTTTGTTTGTAGTAATTATTAAATTCGTATCTATGTCGATGTCTCTCATAAATAACATCTTCATCATATAATTTTTTTCCAGTTGTATTTTTTGTCAATCTACATGGATAAACTCCTAGTCTCATTGTCCCACCTAAATCAACTACATCTTCTTGTTCTGGTAATAAATGTATCACTGGATTGGGAGTATCTGGATCTAGTTCTGAACTAGATGCATCTGGAAGATTAGCTACATTCCTGGCCCATTCTATAACTGCACATTGCATACCAAGGCAAAGGCCTAAAAATGGAATTTTATTTTCTCTTGCGAATTTTATAGCAGAAATTTTGCCATTCACTCCTCTGTTTCCAAATCCTCCAGGTACGACAATTGCATCAACTTCATTTAAGTAAGTTTCTGCTGAATCTTTTTCTATCATTTCAGCACTGACCCAATGTAAATCTAACAAAGCCTTGTTTGCAATACATGCATGCCTTAAAGCTTCAACTACAGATAAATAAGCATCTCCAAGTTCAATATATTTGCCCACAAGAGCAACTTTTATTGGATCTCCAGGATTTCTTAGATTATGAATTAGTGCTTCCCAATTTTTCAAATCACATTCTTTGTCCTCAAGTTCAAGATACTTCAGAGTTTCTTTGCACAACCCTTCTTTTTTTAAAGCAAGAGGCACAGAATAAATACTATCTGCATCTAATGCTTCTATTACTGATTTTATATTTACTCCACAAAAACCACTAAGTTTCTTTTTAAGACCTTCATTTATTGATTTATCGCTTCGGCATACAAGTAAATCTGGCTGAATTCCAATTGATCTTAATTCTTTTACTGAATGTTGTGTTGGTTTAGTTTTTATTTCGCCAGAGGTTTTGATGTAGGGAAGTAATGTTACGTGTATGTACGCTACGTCATTTCTATTGACATCATTTTTGAATTCTCTTATTGCCTCTAAAAAAGGTAAAGATTCAATATCACCAACTGTTCCACCAATTTCAGTAATAATAATATCTGCATTGCTGTTAGCTGCTACTCTATGAATCCTTTCTCTAATTTCTCCAGTTATGTGAGGTATTACTTGCACAGTTCCACCGTTATAACTACCTCTTCTTTCTTTATTAATTACTGCTTGGTAGATAGATCCCGTCGTTACACTATTTAACCTAGTCATTGCAGTATCAGTAAATCTTTCATAGTGACCTAAATCTAGATCGGTTTCAGCCCCATCTTCGGTTACAAATACTTCTCCATGCTGGAATGGGCTCATTGTGCCTGGATCAACATTTAGATATGGATCTAGTTTTAATATTGAAACACTATATCCTCTCGACTTTAATAATCTCCCTAAGCTTGCAGCTACAATTCCTTTACCAATGCTAGAAACTACTCCTCCTGTGACAAAAACAAATTTTGACATTAAATATTTTTAATTAAGCACATACTCCTTATATTTTATTTAAACAAAAAACTTTTAGAACATCCATATATATTCTTATTCATCAATTGTTATTTCAATATCTAATTCTTTTAATTGTGATTCAGAGACATTTGAAGGTGCATTTGTGAGAAGACATTTTGCTTGTTGATTTTTTGGAAAAGCAATGGTTTCTCTGATTGAATCTGCACCTATGATCAGCATGGTAATACGGTCCAATCCAAACGCTATTCCACCATGCGGAGGAGCACCCATTTCTAAGGCTTCTATTAAAAATCCAAATTTTTCATCAATCTCTTTATCAGAAAGTCCTACCGTTTTTAAAATCTCTCTTTGCAAGTTCGCTTCGTGAATACGTAAAGAGCCACCTCCTAACTCCAAACCATTAAGAACTAAGTCATAAGCATTTGCTATTGAGTTCTCAATTTCTTTTTTCAAGTTTTCACAATCTTTAGATTTTATATTTTTTGGAGAACAAAAAGGATGATGTAAAGCTTCATATCTATTTTCTTCTTCATTTCTCTCAAACATCGGAAAATCAGTTACCCATAAGAAATTCCATTTACTTTTATCTATAAGATTTAAGTCTTTTGCAATGTATTGTCTCACTCTATCTAATGACTGGTTGACAATTTGTTTATCTCCAGCTCCTAAAAGGATTAAGTCTCCATCTTGGGCCTCGGTTATTTTTAAAATATTAGCTATATGCTCTTCATTTAAATTATTTTTAATTGCCCCAATAGTCTCGAGCTCATCTCCTTTGACCCTTATAAAGGCCAAACCACCAGCTCCTGCATCTTGAGCTACTTGGAAGATATCACCTCCGGGTTTAATTCTTACGTTGCTAATACTTAAATTACCTCCCTTAACTGTTATGGATTTTATAGAACCTCCAGACTTAATCGCCTTGGTGAAAATATTAAAGCCAATATCACCTAATACTTCTCCTAAATCTTTAAGTAACATTTGATATCTAGTATCTGGTCTATCAGTACCGTAATTATCCATTGCTGCGTGCCATGACATTCTTGGAAAAGCATTATCAAAATCAATATTCAATACTTCTTTCCATATTTTTTTTATAAGACTTTCATTAAAAGATATTATTTCTTCTTCATTAATAAAGCTCATCTCAATATCTAATTGAGTAAACTCTGGCTGTCTATCTGCTCTTAAGTCTTCATCACGGAAACATTTTGCGATTTGATAATACTTATCTAAGCCTCCAACCATTAAAAGTTGTTTAAATAGTTGTGGGGATTGGGGTAGAGCAAAAAATTCCCCATTTGAAAGACGTGCAGGAACAAGAAAATCGCGAGCTCCTTCTGGAGTTGATTTTGTCAGCAATGGAGTTTCTACTTCAGTAAATCCAAAATTATCAAGAAATTCTCTAGCAACTTTAATAATCTTGTGTCTTGTTTTTAAATTTTCGAGTAATTTGCCCCTTCTTAAATCAAGGTATCTATATTTTAATCTGAGTTCTTCTTTTGTATTTTCATAATCATGTATAGATACTGGAAAAGGTAAGTTTTTTTTAATTTGATTGAGAATTTGCAAATCTTTAACCTTAAGCTCTAACTCTCCAGTACTTAAATTTTTATTAATTGAATCTTTGGGCCTTTCATTAATAATTCCGCTAACCATTATTACCGTTTCATTTCTTAGAGTTTCTGCCTGTTTAAATAGACTTGCGCCGTCATCGGGGTTAATTGTTATTTGTAAGAATCCACTATGGTCTCTTAAATCAATAAAAATTACACCACCATGATCTCTTCTTCTATCTACCCATCCGCATAAATTAACTAATTTACCAATATCTGTATTATTGAGTTCTTCACAAATTTTGTTTCTCATCTAAGTATGCTTTATTTATCAAAACTTATAATAATTCTTTGAGGGTAAATTTAGTTAATAATTTTTTTTATAAAACGCTCTTTTTGTTATAACTCCTTTGAATTTTTTGCCTCTTATTAATATTTCAACTTCGTTATTTATAAAAGCATGCGAAGTTGTGATGTATGCAAAAGCTATAGCTTGTTGTTTAGTTGGAGACCAACTGCCGCTAGTGATAGTTCCAATATTCTCTTCACCTTTTAGTACTGGGCAACCTTTTCTTCCTATTGCTTTACCTTCTATAGAGAGACCAACTAACTTTTTTTGAATACCTAATCTTGACTGCTCTTCAAGAAATCTTCTCCCAAAGAATTCATGATTATTTTCTAGATGAACTAGCCATCCTAACCCTGCTTCATACGGAGAAGTTTCTTCATTTATGTCTTGGCCATAAAGATGCATGCCCGCTTCAAGTCTAAGTGTATCCCTAGCTCCTAAACCACAAGGAGTAACATTGTTGGAAATTGAGAAATCCCATAAATTAATTGCTGCTTTTTTAGATAAAAGTATTTCTAGACCATTTTCCCCTGTATATCCTGTCTTTGAAACGAAGATTTTTTCTTTCTGCGAAATATGTTCAAAAATTTTATATTCGCATCCAAAGTTAGGGATATGGGAGATTGATGATTCAATCCATTTTTCAAATAAATCGAATGAGTTTTTACCCTGTAGTGCTAAAAGCACCTTGTCTTGTTTAAAGTTTGTTATTGAAATTTCATTCTTTTTTGAATTATTTTTTATCCACTGAAAATCTATGTCATATCTACTTGCATTAACTATTAACAATATTTCTGTTATATCATTTTCTTGTATGCCAAGGTCATAAATTATTAAGTCATCTATTATTCCTCCTTTATCATTGAGCATTACTGTATAAAGTCCCTGACCTTCAGAAATGGAGTATAAATTTGTAGGAAAAAATTTTTGAATATAATCCTTTGGATTGATTCCTTTAATAGAAATTACACCCATGTGAGAAATATCAAACAATCCAGTTGAAGATCTAACTGATTCATGCTCTTTGATTAATCCTGAAAATGATATTGGCATTTCCCAACCTGCAAAATTCACTAACTTTGCATTGGATTGAACATATTTTGAATAAAGAGGACTTTTAAGCAAATCCATGAAATATTAAATTTTAATTTACTATTTTTACACTTTAGTTTAGAAATTTTTTATTGCATATTTTCTAATGACAAAATTAAGCTTCTAAGTACTTTGGCTGCAACTATACTGCTAACTCCGCTTTTATCAATTTCTGGAGATAACTCCACAATGTCTGAAGCTACAATCCTAAAGTCTCTTAAAGTTTTCAGGATCTCTTCAAAATCATTCCAAAAAAATCCTCCCGGTTCTGGGGTTCCCGTCCCTGATAATAAACTGGGATCAAACCAATCTAAATCTATTGTTAAATAGATTGGAGACTTAGAGTATGGAAGAAGAGCTTGCTTTAACTCTTGCGCATTTCCGCCTGGACAAAAGTTAACTAATTGATTGTTATTATGCATAAACTGAAATTCTTCTTTAGTCCCACTTCTTATTCCTACTTGCAAAATTTTCTTTTTAGGTAGCACTTCTAGGCATCTTTGCATTGTACAAGCATGACTATTTTTATTACCTATATATGTTTCTCTTAAATCTGCATGAGCATCAAGTTGAACCAATATCAAATCTGGATATTTCTTTACTAACGCTTCAACAGCACCTGTGGTAATAGAGTGTTCGCCTCCAAGCATAATAGGCCTAAGGCCTTTGTTTATTAAAAAATTTGTTGCTGATTTGACCGATTCAATAACGGACTTTGAGTCATTTTTATCAATTATTATTGACCCAAAATCAGCATACATAATATTTTCTAAGTCTTTATTTAGTTTTGGACAATATGTTTCTAAACAAGAACTCACTTGTCTTATCGCTTCTGGACCGAATCTAGCTCCAGGTTTGAATGAACATGTGCCATCATAATTGACTCCAAATATACCAATTGCGCAATCATCAGGGCTTCTTTTTGCTCCCATGAAAATCGCATTTTCGTTATCAAATAAATTTTTTATCATTCTATGAATTGAGTTCTTTTACAATTTTATTTGGCATCATTTTGAATGCTGCATTTTGAAAATTCAAATTCCAAATTTCACAACCTTTTTCTATTCTCAGGGTTTCAATATAATTTTGCTTTGATAAATTTAAAACTTCTTCAGAAGCGAATGTCCAACTCCAAATACCGCTAGGATATATAGGTACAAAAGAATACATAGTTTCAGAGACTTTAAAGATTTTTTTCAGGGTTTTTAAAATACTTATGTGAATATTTTTGAAGGATTCAGGTGATTCGCTTTGCGTTGCTAAGATACCATTTTTTTTAAGAATTCTTTTGCATTCTCTATAAAACGAATCTGAAAATAATAAATTTGCAATTTCTGATGGATCTGAACAATCTATAAATATGACGTCGTAAAAATTATCTCTTGTTTTTTTTACCCATTGAACACCATCATCAATATGGATCGTTAATCTTTCGTCATTCCATGCATCGCCTCCAATTTCTTTTAAAAATTTTTTAGATATTTTGATTACTTCCTCATCAATCTCTACTAGATCAATTTTTGATATTTGAGAGTACTTAATGCATTCTCTTGCTGTACCGCCGTCTCCTCCACCAATAATGAGTACATTAGATTTTTCGTCAATGCTACTTAATGCTGGATGCACAAGACACTCATGATAATACTTCTCATCTTTTAATGATGTCATCCAACAGCCATCTAGCATTAAAGCTCTGCCATAATATTCATTTTCAATAACAATAATTTCTTGATATTTGGATTTTTGTTTAATTAAGATTTCTCCATTTAGACCAAATCTTGAGCCTTTATGATATTCATCTATCCAATTTGAAATATTAGTCATTTGCTTTTTAAGAATTTTTTCTTTTAAGTTTTTGCTTGGCTATTTGCCAAAGCCGTTGAAAATCTTTAGGGGTTTGTTTTTTAATATTATCTCCTGCATGATGTTCAATAATTGAGAATCTGTCTAAAAATTTTTTATTAGTTTTTTGAAGAGCTGATTCTGGATTTATTTTTAAAAAGTTTGAGAGATTTAGAAGGGTAAAGTAAATATCGCCATATTCATTTTTTATGTCTGAATAATTTTTACTTTTTATTGCTTCCTTTAATTCATTAATCTCTTCTTCTAACTTTTCAAAAATTTGATCAGTACTCTCCCATTTAAAACCAAATTCTTTAACAACATTTGTGATTTTATCTGTTCCAATTGTTGGCGGTAAACTTTTAATTTTCAAATTTAAATTTTTACTAATCGATGATTTAAAATGAGGTGCTTTTTTTTCTGAATTTTTAATTTTTTCCCAAATCTTTTGCGATTTTTCTAAAGACACTTTTTCTTTTTTGTCGAAAATATATGGATGTCTATTAATAATTTTCTTGTTTAGATTTTTTAAAACATCATTTAGTTCAAATTCTTTGTTTTCGTAACCGATTTCAGAATGCAGCATTACTTGTAATAAAAGATCTCCTAACTCTTCACAGATGTTATCCGCATTTTTTTCATATATCGCATCTATAAATTCACCACTTTCTTCATTTAAAAATGGGATCAATGATTTATGAGACTGTATTTTCTGCCATGGGCATCCCCAAGTTTTATCTTTCAATGACTTGATATTAGATATTAAAATTTTAAAGTTCTCTAAAGTCTCTAAATCGGAATTTTTATGCAAGTTATATCTATCGTTTGAGGACATAGGTTATCTTTTATTAATTCAATTTTGCCTTAATCATGAAATATTTAAATAGTTAGTGCAAATATTTCAACTTCATCCATTAGAATAGGTTATTATAAGGGCGATTAGCTCAGCGGTAGAGCGCCTGCCTTACAAGCAGGATGTCCCTGGTTCGAACCCTGGATCGCCCATCTTTTATTTTTCTAATGACTGAGATCGTCAATCTTTCAATCAGTCAAAGCGCTGCTTCAGAACTATCTAGGCAAGCTTCTTTTGGAGGTTCTCCTGGAAAAATGTCAATTGATTTGGTAGAGGAGAAAAATTGTTCCGAAGGATGGATGCATATTAAATTAAAGCCTGGAACATGTAATGGATCCCCAATCTCAAGAACAGAAGGAGTCACTTTATATGCCGATGTAAAAAAGTTTAATTTACTTAAAGATTTAAAATTAGATTACTACGGTGATTTAAGCGGTGGTGGATTTCTTATCTCAACACCAAAAAATGCAAAACGTTGTTCCTGCGGTTCTGGCTTCAAACTTTTGTAGAATGAATGTCCTTTTTTTTGCATACTAATATTATTTTCATTAATTGGCTGCTATGAAGATAAAATATAAAAAAGGTTTCGTAATAAAATTTGCATATGACTGAGATGAATGATCAATTATCTTTAAAGAATTATTCACCTTTTGAAGTAGAGAAAAAGTGGCAAGAAAAATGGGAAAGTTTACAGGCGTTTAGTCCTAATCCTGAGGATGACGGGGAGCCTTTTTGTGTTGTTATTCCGCCACCAAATGTAACTGGATCTTTGCATATGGGGCATGCATTTAACACCGCTTTGATAGATGTTGTAGTACGTTTTCAAAGACTTTTAGGTAAGAATGCTTTGTGTTTACCAGGAACTGATCATGCTTCAATAGCTGTTCAAACTATTCTTGAAAAACAATTAAAAAATGAAGGTAAAACAAGCGAGGATATTGGAAGAGATGAATTTCTTAAAAGAGCATGGAACTGGAAAGAACAAAGTGGTGGAAGAATAGTTTCTCAATTAAAAAGGATAGGATATTCAGTTGACTGGACTAGAGAAAGATTTACTCTTGATCAAAAATTAAACGAAGCAGTTATTGAGGCTTTTAATATTCTCTATAATAAGAATTTAATTTATAGAGGCGAATATTTGGTTAATTGGTGCCCTGAATCTCAATCTGCCGTAAGTGATCTTGAAGTTGAAATGCAAGAAGTAAATGGTCATTTATGGCATTTTAAATACCCTTTAATTTCTGAAAGTGGTGAACAGTTAGATAAGTACTTAGAAGTTGCAACAACAAGACCAGAAACGCTTTTGGGTGATACTGCTGTGGCAGTTAATCCTGATGATGATAGATATAAAGAATTTATTGGTGTCAAAGTAAAAGTCCCTTTTGTTGATAGAGAAATACCTATTATCGCTGATTCACATGTTGATAAAGATTTTGGTACGGGTTGTGTGAAGGTTACTCCAGCCCATGATCCAAATGATTTTGCAATAGGGAAAAGGCATAATTTAAAACAGATTAATGTAATGAACAAAGATGGAACTTTAAATATTAATGCAGGTATTTTTCAGAATTTAGATAGATATGAGGCTAGAAAGAAAATTATCAAAGAATTGGACAACTTAGGTCTATTGACAAAGATAGAGGACTATAAACATACTGTTCCTTTTTCTGATAGAGGTAAGGTCCCAATTGAACCTTTATTGTCAACACAATGGTTTTTGAAAATGGATGATATATCACAAGGATGTCTTAATGAAATTGATTCTAAAAAACCATCTTTTATTCCTCCACGCTGGGAGAAAGTTTATAAGGATTGGTTGGAGAATATCAATGATTGGTGCATCAGTCGGCAATTGTGGTGGGGGCACCAAATACCAGCATGGTATGTTTTAGATGCCTCTCAAGACTCAATAGAACAAAATACTCCATATATCGTTGCAAGAAATGAAGAAGATGCTTTAATCGAAGCTAATAAAAAATTTGGATTAAATATTAAATTGGTTCGCGATAAAGACGTTTTGGATACATGGTTTTCAAGTGGTTTATGGCCTTTCTCAACACTTGGTTGGCCAAATACAAATGATCCAGATTTTAAAAAATGGTATCCAAATAATGTTCTTGTTACTGGTTTCGATATTATTTTTTTCTGGGTGGCCAGAATGACAATGATGGGGAGTACTTTTACCAATAATATTCCTTTTAAGGATGTTTATATTCATGGTCTAGTTCGAGATGAAAAAAATAAAAAAATGAGTAAAAGTGCAGGTAATGGTATTGATCCAATACTATTAATTGATAAATATGGTTCTGATGCTCTACGATTTGCTTTAATTCGAGAAGTTGCAGGCGCTGGACAAGATATCCGGCTTGATTTTGATAGGAAAAAAGATACGTCTTCAACTGTTGAAGCTTCAAGAAATTTTGCGAATAAATTATGGAATGCAACTAAATTTGTATTAATTAATAAAACTTCTAACAATAATTGTTCGCTTAATGAGAGTGATGAAACTTCTTTAGAATTATGTGATAGGTGGATTTTATCGAAATTGAATCAGGTAAATAAAAAAGTCGCTGCTTTGTTGAAAGAATATAAATTGGGAGAATCTGCCAAACTTCTATATGAATTTGCATGGAATGATTTTTGTGACTGGTATGTAGAATTTGCTAAACAAAGGTTTAATAATAAAGAGACTAAAAATAGACAAATATCTGAAAAAGTTTTAATAAAAGTACTCAATGATATTTTGGTAATGATTCATCCTTTTATGCCGCATATTACTGAGGAACTTTGGCATGCACTGCAACTAAAACCAGATAATGCATTATTATCTCTTCAAAAATGGCCAATACACGAAAATAAATTTGTTGATCACAAGCTTGATAATTCCTTTCAGCAACTCTTTGAAATTATTAGACTGATTAGAAATTTGAGAGCTGAATTAGGTCTTAAGCCATCAGAAAAAGGTCCTGTATATTTAATTACAGATAATGATGAATTGATTGATTTTTTAAAAACTTTAGTTGAAGATATTCAAACCTTAACTAAATCTTCTGAAGTATTTATTTTTAAAACTAATGCTGTTGATAAAAAAGAGTTTGCTAAATCTTTTTCTGGTATAATTAGTGATTTAGAGGTTTACTTACCTTTTCAGGATTATGTAAATATAGATGCATTAAAGGAAAGGTTAACCAAGGATTTAAAAAAGGTAGCTATTGAATTAGAAAATTTAAATAAGAGATTATCTAATAAAAATTTTGTTGATAAGGCTCCAAAAGATATTGTTGATGAATGCAGATTAAAATTAAATGAGGGTTCGGTTCAAAAGGAGAGAATTACAAAAAAACTCGCACTATTGAATTGAGTATGAATATATTCCTAGAAAATATTTATAATTTGTCTTTTTTTTTTAATACTGGAATTGGAATTTTAGCGTTTGTTTGTATTTATATTTTAATTGTTTTATTAATACTTCCAGCTTCTTGGTTATCTTTATTATCTGGTTTTTTATATGGCTCATATTTAGGATCAATTATCGTTTTCATTTCCGCTTCCATTGGAGCAACAGTTGCATTTTTTTTATCAAAAACTTTTTTTGCAAAAAAGCTAAAAAACTTTTTTATCCGTTATCCAAAATTAACTGTTATGGAGAAAGTAGTAGAAAAAGGCGGACTTAAATTAATTTTTTTAGCGAGATTATCTCCGATATTTCCCTTCAGTATTCTAAATTATTTTTATGGTTTGAATAATATTAAATTTAGAGATTTTTCTCTTGGCCTTCTTGGAATTATTCCAGGAACTTTTCTTTATTGCTCAATAGGTAGTTTGGCAAAAACTCTCCAGGATTTAAAAAATGTACAATCACCAAATAATTTGTATATGACTATCGTCGGAGTTGTTTCAACTTTTTTGGTTGTATATTTCTTAGCTAAATACTCCAGAGAATATTTTGAAAACTCCTAAGAATTTAATCTTTAATATTCCAATCTCTAATAGATGCAATTAAAATAAACCAAAATAGCCTAACTTTACCTAACAAAGTTTTATTAGCTTCTAATTCCATATATTTTGCCTGTCCACAAGGTGTTTTTATGTAGTTGAAAACTGTTTTCTTTGTCATAAGTCTTTTAAAAGTCTTAATAAATATTTTTATACTTTATAACTTATATTTTAAGTTTTTTATTTAAAAACCACATTTATTATTGACTACTTTGTTAAATAATTTTTTAAAATTTACACTTTTTCTCCAGCTTTAAATCCTCTAAAGCATTTGAATCTTGGAAACCTAAGACTAAAAGCCACTGCATCCTTGGATTTAGTTTTAGCATCAGCTCTGATTTCTACAAGTTGACCAATGAGATGATTACGTTTTGACCAATATTCTTCACGTTGGATATCACTAAACCCGCTTCCACAACTAAGACTGTATTTATACCCATCATCTTCCCCTTCTACCAGTATTGCCCCTAGCCTACCTTTATTACGACCTGTGCCTTCCTCAACCGATACAACTTTTAAAGTGACTTCAATGAAAGGTTTTGCTTTTAACCAACTGTGCGTTCTTTTACATTCATACATAGCATTGGGATCTTTAATCATTACTCCTTCATATCCTCCTTCAACGGCAGATTTATTCAGCTCTACAAATCTTTTCTGACCTTCAATGGTGTCAAGATCTACATCTTCCCATTCCAGTGTTTGTACATGTTTTAGAAGCTTAGAATGTTTTGCTACCCATTCTTTTATTAATAAACTTCTTGATGTTTGACTAGTGTTCCATCTCCCTTGTTGAAAGTTTTCAAGGGGACATAAATCAAATAAGTGTAGAACTGCATCTTTTGTTTGTTTGCCATCTTTTCTATGAACCTGTTTCATTAAATCCTGAAAGTTAGCGCTCATTACTTCACCATCTAGGACTAAGTCATAAGGTACAGGATCTTCTTTTAAGACGTTTTCTATTTCCGAAATAATATGACCAAAATTATGGAATTGTTTCCCATTACGAGAAAACATTTCTACCTTATTTTGTCTAATAATAGTTAAGACGCGTACACCATCTAATTTAATTTCAATTTGCTTTTTCCCTATCATTTTTTTTTCATGATTGGCACTGTCATGAGCTAAAGGACAAGAAAAAATAGGAATCGCATATTTGGGAAATTTCTTTGCTATCTTGTTGATTGTTTTTTCAGATACACCACATCTAAGATCTTTTATTAAAACTCGTCTATAAAATCCATTCCACTCTTCTTTTGTTGCAGATTCCATAGCCGAAAAAATTGCATCTCGAGCAGCATGACCAGTAAGTTCTCTTTGAATAAGCTTATTGGCTAATTCTTTAAAATCTTTCCATAAAAAATTTTGACTTTTTTCATTCTCTTTCTCAGGAACAATTTTTACACCAAAAGTTACCAATGGATCAAGTGCCATTCGGATTCCTTCAAAAAAATCATCTAGACCTTCTTCCATCGCTTCTGAGATGATTTTTTCTTTTTCTAATCTACTTGGGTGTAATTCTAATTGTTGTATTATTTCTTCTTTAAACAATTCTTTTCCCTCACAAGAAATTATTAATTCACCTTAGCTATTCTGTCTATTTTCCAATCATTGTCAGTTTTTGAGAAGGTAAAATCTAATGGGAGTTCATCTTGTTTGTCTTCTGATTTTAAATTCAAAGTTATTATGATTTGATCTTCTTGAACTCTAGGTCTTCCTGATTTTAGATTTCTGTATTTATTGAGGTTTAAACTAGCTAAAAATTTAAGAAAGTCTTGGCGTTTAACATGAGTTTTATAAGTTTTTGTAGTCAAACCATAAGCTGCATCAATTCTTCCAGCAGCTATTTGATCAAAAAACTTCCTTACTAATGGATTAATTCCTCTAGCGCTTATAACTAATTTGACGGCATTAAAAGTCCAAAAAGAAACTAGTACTGCTCCACCTACTAATAATGCTTTAATTCCGATATCTTTAACTAGTGTTGCATCCATGTTGATTTAAGTTTTTTATTACTTTAAGAAAAGAAATCGTTTTTGATGGCTTTTTTTGTCAAAATAATACTAATTTTAATCCATAATGCCTTTAATTCCTCTTTTACCCTTATTTCATAGATTTAATAGCCAATATTTTGAAAATTCTTTAACGGTTAATAATCAACCTTTAGTAAAAGTTAGATGGAGTGATAATAGATTAAAAACTACTGCTGGTTTTTACAAAAGAAAACGTATTAATGGTCTTGTAGATTCTGAAATTATTTTATCGAAACCTATCTTGAGTAAATTATCTACTAGTGAAATAAACAGTACTTTATGTCATGAAATGATTCATGCATGGGTAGATAGGATATTAAAAAAAAATGAGATTCATGGCCCAAATTTTTTAGCAAAGATGAATGAAATTAATGAGAAAGAGAAGAGCTTTATAATATCTGTAAGACACTCATTTCCTATTGAAAGGAGAGAATTAAAATATATAGGAACTTGTCAAAATTGTGGTGATAAATTTTTTTATAGGAAAAGGATAAAGAATATTGCCTGTAAAAAATGTTGTGTAAATTTATTTAATGGATCATGGAATAAAAACTGTTTAATTTTGTTTGATTAAAAATATAAGATGTGTTTTTGTTTCTATATTTGGAATTATTTATTTTTTTAATGTAATTTATATCTTAAAAAGCATAATAATTTATGGATTCAAGGAGAATTAGAAATCTTAGAAATAGTTTTGATAGAAATATTGTTGACAAACAAGTTGATAAAATTTTTGAAACTGGAAGACAATTCGTTGATGGAGTATCTGGTGCTAGGCCAGGCAAAAGAAGGAATTCAGATTTTCAAGGAATAACAAGTAAGAGTGTTAAAAAAGTAGGAAAATGGGTATCTGAAAAAGTGGATTTATTTTTTGATGAAGATAATGATGATTGGCGTGATGATTATTTTTACGATGATAACAACGATTTTAAGAATTTTACAAGAGAATCAAATCCTTATGAATCTGCTAAGGCGCACTCAAAAAGACCTTTAGAAGCAATATCTTTAAGGCAACCAAAAAGCTTACAGACAACTGAGCAAAAAAAATTACCTTATGTGAAAGAGAGTAAAGATGAAGATTGGCCAGATGAAATGGATTTCAAAGTTGAAAGATGGCAAAGAGCTTCAGAAAACGAGAATACTACACCAAGAGATCAATCAAACCAACAAAGTCAATCAAAATCAAGAAATCTTCCCAGATCAAGAAGAAGAAGAGTATAGTCTCTTAAAATTTTTAATTCCTGAATCACCCAATAAACTTTCTAGATGTGGATTAAAGACTTCCCTAATAATTGTTAGGGGCTTTTTGTCTCGAAAAAATCTATAATTTCTTGACCAGAATGGGCCTTTAAAACAAAATTGATCTTCTAACCAATTTGAATTTACAAGTGAAATTCGATCAACTTCTCTAAACAATTCAGATCTATCTTGTGTCAAATTCTTCCAAATAGGTTCTTCTTTGGCTTTTAAATTTTCATTTACTTGTTCTGCATTCCACCAACTTTCAGCCCATGCTAGGTTTTTATTATTGTTTTTAATCCATACTTGTCTTCTAATTAAAGGCCCATTTAACTGATTTAATTCTTTAGGACCTTCTTTAATGAATAGAGGATCTACTTGCATTGAAATTAATTTAATTTTCGTCTCTTGATTAGTAAGGAGTTGTAGATGTCTAGTTGGGCTTCCATCCCCAAGCAGCATTAATTTCCATGGACCTGATATCTTCGGTAATGAATTTTTCACTAAAAAAGTAGATGCTTTTTCTTCCCATAAAATTTTTGGTGAGTTAAAAAGTTTTTTATTCAGTGCTCTGACGGATTGCTTTTAAGATGATAACTTTTTTTCAGCAAAAACATTTGCATTTTCATTCTTTATTTCTTTTATTTTTAGCCAAACAAGTAATGCAGTTAAATCAGCTTTGCTTACTCCAGGAATTTTTGAAGCATCACCAAAATTTTTTGGCTTTATCTTATTCAAATTTTCTCTAGCTTCTAAAGATAATGTATCTATCTTTTCGTAATTTATTTCTTGAGGCAGAGATTTACAGCTTTGACGATTTATTTGTTCAATGTTGTTTTTTTGTCTTTTAAGATAACCCTCGTATTTAATATCTATTTCAACACCTTCCTGTATTGAAGAATCAAGATTTTTTTTAGTCAAATTATATTTAATTAGATCTGAATAATGAAAGTTTGGTCTTTTTAGGAGTTCTTTCAAAGTCGTTGAACCTTTGATTTTTGATCCCGTGTCTAATTCTATTTTTTTTGACGTTTCATCGGTATTTTTTAAACGCGTGTTATTTAATCTTAATTTCTCTTCCTCAAGGAGTTTCATCTTTTCTTGATAGGCCGACCATCTTTTCTCATCAATAAGCCCTATTTGATAGCCTAATGGGGTTAATCTCCTATCTGCATTATCACCTCTAAGAGTTAACCTATATTCACTCCTACTAGTAAGAACTCTGTATGGTTCTTTGAGATCTTTGGTAATTAAATCATTAATCATGGTTCCTATATAACTGCTTTCTCTAGTGAAAATTATTGGATCTTTTTTGTTTAGTTTTCTTGTCGCATTGACTCCCGCAACTAATCCTTGTGCTGCTGCTTCTTCATAACCAGTAGTGCCATTAATTTGTCCAGCGCTAAATAAATATTCAATTTCTTTCGTTTCAAGTGATGTTTGGAGCTGTGTTGCTGGTATATAGTCATACTCGACAGCATATGCTGGTCGCAACATTTTACATTTACTTAATCCAGGTAAGGTTCTTAAAAGTTCTAATTGAATATTCTCTGGTAAACCTGTAGAAAATCCTTGTACATATATTTCAGGGGTATTAATTCCTTCTGGCTCTAAGAAAATTTGATGTGATTCTTTATCAGCAAATTTAACTATTTTATCTTCAATTGATGGACAATATCTTGGCCCTTTACTATCAATAAAACCGCCGTAAATGGGAGTTAAATGTAAATTGTCTCGAATGAGTTGATGTGTTTTAGAAGTTGTTCTTGTGATATGACAACTAACTTGAGGCATATTATTTTTGATATCTGGGTCAAAAGAAAAATATTTATCAGCTGCCGTACTGGGTTGAATATCTAATTCATCAAAAATGATACTCTTTTTATCAACTCTTGCTGGAGTTCCAGTTTTTAAACGTTCTGTTTTAATACCAATTTCGTGTAAGTTTTGAGTAAGACCTTGTGCTGCTTGTTCGCCCGATCTACCTGCTGACATTGATTTATTTCCTATCCATATTCTTCCTTCTAAAAAAGTACCAGCTGTGATAATAACTGATTTAGCTGAATAATAACTACCAAAGAATGTTTTTACACCTTTTATTCTTTTTTTTACGATTTTTTTGGAGTTCAATCCAATTTCTTCAGTTTTTGTAATATCCAGTTCAGTAATCATTGCTTCTTTTAAAGATAAATTATCTGTGTTTTGAAGGATTTCGATCATCTTTTTTGAGTATTCTCTTTTGTCTGTTTGAGCTCTTAATGCCCATACAGCTGGTCCTCTACTTGCATTTAATATTCTTTTTTGAATAGCTGTTTTATCAGCTAATTTCCCAATTATTCCTCCTAATGCATCAACTTCATGCACTAACTGACTTTTTGCTGGCCCGCCAACTGCAGGGTTACAAGGTTGCCAGGCAATCCTATCTAAATTGATTGTGAATAAGGCTGTAGAAAATCCTAATTTTGCTGTTGTTATAGCTGCTTCGCATCCTGCATGTCCTCCTCCAATAACGATGATGTCAAAAGATTCATTTGTTGCTTGATGATCTTGCATTTTAGGATCGATTTAATTAGCTAAATTCCTAAATCTCGTAAATTGAGGTTCAAATAATAATTTAACAGTTCCTACGGGCCCATTTCTATGTTTAGTGACAATGATCTCGGTAATTCCTCTATCTTCAGTCTCTGGATTGTAGTATTCATCTCTATAAATCATTAATACTAAATCTGCGTCTTGTTCAATAGACCCTGATTCTCTTAAATCGCTTAACATTGGTCTTTTGTTTGTTCTAGACTCTACTCCTCTACTTAGTTGAGACAAAGCAACTACAGGTACTTTTAATTCTCTTGCCATGCTTTTGAGACCTCTTGTTATCCTTGATAGTTCTTGCACTCTATTATCAGGGGTCGTTCCTTCCATTAATTGGAGATAATCAATTACGATTAATCCTAGTTCTTTTTTTTGTTCAGCTATTAATCTTCTACATAGAGATCTCATCTCTAAAACACTTAAGTTAGGTTTGTCATCTATAAATATTGGTAATTGACCCAATGAATTGATACCTTCTCCAAGTAATGGCCATTCATCTTGTTGCAATCTACCTGTTCTTAGCCTGCCACTTTCGATTCCAACTTCCATAGAAAGTAGCCTATATGTTAACTGTTCTTTACTCATTTCAAGGCTAAATACGCATACAGGTAAATCTTGAGATTGTGCAACATTCTTAGCCAAATTAAGAACCATTGAAGTTTTCCCCATAGAAGGTCTTCCAGCAACAATTATTAAATCACTTCTTTGAAAGCCTTGAGTCATCGCATCAAGGTCATAAAAATTTACGGGAATTCCAGCTACTGAAGTACCTAATGATCTCGACTCTATTTCATTGAAGGTGCTTGTAAGTATTT
This sequence comes from Prochlorococcus marinus str. MIT 9201, assembly GCF_000759955.1. GTDB lineage: Bacteria > Cyanobacteriota > Cyanobacteriia > PCC-6307 > Cyanobiaceae > Prochlorococcus_A > Prochlorococcus_A marinus_G. Next base: position 63,139 of record NZ_JNAL01000017.1, read on the forward strand.
CAGCTGCTTGAGTCAGACCTTTTGAAGGTTTTTCTTGACTGATTTCAAATATTTTTTGCTCTGCTTTATCTAAAACTTCATAAGTATCTTGAGTTTGATCAAAACCTAGTTGAACCACTTCATTTCCAGATCTGATAAGTTGCCTTCTCATGAATTTGTCGTTAATTAAATTAGCAACTTGTTCTATGGAAGCTGTAGAGGAAACGTTTTCAACTAGTTCTACCAGTTTGCTGTTCCCTCCAATTTTTTCTAGTGATCCATTATCTGCTAACCAAGCACTCATTGATGTTAAATCAGTTGGTTTGCCCTGGGTATGCAACATTAATGCTGTTCTATAAATCTCTTGATGAGCATTAATATAAAAAGCTTCAGGTTTAATTAAGTCCGCAATTCTTCCGATCGCGTCTGGATCAAGAAGTATGCCACCAAGAACGGCTTCCTCTGCTTGAACGTTTTGAGGAGGTACTAATCCAGAATTTTCACTATTAAAATCCTTTTTAAAATTTTTATTTTGCCCATTATTTGGAAAAGGTACGGAAACCATATATTTAATTGCTTAGATATATACTCTGGCTACTTTTCAAAATAATGCAACAAATTGATTAACTTGTTACTTCAATATTTACTTCTGCATTTACTTCTGCATGTAATTTTATTTTTGCAGTAAAAGAACCTAAATTATGAATGTCAGGAACTGTAATGTTTCTTCTATCAATTTCTTTTTTAGTTGCAGCCTCTATTGCTTCTGCAACATCCCCATTGGTAACAGTTCCAAAAAGTACACCATCTTCTCCAACCTGTTTTTTGATAGTGAACCTACCTATTGTAGATAATGCAGTTTGGAAATCTAAAGCTTCTTGCTTTAATTTATCAGCAGCAATTTTTTCTTTTTCTTTCTTCCTCTCGATTTGTTTGAGGACTGCTGGTGTTACATTCATTGCCTTGCCATAAGGTAATAGAAAATTTCTTGCGTATCCAGGTGCTACTTCAACTAGATCTCCTTCTTTACCAAGTGATGCAATTGATTCAGTTAATGCGACTTGTATTCTTTTAGCCATGAAAATATTGATCAATATAGTTAATAATAAGACCTAGAGGGTAACTTTACTTTTTTTGCAAGACCAAATTTCGCAAGAATCTTAATATGTTCCCATGTTATATCAATTTGACCTCTAAATAATCCTTGTTTTGCCGAATTGGGAAATGCATGATGATTATTATGCCAACCTTCTCCAAATGTTAATGCAGCAACCCATGCATTGTTTTTAGATGAATCACCACTTTCAAATGGTGCTTTACCCCAACAATGCGTCGCGGAGTTTACTAGCCAAGTGATGTGATAAACAACCACAAGTCTCAATGGAATTCCCCAAAGGACTAAAGCCCAGCCTCCAACTCCTAATTTTTGACCTATTGCGAATAATGAAAGTCCAATAGGAATTTGTAAGAATAAAAAATATTTATTTAAAAATCTATAGTATGGATCCTTGATTAAATCTGCACTTAGTTTTGGGACAGCTTTTAGTGCCTCAACGTCTTTAAACATCCAACCCATATGACTCCACCAGAAACCCTTTTTACTATTGTGATGATCTACTTCAGTATCTGAAAAAGAGTGGTGATGCCTATGTAAACCTACCCAATCTATCGGTCCATGCTGGCAACTTATAGCTCCACAGGTAGCAAAAAATCTTTCTAACCATCTTGGAACAATAAACGATCTGTGTGATAACAATCTGTGATATCCAAGAGTGACTCCTAAACAAGCAGTTACCCAGTAAAAAAATAATAATGAAGTGACTGCAGGGAGACTCCAAAATTTTGGTTGTATAGCTACAAGAGAAAGAATATGAATTACAACCATGAAAACTATTGTTCCCCAAGTTTTATGTAGTCTTGGAGGATATCTTTTTGAATGGCTGGAAGGTTCCAATAACTTTTCTGAGAGTTCTATGACTTTTTCAGCTGGAACAGGTTTTTTTAATTTTGCTGTTTCTTGGAAAATTACTGAATTCATGATATTGAAATACTATTTTCAAAATTACCGATATGTAATATTATCATACTATACTATTGATAAGTTTAATTATCTGTGAGTCTCGGATATCGCGATAAATTATCTAGAGGTCGAAGGGCTATGGCTCATTTGATACACCTCTGGCATGAAAGAAATGGATGGTCTCATAGAGTTTTGCCATTACTTGCTGAAGTTCTTGATTTAGGTAAAGTTCATAATTCGCAAATTTCTAATCTTAGAAACGGGAAGTTATCTTCGCCAGGTCCTGAAGTTTTTCTTGCTTTAGCTCAAGTTAATACGATTCTTGATCAAGGTATAGAAAAAATCAGGGATCGTTTTGAAAGTGATTATCCAGAGTTATGGAAATCTTTAGAAGAGTCTGCATTACCCCTAAAAAATGATTCTGGTAATCCATTGTCGGCCGGGGAGTTATTCGAGATATTTTCAGGATTAAAATCTTTACCTTCATCTTTTGACTGGTACATAGAAGATGAAGAAGCTTCTGCTTTAAGTGATTCTCTTTCAGTGCATTTTTGTCAGAATAAGGCCTGGAGATCATGTAAAGTTAAAGTAATGGAAGCCTATGCTGTCACTAAATCTGCTCGTAGAGAACGTTTTGCTGAGGTAATAGCAGGAATTAGAGATTATACGGCAGAAGAATTAGATGCAGAACTACTCGATTTGTATGAGGCTTCAAAAAAACTTTCTTATTTTCAGGGTAGGGGACCTAATGCTTTCCTTGTAGAATTAAGAAATTTAGCTTCTGAAAAATAATATTATTTTTGTAATAAATGATAATAAACAATAACTTAAAACTGGCTGAAAACGCTGTCCTTTCTGTCGAAGAAAGTTTAAGTAAAGTTTTCCAAGAAAGATCTAATCAGGTTTTTCAGAAATTAGAAAATATTTTGACAATTTTTAAGGAAGAAAAAGTTTCTACTAGTCATTTCAATCAATCTTCTGGTAGTGGTCATGATGATATATCTAGAGAAAAAATTGATGCGGTTTTTGCAAGATTTTTTCTAGCTGAAAAGGCAGCTGTAAGGATGCAATTTGTAAGTGGAACGCATGCAATAAGTTCTGTCTTATATGGAATTCTTAGACCTGGAGATGTGATGTTATCTCTAACAGGACAACCATATGACACATTAGAAGAAGTGATAGGGATAAGGGGAGGAGGTAAAGGCTCACTCAAAGATTTTGATATTGAATATAAGCAAATAAATATCTGCGAGAATTTTGATTCTTTTGAAGAAAAAATTATTCATTTTTTTAAAGAAAATTCATGCAAATTAGTATTTATACAAAAAAGCTGTGGATATAGTTGGAGAAAATCTCTTACGAATGATCAGATAAAGAAAATTTGCAGTTTGATTCATTCTTTTGATCCTAACTGCATATGTTTTGTCGATAATTGTTATGGGGAGCTTGTTGAAGATAGTGAACCAATTTCTAAAGGAGCAAATATAATTGCTGGATCATTGATTAAAAATTTAGGAGGAACAATCGTTCCTACTGGTGGGTACGTTGCAGGAGATGCAGAGTTAGTTGAGATGGCGTGTTCTAGATTAACCTCACCAGGTATTGGTTCATCTGCAGGAATAAATTTCGGACTGGGAAGATTAATTTTGCAGGGTTTGTTTTTAGCACCACAAATTGTTCACGAATCACTAAAAGGTGCTGATATGGTTGCAGCAGTTTTTAAAAATTTGGGATTTAAGGTTTTGCCAGAGCCAGCAACTTATAGATCTGATCTTATTCAGTCAGTAAGATTGAATAATCCTGATTTGGTACAAAAAGTTTGTCAATCTTTCCAAAATTCTTCACCAGTAGATTCTTTTCTTAATGTTGTTCCATCATCAATGGATGGATATGATTCAAAATTATTAATGGCAGGAGGTACATTTATTGAAGGTAGTACAAGTGAATTTTCCGCCGATGCTCCTCTAAGAGATCCTTACAATATTTTTGTTCAAGGTGGTTCTCACATCGCTCACATCAAAATTGCACTAATTCAATTATTATCTGAACTATTAGAGGAAAAATTAATTTCAAAAGATTCTCTACTTTTTTTATCAACTTAATCATGTCTTACCAGTTTCCAGACAACTTTAACTATGCTGATACCCATGAGTATGTCTTAGAAGAAAATGGATTATTAAAAATTGGAGTTAGTGAATTTGCTATAGATCAATTAGGAGATATTGTTTTTGTTGAGTTAGCTGATCAAGGGAAGACTTTAGAGAAAGGTGAGACTTTTGGAACAATAGAATCTGTTAAGGCCGTTGAGGAAGTCTACCTGCCTTTTACAGGTGAAATAGTATCTGTAAATGAAAGTGTTATTGATAACCCTGAGCTTTTACAGAATGATCCGATTGGAGAAGGTTGGTTAGTCATTTTGAAACCAGAAGCAGAAGTATCAATTACTGATTTGATGACTTCTGAGGAATATAAATCAAAGGTTGTACCAAAATAAGGCAAACTTTTTAAAAAGAGCTATTTTAAAGAAAAATATTTTAATATGACTTCCAAATTTGGGTCCGATTTGTTTGTAGATAGGCATCTGGGGTTAGGAGATAATGATGAGAGAATTATGCTAAACAAGCTTGGTTTTAATAATATTGATCAATTTATAAACCAAGTTATTCCTCAAGATATTCAGCTTGAAGATAAATCTTCAGAAATTCTGCCCCAAGGTTGTTCAGAAATTGAGGCATTAAATGAATTAGAAGAGATTGCGAAGAAGAATATCAAAATGAGATCACTTATAGGTCTTGGTTACTATGACAATCACATGCCTAAAGTAATTCAAAGACATGTTCTCGAAAATCCTAGGTGGTACACATCCTATACTCCATATCAAGCAGAAATTGCACAAGGAAGATTAGAAGCTTTATTTAATTTTCAGACTATTGTTTGTGAACTAACAGGATTCCCTGTCGCCAATTCATCTTTGTTAGATGAGGGCACTGCTGCTGCAGAAGCTATGGCCATGAGTTTTGCTGCAAGAAAAAATAAATCTTCAAAAGTGTACTTAGTGGAATCAAATGTTTTTGATCATACTTTTAATGTGCTACAAACCAGAGCAAAACCTCTGGGCATATCCTTAAGACGTTTTACTCAAAGCAATCTTCCTAATCACGATGATGTCTTTGGAATTTTGTTACAATTACCCGGTAAAAATGGTGAATTATTTGATCCCACATTTTTAATATCCCAAGCACATAGATCAGAAATTATTGTAACGGCTTGTATTGATCCACTTGCACAAGTCTTAATCAAACCAATTTCTGAATTTGGTGTTGATGTAGCAGTGGGTAGTATGCAAAGATTTGGTGTTCCAATGGGTTTTGGTGGCCCCCATGCAGCATATTTTGCATGTAGCGAAAAATATAAAAGGCTGATACCTGGAAGAATTGTTGGACAAACTCTTTCTAAAAATGGAGAAAAGTCTTTAAGACTTGCATTGCAAACAAGAGAGCAACATATTAGAAGGGAGAAGGCCACTAGTAATATTTGTACCGCTCAATCATTATTAGCCATAATTTCTTCTTTTTATGCTATTTATCATGGCCCCTCTGGATTAACGCAAATTGCTAAGAGATTAGTAGAGTTGAGAATAAATTTAGAATCATGTTTAGTTGATTTAGGTTTTGATATACCTGATGGGATTAGATTTGATAGTGTTGATGTTTATTCTGAGCATTCCCAAAAGATCCATAATGAAGCGTTAAAAAATGGCTATAACTTTAGAATTTTGCCCTTGGGATCAACTATTGAAGATTCAACTGGCTTTGGGATCTCTTTAGATGAGCTTAGTAATGAAAAAGAAATCAAAGATATTTTGACTTTTATAGCAAACCTCATAGAAAAAAAAGAAGATTTAGAGCATATAAAATTTGATAAAGGATTTCATCTTGAAAGTTTAGCTTTGAGATCTACTGAATGGATGCAGCAAGATATATTTATAAATTATCAAAGTGAAACTGAATTAATGAGATATATATTCCGACTTGCTGAAAAAGATTTTTCTTTGGTAGATGGAATGATGCCATTAGGAAGCTGTACTATGAAGTTAAATTCTGCAGCAGAGTTAAATCCAGTCTCTTGGGCTAATTTATCTTCCATTCATCCTTTTTCTCCACCAGATCAAACAAGGGGCTATTCAAAAATTATATCTGACCTAGAAAAATGGATAAGTGATATTGTTGGTTTAAAATCAGTTTCTTTTCAACCAAATGCAGGCTCCCAAGGAGAGTTTGCAGGCTTATTGGCAATAAACTCTTATTTTGAATCAAAAGGCGAACTTTTAAGAAAAAAATGTTTAATTCCTAAAAGTGCTCATGGAACAAATCCTGCCAGTGCCGTTATGGCAGGCTTTGATGTTTTAACTGTTGAATGTGATGACGAAGGAAATATTGATTTTCAAGATTTGTCGATCAAGGTCAAGAAATTTGATAACCAAATTGGAGCTCTTATGTTGACCTATCCCTCTACTCATGGAGTTTTTGAATTACAAATTAGAAAGATATGTGAATTAATTCATTCTGTTGGAGGATTTGTCTATTTAGATGGAGCAAATTTGAACGCTCAGGTTGGATTATGCAAACCCGGGAAATACGGTGTTGATGTTTGTCATTTGAATTTACATAAAACATTCTGTATTCCACATGGAGGTGGTGGTCCAGGAGTAGGTCCAGTAGCTGCATCAGAAACTTTAAGCCCATTTCTTCCTACTCATTCTTTAATGGATAATAAATTCTTTAATAGTTCCAATTACGTATCTTCTGCCAAGCATGGGAGTGCAAGTATTCTTCCAATAAGTTGGATGTATATAAAAATGGCTGGTCTTAGTGGTTTAAGGAAAGCAACTTCGCATGCAATTTTATCTGCAAATTATATTGCGCATTCTTTAAAGCATAAATTTAAGATTCTTTATAAAGGAAAAAATAATTTTGTTGCACATGAATGTATTTTAGATTTTAGAGATTTAAAATCCAAAACCGGTTTGAGTGTAAATGATTTAGCTAAAAGATTAATAGATTATAGTTTTCATGCCCCAACTATAAGTTGGCCAGTTCCAGAGACCATAATGATAGAGCCAACTGAAAGTGAAGGTTTGGCAGAATTAGATAGATTTTGTGAGGCTATGCTATTGATCGGAGAAGAAATCAGTGAAATAGAAAATAATATTGAATTAAAAAATAATAATGTAATAAGTAATGCTCCCCATACGCTGAAAGAGTTGATCGCAGATAATTGGCATTATCCTTATTCAAGAGAAAAAGCTTCTTTTCCTTATAAAACTCCAACAGCTATTAAGTTTTGGTCCACAGTTTCTAGGATTAACAATGCATACGGCGATCGCAATTTAATTTGTTCTTGTAATGTAAATCATGGAGAGAAGTTAGAAGAAAAAAAATGTGCTTAAAGGACTAGCGTCCTTGTATTTACTCAGGTATTATCAATGTGAATAAAAATTTAATATTTTCTTATAGAATTTTTTTAAATTTTTTTATTAAAATAATCGAGCATCAAATTTTTTGGGGTATTTGAAGCTATGACCAAAGATTTTAAAACTGGTAATGTTAAGCACCTGCCAGTGAAAAATGTCGACTTACCAAATTTTGTCAATAATTTTTCAGAAGATAACTCAAATATTAGTTCCATTGAGGGAACTAATGTTATAAGAGTACCTTTTGGTAAAAAATTTCCAAAGAAAAAAAGGCCTGAAAAGAATCAAAATATCGCTACTTTAATACTTCCTTTAAGTTCATATAGTAATCCTACCCCTCCACACGTAGCATAATTTAAATTAAGTTAAATCTATTTCTTTGAGAGTATCTGAATAATAATTTTGTAGTTGTAACGTTGCTTGATTCCAATCCCATTTTTCTGCTTCGTTTCGTGCTTCTTTCCTCATAACTTCTCTTTTATCTTCATTCTCTAGGATTTTTTTTGTCGCTTCAATCAAACTTCGTTCGCCATTATCTTTTTCATCAGGATCATATAAACATCCATTTATCCCATCACTAATTATATCTGGAATTCCTCCTTTATTAGCTCCGATAACTGGACATCCTGCCGCCATTGCTTCTAGTAAAACTAACCCAAGTGTCTCTGTACTAGAAGGAAATAAAAATATATCTCCAGAAGCATAGGCGCTAGCAAGTTCATCGCCAGATAAATATCCTATGAAATTAGTCTTGGTATTTTCAAAGATTTTTTCAAGCTGGTTTCTATATGGTCCGTCACCTACAAGTGCTAGGCAAGCATTAGGTATACTTTCTAAGACTGGTTTAATTCTCTCAATTTGTTTTTCTGCTGATAATCTTCCTACATAAATCAATAAATAATTAGCGTCGTTGTATTCCCCAAATAATTTTTTTCTCATTTTCTCACTTCTTAAATCTGGCCGGAAACTGTAAGTATCCACTCCCCTTTGCCATAGAGCAGTTCTTTGAATACCTTTATTTTTCAACTCATTTACCATAGCGGTGGAAGTACATAAATTTAACAAGGCTTGATTATGTGCTGCTTTAAGTAATTCCCACAAAAGTGGCTCTAACATACCCATACCGTAATGTTCCAGATATTTTGGAAGATGAGTATGGTAACTCGCAATTAAAGGAATATTATTAGTTTTTGCCAGCCATATACCACCTAAGCCAAGTACAGCTGGATTAACAACATGTATCAAATCTGGGTTAAATTTTTCTAACTTATCTGAAACTGCAGGACCTGGTAAACCAAGCTTCAACTCTGGGTATAAGGGTAATGGCATTGCGGCAACTCCAACTACAGTTGCTCCCATATATGATTCTGGACACCCCTCTGGACAAAAAACAATAACTTCATCACCATTTTTTATTAAAAATTCAATCGTTTTAGTCAGTCTTGTGACTATGCCGTCAACTTTAGGTAAAAAAGTTTCAGTAAACAATGCAATTTTCACTTTCTTCAGGTAATTATTTCAGAAATTTTAATTAGTCTTTATAGCCTCAGCTTGTTTTTTAGTCCAGGATGAAACACAAGGTATGCGCTTAAGATCACATCTATTGGAGTATTTCTTAGCAACTTCAACAACTTCTTCTAGTAAGCCATTATCAAGAGTCGTTGGATTTAAACCTAATTCTATAAAGCATTTATTATCAACTATGAGGTCATTTTCTACTGCTTCGTTTCTTGGATTTGGTAAATAATTTATATCAGCTCCTGTTAAAGATGCGACTTTTTTTGCTAATTCTCCAACTTGATGACTTTCAGTCATTTGATTAAAGATTTTGACTCTTTCTCCAGGTTTTGGAGGATTTTCAAGAGCAAGTTGAACACATTTTACAGAGTCTTTTATATGAATAAATGCTCTTGTTTGCCCTCCTGTCCCATGAACACTTAATGGATATCCAATAGCTGCTTGCATAAGAAATCTATTTAGAACAGTTCCATAATCTCCGTCATAGTCAAATCTGTTCGTCAATCTAGGATCTTTTAAAGTTGCTTCTGTGTTTGTTCCCCAAACAATGCCTTGATGTAGATCAGTAATTCTTATAAGATCATTTTTATTGTAATAAAGAAATAATAATTGATCTAAAGTTTTTGTCATATGGTAAACACTACCTGGACTTGCAGGGTGTAATATTTCTTCTTCAAATCGGCTTCCATCTGGTTGTGGAACTTCAACTTTTAAATAGCCTTCTGGAATCGTTGCACCTCTATGTGATCCATACCCGTAGACTCCCATTGTTCCTAAATGAACAACATGAATATCTAAATTACTCTCTACTATTGCAGCAAGGAGGTTGTGAGTTCCATTAACATTATTATCAACTGTATATCTTTTGGTGAAACTCGATTTCATTGAGTAAGGCGCTGCTCTTTGTTCTGCAAAATGGATCACGGAATCTGGTTTTTCATCAATGAGCAAATTGAGTAATTTTTGATATTGTTTAGAGATATCCATGTTATGAAATCTTATAGGCTTACCTCCAATCTCTTTCCATGCGGAAAGTCGTTCTGTTATCGAAGCAATTGGAGTTAAGGATTCTACCTCTAGATCAATATCAATTTTTCTACGACTTAAATTGTCGACAATAATTACATCATGATTTTGTTCTGCTAAATTCACCGCACAAGGCCAACCGCAAAAACCATCTCCACCTAGAACAATAACTTTCACTCAGAACTCCAGAATTAATAGATTCATAATATATTTATTAAATTACTACAGTGCGCTTCCAATTTGCGAAAAAACATTGTAAATAGTTTCAAATCTTCTCCATTAAATAAGATAAATAAAATCAAATAATAAATTTTTACTATCTTTTTTTAAAATTTGCTCAATTCAGGGAATTAGATAGATATATTTTTTTCCGGTGAACTTGCTATTGCAAAGTCTTGTTTTTTAATTCTTCCGGCCAGAAAAGCTTGTCTACCAGCTTTAACACCATAATTTATCGCTTTAGCCATTAGAGCAGGATTTTCAGCTTGTGCTATTGCACTATTTATTAAGACACCATCAGCTCCAATTTCCATAGCTTGAGAAGCTTCACTTGGCACCCCAATACCTGCGTCAATTATTACTGGCACTTTTGCATTTTCGATTATTATCCTTATATTTGATAAATTTAATAAACCTTGCCCAGAACCAATAGGCGAGCCTAATGGCATTACAGTTGCACAACCTATTTCTTCTAGTCTTTTTGCAAGAATAGGATCTGCATTGATATAAGGAAGTACAGAAAAACCTTTTTTTATTAAAATTTCAGCTGCTTTAAGGGTTTCTATTGGATCTGGTAGCAAATATTTTTTGTCAGGAATCACTTCTAATTTGACAAAATTATTTTCTTCTTGACCAGACAATTTTGCGAGTTCTCTTCCCAAAATTGCTATTCTGACTGCCTCATCGGAATTCATGCAGCCAGCTGTATTAGGGAGCATCCAGTATTTTTTCCAGTTGATCTTCTCGAGTAAATTTTCTCCGGTCTGATCATTTTTAATTCTTCTAACAGCGACGGTTATAATTTCCGTTTCAGAATTTGACAAACTTTCTACCATATCTTGAGTAGATTTGTATTTGCCAGTACCTACCATTAATCTACTGGAAAATTGTTTTCCTCCAATCAGTAAAGATGAATAATTTTTCATATTTAGAATCCTTTGTCTTTAATACCTTTATAAGGTTTATAATTATTTCTTTTTTCTAACTCTTTACTTTTTTTTATTGCTGTTTTGTTCTTTGGATCTATCACCAAAACCTTTTGATAAGTTGCATATGCCAAATCATACTCAAGTAAACGCTGCTGAGCTGATGCAAGGTTATTTAGGGCTATAGGATATTCTGGGAGTGATTTTAATGCAGAGTTATAGTATTTTATTGCTTTTTTAAATTCATTTTGAGCAGCATAAGAAAAACCTAAAGCATTATTTATTATCGCTTTGGCTTCATCAGGTTCATTTTCATAATTTTCAATTGCTTTTAGAAAAGTTTTAGTTGCTTCAGGATATAATCTTTTTTTTATCTGAATAGAACCAAATTCATATAATTCTGTAGCTTGAGTTAGAGAAGTTAAACCTTTCTGCTCGAATTTTACTAAATTTAATTCTTCACTTCTTGTTTTTAGAAATTGTCTGAATACAAAAATAGAAATGATTATTAATACAACAAAAAGAATTATTAAATAGGATTGAAAGGAAGAAATTTCCATTATTTATAATTACTTTTTAAATTATATTCTTTTTCTAATTGCTAACGGAAGCAACAATTTTTTCAAAACACTTAGGATCGTTTAAAGCTAATTGAGCAAGCATTTTTCTGTTAATGATAATATCTGAATTTTTCATGCCATTTATTAACTTACTGTAGTTTGTTCCATTTATCCTGGCAGATGCGTTGATTCTAGAAATCCAAAGTCTCCTAAAATCTCTCTTTCTTCTTCTTCTATCCCTATAAGCATTACAAAGAGCTTTCATCACTCTTTGATTTGCGGTTCGGAAAAGATTTTTGTTACCGCCTCTGAAACCTTTTGCAAGATTTAAGATTTTGTTTCTTCTTTTTCTGGCTATGTTGCCTCTTTTTACGCGTGCCATGAATATCTAATAAAAATTGGTTAAAAATTTATGCGTATGGAATCATTAATTTTACATTATCAGCATCTCTTTCATCAACTACAGCTTTTGTTGATAGATGTCTTTTTAATTTGGAGCTTTTATGATCAAGTAAATGATTATGGAAAGCTCTTCTTCTCATAAATTTTCCCGTCGCAGTAGCTTTAAATCTTTTTGCAGCTGATTTACGAGTTTTAAGTTTAGACATTTAAGTCAAATGTGTTTAATTAGGATAATCTAAACCTTTATACGCATTGGTGCAAATTAAATTTTTTAATTGATAAGGAAAGTTCTAACTTATGAAACTTAAATTTGCTTTTTTTTGCTTGTTTTTAGGGTGTATTTATACTTTAACAATTAATCCTAAATTTACTCCTTCTTTAAAAGCAGAAGACTTGCTAAAGGTTGATCTCAATAATGAAATTAAAAAAGGAAAATTTTTAATTGGTTTAAAGCAATATCTAGGCGGTAAAAATGATAGTTTTTCAAAAAAAAAGAATATAAATATTAGTACTGATAAAGGGTTTTTAAGCCTGATATCCTCCAACGGCATTAAACATAAATCAAAAAAGATTAATATTTCCTGGGTGGATATACCCATCAAAAATCCTAAAACAATTGAAAGAATTGTTTTTGGACCTTTTGCTAGCTATGAATCAGCAGCAAAAGAAGCAGAAAAACTTAAAGATAAAGGATATGAGACGACTATTGCTTACCCTAAAAATTGGGAAGTATGGATTCCATTTGAAGATGACCTTCCTGAGTTTGAATTAAAAAATAAAATTTTCAGAAAAATAAAAAATTTTCAAATTACTCCTGTTCTTAAAAGTGAATATAGTGTTATGAAATTAGAGGGACCTATATATGTTTATGCCCAAGAGGAAATAAAAATAAATGGTGAAAATTTTGGCAAAAATTTTTATTTAATAAAAGATTCATATGGAACTTGGACATTAGTTCAAAAAATTGAGTTTGACGATTATTTGGCAGGCGTTTTGCCATATGAAATTGGACCTAATTCTCCTTTAGAAGCACTCAAGGCACAAGCAGTTATAGCAAGAACTTGGGGTATTTTTAATTCTGATAGATTTAATATGGATAAATATCATTTATGTATTACCACTCAATGTCAAGTTTATAAGCCCTCTAAAATTAAAAATATAAAAGTACAAAAAGCTATAGAGGCAACTTCAAATTTAATTCTCACTTATGGAAATCAACCAATAAATGCTTTTTACCATGGTTCTAATGGTGGCGTATCTGCTACTGCAGGAGAGTCTTGGCAAATTCAAGATTATTCTTATTTCAATTCAATCATTGATGGTTCTAAAGCATTAAATAAAAAATTTAAGCTTCCAATTACAAATGAATCTGATTTGAATAATTTTTTAAATTTTGATAAAGAACAGTTTTATGGGAGCAATCATTCTCTTTTTCGATGGAGCAAAAAAATTTCTAGTCTTCAAATTAAAGAAAATTTAATTAAAAACAAACTTATAAATATTAATGATGATGTTTTAGATTTGATTCCTATTGAACGTGGGTATAGTGGCAGAGTGACAAAATTAGAAATACAAACGAACAAAGTTAATCAATCTATAGTTCTAGTTAAAGATGATATTCGACGGGTATTGAATTTTATACCTAGTAATTTGTTTACTATTAATAAATTAAGTGATGATTTATGGCTTTTGCGAGGAGGAGGCTTCGGTCATGGTGTAGGTTTATCTCAGTCAGGAGCAATTGAAATGGCTAAATTAGGATTCTCTTATGAACAAATATTGAATCATTACTATCGAGACGTAAAACTAAAAAAAATTGAGATATTGTCTCAATGAAAGTTAAGTAATTAAAAATTTGTTTTATGAGCAAGGGTTTTTATAAAAATAGAAGATTAAAGTCCTTTATATTCCTTAGTGCTTGTTTTTTAGTGGCTTTTATTCCGCATGCTTACAATATTCCAAGTTTTTCTTTTCTTATATTGACGCTTTCTTTTGTGATTGTTTTTTACGGTTTAATAGTTATTTCTAGAAATTTCAAAAGGAACAAAGTTTCAAATAATCTAAGTAGCAAAATTAGTAATAAAGATTTACCTGCTCTTGATATTTTGGTCGCAGCGAGAGATGAAGAAAATGTCATAACTCGATTAGTTGAAAGATTATTTAATTTAGATTATCCGGAAAATAAATTAAATATTTACATAATTGATGATGGTAGTTCTGATAAGACTCCTTTAATTTTAGATCGATTATCTAGAGAATATGAAAAGCTAAAAGTAATAAGTCGTTCTCCAAACGCAGGAGGCGGAAAGTCAGGAGCTTTAAATTATGCCTTGAAGTTTACTCATGGTGAATGGTTATTAGTTTTGGATGCGGATGCTCAATTAAAACAAGATTCTTTGATGAGATTATTTAGTTTTGTAGAGGATGGTGACTGGTCTGCAGTTCAATTAAGAAAGTCAGTAACAAATGTAAGTAAGAATTTTTTAACTTCTTGCCAGTCAATGGAGATGGCTATGGACGCAATCTTTCAATATGGACGATTATCAGTTGCTGGAGTTTCTGAACTAAGGGGAAATGGTCAATTAATTAAGAAGGATACATTATTGGCATGTGGTTCTTTTAATGAAGACACGGTTACAGATGATCTCGATTTAAGTTTGAGGTTATTGATATCAAAATCGAGAATTGGAATCTTATGGGATCCTCCAGTCATGGAGGAAGCAGTTGAGAATTTAAATGCTTTATTAGCGCAAAGGCAAAGATGGGCAGAGGGGGGTTTGCAAAGATTTTTTGATTATGGGGATCAATTAGTTACTAATAAAATTGATTATTTGCAGAAATTTGATTTAACTTATTTCTTTATCTTGCAATATGCACTGCCAATTATTTCTATTTTTGATTTAGTTCTCAGTATTGCTTTATTAGATTCACCAATTTACTGGCCTATTTCATTTACAGCTTTTATGTTATCCGGAATTGCTTTTTGGTACGGTTCTTCTTGCAAAAGCGAAGTTCCCGTATTGCAAAAAAGCAATTTTTTGATGGTATTTGTATCGGTTTTTTATTTATCACATTGGTTTCTAGTAATCCCCTGGGTAACAATAAAGATGTCTGTTTTCCCCAAAAAGATACTTTGGCGAAAAACTCTTCATACTGGAGTTTAATTTATTCATCAAGGTCTATAATTTCTCCATTAAAAAAATTTGCTAAGTTTTTGGAACTATCATTATAAGTTTCCTCGTTAGATATTTTTGTTGACGAATTAGTATTTGGGTCTATTTTCTTTATTGGCTTCAAATTCTTGACTTCATCTCGCGTTATTTCTGGAGTGTTTGTTGGGTTACTGTTAGTTAATTGTTTGATTGAGAAATTAAGTATTATTTGATCTCCAAATATCTTCTTAACTGTATTTTCAATTATAACTTTTCTACTTTTTATCATATTTTCCCAGTTTGGAGATAATGCGATTGTGATTTTCTCCGAATCAAAACTTTCAAGTTCGGCTTGTTGTGAAAGTAACATTCTTGTTGATGGTAACTCTAATTTAGAAAGAATTAATTCCCATTTATCTTTTAAATTAATTGACTCAAGATCATTCTGGCCATTATCAGCAATAGTGCCTGTACTTTCTTTTCCAAGAACGTCAAATTTTTCTAAATTTACGTCTTTTTTTTCAAGCAATTCATCCCAACCTATCTCCTTTTTGATACTTGGTTTTTGAATTTCATTAGAAATATTTTTTTTATTAGTAATTGCAATGTTTTTTCTGCTTTCATGATTCTCCTCATTCTTGTTATTTTTACTTTCTTGTTTATTCTCAAAACTATTTATCTCTTGATTACCTAGAAGTCCAGTTAAATGTATTTCAAACCAAAGCCTTGGATTATCACTTGTTTTGATTTGATATTCAGTATTTCGCAGATGATTATGCCATTTAATTATTGTTGATTTATTTATTCTTTTTGAGATTGTATCCAATTCATCTTGAAAATTATCAGAGGTATAATAGAGATCTGAATATTTATTATTTGTAGTGTGTAGTAGTAGATCTCTTGTTATATTCAATAATCCAATAATAATTTGAAGTGGTTCGTTTCCAGCATCATATAATTTGTTGCAGGTGATAATTAATGACTCAGGATTATTCTCAACCAATGATTGAATCAGATTTGTCAATTCAATCTCTGATACTTCTCCTAGAAGGTTTTGGATATTATTAATTGTTATACCTTCTGGTAAAAGATTCAGTTGTTCAAGGAGGCTTTGTGCATCTCTCATACCTCCATTAGATCTTTTTGCAATCATTTTTAAGGCCTGAACTTCATACTTAATAGACTCTTTTTCTGCTATTTCTGATAAATGTTGAAAAATGTCTTTGGGGCTTATTCTTCTAAAATCGAATTTTTGGCATCTACTTTGTATCGTATTTAATACTCTCTCAGGATTTGTCGTCGCAAGGATAAATACAACTCTTGAGGGCGGTTCTTCAATAGTTTTTAGTAAAGCATTTGAAGCTGCCGTTGAAAGCATATGACATTCATCAATAACGTATACTTTCCATCTCGCTTGAGTAGGTGCAAATCTTGCTCTTTCTATAATTTCTCTTATGTTTTCTACTCCTGTATTGGAAGCTGCATCAATCTCGATAATATCTAGAGCTTGCCCATCTGTAATTTGTCTACATAAGTCACATTTACAACAAGGATTTATCGTAGGTTGTTCGAATGCCTGGCAATTTAAAGATTTTGCAAATATTCTTGCACTTGATGTTTTTCCAGTGCCTCTTGGACCATTAAAAAGATATGCAGGAGCAATTTTTTTTGTTATTAGTGCTTGTTTGAGTGTAATGGATATAAATTCTTGGCCAACCAATTCGTCTAAGTTGTTTGGTCTATATTTTTGATGAAAAGGCTTATGCATATTTGGCATTTATTTTTCATTAATTAGAAAAATTCTGGATAAATTAAAAAAATTAAACTCTAATTTTATGCAGACTCTTTAATGATTCTTTTTGATCCTGAAGGTAGTTTAACAATTTTAGATGAAAACAAATTATCTACCATTTTTTTCGTAATTGTGAATTCTTTTACATCGTCTTCTGAAGGTAAAGTGTACATTATGTCTAGCATTAGTTCCTCTATTATTGATCTTAATGCTCTTGCACCTGTTTTCCTTTTATATGCTTCATTTGCTATCGCTGCAACAGAATCAGGCTCAAATGATAATTCAACATTATCCATACTAAGCAAAGTTTTGAATTGCTTTACTAATGCATCTCTTGGTTGAGTCAAAATAGATTCTAAAGTTTCTTTAGTAAGACGATCTAATACAGCACAAACCGGAATTCTGCCAATAAATTCTGGAATTAGGCCATATTTAACTAAATCATCTAACTCTAAATTTTTCAGAGAATCTCTTGGGTCTACTGTTTTTTTTGTATCAACTTTGTTTTGATCTGAAGTTGTGGTAAATCCTATGGAGTGTTTACCCATTCGCTTTTGAACGATATCCTCTAAACCTATAAAAGCTCCTCCGCAAATAAATAATATTTGACTCGTATCAATTTGGATGCAGTCATGATAAGGATGTTTTCTGCCACCTTGAGGCGGTACATTAGCAATTGTTCCTTCAAGCATTTTTAATAATGCTTGCTGAACACCTTCACCGGAGACATCTCTAGTAATTGAAGGATTCTCACTTTTCCTTGCAATTTTATCTATTTCATCAATATAAATAATTCCTTTTTGAGCTAGGTCTACATTCATTTCTGATTTCTGTAGAAGTCTTAAAAGTATATTTTCAACATCTTCCCCAACATATCCAGCTTCTGTTAAGGTCGTTGCATCAGCTACTGCAAAAGGAACATCTAGAAACTCTGCTAAAGTTTGCGCCAATAACGTTTTTCCACTTCCAGTAGGGCCAATGAGTAAAATATTTGATTTTTGTAATTTAGTTGCTTTTGAATCTGTTGAATTGCTATTTTTACTCTCTTCTTTAATTTTCCAAGCTAATCGCTTGTAGTGATTGTACACGGCTACTGATAATATTTTTTTTGCAGATTCTTGTCCAACAACTTGATTATCTAGGAAACTTTTAATTTCTAATGGCTTAGGAATTGAGGTTAATTCTAAAGGAACAGATTTTTTTGGACTATCAGTTGGTAATTTCTTTTTTACTTGAGGAGAGTTGTTTGTGTTAGCTTGATTATCAAGTAGTTCTTCATCGAGAATCTCATTACAAAGGTCTATGCACTCATCACAGATGTAAACTCCAGGACCAGCTATTAGCTTTCTTACTTGGTCTTGTGATTTGCCGCAAAATGAGCATTTAAGATGGGCGTCGAATTTAGCCATCGATTATAAATTTAAATTTGAAAGGTGTTAAATATTCCCTATTCACTAGGATTGCTTATAAATATCGATTCGTCATCATATTCTTAAAAAATCACTATTCCTTGTCACTTTTTGATAACTTTATCAATTAATCCATATTCGACTGCTTCTGAGGGGGATAAAAAGTAATCTCTTTCTGTGTCTTCATTAATTTTCTCCAAAGGTTGACCTGTATGATCTGCTAAAAGCGAATTTAATGTTTTCTTGAGAAAAAGTATTTCTTTAGCTTGTATTTCAATCTCTACTGCTTGACCTTGTGCACCCCCAAGAGGCTGATGAATCATAATCCTAGAATTAGGTAGAGCTAATCTTTTTCCTTTTGCTCCTCCAGAAAGTAGAAATGCTCCCATACTTGCTGCTACTCCAAAGCATATTGTCACTACATCAGGAGATATTTGTTGCATAGTATCGTAAATGGCCATACCTGCAGTGACTGAGCCACCAGGAGAATTAATATATATTTGTATATCTTTTTCGGGATCTTCAGCTTCAAGAAATAATAATTGTGCCACAAGTGAGTCAGATACTTGATCATTAATTCCAGTGCCTAAAAAAATTATTCTCTCCCTCAATAATCTTGAATAAATATCAAAAGCTCTTTCTCCTCTGCCTGATTGTTCTATAACGGTAGGAACAGCGGCAAAAGTTTTATTATTACTTTCGTAAGAACTTATTGAGCTTTGAATTAAATGTTTTTTTTCTGAGTTCACAAATTAATTTTCGTCTTATAGATAATCTAAGGGGTTTTTGTTTAATTAGTAGGAAATTTCATAAATTATTTTTTTTCATTTTTATTTTGTTTTTTTTTAGTTTTTGAAGTTTTTGAAGTTTTTATGGCTTTTGTTGTTTTGGAGGTTTTGGTAGCTTTAGAAGTTTTTGTAGTTTTTTCTTTTACTTCAGAATTTTCTTCAAGCCAAATTATTAATTTTTCTTTGAGTAAATCGTTACTGATTACTTCCGTTAATTTTTTAATATCTATTTGTTTTGAAGATTGGGAGATTGCATCTTCATAATCTTTCATTTTTAAATCAATTTCATCTTTTTCAACTTTTATGTTTTCTTGTTCAGCTAATGCTTTTAGAGCTAAATTTCTTTGAACATTTTTTTCAGCTTGAGGCCTTGTTGACTCTGCTAATGACTTGATTAATTCCGGAGTGAAAGTAGATTTAACATCAAGTCCCTGTTGAGCAAATCTTTGAGCGGTTTGTTCAATATTATTCCTCACTTCTATATCAATCATAGATTTTGGAATTTCAGTATCCAACTCGTTTGATAACGCATCTAATAAAGCTTCAACTTTGATATCTTTTTGAGTTTTTTCAAAATTATCTTTAAGTTGCTTTTCAATATCTTTCTTTAACTCTTTTAACGATTCTTTGTTGCCAGACTGTTTCGCAAAATCGTCATTAAGTTCAGGCAATTCTTTTTCCTTAAGATCCTTAAGATTTACTTCAAAGATTGCCTCTTTGCCTCTTGAATCCTCATGAGAATAATCTTCAGGAAATTTAAGGTTAAGAGTTTTAGTATCACCAATTTTCATCTTTACGATTCCCTCAACGAAACCCGGAATCATTTTGTTCTTTTCTAATTCAAGATCCATTGATTCACTTGACCCACCATCAATCTCTTTACCTGAATCTTTATACTTTCCTTTGAAACTAACTACAGCAATATCTCCTAATTTTGCTGCTCTATTGGTAACGGGAATAATGTTTGCAAACTGATTTCTAGATTTTTCTAGCGCTTCATCTATTGACTTAGGATCAAACTTTGTTTTTGATATTTCAACAATTAGTCCTTTGGATTTTTTAAGTTTTAATTCTGGGGCAACATCAGTTTGAAGAGTAACCTTAAGTGATTTTTCAGGACTAAACTTTGAAAGTAAAGATTCAAATCCATCTACCAATTCTGGCTCACTTAGTGGCTCTATAGATTTTATTTTTAACGCTTCTTGCCATGATTTATCAATAATTTTTTCCAGTGCAGAAGCATGTAATTGTGTTATGCCAATCCTTTGGATTAAGACTTGTTTGGGAATTTTACCAAGTCTAAATCCCGGAATTTTAGCCGAACGACTTATAGAACTGATTGTTTCATTTACACAATTTTTGCATGTCTCAGACGGTATTTCTAATTCAAATGAGATTCTACTTTGAGGCAGAGGAGTTGTTTTGACTATTAATGCTTCTTTAGCCATTTTTTTATTTATTACTAAAAGCCGAAACTTAATTATTTCACATTATGTGATTTCCTTGAAAGTTATTTTTTTGATAAAGTAAAAAAAATAGTCAATCTATTTATAAAAATCATTTTAAAGTGTGAGACAATCTCCGTTTTTGCCTAATAGGCCATTAAAAGTTGCTGTTTTAGGATCTTCAGGTGCTGTGGGATCTGAATTACTCAAAATTCTTGAACAACGTGATTTCCCAATATCAGAATTGGTCTTGCTTTCATCAGAGCGTTCAGAAGGAAAAAAAATTATTTGGAAAGGTGAAGATTTAGTTACAAAAAAAACAACTAAGGAAGAATTTCTGAATCTTGATTTAGTTTTAGCTTCAGCCGGTGGAAGTATTTCAAAAAAATGGTTATCTACCATTATGGAACAAAATGCTTTATTGATAGATAATTCAAGTGCTTTCAGATTAGATAATAATGTACCTCTTATAGTTCCTGAAGTTAATGGTAGTGACGTAATTAATCATGATGGTGTAATAGCGAATCCAAACTGCACTACCATTTTGCTGACATTAGTTTTAGCCCCGTTAAATAAACTTTCGACTATTCAAAGAGTTGTTGTCTCAACATATCAATCAGTAAGTGGTGCAGGTCAATTGGCCATGGAGGAACTAAAACTTTTAACTGAAAAATATCTTCGGGGTAATCCTCAAAAAAGTGAAGTTTTACCATACTCACTGGCTTTTAATTTGTTTTTGCATAATTCACCCATGCTTGCAAATAATTACTGCGAAGAAGAGATGAAAATGGTTAATGAGACTAGGAAAATTTTAAATATTGCTGATTTAAAGCTCTCTGCTACATGTGTCCGAGTCCCAGTACTGAGAGCACATTCTGAATCGATCAATATTGAATTTGCTGGTGTAGTTGAGCCTAAAGATGCTCTTGAAGAATTAAAAAAATCTCCTGGAATTGAAATTATTGAGGATTACAAAAATAATAGATTTCCTATGCCAAATGACGTTATGGGAAGTGATAATGTTGCTGTTGGCAGGCTAAGAACTGATATAAGTCAACCTAATGGATTAGAATTATGGTTATGTGGAGATCAAATAAGAAAAGGAGCAGCTCTTAATGCTGTTCAAATAGCTGAGTTATTAATTCCAAAAAAATGATTACAGACAAAACTGAGTGTAATAATCCACTATTTGGAAGAATATTGACTGCAATGGTTACTCCATTCACTGAAAATGGAGACGTAGATTATGAACTAGCTATAAAACTATCAAATTATCTTTTTGAGAACGGTTCCGATGGAATTGTGCTATGTGGTACTACTGGAGAATCTCCTACTCTTTCATGGGCGGAACAGCATGATTTATTTATTGCAGTAAAAGGATCTTTGGATCCAAGCTGTAAAGTAATAGTTGGCACTGGTAGTAACTGCACAAGCGAGGCTGTGGAAGCTACAAAAAAAGCCTACGATTGTGGAGCAGATGGTGCTTTGGTAGTTGTTCCTTATTACAATAAACCACCTCAAGAAGGTCTTTATAAACATTTCAGTTCCATTGCTAATGCTGCAAAGGATTTGCCTTTAATGCTTTACAACATACCTGGAAGGACAGGCTGTAATTTATTACCTGATACTGTGAAGAAACTTATGGATTTCTCAAATATTCTCAGTATTAAAGCTGCAAGCGGTAGAATAGAAGAAGTGACGGAGTTGAGGGCAGCTTGCGGTTCGAAACTTACTATATATAGTGGCGATGATTCTTTATTGCTTCCTATGATGTCTGTCGGTGCTGTTGGTGTGGTAAGTGTTGCTAGTCATTTGGTTGGCCCACAATTAAAGGAAATGATTTCTTTCTTTCTTAATGGGGAGGTTTCTAATGCATTAGAGATTCACGAAAAACTTCAACCACTTTTTAAAGGACTCTTTGTAACAACAAATCCTATCCCAATTAAGGCTGCTTTAGAGCTTTTAGGTTGGAAAGTGGGTTCTCCAAGAAACCCATTAACATCACTCAATAAAGAACAAAAAGAAAATTTATCTAAGATAATTAAAAATCTGTCTTTGTAAATACTTCTTCAAAGCTTTGATAAGCTTAATTTAATCAAAATAACTAAATTTTGCATGCTTGCAAAAAATAATCATCATGAATACAAATCAAATCAAATCAAATAATAAACAAGCTCAAACAAAAACGAACAGTCCTTGCTTAAAGATCATTCCTTTAGGAGGACTTCATGAAATAGGAAAAAATACATGTGTTTTTGAATATGGAGATGACATTATACTCATAGATGGTGGATTAGCTTTTCCTAGTGATGGCATGCATGGAGTAAATGTTGTCATGCCAGATACAACCTATTTGCAGGCTAACTTACATAGATTTCGAGGGATGATAGTAACTCATGGTCATGAAGATCATATTGGAGGCATATCTCATCATTTGAAGAAATTTAGAATTCCTGTTATCTATGGGCCACCTTTGGCGATGTCAATGCTTAAGGGCAAAATGGAAGAAGCTGGCGTGGCAGATAGAACAACTATACAAACTATTGAACCAAGACAAGTTGTTAAACTTGGCCAAAATTTTTCAATAGAGTTTATTCGTAATACTCACTCTATTGGGGATAGTTTCTCCTTAGCTTTGACTACTCCAGTTGGAGTTGTCTTTTTTACTGGCGATTTTAAATTTGATCATCTACCTCCAGATAATAAACATGCAGATATTGAAAGAATGGTTTACTACGGAGAGAAGGGTGTTCTTTGTTTACTTTCAGATTCAACTAATTCTGAAGTGAAAGGATTTGTTCCTTCTGAGATTTCAGTTTTCCCAAATCTAGATCGATTAATATCTGAAGCCAAAGGAAGAGTTATGCTAACTACTTTTGCAAGCTCTACTCATAGAGTTGCAATGGTCATTCAGTTAGCAATGAAGCACGGAAGGAAAATTGGATTAATGGGCCGATCAATGTTGAATGTAGTCGGTAAATGTCGCGAATTGGGCTATATCAAATGTCCAGATGATCTTTTCTTTCCTATTAAAAGTATTAGAGACTTACCAGATAGAGAAACATTGCTTTTAATGACGGGTAGTCAAGGTGAAGTAATGGCAGCTTTAAGCAGAATTGGAAGAGATGAGCACCCTCATGTAAAACTTAAAACAACTGATACTGTTATATTCTCTTCTAGTCCTATTCCAGGGAATACTATTTCAGTTGTTCATAGTATTGATAAATTAATTAAATTAGGAGCCAATGTTATTTATGGAAAAGAACATGGTATTCATGTTTCTGGTCATGGATGCAGGGATGATCAAAGATTAATGCTCGCACTCATTAAGCCAAAGTTTTTTGTTCCTGTTCATGGTGAGTATCGAATGCAAGTTTTACATGGTAAAACTGCGGTTTCAATGGGGGTTGATCCAAATAATGTCCTAATACTTGATAATGGTGACACTATTGAACTCAGAGCAGATTCTATGATTCAAGGAGAACCTGTTAAATCTGGAATCGAAATGTTGGATAACACTAGAACATGTGTTGTAGATGCAAGAGCTCTTAAAGAAAGACAGCAGTTAGCTGATGATGGCATAGTCACTGTTTTAGCACCTATAAGTACAGACGGTAATATGGTTGCTCCACCAAGGGTGAGTCTCAGAGGAGTCGTAATCTCTGCAGATCCTAGAAAAATGTCAATGTGGACTGAAAGAGAGATAAGTTGGGTTCTAGCTAATAGATGGAAACAATTATCAAGGCAAACTGGACCAAATAATTTTGAGGTTGATTGGATTGGTGTGCAAAGAGAAATTGAAAATGGTTTATCTAGAAGAATGAGGAGAGAATTGCAAGTTGAGCCTTTAATTCTATGCTTGGCCCAGCCTGCGCCGAGCGGAACTCGGGCATATCAACCCAAATTAGATGATGAAGTAAAACATCAACCTAGACATAAACATTATCCCAATGTGAATAATCAACCCAAAAATCACAATCAAAATAACTTTAAAAATCAGCCATCTAAGAATGATCAATCTCGAAATAATCCTATTAAAGAACCAGTAGAGAATAAAGAAGAAGTTTCTTCGGGACGCACAAGAAGGAGAAGATCAGCCGTAGCATCTTAAATTTTATTAATATCAATATATTTCTTATTCCAAACAATTTTTAAAAAATCTTGCAGGTCCACTTGACCATGATTTTTCTCATAAATCGAATTTACTAATTTTTCCAAATGTTTAGAATTATATTGCTTTTTGCATGTTTCCTTTAAAAATCTATTTAAGATTGTGCACCGTGCTTCAATACACATACTATTTAAGAGATTTCTATTAATACCTTTTACATCTTTACAATATAGGTATGCTAGTTCACCAAGATCATTCCGTTCATTATTGTAGTTGCTCATTTTTTGAGAAAAATTATTTATCCTTTCAGAACAACCAGGATAGATACTCTCCAAGGTAGGAATAATTTTTTTTCTTACTAAATTTCTTTTTAATTTAAGATCTGAATTTGTAGGATCTTCCCAGACTGGGATTTTCATATCATTACAGAATTTTTTTGTATCTTCCCTACTGAAAATTAATATTGGCCTTATTAAAAAAATTTGATTTTCTAGTAATCTTTTGCTCTCAATATTACTTAGGCCGGCAAAATTGCTTCCTCTTGATAAATTGAGGATAAATGTTTCTGCATTATCACTACTCGTGTGACCGGTTAACAAATAAATATTATGTTTTTGCTGGTTCTTGTTTGATAAAGTTTTGGCTCTCTCACACAACTTTTTATATCTCCATTCTCGTGCTTTTTCTTCTGAGGAGATATTTTCTTTATTTGCTTGATCAAAATAGAATGAAATATTTTTATCTTCGCAATAACTTTTTAATTCAAGAGCATATACTGAGGATTTTGTGTGCCACTGATGATCACCATGCCAAACACTAATAGACCAATTATAAAGTTTTTTTAAGTCATTAATTAGTGTTAATAAGGCCATTGAGTCTTGCCCCCCGGAAACACTTATTAAAAGATTAGATCCTTTTGGAATTAATTTTTTTTTGGTAAGAAAATCCTTGTGAAGCTGATGATGCCATGATGACCAATTTTTCTGAGTTAATTTTTTATCAGACATTTTGTGTTGCTCAGATAATATTTTTTAAAAAATGCACTGTTTTACTAAAACAATGTCACAATCGGGTAATAAATTCATTAAGTAAATGAGTCTGATTAATCTTTTGCCACAAAAAATCAAAGAAGAGTTAATAAGTAAGTCTTTACTCAAGATTATTTCAGGATTGAATAATTTCGATGTTCAATCTGTGAAAACAATTGTTGAGGCTGCTTCATTAGGAGGTGCAGATCTTGTCGATATTGCTTGTAAACCTGAACTAGTTGATTTAGCACTTAAGAATTCTTCATTACCTGTCTGTGTTAGTTCAGTAGTGCCTCAATCTTTTCAAGATTCTGTAAAAGCAGGAGCATCATTAATTGAAATTGGAAATTACGATACTTTTTATGAAAAAGGCATTAATTTTTCAGATAAAAAAGTTTTAAACATTACAAAAGAGACGAGGGATTTATTGCCTAATGTTCCTTTATCAGTAACTGTTCCTCATACTATGCCTATTGATAAACAAGTTGATCTTGCTATAAAACTAGTGGAAGAAGGTGTTGACATTATTCAGACAGAGGGTGGCACCAGTTCTAATCCTAACTCTTCAGGAATTCAAGGCTTTTTTGAAAAATCAGTACCAACTCTTGCAGCTACCTATGCTATTCATCAAGAATTTAAGAAACAATCTTTGAATATACCAATTATGAGTGCCTCTGGATTAAGCCAAGTAACTTGCCCACTAGCAATATCCTCTGGAGCCTCAGCAGTTGGCGTTGGATCTGTAGTTAATAAATTAAATGATTTAATATCGATGATTGCGGTTGTTAGGGGCTTAAAAGAATCTTTGAAAAATTCATTAATTGGAGAAAAAATTTCTTAGTATAGCAATACCCTTTTGCTACTAAGTTGATGAACAACTATAAGCTTCAAGCTCCTTACGAACCAAATGGAGATCAACCAGAAGCTATTAAAAAATTAGTTAAAGGTGTCAATACTGGTAAAGAGTTTCAGACTCTTTTAGGAGCTACTGGAACTGGGAAAACATTTACCATAGCTAATGTAATTCAACAGACAGGAAGGCCGGCCCTCGTTTTGGCTCATAACAAAACTTTAGCTGCACAATTATGTAATGAATTGAGGGAGTTTTTCCCGAAAAATGCTGTTGAGTACTTTATTTCTTACTATGATTATTATCAACCTGAAGCTTATGTCCCCGTAAGTGATACCTACATAGCAAAAACCGCTTCAATTAATGAAGAAATAGATATGCTTCGGCATTCTGCAACTCGCTCTTTATTTGAGAGAAAAGATGTAATTGTTGTAGCTTCTATAAGTTGTATTTATGGACTTGGTATACCAAGTGAATATTTAAAAGCTGCAGTTAAATTTGAAGTTGGAAAATCTATAAATCTGCGTTCCTCTTTAAGGTCACTTGTTGAAAATCAATATACTAGGAATGATATTGAAATAAGTAGGGGTAGATTTAGAATTAAAGGTGATGTTTTAGAAATTGGTCCTGCTTATGAAGATAGGTTGATAAGAATTGAATTATTTGGGGATGAAGTTGAGGCTATTAGATATGTTGACCCTACTACTGGAGAAATACTTGAAAGTTTAGAACAGGTTAGTGTTTACCCAGCTAAGCATTTTGTTACTCCAAAAGAAAGACTTGAGAGTGCAATAAGTGCAATCAAAAGTGAATTAAAAACTCAACTTGATAAGTTTACATACGAAGGAAAATTATTAGAAGCTCAACGTCTAGAACAACGCACAAAATATGATTTAGAAATGCTAAAAGAGGTTGGTTATTGTAATGGGGTTGAGAATTATGCTCGTCATTTATCAGGCAGAGAGGAAGGTTCACCTCCAGAATGCTTAATTGATTACTTTCCCAAAGATTGGTTGTTGGTAGTTGATGAGAGTCATGTAACATGTCCTCAACTTCATGCAATGTATAACGGTGATCAATCTAGAAAAAAAGTTTTAATAGATCATGGGTTCAGATTGCCAAGTGCTGCAGATAATAGACCTTTAAAATGTGAGGAGTTTTGGGAAAAATCAAAGCAGACACTATTTATAAGTGCAACTCCTGGTCAATGGGAATTAGATCAGTGTGATGGTGAATTTATTGAGCAAGTTATAAGGCCAACTGGGGTATTAGACCCCGTAATTGATGTAAGACCTAGTGAAGGCCAAATAGAAGATTTATTATCTGAAATAAGAATTAGAGCTGACAAAAATCAAAGAGTGCTCGTGACTACACTTACAAAGAGAATGGCTGAAGATCTAACTGATTTTTTATCTGAAAATAAAGTTAGAGTAAGATATTTGCATTCTGAAATCCATTCAATTGAAAGGATTGAAATTATTCAAGACCTCAGAATGGGTGAATATGATGTTTTAGTGGGAGTTAATTTATTAAGAGAGGGACTAGATCTTCCTGAAGTATCCTTAGTAGCTATTTTAGATGCTGATAAAGAAGGTTTTCTAAGGGCAGAAAGATCATTGATTCAAACAATTGGAAGAGCTGCTAGACATGTTGAAGGAGTTGCCTTACTTTATGCAGATAACTTTACAGATTCAATGAAAAGAGCAATCTCTGAAACTGAAAGAAGAAGAACTATTCAAAAAAAATACAACCAAGTCAACGGTATTACTCCAAAACCTGCTGGTAAGAAAATAGAAAATTCAATATTATCTTTTCTAGAACTTTCCAGAAAATTAGATGCTGGTGGTTTATCTAAAGATTTAATAAATATAGTCAATAACAAAACGGACGCGATTCTAAATACCAGCGATAATCAATGTTTGCTTGAAGAATTACCTGACTTAATTGAGAAGTTAGAAATTAAGATGAAAGATGCTGCAAAAGAGCTAAATTTTGAAGAAGCAGCGAATTTGAGGGATAGAATCAAAAAATTAAGACAAAAATTGGCAAGAAATAACTAAAAAAACTTATTTCTCTAATTCGAAATGATTATGAATCGCATTAACTGCTCGGTCACAATCTTTTTCTAAGACAATACACGAAGTTCTAATTTCACTTGTGGCAATCATTTCAATATTGATATTTTGGTCAGCCAATGCTCTAAATATTTTTCCAGCCGTTCCAACCTTAAATGCCATTCCCGCTCCTACAGTACTTACTTTGGCTATAGCAGGGCCATCTTCAATGTATGATCCGGGTAATTTTTTTGTTAAGGCTTCAAAAACTAAGTTAGCTTTTTCTCTATCTTGTTTATTCATTGTAAGACTAATATCCTTAGTTTTTAAAGAGGAAATTCTTTCAGACTGAACGATAGTATCGATAAGTAAATTATTTTCAGCTAATGCTAAACATATCGATGCTGCTACTCCTGGACGATCAGGCAGTTTTCGAAAACTTACTTGAACTTGGTTTTTATCTAATGCAATTCCTCTTACTTCAGGTTGATCTTGTTTTGCATTGATTGGATTAACAAATATTTGTGTATCGGATAACTTAAATTTCTCAGCAATAAATCTAATAGCTTTTGGTATATTATTGATTTCAATTACACAGCTGACTTTAATTTCACTAGTAGCTATTAACCTGACATTTATATTCGCTTGAGATAAAGTATCAAATAAATCAGCTGAAATACTTGGTCTGCCCATAATGCCTGCTCCTTGAATACTTAATTTAGTCATGTTTGTTTTTAAGTTATATTCTCCTCCTAATTGACTAGTTATAAGTTCACATTGTTCTGCAGTCTTTTTAACTTCTAATTCACTAACAGTAAATGTAATATCATTTTTATTTCCATCATTAGTCGCTTGTATTATTAAATCTACACTAATACTTGCTTCTGAAAGTTTTTCAAAGATTTGTGCAGCAATCCCAGGCCTATCAGGAATATTTGAGAGACTGAATACTGCTTGGTTTTCTAATACCTCAAGACTATTGACTGTTTTTGTTAATTCTAAGCTTCCTCTTTTTAGTGGGAGAGGTTGGATTTGACTTTCTAGGAGAGTCCCACTTGACTCGCTTTGGCTTGATTTGACACACAATTTAATTCCATAATTGCGAGCAATTTCTACTGCTCTTGGATGAAGAACTGAAGCACCGACACTTGCAAGTTCAAGCATTTCCTCGCAGCTAATTTTATCTAAGAGTTTTGCATTAGGAACAATTCTTGGATCAGTAGTAAGAACCCCTGGAACGTCTGTGTAAATTTCGCACGTCTCAGCTCCTAAAGCTGTTGATAAAGCTACTGCGGAAGTATCTGAACCACCTCTACCCAAAGTTGTAATTTCCATTGAACCCGTATGGCTTAATGTTGTTCCTTGAAATCCAGCCACTACAACTACAAAACCCTGATTTATATAGTTTTGGATCCTTTCTGTTTTAATATCCAGAATTCTCGCTTTCCCATGAATTGATTCAGTAATAATTCCAACCTGGCTACCGGTCATTGAAATTGCAGGGATTCCGTATTCGTTTAATGCCATTGAGAGAAGAGCTATGGTTATTTGCTCTCCAGTGGAGAGAAGCATATCCAATTCTCTTCGATTAGGATTTTTACTAATTGATTCTGCTAAAAAATTTAAATCATCTGTAGTTTGCCCCATTGCAGAGACAACTACGACAATTTCATTTCCTTCTTCTTTACTTTGACAGATGCTACTTGCAATATTTTTAATTTTTTTAATATCACCTACAGAAGTACCGCCAAATTTTTTTACTAGTAAAGCCATATTTAAATCATAATGTAAATTCTTAAACTTATAATTTGGTTAACTTAAATTAATTAATTTCTCTGTAAAAACATTTATAGGATTATTACCTTGTTTTAGTAATGATTCAATATCTAGTAAGTTACTCATTAAATTTATTAAGTATTCTTGAGATACATTTTTGACTTTTCTTCGAATAAAAAAAATTCTTTTTGGATTAGAAATTCCTGCAAGATTACAAATCTTTTCTGCATTATCGTAACCTGAATTAACTGCTAATTTTATAATGGTATGAATTCTTATTTGACTAATTAAACCTGCATTTAGTCTTAAAGCAGGTTCTCCTTTCTGTAAGGAATAATTTATTTCTATGAGGCTTTCATTAATATTTTTTTGTAGGAGGAGATCAATGATTTTGAAAATATTGGATTGATGATCACTAAATATTTTTTTTACATCAATACTTTTAAGAAAAAGTTGTGACTTCGAATCACTGGATACTGCAGAAAGGTATGTTTTTGCTTTGGCTAATTCATTTATTAGTTTAAAACTATCATTACCAACTGAATCAATTATTAATTCAGTTGCATTTTGATCAATTTTGATATTCATTTCATTTGCTGCATCTTCTAAAAATCTTTTTTGTCCTTCATAGTCCCAGATTTCCGGTAAAGAAAATGACTTTTCTTTAGCTAAATTATTTTTGATAAGTTTTTGTAAAAATTTAGTACTTTTTAGTCTTGAGTCTGGTTTTTTTGTATTTTGTAAAATGAAATAAGTATTTTGAGGTATATTGTCATGAATTTTCTCAAATTTAGTTCTTAGATCCTCATTTTTGGCAGTAAAAATTGGATTATTTTTTAATGTAACAATTCTGTATCCCTCTCCAAAAGGAGGTGTAAGAACTTCATCAAAAGCTTTATTGACTTGCTCATCATCATCTCCATTTAAATTAGTAACGTTTATTTCTTTCAATTCTTTGCATACTTCCTTGTCAATTAATTTTTGAATAAATGTATCTTGAGCATTTAAATCATTACCCCATAATATTTGTATTGGCATAATCGCTCAATAAAAACCATATATTAACTATGATTACTTCTAACACAAATTAAATTTAATGGTAATAGATCATCCAATTTTTTTGGAAAGCATCAGATTCATAAGATCTCATTTATTAGCCAATGATCTAAATTATTTGGAAAAAAAAGTGTTAGAGAGATTAGTCCATACTTCAGGAGATTTTTCAGTTCAAAATCTTTTAAATTTTAGTGAAGGTGCTTGCGAAAAAGGGCTTCAGGCACTTAAAAATGGCGCCCCGATTTTAACTGATACTGATATGGCTGCAGCAGCAATAAAATCCATGGCAGAAAATACCACTAGCAATAAAGTATTCACCGCTAGAATGTGGTTTGGAAAAAACAATAATACAAACTTAACTAAAACTGCATATGGTTTAAGTGAAGGTTGGAAGGAGTTATCCGCAATGAATTCTGGAAGCAAATCACCTATTGTAGCGATTGGCAGTTCGCCTACAGCGTTAACTTATTTAATTGATATTTTAGAGAATGCAAAAGATTTACCAAGTTTAATTATCGCAATGCCTGTTGGATTTATTGGAGTAGAGAAAAGCAAAAACAAACTAATTTCTACCGATCTTCCTAGAATTGTTTTGAATTCAACTAGAGGAGGTGCTGCCATGGCAGCTGCTGCGGTCAACGCCTTATTGAGGGAAACTATTTAAAAAGTATTTATTTTATAAAAATGTCAAAAATCTACTTAATATCATAATTTAATTTGTTATTTTCTTCTAATGAATTTAAAACTGATTTTGCTTTTTCTATAACTTCTTTTGGAACTCCTGCTAATTTAGCTGCTTCTATGCCATAGCTTTTGTTTGAGCCCCCTTTAACAATCCTGTGGCTAAAAATTAGCTGATCATTATTTTGTTCTACTAAAACTTGAAAATTTTGTATATTCGTATTTGAATTTTTTAAATAATTAAGCTCATGATAGTGCGTAGCAAAAATAGTATTACATTGAATTTGTTTTGCAAGATATTCACTTACAGACCAAGCAATTGAAAGTCCATCAAAAGTAGATGTTCCTCTGCCTATCTCATCAAGTAAAACTAGTGAGTTAGAAGTTGCCTGATTTAGAATTGACGCAGTTTCAGACATTTCTACCATAAATGTTGATTGTCCAGATGATTGATCATCAACTGCCCCAATTCTTGTGAAAATCCTATCTGCAATCTTAATTTCAGCATTATTAGCAGGAACAAAGCTACCAATTTGTGTAAGAATTTGTATTAAACCAAGTTGTCTTATAAAGCAACTTTTTCCGCTTGCATTAGGACCGGTTAATATAATTAATTTTTGATTATCATCAAAAGAGATATCGTTTGCTACAAACTTTTTATCACTTAACAATTGCTCTACAATTGGATTTCTTCCTGCGATAATTTTTGTACTATTTTTTGTCATTGAATCATTTATTGGTATTAGTGAAGGTTTTATAAAATTGTTTTCTACTGAAGTAATTGATAAACCAAGCAGTGCATCAAGCGATGCTATGGATTTTGCGATTGATCTTATTTGTTTTGTTTTTTCAGCAACTATATTTCTTAATTCGCAGAAAATTTCATATTCTTTTGATGAAGCTCTACTTTTTATTTGGAAAATCTTATTTTCTTTATTTTTAATTTCAGAAGTGATATACCTTTCTTCATTAGTAAGTGTTTGCCTTTTGATCCAATGTTGTGGAGCTAAATTAACTTTTGACTTATTTATCGAAATGTAATAACCAAAATTTTTATGAAATTGAATTTTTAGGTTTGAAATTTTGCTAATTTTCCTTTCTTTTAATTCCTCTTTATTTAGCCACTCAGAGTAATCATCCATTAAATTGCGTAAACCATCTAATATATTGTCAACACCATCATGGATCATGCCTCCTTCACTAATATTTAGAGGAGGATTATCTATTAGTTTAAAACTTATAGTATCAGCTAATTTTAAGAGTCCTTCATCAATATTTTTTAATTGATCAGTCCAATCTGGGAGATTATATTTAAATAATTCAATTATGGATTTTAGTCTAGGCAATTTTTTTAAACCTTCAGATATTGCAATTAAGTCTCTGGGACTTGCATGACCTGCACAAGCTCTACCTGCAAGTCTTTCTAAATCCCCCATTGCTCTAAGTAAATTTTGGGTATCTGTACGTAATTTTTTAGATTCAATAAAGTTTGTAATTATATTTTGTCTTTTATAAATTTCATTAACGTTTAATAATGGTGAATCTATCCACCTTCTTAAACACCTTGCACCCATGCAAGTGTAAGTTCTATCAATACTCCATAGCAGCGAACCTACATAATTGTTTTCTCTTTGTGTATTTTTGATTTCTAAGTTTTTTTGAGTTTGATAATCAATAATTAATTTGTTGTGACCATATTGGATTTGTGGAAAGTCTAATGAGATTTTTAAAGAAGAATCTTTATCTAAATTTGAAGGATTAATTTTTTCTAAATAATTTAATAAACCTCCAAGTGATCTAGTTGCATTGTTTAAATTTTTAAGTCCTATTCCCTCTAGGTTTGAAATTTGGAAATAATTTTTTATTAGATAATTTGCTTCATTAATTCCAAAATTAGTCTCTTGAGAAACAGTATATGTAATTTGACTATTACCTTTAATTAATAAATTTCTTACTGCATTGTTTCCTACAATGATTTCTGAAGAATCTAATTTAATAATTTCATCAAATAGTTTTGTCAGAGATTGGCCTTCTAAAGTTATTAATTCTCCTGTGCTTACATCAGCTTTTGATATACCCCATTCATAAGATTCGTCTGAGTTTTCTTCTGATAAGTAAATAGCAGAAATCCAATTATTTTTCTTTGCTATCAACATCCCCTCTTCAATTACAGTTCCAGGAGTAATTATTCTTGTTATTCCTCTTTTAATTGGAGTCCCATAATTTCCAGAACTTTTTTCTAATTGATCGCAAATAACAACAGAATAATTTTTCTTAATTAAATCAGCACAATATCTCTCCATTGCATGATGGGGAACCCCTGCCATAGGGATCTTGCCAATCTCTTTGCCAGCATCTTTACTGGTAAGAGTTATTTCTAAAAGGTTAGATATTAATACAGCGTCCTCAAAAAAACATTCAAAAAAATCTCCTAATCTATAAAGTAATAACCTATCCTTATTTTCTTCTTTTAGAGTTACATAATGCTTCATTACAGGAGTTAATTTCAGTTTTGAAACTGTTTTATAGCTATAAGATTCTTCATTGATGCAAACATTTTTGTTATTTGAAATTAAATCAGTCTTGAATTTATTTATTAAATTAGTTGAATTTTTTCTTTGTCTGGGCCTTTTTTGCGATTCTTTTTTTAAATCTTCCAAAGATAAATCTTCTGGAATTTTTGTTATTTCTTTTTGCTCATTATTATCATTACCAATCGCAAATAAATTCTTTTGAATTATCGTATCTTCTTGCATACTTTTTTAATTCCTAAATAGATATTAGGTAGATTTTTTTTTTTTGCATTTAATAGTGGCTAAAGTATGTAAATTTTCTCTAAAAATTATCATTTTCATGAGATTATAGTATTTATAATGTTTGAAACCTAAGATTAAATTATGCAGGCTGTTAACTTTTTTTTCGTAAATGCTCTTTTATTTGCTTCTTTAATTGCGGTAGTTGGAGTACCCGTTTTATATGTGACTCAACCTTCTACTGAGGAAGGACAGCGAGAAAGTAGGAGAAAAATTTATTCTATTGCTGCTGTTTGGGTTGTTTTGGTTTTTGTTACAGGGATAGTTTCTTCATTAGTTTGAACTTAATACCTTTTCGTGAGAGTCTATTAATATATCTAAGTAAATTTAATGGCAATTTTTGAGGGTTCTTTTACTAATGCCTCTTCTTTAAAAGTTGGGATTGTAATAGCAAGATTTAATGATCTAATTACAAATAAAATTTTATCTGGTTGTCTTGATTGTTTAAAAAGACATGGTTTAGATACTTCTGAATTAAGCGATCAAGTAGATATAGTTTGGGTTCCTGGTTCATTCGAATTACCAATCGCAGCTAAAACACTCATGAAAAAAAAGAGTTATGACGTTGTCATTGCTCTTGGCGCTGTGATCCGTGGTGAAACTTCCCACTATGATGTCGTTATATCTGAAGCGAGCAAAGGTATTTCGCAAGTTTCAAATGAAAATAATGTTCCAATTATTTTTGGAGTTTTAACTACTGATACTATGCAGCAGGCTTTAGAAAGAGCAGGGATTAAAAATAATCTTGGTTGGAATTATGCTTTACAAGCAATTGAGATGGGATCCTTAATTAAAAATTTAAATTAATTGAAAAAATTTAATTATTTTTATCATTGATCCCTTCTTTGAGATAAAATAAAAAAGTTATGCGGATGTAGCTCAGTGGTAGAGCATCTCCTTGCCAAGGAGAATGTCGAGAGTTCGAATCTCTTCATCCGCTTTTAAAGTTTTTATCTTTTAAGATATTCTTAAAAAATTTCGAAATGGCAAGAGTAATTTCTATTGAGGATTTAAAGGGATTATTTACTAAACCTTATGGTAAGGATGCACCAACAAAACAAAAATGGGCTGAATTTTATAATGAGGATGTTATTTTTACAGACCCAACCCAGGAAACAGAGGGCTTAGATTCTTATGTTAAAGCTCAAGAAAAGCTAGTTAAAAGATGTGATGATGTTTTTTTAGAAACTCATGCAATTTCCATAACTGGGGATTGTGGATTTGTTGAATGGACAATGGGTTTAAAAATTATGGGTAAAGAATTTATTTATCCTGGAACTACTCGTTTATTATTTGGTGAAAATGGATTAATTAAAGAGCACAGAGATTACTTTGATTTTTGCGGACCAACTTTTGGGCCGGTTCCTATTTTAGGACCTTTTATAAGATGGCTTTATAGTAAATTTGTATCTTGATTTTGTTTCTCTAGAAACAAGGTGCTTTATATTTCACGTATTAATAAATTTTGAGAAGTAACTTCTTTAAAATCAATTTGAGAATAAAATAATTTTTTATTTGTAGTCATTAAATACAATTTTTTTGTATTTTTAATTTTTTCTGAAGATAAAAGATTTTTTACAATTAATGTACCAAAACCTTGGCCTTGGTGATTTTGATCTATAACAATATCCCAAAGCACTCCGCGATAAATCCCATCGGTTAAAGCTCTTCCAAAACCAACTATTTCCTTACCAACCCAAAGACTTATTATGACATCACTGTTAGCAAGGCATTTTTTTAGATCATTAATTGTTCTATTTTTTGCCCAGAAAGCATTGTTATCTAATAATTTTTGTAGCTTAATTAATCCGTTCGTGGGTTTCAGATTAGGACCTAATCCAAAAACCCTTAACCCTAAAGCTCCATTGGCATGTTTAATTAGAGATATTTCTTTCATTTATTAAAAAGATTTTGAGAAGTAATGTCAGCTAGGTTATTTTTATGACTTTAATCTAAATACCTTAATCGATCGTTTCTATAAAATAAAGAGATAACATTTTTCTTCATTCTGTTGTAACGCACTGATTTATAATGTTTGTAATAAAATAAACTACTGAAGGAAATTTACTTATGCTAAAACTTTTGTTGGGAGATCCGAATACACGAAAGTTAAAGCGCTATCAACCAATAGTGGAAGAGATAAATTTTTTAGAAGAAGAAATTTCTCAATTGACTGATGATGAGCTTAGAAAAGAAACTCAAAATCTTAAATCAACGATTTCATCAGAATTAGATTTTAAAAAACAAAAAGAACTCTTGGAAGAATTTCTTCCTAAAGCCTTCGCAATAGTAAGAGAAGCAAGTAAACGTGTTCTTGATATGAGACATTTTGATGTGCAGTTAATAGGCGGGATGGTTTTAAACGAGTGTCAAATTGCTGAGATGAAAACTGGAGAGGGAAAAACTCTTGTCGCAACATTACCTTGTTATTTAAATGCTCTTACTGGAAAAGGTGTTCATGTTGTTACCGTAAATGATTATTTAGCTAGAAGGGATGCAGAGTGGATGGGACAAGTTCATCGTTTTTTAGGTTTATCCGTTGGTTTGATTCAGCAAGATATGAATCCAGTTGAGAGAAAGAAAAATTATGATTGTGATATAACTTATGCCACTAATTCAGAATTAGGATTTGATTATTTAAGAGATAATATGGCTACAGATATTAATGAGGTAGTTCAAAGAAAATTCAATTACTGTGTAATTGATGAGGTTGATTCAATATTAATTGATGAAGCAAGAACCCCTCTAATCATTTCTGGCCAAGTTGAAAGACCACAAGAAAAATATCAAAAAGCTTCAGAATTATCTCTGGTATTAGTCAAAGCAAAAGAATTAAGTAAAGATGGAATTGATCCAGAAGGCGATTATGAAGTTGATGAAAAACAGAGAAGTTGTATCTTAACTGATCAGGGTTTCGCAAAATGCGAAGAGTATTTGGGAGTTAATGATTTATATAATCCTCAAGATCCTTGGGCTCATTATATAACTAACGCTTTAAAAGCTAAAGAATTATTTATTAAAGATGTAAATTATATTATTAAGAACGATGAGGCTGTGATAGTGGATGAATTTACTGGTAGGGTAATGCCTGGAAGACGTTGGAGTGATGGACAACATCAGGCAATAGAAGCGAAAGAAAGTCTTAAAATTCAGCCTGAGACTCAAACATTAGCATCCATTACTTATCAGAATTTCTTTCTCCTATATCCCGGGCTGGCAGGTATGACGGGAACTGCAAAAACTGAGGAGGTTGAATTCGAAAAAACTTATAAATTAGAATCAACAGTTATACCAACAAATCAAACAAGAAAGAGACAAGATTGGTCTGATCAAGTATTTAAGACAGAGATTGGTAAATGGAAAGCCGTTGCCAGAGAAACTGCACAAATTCATAGAGATGGTAGACCTGTTTTAGTCGGTACAACAAGCGTTGAAAAAAGTGAGTTATTAAGTTCACTACTATCTGAAGAAAAAATTCCGCATAATTTGTTAAATGCTAAGCCAGAGAACGTTGAACGTGAAGCGGAAATTGTTGCTCAGGCAGGGAGAGCTGGTGCAGTGACTATTGCGACTAATATGGCTGGAAGGGGAACAGATATAATTCTTGGCGGTAATAGTGACTATATGTCAAGACTCAAGTTAAAAGAAATTTTAGTTCCTATTCTTGTTAAACCTGATAATGAGCATAAGCCACCCATCCCTAAACAAAAAAATTTAAAGTCTAAGAGCGGCTTTTCTTCAAAAGAAGACTTAAATTTTAAAAAGAAAATCCCAAACTCTTCAAATAGTCTTTTCCCTTGCAAGCTTGATGAAGAAATTGAAAAGAAACTCACTTTTTTATCTAATGAACTTGTAAAAAATTGGGGAGATAGACAACTTTCTGTTTTGGAACTAGATGACAGGATAGCTACAGCTGCAGAAAAAGCACCAACTGAGGATGACTTGATTAAACTTTTAAGAGAATCATTATCGGATGTAAAAGAAGAATATGAAAAAGTTTTGATCCATGAAGAAGAAAAAGTAAGAGAAGCTGGCGGCTTACATGTCATTGGTACTGAGAGACATGAATCAAGAAGAGTTGATAATCAACTTAGAGGTAGAGCTGGAAGACAAGGTGATCTTGGAAGTACAAGATTCTTTTTATCTTTAGAAGATAATTTGCTAAGGATTTTTGGAGGTGATAGGGTAGCAAGTCTAATGAATGCATTTAGGGTTGATGAAGATATGCCTATTGAGTCAGGAATGCTCACTAGGTCTCTAGAAAGTGCTCAAAAGAAAGTTGAAACTTACTATTACGATATTAGAAAACAAGTGTTTGAATATGACGAAGTAATGAATAATCAAAGAAAAGCAGTTTATGGCGAAAGACTTAGAGTCTTGAAAGGAATTGACTTAAAACAACAAGTAATTGGTTATGGGGAAAGAACAATGAGTGAAATTGTAGAGGCTTATATTAATCCTGATCTTCCTCCTGAAGAATGGAATATTGATCAATTAATTTCTAAAGTCAAAGAATTTATATATTTATTAGATGATCTTAAGGCTGATGATATTAATTTACTGTCAATAGAAGAATTAAAAAACTATCTTCAAGAGCAATTAAGAATAGCTTATGATTTAAAGGAATCACAAATAGAAAAGATTCGTCCAGGATTAATGAGAGAAGCTGAAAGATTTTTCATTTTGCAGCAAATTGATAATTTGTGGAGAGAACATCTTCAATCCATGGATTCCCTTAGAGAATCTGTTGGATTAAGAGGTTATGGCCAAAAAGATCCTCTAATCGAATATAAAAATGAAGGATATGATATGTTTCTCGAAATGATGACAAATATGAGAAGAAATGTTATTTATTCAATGTTTATGTTTCAACCTAAAACTGAGGTAGATGATAAAAATAAGGTTTAATTATCGCCAAGAAATTCAAAAATTTCTTTATCTTTAATATTTTGGGAATCACCGAGTTTAGAAATATCAATAGATTCTGAGTTAGCAAGACATTGGAGAGTTTTTTGTAATTTAAGAATTTCATTTTCAAGTGAGTCTATCCTGTCCATTAAATTTTTTATCACATTAGCTTCTGCATCTGGTAAGGCAGAGTGAGCTAATGGATTTACTTTGACACCGCTTTGATGGACTACTCTACCAGGAACTCCAACTACAGTGCTATTTTCTTCTACATTCCTAACAACAACTGAACCCGCACCAATACGAGTATTAGAACCTACCGTTATAGATCCAAGAACTTTTGCACCTGCTCCAACAACAACATTTTCTTTCAAAGTTGGGTGTCTTTTTCCATGACTTTTGCCAGTGCCTCCTAGTGTTACTCCCTGATAAAGCAGACAATTATTCCCTATTACAGCTGTTTCACCAATCACAACGCCCATTCCATGGTCTATGAATACCCTTTTGCCTATTTTTGCTCCTGGATGGATTTCAATACCTGTTGCTAGCCTATTAAAATGACTCAAAAGACGTGGAATTAAAGGAATTTTTAATTGCCATAATTTATGAGTAAATCTATGAATAACTATTGATTGAAAGCCTGGGTAACAAAGAAAAATTTCTAAGATTCCTCTAGCGGCAGGATCCCTCTCTTTGATAATTTCAATATCTGATTTTAATGTTCTTAGCATCATGTTCTAATTAATAACTCCTATTTCTTTTTTTAATTGATTAATTGTTTCGATACTCAAATAATTTTTAGCGCATATAATTTGCGGTAATCGCATCAGTTGGGAGCGATTTTTTAATAATGCGTTTTCTACAACAGATAAGCTCGGACCATCACATACTATATAATTTGAAGTCTTTAAGAGGGATAGTAATCTACTATTATTATCCGAGATTGCAGTCATAAGAATTAATTCACTACCTCGCATGCTGTGTATGATAACTTCTGCTGCCCTCAATAAACCGGGGCTAATGCTAACTATACCTACACAATTTCCAGCATTTAATTCTTTCAGAATTTTTAATTCCTTTTGAAAGTCGCTTAAGTCAACTGCAATAGCTCGAATACCATGTCGCTTAGCAACTTTTTCTAGAGGCTGTAAAAAATATCTACTTGTGACGATAGTACCATTATTTGAATTAATTAGAACTTTATCTAATTCTTCCATAGGAACAACTTCAACTGGTACATTAATTTTTGGAGAGAGGTCTTCTGCTATTAACATTGAAGCGCCTATATCCTCTCTTGGAGTACTGACTATAATTTTTGCTCCGCATTTAATACGCCAATCAATTTCATTGGTTAATATTTCTCTAGTTTCTTGTAAAGTGCAGCCAAGATTTATGAAGTTATCAATAGACTTCTTCGCTTCTTGATTTGGCGGTTTGATTATTTTATTTTTTGAGTAAACTGATCTTTTTAACTCTCTATTAGTAAGATTATCTCTTACATAAATACCTGATCCAGCCATCGCTTCAACAACTCCATCTATTTCAAGTTGTCTGTAAACTTTGCTTATAGTATTTCGATGCAGTCCAGTCTGCATCGCAAGTTGCCTTGTACTAGGTAGTCTATGACCTGGAGGATAATGTCTCGATGCTATTGCAAAGCAAATTTGATTATAAAGCTGTGTAGATGCTGTGATATCACTTTCTTGTTGAATATGAAATCTCACTTTAGAAAAATCCTGATTAATTTATTTTGATCTATAGTGACACTTTAACATTCGTCATACTTTTTAGATAATAAATGCTTAATCGGCCTCTTTTTTGATCAAAGGAGTTTTTCTAGGGCTTAAGAACATAATCATGTTTCTTCCCTCTCTTTTGGGTTTTTGCTGGACTTCTGATTGTTCTTCCAAATCATCAGCCATTTTTAAAAGAAGTGTTTCAGCTAAATTTGAGTGTTGAATCTCTCTACCACGAAAAATTACAGTGCACTTTACTTTATCTCCCGATTTCAAGAATTTAGTAGCTTGGCCTATTCGTACGTCATAATCATGCTTGTCAATTTTATATCTCATTTTTACTTCTTTAACTTCTGTTTGGTGAGATTTCTTTCTTGCTTCTTTTGCTTTTTTCTCTTGTTCAAATTTATATTTTCCATAATCCATGATTCTACATACAGGAGGATTAGCTTTTTCGCTCACCAAAACTAAATCCAGTTCTCGTTGTGAGGCTATTTCTAATGCTTTCAATCTATCTATGACACCTAGTTGCTTTCCATCTGAATCAACTACTCTCAGCTGGGAGTAGTTGATTCTTTCATTAATGTTAGGGAGCTCTCTAACAGGAGTGCGGCGGTCAAAGCGTGGGCGTGGTGGCATTCAGTTAAATTAATAAATTGATTGGATGATGAATGAAATCTATTATTTTGTAAAGTTAGCCTAAAAAAGACTCTATTTTAATTATTGCATCTTTTAGCAGGTTTTTGTTATTAAGCCAAATAGGATTATTTTTATTACGAAACCA
The DNA here is from genome assembly GCF_000759955.1 of Prochlorococcus marinus str. MIT 9201. GTDB lineage: Bacteria > Cyanobacteriota > Cyanobacteriia > PCC-6307 > Cyanobiaceae > Prochlorococcus_A > Prochlorococcus_A marinus_G. The sequence goes on from NZ_JNAL01000017.1 coordinate 105,645, forward strand.
TGTTTTTTGCCTTTTGGAAAATTGAATCGTTTTTGTACTAGTTAGTTCAATAGCCTTTTCAATCGTTAAATTATCATTCAAAACATTTCTTGCTTCACGGTAACCAATGGTTTCTAACATGGGCAATTCAGATCCATATTGAGAAATAATTTGTTTCGTCTCATCAATAATTCCAGATAAGAACATATTTTTTGTTCTTTGTAAAATTCTTTCTTTTAAATTGTCTCTATCTAATCCCAGTTCTAATATTTTCCAATCAGGTGGTTTTTGACTTTTTTGAATTGATAAAGGATTCCCTGTTACATAAAACACTTCTAAAGCTCTTATTGTTCTAATGTGATCAGCAAAATTTATGTTTTTTGCTGATATTGGATCACAAGTTTTTAAAAGTTCCCAACATTTTGTCTGCCCAAGTTCTTCTAATTGCTTTCTTAAATTTTTTTGCGGAGGGACATCTGGTACAAAAAACCCTTTTGTTATTGAATTCATATACAAACCACTTCCTCCAACAAGAAAAGGTAATTTATTTTTTTTAATTTCTTTTTTTAATGATTCTTGAGCAATTTTTTGAAATTGTTTAACGTTCATTGGATTGATAGGCTCTTCAATATCTATCAGGAAATGCTTTATTTTTTTTTGTTGATTCTTAGATGGTTTAGCTGTGCCAATATCCATAGACTTATAAATTTGTCTTGAATCGATATTATGTATATGAGTTTTGAAATATTCCGCAATCTCAATAGCTAATTCTGTTTTGCCACTTGCAGTTGGTCCAATTAGAACTATTACATGAGGTTTATAAGAAGACATATGAATTTCTGAAGAAAAATCTAATAGCTATATAATTAAAGTAATTAAATTTTTCATATACTTCGAGCCTTTCTTTTATTGCGGTGGTAAGTTTAATGAAAGTACTTTTAAAATAACATTTTAAAAGTTTAATGTTTTTTTTTATATTAAATGAGTGAGGACAAAAGATCTAATAAAATCTCAAATGACTATGGTGCGGAACAGATTCAGGTTTTAGAAGGTTTAGAACCTGTCCGTAAACGCCCTGGGATGTATATAGGTTCTACAGGTCCTAGAGGTTTGCATCATCTAGTTTATGAGGTCGTTGATAACTCTGTTGATGAAGCACTAGCAGGACATTGCGATCATATAGAAATAGTTCTTAGAGCAGATGGATCAGCCTCAATATCTGATAATGGACGAGGAATTCCAACAGATATTCATCCAAGGACAGGTAAAAGTGCCTTAGAAACTGTATTAACTGTTCTTCATGCGGGAGGTAAATTTGGAAGTGGTGGGTATAAAGTTTCGGGTGGCTTACATGGAGTAGGAATATCTGTAGTTAATGCTTTGAGCGAATGGGTTAATGTAACTGTATATAGGGATGGCAGTGAGTTTAATCAAAGATTTGAAAAAGGTGTATCAAAGGGGGAATTGGAAACTCAGAAGCAAACTACAAAACCTTTAAAGAAAGGAACTACTATTTCTTTCAAACCTGACATAACAATTTTTTCTGGAGGAATTGAATTTGAATATAATCTTCTTTCATCTAGATTAAGAGAATTAGCTTATCTTAATGGTGGAGTAAAAATTGTTTTTAGAGATGAGAGAAATAAATTGTCAGATGGTTCTTTCAAAGAAGAAATTTACTTATATCAAGGAGGTATTAAAGAATATGTTCAATACATGAATGCAGAAAAGGAATCTATTCATCCTGAGATTATTTATGTTGACTCACAGAAAGAAAACGTTTACGTAGAAGCAGCTCTGCAATGGTGTTCAGATGTATATTCTGATAATATTTTAGGTTTTGCTAATAATATTAGAACTATTGATGGAGGAACTCATATAGAAGGATTAAAGACAGTCTTGACGAGAACATTCAATAATCTTGCAAAAAAGAGAGGTAAAAGAAAAGATATTGAAAAAAATTTAGCAGGCGAAAATATTAGAGAGGGTTTGACAGTAGTTTTATCTGTTAAAGTTCCAGATCCCGAATTTGAAGGACAAACAAAAACAAAATTAGGGAATACTGAAGTAAGAGGAATTGTTGATTCTCTTATTGGGGATGCTCTTACAAAATATATGGAATTCAATCCAGGTGTTTTAGACTTAATTCTTGAAAAAGCAATTCAATCATTTAATGCAGCAGAAGCTGCAAGAAGGGCTAGGGAATTAGTGCGAAGAAAAAGTGTTCTTGAAAGTTCAACTTTGCCAGGTAAATTAGCAGATTGTAGTTCTAGAGATCCCTCAGAATCAGAAATTTATATCGTTGAGGGAGATTCTGCTGGAGGTTCTGCGAAACAAGGAAGAGATAGAAATTTTCAAGCTATTCTGCCTCTCAGGGGTAAAATCCTTAATATAGAAAAAACAGATGATACTAAAATATATAAAAATACTGAAATTCAATCACTAATAACAGCTCTCGGATTAGGAATAAAAGGAGAAGAGTTTGACGTTAGCTCTTTAAGATATCACAGAGTTGTAATTATGACTGATGCTGATGTTGATGGAGCTCATATAAGAACTTTATTACTGACATTTTTTTATAGATATCAAAGAGAACTAGTTGAAAGAGGTTTTATATATATTGCTTGTCCTCCTTTATATAAAGTGGAGAGAGGTAAAAATCATAAATACTGTTATAACGAGATTCAATTGAAGGATACAATTGCAGGTTTTGGAGAAAATGCAAATTATAATATCCAAAGATTTAAGGGATTAGGTGAGATGATGCCAAAACAATTGTGGGATACAACTATGAATCCTCAAACTAGGATGATGAAAAGAGTTGAAATCGAAGATGCGCTAGAAGCTGACAGAATATTTAATATTTTAATGGGAGATAAAGTTGCACCAAGAAGAGAGTTTATTGAAACCCATAGTAGCAACTTAGATATGGCAACTTTAGATATATGATTAATAATCTCCTTAAGAATTTTTGCTTAATTACTTTTGCCTTAATTGCTCCAATTACATTACCTGCTGGAGGAATACAAAAATGTTTAAATCAAAATAAGCTTTCCAATAATACAAAAGAAATCATTTTGAGTTGCAATACTTCTCTTTATTCTTTTCCTGAGATTAACTCTAAAGAATTATTAGTTCTTAATGGAGGTACAACTTTATCAATTTTGCGTAATTGGAAAGTAAGCGAAAATGAAATTTGGGTTAGGGTAGAATTAGGTTCTAATAAATTATTAGACGATCCTAATAAGATCACAAAGGGCTGGATAAAAATGTAAACCTTGGAATTTACCTCTATAAGTTTTGTTTTCTTAGGAAGTACCTTGGGATTAATACTTAGAATATTTATACAAAATAATTTCAAAATTATTATAGGATTTAATATACAAAGTACTTCAATAGTAAATTTCATAGCATCATTTTTTTTGGGAATTTTTGTAGCATTAAATTTTACTAGTAACCCCACTTTTTTGTTATTTTACAGTGGTTTTTTAGGTTGTTTTAGTACTTTTTCTTCGTTTATATATCAACTATTTGTTTTATTTCAAAAGAGGAAATTTATGCGTTTATTTTTTCACTATATAGAAGTAATTATGATTTCATTTCTTTTTTTTTATTTAGGTTACTTTTTTGTTCAATTTTTTTAAAGTGAAATTAAAAGGCTTAATTTGTTTATTTTTAGCTGGTTATTTAGGTACTTTTTTTAGATTATATATAGATAATAACTTTCTTATATCCATACTTGGATCATTTTTCGTTGGTTTTTTTATTAGCAAAAGATTAAGTTACTCAAGCGAAAAGATTTTATTCAGTGGTTTTTTTTCTTGCTTTACATCCTTTAGCGGATTTATATATTTTTTATTCAAAGTTTTGAATCAAGGAAGTTGGATAAAGTTTATAATTTTTTTTAATTTAATTATTATCTTAAACTTATTAACAATGTATTTTGGGTTCTGGATAAGTAGAAAATTTACTTAAATTTCATATAATAGTGTTGTTACTTTGATGAGGAATTATATACATGAATGACAATAATCTTGAACCTGTTACATCCTTACCTTCAGACTTGAGCACTCAAGAAAATATTACTATTCAACTTGAAAAATTGCTTGTGGCAGGAAATTATGATGAGGCAAAGTTACTTTTAGAACCTTCTCAACCAGTTGATATTGCAGATGCTATTGGAAGCCTTCCATTAATATTGCAGGCATTGGCATTTCGATTGTTAAAAAAAAATGAGGCAATTGAGGTTTATGAATATTTAGATCCAATAGTTCAGCAAACTTTATTAGACAGACTTCGTTCAGGAGAAGTTTTAGAAATCGTTGAAAAAATGTCTCCTGATGATAGGGTTCAACTCTTTGATGAATTACCAGCGAAAGTTGTAAGAAAATTTTTGTCTGCTCTTAGTCCTGGTGAAAGAAAAGTGACAGCTGAACTACTTGGATATGAGCCTGAAACTGCTGGAAGATTAATGACAACTGAATTTATAGACCTTAAGGAGATGCAAACAGCAGCTGAGGCTCTTTCTTTAGTTAGAAAACGAGCTCCGTTTACAGAAACTATTTATAGTTTATACGTGACGGATAAAGAAAGGCACTTAACGGGTATTCTTTCTTTAAGAGATCTTGTAACTGCTGATCCTTCTAAACCAATTGGAGATGTCATGACAAGAGATGTAGTTAATATTTCTACTAATACGAATCAAGAGGAGGTCGCGAGAGCTATACAAAGATATGATTTTTTAGCGCTCCCTGTTGTAGATAAAGAAAAAAGGCTGGTAGGCATAGTAACTGTCGATGACTTAATTGATGTAATAGAGCAAGAAGCAACAAGAGATATCTACGCGGCGGGAGCAGTTCAACCTGGAGATGAGGATGATTATTTCCAAAGTAATCTTTTTACGATAGCTCGTCGAAGAATTTTGTGGTTGTTAATTTTGGTATTGGCAAATGGTTTGACAACAAAAGTTATAGCGATGAATGATCAAATATTGAAAGATGTAGTTTTACTAGCTGCATTTATACCCCTCCTTATAGGTACTGGAGGCAATGTTGGTGCTCAAAGTTCAACGGTTGTAATTAGAGGCTTAAGTACTCAAAAATTGAAATCTCTTGGTGCAATAAGGTCAGTAGTTAAAGAAGCGATAACAGGGGCTATTTTAGGGGTTTTGATGATGCTAGTAGTATTTCCCTTTGCTTGGTGGCAAGGAGAGGGACCTTTAATAGCCTTCGCTGTTGGAATAAGTTTAATATCGATAACGACTTTAGCTGCTGCAACTGGCGCTATACTCCCTTTGTTGTTTGACAGAATGAAATTGGATCCGGCTTTAATGTCCTCTCCCTTCATAACAACAGTTACTGATATTGCAGGTGTATTTATTTATCTAAATACTGCAAAATGGTTATTAAGCTCTTCATAAACAGAAATCCACTAGGTATTTATTCTCATTTTTGTTAAATTGTGGATTTTTTTGTTTAACTTTACATTTCTTAATGGTATTGTTTACAAAACAACATTCAACTTTCATGTCTACTGAAGCATTAAGTGAGAATAAATTAGCGACAATATCAAGTTTAAAGGCCAGCAACGATGTTGATCTTGTCAGATCTTATTTAAGGGACATAGGTAGAGTTCCTTTATTATCTCATGAACAAGAAATTACTCTTGGTAGGCAGGTACAAGAATATATGCAAGTCGAAAGAGCAGAATTAGAAATTATTGAATTAACAGGAGATAAGCCCAGTATTGAGGAATTAGCAAAAAAAGTAAATCTGTCTACCTCTACAGTAAAAAAAAGATTAAGAGCTGGACAGAGAGCTAAAGAAAGAATGGTTGCAGCTAATTTAAGGTTAGTTGTTAGCGTCGCAAAAAAATATACTAAAAGAAATATGGAACTATTAGATTTAATTCAAGAAGGAACGATAGGACTTGTTAGAGGAGTAGAAAAATTTGACCCAGCTAGAGGTTATAAGTTTTCAACTTATGCATATTGGTGGATTAGACAAGGTATTACTAGAGCCATTGCTGAGAAAAGTAGGGCAATAAGGCTACCAATACACATTACAGAAATGTTGAATAAGTTAAAAAAAGGGCAAAGAGAGTTGAGTCAAGAAATGTCTAGGACTCCAACAATTAGCGAACTTGCTAAATATGTAGAGCTTCCTGAAGAAGATGTAAAAGATTTGATGTGCAAAGCTGGGCAGCCAGTTAGTCTTGAAACAAAAGTTGGTGACGGTGAAGATACTGTTCTATTAGACTTATTAGCAGGCGGTGAGGATTTGCCAGATGAACAAATAGAGATGGATTGTATGAGAGGCGATCTTCATTCTCTGTTGCATCAATTACCAGATTTGCAATGTAGAGTATTGAGAATGAGATACGGAATGGATGGTGATGAGCCAATGTCTCTTACAGGCATAGGAAGAGTTTTAGGTATCAGTAGAGATCGAGTGAGAAACCTTGAAAGAGATGGATTAAGAGGTTTAAGGAGACTCAGTGACAATGTAGAAGCCTATTTTGTTTCATGAAGAAATTCACATATTAACTTATTTGTTTCTTCTGGTTCTTCATCATGAGGACAATGTCCAGCACCTTTTATAATGTCTAATCTTTTGATATTACTGAATTTTTTTTCCCAATCCTGTGCTTCACTTAAAGATTCCCAAGGATCTTTTTCACCCCATATTAATTGGATTGGAGCATTAATTCTATCGAAAAGGTCTGTAGCAAGATAGTCATCAAATAAGTTAATAAAGCCACGAAATGCTTCTTTCGAGTTTGTCCTTTTAGACGGTTGATAAAGTATTTCAATTAATTCTTTATCGATATTTTTTCCCGAGGGGTAAGCTTGTGTAAGAATTTTTTTTATAACTTTTGGATTTGCAGCTCTTGTAAAAAGTGTATTGCTAATAATTCTTTGCCTTACCAACGTTTTTAAAACCGGCCTCAGTAAATTCATCAAAATATCACTTTTTTTTAAACGTTTGTCATCCATAGTTCTTTGAGCACAATCAATCAAAATGATGCCCTTACAATTTTCTTTAAGAATCTCAGCGGCTTTAAGCGCAATAACTCCACCAATTGAATTCCCTATCAAGTAAACGGGAGATTTTATTACTTCCGAACAAAATGTTGATATTTGATGACTCCACAAGTCAAATGAATATTTAATTGAATTTTCTTTGTGAGGTTCATAATTTAATAAAGCGCAAGGCTGACTGCTTTCTCCGAATCCTAGTAAGTCAATTGAGTAACAATTAAAAACTTTGCCAAGAAAGTCTTGATTATGTCTCCAATGTTGTTTTGATGCTCCAAATCCATGTATTAATAAAATATTTATATTATTTTTGAAAGTAGAGTTTTTTGACAAAGACCAAGAAATTTCCCAATTTTTCCATTTCCAAGTTTCAGATTTATTTAAAGACACTATGAATATGTGGTTAATTAAACTTTAATTCAAAAAAAAAATATTCGTTTTTTTATAAATTATTCTTAGTTAAGAAAAAGGGTTCACTTTATGAAAAAGAATAAGGTCATATGTGTTGGAGAGGCTTTAATAGATAGAATTAGAAATAAGTCAAATCAAGGATTTACAAATTTTTTTGGTGGTGCCCCTGCTAATGTAGCTTGTGCATTAAGAAAATTAAAAATAGATTCTACATTTATTGGACGTTTGGGAAGTGATGATTTTGGAAAAAAATTTATCATGCTACTTAATGAATTGGATGTTAATCTAGATTTTTTGCAATTAGATAATGATCTGTCTACTCGTGTAGTTAATGTAGATAGAGATCAATTTGGAGATCGTTTTTTTTCAGGCTTTGAAAAAACTTCTCAATCATGCTTTGCAGACGAAGTTCTTAGTAAGAAATTAATCGAAAAAGACATTTTAAAATTGGAGAAATCTTTCCTAGAAACAAAATATTTGGTTACCGGAACGATCTTATTATCATCTCCAATATCAACAGAGACAATCTTTTTTCTCCTTGAACGGGCTAAAAAATTTGAAGTAAAAATAGTTATTGATTTGAATTGGAGAGAAGTCTTTTGGGATCATTCAAGTTTTTCATCAGGAATTAGTAAATCTGCAAGAGTTAATTTAATTAAGAAATTTTTAAATCATGCAAATGTTTTAAAACTTGCCAAGGAGGAAGCAACTTTGTTTTTTGATAATGAAAATCCCTCGCTAATATCTCAACAAATATCTAATAGCCCAGATGTAATAATAACTAATGGAAAAGATCCCATTGCATGGTATATCAATGGATTGCAGGGAATAAGCGAAACTCCTACTTCACAAAAAATTGTCGATACAACTGGCGCAGGCGATGCTTTTCTTGCGGGCTTAATTTCAAAATTAATTTCTTCCGGCTATCCTTCAAATGAACTAGAGATAGAAGATTGCATCAAGTTTGCAGGTGTTTGTGGATTATTAACTTGTCTTGGTGAAGGCGCCATCGAGCAACAGCCATATTATGAGACAGTCAACAAATTTTTAGGATCTCTTATTTCATAGTGTCTTCCATAATTTTTTGCATAACTAATTTCTATTTTCCAGAAATTTTCAATAACTGGTTCTATTAATTCCGGCCATTCAATAACTAAAATAGCTTGGCTTTGCACGGCCTCTTCTTCTTCTGAAAAAAAAACTTCTTTTGCAGAAGAAACATCTTTTAACCTGTATAAATCAAGGTGAATTAGCGGAATTTTTCCAGAGTTATAGTGATGCGATAAGGCAAATGTAGGGCTTGTAATGTCCTCAGAGATAGAAAGCCCTTTGGCAATGCCTTGCACGAATGAAGTTTTCCCGGCCCCAATTGGACCCTTTAATAAAACAATTGATTGGGGATTTAATTTGTGTGAGAGTTTTTTTCCTAAATTTAAAGTCTCTTCTAAATTCTCAACAAACACAAAATTACACAAAAATCATTTATAGTTTAATAGAAAAAGAATTCCTAAATATGGTTATCGCAAATTCAGTTAAAACTTCCATACCAAATTACGTAATTGCTGATATTACCTTATCAGATTTTGGCCGTAAAGAAATTAAAATTGCCGAAACAGAAATGCCAGGATTAATGGCACTTAGAGATAAATATCAATCTGAAAAGCCACTTAAAGGTGCAAAAATCGCTGGAAGTCTTCATATGACTATTCAGACAGCAGTGCTAATAGAAACTCTTGTTGATCTTGGTGCAGAAGTGAAATGGGCTTCATGCAATATTTTTTCAACTCAAGATCATGCAGCTGCGGCTATCGCAAATCAGGGAATTTCTGTATACGCAAAAAAAGGTGAGAGCCTTGATGAATACTGGCAGTATACCCACTACATCCTTGATTGGGGTTCAGACTCTCCCAACATGATTCTTGATGACGGGGGAGATGCAACTGGCTTATTGATACTTGGTAGTAAAGCAGAAAAAGATTTATCTGTTTTAGATAATCCTGGTAATGAAGAAGAAATTGCTTTATTCAATTCTATTAAGTCTAAATTGGTAAATGATAGTGACTTCTACTCCAGAATAAAGAGTAATATCATTGGTGTCACTGAAGAAACTACAACCGGAGTTGCAAGACTTTATCAACTCCAAAAGCAAAATGCTTTACCTTTCCCTGCTATTAACGTTAATGATTCAGTAACTAAGAGCAAATTTGATAATTTATATGGCTGCCGAGAATCTCTAGTTGACAGTATAAAGCGTGCAACTGATGTGATGATTGCTGGGAAGGTTGCTTTAGTAATGGGTTTTGGAGATGTAGGAAAAGGTTCGGCCCAATCTCTAAGGGGACTTGGTGCGATCGTAAAAGTTGCTGAGGTTGATCCAATTTGTGCACTTCAAGCGGCAATGGAAGGTTATAGCGTGGTAACTCTGGATGATGTTGTCGAAGATATAGATATATTTGTTACTGCCACTGGTAACTACCAGGTAATAACCCATGAAAATCTTCTCAAGATGAAGGATGAGGCCATAGTTTGCAATATTGGACATTTTGATAATGAAATTGATGTAGCTTCGTTGAAAAATTATCAATGGGAAAATATTAAGCCTCAGGTTGATCACATCACTTTACCGAGTGGAAATAAAATTATTCTTTTAGCTGAAGGTAGATTAGTCAACTTAGGCTGCGCTACTGGACATCCAAGTTTTGTTATGAGTAATTCTTTTACTAATCAAGTATTAGCTCAAATTGAACTTTTTAATAAGTCAGAAGAATATTCTAAGGAGGTTTATGTCTTACCAAAACATTTAGATGAAATGGTAGCTAGATTACATTTAGATAAAATTGGTGCAAAATTAACGAAATTAACTAAAGAACAAGCAGATTATATTAATGTTTCTGTTGAGGGACCTTATAAACCAGATCTATATAGATATTAAGTTTGAATATAGCTTTAATAAATTTTCTGACTTCAATTCCTGACTATATAAGTTTGGCTGTGGAGAAGAATACAACAATTGCATACCTCACTATTTGTTTGGCTATGTTTTTAGAAAATATAATTCCCCCAATCCCATCAGAAATAATAATGCCCTTGGGAGGGTTTTTTGTATATCAACAAAAATTAAATTTCTATATTTTAGTATTCTGGGGTTTACTTGGAACGATTCTTGGATCTTTACCTTGGTATTATTTTGGAAGATTAGTGAATGAAAAAAGACTTACAATTTTTTTAGAAAAAAAAGGAAAATATTTAGGAATTTCGCCTAATGATTTAATTAAAAGTAAAAGGTGGTTTGAAAGATATGGGGTTCCTTTAGTTTTTTGGGGAAGATTAGTGCCAGGTATAAGAACTTTAATCTCAGTTCCTGCTGGCATAGAGCTTATGCCACTAAGAAAATTTTTGATTTGGACCACTTTTGGCAGTTTTATATGGGTAGCATTTTTAACATATGCTGGCTACTTATTTGGTGAAAATTATCCAATCATTGAAACTTATTTAGATCAGATCGAATATGTTATAAAGCCAATTTTAGTTCTAATTTTCTCGTATTTTCTAATAAAACTACTTATTAGATTCATTAAAAAAAATAGGGCTTAGAAAGGGATGTCAGATGGGTTATTATTATTTGAATATTGGTTAACTTCAGACTCTTTACGTGAGCTTAGTAAATTTAGTCTATCTACTCTAACAACTGGTTTGAATCTATCTTCGCCAGTATTTTTATCTTTCCAACTATCTATTTTAAAGCTTCCTGTAATTCCAATTAAAGACCCTTTTTTTACATAATCTGCCGCTATTTGGGCTTGTTTGCCCCATATCTCTAAGTTAAACCAGTCTGGCTCTTCATCTCTGCTTCTTCTGTTAACTGCAAGAGTAAAATTTGCTACGATACTACCTGATTCAAAATATCTGACATCTGGCTCTCTACCAGCTCTGCCAACTAGGTTGATAGTGTTAATTTCCATAAATAATTTTTTTTTATACTACTCATATTTTCAGTTTTTGCTCAAAGTTTTGCGTGCTATTCATAACTAAGTGAGATAATTATGAGAGCTAAACAAAAAATAGAGATATTATTTAAAAAAAGATTTATTTAACGTGATTTTTAACAGATTTAAATTTTCTAGAGACATTGGCATAGATTTGGGAACTGCCAATACTCTTATTCATGTATCAGGGAAGGGAGTTGTTTTACAAGAGCCTTCTGTGGTAGCTATGGATTTAGAAGAAGGGGTGCCATTAGCAGTTGGTAAAGAAGCAAAGTTAATGCTTGGAAGGACTCCTGGAAATATAAGAGCTGTAAGACCTTTAAGAGATGGGGTTATTGCAGATTTTGATGCGGCAGAGCAAATGATAAAAACATTTATTCAAAAATGTAACGAAGGGAAAGGTTTATTAGCTCCCAGAATAGTTATTGGTATACCAAGCGGCGTTACTAGTGTTGAGCGAAGAGCAGTGAGAGAAGCTGGATTAGCCGGAGCTAGAGAAGTTCACTTAATTGACGAACCTGTGGCAGCGGCAATAGGAGCATCATTACCAGTAACTGAGCCAATTGGAACAATGATTGTTGATATTGGTGGAGGTACTACCGAGGTTGCAGTTTTAAGTCTTGGCGGGACTGTATTAAGTGAGTCCGTTCGAATAGCTGGTGATGAGATCAATGAGTCAATTGCTCTCTATCTTAAAAAAGTTCATAATTTAGTTGTTGGTGAGAGAACTTCAGAAGATATTAAGATCAAAATTGGATCTGCATTTCCAGATGATGATTTTGATAAAACTTCCCTAGAAGTCAGAGGTTTACATCTTTTGTCTGGCCTGCCCAGGTCAGTTACTTTGACATCTGGAGAAATTAGAGAAGCAATGGCTGATCCTTTAAGCAAAATAGTAGAAGCTGTAAAAAGAACCTTAGAACGAACCCCCCCTGAACTTGCTGCAGATATTGTTGATAGGGGAATTATGCTCGCAGGAGGTGGGGCTTTAGTAAGAGGCATTAATGATTTGGTAAGCGATGAAACGGGAATTTTTACTCACATAGCTGAAAACCCCCTGCTATGCGTAGTTAATGGTTGTGGAGAGGTCTTGGATGACTTTAAAAAACTTAAAAGAGTTGTTGATACTCCAGATTTTATAAGGAATGCGATAAGAGATTAAAAATATGTTTGATATCCGGCGAATTTCTACTAGTCGTTGGTGGCATAAAAAGAAAAACTGGATATTGTTCGTAGTCTTTTTATTTTTGGTTTTTGTAAGAATATCAAAAGGTTCTCTTTATAAGGATCTTTATTATTTTATTTCAAAGCCTTTTTGGCCTGGTCAATTTCAAAAAGAAGTTATTCGTAAGAGTTTAGATCAAGAATCTCTTGTAAAAATAAAGCTTCTAGAAAAGGATAATAGAAGATTGAGGGAGATTTTATATCTTAGAGAATCAACTAATGGTGAAAAAATTTCAGCTGCAGTAATTTCTAGAAAAACAGGTAGTTGGTGGAGACAAATAATATTAAATAAAGGTTCAAAAGATGGTGTTGAAATTGGTAGCAGTGTGATTGGTCCGGGTGGCTTATTAGGACGAGTAAACAGTACTTCTTTATTTACTTCTTCAGTAACATTATTAACTTCTCCAGAAAGTAAAGTAGGCGTATTGGTAGATAGAATTCAAATTCATGGACTATTAGTTGGTTCTGGAGATGATTATCCTAACTTAATACTATATTCAGAAGATGCCGATATAAAAGTTGGAGATTTCGTTTCATCTTCTCCTGCCAGTACTCTATTGCCTCCAAATATCCCGATTGGTATTGTCCAATCGGTAGGTAAGCCATTCAAGGCAAAGAAAACTGCAAAAATATTACTTTTGGCAAAACCCCACGTAATAGATTGGGTTCAGATTCTGAAAGAAAAAATTTAATGAATAAATTTTTTATGAAAAATTTATCCATAATTTGCTTTATTTTTATCCCAATTATTTTTTTATGGCATCCAAATTGGCTCGGTTTTTTAGGTATTCAGCCATATTGGCCTTTATTTTGGTTATTGCCATGGTCAATGCTTCATGGTTCAAATAATGGGCTAATATTTGGTTTGTTTTTAGGTATTATTTTAGACTCTTTAACCTTGGATAGTAATTTTACTCAAATACCAGGTTTAGTTTTGTGTGGAGTTTGGTTTGGGAGATTTAAGACACATAGTAATATTTTGGTGGGACATTTTAGGTATGGTTTAATTTGTTCTTTTGGAAGTTTTATATGTGGGAGTTTGTATTTTTTGCAAATTTTGTTTAAACACTTTCCAGATAGTACTTTTTTAATTGTTATGCCCAGCTTTCAAAATATAATTGCTGAAGTTTTTCTTACAGGATTTTTTGCTCCCTTAATTTGCTCACAGATATTTAGATTGTTTAGATTTTCGAGGGAGAAATCTTTAATAAAAATTTTTTCAAAGAAGTAAATGGGTGTTAAAAAAAAAGGGTATCTTTAAATTCTTTAAAAATTTTGTATATCTGTGGAATATCTATTTGAGGGTTCATAATGTTATATTTTTAATTGTTAGAATAAATGTTCAATGCAATGAATTTTTGCTTTGAAATATCTGAAAATCTTTTTTAACTATGTCAAAAGCAAGAATTTTAGTTGTTGATGATGAACCAGCGGTTTTGAAGGTATTAGTTACGAGACTTCAATTAGCAGGATATCAAGTTTTTTCAGCCACAAACGGTGAAGAAGCTCTTGAATCTTTTCATAGAGATTCTCCAGACTTAATTGTTCTTGATGTTATGCTCCCAAAAATGGATGGATTTGCAGTCTGTCGAAGAATCAGGGCAGAATCAGTAGTGCCAATAATATTTTTAACTGCATTAGAGGCTATATCAGAGAGAGTTGCAGGTTTGGATTTGGGTGCTGATGATTACTTATCAAAACCATTTAGTCCAAAAGAATTAGAAGCTAGGATAGCCACTATTTTGAGAAGAATGGGTCCTAATATATCAGTGCAAGAAACGAAAGAGATTCCTTCTGGTAAAGGTGTTATGAAATTTGGAACTTTAGTTGTAGATACAAATAGAAGACAAGTTACTAGAGCTGGGGAAAGAATTAGTCTAACTTATACTGAATTTAGCCTTTTAGAATTATTATTTGACGAGCCTGGCAAAGTTGTACCGCGAGCTGAAATACTTGAACAGTTATGGGGTTATCCTCCTAGGAGAGCCGCAGATTTAAGAGTTGTTGATGTTTATGTGGCGAGACTAAGAGGTAAATTAGAACCTGACCCAAGAAATCCAGAGTTAATACTAACAGTTCGTGGTATAGGTTATGCTTCTCAACGAGTTGGAGAAACTGCAACATCTTTGGCAAGTTGAGCCTTGGTCTGATACTTTAATTAAATAAAACAAAAATATTAACGTAAATTTTGTCTGAAATCAGAGAAGCTCGCTTACAAAAAGCTAAGTCACTAGTTAGAAAAGGATTTGCTTCTTACGCAGAGAGTTTTAGAATTTCTCATAATACTCAATTTCTTATCCAAAAATTTGATTATCTAGAAAATGGTCAGGAAGAAGACTTTAGTGTTTCTATTGCGGGTAGAGTGTTGGCAAAAAGAATAATGGGTAAAATCGCTTTTTTCACAATATGCGATCAAGAAGGTCAGATTCAGCTTTATTTAGATAAAAAGATTATTAATTTTAATCTAGAAAATCAAAAATCCCTTTCTTTTGAAGATATTAAAGAAATAGTAGATATCGGTGATTGGATAGGCGTCTGTGGAACTATGAAAAAAACCAATAAAGGCGAGCTTTCAATTAAAGTAGAAAAATGGGAAATGTTATCCAAATCATTACAGCCTTTACCGGATAAGTGGCATGGACTAACTGATATTGAAAAAAGATATAGACAACGTTATCTAGATTTAATAGTTAATCCTCAAACTAAAAATGTATTTAAAACCAGAGCAAAATGTATAAGTTTTATAAGAAAATGGCTAGATGATAGAAATTTTTTAGAAATAGAAACTCCAATTCTGCAATCTGAAGCTGGTGGTGCTGAAGCGAGGCCATTTATTACTCATCACAATACATTAGATATTCCGCTGTATCTAAGAATAGCCACTGAATTGCATTTAAAAAGAATGGTTGTAGGAGGATTTGAGAAAGTTTATGAATTAGGAAGAATCTTTCGCAATGAGGGGATAAGTACAAGGCATAATCCAGAATTCACCTCAGTTGAAATTTATCAAGCTTTTTCTAACTATGTCGATATGATGGATTTAACAGAACAATTGATTAGAGATATCGTTGTTAATACATGTGGGTCTTCAACTATAAGTTATCAAAATAGAGAAATTGATTTTTCTAAGCCTTGGTCAAGGATTTCGATGAAACATATTGTCAAAAAATATACAGGGATTGATTTTGATTCTTTCAGTGGAGACTTTCAATCAGCAAAACTAGCTGTCAAAAGTATAAATGTTGAACTATCTAATAAAGTCAATACTATGGGAAGACTTTTAAATGAGGTTTTCGAGCAAAAAGTAGAGTCAGAGCTAATAGAACCTACTTTTGTTATTGATTATCCTGTTGAAATCTCTCCATTAGCTAGACCTCATCTTGATAATAAAGAAATGGTTCAGCGATTTGAATTATTCATTGTTGGTCGAGAGTTAGCAAATGCGTTTAGTGAGTTGATAGATCCAGTAGATCAAAGAGAGAGAATGCAATTACAGCAATCTCTTAGAGATGAAGGTGATCTAGAAGCTCACTGCATAGATGAAGATTTCTTGAATGCTTTGGAGGTTGGTATGCCTCCTACGGGAGGATTAGGAATTGGTATCGATAGACTTATTATGTTAATTACCAATAGTGCATCAATTAGAGATGTAATCCCTTTCCCATTGTTAAAACCAGAAAAAACTTCCAATAAAAACTGAAAAATTACCCTTGCATGAAGTAAAATATATTAATTAATCCAATACGAAATTTTTTAAATGAGTGGTGAACGTGTTGGTTTCCGTTTCAAACACGCGGATGCAGTAGTAAAAAGAAATCCTCAAGGCCGATCAAGAAGAGGATGGGTTATGGAACCAGTAGAGCAAACTACAAGTAGAGGTACAAAAATGCCTGCATACAAAATTCGGTGGCGAGATAGCGAGAGACCTGAAACTGTTTTACAGCATATGTTAATTGCAGATCCAGATCCTACCCCACCTCCAAGTTCAGTAAGTTTAGATTCATAGTTTCAGTAATTCTGCATTATATTTTTATCTTTTTAGGGCAGAGTTTATTTCTTTTTTGATGCTTTTTTGTTTTTCATCTTGGCGTTTGTCATGTAATTTTTTTCCTTTGCCAATGCCTATACTTAGTTTAATCCATGGTCCCTTTAAATAAAGAGATAATGGAATAATAGTCATTCCTTTTTTTTCAGAATTGGATTTCAGTTTTATTATTTCTTTTTTATGAAGTAGTAACTTTCTATTCCTTAATGGATCATGATTAAAATAAGAACCTACATTTTTGTGTGGTGAAATGTGAACATTTAATAATAAGATCTCACCATCTCTGAATGAACAGTACCCATCTCTTAAATTTGCTTTTCCGTTTCTAATAGATTTTACTTCAGTACCTAAAAGTTCAATTCCAGCTTCGATTGTTTCAGATATTGCATATTGAAATTTTGCATATCTATTTTCAGCGAGACGTTTAAAATTATTTT
This sequence comes from Prochlorococcus marinus str. MIT 9201, assembly GCF_000759955.1. GTDB lineage: Bacteria > Cyanobacteriota > Cyanobacteriia > PCC-6307 > Cyanobiaceae > Prochlorococcus_A > Prochlorococcus_A marinus_G. The sequence continues at coordinate 122,763 of NZ_JNAL01000017.1, forward strand.
CTTTATTTGTATTTTTTTTTACTTTGCTTGAATTTTTTGCCATTTTCTTTGTAAAAAATCTTACTAGTCAGAACAATTGCAATTAACCTTTCATTATGGCAATAATTTCATCCAATGTAGGCGATAATGACTCTTCTTTTAGTAAAAAAGAGCTTAGATTAGTTGATTCAAAAATTATTCCAGAAGAACAAAGTAATAATAATTTGAACTTAGCTCGTCCTTTTACTTTAAAAGAATTTATAGGCCAAGAACAACTTAAGTCTTCTTTAAGAATAGCCATAGATGCTTCCATTTTTAGAAAAGAACCTTTAGAACATACTCTTTTATATGGACAGCCAGGTTTAGGAAAGACTACCCTTGCATTGTTGATAGCAAATGAAATGAATACAAAATGTAAGATAGCTAGTGCACCATCAATTGAAAGACCAAGAGATATTGTAGGGTTACTGCTTGGATTAAAAGAAGGTGAAGTTTTATTTATCGATGAAATACATCGCTTGAATAGGTTAACTGAAGAGTTGTTATATTCTGCTATGGAGGATTTTAGACTCGATTTAACTATGGGAGCTAATAGAACAACACGATGCAGAACTATTAATCTTCCTAGATTTACTTTGATTGGCGCGACAACTAAATTAGCCTCGATTAGCGTCCCTTTAAGAGATAGATTTGGTATATCTCAGAAAATTGATTTTTATAAATATGATGAATTAAAACAAATAATAGTTAATTTCTCCCGATTAATAAAATTAAATTTAGATGATGAAGCATCTTATTATTTAGCAAAAATATCTCGAGGGACTCCAAGAATTGCTTTAAGATTATTAAAACGAGTTAGAGATTATGCTCAAGTTGTTCAGAAAACTAATATGATCTCCGTAAATTTAATAAAAAAAGCTTTAAATTCTTTCCAAATTGATGGAAAAGGATTGGACTCTTTAGATAGAAAATATTTATCTTTTCTAAACCAAAACAATAATATGCCAACAGGTCTTGATTCAATCGCAGCAGGCTTGGGTGATGATTCTTCAATGTTAGAATTTGTAGTTGAGCCATATTTAATCAAAATTGGTTTCCTTACGAGAACTCCTCGAGGAAGATTGCTTACTGATTTAGGGAAAAAATACATTGATTCAAAAAATGATAACTTTTAAAAAAGTTAAGGTTTGTTTTATATTAATTTTTGTTTTTTTCAATATTTTTTATATCGCACCTTGCTATTCATTACCTTTGAGAGAGGATTTGTTTAAAAATGCATTAGATCTCAGTTCAGGCGGAAAATTTAACCTCGCTTTACAAGAATGGAATTACTATCTAGATTCTTATCCTGATGATGCTGCAGGTTTGAGCAATAGAGGAAATGTAAAACTTGTGATGGGAGATGTGGAGGGATCAATAGATGACCAAAATAAGGCAATAAGTTTAAATCCTAGTGAAATAGATCCCTATATTAATAGAGGGATAGCAGAGGAGGCATTGGGTCTATGGTCTCAAGCTAAAAAAGATTATATGTTCGTTATTTCACAAGATAGTGAAAATTTCTCTGCATTATATAATTTGGCTAATGTAGAAGGGTCCATATCACAATGGCAAAAAGCAAGAGATTTATTTTCGAAAGCTGCTTTGTATAATCCTGGATTTGCAATGGCTAGGTCAAGTATGGCGTTAGCAGATTTTCAGTTGGGGAATGTTGATGAATCTGAAAAAGAATTAAAAAAATTAATTAGACGTTATCCAACTTTTGCAGATGCTAGGGCTGCTTTAACAGCTTTGAATTGGTCAAGGGGTGAATTTGGGAAAGCAGAGAGTAATTGGATAGCAGTTACTGAATTAGATCCTAGGTATAGTGATGAAGAATGGTTAAAAAACATAAGAAGATGGCCACCGAATCCAATAAAAGATTTAATGAACTTTATCGATTTAAAAATAAGTAATGAATAGAGATCAGTGTTTAAAAAAAATTGATTCATTTAATGCTGAATTAATTAACTTAAGAAGACATATTCATGCACATCCGGAGTTAAGTGGACTTGAAAATCAAACTGCAATTTTGATAAGTGGTTTTTTAAAAAATATTGGTTGGAATGTTAGAGAATCTATAGGTAAAACTGGAGTTGTAGCTGATTTCGGGCCCTTAGATAAAGGGATTATAGGCTTGAGAGTAGATATGGATGCTTTGCCAATATTTGAGGAAACTAAATTAAGTTTTTCTTCAAAAGTAGATGGTGTTATGCATGCGTGTGGTCACGATTTGCATATATCGATTGGACTGGGTGTAGCAAAAATTGTTAAGGATTTAAAACTTAATATCGGGACTAGGATAATTTTTCAACCCGCTGAAGAAATTGCGAGTGGAGCTAGATGGATGATTAAGGATGGTGCAACAAATGGGTTAACCCATATTTTGGGAGTTCATGTATATCCCGATTTATCTGTTGGGACTATTGGTATTAAAGAGGGAAGCTTAACTGCGGCTGCTGGAGAACTTAAGGTAGAGATCAAAGGAAAATCGGGCCATGGCGCGCGACCTCATGAAGGAGTTGATGCTATATGGGCGGCTTCTAAAGTTATTTCGGGAATTCAAGAATCAATAACACGGAAGTTAGACCCTTTAGATCCTGTAGTGTTAACTTTTGGGAAAATAAATGGTGGTAATGCATTCAATGTTCTCGCAGAAAAGGTTAATTTAATTGGTACGGTTAGATGCACTAATTTTAAGGTATTTAAAAATATTGGTAATTGGCTCAATGAAAATATTACTTCTTTAGCCAATAGTTGCGGAGCAGAAGCAGAAGTAATATTTAGAGAAATTACTCCTGCAGTTAATAATAATTCTGAAATTAATAGAGTACTGAGAGATTCCGCAATTAAGGTTTTGGGTCGAGAATACGTTAAAGAATTACAAAAACCATCATTAGGTGCTGAAGATTTCGCTGAGTTTCTAAAAGAGATACCAGGAGCAATGTTTAGACTTGGTGTTTCTGGTTCTAAGGGATGTGCTCCACTACATAGTTCTAAATTTAATCCTGATGAAAGAGCTATTGCTGTTGGAATTAAAGTAATAGCAGAATCCATAGTAAAATTAAAAGATGAAATAATTAATAAAACGGATAAATGAAAATTAATAAAAGATTTATTTTGTCTTTTGTTGCTCCTTTCATGATCCTATTTTCCGCTATGGGTCTAACTTTGAGGGATAAAACTAGAAAAATGTTTTATTATCCTATTGGCTTAATGGGTATTTCAATGATTTTGGAGAGAGATGTAAGAAGAAGATTGAATAGGAAAAATATTTTTAAAAAGATAAAGTCCTATCAAAAAAATTAAATAAAAAATTTATTTATTTTTTCTCAACATCTGATGACTATTCTTTAGAAAATAGCTATTAATAAAATAATACTAGGGGTGCTAGGAAATTTAACTTAGCTGAGATCATACCCTTTGAACCTGAATCATTAATTATGAGGCAGGGAAGTGGAAATTTGATCGAACTTTAGTAATAACACTTTTAAAATTTATAAATTATGAGAAGTTCCTGGATCAAGCCTCGCCTTGGAAAAGAAAATGTTACTCAGATGAATTTTGCGAGAAACGGATATATCACTGAAGAAATGGATTTTGTTGCTAAAAAAGAAAATCTACCAGTTTCTTTAATAATGGAAGAAGTTGCGCGAGGAAGATTAATTATTCCAGCTAATATTAATCATTTGAATCTAGAGCCAATGTCCATTGGTATTGCCTCTAGATGTAAAGTTAATGCAAATATTGGTGCTTCTCCCAATGCAAGCGATATCAATGAAGAAGTAGAGAAGCTTAAGCTGGCTGTTAAATATGGGGCAGACACGGTTATGGATCTTTCTACTGGAGGAGTAAATTTAGATGAGGTTAGGCAAGCAATTATTC
>NZ_JNAL01000018.1 GCF_000759955.1 Prochlorococcus marinus str. MIT 9201
ATGGCAATACAAAAGTATGAAGACTGTAAAATCTGGTTAAAGTGGACTGTCCCACACTTTCTCCACCTCTGAGTAGTTCAACCATGAAGTCACCAATTATTGGTATTGCAGCTGGGACACCTGAAACGATCTTAACTGCCCAATAACCTACCTGGTCCCAAGGCAGGGAGTATCCTGTCACTCCAAAAGCAACAGTTATAACTGCCATTACAACGCCTGTAACCCAAGTCAATTCTCTTGGCCTTTTAAAACCTCCTGTAAGATAAACCCTAAAGACATGAAGGATTAACATCAAAACCATCATTGATGCACTCCATCTATGCACAGATCTTATTAACCATCCAAAACTTACATCGGTCATTAAATAACTGACTGAACTATAAGCTTGTGTAACTGTTGGCTTATAGTAAAAAGTCATTGCAAAACCTGTTGCAAATTGAATTAGGAAGCATACTAAAGTTATGCCTCCTAAACAATAAAAAATATTTACGTGAGGGGGTACGTACTTGGAAGTTACGTCGTCAGTTATGTCTTGAATTTCAAGTCTTTCTTGAAACCAGTCATAAACAGATGAAGAATTCGCCATCCAAAAAAAAATTAGCTTTGATATAAAGAGCTTACTTAAAATTCTTATACTTGGTGTTAACACTTAACCCAATGAATTCATCTTTTAACAAACTTTTAACATTCAAAACTGTGATCACTGCATCAATGATCATCGTTTTTTCTATCAATATTTTATTGATGGAAAGAGTGGATGCTCTCAGTGATAGCAGGCAATTAGTACTTGACGCTTGGACCTTGGTAAACGAAGGTTTTTATGATCCAGAAAAGTTTGATGAAATCCAATGGAAAAGAATTAGACAAAAAACATTACAGAAACAAATTGAAACAAGTGAAGAGGCTTATTCTGCAATCGAAGACATGTTAAGACCTCTAGATGATCCTTACACAAGAATTTTACGCCCAAAAGATTATGAACTACTGAAGTCAAGTAATTTTGGTAGTGAAATTAATGGTGTTGGGCTTCAATTAGGCGAAGATGATGACAATAAAATTAGAGTTATATCTACTATTGGGGGTTCGCCTGCTGAAGAAGCTGGTATAGTTAGCGGGGACTTGATAGAGACAGTGGACGGGATATCATCAGAAAAATTAGGGCTTGCAAGTACTGCCTCTAAGTTAAGAGGCGAATCAGGGACAAAAGTTTTAGTAGAAATATCTACGGAATCGGGAGAAATTAGGGAAGTCGATCTAGAAAGGAGATCAGTAGATCTGAGACCAGTGAGAACAAAAAGGTTAAGAGACGATTCTCACACAATAGGATATTTAAGGATAACTCAATTCAGTGAAAGCGTACCCAAAAAAGTTGAAGAGGCACTCCAAGAGTTAAAAGAGAAAGAGGTTGAGGGCTTGATCTTGGATCTTAGAAATAATTCAGGGGGACTAGTAAGCTCAGGTATAGCAGTTGCAGATTCATTATTAAGTGAAAAACCTGTGGTCGAGACAAAAGACAGAAATGGAATTAAAGATGCAATTCTATCTCAAAAAGAGACATCTTTTGATGGACCAATGGTGACTTTAGTAAATAAAGGGACTGCAAGCGCTAGCGAAATACTTGCTGGTTCACTACAAGATAATGAAAGATCAATTCTTATGGGAGAACAAACCTATGGGAAAGGTTTAATTCAATCTCTAAAAAGTTTGGGAGAGGATAGTGGTATTGCGATAACAGTGGCTAGTTACTTAACCCCCAAAGGAAATAATATTCAAGGCCAAGGTATGACGCCTGACAAATTACTTGATCTCCCAGATGCAAGTGAATATGGAAGTGCTGAAGATAAATGGGTGAGGAATGCAGAGTTATTTCTGGGGTCGCTTCTAGAAAAAGAAAAAGTTTCAGTTCAAACTATTGAATTAAATAATGGTGAAATTCAATCTTGAAATAACAAAAGTATTTTTAATCAAAAGTTTTTAAAAATATGACTATTAAAAGAATTTTTCATGACCCAATTCATAAAGAAATAGTATTTGATGCAGGAAAGCCAGAAGAATTAATGATTATGGAATTAATTGATACAGCTGCCTTTCAAAGACTAAGAAGAATAAAACAACTAGGAGCTGCATCATTACTTTTTCATGGTGCAGAATCAAGTCGTTTTACCCACTCAATCGGCGTATTTTGTATAGCTAGAAAAATTTATAAGAGATTAATTGAAAATAAATCTTCATTTTGTGATAATAAATTTGTTCTTTATGGAGCAGCTCTACTGCATGATTTAGGTCATGGACCTTTAAGCCATACAAGTGAAACAATTTTCGAGCATGACCACGAACAATGGTCTGCAAACTTAGTGATAAATTATTCTCCAATAAATTCAATTCTCAAAAAATATGACAACGAATTACCTAGACAAATTGGAGAATTATTTCAATCAAAACAACTATTTTCAAAGCCTTTAAAAACATTGATAAGCAGTGAAATAGATTGCGATCGTCTCGATTATCTTTTACGCGATAGTTACAACACAGGTACTAATTATGGCTTAGTAGATTTAGAGAGAATAATTTCAGCTCTTACCTTTTCACCTGATGGAAATATCGGAATCAAACCAAAGGGAGTTATCGCTATTGAGCATTTCCTTGTTCTAAGAAACTTGATGTATAGAACAATCTACAATCACAGAATTAACGAAATATCAACATGGATTCTGGAAAAAATATTACACACAATAAAACATAATTTCGAAAAGAAAATTTGGTTAGATAATTCACTATATAAATGGATTTTTTCTCCTACAAAGTTAGATTTTGATGATTTCATTAGAAATGATGATATAACCTTTTATTATCATTTGATTAGGTGGAAAGATGATTCTTTCGAGCCACTTTCCACACTATGCAAAATGTTTATTGATAGAGATTTATTAAAAGCATCAGACATAAGTTTTTTAAGTAAGATTGATAGGCTAAAAATCCTTGCATTTGCAAGAAAATTGTGTGAATCAAAAGGTTATGATTCAGAATTATTTTGCGGGATTAAGGAGAGGTCTTTCAAAGGTTTTGAATCTAATAATGCACTAAAAATATGGGACGGAGCCTATCAAAGCTCATTAGAAAATAGTTCTGCATTAATAAAAACATTAATGCGATCTGAAGAAAGCTCTTTCATTATTTATCCACACATGATAAAAAATGAAATTAAAACTCAGATTTCGTTCATAAAAAATAATTCCTAAATTTTATTCAGTGGAAATCGTTTTAAATCAAATTAAAAGTAAATATTTAGAAATTTTTTCTTTATTGGATATAGATAATATCGAAAAAACTTTCCAAAAAGTTGCTTCCATAAAAGGACCTCTGGAAGCAAAAGTTTTCATAATTAATGAGTCGATAAGTTGTCATCAATTATCAAAATTAAAAAATCATTTTGACAAACTTTATATTTGTTCCTTATGCATTTACTCAAATAATAGAGAAACGATATTAAGTGGAAAGTCTTTGAAAATAGATTCAACTTTTATTAAAGGGCAAGAAATTAAAAACAAGTTACTCCTACTCAATTCAAAAAATAAAGACGATATTCTTCACAAAGGAACATTAAGATCGGGTGACAGAATATCTTCAAATGGAAACCTTTGCATTATTGGTGACGTTAATCCAGGAGCCATAGTTTCCGCTAAAAAAAATATTTACGTCTGGGGCAAATTACTGGGGATCGCATTCGCAGGGAAAAGTGGAAATATAAATGCCTCTATTACATCACTTTATTTAAATCCTTTACAATTACGAATTGCAGATGTAATAGCTATTGGACCAAAGGATAAGCCCAAAAATTGTTATCCAGAAATTGCTGTAATAGATAAACGAACGATAATCATCAGACCGCACATAATCCAAAACTAAAAATTAATCAATAATTTGCAATAAATTAATTAAAAATTGACAAATTTAAGAATTACTTAATATTTAAAATATTTAACTTTCTACAAGTGGCTTTATTATTTGAAAAATTATTAAAATCTTGGCGGAAAATACTCGCACAATTCTAATTTGTTCAGGTAAAGGTGGAGTTGGCAAAACCACTTTAACCGCAAACCTAGGCATAGCACTTGCTAACACTGGTGCAACTACTGCTGTATTAGATGCCGATTTTGGTTTAAGAAATTTAGATCTACTTCTAGGATTAGAAAATCGCATTATCTATACAGCACAAGATGTTCTAGACAAGAATTGTCGTCTCGACCAAGCATTAGTCAGGCATAAAAAGGAACCTAATCTTGCTCTTCTACCAGCTGGGGATCCTAGGATGTTGGATTGGATGAAGCCCGAAGATATGAAAAAAATTAGTGAGCTACTTAGTGAGAAATTTGATTTTGTCTTAGTAGATTGTCCTGCTGGTGTAGAAGATGGATTCAAAAATGCTCTAGCATCCTGTAAAGAAGCGATTGTTGTTACTAACCCAGAATTATCTGCAGTGCGTGATGCAGATAGAGTAATAGGGATTCTAAATTCTTCAGATATTGAGCCTATCCAACTTGTAATAAATAGAGTTCGCCCTAACATGATGGCTAGTCAAGAAATGTTATCTATAGAAGATGTTCAAGGCATCCTTTCTTTGCCTTTGCTAGGTATTGTTTTAGAAGATGAACAAGTAATAATAAGTACAAATAGAGGCGAGCCACTTACACTTTCAGATGGCAGATCTCCTGCAAAAAAATGTTATTTAAATGTTTCTCAAAGACTAACAAATAAAGACGTACCTATTATCGACCCCAAAAAAGAAGGTAAAAGTCTTAAAGATAAATTCATGAGATTAATGCAAACAAAGGTTTTTTAAAATGATGACTCTCAGAGATCTTATTAATAAATTACTAGGCAGAGAAACGTCTAGTGCAAATACAGCTAGAGAAAGATTACAACTTGTACTAGCTCATGACAGGGTTGATATGAGTTCATTAACAACTGATCTTTTGGATAAAATGAGGAAAGAGATTCTAGATGTTGTTGCCAAATATGTAGAAATTGATTTCAAAGAGGTAGCAGTAAGTTTAGAAACTGAGGATAGAATGACTGCATTAGTTGCCAATTTACCAATCAAAAGAACTATTTCAGGAGAAATAAAATTTAAGAAAACTGATAAAACTGTCAAAGCTAATAAAGATATCAAAAAATAATAAATTTAAAAAAGCTAAAACAATCCTAATAATTGACCCTCCCTAATTGTAAGATAGTAAGGTTGCCGGCTTAGCTCAGCGGTAGAGCAGCGCTTTTGTAAAGCGAAGGTCATCAGTTCAAATCTGTTAGCCGGCATTTTGTTTTATTAAATCTTATGAGTAGTTTTTACCGAAAAAAACGAAATAAAAACTATAAGAGCAATCATAGGCAATAATCTTATTTCAAAAACATATCCCAAAAAAGATGCAAGGGGTTCAAATATCCAATAGGTAAAAATTTGAATTAATAAAACAAAAAATAATAAAAAAAACATTAATGCAAATCCCTAACTATTACTTCTCCTTCTCTAATCATCCTCCAATCGCCTCTTTTTCTCCAAGATATTATGGTACTGGCTTTACCACTATTTTTTTTCCATGGAATAGGTCCTAAAATTTTTAAAGAAGGGAAGTCTGAAGCGATTCCCATAGCTGTCATTGATCCCTTAAAACCTGAAATATTTGCACTTGAAGTTAACAATGGACCTGTTTTTTTTATGAGAGCTTGAGCCATATTTGAATTTGGGATTCTTAACCCAAGAGTAGAATCTTTGCTTGTGAGAATTACTTGCCGCTTTTCTGAACAAGGAATAACAATTGTCAGAGCTCCAGGCCAATAAGTTGAAGCTATATTTTCGTAATCTTCTCTAGCTGATTCATGAACATAATCGATTAATTGTTTTTGTTCTGATCCCATAAGGATTAAGGGTTTATTTTTATCTCTTTTCTTAAACTTATAAATAACATTTGAGAATTCTGGCAAGCATCCAATTGCAGGTAAGGTATCTGTTGGGAAAATAATAGGCAAACCACTTTTTAGAGTCTCCAAAGCTGATTGGCGGTCTACTAAATTCATTTATATTTTTATTAATAATTTATTTATATCTCCCAATCGTAAACCTACCAATACCTGAAAGATCTTTAATGATTTCTATTGATGTAAATTTATTTTTTAAAAGTAGTTGTTTTACTTTTTCACCTTGATCAAAATGATTCTCTAAAATTAACCATCCCTTCTCTTTTAAAAATAATGGTGCATTTTGAATGATTTCCCTTATGTGTTTTAAACCATCTTCGCCGCCTAATAAAGCGACTTTAGGTTCGAAATTTTTAACTTCTTTAGGTAATTTTTCATAAGTATCTTTAGGAATATATGGTGGGTTTGAAATAGCGAAGTCTAATTTACCTCTTAAACTTTCAAGAGGGTCCCACCAATTACCGCAAAAGAAGTCTAAATTTGATTGTTTAGAAGCATTTCTATAATTTTCAATGGCTACTTCTAATGCATCTTGATCTATATCAGTTGCTATTCCGTTGCTCAATGGATAAGCCAATGCCAAAGCAATACTTATAGCGCCTGATCCAGTTCCTAATTCAGCAAAAAAAAATTTTTCTGACTTTTTTCCGAATTTATTAAGTACAATATCAACTATTAATTCTGTCTCTGATCTCGGGATAAGAACTTTGTTGGAAACTTTTAATTTTAAGTTTCTCCAAAAAGTAATTCCGCATAGGTATTGGATTGGTTGAGAGTCTAATAAATGATTATCCCAAATAGATCCTAAATAGTTTAAATTTTTTTTCAAATATAATTTTCCCTCAGGATTTAAACTCATAAAGTTTTGATCATTAATCGAGATGCCGCCTAAACAATCAAGTAAGACAGCAAAAGATTGTTGATCTCCTCCTTTAGAAAGTTGCTTTTTTTTCCACAATAAAAATTCTTTTATAGAAATGCAAAGCATTTATAAAAGTCTTACCTTTTTGGATCTAGCTTACCTTTACCAGAGTCTGAGTAGAAGCTTGACTTTTCACCTTCTTGAGTAGATAAAAATAAACCTATAAGGAAAATCGTTGGAACCCCTACGAATAAAAGACTTGCTACGAATCCAAAGTTAGTTGTTTCCATTTAATTAACAATTTCTAGAACACATTAAGACTATAAACGTATATCTTTAGATAAAGTGGAATAATCTACAAATTTTATCAACAGATTAACAGTCTTAAACAATTTAACGAGGTAATTTTTTGTTTTTACTAATTTGTTTAAGTTCATCTAAATTAGAAGGTGGAGATTGTGGTTTTGTTAAAATTATGGCTGAAGATCTTATTAGTGTTTGACATGCAAGTCGCCAATTTTCTGGTCTGTTTTTAAGTTTTTCTTCTTCAACAAAAGTAAGTGGGCTTAAGGAATTTTTGTTTCCGCCTTCAACTGAAACAAAACAAGTACTGCATTGTCCCGCGCCATTGCAATTTCCTAATAAACCTTTTAATCCATAAAGTTGTAATTTTTCTCTTATTACTAATTCTCTTAAATTTTCTCCAGACTTACACTGGACATCTAACCCCTCCCGGAGAAATCTGATAGTTGTCATTTTTTTAGTTATTTTTTATATTTTGGCGCTTTTCTTTGAGAATTGTGACCAAAATATTAACAATTTTTAGCTAAAAATTCCTTGTAAAGTCAGTGATACAAATTGATTTGCCCAATTTTTGCAAGAAAATAAATTTATTTACAAAAATCCCTCAAAGACAAAAAAACCCTTACTATCGTGATGTTTAGCTGTTTATCCAGCATAGTTACTAGAAATTAACCGATGGGATTGCCTTGGTATCGAGTTCACACTGTAGTTATTAATGACCCAGGTCGACTACTTGCTGTGCATCTCATGCATACTGCATTATTAGCCGGCTGGGCCGGTTCTATGGCTTTATACGAATTAGCCATTTTTGATCCTTCTGATGCTGTTCTCAATCCAATGTGGAGGCAGGGAATGTACGTTATGCCTTTCATGGCAAGACTAGGTATCACAAGTAGTTGGAACGGATGGGATATCACTGGTGCTACAGGAGTTGATCCTGGATTTTGGAGTTTTGAAGGGGTTGCAGCAGCCCACATTGTATTTAGTGGGCTTTTAATTCTTGCATCAATTTGGCATTGGACATACTGGGATCTAGATCTATGGGAAGATCCAAGGACTGGCGAACCTGCCCTTGATCTACCAAGAATATTTGGTATTCATCTACTTTTAGCAGGAATTACTTGTTTTGGATTCGGAGCTTTTCATTGCGCAAATGTAGGGATTTGGGTTTCAGATCCATATGGTTTAAATGGTCACGTAGAACCGGTCTCTCCTTCTTGGGGAGTTGATGGTTTTAACCCATTCAATCCTGGTGGAATAGTTGCAAATCATATTGCGGCTGGACTTCTAGGTATTATTGGCGGAATTTTCCATATAACCAATAGACCAGGTGAAAGGCTATACAAAGCATTAAGACTTGGAAGCTTAGAAGGGGTTTTAGCCAGTGCTCTAGCAGCTGTTCTATTTGTATCATTTGTAGTTTCAGGGACAATGTGGTACGGATCAGCAACAACTCCAATTGAATTATTTGGTCCCACCAGATATCAATGGGATTCTGGCTATTTTAAAACCGAAATTAATAGAAGGGTTCAAGCGGCTATTGATAATGGTGCTACCAGAGAAGAGGCATATGAATCTATTCCAGAGAAATTAGCCTTTTATGATTACGTTGGTAATAGTCCTGCTAAAGGAGGATTATTTAGAGTTGGAGCTCTTGTAAATGGAGATGGGTTACCAACCGGCTGGCAGGGTCATATTTCCTTCCAAGATAAAGAAGGCAACGAATTAGAAGTTAGAAGAATACCTAATTTCTTTGAGAACTTTCCTGTAATCCTTGAAGACAAAGAAGGTAATGTAAGAGCTGATATTCCATTTAGAAGAGCTGAAGCAAAGTATTCATTTGAACAAACTGGTATTACAGCAACTATCTATGGTGGAGATCTTAACGGGCAAACTTTTACTGATCCTGCTGTAGTCAAAAGATTAGCTAGAAAGGCTCAGCTTGGAGAAGCATTCAAATTCGATAGAGAAACCTATAAATCTGATGGTGTATTCCGTAGCTCACCAAGGGCATGGTTTACATATGCTCACTTATGTTTTGGTTTACTATTCTTATTTGGCCACTGGTGGCATGCTTCAAGGACTCTTTACAAAGGAAGATTTGCTGGAATTGATGCTGAGATTGGTGACCAAGTCGAATTTGGTTTATTCAAAAAGCTTGGTGATGAAACCACAAGAAGAATCCCAGGAAGGGTTTAAACTAAACTTAATTACTTAATCTTATGGAAGCTTTCGCTTACGTTCTTATTCTAACTCTCGCAGTTGTTACCTTATTCTTTGCTGTCGCTTTTAGAGACCCACCTAAATTTGATAGAAAATGAACTAAGAAAAAAAAACCTCTTTAACAAGAGGTTTTTTTTACTTTTCATAATTAAAATATTACTCTACTATTAGAGTTGAAGTACAATTTATTTCACCACATGCAGTGTCCAACCTGTCAAAATACAGATAGCAGAGTTTTGGAATCAAGATCTGCTGATAGTGGTAAAAGTGTTCGAAGAAGAAGAGAGTGCTTAAATTGCAGCTTTAGGTTCACCACTTATGAAAGAGTTGAAACAATGCCAGTTTCAGTTATTAAAAAGGATGGGGGCAGAGAATTATTTGATAAACAAAAATTATTTTCTGGCATATCAAGAGCTTGCGAAAAGACTAACTTCACGAGTGAAGCAATTATTAACTTTGTAGATGGTATTGAATCACAAATCATTCAAGACTCTAATAAAGATATTAAATCTTCACAAATTGGAGAGTTAATTCTTAAGGGTCTTAGGAAAGAAAACGAAGTCGCTTATATAAGATACGCCTCAGTATACAGAAAATTTAATGGGGTAAAAGATTTTATTTCTACTCTGGAATCTTTAAAAGGAAGTTCAAAAAACCAATTAGCTTCAATTTTATAAAATTCAGCATCTTAAAGTGTAGAATAATTAACACAAATGTTTTTGCTATTGGTTTGCAGGCTAGTAGCATTCCTTTCTAACTGCCTTAGGTAGTCTGCGATGCGAAAAATGACCGAAAATTCTTCCCAAACAATTAAAGAACTTTCTGAAGATAAAGAAATCAAAAATTCGTCTGAATTAGATAACGCTTCGACATCCCAAAATGATGAAGATTTATCATTCGAAAAGAATGATATTCCTTCAGCGGATTCTTCATCCAGTAGAACAAATGTTGATTTTGACAATGCAGGATTCACACAAGAAGAATTTGCATCACTTTTAGGGAAGTATGACTATAACTTCAAGCCTGGTGATTTAGTAAAAGGTACTGTTTTTGCTCTAGAGCCCAAAGGAGCAATGATAGATATAGGTGCCAAAACAGCGGCTTTTATGCCTGTTCAGGAAGTTTCAATAAATAGAGTTGAAGGACTTAATGACGTTTTACAACCTTCAGAAAGTAGAGAATTTTTTATAATGAGTGAAGAAAATGAAGATGGCCAACTAGCCCTCTCCATCAGAAGAATTGAATATCAAAGAGCATGGGAAAGAGTTAGACAACTCCAAAAAGAAGATGCAACTATATATTCTGAAGTTTTTGCGACAAACAGGGGAGGCGCCCTTGTGAGGGTAGAGGGTTTGAGAGGTTTTATCCCAGGCTCTCATATAAGTGCTCGAAAAATTAAAGATGACTTAGAAGGTGAATATTTACCTTTAAAATTTCTGGAAGTTGATGAAGAAAGAAATAGATTAGTTCTAAGTCATAGAAGAGCTTTAGTTGAGAAAAAAATGAATAGACTTGAAGTTGGTGAAGTAGTTGTAGGATCTGTAAAAGGTATTAAACCTTATGGAGCCTTTATTGATATTGGAGGAGTAAGTGGTTTATTACATATTTCCGAGATCAGTCATGAACATATAGAAACTCCTCACAATGTTTTAAATGTTAGTGACCAAATGAAAGTAATGATAATTGACCTTGATTCAGAAAGAGGAAGAATTTCATTATCTACAAAAGCACTTGAACCTGAACCAGGTGATATGCTGACTGACCCTCAGAAAGTTTTTAGCAAAGCTGAAGAAATGGCTGCTAAATATAAGCAAATGTTATTTGAACAAACTGACGATAACGAAGAAATCCCCGCAGCTTCTGCTGAAAAAGTTTAAATTTACTTGTTGATTTCGGGCAATAATATCGGAACAAAAAGTTTCTTCGTCAAAAAAATGTTTTTAAATTTACAATCATTGATTAGTAAATACAGTCTAATTTAGGATAGGATTGAAATTTAAAAATTATATTTTAATGAGTGATTTCATCTTCACTTCTGAATCCGTTACTGAAGGTCATCCAGACAAAATATGTGATCAAATTAGTGACGCTGTTTTAGATTCCTTGTTAACAGAAGATCCAGAAAGCAGAGTTGCATGCGAAACCGTTGTTAATACTGGTCTTTGTTTACTTACTGGAGAAATAACTTCAAAAGCAAAAGTTGATTATATAAAACTTGTCAGGAATGTAATTAAAGAAATTGGATATGAAAGCCATAAAGCTGGTGGCTTTGATGCAAATAGTTGTGCTGTTTTAGTAGCACTTGACGAGCAATCACCAGATATTGCACAAGGAGTAAACGAAGCAGATGATTTTAACGATGATTTGGGAGATAATACCGGAGCTGGCGACCAAGGCATAATGTTTGGCTATGCATGCGATGAAACTCCCGAATTGATGCCCTTACCGATTAGCTTAGCTCATAGATTAGCCATTCAACTTGCCAAAGTAAGACATGAAGAAGTCCTTAATTATCTCCTCCCTGATGGTAAAACACAAGTAAGCATTGATTACGAAAAAGGAGTGCCAGTTTCAATTAATACCATCTTAATTTCAACTCAACATAATCCTGAGATTGATGGAATCACAAATGAAGAAGAAATTCGTCAAAGAATAAAAGAAGATTTGTGGAAGAATGTTGTAATTCCTGCTACTGAAGATTTAGAAATTAAACCAAATATTCACAAAACAAGATTTCTCGTGAACCCAACGGGAAAATTTGTCGTAGGAGGGCCTCAAGGAGATGCTGGGCTTACTGGCAGAAAAATTATTGTAGATACTTACGGTGGATATGCTAGACATGGTGGAGGGGCATTCTCGGGCAAAGATCCTACAAAAGTTGATAGATCAGCTGCTTATGCAGCACGTTATGTGGCAAAAAGTATAGTTGAGGCAAAATTGGCAAAAAAAGCAGAAGTACAATTAAGTTATGCAATTGGAGTTGCAAAACCGATTTCCATTCTCGTTGAAACTTTTGATACTGGTGTTATTTCACAGGCTAATTTGACTAAACTTATTCAACAGCACTTTGATTTAAGACCTGCAGCAATTATAAAAGAATTCAACTTAAAAAATTTACCCAAAATAATGGGTGGTAAATTTTTTAGGAAGACTGCATCCTACGGACATTTTGGCAGAAGAGATCTTGAGCTTCCTTGGGAAAATGTTGAAGAAAAGGCAGCCCAATTATTAGAGGCATCCAAAGTATTTTCATAAGATATTTCCTCGATGCCTGATAATTTTTATGGAGGGTTAGATTTTGGAACCAGTGGTGCAAGAATATCTATAATTGATCTTAATAAAGAATTAGTATATTCAAATTCAGTTCCTTATCTGTACAGCTTTAAAAATCCAAATTCTTGGATCTATTCTTGTGAAAAACTCTTAGATAATATGCCTATTGAGGTAAAAAGTAACCTTAATAAATTGGCTATATCTGGAACCTCAGGAACTTTGACAGCATCCAATTTAAAGGGGGAGCCAATAGGAGAAGCCATCCCTTATGACCAAGCATGTCATAAACATAAGACCCTTCTTGAATCATTAACTTTTGGAGAAGAGCATTTACGAACTCCATATAGTAGTCTTGCAAAAGCATTATTTCTAATAGATAAATACGGAACAAATATACTTTTAAGACATCAATCGGATTGGATAACTGGTTGGTTTTTAAAAGATTGGACTCATGGAGAAGAAGGAAATAATCTCAAACTTGGTTGGGATCTTATAAAAGAATCGTGGCCAAAAAGCTATCTCAATACTTCATGGCAAAAATGCTTACCGCAAATAATAAAAAGTGGAAAAATTATTGGACAAGTAAATTTTGATTTAGCAAAAAGATTTAACTTGAATAAAAAATTAATATTAATCTCAGGCACCACTGATTCTAATGCAAGTTTAATCGCTGCAAGTTTACGGAGAGAAGATGGTCTAACAGTTTTGGGGACAACTATTGTAGTTAAAAAAATTATTGATAAGCCAATAAAAGAACAAGGAATTACAACCCATAGAGTCAGTGGGGATTGGATCTGTGGTGGAGCATCAAATGCAGGATGCGGAATCTTATCTAAATTCTTTTCTGATTCAGAACTCAAGGAACTCAGTCGACAAATAAATCCATCGAAAAACACTTCTTTAAATCTGTTACCTCTAAATAGCAAGGGAGAGAGATTTCCTGTAAATAATTCTAATTTAGAGCCGATTCTTGACCCTAGACCAGTAAGCGATTCCCTTTATTTGCATGCATTATTCGAGGGACTGGCAAAAATTGAATTGAAAGGATGGAAAAAACTAGGTGAACTAACAGGTTCACTTCCAAATAAAATTATCACGATTGGTGGAGGTTCAAAAAACCCTCAGTGGAGGAAAATAAGAGAAAAAATTATAAATATACCAATAGTTTCATGTAATAAAACTACTTCATTTGGTACTGCCTTATTAGCGTTTAATTCAAAATAATATTTTTGGGGATATTTGATTAAGATATAAAATTTTAAAAAAAAGGGTTTCACAAACTACACATCTTAATTTAGAGTAGATAGGTTAGAGCCGGGATAGCTCAGTTGGTAGAGCAGGCGACTGAAAATCGCCGTGTCCCCAGTTCAAATCTGGGTCCTGGCACCTTTAAAACCCTGTATTTGTCAGGGTTTTATACTTTTTAAGTATAAAAATTACAATTCTTTTTATTTTATTTTTTTAATTAAAAATTCTTAGTTTTCCACTCTGCAGACTTGAGTAATAATCCCCAAAATCAGTTTATCTTCATTTGGATCTTGCCAATCAGCTAAATCATTGAAATTACTATTTACCTCATCTATAGAAACATCAACATCTCTAAATGATTTTTCAAAACAATTTATATCCATTGTATAGAGAATATCATTGGTAATTTCACTTTTTGTTTTGGGAATAAATTTACTCAATACTCTCACAGAACCATCTTCATTTCTCCTGATACTTTGCCTATCCCATAACTGTTCTCCATATTCACTTTTAGGGACTCCAACCCATTCATGAGACAAAGCAGTTGCTTGTTTTATCGAAATACAAATGAAAACTATTATCGAAAGGAATAAACTAATGCTATTTCTAATAAATATTGAATTAACTTTTTTATTAGAATCAACCATTAATACTTTTGAAAAAATTTTTTACCAGGAGTAAATATAAGATTAAAAATTTGTAAAAATTTTTATTGATTAGTATTTCTATTATAGATACAATCAAATATTAAATTAAGAATTTACTTCCAATAAATTTACTAGAAAATAATGAATAAAATACAAAAATTTCTCTCATTAGTTTTTTTTATTGCAATATTTGTTGTATTGATTTATGTAATCCAAAATTATGGGATTGAACCTCTCAGGAACAAAATAGAAAGTATGGGAATTTGGGCTCCTTTTGGAATTTTTATACTTAGAGGAGTAAGTATTATCTTACCAGCTCTTCCAAGTTCAGCTTATTCTCTACTAGCAGGTTCATTACTAGGATTTCAAAAAGGTTACATGACTATAATTTTTTCTGATATCGTTTTTTGCCAAGCTGCTTTCTTTATTGCAAGAAATTATGGTCGGGTTCCTGTACGTAATTTAGTAGGCCCAAAAGCAATGCAAAAGATTGAAAGTTTTAATCAAAACCAGTTAGAAGAAAATTTCTTTCTTATGACAGGACTGCTAATGACTGGCCTTTTTGATTTTCTAAGCTATGCAATTGGTATTGGAGGAACTCGCTGGAAAATATTTACTCCAGCATTATTAATAAGTCTTCTAATCAGTGACTCTATATTAGTAGCAGTGGGAGCTGGAGTTAGCCAGGGAGCAGGATTATTTCTAGGGATTTCCCTATTGGGAATGTTTGCTTTAGCGACTATTTCAGGATTGGCAAAAAATAAAATGCCTAAATAACAAGAAAATTGATAATTCTGTAATCAAAGAAGAAAGATATGACATTTTTGCAAACAATAACTTTAATAATAAGAATTCATGTAAGAATAGATATCGATTAATTTTAAAATTTAATAGATGACTCCATTTAGACCAACTTCATATGATCGCCCTGGAGAACAACTATCAACCACCCCTTCTGGATTAAAAGTAACCTCTGCAAAGAGATTAATGGTGGATTCAATGGTAAGAATGATACAAAAAGCAGAAAATCATTCCGTAGAAGATAAACTTGACGAAGAATCTAACAACAATTAATCAATTCATTGATAAAAGTATTGGAGAGTGGAAATCTATTAGAAGTACCCACACTTTAGCTTTTCAAGAATTTGAAAACTCAACTAGTAAAATATATATAAAACATATCAACTCAAAAAATAAAAAAGTCGTTGAAATTTTTAAAAACTATAAATTAAGTTTAAACCTTGAAAGCATAGCCATATCTATTAAATGGCAAGCTATTAGCGATTGGGAAGATGATGATATAAGTGAGCGACATGAAACTATTTTAATTTTTATACCCAAAGATGAGAATTCAGGTATTGTCTTAAGAAATAAAGGTTACACCGAATCAGTTATTTCATCATCCAATTATTTTGTTGATGAACAAAATAATTTACATATTAAAACCTTTTATAAATCAACAGTTTCCGAAGAAAGAATTTCCTTTTTATCCACTCATATAAGATCAAGATTTTCTACTATTAGGAATCAAGAGACCAAATCAGTATTGCAGACTTCCCATACTTCAGAAATAAGGAATTTAGCTAGTTTAAAAGATTAATTATCCTTTCAAATTGAAACTCTGTTTCAGAAATTAAATCAGGAAGAAAACTTTTATTTCCCTGAATACTATCAACTGTTGATCTTAAATCAGAGATAGTTGCATCTTGCATTAATTTAATAACCCTTCTTGCATTTCTTAAAGGTACCCCAAGAGCAAGATAAGTATTTTTAAGATCCTTCAAACAACTTTTTTCTAAAACTGATTCATCTTTAGTAATCAAAAGATAGGCAACAATCCTTAGTATTATTTCTCCATCTCTTAAACAAACGGACATCTTATTAGTAGTATTTAAAGCTATTTTTGAATTAATTGAATCTTGATTTTCGCAAATCATTGCTGTTACTGCATCTGCTGCAATTGCATGTGAATTTTTAGTTATTGAGGATATTGCATCTAATCTCGAGTTTGCACTATTAATAAATTCTTTTATATTGCTTAAATCATTTAATTTCTTATCAGCGGAAAATAGTTGGTTATTCTTTAAAACTGACATTCTTAAATTAAAAAAATTAAAGCTCGAATCTAAGAATAGTACAAAGCTAGTAAAAACAATACAATTTAAAAATTAACGCAATGCTTCTTAATTAATAACTTCATTCCAAAGTGATAGTTGAAATAATTCAAATAAAAAAGTTTTTTCCGCTAATATATGAATACGTTTTTAATAAAGTTTTGGATCAGCAAGATTTGAAATTATCAAAAAAACTTATCACCTCTTATAAAAAGAGATTGGAAAAAGAAATTCTTGACAGAAGTATGAAATTAAGAATGCCACAAAATAAATTTGCAGAAATAATTGACAACAATAATGAACTTATTAATTTAAAACAAGCGTTGAAAAAGCTAGAAGCAGAAACTGAACCTCATAGTTAAGTCTGACTCTTTAAAAAACCTTACAAAAGTGTCTCAAACTAACAATTTCCTTTTTAAGTCTTTAAACAATGAACAACTTCAAGCAGTAAAGCATGTTTATGGACCACTTTTAGTTGTTGCAGGTGCAGGTAGCGGAAAAACAAAAGCTCTCACCCACAGAATTGCTAATCTTATTGAAAACAACTCTATAGATCCTTACAACATTCTTGCGGTTACTTTTACAAACAAAGCTGCTAAAGAAATGAAAGCAAGATTAGAGGTTCTTCTAGCCCAAGAATTAGCTTTTAATCAATTTGGTCAGCCTTGGACAACTCTCGAAGAAATTGATCAAAATCAATTAAGAACAAACGTTCACCAAGAGAGGCTTCAGAACCTTTGGATCGGTACTTTCCATTCCTTATTTTCAAGACTTCTTAGATACGATATTGAAAAATACACTGATCCAGAAGGCCTAAAATGGACAAGACAATTTTCAATTTATGATGAAACAGATTCTCAAACATTAGTAAAAGAAATTATCAGTCAAGATATGAATCTTGACCCAAAAAGATATGATCCCAAAAAGATTAAAAGATTAATAAGTAATGCTAAAAATCAATGCTTAACTTCTAATGATCTTTCAGAAAAAGCAGATAATAATTTTGATAAAACAGTCGCAGAAGCCTACAAGAGATATAGGATTTCGCTCTCAAAAAATAATTCTTTAGACTTTGATGATCTTCTGCTTTTGCCAGTCTTCTTATTGAGGCAAAATGATATAGTCAGAGATTACTGGCATAAGAGATTTAAACATATTTTAGTTGACGAATATCAAGATACAAATAGAACACAATATGAACTTATAAAATTAATTACGGCTGGAAATACTGAACCAAAAAAATTCTTCAATTGGGAAGATCGGTCAATTTTTGTAGTTGGGGATGCTGATCAAAGTATTTATAGTTTTAGAGCGGCTGACTTCAGAATTTTAATTGGTTTTCAAGAAGATTTTAAAACTTCAATCAACGACGGTACAAAATCATCTTTAATTAAATTAGAAGAAAATTATAGGTCATCTTCCAATATCCTTGATGCTGCAAACTCACTAATTGAAAACAACTCTGAAAGAATTGACAAAGTTTTAAAGGCTACTAAAGAAAAAGGGGAACTTTTAACGTTACTTAGCTGTGATGATGAAATTTCCGAGGCAGAAGCAATTACCAATAAAATAAAATCACTAAATAACTATAATCAAAACCCAATTTGGAAAAATTTTGCAATTTTATATCGAACCAGAGCTCAGTCGAGAGTATTAGAAGAATCTCTTGTAAGGTGGCGCATTCCTTATACAATTTTTGGAGGATTACGTTTTTATGATAGAAGAGAAATTAAAGATGCAATAGCATATTTGAAAGTTCTGGTTAATTCTTCAGATAACGTTAGTCTTTTACGAATCATAAATGTTCCTAGAAGAGGGATTGGTAAGACTACTATTCAAAAACTTAATGAACTATCTAATAGGTTAAATATCCCATTATGGGAGGTTCTTAATGATAAGCAAAGTCTTGAAGAAACAATCGGCAGATCATCAAAAGGAATTAATAAATTTACTGAAATCATGAATGATCTACTTTGTTATCTAGAAAATTCAGGTCCCGCTCAACTACTACAACTTATATTAGAAAAAAGTGGTTATTTAAGTGACTTGCTCTCTAGTGGAACTGAAGAATCTGAAGATAGAAGAAATAACTTACAAGAACTAATTAATGCAGCTACTCAATATGAAGAAGAAACAGAAAGTGGAGATGTAGAGGGTTTTCTTTCTACAGCAGCCTTAACAACTGATAATGATACGAAGAAAAATAATCCTAACTCTGTAACTCTCATGACTCTGCACAATAGTAAAGGTTTAGAATTTCAAAATGTTTTTATCACTGGGCTAGAACAAGGTCTCTTCCCTAGCCATAGGTCAATAGATACTCCCTCACTTCTTGAAGAGGAAAGAAGATTATGCTATGTAGGTATTACTAGAGCGAAAGAAAGAGTTTTCTTAAGTCATGCCAGAGAAAGAAGATTATGGGGTGGAATGCGTGAAGCAACAATTCCTTCAATATTTCTTTCGGAAATACCTGAAGATTTAATGTATGGCGAATTACCACAAACTGGTGGTGCTTCAATTAGAAGAGATTGGCATCTTGATCGTTTAACTAGAGTTGATCGAAACAATACAAATGAATTTGTTAACAAACCAATAAATGCAGTAAGGAAATTATATTCAGGTCCCAGTAAAGGGAAAAGCTGGATAGTTGGAGATATGCTAATTCACTCAAAGTTTGGGAAAGGTGAAATCATACATATTTTTGGGAGTGGGGAAAAAATATCTTTAGCAGTGAAATTTGGTGATAAAGGAAGTAAAATTCTAGATCCCAGATTAGCTCCAATTCGTTATGTAAGTTAAAACTCATGAGAGATATATCTGATTACATCCAAGGGGAATTAATTAAAACTCCATTTAATCTATATAACCTAATTGCTAAATACATAGAATCTAATAACAATACTAAAGTAGCTTTTGTTGGCGGTTATTTAAGAGATTTATTAATTAGTAAATTCCACAAAAAATCGTTTTCTAAACCTGTAGATATTGATCTTGTTATTGAAGGATCCTCTATTTCTCTTGCAAAATTTATAAAAAAAAATATTGTGAATGTAGATTTATGTTTAATCAAGGAATTTAATTTATACAATACTGTAGAAATAAATATTAATGACTATAAAATTGATATTGCTTCTGCAAGAAAAGAAATTTATTCTGCTCCAGGCTTAAATCCCACAGTAAATAAAAGTACTATTGAGGATGATCTTAAGAGAAGAGATTTCACTATAAATTCAATAGCCTTCGAGGTCTCGACAAGGAAAATCTATGATCTTTATGGAGGCATTTCTGATATAAAAAGTAAAAGATTGAACTTGCTTCACAGTGATAGTATTTCAGATGATCCAAGTAGATTAATTAGATGTGCAAAATATGCTTCAAGGTTAAATTTCAATATTTCAAATAATTCCCTCAAACAATCTCAAGAAACAGTTAAACAATGGCCATGGAAAAGTTCAGAAACTTATCAGAAAATGATTTACCCTCCAGCACTAGGCATAAGAATAAGGATGGAACTAGCCGAAATATGGAAAAACGATAATTTGACAAATGTGATTTCGATAATTCACAAATGGGAAATTATCTCAATCTTAAATAAAAATATTAAAGTCGATAAAAGATTTTTAAGAGGACTAAATTGGCTTAAGAAGTTAAAAGGGAATCATATGCTTTACTTATTAAAAGATTCAGAAGATTTAGAAAAAGAATGTCAAAGATTTTTGGTAAATAATAGTGAGATAAAAATATTAGAAGACTATATAAATATCAAAAAGATATTAAATACAAACAAAAAAAATTTCAATCATTTTTCTCCATCAAGTTGGACAGAATTTATTGAGGACAGAAACCTTAATGATGAGACAGTCAAATTATTAATTTGTGATGGAGGACCATACTGGCGTAAATTGTTTAAGTGGTTATTTATTTACAAATTCATAAAATCAAAAAAAGATGGAGAAACATTAAAAAAAGAAGGATGGGACCCAGGGAAGGAGATGGGAAAGGAAATCAAAAGATTAAGATATTTGGAAATTGACAAATTAAATAGAAACTAATTACATTTTTACAACCTCTCCAACCTTGTACCATTTATCCTTTAGAACATTTTCATATTTAGGATTGCAACTAATCAACAAGGGGCCACATGTTTGAGGATCTAATAGTAATGATATTCTCTCGATAAAAGCCTCTTGATCGAATGAATTTTCGTTTGAAAAATTAATTATTCTTTTTTGCTTATTTACTTTATAAATTTTGTCAAAAATTTCTTTATTAGATTCAAAAAAAGTACTTTTAACATCTTTTTTTATTAAATCAAATACTCCAGGATAAGCTTTAAATGCAAATAGATCTAATAAAACTTTTAGTGGTTCAAGATTATTGCTTTGCCTATATAAATTAGATGATTCAACCATTTCTTTAAGATGTCCAATAAATCCATATCCAGTAATGTCAGTCGCAGCATTGACTAATGATTCTTTAAATTGATTTTGAAAAAGATAAATTTCATCAATCAAATATTGCTGACTCTTTACTAAATTATTAATTACTTCAGAAGAACTACCTAGCATATTAATATTTTGCATTTGACCGGCAAAGTAAATCCCAACGCCCAGAGGTCTAGACATCATGAGAATATCTCCAATATTCATGCCAGATTTAAGCCATGGTTTTGCTCCATTTTTTAAAATACCTTGAACTGTTAAAGAAATATCTATTCCTAATGAATAAGGCTTATTTACTAAACTTCTTGCCTCAAAAGTATGGCCTCCAAGTAATTCACCTCCATGATCCTCAACTGTTGCTTTAATACCTTGAAGTGATTGGGAAAAGAGGTAACTCTGAAATTCCCTTTCAACTTTTGGTAATGAAATTAAAGCCTGCGCGGATGAAAGTTTTGCTCCGCATGCCCACAAATCTGAAAATGCATGCAAAGTAGTAATCTTTGCATTAAGCCAAGGATCACTTACCAAAGCAGGAAATCCATCTATACTTTGCAAGATAATATCTTGACCATTTTGATATATCTCAACTGAATCTTCAGGTGATGAGGCAAAGGAATTTAAATTAGAATTTATTAATGATTTATTCAAAACAAGCTGAGGAATTTTAGCTGCACATCCTCTGCAATCATTCAATGAAATATTTTTTTCACTACTTTTCATAATTAGCCTTTTTGATCTGAACTTTTTAATAAAGTTGAGATCAATTTTATGTTTTAAAATCCAAAAAATAAAAGAAGGGCCGAAAACAAAATTGCGATAAATAGCAAAAGCCTTTGGATGATGGCTTGGAAATATATTTACTATTTGCAATCCGATCTTTTGTGGAAACCACTTTTTTAATGATCTCCCTTCTATATCTTTTTTTAGATTTTGTACTAATGTATTCACAACTTTTACTGCAAAAACGCCCGATGCTGGTCTTTTTGCTGAACCTACAACTGCGCAATCACCCGTAGCAAAAATTCCGGGAAAACTTTTCAACTGCAAATTCCGATTTGTTATTATTCTGCCACGAGAATCGGAATCTAATAATTTTTTTTGTGCCCATAAAGGAGATGAATTCCCAGTACATAAAAGAATCTTTCCATAATTAAAATTAAGGGTTTCAACTAAATCAATATTAGAATTCCGTAAACTTTTTAGAATTTTATTATTAATTTTTCTTGAATCACATAATAGTTTTAAAGGTCTATCTCTCCATCTTTTTCTCAAAGCATATGATAATTCAATTGCAGCAAGGCCGCTCCCAACAATTACAAATGGAAGTTCATTAACTGAATCAAAGATATCCTCTTTTTTTATTAATTCATAAGCCCTTAAAAAAGGTTTAATTGAAAAAGCATTTCGATTTTTAACTAGAGACTCAAATTCTTTTGGAATTATTGTTTGACTTCCATAATTAAGCACCAATTTCGAATAATTAACTGAAGGTCTATTACTTAAAACAATTTTCTTTAAATTAAAATCAATGTCCTTTACTTCTTCTTCTATAAAAGATACTTTTACATTTTTTGCTAAAGATTTTATATCAATTAAACTCTCCTCTAGAGTGATTGATTTTGAAATCACCGATGGGAATATCGCGGAATAAACCAAATGAGAATCTCTAGATATAATTGAAACAGGAATTTTTGGCATTAATTTCGGACACATTAACCATTTCTTCAATAAAAGAACATTTGTATGTCCTCCTCCAATTAGTACCAGATGATTAAAAGTCATTTACATCACTATGAATAAAGAACATTTATTACCAATTGAAAAATCAAAATTAGGAGTGATCGGTGGGAGCGGATTTTATTCAATGGATCAAATAGAGTACTTAAAAGAAGTAGAAATCAATACTCCCTATGGTAAACCTTCTGATTCAATAAAAGTATATAATCTTGGAAATCTAGAGATAGCATTCATTCCTAGACATGGCAGAACACATAGATTAAATCCTTCTGAAATCCCTTACAAAGCTAATATTTGGGCTCTAAGATCAATAGGAGTAAGATGGATTATTGCTCCATCAGCAGTGGGTTCATTACAAGAACAGATAAGACCATTAGACATAGTGGTTCCAGATCAATTTATAGACCGGACAAAAAATAGACCTTCAACCTTTTTTAACGAGGGGGCGGTGGCACACGTAACTATGGGAGATCCCTTCTGCACAAATTTATCACGTATATTGAGTGAAGTCGGAGAAAAAAATATTCCTGGCGGTAGACAATTGCATAGAGGGGGTACCTATCTAGCGATGGAAGGTCCCGCTTTCTCAACTAGAGCAGAATCTAATTTGTATAGAAGTTGGGGATGTGCAGTAATTGGAATGACGAACCACACAGAAGCAAGATTAGCTAAAGAAGCTGAAATAGCTTACTCCTCATTATCTATGGTTACTGATTATGATTGCTGGCATCAAACTCATCAAGAAGTTTCTGTAGAGATGGTTATGGACAATCTTAGATCAAATACTGAAGTGGCTAATAAAATAATATTTGAGGTAGCTAAATTAATTGAAAAAGAAAGACCAAAAAGTAAGTCTCATTTTTCATTAAAAGATGGATTGATAACCCAAAAAGAGAATATCCCAAGTTTTACAAAAGAGAAACTTAGGATATTTACTGATTCTTATTAGAATTATTAGATATAAGTGATTTACAGGTCAATCTTAGGATTTTTAACCTCCAGCTCCAACACCTTGGTACGAGCCATAGAAGAAAATTCCTAGAACGAAGATAACTGCAATTCCACCTGCTGTAGCAATAAGCCATAGAGGAAGAGTTCCTTCGGTCCATCTTCTTTCCCATGCCACTGCTGGTCTACCGTCGGGAAGTCTATCTGGAATTCTTCCATCAGGTCCTTTTAATTTACTCATAATTTTAATTTAATTGAAAAAGTAACTGGAAAATAAAATTCCCAATACAAAAACTGATAATAAGCCTAAATAAAGACTTGTACGATTAAGTTCAACTGGAACTTTGTTAGGATTTTCGTTAACTTGCATAATAGTTAAATTTATCGGGCTACGAATTGCATAGCAGCAATAGAACCTAAAAAGAATACTGATGGAATAGCTAGAGCATGAACCGCTAGCCAACGAACAGTAAATATAGGATAAACGCGGACTTCCGCAGCCTGCATTGGAGCTTGAGAATTAGACATTGTTATTTTGTTCTTAAATCTAGTTGAGATTTAGCTTCATATCTTTGTGTGACAACAGGTGCTTTAGATTCAGATGATTGGAAATAACTATCCGGACGAGGAGTTCCGAAAGCATCGTAGGCTAAGCCTGTATATACGAATAAGAAGCCTGCTATAAAAATAGCTGGTAATGTTACTGCATGAATAATCCAGTACCTAATACTGGTGATTATTTCAAAGAATGGGCGTTCACCCGTTGAACCTGCGGCCATAATCTCAAATGTTTACCTTATGATCTTACAGTGTAAAATCATAAGTTCGCGAAGAAATTAACAGGTTGGTTACAGACAGTTGCTAAATCTGTCAAAAATTAATTTTTTTTTTACTATTAACTAAAGTTTTTTCAAAGTTAGCTATTCCATTTAAGGATATAACCACGCTCGCCAAGTACAAATCCTTTTTGATTATCTAAAACATCCTTGTCAAGAAAAACTATTTTTATGTAATTTGTTGGCAATTCAGAAGCAATAGGATCTTTATTCCAAGTTTTACCTTGATCTTTACTTACTATTAGAGTTCCATTACCCCCTCCAGCCCATATATCACCGTTTGGATCCCATCCCATATCTAGATAATTGTATCCATTAAGAATAGGAATAATAGGCTTAGACCAATCTTCTAAGTCATTAGTATCTTCATTAAATCTAATTTCTGCTCCTCTAGAAAGCATCCATAAACTTCCTTCTGGATTAAAACCAATACTTTGGACTCTTTTGCTACTTGCTCTCTGATGAGCTATCCATGCATCACTATCTTTTTCCAAAGTAGAGAAGAAATTACCCAAACTACTTACACTGACATAATCTCCTTTTTTAGTTCTTCTTAAATCTCTTACACCCCCTGAACCAGAAGCGTCTACAACTTTTGCACTCCATGATTCACCACTATCTAATGTTTCATAAATAGCACCTGCAGTTGTAGCTAATTCTGCAACACCATCATCGACAGTAGTAATTAGAAAAGGTTGGCCTGGTAATTTATTACCTAGCGATAAACGTGTCCAATTCTTTCCCGCATCAATTGTATGCATAACTAATGAAGGCTGACCTATTAGCCATCCCTCTTGACCTTTAAAGTCAATATCTAGGAGACGAAAGTTCTCTTCACTAGGTAAATCTAAATTTCTTTTCTCCCAAGTTTCTCCTCCATCATTAGATTCCATAATAAGTCTATTAGAACCTACTAAAAATCCATTTTTATTATCTATAAAATCAACATCTAAAGCATTAGCCTGGTCCTCAAACTGAATTGTTTTCCATGGGCTACTATCATTCATCGTTACCCCTGTAGATGAACAACTGCTCAATACAAAACAAAGAAGAATAGATAAAAGAAGATTGGGGATGCTGGTAATAATTTTTTTCATTTATATATATTAATGCAAAGAGTACAATGAAAGGAACATAGCAGCAGCAAAAGCCAGCCCTCCAAAAATTAATATATTTTTTTGTCCAGGCGGTAAGCTATTAAAACCAAAACCATAAACTAGATTTTCTTCAAAACCACTGGGTTTAGATTTAGGACCTATATCCTTGTAAAAATTTTTACCAGCTCGACAAACAGGGCAAGCAAATGTGTTTCCATCTAACTCTGAGAAAGACGTATTTTTAGGTATGTTTAATTTTTTATTTCCTTCAGAAGGGTCATAAATATATCCACAACTTCTACATTCGAATCTATTTTGTTCTAGATTAGTGGTATGTTGTACAACATTTACTCCTAAGGAGTTTTCAGAAAGTTTTTCTTTCTTAGATTCTTTATCTATTTTGTTTTCCTCAGAGGCTGGTTGAATGTTTTCACTCACGGCTTATTATTGTTCTTTAAGAACTTTAAAAGATTTTGCTTAATTAAGCGACTTTTATTCAAAATTAATTTTTAAAATGTTTTTATTAACTGGCTACGAATACTTTTTAGGTTTCCTTCTAATTGCTGCAGCTGTACCAGTATTAGCTTTAGTTACTAATCTGATCGTAGCCCCAAAAGGCAGAACAGGGGAAAGAAAACTTACATATGAATCTGGAATGGAGCCTATAGGAGGAGCATGGATTCAATTTAATATTCGTTATTACATGTTTGCCTTGGTTTTCGTTATATTTGATGTTGAGACAGTATTCCTTTATCCTTGGGCTGTTGCCTTCAATAGATTAGGCTTATTGGCTTTTATTGAGGCTCTAATTTTCATTGCAATACTTGTTATTGCTCTGGCATACGCATGGAGAAAAGGTGCTTTAGAATGGAGTTAAAAAATTGAATCCACAATTATCCCCAAAAGCAATAAGAGAAATTCGAGAAGGAACTTGCAATCCTCTTGGTGCACCCCAAGTTACTACAGATTTAAGCGAAAATATCATATTGACAAGTCTAGACGATCTTCATAATTGGGCTAGACTAAGCAGTCTTTGGCCTCTCTTGTATGGAACAGCTTGTTGTTTTATAGAATTTGCTGCCTTAATCGGATCTAGATTTGATTTTGATAGATTTGGATTAGTGCCTAGAAGCTCGCCAAGGCAAGCAGATTTGTTAATAGTTGCAGGAACTGTAACTATGAAGATGGCTCCTGCCCTCGTAAGACTTTATGAACAAATGCCTGAACCAAAATACGTGATTGCCATGGGTGCTTGCACAATCACAGGGGGAATGTTTAGCGCAGATTCTACAACTGCTGTAAGAGGCGTTGATAAATTAATACCAGTTGATTTATACCTTCCAGGGTGCCCACCAAGACCAGAAGCAATTTTTGATGCTGTAATTAAATTAAGAAAAAAAGTTGGTAATGAATCAATTTTAGAGCGCACGAAATCAGAGCAAACTCACAGATACATCACATATGATCACAAAATGAATCTCGTATTCTCAGAAAATACAGGTGAATATCTAAACAAAACTTCAGCTAAGGTCATTCCCTCCTCAAATAAAGAAAAAATAACTGAATTACCTGAAAACGCCGAAAAAACTGAACTTATTAATACTGAAGAAGATTAATGGAAAAAGACGGTTTAGCCAAAATCTCAGATACTTCAATAGAAAAAGAAGGGTTTATAAGCCAATCTTTGTCTAAAGATGGAATTCCAAATCAATCTTTATCTGATGATCATATAGGAATTGAAAACATTGCTGTGGAACCTAACAAATTATATGAGGCAGCATCTGCCTTGAGAAATTACGGTTTCAACTATCTGCAATGTCAAGGAGGATATGATGAGGGACCAGGAAAAAATCTTGTTAGTTTTTACCATTTTATAACTGTTGATGATTTACAAAAAATTGAAAAAATTAAGGAAGTCAGGTTAAAAGTTTTTTTAAAAAGAGATTCTGATTTATCAATCCCCAGTTTGTATAAAATTTTTAAAGGAAGTGATTGGCAAGAAAGAGAAACTTTTGATATGTATGGAATAAATTTTGTTGATCATCCCAATCCAAAGAGACTATTAATGCCTGAAGATTGGAGAGGATGGCCATTACGAAAAGATTATATTCAGCCAGACTTTTATGAACTTCAAGATGCGTATTAATTTATCAATTTAATTTCTTTAATTTTCGGAATATAAACATCACTGCTCTTGCTAATCTCCTTGGATCATGTCTAAGTGTTGGAGTTATTCTTCTTGAGTATAATGGTGCTTGTAAAACATAGTAGCCTTCAGATAAGAGTTGTTCTTTATCACATTTGACAGGTTCTGCACCTCTACTTTCGTAATAGTCTACTAACGGAGACTTTTCAAATTCAATCTGAGATAATATTGCGTTAAAAATCCGAGTATTAACTCCAAAATTTGATAATTGTTTTTCTATTGATTTAATATGTTGATAAACATCAAGTCCATCTGTTTCTCCAGGCTGAGTCATCAAATTACTTATATAAATTTTAGGAACATCGGTTTTTAATAAAGCATCTACTATTTCTGGGACTAATAAGTTCGGCAATAAAGAAGTGTACAAACTACCTGGTCCAAGAATAATTAAGTCGGCTTCTTTTATAGATTCGAGAGCACTCGGAAGAGCAGAAGGATTTTCCGGTAAATAACCAATCCTTGAAATTAGTTTTTTAGATTTACTGATATTACTTTCGCCAAAAATTTTTTCACCATCCTCTAATTCGGCCCACAACCTAACATCAATATTTGTTGCCGGCAGAACCTGTCCCTGCACCGCTAAAACCTTACTCGAGGCTTGTACTGCTTTTTCTAAACTACCAGTAATTGTTGTTAAAGCTGACAAGAATAGATTTCCAAAACTATGTCCCTCTAAACCACTTCCTTCTGAAAATCTATATTGAAATAATCTAGTTAAAATTGGTTCTTCGTTTGATAGGGCAGCTAAACAGTTTCTAATATCTCCTGGTGGTTGAACACCTAATTGTTTTCTAAGAATTCCGCTACTTCCCCCATCGTCTGATACTGTTACTATCGCTGTTATGTTGCTGCTGTAATTTTTTAAACCTTTTAATAAAGTAGATAAGCCGGTGCCTCCTCCGATTGCAACAATGTTTGGACCTCTATTTAATTTACTCTTTACTCTTAATGCATCAACTAAAAAAGTACTTTTTTCTGGAACAAGAGCTTTTTGAATTGAATTAATACTTCTATTTTGTCCAATCCCGATTAATAAAAGTCCAATAACAAAAATTAATGGCCCAAGTAATGAAATGGGTAAGATTTTGGTTAAACCTGTCAATAGACCAAAAAATATCTCAGTAAACCAATAAAGGGGGCTTAAATTAGTCCAAATCGTCAGGCCTAGTAATGAAGTAAGAAATCCTATTGCAGATGTAAGCATCCACCTTTTTATTACCAGTCCAGGTAAAAGCCAACTCAAAATTCTTATGATTTTATTAATAAAAACGAAGTTAGACTTTTTGTAATTCTTATAAAACCTTCTTACTCTTTTTTTTCGCTTATTCATTAAAAACCTCTTAAATTATTATTTTCTCATTTAAAAATTACACATTTATTATAAGTCAAATTCATACAACCTTTTTTATTTCCTAAAAATAGGCAAAATATAATATGAGATGACTTTTTTTCTTTATATTTGTTTTGAAAAGATCAAACTATGCAGTTGAAACAAAAAACCTCTCAATAAGCTGGGGAGAAATTAATGTACTTAATAAATTGAATTTTGAACTTAGTCATGGTGAGAAATTAGCTATTGTTGGGCCCTCAGGTTCAGGTAAATCAACAATTTTAAAAATACTAGCCGGCCTCATTTTACCTACAAGAGGAGAATTAAAAATTTTCGGTGAAAAACAGACATATTTGAGACTAGATCAAAATAATCCTCCTGACGTAAGACTAGTGTTTCAAAACCCCGCATTACTAGGCTCTTTAACTATTGAAGAAAACGTTGGTTTTCTCCTAAAAAGAAATAAAAACCTATCAAAAAAGTCAGTTCATGAAATCGTATGCGAATGTTTGGAAGAGGTAGGATTATTTAATGTTGAAAATAAACTTCCCAATGAACTAAGTGGAGGTATGCAAAAAAGGGTAAGTTTTGCTAGAGCTTTAATCACAGATCAAACTCTTAATTCAAAAACTAAACCTTTATTACTTTTTGATGAACCGACTGCAGGTCTTGATCCAATTGCCTCATCAAGAATTGAAGATTTAATTAACAAGACAAATGATAAAGCCAGCGGATCATCTATTGTGGTTAGCCATGTTCTTAGTACTATAGAAAGGACCTCTGATAAAGTTTTAATGCTTTACGGAGGTAAATTTAGATGGGCAGGTTCTATTGATGAATTTAAAGAAAGTAATGATCCCTATGTATTTCAATTTAGGAATGGAAAACTTGATGGTCCAATGCAACCCAAAGACATTTAGAAATTATGCGTAGAAGTTTACGAGATTCAATTGTTGGATTTTCCTTATTGGGAGGAATTTTAGTATTTACATTTTTTTCTTTTTGGCTAAGAGGAGTAAGATTATCTTCAAAAAATTGGCATCTCTTTGCTGAATTCAATAACGCAAGCGGTTTATCAAAAAAATCTCCAGTTACTTACAGAGGGATTTTAGTAGGATCTATTGAAGATATCTTGTTTACTAATGAATCAATTAAAGCAAAAATAGTTTTAAATAATCCTGAAATCATTCTTCCTAAGCCTGCATTTGCAAGAGTAGTAACAAATTCATTCCTTGGAGGAGATGTACAAGTGGCTCTAGAAACTAGTGAAAAATCACTTCCTAAAAACATCTCAAAACCTTTATCAGAAAAATGCAATAAAAAATTAATTATTTGTGAAGGAGATACTATAACGGGGAAACAACTATCAAGTCTTTCAAATATAACTAATAAAATAAATCAACTTTTGAAAGAATCAAATCAAGAAAACTTAATTGAGAACATCGTCAAATCAATTGACCAATTTGATAGAACACAAGAAAATCTTGATGAATTAATCTTTTTATCGAAACAAGAAATACTAAGAGTTGAACCTTTAATAAAAGAAATCACAATTGCTGCCAATCATTTGAATAACATTTTGTCTACTATCGATAACAAAGAAACCCTGGATGATATTAAGCTAACAATTAATAGTGCAAGATCTATCTCCAGCAAAATAAATGATATGAGCGATGATTTCGAAAAATTAACTAAAGACAAAGAATTAACCAAATCAATAAGAGATTTAACTATTGGCCTTTCAAAATTTCTTAATGAAATTTATCCATAAGTAATATCTAAAATTCATTTATGGCATTTAAAGCCATAGCCGCGATTGCTTTATCTGTGGCTTTTGGCAGTTGGACATATTTCCCTTGAGCTGCGTCTGCTAATTCCTTACCAAATCCACTCGCTATAAATTTTCTCTCTGTATCAATTATTAGGAGTTTTATCCCAAGCATGGGGTATTTTGCAGCGATATCAAGAACCTCTTGTTTTAGATTAGCATTATCAATTTCTTTTTCCTCAACTTCAGTTTGTCCTAGAGATAATCCTAATGGAACATTTCCTCTGCCATCAGTAATCCCCACAACAATAACTTGACCTATATCTCCTGTTGAAAGAGCATTTTTTGCTACTTTTGCTGATTGTGTCAGTCCGTGTGCCAAAGGGGATCCACCACCACAAGGCATTGTTTCCAATCTTCTTTTTGCCGCAGTTATTGATCTTGTTGGAGGTAAAAGCACTTCGGCCTGATTACCCCTAAAAGGAATAAGAGCAACTTCATCTCTATTCTCATATGCTTCAGTTAAAAGTCTGATAACTGCACCTTTAGCACTTTGCATTCTATTAAGAGCCATAGATCCACTAGCATCAACAAGAAAAATGACTAAAGCACCCGCCTTTTTTTGAAGAAGCTTAGCTCTAAAATCATTTTCTTCTATAACTATTGATTTATTAGGATGCCTTAATCTTCTAGATTTTTGATAAGGAGCTGCTGCTCGCAAAGTCGCATCTACAGCTATTCTTTTTACTTTACCTCTTGGAATTATAGGTTTCACATACCTTCCTCTACTATCACTAAATATCACTGATCTACTTCCACTATTTCCTGATTTTGCTTTAGCTGATGAAAAAAGTAATAAATCTGGATCGACCATACATGCCTCAGGATCTAATATAAATTCTTCAGGTATTTCGGGAGTAGATTCTTCTTCTCCATCAAAATTATCTTCTTCTTGTTCTTGGTCTTGCTCATTATCATTTTCACTAGTCTCAGGTTCAGATTCTTCATTGTTTGATTGAGGTGGGGGTGGGGGGCTCTGATCCTCTGGAGGGGGTGGTTGAATATCATCATCGTCTGGAGGTATTTGCATTGCTCGTGGAAGAATAACTAACCTTACTGCGACTTTTAGGTCTTCAGAATTAACATTCTCATCGCCTCGAAGAGCTGCATTAGCTTTTGCTACTTTTACTGCAAATAATTCTGACCTATGCCCTTCTACTCCTCCCCTAAGAGCTTCATTCACTAAATAGGTTATTTGCTCTTTTGTTATCTTGACATCCTTTAGCCATTGCCTTGCCAAAATTAATTGAGTAGATAAATTATCGGATTCTTCCGACCATTTTTCTGAAAATTTAATATTATTTTCTGCGTGTGATAAAACAGATTTTGTAATCTCAACTCTTTGCGCATTATCAATAGATTGATCTGCGGAAAGAACAATCGCAAAACGATCTAAAACATGATCTCTTAAAGCACCTTCTTCAGGATTATAAGTTGCTATTAAAAGGGACTTACAAGGATGAGAAAGGCTCAAACCATCTCTTTCAATATTATTTTGCTCTCTTCCTATAGCTTCAAGAACTAAATTTACAATACCATCATCCAATAAATTTATATCGTCTATATACAGAACACCTCTATGAGCTTCTGCTAAAATTCCAGGCTGAAACACTTGTTCTCCAGTACTTAATGAGGCAGCGACATCAATTGATCCAACAAGTCTATCTTCAGTTATACCAATGGGAACTTGAATAAATGGAGCCTCTTTTACTTTTTTTGGAATTTCATCAATTTGATTCAAATAATCACTTCCAATTGCTTCCTCTAACAATTTATTAGTACTAATATCCCATTCCTCTGGTTTATCTGGATCAAGGTTCCTACCAATAGGTCTTAATGAAGTATTACTATTTCTCTTAGATAGAGTTTCCAGTATTGATTCATTATCTAATACCTCTATAGGAGGGAGTAAAGTATGTAAACCCCTTGCTAATACTGACTTACCAGTGCCTCTTCCGCCAGCGATAATCACTCCTCCTAAACTCGGATCAACTGCTGCCAAAAGCAAAGATAATTTCAATAAGCTATGGCCTGTAATTGCCGCCAAAGGAAAAGCTCGAAAAGAATCCTTTGAGTTCATTAAATCTTTTATTTTTCCTTTTTCTTTTAACTCGGTGTTCAAAATCACTTTAAAAATGCCTGATATAGAATTTATCCAATAACTTTGTTTTTTGTAGTGGAATTATCAAATCTTAATATCAAAAATGGACTATGTATATCCCTCGGAGCAAATATTGATAGTAAATTCGGAAGCCCTCTTGAGTCACTATTAATTTGCAAACCAAAAATAGAGGAAATAGTCAATGAATGGGGAGATAGTTCCAACACAAAAAAAGTACAGAAAAGCAAATTTCATGCAAACTTTTTTTGGTCTTCAATCTATGAGACATTACCCCATGGTGTTGAAAATGAGCAGCCAAACTATTTAAATACTCTATTACTTATAAAAAGTAATTCTTTTCCTAAACCATCAAATAAAAAAGCGAAATTACTTTTAAAAAAGCTAAAAAAGTTAGAGAGATTTTTCGGGCGAGAAGAGACGCCAAAGGGTAAGAAATGGCTATCAAGATGTCTCGATTTAGATATTCTTTGGTGGGAAGATTTTCATACGTTTGACGAGGAATTAACATTACCTCACCCTAGATTCATGAATCGGAATTTTGTTATTACGCCACTATCTGAAATCTTAAGTAGAAGCCAAAAAATAACAAAGTTTGATAGCCCAAAATGGTCTATATAAATAATTTACAAAACCAAAAAATAACTGTTAGGCTGTTTTTATTTAAAAATTATGGGCAACAAAAACCTTTTAAAAAAATCCATTTTTAAAGAAAAAATATCTGAGTTAAAATCTAAAAAATTTAGTTTCGAAATAAATAGAATTGAGCTTCCAAATGGACATGAAGGTGAATATGGATACATTAAGCATCCTGGGGCTGCATTAGCCGTACCTATTACAAAAGACAATAAAGTTATCATTCTTCGGCAATATAGATTTGCTGTTTCAAGGTATTTATTAGAATTTCCAGCAGGTACATTAGAAATAGGTGAAACACCTATTAATTCAATTCAAAGAGAAATACAAGAAGAGACTGGATTTAGTGCAAACAAATGGGATGAACTTGGAACTCTTGTCCCTGCTCCTGGTTATGCAGATGAAGAAATTTATTTATTTTTAGCTCGTGATTTAAACAAACTCAATTCAAAGGTTAAAGGAGATTTAGATGAAGATATAGAAGTATTAATTTTTGATCCCGACGAACTAGATAATCTTATTTCTAGTGGGGATGAAATTCTTGACGCAAAAACCGTGACGGCTTGGTTTAGAGCTAAACAATTTTTAGATAAATTATGAATAAACCTAGGATACTTTTTTGGCATAGAAAGGATTTAAGAATATTTGATAATCAAGCTTTAATCAAAGCATTTTCATTATCAAATGCTATTACTTCCACTTATATATTTGATAAAAATTACCCAAACGATTTTAATGCAAGTTCTAGAGCTTGGTTTCTAGGAAA
Source organism: Prochlorococcus marinus str. MIT 9201 (assembly GCF_000759955.1). Lineage (GTDB taxonomy): Bacteria > Cyanobacteriota > Cyanobacteriia > PCC-6307 > Cyanobiaceae > Prochlorococcus_A > Prochlorococcus_A marinus_G. The sequence continues at coordinate 34,589 of NZ_JNAL01000018.1, forward strand.
TTCACTTCAAGAATTAGGTAATAATTGGAAAAAAATGGGTAGTAGATTAGTTATTAAAGAAGGAGATCCGGTATTAATAATTCCTCAATTAGCAAAGAAAATAAATGCTAAATTTGTTTTTTGGAATAGATCAATTGAACCTTATGAAATTAATCGAGATTTACAAATAAAAAAAAATCTAAAAAAACAAAATATTCAAGTTTTTGAAACTTGGGATCACTTATTAGTAGAACCTTTAAAAATATTTTCAGGGAATAACAGTCCTTATTCAGTTTATGGTCCTTTCTATAAAAACCTTAAATCAAAAATGAATTTATTAGGTTTATATGACCAAGATAAAGTTGTTTTCCAGTTTAAAGATATAGATAATAAACTCAAAGAAAATAAGACAATAAATTCATCTAATTCGGTTCTAGAGAAATTTATCAAAAATATCAAATTTCCTGGTTCATATATTTGTCCATGTAGACCTGGAGAGAATGCCGCAGAAAAATTATTAAAAAACTTCATTAATGAAAAAAAAATATATTCTTATAATTCTGCAAGAGACTTTCCTTCCCATAATGGAACATCATTTCTAAGTGCATCTCTAAGATTCGGCACCATCAGTATAAGAAAAGTATGGAACGCCACATTAAATTTGAATTCAGATTTTGCAAATCAAGAAAATTACTTATCAATTGAAACTTGGCAAAAAGAACTTGTTTGGCGTGAATTTTATCAACATTGCTTATTCCATTTCCCAGAGCTAGAGAAAGGTCCATATAGAAAAAAATGGGATCACTTTCCATGGCAAAACAATAATGAATGGTTTCAACATTGGAGCAACGGAGAGACCGGAGTACCTATAGTTGATGCTGCAATGCGTCAACTAAATAATACTGGCTGGATGCACAACAGATGTAGAATGATAGTCGCTTCATTTCTGGTAAAAGATCTAATATGCAGTTGGCAAATGGGCGAGAAAAAATTTATGGAGACGTTGGTTGATGGAGACTTAGCTGCAAATAATGGGGGATGGCAGTGGAGCGCCAGTAGCGGTATGGATCCAAAACCACTTAGAATTTTTAATCCATATACCCAATCAAAAAAATTTGATCCTATTTGTGAATATATAAAATATTGGATTCCTGAATTATCTAAAGTTTCAAATTCAGAATTGTTAAATGGGGAGATATCTAATTTAGAAAAAAATAATTATTCAAGCCCTATTGTCAATCACAACATACAACAAAGATTATTTAAATCACTTTATGCTGAAATTTGAATTTCCTTTATACAATTCTTTAAAACTTGATTTAAATTTTCTGATACATAAACTTGCTCTTCATAAGAAATTTCAGGAAACATTGGAAGGCTAAGAACTTCCGTACAAATTCTCTCTGTATTTATGAGTTTTGTTCTAGAAAAATTTTTATTTTTGTAAGCTATTTGTGCGTGTATTGGAATTGGATAATAAATAATTGAATTAATACCTTTTTCAAAAAGTTGTTGTTTTACCAAATTCCTTAAGGAATAGTATTTTTTACAATCAGTATCAAATAAATTTGAAAAATCTTCATTTAAAAAATATTTATCGTTTCTTAATTTAATGACAAATTGATTCCAAGAATGAGAAATTGAATTAGAGCTAATTTTTGGAAAACTAATAAATGGATTTTTTTCCAATAAATCAAGGTAATTTTTAGCAATTTTTTGGCGATTATTAATCCACTTAGAAATATATTTAATCTTGATGTTTAATATTGCAGCTTGAATAGTATCAAGTCTACTATTATATCCAATTTGGGTATGGTGATATCTTATTGGGCTGCCATGAACAGCCAGTTCTCTAATTCTTTTGGCAATCTTCTTATCTGAAGTTGTTACTGCTCCACCATCTCCAGCAGCTCCTAAATTTTTTGTAGGGAAAAAACTAAAACAACCTATATCACCGATACTACCAACTTTGGAATTTTCCCACATTGTGCATGTTGCCTGAGCACAATCTTCGATTACTTTTAAGTCATATTTGCTGGCCAAAGATTTTATTAAGGTCATATTCACTGCATTTCCAAATAGATGAACTGGCATAATTGCCTTGGTATTAGAATTTATTTCTTGTTCTATTAGTTCAGTATTAATGAGATAAGTTTCTGGATCTATATCTACCAAAATAGGATTAGCACCAACTGCACTAATAGCCTCTGCAGTCGCAAAAAAGCTAAAAGATGAGGTAATAACTTCATCACCCACACCAATATCTAATGCGCGCAAAGCTAATACTAAAGCATCAGTTCCACTATTACATCCAATAGTATTTTCAACACCAATCAGATTAGAGAAACTCTCTTCAAATTTGGCAATTTCTTGTCCTCCAATATATTGGCCCCCTTTTAAAACTTTAGAAACCTCACTATCAATTTCTGAGCCAATTTCTTGGTACTGCCTATTTAAAGTAAATGGGGGTATCTGCATAGTGAATATATTACTCCTAAACCATATTTGTATGGGTAAAAAAAATTTTAATTCATCTAAACCAACTTGGTTCTTTACCAGGAGTCCATTTAATATTGCAACCTAAAGAAGGTATCTGATTTGAAGGATAAGAATTATCTTGATTCAAATCTTTTACAGCAGAGCGCAAATCTTTTCCAGACAGAGGGATATTATTACCTGGTCTACTATCGTCTAATTGACCATGATAAAACAATAAAAAATCACCATCTCCTTCATTTGAAAAAAGATAAAAATCTGGGGTGCAAGCCGCTTTTAACTCCTTAGCTAAATTTTGATTTTCATCATATAAGTAAGGAAAACTCCATCCCCGTGATTGTGCTTGCAATCTCAAATTTTTAGGAGAATCTGAAGGATGAGTAACAATATCATTACTAGAGATTGCCACTGTTTGAACTGTATTTTCAATTTCTTTACTTAAAGTCGAAATTTGATTCTCAATATGTTTAACAAATGGGCAATGGGCACAAATAAACATTAAAAGTAAATGCCGATTATCTAGATTATGAGAATTGAAATATTCATTTTTTGAAGAATTAGCATTTAACATTTGGAAATTAGGTAATTCAAAACCTAATTCCAAATCCATAGAATTTGTTCTGACCATTTTCAAATTAAAAATTCTTTGATATTTGAAAATTATTGTACATTTTGCAGTAATCCGCAAAGATAGGTCCTTTTATATAGGAGAATAATAGAAATAATAAACAAAATGCTTCTAAATCTAACTGGCAAAAAAATTCTTGTTACAGGAATTGCCAACAATCGTTCAATAGCATGGGGTATCGCTCAACAACTTTCAAAAGCTGGCGCAGAACTTGGAATCACATATTTGCCTGATGATAAGGGAAGATTCGAATCTAAAGTTAGAGAACTAACTGAACCTTTAAACCCATCGTTATTTTTGCCTCTTGATGTTCAAAATCCAGCTCAAATTGCAGATCTCTTTAAAAATATAAAAAACAATTGGGGGCAAATTGATGGATTAGTTCACTGCCTAGCATTTGCAGGACGCGATGAATTGATTGGAGATTATAGTGCTACCACTTCAGAGGGTTTTGATAGAGCTCTTAATATAAGTGCTTATTCGTTAGCACCTTTATGCAAAGCAGCAAAACCACTTTTTAGTAATGGTGCTGGAGTCGTCTCATTAACTTATTTAGGATCAGAAAGGGCGATTCCTAACTATAACGTGATGGGAGTTGCCAAAGCAGCTTTAGAAGCTTCAGTAAGATATCTTTCTGCAGAACTTGGTCCTGAAAAACAAGTCAGAATTAACGCAATAAGTGCTGGGCCTATAAGAACACTTGCGAGTTCTGCTATAGGTGGCATTTTAGATATGATTCACAATGTTGAAGAAAAGGCTCCTTTACGCAGAACAGTCACTCAAACAGAAGTAGGTAATACTGCTGCTTTTTTATTGAGTGATCTCTCTAGCGGCATTTCAGGCCAAACAATTTATGTTGATGCGGGTTACTGCATTAATGGAATGTAAACTAAGTTTTTTGCATAAAAATGTCATCTCTAAGGCAATCTGAAATAAAAAGAAAAACGAATGAAACAGATATTTCTGTATTTATAAACTTAGATGGAAATGGGATTTCCGAGATTGATACAGGGGTACCATTCTTAGATCATATGCTCCATCAAATATCCAGTCATGGTTTGTTCGATTTAAAAATAAAAGCAATTGGAGATACCCATATTGATGATCATCATACAAATGAAGATGTAGGAATCGCATTAGGCAAAGCATTTTCAAAAGCCCTGGGAGAAAGAAAAGGAATAAGCAGATTTGGACATTTCTTTGCCCCATTAGATGAAGCATTAGTACAAGTCACTCTAGACTGCTCTGGCAGACCACATCTATCTTATGATCTTCAATTAAAAGCCCCTAGAATAGGAAATTATGATACTGAACTAGTAAGAGAGTTTTTTATTGCTTTTGTAAATAACAGCGGTATTACTCTGCATATTAATCAAATACAAGGTAGTAATTCACATCATATAGTTGAGGCGTGCTTTAAAGCTTTTTCAAGAGCAATGAGAATGGCTACCGAAATAGATCTAAGAAGATCTGATTCAATCCCAAGCAGTAAAGGAATGTTAGAAAATCAATAAAATAGGAATTTTTTCGAATCAGCCACAATTCAGTTGATTTTTGGCGAAGATAGATTAAGTAATTTCTTAGTTGTGACTAATTTACAAAATAAAAAAATTGATAAAATTAAAAGTTTTAACAAAGAAGATTGGTCCAGTGCGTATCAAAACGTAGAAAAAGAGCTAACTAAAGAGCCTCTAAAAATTAGCAAAGGAACGCATATTAAAAATCTAAATGGAACATTATTAAGAAATGGACCAGGAATATTAAAGAGAGGTGGACAGTGGGTTCATCATCCATTTGATGGTGATGGTATGATTACATCCATAAAATTCAAAAATGGTCAGCCATACCTAACGAATAGATTTGTTAAAACTAAAGGTTATCTGGAAGAAGAAAAAATAAACAAATTTATTTATAGAGGTGTTTTTGGGACCCAAAAAAATGGAGGAATTTTAAATAATGCATTAGATCTAAAATTTAAGAACATAGCTAATACTCATGTCGTTAAATTAGGAGATGAAATTCTCGCATTATGGGAAGCAGCTGGGCCACATGCAATGGATCCTGATAGTCTTGAGACTATTGGTTTATCAACATTAAAAGGGGTACTCAAGCCTAACGAAGCATTCAGTGCGCATCCAAAAATAGACCTTAATTCAAATTTATCTTCAGAACTTTTAGTAACTTTTGGAGTGCAAACCGGGCCAAAAAGTACCATTAGATTAATGGAATTCAATAATGCTGGTGAAAATCCTGGAGAGCTAATTTTCGACAGAAAAGATACCTTTAATGGCTTTGCATTCCTTCATGATTTCGCAATTACAACTAATTGGGCAATATTCTTGCAGAATGCTATCGATTTCAATCCTCTTCCATTTGTAATGGGCCAAAGAGGGGCAGCACAATGTTTAAAGTCTAATCCAAATAAAAAGGCAAAGTTTTTTATCATCCCCAGAGAAAGCGGATTATTTAGAGGGCAGCCCCCGTTAACAATCGATGCTCCAGAAGGATTCGTTTTTCATCATGTAAATGCATTTGAAAAAGATTCCAAAATCGTATTAGATAGTATTTTTTATGATGATTTCCCATCAGTTGGTCCAGACGAGAATTTTAGGGATATTGACTTTGATAAATATCCAGAAGGAAAACTGAAAAGATCAATTATCGATCTAAAGAATAAAACTAGTGAACTAAAAACTATAAGTGAACAATGTTGTGAATTTGCTGTTACAAACCCTAAAAATTTAGGATTAACAGCAACTTTTAGTTGGATGGCAAGCACATCTCAAATGCTAGGTAACGCCCCTCTTCAAACAATAAAAAAAATAAATTTAATTTCGAAGGAAGAAATTTTTTGGTCAGCGGGTCCAAGTGGATTTGTTAGTGAACCAATTATGGTTCCATCAGAAAACTCTTCTAAAGAAGATGAAGGGTTTTTATTTATACTTATATGGAATGGAGAACGAAGAGGAAGTGATTTAGTGATTTTAGATGCGAAAGACTTAAGTGAATTAGCTGTTTATGAATTACCCATTTCAATTCCCCATGGCCTTCATGGATCTTGGGTTAATTGAATTTAAGAAAAAATTTCAATTAAATCTGGAATAATTTTTTTTAAAGCTTTACCTCTATGACTACAAGACTCTTTGATTTCATTATTCATTTCTGCAAAAGTTAATCCGGTAGAACTCTCCTCAAAAATTGGGTCATACCCAAAACCCCCTTTTCCTCTCGGATTGAAAATAATGTTGCCAAAACATTTAGCTTCAGATTCTATAATCACTTCACCATTAGGGGAACAAACACAAATATTTGCAATAAAGAAAGCACTTCTATTTTGAACTCCATCAAGTTCTTTTAAAACTCGTTCAATTCTCTTTTGATCATTTTCTGCATATCTTGATGAATAAATGCCTGGTTTCCAATCTAATGCTTCAATACAAATTCCAGAATCATCTGCTATTGAGAAATTATTTGTTTTTCTCGAAACTTCACTCGCTTTTTTAATTGCATTATCTCTAAATGTTTGTCCATCCTCTTCAACTTCTAATGATTCTGGCTGAAGTAATAATTGACAATTAACTCCAGCCAGCAATTTCTTATATTCTGAAATTTTCCCTTTGTTCTTACTGGCCAAATATAAATTTTTCATCTTTATTTACCTGCTAAATTTATAAATTCTTGACCCCACTCTAATACCTCATTTAGATAAGATTTTTTTGGTGCTTCACAATACAACCTTAAAAGAGGTTCGGTTCCTGAAAACCTAAAAAGAAGCCAGAAATTTTTATTAATTCTCAACTTTATTCCATCGATCTTTGAAATACTTTTTAACTTGTGATTATTAATATTCTCAGGAAGATTATGTATTATAAATTCTTCTACAGAATTTTTTTCTGACTGATTTGGAAATTTAATATCAATTCTTTTATAGAAACTTGGCCCAAAATCTTTTTGTATTTCATCTAAGGTTTCAAATAAATATTGAGATTTTTCAGCAATTCCATTTAATAAAACCATTGCGGCATACAGAGCATCTCTTTCGGGCATAAATTCACCAAAACCAACCCCTCCAGATTCCTCTCCTCCAATAAATATTTTCTCTTTGATCATTTTTTCAGCAATATATTTAAAGCCAACTGGAAGTTCAAGAACTTCTCTATTTTGACTCTCTGATATATTTTTAATAATATCTGAACCACTAACAGTCTTTAAAACTGGATAAGAATTATTTTTAATTTCGCCCAAATAGTGAATAAAGTATGGCAGTAAATCTTGTGTACTAGAGTATCTTCCCTTTTCATCAATTACTGCAATTCTGTCACCATCTCCATCAAATATAATTCCTAGAGTTTTCACTTCATTTGTTGAATTGTTGATTAGTGTTTGATTTAATTTATCTACATAATTCAAAAGAGGTTCAGGAGGTTTTCCACCAAAAAAAGGATCACTATCTTTTCTGATTTCTGAAATAACTTCTGAATCATTAGAAGCAAAAATATCAGACATACAATTTGCAGCCGAACCATGCATAGAATCTACAAAAATTCTTAATTTCATTTTTCTCAATCTATTTGAAATAAAGTCAATATCAAAAAGGGATTTGATTTTATCCAAATGAAAATTCCTAATATCTACCAATTGATTGGCATCCTCTATTTTTTCAATTGTATTTCCCAGCATTAATCTTTTTTCAATTTCACTTGTAAAAGATTCGTCAACAGAACATCCATTAAAGCTTTTTATTTTCAGGCCCAACCAATTATATGGATTATGACTTGCTGTAATTACTAACGCTCCTAAAAAACCCATTTCTCTGGCATATAAACTACAAGAGGGAGTTGTAACAAAGCTATTAGATAACATCGGTTCAAAACCACATCCTCTTACAAAAGGGACTACATGCTTGGCAAATTCACTTGCCATAAATCTACGATCATATCCAATTAAAATTTTCTTTGAATTAACTTTTTTATAGTATTGATAATGCAACTCCTGACAGGCAGCCACAACAACCCTTGAAAGATTGGACAGGTTAAAATCAAATCCAATTATTCCTCTCCAGCCATCAGTTCCAAATTTTATATTTTCTATTGTATTATCTTGCAAAATGAAGACTTCCTTGATTTCTTTTAATTATCTATATTAATTTATATTAGTGATATTTAAAACTGCCCATAAAATAATTTGAATACTATTTACTTAAAAAGTTTTATAAGATGCAAGAGAAAAGCGTGGCTTGATTTCAAAGGTGATAAATCTTATGAAGTTTGGTCTCCGCATAAAGCGATAGATAAAGTTAATCAATATCAAATTTTTTCTAAATTATGTAATGGTGAAATATATACAGGATTAAAAGCTTGTGAAAAGGGTTATCAAGGGGTAATTGGATTAAAAATTAATGGAAAATTTTTCCAAAATGTTAAAGCAGAGATTCATCCCCAATTACTTTTGAGGACAAAAGGTATTAGTAAATGGGGATCATATAAATATCTACCTGCTGTTTATAAATTAGGCTACAAGACTACAAAAGAACATTTATTTGACTTGGCTTTTAGTTCTATTCTTTTGGACTCTTTTCAAGAATCTAAAATAGAGAAAGGGTTAGTAATTTCAAGTTTTAATAAAAAAATTAATGTTGAAGAAATTTATTTAAATAAAAAATTAAGAAAAAAAGTTTTGAATGTTTTATTAAATTTGAATGATTGCTTGGAGGGATTTTTGCCAGAAATAACTCAAGATAGAAAAAAATGTACTATTTGTTCATGGCAAAAATTTTGTGACAAAGAAGCAAAAGAAAATGGATATCTTACAGATATAGATGGGATAGGATCCAAAACTGACTCATTACTGAAAACAAACGGAATAACTAATACCCAAAAATTAGCTTCATATAGCGCAAAAAAACTTGGAGAGAAATTATCTAAATTCAAAGATCAAAAGTATGAAAAAGCCTCAATATTTGTAATGCAGGCAAAAGCATATATTTCTGGAGAAGCGTACTTCATTTCCAATAAAAATGATAAGGACGATCTATTAAAAAAAATATATTCTGGATTTTATATTTTTGATATTGAGTCAAATCCAGATGAAAAGCATGATTTTTTATATGGTTTTTTAAAAATAAATAATTTGTTTATAAAAAAAGAAGATCTGATTTATGAGCCAATCTTAAATCTTAAAAACAATAAAGAGGAATCTTACAGGAAAATTATTGCAATACTTTTTGCACACAAGGAATGGCCAGTTTTACATTATGGAGAAACTGAAAAAATAGCAATAATTAATATTGCTAAAGAACTAAATCTTAGTTTTGAAGAAATTGATTCAATTACCTCAAGATTTATAGATTTACATACCTTAATAAGAAAGTATTGGATATTACCACTAAAAAACTATGGTTTAAAAACCGTTGCCAATTGGCTTGGATTTGAATGGGTACAGAAAAATGTAAATGGCTCGAAAGCCTTATATTGGTGGATTCAATATCAAATTACAAAAAACGAAATATTTTTAAAAAAAATTATCCAATATAACAAAGATGATTGTTTGGCCACCCTACAAATCGCAGAATATTTAATCAAAAATCAATTAAAGAAAAATTGAACCTACAGATTTATTTATAATTATTTTCCCAAAAATTTCTGAAAACAAACAACTTCCTTCTTCTAAATATTTTCTTTTTATCATTGCTAGGCCTTTTATTTGAGAATCTGATTTAAAAATACTAGTAATTTTACCAACAGAAATATCTTTAGCAGAATTTATATATAAATTTTTATCTTCAGCGTCTAAATAAAAATTAGAATCTATGGATTTCCAAATTCTAATTTCCTGTTTTAAAGAAGAAACATTATTTATTTTTGATATTGTTTCTTGTCCTAAATAACAACCTTTATTAAAATCTATAAGATCTTTTAATCCGAGCTCAAGAGGATTATTTTTTCCGTTTATTTCCATTTCAAAGGTAGGTATAGCCTGATTAATTTTCCAAAGTTTTAAATCATTGGGATTCAGTAAATTGAGTTTATTTTTGTAGATTTCAAATTCTTTATCTTCTTTTTTGAAGAAAATAGGCAGGTAAGTTCTCCATGAACTAGATTCATCAATTTCCTGAATTCTATTTATCAAGAAAGGTTCACTTAAAAGGACATCATCCGCTGGAAAAATAATTTGATTAAAGTAATCAATTATTTCATCAGTTTTACCCGCCAAGATAATTACTTCTAAGTTTCTTTCTAAATCAATAATTTCAATTAATGCCCTTAGAACTCCATTTGGAGTTAGCCAACAAGTTTTGATAACTTTATTTTCTGAATTAAGAATATTACTCGTTGTTATTCCATTCAAAAATTTCCTGGCATCTTTCCCAGTAATAGAAAAACAATCAAATTTTTCAAGCCAAAAAAATTTTTTTATATCTTGCATTTTGAGATAATTATAAAAAGTCTTTTATTGTAAAAAGACTTTTTAATTTAACATTTGCATCGCTAAGGGCTTCATATCCACCTTCTTGCCTATCAACTATAGATAATACCTCCTCAACAACATAATTATTTTCTCGTAGCTTATTTATAGCTTTTATTACTGAACCAGCAGTTGTTACCACATCCTCCAAGACAGTTACCAAGGTGCCTTTTTCTAAGATAGGGCCCTCTATTCCAGCTTTGGTACCGTATTTTTTAATTTCTTTGCGAATTATCAGACCATTAAGGTACAAGCCTTGCGAAGCTGCTTTGACAATTAATCCACTTACTAAAGGATCTGCGCCTAATGTCAATCCTGCTACAGTTTTTGAACTTGAGTCTTTTAACTCTAAAAATAAATCACTTATTAAGTTTAGGCCTTCGCCATTTAATGAAACCGGTTTACAGTTCAAATAATGACTGCTTTTTTTCCCTGAAGATAAAGTGAAGTTTCCTCTCTTGTAAGATTTTTCAATTAACTGTTTTAATAATTTTACTTTATTTAAGTCATACTTTTCAGAAAAATTACCCATTAGTAAAAGTTAAATTTATATTTAAAGATTAGAAGAAAAAAAAGAAATCTCACAAAAACTTCCTAATGAGGTGTTTTTTGAAATATTATTTTTATATTGTATATTGAAATTCAATGTAATTAAAATTACATAAATTCCCTTGGGGGTGTAGCAATCTGGTGAATGCACCAAACTCATAATTTGGCTAAGGCGAGTTCGATCCTCGCCACCCCCATTATTCATTTGTCATTGAATGAAAATAACTCTACTTTTATTTCTTTTATTTTTCCCGGCTTTTTTCGCAGCGAGTGAACTCTCTTTTTTATTAATAAGGCCAAGTAAAGTTTTAAGGTTAATAGAAGAAAAAAAGAAAGGAGCATTTTCAATTTTAAAAATTCAAAAACGCTTTAGATCTTCATTAATTGCCTCTCAATTTGGAGTAACAATTTCATTAGTTGCAATTGGATGGCTCAGTAATAACCTCGCTAATGATTATTGGAAAAGCAATATTTTGTCAAATAGATTTTATGATCTTATATTGTTTTTATTTGTTGTTTTAGTTGTTACTCTCGTTTCTGGACTAATTCCTAAAGCGCTAGTAATTAATAATCCAGAATCTGCTGCATTAAGGCTTACAACAATATTCGATGCAGTTAGAAAAGCTATGAATCCTATTGTGAAGACGATAGAATTCTTTGCTAGCGCCTGTTTAGGCTTGTTCAATTTAAATAACAAATGGGATTCTTTAAACTCAGGTTTATCTGCAGGAGAATTAGAAACTCTTATAGAGACCGATAATGTAACAGGTTTAAAACCAGATGAGAAAAATATTCTTGAAGGAGTTTTTGCTTTAAAAGATACTCAAGTTAAAGAAGTAATGATTCCAAGATTTGAAATGGTAACTTTGCCAAAAAATATAACCTTTTCAGAACTTATGAAACAAGTTGATAAAACTCGGCATGCTCGCTTTTTTGTTATTGGTGAGTCTTTAGATGATGTATTAGGTGTATTAGATTTACGTTATCTAGCTAAGCCAATTTCAAAAGGTGAAATGGAAGCCAATACACTATTAGAGCCGTTCCTTTTACCAGTTACAAAAATTATAGAAACATGTTCATTAGCAGAAATTTTGCCAATAGTAAGAGACTACAATCCCTTCTTGCTAGTAGTTGATGAACACGGTGGCACAGAGGGGCTCATAACTGCGGCTGATCTAAACGGCGAAATAGTTGGAGAGGAAATGCTCAACAATAGAATTTATTCAGACATGAGAATGTTAGATAATTTCTCTAGAAAATGGTCAATAGCTGGAAAATCAGAAATTATTGATATCAACAAGAAGTTAAGATGTTCCATTCCAGAAGGTACAGATTATCATACGCTTGCTGGATTTTTGCTAGAAAAATTTCAAATGGTTCCAAAAATTGGGGACGTTTTAGATTTTAATAACATTAAATTTGAAGTTATTTCTATGTCAGGTCCAAAAATTGATCGTGTTAAAATAATCCTTCCCAAAAGCTAAATGTGGCTTCCCATGGAGGATAATATTAATAAATACAAGGATTTGAAATTATGCAACCAACCTCATCACCAGTAAAGGTTGGAGTAATAGGTATAGGGAATATGGGCTGGCATCATGCTCGAGTACTAAGTTTACTCAAAGATGCAAATCTCATTGGAGTAGCAGATCCAAATGAAGAGAGGGGTAAATTAGCTATTGAGCAATTTCAATGTGAATGGTTCAAAAATTATAAAGACTTAATTCCAAAAGTTGATGCAATTTGTATCGCTGTCCCGACATTACTTCATCATAGGGTAGGACTAGATTGTCTAAATGGAGGTACTAACGTTCTCATTGAAAAACCAATTGCAGCAAATGAGTTGGAGGCAAAATCATTAATAGAGGCCGCTAATGCAAGTAAATGTCTATTACAAGTTGGGCATATTGAGAGATTTAATCCTGCTTTCAGAGAATTAAATAAAATAGTAAATAATGAAGAAATTGTTGTTTTAGAAGCAAGAAGGCACAGTCCTCATGCGGACAGAGCAAATGATGTATCTGTAGTAATGGACTTAATGATTCATGACATTGATCTTATATTAGAGCTTGTAAACTCAAAAATACAAAAATTAGCAGCTGTTGGAGGAAGAAATAGCGAAGGATTAATAGATTATGTTAATGCTACTTTAGTTTTTAAAAATAATGTTATTGCAAGCTTAACTGCCAGCAAAATGAGTCATAAAAAAATTAGAAATTTAAGTGCTCACTGCCAAAATAGCCTAGTAGAAACTGATTTCTTAAATCACTCTTTACAAATCCATCGAAAGTCTCATGAATCATACTCAGCAGAGCACGGAGAATTAGTCTATAGAAATGATGGATATGTTGAAGAAGTTAGCACGACTTCCATTGAACCTCTTTATGCAGAACTGGAACATTTTCTTAAATGCGTTCAGGGTGAAGAAAAACCTGAGGTAGATGGTGAGCAAGCCTCAAGAGCATTAAAAATTGCTGATTTTATAGAGAGTGCTGTAGATAATTCTGGAGATGCGATTTTACTTGAAAATCCCTTTTAGTACTAATAAACTAAACTAAAAGAATTTTATTTAAATCCTACTGCAGCTTGCCAAACAAATACCAATAAAAAGAAAAATAAAGGAATAAGTGGAAGAACGTCAACAGTTGGAGCAAAGGCCTTGTAAGCCTCTGGCAATTCAGCGAATGTATTAAATAGAATGAGCACCTTTTTAATAATTTAATTAATTATGATAAGACGTTACCACGTATGGTGAGCAATAGAGGATGTTTTCCAAGGAGCGAAATCATTTGTAAAACAATTATCTATAATTGCAGTAGAAATTGCTTTGGTAAATCTTATTAGGTGAGCAATATTATGCAAACTTATGAGGGTTAGGCCTAATATTTCGTCATTTCTAATTAGATGATGCAAATATGCTCGAGAATAGGATTTACAAGTCTCGCATTTACAAGTTTTGTCAATTGGAGAAAAGTCATTTTTAAATCGAGCATTTCGCAAATTCAATCTTTCATCATTAAAAAATGCAGTCCCATGCCTTCCTAGCCTTGTAGGCAGAACACAGTCAAATATATCGAATCCATTAGCAACAGCCAAAGTAATTTCTCTTAAAGAGCCAATTCCCATTAAATATCTTGGCTTATTTACTGGTAAGAATTTCGGGACGTAATTAATTACACTATGTATGTCTTCGACTGCCTCGCCAACACTTACACCTCCCACTGCTATACCAGGCAGATCAAAAGAACTTGTATATTTTGCGCTATATTCTCTCAATTTCGGATACTTACCACCTTGAACTATGCCAAATAATGCTTGATTGGATTTCTGATGAGTCTCAACACATTTTTGCAACCATGAATGAGTTCTTTTTAAAGAGTCCTCAATTTCATTTTCGTTAGCAGTATGCGGAGGACAATGATCAAAAGCCATCGCAACATCCGATCCAAGATCCATTTGAATTTGTATTACTTTTTCAGGTGATAAAAATACATGACTACCATCTCTTGGATTTTTAAATTCCACACCTTTATCAGAAATATTGTTTAATTTTGCCAAACTAAAAACTTGATATCCTCCTGAATCAGTAAGAATAGGTTTAGGCCAATTCATGAACTTGTGAATTCCGCCAGATTCTTTAACTAATTTCTCTCCAGGTTGCAAATGAAGATGAAAAGTATTTGAGAGAATCATTTCTGATCCTATAGAGGTTAACTGCTTAGATGAAATTCCTTTAACCGTTGCCAAAGTTCCCACAGGCATAAATTTTGGTGTATTTACCTCACCATTTGGTGTATGAAATATACCAGTCCTTGCACCTGTATTACTGCAATTCGATGTTATTTGAAATTCAAACACGATAATTTATAAAATTTTTTTATCCTTTTTCATTAATCTAACCTATTATTTAGTTTTAAATCCATTTTTATATCATCAAAAAATATTTAATAAAAAATTTGGTAGGCTCTTGGATTTTCTATACGACATTTCCAAAGATACCTTTAATTAAACCCGAATTTAAAAATATTGCGCAATTTGCCCCGCCTTTGGGATTTTTTATTGGAACAATACAGAGTTATGTTTTTCTTTTTTTAACAACAAACTCTTGGTCAATTTATGCGTCTGCATTAATTTGTTTGGCTTCGGGATATTTAATTACAGGTGGTCTACACCTCGATGGTTTGATGGATACTTTCGATGGTATTTTTGCAGGTAAAAAGAGACGTTTAAAAGCCATGAAAGATAGTAAAGTTGGTTCCTTTGGCGTTCAAGCTTTAGTTTTTACAACTTTAATTCAAATTGCTTGCATACTGAAAATTCAAAACCTAATAATTTTTGTTTTACCTATATGTTTATTTTGGGGAAGATTTTCAAATTTATTTTTTATAGAAAAGTTTCAATATAAGAGTTATAAGAAAAAATCTATTAGTCACAAAAAGTTTTGGAATGGATTTAAAAAAGAATCTTTGATCTCTATTATTTTTCTTGTAATTTTTATTGCATACCAATTTGTTTCAATTACATCCCATGCAATATTAATTAAATTTTTAATTCTTATTTTGATTGGTATTTTTATAAGCTATTCTATCCCAAACATACTGGGTAATAAAATTGGAGGCTTCAATGGAGATGCCTGCGGTGCAAGTGTTGTACTAGTTGAAACTGCAATGTTGTTTATGCATGCAATTCTTTTATAGGTAGTTCTAAATAGAAAATATTTTTCTTCTTAAAATTTTTTGATTTCTCAGTATTACCAATCGAGTCATTTTCCAGCAATCTCAAATCTCCTCCAATTTGTTTTGCTAATTTCCTCGCTAAAAAAAGTCCCACACCAGTGCCGTCCTTCTTTTTAGCGGCAGATCCTCTAAAACCTTTTTCAAAAATTTTTTCGTTTTCATTTTTGGTTATTTTTTTACCATCATCAAATATACAAAGTCCATTACTTGTAATTTCGATTCCAATTTCAGCATCTTTTTTGGCATATTTAAAAGCATTTTCTAACAAATTGGCCACAATTTCAGCAATTACAGCATATTTTGCCTTTAATGGCGAAATGGTCCAATCTGGCCAAAGAGAAGGTTCCGTCCAATCTCTATTCTCTAAGTTCGCATTAGCCTTACCCCTTTCTAATATTGGCCTCAATAAACTCTGAACAGTAATTACCTTTTTATTATCTAAATTTGGTGGTAGTAATAATCTTTCCTCTCCAATTTCCAGAGGAAGTTGAATTGGTGAATTTAATTGCGCAAAAGAATCCATATATTGATTAATTTGTTTTTGCTCTATTATCATGCGTTCGACTATTTCAATAGAATCATCATCTGAGCCAAGTCTTTTTATTAATAATTTTGCATATGTCCTAATAGCAGCTAATGGATTCCTTAATTGATGAATTATGACACTTACCTGATTTTTTAAATAATTGACTTCTTCATTTTTATTTTGGCGTTCTAATTCGATAGAGACGCATTTAGCTAAAGAGATTGAGAGCGCTTTTAATCTAGAATCGAGCGATACTGGCCAATTCCCCCCTTTCAAATCAGTTTCTACCCTAAGGACACCAAGTAGAATATCGTTTTCTTGTAGCGGGTACCATCTTCTATTAGGGGATGAAACCTTTAGTGAAGGATCATCTTCTATTGAAGTCAGTAACCTATCAATTTGAGGCCATTGACCAATCATTTCAAAAGATGCTTTAGTTCCTTGCTTAGCTGAAGCAATATACATAACTAAATTAGTTACGCCCATTGAGCAACCAAAACTCTCTAGCTGTTTTAGAATTAATTCTTCAAATTTTTTTGAAAGATTCATGATTAATGAAATTTGAGAAATTTTTAAAAAAAACTTGAAAAAGGGCTTGTAAAATATGAAAAAAGTATTAAGATATATAAAGAGGTCTGACTTTAGCCAGCCTTAAATATGAATATTTAATCATATTTTAAGCTACATCAGGGGTTGATGGGTCCTCTATGTAATTTGAAGTGAATTTAAAATCACATATATAAGATTAGTAAAAATAAAGTAAGACTAATCTCATTAATAATTTCAGGAGTACCAATCAATGTCAAAAAAAAGAAAAAGAATCAGCAGAAGAAGATTGGCCGGCCAAAGAGTAATGGCACATGTACCTATTTATCATATCGAAACTGGCAAACATAAACCAGTTACAGCAGCAAGAAGATTCATTGCTGAAAATGGTCTCTCTGCGCCTTCAGTTTTTAATGTCAGGAGAAATGAGCACACCACCGATAGATTTTTTTGGGGCGAAAAAGGGTTATTTAGCGCTCAATATGCTGAAGAAAATCATTTTCTATTTCCATCACTAAAAGTTGTAGTAGAGGGAATTGGTGAAGAAAAAATATTTGAGGGTCTAGAACTTACTGCAGATGATTGGGAAGAGATTGAAGAATATGAATATGCTTTTGTTTAAAATATATTTCTAATATTTGAACTTATAAAATTAATTAAATTTGAATCAATTTGATGAAATCCATCGAATTCTAATAGTTCACAAAATTTAGAAGACTTACTCTTTACCTTTTCATAAATATTCCTAGAGGCATCTATAGGCACAACGTCATCAAATAAACCATGACTAATAATCAATGGTGAGAATTTTTCTCCTGGAGCCCATTTAGGGTGAGGATAACCACTACAAGCAACAATTAATCCGAAATTTAACTTTAATCCCGCATCAATTGCCATTGCCGCCCCTTGAGAGAACCCCAACAAAATTGTTTTTCTTAGTGGAATCTGATCAGTATCAAATTTTTTTAATGAATCTAAAAGTTTATTTACTTCAATCTCAGCTCCATTCCAATCATGTGGGTATAATCCATACCACTGTCTTCCCTGACCGCTTGGGTGTAATCCAGGAGCCCTCAAAGAAATTACCTCAAAATCAAGATTTATTTTTTCAGTCATCTCCTTTCCAAATGTTAAAAGGTCATCTGAATCAGCTCCCCAACCATGCATCAAGATAATTCTATGAGTTGCAGTTTGAGAGCTAATCGAGACAAATTCATGATTGATAGCATATTTCATGTTTATATTCTTAAGTAAGTAAACTTTCCCATAATGTCTCCATTAGCTTTAGTAAGTGTCTCTGATAAAAAAAATATAATCCCATTTTGTAAAGAATTGGTAGAGCAATTTAATTATAAAATTCTATCAAGTGGAGGAACTGCCAAACATCTTATAGAGGCTAAAATTCCAGTTATTAAAGTTGCTGATTTTACTAATTCTCCAGAAATTCTTGGAGGAAGAGTTAAAACTTTACATCCAAAAATACATGGGGGAATATTAGCTAAAAGAACTGATGAGGAACATAAAAAAGATATAGAGGCTAACAATCTTGAGTTAATTAACTTAGTAGTTGTAAATTTATATCCTTTTAAAAAAACTGTAGATCAGGGAGCTAAATGGGAAGACGCTATTGAAAATATCGATATCGGAGGGCCATCTATGATTCGTTCTGCAGCTAAAAATCATAAAGATGTTTCCGTTTTAGTAGATCCTAGTCAGTATCAAAATTTTCTTGAAGAAAGGAAAAAAGGTGAATTGAAAGACTCATATAAAGCAAAATTAGCCCTTGAAGCTTTTCAACACACAGCAGACTATGACACTGCAATATCTAATTGGATAAGAAAAGAAAGAGATTTACAATCTTCCAAATATATTGAATCTTATCCACTAATCAAAACCTTAAGATATGGGGAAAATCCACATCAAAAAGCCTTCTGGTATGGTTTAAGTAACATTGGATGGAACTCAGCAGAACAATTACAAGGAAAAGACTTAAGTTATAACAATCTATTAGATCTAGAGTCGGCACTTTCAACAGTTTTAGAATTTGGCTACACAGAAAAAGATGAACTTACAACCGACATGTTTGCATCTGTTATTTTAAAACACAATAATCCTTGTGGTGCCTCTATTAGTAATTCGGCTTCTAAAGCATTTTTGAATGCCTTGGAATGCGACTCTGTTAGTGCATTTGGAGGAATAGTTGCTTTTAATTCAAATGTTGATAGCGAGACCGCAATTCACCTCAAAGATATTTTCTTGGAGTGCGTCGTCGCTCCATCTTTTGATAAGGAAGCTTTAGAAATTTTAAAAGTTAAAAAGAATTTAAGAATTTTAAAGTTTTCAAAAGATCAACTTCCAAAAAAGAATCAAAATTCTACTAAATCAATAATGGGAGGATTACTAGTTCAAGATACTAACGATAGTGAAGAAAAAACTGAAAATTGGATTTCAGTAACTAATAATAATCCGAGTAATCAAATTAACTTAGATCTAAATTTTGCATGGAAAATTTGTAAACACGTGAAATCTAATGCCATTGTTATTGCAAAAGACCAGAAAACTGTTGGAATTGGAGCTGGACAAATGAATAGAGTTGGAGCAGCAAAAATTGCATTAAAAGCCGCTGGAAGGTTATGTTCTGATGCTGTCTTGGCCAGCGATGGGTTTTTCCCATTCGCAGATACTGTAGAACTAGCAAATGAATATGGAATAAAAGCTATTATTCAACCTGGAGGAAGTCTAAGGGACCAAGAAAGTATTGATATGTGTAATTTAAAAGGAATCTCAATGGTCTTTACGCAAAAAAGGCACTTTTTACATTAGTTAAGTTGATTTTGGATAATATGTAATCTTGTTGGTTTTTCTAAATAAAGATAGCCTGCCTGGACCTGCGCATAGAAAGTAGAGAGAAATAGCCCCATATATAAAAGACAACTCGAAAGCATAATTGTGTCCTTCAACCACTGCCAGAGGAAAACCTTCTAGTCCAGTATCAAGGAGATGGAAATAAACTGCAAATGCCATGGTGGAGAATAGACCAAGAGAACAAAGCCTCGCAAAAATCCCTAAAGCCAATCCTGCTGGGCATACCAATTGGGTAATAGCTGCTCCAAACGTCCAAATAACAGGATCACCTGGCAAAAATGGGAAGTACTTGCCAACCACAAACTCTGCAAAACCTTGAGGATCCTGAAGTTTCTCTAAGCCATGATGAATCATCAAAGCACTAAATCCGATGCGTAAAACGAAAATTGAAAGTTCTCCAAGGATATTAACTTCCGAACCAGAGGATGAATTAGCAACTACAACTTCAACTTTTTGAGGGGCTTTAGTTCTATTAATACTGGCTGCCTGAACCTGATTAGTCTGAGTGTTGTCTTCCATACTTCATAAATTTTTCATTATTCTAGTTAATAAAGTGGATCTTTAGGAAATATCTGAGTAATAAATTTAAAAAACTAATCAAAGCTTTAAATAATATTCAAAATTTATGCAGCTATTTCAATTAATTTTTCAATAACATCCGCAACAACTTTATCGGGAGTAGATGCGCCGGAGGTAATTCCTACATTAATATCGCCATCAGGGAGAAAATTCTTTTTTAAGACAAGATCAGATTCAAGGGGTTTATGGAGAATAGAATTATCTTCAACAGAAATCTTATCTGAAACATCTATGTGAAAAGATTCTATTTTATTAGTAATAGCAATTTCTTGTAAGTGGGTGGTATTTGAAGAATTAAAACCTCCTATTACAACAAGGACATCTAAATCCTCATCTACTAAAGAAAACATCGCATCTTGTCTCTCTTCTGTCGCATCGCAAATAGTATTAAATGCTAGAAAATGATCGTTAATATTGGCCGGTCCATACTTTCTTAACATAGTATTTTCAAAGAGCTTTCCGATTTCCTCTGTTTCACTTTTTAGCATCGTTGTTTGATTAGCGACTCCAATTCTCTCAAGATGAATATCAGGGTCAAATCCATTGGAACATGCTTTAGAAAATTTTTTCATAAACTCTTTCTTATCACCTTTTCCTTCAATATAATTTGAAACATATTGCGCTTCAGCTAAGTCAAAAACAACTAAATAATTTCCAGCAAAGGATCTAGTAGCTAGTGTTTCTTCATGTTTATATTTGCCGTGAATGATAGAGGTAAAAATATGCTTTTTGTGTTTTTCAACTGTATGCCAAACTTTAGAAACCCAAGGGCAAGTGGTATCAATTATGTGACACTCTTTTTCATGTAATAATTGCATTTCTTGAACAGTAGCTCCAAAAGCAGGAAGAATAACAACATCTCCTAAAGAAACTGGGGAAAAATCCTTAACACCGTTTTTGGCAGAAATTATTTTTACATTCATCTTACTTAGATGATTATTAACTGAAGGATTATGAATAATTTCATTTGTCATCCAAATTGTTTCGTTAGGATAATGCCTTCTAGTTTCGTAAGCCATTGCTACTGCTCTCTCAACACCCCAACAAAATCCAAAAGATTTTGCAAGCTTAATTTTTAATCTCCCTTTTTTAAAGCTAAAATTATTTTCTCTAATTGATGCTATTAAATCACTCTGATAAGATTCTCCCAAAGCTTTTGCTCTTTTAGTTGGCGACTCAAAACCCCTGCGGTTGTATCTGCCAGAATGTTGAATTGCGTGTTTTACAGCTTGAGTATCCATGTCTCTGATATTACAACATTTTGAATAATTAATTGTAAAAAAAAAGAAACCTGACATAAGTCAGGTTTCTTAAATCAATTTTTGGTTAGATTATTTAGCAGATGCAAAGTCTGGATATGCCTCCATTCCATGCTCTCCTATGTCTAAGCCTTGAGTCTCTTCCTCTTCAGATACTCGGATTCCACCGAATAATCCTCCAATTACAGACCAAGCTATCCAGCAAGTAACTAGTGTCCAGATAGCATAAGCTGCAGCACCAAGGGCTTGAACTAGAAGAAGGTTAATACCTCCACCATTAAACAATCCCATACCAGCGCCATCACCTTGTACAGCTGTACCCCATAGACCGATTACTACAGTACCCCATACACCACAAACTCCGTGAACAGAGAATGCACCAACAGGATCATCGATCTCAGCAGCATCAAGAGCTGCAACAGAGAACACAACGATAATTCCACCAACTAGTCCTGCAAACCAGGCTCCAGCAAGTGTCATATCGCCACAACCAGCAGTGATACTAACTAATCCTGCAAGGATTCCGTTAATAATCATTGTAAGGTCAGGCTTACCAGAGGTTAATGTTGAAACAATAGTTGCTCCAATAGCACCAGCTGCTGCTGCCAAAGTAGTTGTTACAGCAACATATGGAACCCATTGGTCCATAGCAAGTTGAGAACCAGGATTAAATCCATACCAACCTATCCATAGAACTAATGCACCCAAAGTAGCTATAGCCATATTATGTCCTGGCATAGCCTGAGGTTTTCCATCAGAGTATTTGCCAATTCTTGGTCCAAGAAGCATTGCCCCTACAAGACCTGCCCATGCTCCAACAGAGTGAACAATTGAAGAACCAGCAAAATCAACAAAACCTAAAGAATCAAGCCAGCCACCATTCCATTTCCAGCTACCAGCAATTGGATAAATAAATGCAGTTAGTACAATCGCAAAAACAACAAATTCTCCAAATTTAACTCTTTCAGCAACAAGACCGGAAACGATAGTTGCCGCAGTTCCTGCAAAAGCAGACTGGAACAAGAAATCAACAGTTGGGACTAATCCAGCATCAGTTACCATATCTGCAGTAACTGTTGGATCAAAAAATAAGCCGCCAAAATAAAGCCAACCGTCGGCAACACTTCCTCCGTACATTAATGAATAGCCGATAAACCAATAAGAAGTTACAGCTAGAGCAAATACAAAGAGGTTTTTAGCAAGAATGTTAACAGCGTTCTTAGAACGGCACATACCTGCCTCAACCATAGCGAAACCGGCGTTCATAAAGATCACTAAAATAGTAGCGATCAAAAGCCATAAATTGTTAGCAAGAAAAGCTGCATTCAACTCAGGTAAATCAGCTGCGTGAGCTGAAAGATTAAAAATACCTAAACCAAACAAAGCTAGGGGAACAGTTGCAAGCCACAACATTGAGCGGTTTGAACTAAATCCTCGAATACTCCTCAAAAGGAGCATAGGTCCATTAACAAGACTTGCATCTTGAAGTTTGGACCTAGAGCGCCTTTGAGGCGTTTGCAAAGCAGTGGTCATAAAAAAAAATTAGATCTGCAAAAAAACAGGTTTACTGTTTCCTTTCAAATTTAAATTTATTCAAAAAACTTATCGGTGTCTAGTAGTTGTTGATACCATTTTTATAGTTGCACCTTAAAAATTATTTGTTAGATTGAAAAATTTGATTTTTAGAAGTTTCAAAATATCAAGATTTTATTTATTTCAAAGGTTTAATTCCTCTCCATGATATGTGGTCTTTATGAAATTCAAAGGAACAAGGGATCGTTATCATTCCTGCACTTAAAGATTCTCTAAAAAGATTGCCGTATAAGGGATCTGCCTCATCTCCGGGTGCAAAAAAACAAGCGTCTTTTCTTGTAATACAAAGTACTAATACACTTTTGCTTTCAGGAATTAATTCCTTTAATTCTGTGAGGTGTTTTTGACCTCTTTTCGTTACTGAATCAGGGAATAGAGCAACATTTTCTCTAATCCAGGTCGTATTTTTAACTTCTATGTAAATGTTACGTTTATCAGGATTTGAAGATTTTGGAGTTAAAAAAAAGTCAATTCTGCTTTTTTTATCTTTTCCATAAGGAACTTCAGATTTAATTGTTTCTATTTCTCCTATTATTTCGTCAAGCAAATTTTTCTCAATAACCTTTTTGATTAACTTATTTGCAAATAGAGTATTAATACCAACCCATACCTCCTCATTTTTTGCATCTAAAACACATATCTGTTCCCAAGTAAAAGGTAATTTTCTTTTTGGAGAAGCGGAAACACTTATTCTCACCTTTGCTCCCTCACTCAAAAGTCCCTTCATTGGGCCTGTGTTGGCACAATGAGCAGTTACTACCTCTCCGCTCTCTAATTTTATATCTGCAAGAAACCTTTTATACCTCTTGATTAAAACTCCTTCGATTAATGGATCAAATTCAATTATCCGATCATTCATAAATATGTCGCTAGTTAAAAATCAAATATAATTGAAACTTAAACTTCTTGAAAAATTTAGGCAAATCCAAATGCATTCATTTTTAAAAAATAATGTTTTTTCAATTTCATTTGGAACTAGTCTTAGTAAATTAGCTGGATGTATAAGACAAATATTTATAGCTGCTGCTTTTGGAGTTGGGGTAACATACGACGCATTTAATTATGCCTATATAATTCCAGGTTTTTTGCTAATAATCATTGGAGGGATTAATGGTCCCTTACATAACGCAGTCGTTGCAGTTCTAACTCCCCTTAACAAAAAAAATGGCGGAATTGTTTTAACTCAAGTAAGCATAAAACTTTCAATATTATTAATTGGGTTGTCTATATTAATATACTATAATTCCAGTTTATTAATTGAATTATTAGCCCCAAATTTAAGTTACGAAGCTAAATCAATTGCCACTTACCAATTAAAAATACTTACACCTTGTATCCCTTTGTCCGGATTCATAGGTTTAAGCTTTGGCGCCTTAAATTCCCAAAGAAAATTCTTTTTATCAAGTATAAGTCCAGCGATAACAAGCCTAACTACTATTATTTTTATTTTATTAAGTTGGCTCATCAATCAAGAAAATGAATATTCTCATTTCTTTACGTATACGGGATTACTAGCTTTTGCAACTTTGACCGGAACTTTGATTCAGTTTGTTGTTCAAATTTCGGAAATAAATAAAGTAGGTCTCTTGAGGTTAAAGTCAAACTTCCAATTATTTAATGATGAAGAGAGGAGGATTTTCAAACTAATTATTCCAGCATCTATCTCATCTGGTTTAAGTCAAATCAATGTTTTTATCGATATGTTTTTCGCTTCAAGTTTTCAAGGAGCAGCATCGGGACTAGCTTACGGAAACTTTCTGATACAAGCCCCATTAGGCATATTATCTAACTCTTTGATTTTGCCATTACTTCCAAAATTCTCTAAATTCAGAAGTGATAAAGACTATATAGGCCTCCAAAAAAAATTGATCTCTGGAATAGAGTACTGTTTCTTGACAACTATTTTTTTAGCCGCATTTTTCATAACATTTAATAATCAAATAGTACAGTTAGTTTTTCAGAGAGGATCTTTTGATTATTCAGCGGCTTTAAAAGTAAAGAATATATTAATTGCTTATGGAGTTGGCATACCTTTTTATCTTTTTAGAGATTTATTAGTAAGAACTTACTATTCAATAGAAAAAGCAAACTTCCCTTTCAAGTCATCATTTGCAGGAATAATATTAAATATTTTTTTTGATTGGTTGTTAATTGGTGCCCCAATTAATAATTTTGGGAATCTTTCTCCATATAATTTTGGAGTAATAGGAATAATTTTATCTTCAGTAATAGTCAACTTTATAGTTTGTGTTTTGCTTTCTTTTAATCTGAGAAATGAAAATATCCACTTGCCTAACTTGGATTTATTAAGGAAAATTATCCTCATGACATTAGCAGCATTTATAGACAGCACCCTTTGTTTTAATATTCTTAAAACTACAAAAAACTTCAATTCAAATCTCGGAGAATTTTTATTCACAATATTTGGATCTCTAACTTTTTTTGTAATCTATTTTTTTCTAACAAAATTCCTAAAAGTAAATAAATTTAAACTTTATAAAAAAAAGATTTAGTTTTCAAAAAAACTTTCCAAAATCTCCTCTAATTCTAGAATTTGTGAGTTAGTTATTAAATTAATCAGTGGAATACTGTTAATACCATCCCCTACTTTTACATTTATTGCTTTCAAACTTATTTTCGCAGCCTCCAATGGCCCTTGATCTTTATTGCTGATACATTCAAGAGCAAGATTTCTAGCGAGACCAGCATCTCCAAGATATAAATTCCACTTTTCTATTTTTATAAAAACCTTTTCTGAAATAATATTTTCTAGATCACTTATTCGTACCTGAAAGTCCATAAATTAAAAATTAATTAAGTTGTTTGTTTTGAAATATCCTTAGGCTTTTTCATAATTACAAATAGTAAATGGGAGGCTAAAAGAATTGACCAGAAAATTGCAAAATTATTAAAAAAAGCGATTTCATATTTAATTTCTTTTAAAAGCCAAGTACCACTTACTATCGCAGTAAATATCATGCAGTGAATAACAAAATTTACTATTCGAGAAAAATGTTTATAGATGGGATCTTCTAAATCACCATTTCCGTACCACTTTATAGGCATATTAATAATTATATTGTTAATAATAGATATTTTAACTGAAATCTAGTTGACTAAGAGACCCTGAAACAGAGATATTACAAATTATGCGCCTGTAGCTCAGTGGATTAGAGCACCTGACTACGGATCAGGGTGTCGGGAGTTCGAATCTCTCCAGGCGCGTTTAAAATTCTGAAATATTCTTTTTATATTTTTCTAAAAATATCGTCTATATTATGAGTATTGCTTATCAAATCCGATGAATATCCTTCAAAATCTTAAAGAAAGTGATCCAGTAATATCCAATTTTATCAATTCTGAAAAAAATAGACAGGAAACTCATCTTGAGTTAATTGCAAGTGAAAATTTTGCATCAATTGCCGTCATGGAGGCTCAAGGATCCGTCCTTACAAATAAATATGCCGAAGGATTACCTCAAAAAAGATATTACGGGGGATGTGAATTTGTTGATGAAATCGAGGAATTAGCTATTCAAAGAGCGAAAAAATTATTTAATGCAAATTGGGCTAATGTTCAACCCCATAGTGGAGCTCAGGCAAATGCTGCCGTTTTCCTAAGTCTACTTAAACCAGGCGACACAATCATGGGGATGGATTTATCTCACGGTGGGCACCTAACTCATGGATCTCCAGTAAATATGAGTGGCAAGTGGTTTAATGCAGTTCACTATAATGTAAATAAAGAAACTAGTGAATTAAATTTTGATGAGATAAGAGAAATAGCACTTGAAACAAAACCAAAATTGATCATATGCGGATATTCTGCTTATCCAAGAACAATCGATTTTGAATCATTTAGAAATATTGCAGATGAAGTTGGTGCTTTCTTAATGGCTGATATTGCGCATATTGCCGGTCTTGTAGCAAGTAAACTTCACCCAAATCCAATCCCTTATTGTGATGTAGTAACTACAACTACTCATAAAACATTAAGAGGGCCCAGAGGGGGACTTATCTTATGTAAAGATGCAGAATTTGGAAAGAAATTTGATAAATCTGTTTTCCCTGGAACTCAGGGTGGTCCTCTCGAACATGTAATTGCCGCTAAAGCAGTTGCATTTGGAGAAGCCTTGCAGCCAGATTTCGTTAATTATTCCCAACAAGTAATAAAAAATGCAAAAGTTCTAGCTTCAACTTTAATAAATAGAGGTATCAATATCGTGAGTGGAGGAACTGATAACCATATTGTTTTACTCGATTTAAGAAGTATCAATATGACTGGCAAAATTGCTGACTTGCTTGTAAGTGAAGTGAATATTACTGCAAATAAAAATACCGTTCCATTTGACCCTGAATCACCTTTTGTAACCAGCGGACTTAGGTTGGGAACTGCCGCTTTAACTACTAGAGGCTTTAATGCGGATGCTTTTGCTGAAGTTGGCGAAATTATTGCTGATAGATTACTAAACCCAGACGATTCACTAATTGAAAGTCAATGTAAAGAAAGAGTATTAACCTTATGTAATCGTTTTCCTCTTTATGAAGGCAAACTTGAAGCATCAATTAAATCCTAACTCCAAGGGAGTTGAAATTCTTTCTATTGGAACAGAGCTACTCTTAGGAAATATTATAAATACAAATGCTCAATGGATTTCTGAACAGTTATCTCAATTAGGCTTAAATCACTTTAGGCAATCAACTGTAGGTGATAATTATGATCGAATTATAAAAGTAATCCAAGAAATATCGAAAAGAAGTAATCTTTTAATCACAACTGGCGGCTTGGGACCCACCCCAGATGACCTAACTACTGAAGCAATAGCCAAATCTTTTAATGTAACTCTGTTTGAAAGACCGCACTTATGGGAGGAAATTAAACAAAAACTACCAAACTCAAAACTCCAGGAAGATTCATCTAGCTTAAGGAAACAATGTCTCTTCCCAAAAAATGCTCAAATAATTAATAACCCAAGGGGTACTGCCCCAGGAATGATATGGGAACCAATAAAAGGATTTACTATTCTTACTTTCCCCGGAGTACCAAGTGAAATGAAAACTATGTGGGAAGAGACGGCGTATGATTTCATTAAAACCAAATTCTCAGATAATTATTCCTTTTTTTCAAATACTCTTAAATTTGCAGGTATTGGAGAATCTAGTGTTGCAGAAAAGATTAACGATCTTCTAAATCTTAAAAACCCTACTGTTGCTCCTTATGCAAACTTAGGAGAGGTTAAACTAAGAATCACAGCGCGAGCAAAGAATCATCTAGAAGCAAAAAATATAATTAAACCTGTAAAAGAAAAATTAAAAAAAAAGTTTTCGAAATTTATTTTTGGAGAGGATCATGATACTCTTCCTAGCGTTGTAATAAAAGAATTAACCAAGAGGAACCAAACTATTGTTTTTGCTGAATCTTGCACCGGAGGTCTTCTATCTTCATCACTAACATCAATATCAGGCTCATCTAAAATTTTTAAAGGTAGCATTGTTTCCTATAGTAATGAGCTAAAAAATTCATTATTAAATATTTCAAAAGAAAAGCTAACAATACATGGAGCTGTTTCCAAAGAAGTTTGTGAGGCCATGTCAATTAATGCAAAAGAGAAATTAGAAGCAGATTGGGCAATAGCAATTAGTGGAATCGCTGGTCCTAGCGGAGGCAGTAAAGATAAACCTGTTGGACTTGTCTATATTTCTATTTCAGGACCTAATAATCATATTACTAACATCAAAAAAATATTTAACTCAACTCGCAATAGAATTGAAATTCAAACACTAAGTGTAAATGTGTGTTTGAACAGTCTAAGATTAATCTTATTATCTAATAGTTAGTAATTTTTTTACAAATTGAGTCAAGATACCTTATTTGACAAAGTTTGGGATTTACACAAAGTTTCAAACCTTCCTGGTGGCTCAGATCAAATATTTATTGGTCTTCACCTAATCCATGAAGTGACAAGTCCTCAAGCATTTGGTGCTTTAAAAGACAAAAACTTAAAAGTAAAATTCCCTAATAGAACTGTTGCTACAGTCGACCATATTGTGCCAACAGATAATCAGAGCAGGCCTTTCAAAGATAATCTTGCGGAACAAATGATTAGCACACTAGAGAAGAATTGCTTGCAACATAAAATAAGATTTTTTAATATTGGTAGTGGTAATCAAGGAATAGTACATGTCGTAGCACCAGAATTGGGGCTAACACAACCAGGAATGACAATCGCTTGTGGGGACTCACATACTTCAACTCATGGAGCTTTTGGGTCAATTGCTTTTGGGATAGGGACAAGCCAAGTAAGAGATGTTCTCGCAACTCAAACAATAGCCATGAACAAATTAAAGGTGAGGCAAATTTGGTGTGAAAACCAATTGTCTAACGGGGTTTATGCTAAAGATTTAGTACTTCATATTATTAATAAACTTGGGGTGAAGGCAGGGGTAGGTTTTGCGTATGAATTCGCAGGTCCTGCGATCAATGCATTATCAATGGAAGAAAGAATGACTATATGCAACATGTCTATAGAAGGAGGAGCAAGATGCGGCTACATAAACCCCGATGAAAAGACCTACAGTTACCTTAAAAATAAATTATGTGCTCCCAAAAATGAGCATTGGAATAAAGCGCTCGCATGGTGGAAATCATTGAAAAGCGATGAAAATTCAATCTATGATGATGTAGTTAAATTAGATGCTTCTAAAATTGAACCAACCGTAACCTGGGGGATTACTCCCGGACAAAGTGTAGGAATCAATCAACAAATACCTCTTTTAGATGACTTGTCTCCGAATGATAAATTAGTTGCTGAAGAGGCTTATGAATATATGAGTTTTAAGCCAGGACAATCAATAAAAAATACTCCTGTAGAAGTTTGTTTCATAGGCAGTTGCACAAATGGGAGAATCAGTGACTTAAGAGTTGCAACTGAAGTATTAAAAGGTAAAAAAGTATCTAAGAATGTAAAAGCATTTGTGGTTCCAGGTTCAGAACAAGTAGCCAGTGAAGCCAAACAAGAAGGTCTTGATAAGATATTTAAGGATTCAGGATTTCAATGGCGGGAGCCTGGCTGCTCAATGTGTTTAGCAATGAATTCAGATAAACTAATCGGTAATCAAGTCAGTGCTAGTTCTAGCAATAGAAATTTCAAGGGCAGGCAGGGATCTCCCAGCGGTAGAACACTTCTTATGAGTCCAGCGATGGTTGCTGCTGCCGCAATTAATGGCAAAGTCAGTGACGTTCGAGAATTCATCAACTAATGCAATCAGCGTTTACCCCACCAAGTGGAAAAATTTCTCAAATAAATGGACAATGCATCTCATTGATTGGCAACGACATTGATACAGATCGAATAATTCCAGCTCGTTTCTTGAAGTGTGTTGACTTTGATTCATTGGGTGAATCTGTTTTTGAAGACGATAGAAAAACTTTAAAGGGAAAGCATCCTTTCGATCTAAAGGAAAACAAAAAAGCCTCAATACTTATAGTTAATAGCAATTTTGGGTGTGGTTCCAGTAGAGAGCATGCTCCACAAGCACTTATGAGATGGGGTATTAAAGCAATTATAGGAGAGAGTTTCGCTGATATTTTTTATAGTAATTGTATTGCTATTGGAATTCCATGTTTTACTCTTCCTAAAAATTCAATACAAAAAATTCAAAAATACGAAGATAATAAATTTTTATTCTTAGAAATTGATCTTAAAAATTCTATAGCAAAATCAAAAGATTTAAATTTTAATCTTGAGATTAAAGAAAGCTCTAGAAAAATGTTTTTATCAGGCGAATGGGATGCAACTTCAACACTACTTGCTAATGAAAATCTTATTGAAAATAAATTGAACGATTTACCTTATCTAAAATTTAATAATCATTTGTTGTAACTATTTAAATCCAAATAAATTGAAAGAAATTCCTCCTACTTGGTTATGAGGTTTATAAAAAATACCAAATTCATAAGATCTTTTTTTCCAAAATAAAGAAATTTTGGAGTCTATAAATTCACCATAATCAGCTGAATCTTTTTTTAAGTTTAAAGTACCAAAACTTTTGAGGATAATCGGTCCAAACAGTTGCTGATCAAAAGCAATTTCTAATGTAAAATTCTCATAATTGTTGTCAAATTTAAAAACACTCTCTCCACTATCAAATTTATAGAAGGGTAAAAGACTGACACGAGTATAATCAAAAGTTTTATTTTTAAAATTACCCAATATTAGTTCTGGGCCTATACCTAGACCTAAATATTCTTGATGATCACCATTCTCATAGAAAGAATATGATGCTTCTAATCTTGTATTAAGACTAAAGCCTTTGGTGATTGGTTCATGAATATACCTATGAGAAATATCAATAGATTTATCTTCAGGTTCTTCAACACTTATTGGAAATTTCTGCTCAAGAGAATAAAAAAAGTTGCCTTTCAGATTGGAATACAGACTCTTTGAATCTAATGCCTCTGCAGTTAAATTAGCTAAACCAAATGATAAAATTTCAGTCTTCTTAATACCATTAAAATTCCAAGTTTTTACTTTTTGTAATCTTGAACCATAACCTGAGTAAATTTCTGCTTCACCCAATGAACCATTCCAGATCCTTTCTCTATAAATTCCGTAAAAGATCTTCTCCCATTTTGAATCAAAAAAATTAAATTCTTTACTTAATTTAGTTTTTAATCTAAATGCATCGGAAAATTTATTAAAGTCTAAAGAATTTAAATTTTTATCTATTTCTAAGTCCCAATTATTAATTCCTCCCTTTATCTGAGACTTTAATGCAAAAAAATCTTCAGAAATTGTACTTCTCTTGACCTTATCTGAAGTTGGCGATTCCCCCTTCTTTACAAAACTTTTTGTATACCCTTTAAGTGAGCGTTGGATTAATAATTGCGGCTCCAAATCAAGTACAAAATCATCAAATAAATCTATTGAGTTAAATTTCCTGCCGATAAAATAGCCATCCTTATCTAAATTTTCATATCCAAATTTCCATCTATTTTCAAGTTCAGAATCATTAAGATTCAAAGCTCTATCACCCATCCAAAAAGGTATTGATACTTTATCTTCAAGAATTAAATAATTCAATGAAGACTTAAATCGTAATTCTTCAGAAGAAGGGATAACTTCTAATGAGTTAATTGCTAATTTTACTTGCTTTAACTCTAGTAAATCATTACTAAATAAAGCCTTCTTACTTGTCCACTTTTTACCATCAATGTTTATTTTATCTGTAAAAAATAGCCAATTTTCAACTTTATTAGGAGTATTTAAAACTTTCTCATTATTTAATTTAAGTACACTCCCTAACTTTTGAGAATCTAATAAGCTGAAATTTGACGATAAATCATTAATCAAGCTATTTGTATTGATAAAACCCTCGACATCTAAAAGATAACCTTTCTCACTAATAAAGTTATATTCAAGTTGTGAAACTCTAAATAGTTGATCACTTAATCTTAAGGTTATATTTCCTTTAGCACTAATGTTTTTATTTAGTTTATCGTAAATTAAATTATCAGCTTCAAGCAGTTTGCCTCTGTACGAAACAGATACATTACCCTCCGCATAAATAACATCATTTATTTCCGATTGTTTGTCAGACTGAATTACTAACTCTTTTTGCTTATCAGTATTAACAGCTGAATATAATTCTGAATTTTTTGCCGAATTCGAGTAAGTTGTGTTTTTTATTGATTTTTTACTATTTAGTTGAATATGTTGATAAAATCCTCTCTCATTAACTCTACGTGATTCAGCAGATTTTGATGGCTGTATAAAATTAATAAACAAAAAAGAAGTAAGTATTACTTTTTTTGAAATTCCAGAAATCAAAGCAATCAATAAATGAGAAGCTTAATCTTGAGGACTTTCTAGGTCTTTTCTATTTGGTGTTCTTGTTGGATCACTTGCTAAAAATCCAAAAAGAAAAATTCCTACGAAGAAAAATACGATAGTGTAAACAGAAATTTTTAGAGCAAGCATGGAAATAGTTTAGCTGACAGGTTTATATCTTATTAAATTTATATTTAAATTACGGTAAAAGGTTTACTTTTTGTATTTTTGGTAAATTTTGAAATACTTTATTAGAAGATTTTTAAATAACAAGTAATTCAATCATCATGATCATCCCAAGGGTCGGTCAGCTTTGCTGCTTTGGGACCAAAAGCAGTCCAAAGACCAAAACCTGTTAAAGCTAGTAGTAGTGCCAGTATTGTTGCTGCGATAGAAACTGCAGGATCTGGAGCTGATGATAAAGTTTGCATCAATTTTGCTAAGTTTGTAAACAAATTATGTATAAGTTCTTATACAATAGCGAAATAATAATCGATTTAGTGAATTCATCATGGGTCAAAAAACCGCTTTAGGAAGTCTTTTAAAGGCAATTGGCAATTCTGGTCAAGGTAAAGTTGTTCCAGGTTGGGGAGCTGTTCCTATTATGACTGTAATAGGGTTGCTTTTATTAGTTTTTCTTGTAATACTCCTTCAAATTTATAATCAATCCCTACTACTGCAAGGTTTTTCAGTAGATTGGAATGGAAACTAAATTTTTAAAATTAGTTACGATATATCATTAAGCTTATGTGAATATTCCTAAAGCAATAATTTTCTGAGAATTTTTGTTTTAATTTACTCAGTTATATTGTGTTTATATTTATAACTCTCAATGAAAAGAGATTTACGAATAAATAATGAATGAAATATATTTAATTGGATTAGGAAATCCAGGTAAAAAATACTCGCAAAGCAGGCACAATATAGGTTTTTTAATACTTGAAAATCTATCAAAAAAATATAATTCAAATTTTTTATTAAAGGATAAACTTAAAAGTTCCTGCTCAGAATTCAAAATTAATGATTCCACTTACAGGTTATTTTTACCAAACACATTTATGAATAATAGTGGGGAGGCTGTCCGAGCAATAGTTGATTGGTACAAAATTAATTTAGATCAAATTTTTGTAATAGTAGATGATAAAGATCTCCCCCTTGGGAAAATAAGATTTAGAAAAAAAGGAAGCTCAGGTGGACATAACGGTCTTAAAAGCATTATTGAAAAATTACAAACTCAAAATTTCAATAGAATAAGAATTGGTATCGGTTCTCCACTATCAATTGAAGGAAAGAATAATTACAACACTATTTCTCATGTCTTAGGCAATATTTCTTCAGAAGAAAAATTATTATTGGATAAAGTATATAAAAGGGTAATAGAATCGCTCGAACAAATAAATATAAAAAAAGAGGAATATATCATGAATGAATTAAATTCTTTTGATAAAAAACAAATTTAGCAAATGCAGCCAAAACCAGAGACAATAGCTAACGTGAGTATTAAAGAATATTGCTTTTCAAAAAAGCAAATAAAGGGAGTTGTAAAAGCTAGTAAATTTGAATGGACTTTTACATGGTCATTTAATAAAGGATTATTATTAGTAAATCCTCCTTTAGGAAGGGCATTAATTGCGGATGCATTACTAAGGTTTTTATTGAAAAAAGATTATGCACTAGAAGCTGGCAGTGAATATACGTTCACTATTTTAGCCAAGTTTTGAAATCTATATTTTTTATATTTGGATTAAAAGTAAACTTCATTTTGCAAAAATCCTCTAAAATGACCAAAGCAGATATTGCATCGAGATTTTTATTCAGAACAAAAATCTCTCTGGGGATTAAACATTGCAGACCGCTTATTGGAAAAAGTTCAAAATATCTCGCTTTGGCTCTATAAGTGGTATTTTTTTCTTCAAAAATTTTTATTTCTTTTTTAAAAAAGTCCAGTTTTTCTCTTATTTTTCTACTAGTTGTACCGTTACCAATAATAATTTTTGATATATCTTCAGTAGTATTTATATTTCTAATATAATCCTCAATTAATTCGCTTTTTATAACGATAGCTCTGTAAACTTTTTTTTCACTAATTTCAGCTAAAACTAACCCACATTTATATTTACCAGGATCAATAGAAATGTATTTAAACATAGATCACTATAATTCAGAAATGTTCAATTCAACAATTATTGGGTCTGCAGTCCTACTATCTTTTAAAGATAAAACTTCTAAAAGATATTTTTTATTTTGACTTTTCTTTACCGAATCTCTAATTTTTTTAATAAAGTCTTCTCTTGTAGTGATTTCGTTAACAATAGAGCCTCTAAACTTGATCTTATCTCTAGTTTTTCCTAAAAGAGTTTTTAGTTTTGAGTTGATATTTTTATTATCAAGATCTTTTTTTTCAAGAATTTCGCTCGTAATAACTTCTCCTCTTCTTACAACGATTTTATTCTTAAACAATTCTGGGTAAACAAAAACAAAATTATCACCTCTTAAGACATTAGCTGCCGATTTAATCAACATAATCCAATCCCCACCTTCTGCAGTGATCTCTTCAATTTCAGAAATATCGCTAGATCTAAAAAAAAGAATATTTTTTATTTCTTTTTTATTAGGGATTACAATTTTCTGAACATATTTATCTGCACTATTATAAATCTTTCCCAGATCTAATTTTATATTTGAATTAGATGTAACTTCTGCAATAAACAAGGTTTGTCCTCTTTTTATAACTACGTTTCCTCTTCTAAATTCCTTAACATTTTTTTTAAGCGCATTTAATTCCTTTTCCTTATTCATAATCTTATCTTCAAGTTTCTTCCTTTCTTCCTGCAAAGGAAGAAGCGCCTTTTTACTGTCATCTAATGTTTTTTGCAAAAAAGGAATATCGACAAAAAGTCTTTGCCTAAATTCTTCGCTAACTAAAAGCAGTAATCCTATAGAAATTGCACTAATAAAGCCTCCAGTTATTATCGTTACAATTGTTGCCGTTTTCTTGGGTCTTAGCCTTAGTATGCTAAATCTTGCTTTACCTATCTTTGTGCCGAGAAGATCCCCAAATGGTGCAATTAATCCTCCAAGTATTATTAAAAAAACAATTAAAATCCCAGCCACACTTTTTCATATTCTCAACACATCATAATTAATGATGAATCAATTAAACCGTTTTGCAAGAGCTATTGGGTCAAATACTGTAATCTTTTTTCTTTCAATATTGAGGAGACCTGAATCCTTTAAATCTCCTAATAATCTTGTAATTGTTACTCTTGTTGAACCAATAGCTTCAGCAATAGCTTGTTGTGAGAGTCTCAAATCTATAGTTATTCCTTTTTCACTTGCAACTCCAAAGTCTCTACAAAGAACCATTAAAAAACTTACTAAACGAGAAGACATATCTCTATGGGTAAGAGTTTCTATCATTGTTTCTGTTTGCAGGATCCGACTTGAAAGACCCTGTAACAACAATAGTCCTACTGATGCATCTTCTTCTATTGCTCTTAAAACAGAATTCGCTGGAGCTGTTATCATTTCAACTCTTGTGAATGCAATAGCATGATAAAAACGATCAGATCTATGGCCTGTTAGTAGAGACAAAACACCAAAAAGGCTATTCTCTCTTAAAAGAGCAACAGTTATTTCTTCACCAGACTCATAAACTCTTGACAACCTAACTGCTCCCCTTCTAATCAAATAAACCCTCTCAGCAGGATCCCCAGGAAAGAAAATTGTTTTAGATCTCTCGACCATTTCTGTACTTGCACCCTCAAGACCTTTAATTACTTCCATTAAAGTTCTATTGATTGGGAAACGTTCTCCAACAGAGTTGATTTTACTTTGTCCGGACTGTTGAGGACTAAAGCGGCTGAATCCTCGAGACGAAGGTATCATAAATATCTTTACTATTAGAAAATTTAAGAAGACACCCTAAAATTTCTTGTATCAACTGTAACATTTTCCAAATGTTATAAGTTTCTTTATGCACTTCTTATTGTTAGTTTCAAATTTCTCAACTCTTTTTTAAGTAAAATTACACTATATGCAGTGTAATTGAATTCAAATTATACTGCATGTAGAAAAGGAATCTAAAATAATGGGAATTAGTTCAGCTAATAGTTATTCCAAAAGTGACATCAATGTTGTGAATATAAATAGCGCTGACAAAACAAACTCAAGAAAATTTATACAGAACGGGCAAATCCAAATCTATCAATCTTCATTCAGAGGCAGTTATTCTTCTATTATTAGTGATTCATTAAGAAATGCTGCTCTTGGTAGAAAAGTACTTTTAGTTCAATTTATGAAAGGAGGGGTTAAACAAGGGGTTGCTAATGCAGTTAACCTTTGTGGAAATTTAACTTGGGTGAGATCATCACATTCCTTTGATCAATACAATCCTGAAGAAATTGAAAATAATAAAAATTTAAAAGAGTCTATTCAAGAATCTACACTTGAATTGTGGAATTTTAGCAAACAAGAATTACTTTCTGGAGAAAATGATCAAATCATACTTGATGAAATTTTCCTTGCTATTGAAATGAAGATAATCGATAAAGATGACTTGATTTCAACACTTGAAAACCGATTTATATCAGGAGATGTAATCCTTACTGGTACAGACATACCTAAAGATCTATTAATGATGGCCAATCAAGTAACCGAACTTCGCTCATAAAACAATGCTTAAAAATGATCTTTGGATAAATCAAAAAGCTTCTGAAGGAATGATTAACCCCTTCCAATCAAATTTAGTGCGGCATCTTGATCCTGATAAGCTACAAAAACCAGTTTTAAGCTATGGATGTTCTTCTTATGGATATGATTTAAGACTTTCATCAAAAGAATTCCTAATTTTTAGACATATCCCTGGCACTGTAATGAATCCTAAAAAGTTTAATCCTAATAATTTAGAAAAAACAGTTCTTCACCATGATGACGATGGAGAATTTTTTATTCTTCCTGCTCACTCTTATGGTTTAGGAGTGGCTTTAGAAAAGATGAAAGTTCCAGAAAATATAACTGTAATTTGCATTGGGAAAAGTACTTACGCCCGACTTGGAATTATTGTTAACACAACTCCTGCAGAAGCAGGATGGGAAGGCCACCTAACTTTAGAGTTTAGTAATAGTTCAGGGGCAGATTGCAGAATTTATGCGAACGAAGGCATCTGCCAACTACTCTTTTTTGAAGGTGATCCTTGCTCTACAACTTATGAAGATAGAAGGGGTAAATATCAAAATCAACCTGAGAAGGTAACTCTTGCAAAAATCTAAAATGAGCAAAGTTGAACTAATTTCGCTAACTCCTGAAGCAGAAAAAACAATGGCTTACATTGCAAGAGTAAGTAATCCAAACAATCAGAAAAATGAAGATTATTCAAAATTATTAAGTTATTGTATTAAACATGAACATTGGAGTGTCTTTGAGCAATCATTTATGACCTTGCAAATAGAAACTAACAGAGGAATTGCAGCTCAAATTTTAAGACATAGATCATTTACTTTTCAGGAATTTTCACAAAGGTATGCAGATAGTTCTCAATTGGGAAATATTCCTTTACCTGAGTTAAGAAGACAAGATTTTAAGAATAGGCAAAATTCTATTCCTGATCTTTCTGATGATTTAAAAAAAAGATTTAATGCAAAAATTGCTTCACATTTTAAAGACGCTTCAAAATTATATGAAGATTTACTAAACGAAGGAATAGCTAAAGAATGTGCGAGATTTGTTTTACCATTGGCAACGCCAACTAGAATCTACATGTCTGGATCGTGCAGGTCGTGGATACATTACATTCATTTACGATCAGCTCATGGAACTCAAGAAGAACATAAATCTATTGCCCAAAGTTGCAAATCTATTTTTAAAGAGAGTTTTCCGATTGTTTCAAAATCTCTAGATTGGTAAAAATTATCCATGACTACGAGGGGTAATTTCATAATTTTTATTTTCCTTTATTACTGAAAATTCATTTTTATCGATTTCGGGATGCAATTTTCCTTCAATATCTATTTGTTCGATAGAATCTCTTATCTTGAATTCATCTTGTTTACCAATAAAGGTAGATAACAAATCACCTTTTCTATCAAAAATATTAATTTGAGGGATTCCATTTACACCAAATTTTTGAATATACCTATCCCACTTTTGATTATCCACATTTAAAAAAACAAAATTAATATCTTTTTCGTATTCCTCTTTTAAGTTAGACACTTTTGGAGCCATTTCTTTACACACTTCACACCACTCAGCATAAAACTCAAGAAAGGTGGGCTTATTGTTTTCAAAAGCTATTTCAGGATCAACGGATAATTCTCCAAAACTCTTAAGAATGTAAGTTGATTGAAAAAATAGATTTCTAAATAACACCAATGTAATAAATACAACGGTAATAAGTAAGAATAGTGCTGCTTTTAAATTTATATTTAGTTTTGCCTCTACACTTTTAAATTGCATTATGAATAAAAACTTGCTAAAAGCATCATAAATGAGTTGAACAAATAAAGAGAATTTAAATAGGTTTTCTTTTAATCAACTGATAAAGTAAGAATTAAATAATAATAAAAATTTCTTCGATTCCTAAAATTTAATTATGCAATCAATCTTTGGAACTGATGGGATAAGAGGAAGATTTAATAAAGAGATAAATTATTCTCTGGCCTACAAAGTTGGTTATGCTTTAGGTTCGAATTTAGAAAACAATAATCCAATATTAATTGGAAGAGATACAAGGGTCAGCGGAGATATTTTGCTTCAGGCAATAACAGAAGGTATAAATGCAAGTGGCAAAAAATTTATAAACCTAGGAATCTGTCCTACCCCTGCTATTCCTTTTTTAATCAAACAAGAAAAATTCAGTAGCGGAATAATGATATCTGCCAGTCATAACCCGCCGGAATACAATGGCATAAAAATATTTGATCATACTGGCCAAAAAATTAGCAAAAATTTTGAAAATAAAATTCAAACATTAGTTGAAGAACAAAATCAAAATCAATCATTTTCTAAAAAAGAGATCTCTTTAAAAACAAATAAGGAGCTTTTGGATTTATATATGCAAAGCCTAATCCAAACAATGGACGGAGTAAATTTAAGTAATATGAAAATAATTTTAGACACATGCTATGGATCAGCAACAACCTGCGCAAAAAAAATTTTTCAACATCTAGGAGCTAATGTAAGAGTTATAAATAATTCAAAAAATGGTTTGAAAATTAATTTGAACTGTGGATCCACTAACCTGGAACCATTAAAAAAAGCATTAGAAGAAAATACTGCAGATATGGGATTTAGCTTCGATGGTGATGCTGATAGGGTAATTGGACTAGATTCTAAAGGCAATATATTGGATGGAGATCATATTCTTTTTCTTTGGGGTAGAGAACTTATGGAACAAAAGATACTTACAAATAATTTACTGATATCTACACAAATGGCAAATTTAGGTTTTGAAAAAGCCTGGAATAAAGTTGGTGGGATTTTATATAGAACTGAAGTAGGAGATAAATACGTACATAAGGCATTAAAAGAAAAAAAAGCAGTTTTAGGAGGTGAGCAGTCAGGTCATAT
Source organism: Prochlorococcus marinus str. MIT 9201 (assembly GCF_000759955.1). GTDB lineage: Bacteria > Cyanobacteriota > Cyanobacteriia > PCC-6307 > Cyanobiaceae > Prochlorococcus_A > Prochlorococcus_A marinus_G. The sequence continues at coordinate 75,204 of NZ_JNAL01000018.1, forward strand.
ACTTTCAAAAATTAATAACTTTTCTGGAGATGGGATATTGACTGCACTTCAAATAGCTAAATATTGTAAAAAGAAAAATATTACTTTAAATAATTGGCTTAAAAGTAGTTTCGAACCCTTTCCTCAGAAAATAACCAGCATCAATTTAGATTTTAATAACAATAAAATAAAACCAAAAACCAAAAGCTTAATTAATAAAACCTTAGAGAGCTGCCAATTAAACAACTCAGATAATTGTAAAGTTTATATAAGACCTAGCGGAACAGAACCTGTAATTCGAGTTCTTGTTGAGGCCAAAAATCAAAGAGAAGTTCATTCTTTATCAAGCGAAATAACATACAAACTCTCTTTAGCAATTAATAAAATAATAAAATAATTATTTATCAAATTTTCATATAAATCCTCTTATAAACTTCAAGTTGGTTAACAATTACATACTTCTCTCTATTAGTTTTAACTTCACATGGATTAAAACTCTGAGAATAATTAAAATTTTTTGCATCAATTTTTTTAAAGTTCAAATTACTTGATATAGTGCAATCCATATAATCAAATAAATCCTTTACATCAGTTTTGATAAAAATTAAGGATCCTTTTTGCAGGGAATTTGAGAGAATATTAATAAATTCTGGCTGAACTACACGCCTTTTATAATGCCTTTTCTTAAACCATGGATCAGGAAAGTTGAAAGAAATACTTTTTACATTTTTGATAATAAATTTATTTTGGACATCATTCAAAATGTTATAGGCATTGCCAAATACAAAATATAAATTATTGATTTCTCTTTCACGAGCTTTTAATTTTGCAGTTTTAACTAATTTCTCACGTATTTCAATTCCTAAATAATTCCAACTGGTATTAACTAAAGCTAAATTGAATAGAGACTGACCAGCAGCACAACCTATATCTAAATGAAGATTCAATCTGGGGTCGTCAAACATTTCAATCAGAGGAGGGATTCTCTCAATTTGATTGAAATTTATACTAAGAGGATTAACATGCTGTCTCATATATTTATTAATCTATTCCCACGGTAATTATATAAAGATGAATAATATTCATAACTATGACAATAGTAAGTTAAAAAGGAACAGTTTGATGTTTAATTATTATGTATTTAAAAAGAAAAAGTTTTGAACGTTTTTAATCAACTTTCTATTTGGCTATCCTTTCGACTTTCGATAATTTTCCTTATTGGCATTCCTGTCACATTATTTTTTTGGTCAATCAAAAAAAGTAATAAAGCTGTTAATAAACTTCTATCAATTTATTGGAAAATATCCCTTTTATTTTTTATAAGCCTTTTACTTTTAATAGGTAAGTATAATTATGCTCTTATTGTTACAAATATTTCAACATTATTAATGACAATTTCAGTTTGGTTTTGGAACGATATTAATGATGAATTAAAAGAATATGATTTTTCTAACTCCCTTATCTCAACAACAAAAATATGGAGATGGTCGCTAACTTTTATATCATTTAATTTCTTAATCCAAAGTTTACGAAACTTTAATTGCTTCTCTTTTATTAATTCAGCTGCTTGTGAAATGTGGCTTCAGCCCTCTACGAATTTATATATTATTATCAAAAATTTATTTAATTTTTTCTTCGGAGCTAACTTTACTCAGCCGATAGCAAAATTTTTAGGATTATTTTCATTATTAATCTATACCTTAGGATTGATTCAATGGTCAATAATTAAATTTCCTAAAAATGGAAGAAACTCATGCTTCTCTGAAAATGGAAGAAGTTAATTTATTAAATAATTTAGAAAAAATAAGTTCCCTAATACCCAATAGAGTTCTTAAAGTAGAAGGTTCAATTTTTAAAAAAAATCAAACAGAACATTTAGAAATAATTATTTTTAAAGGTTTCAGTAGCTCTACCACTCATCCAATTGAAATAGATTTAGAAAAAAAAGTTGTAGGAAATAGATTTGTACTTTCAAACTTTAAACTTTATAAGGCACCTTTAACAGAAAACAAGGATAACTTCATTAGAGAAAGTAAAAACTCTATTTATTTTTTTGATAAAAAAAACTGGATTTAAGTAAATTCAAGATTAATAATATTTGCACATCTTTTGCATAATTTTGTATTTTGCATTCCGCTATAAGTCTCTTTTTGATAATGCCAACATCTATCACATTTTTGGCCATGAGCTTTTAGGATTTGAATTTTTCCAAGTTTATTGTTATCGATAATTAAATAGTTCTCTGCCAAATCAGAAACCATTTGAAAATTTGAAACTATTAGCCAATCCCTAAATAAATCTACATCTTGATTACCAAATTTCTTTAGCCAATTCAGAGAATCTTTTACAACTTTATCTTCAGGAAAATAATTCACTTCTGTTTCTAAAGCTGCTCCAATTATTTGTTTATTTCTACATCCCTCGATGGCTTTGTTAATTTCAACTCTCAAACTTCTTAAATTTGATATGTGACCATTAAGAATAGTATTTTTCCATGACTGCGAAAAAATTGGCCATCCTCTTTGAAATACTGATTTTTCTTTGGTTGAATATGGAATATTTTGCCAAATATCTTCAGCCATATGAGAAAGTACTGGGGAGATAAGAACAGCTAAATTTTCAACAATTTTAGACATAACAAACTGACAAGATTTTCTCCTATATTCTGATTTAGAACTTACATACAACCGATCTTTTGCAATATCCAAATAGAAATTAGATAGATCTACAACGCAAAAACTTTGTAAGATTTGAAAAAATTTAGAAAATTCATAATTTTCATAAGCATCTGATATTTGATCTGTTACGTCCAGTAATCTTCCAAGCATCCATTGATCTAAGAGAGGCAATTGATCAATATCAAAGCTATCAACTTTAGGGTCATAATCATGAATATTCCCAAGAAGATATCTCGCGGTATTACGAACTTTTCTGTAAACATCTGATAGTTGCTTGAGTATATTTGAACCAATTGGAACATCTACTGAATAATCTACAGAGCTTACCCATAGCCTTAAAACATCAGCCCCATAAGCAGGTTCAGTTTTTTTATTATTACCTCCATTTATAATGATATTTGGATCAACAACATTCCCTAAAGATTTACTCATTTTTCTACCATTTTCATCAAGTGCAAAACCGTGAGTTAAAACTTTCTTATATGGAGGTTTATTATTCACAGCAACAGATGTTAGCAAAGAAGACTGGAACCATCCTCGATGTTGATCTGAACCCTCTAAATAAAGATCAGCTGGATACTTTAATTCACTTCTTAGTTCACACACTGCAGCCCAGCTAGATCCTGAATCGAACCAAACATCCATTGTATCTGTACCTTTTTCCCAAAGATCAGATTCTTTTACATAATTTTCCGGCAATAGATTCTTAACATCCCAATCCCACCAAATATCTGCTCCATGTTCATTAAAAAGTTCTTGAATATGATTAATTATCTCACTGTTAAGGAGAATGTCATTGCCATTTTTTTTATAAAAAACTGGAATTGGAACTCCCCACGACCTCTGTCTAGAAATACACCAATCCCCTCTACCAACAACCATTGAATAAATTCTTTTTTTTCCAGTTTCTGGCATCCATTCAACATCTTCGATTGCCTTTAATGCAGATGATCTAAAGCCATTTACGGATGCAAACCATTGTTCTGTCGCCCTAAAAATAGTTGGTTTTTTGGTTCTCCAATCATAAGGATATCTATGTTTATATTTTTCTTGTAATAGAAGCAAATTATTTTCTTTTAAATACCCAATAATTAAATCATTTGCTTCTTTTAGGACATTTGATCCTTTGAATTGACCAGAATATTCATTTAAGTTCCCTTTTTCATCAACAACACATGTTATCGGTAAATCATATTTTTGCCCCACATTAAAATCATCTATACCATGACCAGGTGCAGTATGAACAATTCCTGTACCTGATTCTGTAGTGATGTAATCTCCCCCAATTACAATTTTGCAATTTTTATTCTTAGTTGGATGTTGATATTCAATATTTTCCAATTTAGAGCCTTTAACCTCTAAAAGTATCTTGAAATCCTTATTAAATTTATTACGCAATTCAGAAGATAAATCTCCTGCAAAAAGGTATATTCTTTTCTCTTCGTCGATAGCAAAAACATAGTTTATTTTCGGATTTACTGCAACCGCTTCATTTGCAGGGATAGTCCAAGGGGTTGTGGTCCAAATAGTTATAAAAGAATTATTTTGAAAAAAATCTTTTTCGATATTAAGATTTTCTTGGTAGAAATTCGATATAATTTCTTCAGATAATTTAGTGATTTTTAAAGAAACATAAATACTTTTTGAATAATGTTCATCAGGATATTCTAATTCTGCTTCTGCAAGAGCAGTCCTAGAACTTGGACTCCAGTGAACAGGTTTGAGACCTCGATATATATAGCCATTTAAAAACATCTTCCCAAACACTCCAATCTGAGCAGATTCATAACTTTTCTTAAGAGTTAAGTAAGGATTATCCCAATCTCCCCATATACCCCATCTTTTGAAACCCGCCATTTGATTATTAATTTGAATATGGGCATAAGCTGTTGCTTTTTTTCTCAAATTCAAAGTATCAAGATTTTTTCTTTCATCAGACTTTAAATTTTGAAGTACTTTTAGTTCAATAGGTAATCCATGACAGTCCCAGCCAGGCACATAATGAACTCTAAATCCTCTTAAGGTTTTGTACTTATTTATTATGTCTTTTAAAACTTTATTAAGAGCATGACCCATATGAAGAGCTCCATTTGCATAAGGGGGGCCATCATGTAATGTAAATATTTCGCCTGAGTTACTTGAACCTAGTTGGAAATCAATATTATTATTAGCCCAAAAATTCTGAATTTCAGGTTCTCTTACCACTGAGTTAGCACGCATTGAGAAATCAGTTTTAAGTAAATTTAAAGTTTCTTTATAAGAAAATTCTGATTTTTTTTCTTCGCTATTTTGAGATTTCATACGACTATATTAAAAATATTGGGATCAAAAGAATTATTTAAATAAATCTAATTCATTATATTCTTTCTTAATTAACCTGTAGTTTTTTTTGGGATGTTTCAATTAACCAATTGATTTGATTTCAGACTTTTATATTATCATTTTTATCATTTCTTACCCACTTTTTTTGAGTTGAATTTTTATTATTGCTTGCAAAATTAAATAAATTTAAAGTTTTAGTAAAATTACCAACTCCCAGATTAATAGCTTCTAATATTTTCGAAAAGTTTTTTTTAAATTCTAAAAAGGTAGTTAGTTTTTCCTTTTCGGTATCTGTCAATTGATACCATCTAGAAGAAAAAAGCTCTAATATATAAAAAATAACGAGTAGAGTTAATAAAATTAAAATTACAAAAAATGATTGATCTATTGTTTTATTTTTAATTATTAATATCAAACCCATTAATAAATTTAAAAAAGCTTTTATCAAGTCTTTTGGTCTGCCGAGCTCAAGATAAAGTATCGGTACAGATAAAAATATAGTCCCAATTACTATATAAAAAAATCCCAAATACAATATTAAACTATTCATTAAATTGATTAATTAATTAAATTATAGGAAGTTGATATAGATAAACAAACCATCTATCAGAATTCTCTTAAGTGCGGTCGGGGAGACTTGAACTCCCACACCCGAAGATACGAGTACCTAAAACTCGCGCGTCTACCAATTCCGCCACGACCGCTCAAGTAAAATAATAATTGAAAGAGGTATATTTTAAAAAATTTTTTAACTTAAGATAATTAATTTGACACATTAAATAAGATTAAGTATCTTTTAAAAAATTTTTTTTTATTTGATCATGCAATCACCTTAAAATATCAGTTATATTGTTTAAAGAATATAAGAAACGATTTCAAACTTAATCAGTAAAAATACAACAAAAAATACTAATTCTTCAAAAACATTTAATTGGCAAAAAGAGATTAAAAATTACGTAGATCCGCCAAGTTTTTGGAATCCAACATTAGGTTTATTTTTTGGCGGTTATTTTCTTGCTTTTCTTAGCATATGGCAATGGTATAGGGGTGTTTGGCCTTTACCATTACTTGTAGCCACTGCTTTTTTAGCTTTACATATTGAAGGTACCGTAATTCATGATGCCTGTCATAAAGCTGCTCACCCTATTCCTTGGATAAATCAGGCAATGGGTCATGGCTCAGCAATTCTATTAGGGTTTAGCTTCCCAGTCTTTACAAGAGTGCATTTACAACATCATATTCATGTAAATCACCCAAAAAATGATCCAGATCATATTGTCAGTACTTTTGGGCCAATATGGCTAATTGCTCCAAGATTTTTTTATCATGAGATATTTTTCTTTCAAAGAAAACTTTGGCGAAAATATGAGTTACTACAATGGGGAATCGAAAGATCAATCTTTATAACGATAATCTTGGCAGGTATAAAATTTGACTTTATGAATCTCATCTATAATTTATGGTTTGGACCAGCGTTAATGGTTGGAGTTACTCTGGGTATATTTTTTGATTATCTACCTCATAGACCTTTTCGATCCAGAAATAAATGGATAAATTCTAGAGTTTACCCAAGTAATTTTATGAATTTAATAATAATGGGTCAAAATTATCATCTAATTCATCACCTCTGGCCTTCTATACCTTGGTTTGAATACAAAATAGCTTATGAAAAAACTAAGCCATTATTAGATTTGAAAGGATCTCCTCAAAGAGTTGGAATATTTGAAAGCAAAGAAGACATTTTTAATTTTATATACGATTTGTTAATAGGGGTAAGGAGCCATAGCAAAAAAGGAGGGAAGATAAGAAAAATCATTAATCTCTTTCCAGGCTATAAGATAAAAAAATATTTACTAAAAATTGTCAATAAAACATTTATAGGAAGCAGCTAAATTAATCGTTCATAATTTTTGGAACTTTAAAGTATTTATCTTCTCGAGATGGTCCTAATTCTAAAAGTTCTTCAGTACAATCAGAATTTTTCTTTTCGTCTTTTCTAAGTACATTCAGAACCTCTATTGCTCTGGTGGTAGAGGGAACATCATCTGTATCAATTTTTTCAAGTTGTCTTATATAATCCAAAATCTTTTCTAATTGTTCTGCGTGATTACTAATTTCATTCTCGTTAAGTTCTAATCTCGCCAAATGAGCAACTTTTTTTACTTCCTCTTTAGTTATTTTTGTCATGCCAGTAGTGTTTACTCTTGTTAAATAATAGTTTATTTAAAACATTTTTTTCAATTATATATTTTGAATTTAAATAAATATAAAAAAATAATAACAACTTTTTGCAAATCAATATCAATTTATAGCCTTAATTATTTTTCTCAGCTTAATATAAAATTAGATAAATAATAAAAAATAGAAGAAGAATTATTTCCAAAAAACTTTTTTTATCGGCACTCTAAACATGTGGCTCCTGATTTAATAGGCTGTTATCTTATAAAAAAAAATAATGGTACAGATAAAGTTAAGGGGGTAATTGTTGAAACTGAAGCTTATTCACAGGAAGAAGAATCCTGTCATGGCTACCGCAAAATGACTAAATCAAATAAAGCATTATTTGGCAAACCTGGAACATTTTATATTTACAAATCTTATGGAATTCATCATTGTTTAAACATTGTTACTGATAAAGAAAATTTCGCAAGTGGTGTATTGATAAGATCAGTTTTTATCTCTAAAAAAAATGAAAGATTAGCTTCTGGACCTGGCCTAGTTACTAAGTCATTCAATGTAGATATTTCATTTAACTCTCTTGAAGTTCTAAATAACAAATCTTTATGGATTTCTCCAAGAGACTCAACCCTTAAAGAAAAAGATCTTATTCAAACCACGAGAATTGGCATATCAAAGGCAAAAAATATAAAATGGCGATGGTATCTCAAAAATAGTAGGAGTGTCAGTAAAAGATTAATAGGTGATAGAACACCTAAATTTGAATAATCATTTATCTTTTTAAGCATAATGCAAATTTGGTCTCATAAACATATCCACACACTCGCTAATTTTTCAATTCAAGATTATGAGTCAGTATTTGAATTAGCTAATAGATTTGATGCACTAAAGAATACAGGAACGAAAAAGATACCTGCCTTACAAGGGACTTTGGTAACTTCTTTATTTTTTGAAGCAAGTACAAGAACAAAAAATAGTTTTGAGCTTGCAGCAAAAAGGCTTTCTGCTGATGTCCAAACTTTTGCGCCATCCTCTAGTTCTTTAACAAAAGGCGAAACAATAATTGATACAGCCATAACTTACTCTGCTATGGGGGCAGATACATTAGTTATCAGACATTCATCAAGCTATATAACTTTTGAAATTGCTAAAAAATTGGATGCAATAAATTCCAAGACTTCGGTTCTTAATGCTGGAGATGGATTACATAGTCATCCTAGCCAAGGATTGCTTGACATCTATACATTGATAAAATTCTTTTCCACAAAAACACTGAGTCCAGAGGTTTTAAATTCCAAAAAAATTTTAATAATTGGAGACGTTAATCATTCAAGGGTTGCCAGATCAAATCTTTGGGCTTTGAGTGCGTTCGGCGCAGACATAATCTTATGTGGTCCAAAGACATTAATACCTGATGAATTTATCAATTTTTTAAAAGTCCCCGGGCCAAATCAAAAAGAAGATCCCGTTAAATCAAGAGGGTCTATTACAATCTCTAGATCATTGGAAGAATCAATAAAAATTGCAGATGCGATTATTGTTTTAAGACTCCAGAAAGAGAGAATGATGGAGAATTTACTAAGTAGCATTGATTCATATAGTTCGGATTATGGCTTAACCCCAGAGAAATTATCTTTGAATAATAGAGAAATTCCAATTCTTCATCCTGGACCTATTAATAGAGATATTGAAATAAGTAGTAAAGTAGTAGATGAATATCCTAATTGCTTAATTAATGATCAAGTTTCAAATGGTATTCCTATAAGAATGGCTTTGCTTTATCTATTACAGAAATACAACAAATAAATTCATAGCAACTTAAGACTTTCAGTGAAGAAACCATAAAATAATCCTAATCTTAAAGAATCTAATAAAAGTACTAAAAATTTCTTTTTACTTTCAAATCTGAAATTTCTTCTTAATACTATTAATATTTCAATAAAAACTACTGATAAGAAAGCAGCAACAGGATCCATGAGTTCCAACACCGCACTTACCATACCAAGTGAACTCCCAAAAAAATAGCCAATTAATAACGTTATAAATGATATTGAGTATCTACGCCAAGGGTTACTAGCCCAAATACTTAATGTATGAATATTTTCCACGATCTTAAGCTGAAATTTGGTCTTTTGAGGTCTAACAACCATTTTGCATTTAATCTAAGCAGCTTCGGAATTTGATTCAATCTTAGTATTTCCTTCTATTAATTCAAGTAATACTTCCAACTGAGCCATTAATCCTCTTAATTCTCCTGGTTCAGGGAAAAGGTCATCTTCTTTTATTCCTAAATGCATTTCTCTGAGCTCTTGTCTTAAATAGCGAATGTGACTAATAACTTGTTCTCTTTTGGTTTGCGACATGATATGAATTTTGGCATTACCATTTTAAGAAAGAATATTTCTGAAAAGGAGAGTTTGCATATTTATGACTGAGAATGAACATAAATGATCTAACAATAATTTTTAAAAATCATGCATATTGATAATCTTCATATCCTGGAAAATTATGTACTTAATACCTCTGTCAATTTTAAATAATTACTTGAGGCTTTATTATTAGATTATATTGGCTTTACTCAATATGAAATTCATTACTGAAAATAAAATAAGTGAGGAATTAGTAAATTCTTTTGATGAAGAAATGACCCTTGAGCTTGCAAAAAGACTAGAGGAAGATGATTATAATACTTCGTTTGCTGGTTTAAAAGACTGGCACTTACTGAGGGCTCTTGCAATAAATAGACCAGAATTAACAACTAATTACATCCATCTCCTCGATCAGGAACCTTTCGATGAAAACTAAAATTACGTACTCCAAAATAAAGGTTCTTTTATTAATCACCGGGAGTATTGCAGCTGTAAGAATTCCATTATTAGTAAGTCAATTGTTGAAAGAAAATTATGAAATAAAATGCGTTTTATCTAAAAATGCTGAAAAATTTATAAAGCCGCTTTCTCTCTCTATTCTAAGTAGAAACCCTTGCATTTTAGAAAATGATCAATGGTCAAATAGTCAATCAACACCTCTTCACATAGAACTAAGCAATTGGGCTGATATTTTAATCATTGCCCCTTTAACAGCGACAACATTAGCGAAATGGGTAACTGGAAATGCAGAAGGATTGATTCCAAGCATATTAATTGCAAATATCAAGCCAATTATTGTTGCACCAGCAATGAATACCCAAATGTGGCTAAATAAAGCTGTTCAAAAAAATTATGAGAATTTACAGAATTACGAAAATGTTTTGTCTTTACAACCAAGTGAAGGCCTTTTAGCGTGTGATGCTATTGGCATCGGTAAGATACCTCCTAATGATCTTATTCAATTAGCTCTTGAATTTATAGCTTCACACAAACAAAATTCATTTCGCAAAGATTTACTTAATAAGGAAATATTAATAACTGGAGGTTGCACCTTAGAGAAAATTGATGCAGCAAGACACATCACTAATAAAAGTTCTGGAGCTATGGGCTTACTCCTTTCTCAAGTTGCAAGGTTCAGAGGCGCACGAGTAAAGTATGTCCATGGTCCTCTGAAAATAGACCAAAATCTTACTGATGGAATAAAAAGGTATGAAATTGAAAATAGTGTTGATTTAATTAGGGCACTTAATAATGAGATATCAAATTGCGATTATTTTTTCATGAATGCAGCAGTATCCGATTTCAAGATAACCTCAGATACTTCAGCCAAAATTCCCAAAAATAAAATTAATGATCATTTAAATAAAAATTTTGAGCTAGTACCGGATATTTTAAAAACAATTAGTAAATCAAAAAAAGATAACCAAGTTTTTGTGGGTTTTTGTGCGTTTACAGGATCTATTGAAGAAGCTCGAGTAACAATTAAAGAAAAGATTATTAAAAAGGGTTGTGATTATCTATTCGCTAATCCAATTGATCTTGAAGGCCAAGGTTTTGGCTTTTTGGCACAAAATGAAGGTTGGCTGTTTGATACAAAAAATATGGAACAATACATTAACAAAACATCAAAAATTGATTTAGCAAATAAATTAATATCGCAAATTATTTCAATAAAAAAATAAAAAAATTTCTTTATTTGTATTTTTTTGTAATCTTAATCATTAAAAATAATGTGATAGCTTAAAATAATTCCAGTTTTTAAATATCTAAAAAGCTACGGGTTATTTCGAGTATTTAAAAGTACTAACTTTTATGGTCCTTTCCCTTGTAATATCCGTACTGAACTTTATGTGATTACTTATCATTCGTCACTCAACTTTACTGCAACTTTAATTATGAGAATTCGTTCTTTCTTAGCTTTTGTTATTTCTCTATGTATAACTTTTGCTTTTGTACCTGTTAAAACATTTGCTTTTTCTGAAAGAGGAAATGCACAATTCACAGATGTTGTTAATACAGGAAAAGCTAATGATTGTCCGACATTAGACTCATCTCTTGTTGGATCAATATCCCTAGGAAATGGAGATAGCCTCAAAGGAATATGTATGCATCCAACAGAAGTTTATGTAAAAGTGCCAGGAACGAAAAGAAAAGCTGCAGAATTTGTTTCTACAAAAATTATTAGTCCTAGAAATAACACCACAGTTACAGAAGTTTATGGGGATATAGACTCAGGAACTTTCACAGAAAAAGGTGGTATTGATTTTCAACTTATTACTGTCTTAACTCCCGGCGGCTTAGAGGTACCATTTGCATTCTCAGCAAAAGACCTTACAGCTGATTTACCTTCATCTATTGAACCAGGAACTGAGGTTAGTGGTTCAACATTTACACCTAATTACAGAACTGGTGATTTTTTAGATCCCAAAGCAAGAGCTAAAAATACTGGTGTTGAATATGCTCAAGGTTTAGTTGCATTAGGAGGCGATGACGAAGAACTTGCAAAAGAAAATATTAAAGTTGATGTAAACGGTACTGGCGTTATTACTCTTTCAATCAACAATGTAGATTCTGACACAGACGAATTTGCTGGTACTTTTGAAGCAATCCAACCTTCAGATACAGATATGGGTTCAAAGGATCCACTTGATGTAAAAATAATTGGGGAGCTTTACGGAAGAAAGGCATAAATCCTACTTAAGAGAAAAAGGGGGTTAAACCCCTTTTTTTTTTCAAAATTTTTCTTTAACAATTTAAAAAATGGAATTACAACAAAAAAGTAAAACAGATACTAATGGACTAATACCGCCTTTTGGAGGAGAACTAAAAAATTTAATTATCAAAGATAAAAACCTTAAAAATGATCTTATCTCTAATGCTACTTATGAGTTTGAATGCAGCGAGAGAAATGCATGCGATGTAGAACTTTTGATGGTTGGAGCTTTTTCTCCATTGGAAGGATTTATGGATGAAAATAACTACAATTCTGTAATTAAAAATAATAGAAATACAAATGGGTTACTTTTTGGCTTGCCTATAGTATTTGATTCAAATAAAGAAAAAGTAAAAGCTGGAGAGACAATATTGCTTACTTATAAAAAACAAAAAATAGCAGTTCTAGAAGTTAGCTCTATATGGGAGCCTGACAAATCCTTAGAAGCTGAACTTTGTTATGGTACTAATTCTTTAGATCATCCTGCTGTTAAGATGATTTTTAACGAGAGAGGGAGATTTTATATAGGAGGAAGAGTTTATGGTTTCGAACTACCAATTAGAGAGTTCCCCTGCAAAACCCCAGAAGAAGTTAGATCTTCACTGCCATCAAATCATGATGTAGTTGCATTTCAATGCAGAAATCCAATTCATAGAGCACATTATGAATTATTTACGAATGCCTTACTTTCAGATAATGTCTCATCTAACTCAGTTGTTTTAGTTCATCCAACTTGTGGGCCAACGCAACAAGATGATATCCCTGGAAAAGTTAGATATTTGACCTATAAAGAATTAGAAGAGGAAATATCTGATGAAAGAATAAAATGGGCTTTTTTACCTTATTCAATGCATATGGCAGGGCCAAGAGAAGCTCTTCAACATATGATAATCAGAAGAAATTATGGCTGCACCCACTTTATTATTGGAAGAGATATGGCTGGTTGTAAGTCTTCATCTACTGGTGAAGATTTTTATGGTCCATATGACGCCCAGAATTTTGCGAATGAGTGTGCAGATGAATTGATGATGCAAACTGTTCCTTCAAAAAATTTAGTTTATACGAAGGAAAAAGGATATATAACAGCTGAAGAAGCTAAAGAATTTAATTATGAAATTATGAAACTTAGTGGTACTGAATTTAGAAAAAAATTGAGGAATGGCGAACCAATTCCTGAATGGTTTGCATTCAAAAGTGTAGTAGATGTTCTAAGACGCTCTTAATATTGTTTTATTATTAGTATTATAGTTTTATTAAAGATTTTTTATCGTGAACAAACGTTGGAGAAACGTAGGACTTTATGTCCTAGCCGTTATAACTGTAATTTTCATTGGTACTTCAGTTTTTGATAAACCAAGTACTGAAAGTTCTATAAAGACCTTGAGATATAGTGATTTTATAGAGGCAGTACAAGATAAAGAAATCAGTAGAGTTTTAATATCTCCAGATAATGCCACAGCTCAAGTTGTTGAAAATGATGGGAGCAGGTCAGAGGTCAATTTAGCTCCTGACAAAGATTTATTAAAAATACTGACTGAGAATAATGTAGATATAGCTGTAACTCCTACAAAATTAGCCAACCCATGGCAACAGGCTCTAAGTAGCTTAATTTTCCCAGTACTTTTGATTGGAGGCCTATTTTTCCTTTTCAGAAGATCCCAAAGTGGTAATGCTGGTGGTGGCAACCCTGCCATGAGTTTTGGCAAAAGCAAAGCTAGACTGCAAATGGAACCATCTACACAAGTAACTTTTTCAGATGTTGCTGGTGTTGAAGGTGCAAAATTAGAACTTACTGAAGTTGTAGATTTTCTTAAGAGTCCAGATAGATTTACTGCAGTCGGAGCAAAAATTCCAAAAGGAGTTCTTCTTGTAGGCCCTCCTGGTACAGGAAAAACATTACTAGCGAAAGCAGTCGCTGGAGAAGCAGGTGTACCTTTTTTCTCAATATCTGGTTCAGAATTTGTAGAGATGTTTGTTGGGGTTGGAGCTAGTAGAGTTAGAGATCTTTTTGAACAAGCTAAAAAGAATGCACCCTGTATTGTATTCATTGACGAAATAGATGCAGTTGGAAGACAAAGAGGAGCTGGTATGGGTGGAGGAAATGATGAAAGAGAACAAACATTGAATCAACTCTTAACCGAAATGGATGGTTTTGAAGGTAATTCAGGAATAATAATAGTTGCTGCAACCAACAGACCAGATGTCTTAGATTCAGCTTTAATGCGTCCTGGAAGATTCGATAGACAGGTAACAGTAGATCGACCAGATTATGCTGGAAGATTGCAGATATTAAATGTTCATGCTAAAGATAAAACTCTTTCAAAAGACGTTGATTTAGATAAAGTTGCCAGAAGAACACCAGGATTTACTGGTGCAGATTTAGCTAATCTCTTAAATGAAGCAGCAATACTAGCAGCTAGAAAAGATTTAGATAAAGTAAGTAACGATGAAGTTGGTGATGCCATCGAAAGAGTTATGGCTGGCCCTGAAAAGAAAGATAGAGTCATCAGTGATAAGAAAAAAGAATTAGTTGCTTATCACGAAGCTGGTCATGCACTCGTTGGAGCATTAATGCCTGATTATGATCCAGTAGCAAAAGTTTCAATCATTCCAAGAGGTCAAGCTGGGGGTCTAACCTTCTTTACTCCAAGTGAAGAAAGAATGGAATCTGGTCTTTACTCTCGTTCTTACCTTCAAAATCAAATGGCTGTAGCTCTAGGTGGAAGAGTTGCTGAAGAAATAGTCTATGGCGAAGAAGAGGTAACAACCGGAGCTTCAAATGATTTACAACAAGTTGCCAATGTAGCAAGACAAATGATCACTAAATTCGGTATGAGTGACAAAATAGGACCAGTCGCTCTAGGCCAATCACAAGGTGGAATGTTTCTCGGAAGAGATATGAGTTCTACAAGAGACTTCTCTGAAGACACAGCCGCAACAATTGATGTAGAAGTTTCAGAACTTGTTGATGTTGCCTACAAGAGAGCTACAAAAGTTTTAACAGACAATAGAAATGTTCTTGACGAAATGGCTCAAATGCTAATTGAAAGAGAAACTATAGATACCGAAGATATCCAAGACTTGCTCAACCGCTCAGAAGTAAAAGTTGCAAACTATATTTAACGCTGAATTTTAAATTTTTAATGAATAATAAAGAAGATTCTTTTTCGGAGTACCTGAAAATTGAGTCTTTTTTTTTATTAATAAAACCTGAAGAAAATATTTACTCAAATATCTCTCTAAGAAATTCATTTTTTGAAGAATTAGAAAACTTAGTAAAATTAGGATTAAAGAATATTGAAATAAGTTGGTCTAACAACGAAAATTGGTTCGAATTTGTATCCGATATCAAAATTAAATATCCAAGAATCAATTTAGGCTCTGCCTCCATAGTTAATAAGCAATCAATAGAAGATTCTTTAAAAATTGGATTAAATTTTTCGATGATGAAATTTTGGGATAAAGATCTTTTCAATTATGCACAGTCAAAAAATTATTTATTAATTCCTGGAATTAATAATTTAAAAGATCTTAAGGAAGCGATAGATTTAAATTGCAACATTATCAAAATTTACCCAATAAAAAGTAAAGATAGTTCGATAAATATACTCAACTATAAAAATGTTGATTTCATTGCTGCCGGAGGACTATCAATCAATGATTTAAAAACTTATAAATCTTTAGGGTATAAAGCGGTTGTAATTGGAGATAAAGGTTTTATAAATAAAAAATTTGATCCAAAAATATATGAATGGCTCAAAAATAATTAAGTTAAGGATAAATATTATTTATTCAACAAAAATACTACTTATTTATTAAGTCACATTGAGCATGATTTAGAAGCAAATGATCAGCAAGTACTAAAGCTACCATAGCATCAACCATGGGAACTGCTCTTGGTAGAACGCATGGATCGTGTCTCCCTTTTGCTTTCATAAGTACTTCTTTACCTTCAGCATTTACTGTTTTCTGTTCTTTCCCGATTGTTGCTGTAGGTTTAAAAGCTATCTTCATCTCGATATTTTCACCATTACTTATTCCGCCCTGTATACCTCCTGAATTGTTTGATGTTGTTCTTAACTTACTAATATCATCAGACTTGATGAAGGCATCATTATGTTCGCTTCCTTTTAAATAAGTTCCAGAGAAACCTGAACCTATTTCAAAGCCTTTTGTGGCAGGCAAAGACATCAAAGCCTTTGCTAAATCAGCTTCTAATTTATCAAAAACAGGCATTCCAAGACCAGAGGGGACATTTCTTACTAGACATTCAATAACACCTCCGCAAGAGTCTCCTTGACGCTTTAATTCCTTAATTCTCTCGATCATTTCTGTTGATACTTTTTCATCAGGACATCTAACAATATTAGAATCTATTTTTTTGATAGAAATCTTCCCTTTATTTATATCAGAATCAATATCATGTATACGCTTTACCCAAGATAGTATTTCAGTGTTACAGAAGGTTTTTAATAATTGTTTTGCTACAGCACCAGCAGCTACTCTCCCAATTGTTTCTCTAGCAGAAGCTCTTCCACCGCCAGAACTTGCCTGAATTCCATACTTCAGATGATATGTACCATCTGCATGAGAAGGTCTAAATACCTGCTCCAAATTATTATAATCTCCCGGTCTTTGATCCTTATTTCTTACCAACATTGCTATTGGAGTTCCAAGTGTTAACCCCTCCTTTATCCCACTTAATATTTCAATTTTATCTTCTTCATTTCTGGGTGTTGTAATGTCACTTTGGCCAGGTCTGCGCCTATCTAATTCATTTTGAATCAGATTTATATCTATTTTTAACTTAGGTGGACATCCATCAAGAATAACTCCTACTGCACCACCATGTGATTCTCCAAAAGTACTAACACGAAAAATTTTTCCAAAACTACTACTCATAGAAATATCAAATGTTTTATCTATATATAAACATTATATGAAACCAATTGAAAATTAAACAAAAAAAAGCCCCCAAAAAGGGGGCTTGTTAGTTTAAGAACTTTAAGCTTAACCGATAGCTGGAGCTGAAAGAGCTACTGTTGTAGACTCAGCTGCTGCTAGATCAAGTGGGAAGTTATGAGCGTTACGCTCGTGCATTACTTCCATACCTAGGTTTGCTCTGTTAAGAACGTCACCCCATGTAGGAACAATCTTACCGTTTGCATCAACAACTGACTGGTTGAAGTTGAAACCGTTAAGGTTGAATGCCATTGTGCAGATACCCATTGAAGTTAACCATACACAAACAACTGGGAATACAGCTAGGAAGAAGTGAAGACTTCTGCTGTTGTTGAAACTTGCATATTGGAAGATCAAACGACCGAAGTAGCCATGAGCTGCAACGATGTTATATGTTTCTTCTTCTTGTCCAAACTTGTAACCATAGTTCTGAGATTCTGTCTCAGTTGTTTCTCTGATTAGAGATGAAGTAACAAGTGAACCGTGCATAGCTGAGAATAAAGATCCTCCGAACATACCAGCAACACCAGCCATATGGAATGGGTGCATAAGAATGTTGTGCTCTGCCTGGAAAACAAACATGAAGTTGAATGTTCCAGAGATACCTAAAGGCATTCCGTCAGAGAATGAACCTTGACCGAATGGGTATACAAGGAATACTGCGAAAGCTGCTGAAACTGGTGCAGAGTATGCTACACAGATCCAAGGACGCATACCTAGACGGTATGAAAGCTCCCACTGTCTTCCCATGTATGCTGAGATACCAATTAGGAAGTGGAAAATTACAAGCTGGTAAGGACCACCGTTGTATAACCACTCATCTACAGTAGCTGCTTCCCAAATTGGGTAGAAGTGTAGACCAATAGCGTTAGATGAAGGAACAACTGCACCTGAGATGATGTTGTTTCCATATAGGAATGAACCAGCAACTGGCTCTCTAATTCCGTCGATGTCTACTGGTGGTGCTGCGATGAATGCAACGATGAAGCAAGCCGCTGCTGTAAGAAGGCATGGAATCATTAAGACGCCGAACCAACCAACATAAATTCTGTTGTTAGTTGATGTTACCCACTCACAAAACTGTGGCCAACCTTTTAACAGCGAAGAACGCTGTTGCTGAATAGTTGTCATGAGTTCGTAAAGTATGTCTCTAAAGTGAGACGTGTAAATAAAAACGGAAAATAAATCTCCGCTTCGAAGATTTTAGACCAAAATCGCTAAAAATGTGTAAATATTTTTTCTTTAAGTAAACTTATTTTTTGAAAAACAGGAGAAAAGAACTTCCATGTCTTAAGATTTTCTTTGTTATTGAGGATTCAACTTGGTAATAATCGAATGGCTTCTTAACGGAAAAAGATCAAGAGAGGTAGTTTCCATAAGAGAGGCTAAGCATAGACGACTGCAATTAGAGGCTTTTGGAGCTATTATTTATTGGAGTGAAAGAATTTAGGTTTTTAAGGTTTTAAAATGAGAAAAAAAAATAAAAGTATTAAATATTAAATAAACTTATCTATAAAATAAAAAATCCTTATTAATTTTCAACGATTTATTGTTCCTGTTTCTTAATTTAAAAACATTCAAACTCTTGAACCCATCGTTTTTTGGAGCAAATCACTTCTTTTTTTGTGTAGCTCATGGCAATTTTTTTTTCCTTATAAGCAACTTCTCCAATAAAAACAGGCCAAATCAATTGGTCCCGTTCATATTTGTGGATTATTCCATGGCTATCCAGAAATAATGGATCTCCTTTTTTAATCATTTTCCAATCTTGGTTTATTCTCTCAGGATGAATTATGCCATCAATATCTCCCTTTTTATTTCTTGGATAATCTATACTCTCTTGGTGAACGTGAACCACTAATTCCTTCGGAAGTTCTATAAGTTTATTTTTTAATTTTTCTATCTCTTCCCTAATGGAGCTAATTATTAGAGAGAATCTATTTATAATATTCTGATCATAAAAATTTTGTGCGACAGCTCCTATTTCAATAACTAAACCACATGGCCAAGCTTCTACAAGAAAGCCTGTTTGGGCTTTATCTTTTTCGTGCAAATAAATAGGCAATCCAAATTTGTTCTGCAGTAATGCAGCTAAACAAAAATCTTTTGATCTCCTCCCATACATAACAATGCTTGTTCCCATATTTGCAGTAGTAGTGTGCAAATCGATTGCAATTTGACAGGGTTTAGATCCGTCAATTCCAAATTCATCTACTAAAAAATTGGCTCTATTAATTTCATAAAAGCTATTCTTGTATTGATCAAAATTCTCACTTTCTTTAAAAGATCTATTTAAATCTACATCTATATATCTGCACCCTTTTTCATAGGCAGCAGGATTACCTATGATGTACTCATACTCAATACCATTATTTAAACTATTTTCCTTTCTATTAAATTGCTTAACAGCCCAAACGGGATTAATTTCATTCCCATGAGTGCCTGAAACGATAAGTATTCTTTGAACAGTCATTTTTTCTTTAAAAATAAAATTTTATGCAAAATAAATACCTTATAAAAGCCTCCAGAAAATTCTGGTTTTGGTTTTGGACCCAATTAATGAATGGCTTCGCGCCATCAGATTTACATGGTAATTATAAAAGGCCTAAAGGTATAACCATTAATAGTAAATACGATATTAATAATGAGAATGGACAAATTTATTTATTAGTAGGTCATTCTTGTCCATGGTGTCAAAGAACTTTACTCGTGCACGAAATAAAAGACTTATTTAAAAAAGTTAACGTAATTTTTTTAAAGGCAGATATTGAGCATGGCGAATGGATTTTCAATACAAAGATTAAGGGATGTATAAGACTTTCAGAACTTTACAAAAAAGCTAATAAAAAGATTATCTTTAGAGCGACATTACCTCTTTTAATTAGCTTTGTAAAAGATGAAGTAAATATTCTGTCTAATGAAAGTTCACAGATTATAAAACTACTCAATTCAATAAAAAGCGAATCGAAATATCAGGCATTAAGTATTAAAGATAGTAATCAAAAATTTTTAGATTTAATTAATAACAGCATTAATGATGGCGTATATAAATGTGGCTTCGCCAGAAACCAGTCAGCTTACGAAAAAGCAAGTAAAAATCTTTTTGCAGCTTTAAATGAAATTGAAAATTTACTACAGAAAAACAAAGGAGACTGGATATTTGGCGAAGAGTTAACCTACGCAGATATTTACCTTTTCCCAACGCTTATAAGATGGGAATTGATATATAGCAAACTATTCAAATGTACTGAACAAGAACTATCAAGTTTTGAAAAGATTATTGAATGGAGATTAAAATTCTTTAAATTATCTAACGTAAATAGGACATGCTTCGACAATGAATGGAAAAAAGATTACTACAAAGTTTTATTCCCTTTAAACCCAAATCAAATAACCCCAGTTTTACCATCGCTAAAGGAAATAATGAAATTAGATACCTTAAATAAATAAATCAATTTCAAAAAAAATGATGTTGTAATGAACACTTATATAGTTCATAGATAATGCAATTTCATTAGAAATTAACTATGTTATGTATGTCTACTAAAGTACGAAAAGCTTAAAATGAAATCCATTGACGAACACATCCAAAAAGATCAATCGGAAATCGAATCTGCAAAAGCAGAGGGCAATCTTCCAAAGGTCAGACATTTAACTGAAGAGCTTAAAGAACTCGAAGAATATAAAGATCATCATCCAGATGATAAGCATGACCCTAATGCTTTGGAATTATTCTGCGATGCCAACCCGGATGAACCAGAATGTCTTGTTTATGATGATTAAGCTTTTATTTGATAGATAATGCACAATAAAAAAGGGCTTTAGAGCCCTTTTTTTTATTTTTTTAAATTCTATTAGTAATCTCTATTAAAGTCGGATGGACTTCCTGTAAGGGAACATACAACAGATTCCTCATTTTTCATTTCCTTGACTTCTACAATCGGTCTTCCCATTTTCTTCAAAACCTCAATATCTTGAATGGTTTGACATCTAGCAATTATTTTTCCTTGTTGATCAAAGCAAGTATAGAAATTCATATAGTGTTTAAAGAAGTATCTTATTTATGACTAATTTTCATTATTAAATCAAGTGTTTTTTTTACAATAAAATTTTTAATTTAAGTTAGATCCTTTTCCATACTTCAGAAAGCAGTGAAGATAAACCTTTTTTTAAAGATGAAGAAATAACTAAAACTTTCTTTTTAGATAAATCTTCTAATTTTTTTGAAATTATTTTCAAATAATCATCATCTACTAACTCCATTTTATTCAATACTATTATTCTCTCTTTATCTAAAAGACCTTGCCCATATTTTTTTAATTCCTGCTCAATTATCTCAAAATCATGTAAAGGATTTTCTGCAATTGCATCAATTAAGTGAATAAGTATCTTCGTTCTTTGGATGTGTCTTAAAAAATCATGCCCTAAACCTACTCCATCAGCTGCCCCTGATATTAATCCAGGAATATCCGCAAAAAGGCAACCATTCCCATCAATTTTTCTTACTACACCTAAGTTAGGTATTAGAGTTGTGAAAGGATAATTCGCGATTTTTGGACGGGCAGATGACACAACGGAAATTAAAGTACTTTTCCCAGCATTTGGTAGACCTATTATCCCAACCTCTGCAAGAAGTTTTAGTTCTAATTGAACCTCCCATATCTCACCATCTTTTCCTTCAGTGAATGATTCTGGGGCTCTATTTTGATTACTTAAATAGTAAGCATTACCATGTCCACCTCTTCCTCCAATTGCAATAGTTAAACTCTGTTTATCTTTAGTTAAGTCTCCTAAAATAATGCCGGTCTTAATATCCCTGATTTCTGTACCGCAGGGTACTTTAAGGATTGTATCCTCACCTGAAGCACCTGATCTCTTATTAGGACCTCCTTTGCATCCATTTTCAGCAATTATTTCACGTTTGAATTTGAAATCTAATAATGTTTGAAGATTATTATCAGCCATCAAAATAACTGATCCCCCTCTGCCACCATTTCCGCCAGAAGGTCCTCCAGCAGGAACGAATTTTTCTCTTCTAAATGAAACTATTCCATTCCCACCTTTTCCAGCTTTAAGAATAATGTTGGCTTGATCAATAAATTGCACTTAATACGTTTATTAAAATTATTTTCTAGGTATTTTAAATTTTATTTTATCCACGCAATACTGCAACCAGGGCCTCCCTCATTGTTGGCTGCATCTTCAATCTTATCAACATAATTTAAGCCTGATAACCAATTTCTTAGTCCTTTCTTTAATTTTCCTGTGCCAATTCCATGAACAATCCATAACGGTCCATGAAATTTTCTAATTTTCTCCTCAATAATTATTTCGGCTTCATGAACTCTTAACCCTCTTACGTCAATTGTATTTTTACTCGTTCTAATTTTAGAAAAAGAAAAATCTTCTCTTTTAGCCTTGATCTCAATTTTTGACCTTTTGAAATTAGGCTTTTCTCCATTAATACCTTCAAAGTCATTTACAGATAATATGCTTCTAAATGAACCACATTTAATTTCATAAAAACCACCTTTTTCATCTAAATTTACAATTTGTCCCGTACTATTTAGACTTTTAATCTTTACTAAATCGCCTACCTGAGGGTTCCATGATATTGACTTTTCAGATTTTTTCTGGGTTAAATGTTCCGTCTCAATTTCCTTTAATCTTTTTCCAATAATTCTCGTATCTTCTCCATTAACATTTTTATCTCTTAATTTTTTAATCAAATCTATCACCTCTTTTTTAGCGGATACAATATGTTTTGATAATTTAGACCTTTCAATTTCCTGGATTTTTTGAGCATTTATTTTTTGATATTCATAATTTCTTTTCAGTTCATCATGCAATATTTCAGTCCTTGCAATCAATTCTGCAGCAGCTTCTGCAGAATTTTGTTGTTTAATCCTCTCTTCCTCGAGTCCTTTAATAATAGAGTTTATATTGTCAACTTCTTTTGGCTTTAGATAATTTGCTGCTTCATTGAGTATGCTTTCATCGAGACCTATTCTCTTTGAAATCGACAAAGCATTACTTCTCCCAGGAATACCCCAGTTGAGTATATATTTTGGCTTCAAAGATTCCTCATCAAAGGCAACTGATACGTTTTCAAATCTGGAGTCATTATATTTTAAAGCCTTAATATCTCCATAATGTGTAGTTGCCAAAGTGATATCAGATTTATTTGCAAATTCTTTTAATAAAGCCATCGCAAGAGCACTTCCTTCAAGAGGATCTGTGCCAGATCCAATCTCATCTAACAAAACTACTGATAATCCTTTCTTGTAATCAAGTAAATCTAATATCTCTTTTATGCGGGATATGTGCCCACTGAAGGTAGATAAATTTTCTTCTAATGATTGATTATCTCCTATATCCACATATATATTTGGACAAAAAGGGATAATAGGATTATTAGTTGAAGGTATCAATAATCCTGCTCTAGCCATAAGCAAAGACAAGCCCAAACCCTTTAAAGCTGCTGTTTTGCCTCCAGTATTTGGACCTGTAATAGCTACAACCTTAATATTTCTATTTATATAAAAATCGACAGCTACTGGTGGAGGGGCTCCTTTTTTCTTATGTTCCCAAATCAATAATGGATGAGAAAAACCAATTAAAGAAATAATAGGATTTTTCTCAAATTTAGGAGTTTTACCTCCAATCCATTTCGAATATCTTGAACGAGTTAGGGCATTTTCTAATCTTAATAAAATGGATGCCATTTCAATAAGATTTTTTGAATTATCACTAACAACCTGAGACCATTTCTTAAGTAATTTAAATTCTTCTGCTGTGATCCTAGCCTCTAAAGAAGCAATCTTATTACCTTTAGTTACTACACTTTCAGGCTCAAAATATACTGTATTTCCTGAAGATGAAGAGTCATGAATTATTCCTTTAAATTTATCTACATAATTAACTTTCACTGCCAAAACAGGCCTTCCATATCGATCTCCAATAGTAGTATCTTGCAAATAAGCTAAATTCTTTTGAATAAATTTCTCAACTAATATTTTTCTTTCAAGTTTCTTAGATAAAAATTCTTTTCTAAGAATAGATAGTTCATTACTAGCATTGTCTGAAATCCTTCCATTTGATTCAATGCCTTTTTTAAAAATGGTTTCGATATTCTGATGGTCAATTAAATTTTTTGTGAATGATGAAATATAAGGCCTTTGTTCAAAATCTAATAAGATTTTTTTTAAATTTCTTGCTGCAGCAATTGTTTTCGCTATTTCTAACAATTCAGAAGATGAAATTACACCTCCCTTCGAACAAATTTCGATATTTCTACTAATATCAAAAACACCAGAAAAACTAATTGATTTATCTAAATTTTTTTCTAGCTCATTAATTTCAACAGTTTCATGTAATAGTCTTTTAGAGGCTTCGTATTTTGAAGGTATAGCAAAACTTAAAATTGATCGTTTACCCATTTCCGTTGAGGCGAATGAAGATAAATGCGTTTTTAATGAATCCCACTCTAAAAGGTTTATAGATTCTTCTTCTAAGGTTTTATCTGAATATGATTTTTTAGAATAACTTTTCTCTTGCATACAAAAAAAGAATCAAACATTCGATTGAATCCCTTCGGGAGGAACATAAAGCATCTCAAGCCAGTTTCCTTCAGTATCCTTCATATAAAAAGATGCTGTTCCATCTCTGTGCTCATGTAAAGGACCAACTTTTACACCAGAATTTTTTAAATCATTTTGAATATTTTCTACTTCTTTTTTATTTTCAAAATGAAAAGCAAAGTGAGGTCCCGCAGCTTTGTAGCTAGGTCCTAACAACGCAAGTCCATCTTTCCCTTTACCTGCCTCTAAATAAGACCAATCTTTATCATCCCAAATCAAATTCATACCCAGCTTAATATAAAAAGATTTCGCCCTTTCGAGATTCTCTACTCTAAGTGCAATGTGACCAATCCTATTTACTCCTTGTGAAAACTTCAAAACAAAGCAATTAATTTATTACTCATCTAAGAATAAACCAAATTTTTGTTAATAATGAGTTTTTAAGTATCCTGCAACCATTGAGATGCATCACAAGCATGATAAGTGAGTATTAATTTTGCTCCTGCTCTTTTAAAACTAAGCAATGTCTCTAAAACAATATCTTTTTCGTTAATCCAATTCTTCATTGCAGCAGATTTTACCATGGAATACTCCCCACTAACGTTGTATGCAGCTATTGGCTTATTTGAAAATGTGCTTAGTCTATAAACAATATCCAAATATGAAATTCCTGGTTTTACCATCAAAATATCAGCTCCTTCATACTGATCCAATGCAGATTCAATTAAAGCCTCTTTTGAATTGGCAGGATCCATTTGATATGTAGACTTATTGTCTGGGATTATTTTTTTACTATTTTCTCTAGGAGCCGAATCTAAAGCAGTTCTGAATGGGCCATAATAAGCAGATGAATATTTTGCTGTGTAACTAATAATACCTACATCACTAAATCCTTGACCATCAAGAACAGTTCTAATTGCTCCAACTCTCCCATCCATCATGTCACTAGGGCCAATAAAATCTGCTCCAGCTCTCGCTTGTGTTAAAGCTTGTTTTTTTAAAATTTCGATTGTTTCATCGTTCAATATTTTTCCAGTTTCATCAACTAATCCATCATGACCATCACAAGAGTATGGGTCCAAGGCAACATCTGTCATTATTGCCATTTCTGGAATCTCTTTTTTTAATATTCGAATAGCTTTAGGTATTAAACCGTCTTCATTAAAACATTCTGCTCCATCTTCAGACTTTAAGCTATCGTTAATTTTTGGGAAAAGAACCACACACCTTATTCCCAATTTCCATGCCCTGGTAACCTCCTTTATCAAGCCATTTATATCCCATCTATAAGTTCCGGGCATTGCTGAAATTTCCTCTTTAAAATCCTTTTCATGGATAAACAAAGGATATATAAAGTCAGATGCAATTAGGTGGTTTTCTCTAACCATTTCTCTAATTGCCTCAGTTCTTCTTAATCTTCTAGGACGAATAATCGAATTCATTTGAATATTATTTAAGTTTAAAATATTTATCTAATAGATTAATCGCTTGCCTCGCACATAAATTAATCAGAGACTACTTTTGTTCAGGAAAATTAACTAAAATTTATCTTAATTAAGAGAAAAAAAGTTACAAAAATATTTTGCACAAACTTCATTTTTCACAAATTTACGTCATTAAGAGATAATATCTTCTAGTTAAGTATTAATTTTAAGGAGAGCATTTTTGAAAATAATTAATGGATTTCACCTGAAAAATGTAAGAGGCGATATTCTTGGAGGCATCACAGCCGCAGTGGTGGCGTTACCTCTCGCTCTTGCTTTTGGTAATGCTGCGTTAGGACCTGGCGGAGCAATTTATGGCCTGTATGGAGCAGTAGTAGTAGGTTTTTTAGCAGCATTATTCGGTGGAACACCTGCTCAAGTTAGTGGACCTACTGGTCCCATGAGTGTAACTGTTGCAGGTGTAGTAGCAGGCTTAGCAGCAGTGGGGGTTCCAAGAGATCTTTCTGCAGGACAAATTTTACCTTTAGTTATGGCAGCGGTAGTCATTGGTGGCTTACTGCAAATATTATTTGGGATTTTAAAATTAGGTAAATACATTACTTTAGTTCCTTATTCTGTCGTTTCAGGATTTATGTCTGGTATTGGCGTAATAATCATTGCTCTTCAGATTGGACCATTACTTGGAATTAGCACTCGTGGTGGAGTAGTCGAATCTTTAACTACTGTATTTTCAAATTTCCAGCCCAATGGAGCTGCTATTGGAGTAGCAATAATGACACTAGGTATAGTATTTCTCACTCCTAGAAAAATAAGTCAATGGGTTCCTTCTCCTCTCTTGGCCCTATTGATAGTTACCCCAATATCAATATTAATTTTTGGAGATGGAGCTATTGATAGAATTGGAGAAATTCCAAAGGGAGTTCCATCTTTAAATTTCCCAAGCTTTAATCAATATTTCCCAATTATTTTCAAAGCAGGATTAGTCCTAGCAGTACTTGGCGCAATTGACTCATTACTGACATCTCTAGTAGCAGACAATATCTCTCAAACAAAACATAATTCTGATAGAGAACTTATTGGTCAAGGAATAGGAAATGCTGTTGCAGGGCTGTTTTCAGGTTTACCTGGAGCAGGAGCAACCATGAGAACAGTTATAAATGTCAAATCTGGAGGATCAACGCCCATTTCTGGTATGGTTCACTCGGTTGTGTTGTTAATAGTTTTAGTTGGTGCAGGACCTTTAGCTGAGCAAATACCAACTGCATTGCTAGCAGGAATTCTCATAAAAGTTGGCCTAGATATTATTGATTGGGGATTCTTAAGGAGGGCTCACAAATTATCTTTAAAAACTTCAGTAGTAATGTATGGCGTACTTTTAATGACTGTTTTTTGGGATTTAATTTGGGCAGTTTTAGTTGGTGTATTCATAGCAAATATGCTCACTATTGATTCAATAACCGAAACTCAACTAGAAGGTATGGATGAAGATAATCCTTTATCAGAAGATGATCAAGCTAAAAATTCATTACCTGCTGATGAAAAAGCACTACTAGATAGATGTTCAGGAGAAGTAATGTTATTTAGACTTAAAGGACCACTTAGCTTTGGAGCAGCTAAAGGTATATCTGAAAGAATGATGCTAGTAAGAAACTACAAGGTTTTGATATTAGATATCACTGACGTGCCAAGACTTGGTGTAACCGCAACTCTCGCAATTGAGGATATGATGCAAGAAGCAAAAAATAATTCCAGAAAAGCATTTGTTGCTGGGGCAAATGAAAAAGTAAAAGATAGATTAGCTAAGTTTGGAGTTGAAGGCATCATTGAGACAAGAAAAGAAGCTTTAGAAACCGCTCTAAATGAAATAGCATAATAATTGATGGAAATAAATCCAATTCTGCAAAATGTATTAGCCCCGCCAGTTCTTTTCTTTTTGATTGGAACAATATCAGTACTCTTTAAATCTGATTTAGAAATACCAGCTCCCTTACCTAAACTCTTCTCCTTATATCTTCTCCTTGCTATTGGTTTTAAAGGAGGTATAGAGATACAGAAAAGTGGGTTTACTGATCAGGTATTGCCGACTTTAAGTGCTGCAATTCTGATGTCTCTTGTAATCCCGCTGATTGGATTCTTAATTTTAAGATTAAAATTTGATGTCTTTAATTCAGCAGCAATAGCAGCAGCATACGGCTCAATAAGTGCTGTTACATTTATTTCTGCAGAAAGTTTTTTAGAAAGTCAAAAAATAGCTTTTGATGGGTTTATGGTTGGCGCCTTAGCTTTAATGGAATCTCCTGCAATCATTGTTGGATTATTACTTGTGAAATTTGCAGCTCCAAAAAATAGACCAAAATCAAGAAAAATGCACCTAAGCGCAATACTACATGAATCTCTTTTGAATGGATCAGTTTATTTATTACTTTCAAGCTTAATTGTGGGATTTCTTACTGCTTCCAGTAATCCCTCAGGAATTGCAAAAATGGAGCCTTTTACTGGACAATTATTCTATGGAGCAGAATGCTTCTTCTTATTAGATATGGGAATAGTTGCCGCTCAAAGATTGCCGAGACTGAAAAATGCGGGTTCGTTCTTGATTGGCTTTGCTATTTTTATGCCTTTATTTAATGCATTTATTGGTGTTTTCATTGCAAGATTTTTATCTTTAGAGCCTGGCAACGCCCTTTTATTTGTGGTTTTATGTGCAAGCGCCTCTTATTTAGCAGTTCCTGCAGCCATGAGGATGACAGTTCCAGAGGCTAAGTCTAGTTATTATATTTCAACTACACTTGGTCTAACTTTCCCATTCAATATAGTTCTCGGCATTCCAATATATATGAGTTTGGTAAATACCATTATCCCACTTTCCCCTTTATAAAAATGAAAAGATTAGACTTGATATTTAGTGAAAGAGAACTTGATGCAATTATTAAAACATTAGAAAAAGCTAATGTTCCTGGATATACAGTTATGAAACATGCCACTGGCAGAGGGCCTGAAAGAGTTGTTACTGAAGATATGGAATTTACTGGATATGGATCAAATGCTCATGTAATTGTTTTTTGTGAACAAGAATTAATAGATAAAATGAGAGATAACATTAGGGACGATTTAAGCTACTACGGAGGAGTCGCTTATATTTCTGAGGCAACCCCCCTTTAAAGTAAAGAAAAAATATTTATTCTCAAGAATGAATCCAATCAACTCTTATATTTTTTCTACTATTCAAATATCTATCAATTGACATCGCGGCAATACATCCATCAGAAGCTGCGACGACTGCTTGCTTAAATGGCGTATTTCTTATATCTCCAATAGCCCATACTCCATCAGAGTTTGTAGACATAAAATCATCAACAATGACTCCTCCGTCTTCTTTTAAAGCAATTTGATCCCCTAAAAAATCAGTAATCGGCTTTGAACCACTCATATAAACAAAAACTCCATCTAAATTTAAATTGATAGGATTTTCTTCTTGCTTATTTTTTACAACAACCCCATTAACGCCCATATCATCACCCAATATTTCCAATAATCTTGTTCTACTCCAATGTTTTATATTTGAATTATCCATCAATTCCATAGCTTCTTCATTATCTGATTTAGGATCACTTGATGTAATCCAATGCACAGTTGAAGCAAATTTAGTGAGAACAGTTGCCTCTTCAATTGCCTCCTTGTTCACTCCAACAACGGCAACTTCTCTGTTTTTATAAAAAGCTCCATCACATGTAGCACAATAACTTACTCCTTTGCCAAGAAAATCCGCTTCACCCTTAAATGATGCAGGCCTACCCATAGCTCCACTTGCAAGAACAAGTGCTTTTGCCTTGAAAGTTCCCTCTGGTGTATAAACCGTTTTCCATTCTCCACTAGCATCTATTCCAAACACTTGAGCTCTTCTATAGTCTGCACCATATTGCACAGCCTGTTCTCTCATTAGAGTAAGTAATTTCTCGCCACTTATATCAACTGGAACTCCTGGATAATTAGCTATTTGATGAGTTATTGCTAAAGCGCCAACAGATGGATTTTTATCTAAAATTACCGTCTTTAAGTTTGAACGAGATGTATAAAGTGCGCAAGTACATCCTGCCGGACCACCTCCGATGATAACTACATCTGACTCAATGATTTCCAATTTAATAAAACTCCTTTTTAGTAGTTAATTATGATGAGTTTTTGGTTAGAAGATATCTTTAATTTTAATACCTAACCTGTATATAGATATAAGTTAAAAGAAAAAAAAGAAAAAAGCATAATATAGAAACAAACTTACATAGGAAAAACAAAAAAAATTCATTATCAAAATGATCAGTTAGGTGAAATGTTCTGTATTGATCTATTATTGATTCATGTCGAGTAAATTATTTGCCATAGAAACATTATATTTTTCATGACCAACTCTGACTACCTTTTAAAAGCTGCCATTAAGAAAGTAACCGAAAAATTAAACGATATATTGGTTGAAAAAATTGAAGAAGCAACAAATATTGCTCAGGATACTCCAGACATTCTCAAAAAAGAATTTAATAGTTTAAAAGAATCAATAATCGAAGAAGCCTTAAGAATGGAGAAAGCCGAAAATATTCAAGAAAATGAGTCAACAAATACTTATCAAGATTCCAAAATAAAAAAAGCTTTAAATGAAATTGAAAGTATCAATAAGCAAATTGATCTCTTTAATTCAACTATAAATAATTAAATTAAATGAGTTATCACATTCTTCATTATCGTTTAAAAAAATTGAGAAGGGCCTTTCTTATTTGGATAACTCTGATTACGCTTCTACTAAATTTGTGGATAGATAATATTAGATTTACAATTTTCCAAACTAAGAGTAATGAAAAAATTAGGGCCCAAAATAAAAGAGCTAGGTGGTTTACTAATCAATTAATAAAGCTAGGTTCAGCATTTATTAAAATTGGACAATTGTTATCAGCGAGACCTGATTTAATTCCTAATACCTGGATACAGGAATTGTCTAAATTACAGGATCAAGTTCCTAATTTTTCATTTGCGCAAGTTGAAGAAACTATCAAAGAAGAACTAGGATCGAGTTTCAATGAAATAGATCAAATAATACGCAATCCGGTTGGATCAGCATCACTAGCTCAGGTTCATAGGGCGACTTTAAAAGATGGAAAGAAAGTAGTATTTAAAGTTCAAAGACCAAATTTAAAAGAATTGTTTATTATCGATTTGGGCATAATGCAGCAAATAGCAGGATTATTGCAGAAAAATAAGAATTGGAGTCGAGGTAGAAACTGGGTTGAGATTGCTAAAGAGTGTAGGAAAGTTCTCATGAAGGAGCTTGATTTTAATTGTGAAGCACAATATGCAGCAAGATTTAGGCAGCAATTTATTGATGATGAAAATGTTGAAGTTCCTGAAGTGATTTGGGATATGAGCAGTGAAAAGGTGCTTTGTTTGAGTTATCTTGAAGGAACAAAAATAAGCGATTTAGAAAAATTAAAATCACAAGAAATTGATTTACCTAAAATTGCAGAAATAGGTGCCATCAGCTATTTAAAACAATTAGTAAATTACGGTTTTTTTCATGCAGACCCTCATCCAGGGAATCTAGCAGTTTCAAATGAAGGTAAATTGATTTTTTATGATTTTGGAATGATGGGCAACATTTCAAATAATCTTCAAACAAGACTAGGGGGGATGGTTAAGGCTGCTGCATTAAGAGACGCCTCATCACTTGTTAGTCAATTACAACAAGCTGGGTTAATTTCAAAAGATATTGATATAGGACCAGTCAGAAGATTAGTCAGACTGATGCTTAAAGAAGCCTTAACTCCACCATTTAGTCCAAATATTATTGAAAAGTTATCTGGAGATTTATACGAACTTGTTTATGAAACTCCATTTCAACTTCCCGTAGATTTAATCTTTGTAATGAGAGCTTTATCAACTTTTGAAGGAGTTGGTAGAATGCTTGACCCAGGGTTTAACCTTGTATCAGTGACCAAGCCTTATTTAATAGAACTTATGACTTCAAATAATCAAACTCCCAACGATTTAATTAACCAATTTGGAAGACAAGTAGGTGAACTAGGATCTAAAGCTGTTGGGATTCCCAAAAGAATAGATGAAAGTTTAGAAAGATTAGAGCAGGGCGATTTACAATTGCAAATAAGAATGGGAGAGTCTGATAGGCAATTCAAAAAAATGTTCACTGCTCAAAAAACTTTAGGCCATTCAATCCTTATAGGAAGCTTATCAATTGCCTCTGCTTTACTCGCAACGAATAAACAAAATAATTTTGCATTGTTGCCGCTTATTTTTGCACTACCAATAAGTATTGATTGGATAAAATGCCAATTAAGTATGAGAAAAGGCTCACGTTTAGAAAAACTTAAGCGATAAAAAACTATGTATTTTGGGGACCTAAACCTAAAGCTCCAGCGAATCTTGCTTGACTCCCCAATTCCTCCTCAATTTTTAAAAGCCTATTATACTTTGCAATCCTTTCACTTCTACTCAAAGAGCCGGTCTTGATCTGACCAGATCTTGTAGCGACAGATAAATCAGCAATTGTTGTATCCTCAGTCTCACCACTTCTATGACTAATAACACTTGTGAAACCAGAAATTTTAGCTAACTCAATAGCTTCCAAAGTTTCAGTTAATGTTCCAATTTGATTTACCTTTATTAGGATTGAATTGGCAGATTTTTCCATAATCCCTTTCCTTAACCTTTCTGTATTAGTAACGAATAAATCATCACCAACAAGCTGAACTTTATTTCCTAATTCTTTGTTTAATTCTGACCAACCCTCCCAATCATCCTCTGCTAAACCGTCTTCTATTGAAACTATTGGATAATTAGAAACTAATCTTGAAAGATATGAAATCATTTCAGAACTATTTAAACTGTTCCCTTCATATTTATAAATACCATCACTATAAAATTCAGTACTAGCAGCATCTAAAGCTAAAGATACCTGCTCACCAGGCTGAAATCCGGCTTTTTGAATTGCTTCTAATAATAAGTCCCCTGCCTCTTCACTGGATGACAAATTAGGGGCAAATCCACCCTCATCTCCTACTGCAGTAGATAAACCTTTTTTATCAAGTAATGATTTTAATGAGTGAAAAATTTCAGTACCCATTCTTAATGATTCACTGAAATTATTAACTCCATGTGGGACAAGCATAAATTCCTGAAAATCAAGACTATTTGGTGCATGAGCACCACCATTAATTACATTCATCAATGGGACTGGAAGAAGATTGGATAATGGATCTCCAAGATATCTATATAGGGGAATGTCTAAAGCATTTGCTGATGCTCTGGCAGTTGCAAGACTTACTGCAAGGATGGAATTTGCTCCAAGGTTAGACTTATTAGGAGTACCGTCAATTTCAATCATTACGTTATCTATTGCAGTTTGATCTAAAGCTGACAAACCACATAAAGCCGGGGATATTGTTTCATGAATTTTATTAACAGCATTTAAAACACCTTTCCCCATATATTTTGAACCACCATCTCTTAATTCATGTGCCTCATGAGCACCAGTGCTGGCTCCGCTGGGCACAATTGCTCTACCAGTTGCCCCACATTCCAAAAATACTTCTGCCTCTACAGTCGGATTACCTCTTGAATCAAGAACTTGCCTTGCTTCAATAGTATCAATAAGAAAATCAATAGTTTCTTTCACAATTTAATTATTACTATTTAAATCCTATTAATAGCTGAACTATTTGGCTAATATCTGAAATATATATGTTAACCAAATATAATTTTTTAATTTAGGACAACTTAGATAAGAATTCAAAGTTTTTTTAATTCCAAAGTGCACATAACCCCTTTAATAACATATTTTTAAATTTCATCTTACAATTTAAAAATTATTGGATGATTATTAGTGCAAATCCTATTTAGAATATTAATTAATAATCAACTATATTTTTTATAGTTTATGAGAGAAACTCTTACATCCAAGCCTGAACTTTTTAGCGATATAAGTTGGAATCTTCTTCTATTAGGGGAAGAAACCGCAAAAAAATGGGATCATAGCGAATTTAATATTGAACATATAATTCATACATTGTTCTCATCAAGTGAATTCTTTGCTTTTATTGAAAAATTATCTATCGACCAAGATACAGTTTTAGATATAACAGAGGATTTTTTAGAGGAGACACCGACAAATGAGTCAGATATTTTTACTATCGGAGAAGATTTAGAAATTTTACTAGATAATGCAAATCAGATTAAAATTCAATGGGGATCAAGATTAATAGAAATTCCGCATTTACTAATTGCTCTTGGAAGAGATTTAAGAATTGGTAATTATGTTTTTGAAGAAGGCAATCTCTCAATGGAAAAATTAGAGGAGGAATTAAAGTTTTTCCCAAATATTAATCAAACAAAAGATTCTTCTCATTATAAGAACGTAATTGAGATAAATAATCAATCTAATTTTGAACCAAACAAAGAGACATTAGGTAAAGAGGAAAAATTTGAAAAAGCTATTGTTCCATTACCTAAAAGTGAACTTCAAATTGAAACCAAAAAACAAGTCAGAAAAGATGAGAATGCTCTTTTAATTTATGGGAAAGATTTAACAGAATCAGCTAAAAAAGGCTTACTAGATCCCGTAATAGGTAGAGAAAATGAGATCAATAATTTAATGAGGGTACTCTGTAGAAGAAACAAAAATAATCCCATACTTATTGGCAATCCTGGAGTTGGTAAAACCTCTATTGCAAAATTACTTGCACAATTAATTGTTAACAAAAAAGTTCCTGATTCTTTAAAAGACTTTAAAATTATTTCACTTGACTTAGGTGCATTAGTTTCTGGGACAAAATTTAGAGGCCAACTAGAAGAAAGACTAAGCTTGATACTGCAGGAACTAAACGATCCAAGCCAAGGAATGATTTTATTTGTTGATGAAATTCACTCAATATTAAGTTCTGACAGATCTTCTACCGACATAAGTAATATATTAAAGCCTTTACTAGCTGAAGGAGAACTTAGATGTATCGGCACAACAACACCCGAGAAATTTCGTGAAACTATTGAAAAAGATCAGGCATTGAATAATTGTTTTCAAAAGATAGCTGTTAATGAACCTTCAGTAGAATTAAGCGCAAAAATACTGCAAGGCATCAAAAAGAAATATGAATCACATCATGGCATAAGAATTTCTGAAGAGGCTGTCAATTATTCTGCAAAATTAGCCGATAGATACATCAGTGATAAATGTCTTCCTGATAAAGCAATAGATTTAATTGATGAAGCAGCTGCACAGTTAAAAATTGAGTCTAATAATAAGCCTCAAATAATCCTCCAACAAGAAAAAAAGCTTCAAACTATTGATGAAAAACTGAATAATCTGCAAGGAGAAGATATCGAAGCTCAAGAAAAACTATTAAATATGAGACTAGAATCAGAGTCAAAATTGAACATTCTGCTAGACAATTGGAATAATTTGCGCGAAGAAATGGAGCAATTATTTATTTTAATGAAAGAAGAAGATAAGCTAACCAAACAAATTAAAAATAAATCTAATTCAGGGATTGCAAATGATATAGATTTTTTAGAAAAACTTGAAGAGGAGTTAATTGAAATAAAGGATGAAATACAAAAAGTTGAAGAGAACTTTAAAAAAATAAAGAAAAATAGAAATTTTACTTTTAAGTATCAAGTTGAGCCTGATGATATTGCTGATGTCATCTCAAAAATTACAGGCATTCCAATTTCTAAAGTAGTTTCAAATGAACGCAAGAAATTAGTCAATCTAGAAGCAGAATTAAGTGAAAAAGTTATTGGGCAAGAAAAAGCTATAGAAGCTGTTTCTGCTGCAATAAGAAGAGCTCGCGTTGGCATGAAAAGTCCTAAAAGACCTATTGGATCGTTTTTATTTATGGGTCCAACAGGTGTTGGCAAAACAGAATTAGCAAAATCTCTTGCAACAGCCTTATTTGATGAAGAAGACGCACTTTTAAGATTAGACATGAGTGAATATATGGAGAAAAATGCCGTAGCAAGACTTTTAGGAGCTCCTCCAGGTTATGTTGGTTATGAAGAGGGAGGTCAATTAACTGAAGCCGTAAGACGCAAACCCTATTCAGTAATACTTCTTGATGAGATAGAAAAAGCACATTCAGAAGTGTTTAATATCCTTTTACAAGTCTTAGATGAAGGAAGATTAACTGACTCCCAAGGAAGGACAGTAGATTTCAAAAATACCGTAATTATTATGACAAGTAACCTAGCTGGTAAATCTATACTGGAGTATTCACAAAAGATTTCTAAAAGTGAGGATAAGTTAGAAATACATCAACAAACTCTAGATGATTCCATTAGCAATACATTGTCTTCAATTTTTAGACCTGAATTTTTAAATAGAATTGACGAAGTAGTTAAGTTTGATCCATTATCTATTGATGAACTTCAAAAAATAATCATTTTACAAACAGAAGATTTAAAAAACCTGCTACTTGAACAAAACATAAATATCGCTATAGACAAAAAAGTTATAAATAAAATTGCCAACGATTCTTACGAACCTAAATATGGTGCTAGGCCACTCAGCAGGGAACTTAGAAGACAAATAGAAAATCCCTTGGCTGCAAAACTTTTAGAGGATAATTTTAAAAACAAAAAAAATATCACAATTAAACTTAACCCTGCTAAAAAAGATGATATTATTTTCAAACCTAGCTGAGGAGCAAATCAATAAGCTAAAATAAAAACAAAGCGTAACGCTTAATTCCAAAAAAATTTTGTGACAAGTCCTACTACTAATAAAGAACCTCTTAAAAAGGATTCCCCTGAAGTAAAAGAGCCTAAAAAAAAGAATAATTTTTTTAAATCTACCTACGATGAGCTAAAACTTGTCGTTTGGCCTAACAAACAACAACTTTTTAGTGAATCTGTAGCAGTTATAATTATGGTATCCTTCTCTGCGGCAGCCATAGCATCTGTCAGCAGATTCTATGGATGGGCAGCCTCGCTTATTTTTGGTTGAATTATCCCTGAATATAATTTTAAAAAGATCTTAATTAAGCTTCCAGAAACAAAATGAGTAATGAATTGACTACAAACCTCGCTTCTTCAAAAGCAAATACTAGCATCGCAAGATGGTATGCCGTTCAAGTAGCATCAAGCTGCGAAAAAAAAGTAAAAGCGACTCTTGAGCAGAGATCAGTAACTTTAGGTGTTAATAATCGAATTATTGAAATTGAAATTCCTCAAACTCCTGGAATCAAATTAAAAAAGGATGGAAGTAGACAAACTACTGAAGAAAAAGTTTTCCCAGGTTATGTCCTCGTGAGAATGATTTTAGATGAAGACACAATGATGGCTGTAAAAAGCACTCCAAATGTAATTAATTTTGTTGGTGCTGAAGACGGCAGAGGCAGTGGAAGGTCGCGAGGTCATATCAAACCTCGACCATTATCCAGACAAGAAGTTAATAGGATCTTTAAGCGTGCATCAGAGAAAAAAGCTGTAATCAAATTAGATATTGAAGAAAAAGATAGAATCATAGTTACTAGTGGTCCATTCAAAGATTTCCAAGGAGAAGTTATAGAAGTTTCTGGGGAAAGAAATAAATTAAAAGCATTACTTTCAATATTTGGGCGCGAGACTCCTGTAGAATTAGAATTCTCCCAGATCAATAAACAAAATTAATTTCTAATTGTTCTTGTTTATCGAGTAAAATTATGATTTTCTACTTCAGCTTAAATTCTCTAATCTAATGGCAAAAAAAATTGTTGCAGTTATCAAGCTTGCTCTGCAAGCAGGCAAAGCAAATCCTGCTCCTCCTGTAGGTCCAGCTTTAGGACAGCATGGTGTCAATATCATGGCATTTTGTAAAGAATACAATGCAAGAACACAAGATAAAGCAGGTTTTGTAATTCCAGTTGAAATTTCTGTTTTTGAAGATAGAAGCTTTACTTTTATCACAAAAACACCTCCTGCTTCCGTCTTAATAACAAAAGCAGCCGGTATAGAAAAAGGATCAGGTGAATCTGCAAAAGGTTCTATTGGGAACATTAGTAAAGCTCAATTAGAAGAAATAGCCAAAACTAAGCTTCCTGATCTAAACTGTTCTAGTGTTGAATCAGCAATGAAAGTAATTGAGGGTACTGCTCGTAATATGGGCGTCTCTATTACTGATTGAATTCAAGACAAAATTGCTCACTATTTAGGGGAGGTTAGTTCATAACCGTTTGCACCCAAAATTTCTATGAAAAAACTATCAAAAAGAATGGCGGCTCTATCAACAAAGATAGAGGATCGCATTTACGCACCTCTTGAGGCTCTTAGTATTATCAAAGAAAATGCCAACGCTAAATTTGATGAAACTATTGAAGCGCATATACGTTTAGGTATTGATCCAAAATATACTGATCAACAATTGAGGACCACTGTTACATTACCGCATGGTACTGGCCAAACCATCAAAATCGCAGTAATCACTAGCGGTGAGAATGTTTCGAAAGCTAAGGCTGCTGGTGCAGATTTATTTGGCGAAGAAGATCTTGTAGAAAGCATCAACAAAGGAAATATGGAGTTCGACCTACTCATTGCGACTCCAGATATGATGCCAAAGGTTGCAAAATTAGGACGAGTTTTAGGACCTAGAGGTTTAATGCCTAATCCTAAAGCTGGGACAGTAACTAACGATATTGCTAATGCGATAAAAGAATTCAAAGCTGGCAAGCTCGAATTTAGGGCAGATAAAGCGGGTATCGTTCATGTACGCTTTGGAAAAGCAAGTTTCACAAAAGAGGCTCTATTTGACAACTTAAAAACCTTACAAGAATCAATTGATAAAAATAAACCAACTGGAGCCAAAGGAAAGTATTGGAAAACTTTTTATGTGACTTCAACAATGGGGCCTTCAGTTCGTTTAGACATAAATGCCATACAAGATTACCAACCTGAAGGTTAACCCTTTGTAGTATAATTTTAATTGCAATAATACGGCCAAAGAAAGTAGGTTAATTTAGTTATCCTAAATTTTTAATTCCTACCGAGGACTCGTCTAAAATTATTTCTTTTTGGATCTAATAAAAGCGGCCTCTTTAAAAGAACTTTGCCGCATTTCCTGCTCTCCCTAAATTACGATCCAAAAAAAAACAATGGGCCGAACACTAGAGAATAAGCAACAAATCGTTACTGAGATTAAATCTCTGTTAAACGACTCGGAAATGGCTGTAGTTCTTGACTATAAAGGTTTAACTATCAAAGAGATGTCTGATTTGCGATCTAGATTGCAAACAACTAACGGCATTTGCAAAGTTACTAAAAATTCATTGATGCGTAAAGCCATTGATGGAAATAGTAATTGGAATGATCTTGAATCTTTACTGACCGGAACAAATGCTTTTGTCTTAATCAAAGAAGATGTTGGCGGTGCTGTAAAAGCGATCCAATCTTTTCAAAAAGACACCAAAAAATCCGAAACCAAAGGAGCTTTATTTGAAGGCAGACTTCTTAGCGATTCTGAAATAAAAGAAATTGCAAGTCTTCCATCTAAAGAAGTATTGATGGCAAAAATTGCTGGCGCTATAAATGGCGTTGCAACTAAAATCGCGATCTCTATTAATGAAGTACCTTCTGGACTTGCTAGATCACTGAAACAACATTCTGAAAAATCAGAATCCTAAATTCAAAACCTAATTCACTTTTAAGAAAATGTCCGCAAAAACTGAAGAAATTCTTGAATCATTAAAATCTCTCTCACTTTTAGAAGCATCTGAGCTTGTAAAACAAATTGAGGAGGCTTTTGGAGTATCTGCTGCAGCTTCTGCAGGGGTAGTAATGGCAGCTCCAGGAGCAGCTGCTGGTGATGGAGATGGTGGAGCTGCTGAAGAGAAAACTGAATTTGATGTAGTTCTCGAAAGCTTTGATGCAGCTGCAAAAATCAAAGTCCTTAAAGTTGTAAGAAATGCAACTGGTCTAGGTCTTGGTGATGCGAAAGCACTTGTTGAAGCAGCACCGAAAACTGTAAAAGAAGGAGTAGCTAAAGCAGACGCTGAATCTTTAAAGAAAGAGATTGAAGAAGCTGGCGGTAAAGTTACACTTAAGTAAGAGTACATTTTTTAAAGCCGATAACTTTAATATCGGCTTCAAAAATTATGAATAGTGATAGTATTGCAATTGAAGCTGCATCAGATGGAGCCTGCAGTGGCAATCCAGGTCCAGGCGGTTGGGGAGGTTTAATAATATTTGATGATAATAGTGAATTAGAAATAGGTGGTTCTGAGCAAAATACCACTAATAACAGAATGGAATTGACTGCTGCTATAAAAACTCTTGAAAAATTAAAAACCTATAAATTAAAAGAGAACTTTAAATTGCGAACTGATAGTAAATATGTCATTGATGGGTATACAAAATGGATTATTAATTGGAAGAGAAATGGATGGAAAACAAGCGCGGGAAAATCAGTCCAAAATCTTGATTTATGGCAAAAAATTGATCAATTAAGAATTAATGGCCTAATTATGGAATATGTTAAGGGTCATAGCGGTGATAAACATAATGATCGGGTTGATAAAATCGCTACTAATTACAGCAAAGGTATATCTATAGTAGGTGATTCAAAAGAAGTCGAATCTGCAGTTGACTTTTTTGACCAAAATGCACCTGCTGAAATTCAAGAATTATTTTCAAGAAATCAATTAATACTAAAATTTGCAGAAAAAAAGTACTTATTAAGCTCACTAGAACTAAGTAAATTATTGAGTGAAGAAAACCACTTAAAAATAAAACAATATTTACTTTTTGAATGGCGCAATTGGAGATTTATTCCTAAAGATAAAAAATATTGGATAATAGAAAAAAAGAATCCTGATTTTTTATGAAAGAACAAAAGGGCGTATTTAAAAATCTTTATAAAAACTTAATGACCCCTATTTTAAAAAAAGACTCTGGAATGGATGCAGAATATTTAACTAACTTATCTCTTAGCCTTCTATCATTCAGCTCAAGAAAACACAATTGGCCTGTAGTTTCATCAATTCTAAAAAATATAAATGAAGAATTTTCAATTCTTGATAAAAGATTAAGTCAGAACATATGTGGAATAAATTTCTGTAATCCAGTTGGTTTAGCTGCAGGTTTTGACAAAAATGGAAATGCTGCAAATATATGGAAAAATTTTGGATTTGGATTTGCTGAACTTGGTACAGTAACCAAATTTCCTCAAAATGGTAATCCTAAACCAAGGTTATTTAGATTAGCAAAAGAAGAGGCAGCATTAAATAGAATGGGTTTCAATAACAATGGTGCGGAAAATCTAGTTAAAAACTTTCTTGAACAAGGTATTGATTTTAAAAAAGACAGGAAGGATATTTGTTTAGGAATAAATTTCGGCAAATCTAAAATTACAGATTTATCTCAAGCAAAAGATGATTATTTAACTTCTCTAAAATTGTTAATTCCATATTGTGATTACGCGGCAATAAACGTAAGTTCTCCAAATACTGAAGGTCTCAGAAAGTTGCAAGATCCAATTCTTCTGAAAGAACTTCTCGAAGAAATTAAAAACTTACCTAAATGTCCCCCATTATTTGTAAAAATTGCGCCAGATTTAAGCCTTAAAGATATTGAAGATATTTGTCAATTAATAATCGAGGAAAATATCGATGGAATAATTGCTACTAACACTAGCATTGATAGATTAGGTCTTGACAATAGAAAAATCAAGCAAACTGGACTATTACTATCAGAAGAGAATGGAGGATTAAGTGGAAGGCCCCTACAAAAAAAAGCAAATCAAATATTAAAACATATCCATAATATTGATAAAGATATCATATTAATTGGTGTTGGTGGAATCGATAGTCCTGAATCAGCTTGGGAAAGAATTTGTTCTGGAGCATCATTAATTCAACTTTATACAGGATGGATATATAAGGGTCCACAATTAGTACCGGATATACTTGAAGGAATAATAAAGCAACTCAATAAACATCAATTATCTAATATAAAAGAGGCCATTGGATCAGATTTAAAATGGATTGAATAAAATTAAAGTATGAATAATGAATAAATCAGAACCTAATGATTACTCAAAAGAAGCCCTGCAAATATCAAACTCACAGCATGGAGGAAATGTATATACAAATGCAAAAAAATTAAATTTATTACCCTCT
The DNA here is from genome assembly GCF_000759955.1 of Prochlorococcus marinus str. MIT 9201. Classification (GTDB taxonomy): domain Bacteria; phylum Cyanobacteriota; class Cyanobacteriia; order PCC-6307; family Cyanobiaceae; genus Prochlorococcus_A; species Prochlorococcus_A marinus_G. The sequence continues at coordinate 117,569 of NZ_JNAL01000018.1, forward strand.
GAAATCATTGATGCAAGTGCCTCATTAGTACCCTTTGATCCCCCTCAAATCCTGATAGATTCATTAAACAAAGAAATTAAGAATCTTGGATTTAGATATTACCCTGATAGAAACTTGAGTGATCTAAAAGAAATAATAGGGAAATTTCATGGGATAAATCCAGAGAATATATTGCCTGGCAATGGAGCTTCTGAGCTTATAACCTGGGCAGGTTATGAAGCATCCAAATATGGAAAAAGTTGTGTTCCCGCTCCATCCTTTCTAGATTATGAAAGATCCTTAAATTGTTGGAATAGTAATTTAATACATTGCGAATTACCAAAAAACTGGAATAATATTTTCCCTCAATCATTTCCGCTTCATCCAAGAGGTGACGTCATATGGATAACAAACCCACATAACCCAACCGGCCAATTATGGGGAAAAAATTCATTAGAAGAAATAGTGAAAAAATATAAATTAGTTATCTGTGATGAGGCTTTCTTATCAATAACACCCAATGGAGAAAGGGAATCTTTAATACCATTAACCCAAAAGTATGATAATTTATTAGTCTTGAGAAGCTTAACTAAAATATTCAATATTCCTGGTCTTAGATTAGGTTACGTTATTGGCTCATCGAAAAAACTTAAGCAATGGAATATCAATAGAGATCCTTGGCCCTTAAATTCCTTTGCAATTAAAGCCGGAATTGACTTACTAAGTAATAAGAAATTCTATGAAAAATGGATAAAACAGATTCACCGCTGGATAAATATTGAAAGAGAGAGGGTATTTGAAAAATTATCAAAAATAGAAAACCTTAAAGTTCACAACTCTTCAACCAACTTTTTTTTAATAGAAAGTAAAACATCCTTATCACCCAATATAAAATACTTAGAAAATAAAGGCATATTACTTAGAGAATGTACTTCATTTAGATTTCTTGACGAAAAATGGGCAAGAATAAGTTTACAGAGTAAGAAAAATAACACTCTTTTATGTAAAGAAATTCATAATTCCTTTAAAAAGTAATTAAGAAATTTTTTAATCTCAATTTTAGATTGCATTTTATTATTATTTTCCATATTCTTCTTCATAAGCTCTAATATTTCAAAGTAATTTTTTCCGTTTTTTGATTCTATATTAAAAATTCTTTCTAAGGTTTCCTCAAAAACTTCTTTGGAAATTTTATTTTGATTTATTAAAACTGATCCTCCAATCTCGGCAAGGATCATTGCATTTTTCTCTTGGTGATTATTTTTTGAATAAGGAAATGGAATTAAAATTGAAGGTTTTTCAGTCTGTATTAGTTCATTTATTGTTCCCGCACCAGATCTCGATATTACAAGATCACAGTTTTGAATTAAAGCTGCGATTTCATTAGTAAATTTCTTTTGAACATAATATTTGGAATTTTTTACATTAAAGAACAGTTCATTAAATTCGCCAATAATATGGACTACCCGAAACTGTTTTTTCATTAAAAATTCCAGTGATTCGTCAAGAATTTGATTTATAGCTTTTGAACCTTGACTTCCTCCCATAACAATCAAAAGAGGTCCTTTCCCTTTTGGAACCCAATCCGGCAAGGGATTAGAATTATAGAATTGCTCTCTTAAAGGAGTACCAGTAAAAATAGTTTTACAATTTCTTAAATAAGAATTTGTTTTCGTAAATCCTAAAAAAACATAGTTACACAAAAAACCAAAATATTTCGTGACCATTCCTGGAATTAAATTGGATTCATGAATAATGACAGGTATACCAAGAATTTTTGAAGCAACAATCGTAGGGGCAGATATATAACCTCCAGTAGTAAAAACCAAGGTAATTTTTTTTTCTTTTAAGATCCTAATTATTTGGAAAGTGGACATTAAAATTTCTAAATATTGATAAAACAAAAAAATATTTTTTCTTGGTGTCTTTATATTTAAAGTCCTCAAATTATATTTTTTGGGAATTAAATTTGCATCAAGTCTTTTGTGAACCCCCAACCAATGAATATTCCATTCATCCTCTACCTCTTTACAAACTGCTAAAGCTGGGAAAATATGGCCTCCTGTTCCACTAGCTGCAACTAATAAATTATTTTTTTTAGACATAAAAACGCAAATTAGTAAAATGAAAATAATAAATAATAAATATGTTTAATTTAAACTTATTCAAAAATATTGGAGTCACTCTCTACTTATTTATTTATCTCATTATTCCTTATTCAGCAATAACGCAAACTTTAAAAGTTGATTTCATAAGAAATCTAGAAATCTCTTTAAATAAGAGAGACTTAGAGTTTATAAAAAAAAATTTTAGAAATGATGAAAAACAAAATATCCCAAAACAGTTTTCAAAAATTGTCAATGATTTCCCTGACAGCAAATGGAAGATCAAAAGATTAAAATCAAATGTTCCAAATAAAGAAATTTTGAGAATAAAAGTTTCAGGGGAAAAAATGGTAAATGGAGAAATGTATACACTCAATTCCAATTTTGATTATTTATTTTCTATTGTAAATGGGAAAATAGATCAGGGAATTGTCAAAAATTTATTCACAACAATAAGAAATGATGATAAAAAAATAGATATTAGTTTTAAAATTCCAGATAAAGTTCTAACTGGCTCAAAATATGATATCGACATTATTCTAAATAAACCTCTTGAAGAAGTTATTATTGCTGGTGCTATAAAACCACATCAAGTTAATTCATTTTTTGAACAAGAAATATTATTGGAGCCATTATCATCAGGGGGGATTTTCAAAATAACAAGAGCCCCTTCAACACCAGGGATCCAAATATGGTCAGGGATTATAGCTCATCCTGAGGGAATGATTACTTTCACAAAGAGTATTGATATAGTTGATAAGTTATAGCCTAAGCGTCGTTTAAAGCAGCTACACCAGGTAAAGTTTTACCTTCTAAAAGTTCTAAACTAGCCCCACCACCAGTAGATATATGAGACATTTTCTCAGCTAATCCAGCTTTCTCTACTGCTGCAACTGAATCTCCACCACCGATTATTGTACAAACTTCAGAAAAAGCACTTAAATCCGCAAGAGTAGTAGCGACTGCATTTGTACCTTCTGCGAATTTATCAAATTCGAAAACGCCCATAGGTCCATTCCAAATTATTGTCTTACATTCTGCAAGAGCATTTTGAAAAACTTTAATAGAATCTGGACCAATATCAAGACCCATCCAGTTGCCACTAATTGAATCAATTTGAGATATTTTACTTTCGGCGTCAGGAGAAAATTCATTAGCCAAAACAACATCAGTAGGCAATAATAATTCGACTCCTTTTGCTTTTGCTTTTGCCTCTAAATCTTTAGCGAGTTCAAGTTTATCTTCTTCTACTAAGCTCTTTCCTACATCTAGACCTCTAGCTTTATAAAAAGTAAAAATCATACCTCCACCTATCATAATTTTGTCGCATTTATCTAGTAAAGAGTCGAGCACTCCGATTTTGCTACTAACCTTAGATCCTCCAACTATTGCTGCCAACGGACGCTTAGGGGAATCTATTGCTCCTTGCAAGTATTTTAATTCTTTTTCTAAAAGGAATCCAGCTACTGATGGACTTAAGTAATTAGTAACTCCCTGAGTTGAAGCATGAGCTCTATGAGCAGCGCCAAAAGCGTCATTTACATACATATCTGCATGTGATGATAAATTTTTAGCAAAATCCAAGTCGTTCTTTTCCTCTTCACCAAAAAAACGAACATTTTCAAGTAAAAGAACATCCCCATTAGATAAGCTATTTGATTGTGCAACTGCTTCATCACCAATACAACTTTTAGTAAGAGCAACATTTTGACCCAATATTTCACTTAATCTTGCTGCTACTGGAGTTAATCTCATTTTTTCATTTACTTGACCCTTTGGTCTACCAAAATGAGCAGCTAAGATAACTTTTGCAGAATGATTAATGAGATATTTAATAGTTGGGATCGCTGCACGAATACGTGTATCGTCTGTTATTTGACCATCTTCATTTAATGGAACATTAAAATCTACTCTGACAAGAACTTTTTTTCCTTCTAAATGCGTCTTGTCAAGACTGGAAAGAGATAATTTTGACATTAAATAAGCTTAATTTTTAATCTTAAGACCCTAACGTTAATTTGGGCTTATTGGGTTAAAAAGTAGTTACTGTTACTTATGCCTTAATAAATTTTAAGAATTAACGTTTATAAAAATTTTTTAGTTATTAAATTTATACTAAACTTTAGAAGTAAATACTTTTGAAACTTAGAAAACTAAAAGGAATACAAAATTTTATTTAATTTATTTAAGTGGACATACCCAAAATTCAATGGTACCCAGGCCATATTGCAAAAGCAGAAAAGAAATTATCTGAAGTTATCAATAAAGTAGACTTAGTTATAGAAGTCAGAGATGCACGAATTCCTTTGTCAACAGGACATCCACACTTAAATAAATGGATAAATAATAAAAAACATATCCTTGTTATTAATAGATCAGACATGATCTCTCCTAAAACAATCAATAGTTGGAATAAATGGTTTAATGCTAAAGATCAATACCCTCTTTGGTGTGATGCAAAACGAGGAATAGGTATTAAAGAAATTTGTAAGTCCGCCAAAGAGTCTAGATCGTCAATCGACGAAAGAAGACTCTCTAGAGGAATGAGAATCAGGCCAATTAGAGCCCTTACACTTGGTTTTCCAAACGTAGGGAAGTCAGCATTAATTAATAGAATTGCAAAAAAAAGAGTAGTAGATAGTGCTAGGAAAGCAGGCGTAACCCGTAATTTAAGATGGATAAAATTAGAAAGTGGTATAGATCTGCTAGATGCTCCTGGTGTTATACCTCCAAATTTAGAAGATCAGAAATCAGCACTTAATCTTGCACTATGCGACGATATTGGTGAAGCTGCTTATGAAATAGAGAATGTCGCAATTGGATTTATCAAAATTATTTCCACCCTCAACAAAGATAAGAATGCGAATATCTCAGTAAAACAAATATCTAATAGATATGGAGTTGATATTACAAAAGGCTTTAAGAGTCCATCTGCTTGGATAGATGAAGCAGCTTCAAAACATACCTCAGGCGATAAAAGGAGAATGTCTCATAAATTATTGGAAGATTATAGAAATCAAATGCTTGGTAAAATTGCTTTAGAAGTCCCAAAATGGAATTAAATAATCAAAATTCTTTCGGCATTGGAGAGGGTGAGCTTATAGAAATTATTTATGAGCTACCACTTCCTATGAGGCTAGACAGATGGTTGGTAAGTAAAAGACCAGAACAAAGTAGAGCAAGAATTCAACACTTTATAAATTCAGGATTAGTACTTGTAAATTATAAGACCGCGAAAGCAAAGACTCCATTAAAAAATGGCGACAATGTTCAAATATGGATGCCTCCTCCAGAACCTCTTATTTATTTGAAACCTGAAAAAATAGATTTAAAAATCCTTTTTGAAGACGAGCACATCATAGTAATCAATAAACAATCAGGACTAATTGTTCATCCAGCCCCTGGACACAAATCTGGAACTTTAGTTAATGGATTACTTTTTCACTGTAATGATCTACCTGGAATTAATGGAAAACTAAGACCTGGTATTGTTCACAGATTAGATAAAGATACCTCCGGATGTATGGTGGTAGCAAAAAGCCAAGAGGCATTAGTAAATCTACAGAAACAAATTAAAGAAAAAATAGCATCACGCGAATATATTGCAGTAATTCATGGAGCACCAAATTGTGAAGAAGGCCAAATCGTAGGACACATTGGAAGAGATAAATTAAATAGGTTGAAATATAAAGTTGTTGAAGAAAATTCAGGGAGGTTTGCCTGTACCTATTGGAAATTGGAAGAAAGATTTGGCAATTACTCATTAATGAGTTTCAAACTAGATACGGGGAGAACGCATCAAATAAGAGTTCATTGCGCTCACATTAATCATCCAATTGTGGGTGATCCATTATATGGAAGATGTAAAAAACTACCGTGTAAATTAGAGGGCCAAGCATTGCACGCTATTAAGCTTGGACTTATACATCCAATAAATGGTAATAAAATGATATTTGAAGCAGAGTTACCATCAGATTTTCAAAAATTACTAAGTGTTCTTAAAGTTAAATAAGATTTAAAGAGGAATTTATAAGCGATTTTGTATAAGTGTTCTTAGTTTTAGAGAATATTGTAGAACTTTCTCCTTCATCAACTATCTTTCCCTGCTTCATAACTAGCAACCTATCACAAAATCTTTTAGCAATACCTAAATCATGAGTAATAAAGATAATGGTTAACTCCATTTTTTCTTGCAAGATTCTAAGTAATTCAAGAATTTCTATTTTTACTGAAGCATCTAACATATTTACACTCTCATCACAAATCAAAATTTTTGGTTTCAACAATAGTGCCCTTGCTAGTGAAATTCTTTGCAATTGACCACCAGATAGTTGGCTAGGATAAGAATTAAAAAAATCATTCTTTAAGGGAAGATTTAAATTTTTAAACATTAATTTTATTTCCTTTTCAATTTTTCTTTTATCTGAAATTTTTTGAATAAAAAATATATCTTCCAAAATATTTTTAATTTTCATTTTCGGGTTCAAACTTGAAAAAGGATCTTGAAAAATAATTTGCATATTTTTATGTTTTTTAAAAGATTTATTTTTTTTCAATGCATGCTTTGTATCATAAATTTTTATTTCACCACCTCTTACTTTTAAAAGTCCAATTAAAGCCCTACATAATGTACTTTTACCGCTACCTGAAGAACCAACTATTCCAAGAGTCTCATTTTTATATAATTTGAAACTAACTTCATTTAAAGCCTTATTCCATTTATTCGTAAACATTGAAGAATTTAATTTATACCAGTGTCTTAAATTATTTACCTCTAGAATGACCTCATCTCGAACATTATTTTTAGTATTTGGTTCTAATACTATTTTTGAGGCATTTACTAACTTTTTACCAATATCTGATTTTGGTGATTGAAAAATATCTAATATATTTCCTTTTTCGACGATCAATCCTTTTTCAATTATTGCAACTTTTTTACACCACTTTGCTGCAAGATTAATATCGTGACTAATTAAAATTAAAGTAGTATCGAATTCATTACATAACTGAATTATTTCTTGCATAATTTCAAAACTTGTTCTGGTATCTAAGCTTGTTGTAGGTTCATCAGCTATCAATAATTTAGGTTTTAAAGCAAGAGCCATTGCTATACAAACTCTCTGTCTCATTCCACCGCTAAATTGATGAGGGTAAGAATCCAGTCTGCTTTCTTCAATTCCTACTTTTTGAAAAACTTCTTTTACTAATTTTTTAATAAGTACAGATGATTTAGTTTGATCATGAGTTTTAAATAATTCATATAAGTGATCCCCAACTCTCATCAGTGGATTAAGTTTTTTTATGGAATCTTGATAGATAAATCCAAAATTTTTTCTTCTAAATAATTGTGCTTCTTCGTTATTTATGTTCCTAGGATCTATACAGGAAATTGATAGATACCCTTTAGAAGTTGCATTTTCAGGCAATATATTTACTAATGTTTTTGCAAAAGTAGTCTTTCCGCATCCAGAGGGGCCTATTATGGCCAAGTGATCGCCTCTATCTATTTCAAGATTAAAATTTTTGATGATAGGTTGCTCTTTTAAACCATATTTCACAGTAAGATTTTTAACTTCAAGAATTTTTTCTTTATTTATTTCCATGATTTTATAGCAAATTTTTCAAGACCTAAATAAAATACATCTAAAGCAATATAAAATGTCTGAGGCAGCTGCAAATTCAAAAGAAAAAAAAGAAATTGAAGTTTCCAAAATTATTTTGCCTGAAAATAAAAAATATGAAAGTGAATCTTTGGATTATCAAATAAATATTCCCAATTGGCTTCTTAAAGATATTAATAATTTTGAAAAATCAATTAAACAAAATGATGATGATCAAAACCTTGTAGTAAAGGCTTTTAAACTTGCTTATAAAGCACATGATGGACAATTCCGAGCGAGTGGCGACCCATACATTATCCACCCAGTTGCTGTAGCAAACCTCCTCAAAGAAATAGGTGCTAGTTCATCTGTTATTGCTGCAGGACTTTTACATGATGTTGTTGAAGATACTGGCATTGAATTATCCGAAATAGAAACAAATTTTGGATTAGAAGTAAAAATACTTGTAGAAGGTGTAACAAAATTAGGAGGGATTCACTTTAACAACAGGACTGAAGCACAAGCTGAAAATCTTAGGAAAATGTTTTTGGCTATGGCAAGCGATATAAGAGTTGTTTTAGTAAAACTTGCAGATCGACTTCATAACATGAGAACAATTGAATGGTTAAATGATGAAAGAAAACAAAGAATAGCAAGAGAGACAAGAGAGATTTATGCACCGTTAGCTAATCGACTAGGAATTAATAGATTTAAATGGGAATTAGAAGATTTAGCTTTTAAATTCTTGGAGCCTAAAGAATATCAAGATCTTAAAGATCAAATTGCTGTTAAAAGAAGTGATAGAGAAAAAAGATTAAAAGTAACTTTGAATCTTATGAAAGAAAACTTAGTCTCAGCGGGTTTAAAAAACTTTGAAATTACTGGCAGACCAAAACATCTTTATGGCATCTGGAGCAAAATGGAAAGACAGCAAAAGCAGTTTCACGAAATTTATGATGTTGCTGCTCTAAGAATTATTGTGGATAATTCAGATAGTTGTTATCGAGCATTAGCGGTTGTACATGATACCTTCAAACCTATTCCAGGAAGATTTAAAGACTATATAGGATTACCAAAACCCAATGGATATCAGTCTCTACATACTTCAGTAATTGGAAGACATCGACCTATTGAAGTTCAAATTAGAACTACTTCCATGCATCAAATTGCTGAATATGGAATCGCCGCTCATTGGCAATATAAAGAGGGAGGTTCTCCTGCTAAAAGCAACGCCGAAAGATTTAATTGGTTAAGACAACTAGTTGAATGGCAACAAGAAGGTAATGAAGGGGATCATAATGATTATTTGGCTTCAATTAAAGAAGATTTATTTGATGAAGAAGTTTTTGTTATCACTCCAAAAGGAGATGTTGTGGGATTACGAAAAGGATCTACCGCAATAGATTTCGCCTACAGAATTCATTCTGAAGTTGGAAATCACTGTAATGGAATAAGAATTAATGAAAAGCTTTCTCCATTATCTACAGCACTCCAAAATGGTGATTTCATAGAAATTTTGACAAATAATAATGCCACTCCAAGCTTAGATTGGCTGAACTTTGTAGTTACGCCAACTGCTAAAAATAGAATCCGCCAATGGTATAAGAAAAGCCATCGGGATGAAACAATTAAAAGAGGTAGGGATTTACTCGAAAAAGAAGTAGGTCGAAATGGTTTTGAAACATTACTTTCTAGTGATGCCATGAAGAAAGTTGCAAATCGATGCAATTTAAAAACCACTGAAGACCTGCTTGCATCACTTGGTTTTGGAGGGTTAACATTACATCAAGTATTAAACAGACTAAGAGAAGAAATAAAATTACAGACAGAAGATATTAAAAATGATTCTAATTCTGAAATAGCAAAATCTCTTAAAAGTAATAGTAATTTATCCACTAATAAATCTCATACGACGACTAAATCACCGATTTCCGGGATAGAAGGTCTTGATTACAGAATAGGTAAATGCTGTGCCCCACTTCCAGGCGAGGAGATTATCGGAACTGTATCGCTCGGCAATCACGGCATAACAATACATAGGGCTGATTGTGAAAATGTAATTCCAATTCCCATAGAGAGAAGATTACCTGTTGGTTGGAATCAAGATAATAAAACTGGCGATAATAAGTTTCCAATTCAGCTAAGAATAGAAGTAATTGATAGAGTTGGAGTCCTTAAGGATATTCTTATGCGGTTATCTGATAAAGGCATAAACGTTAGCGATGCAAATGTTAAGACTGCTTATGGTAAACCAGCTATTATCAATCTCTGCGTAGGTCTAGAAAGTTATAATCAACTTCACAAAACAATTGACCAAATTAAATCAATGGCAGATGTTTTAGATATTGCAAGAGTTGGACAAATTTAGTTTTAAAATGAGACCAATCTATCTTTTAATATTTATCTTGTAGATAAAGAAAACAATACTGCCGCAAAACAAAGCTAATAAAAAGCCAACACAAGATGAGCCTAAAAGTAATTTTAAGGAAAAAATTCTTCCTTGCTTCCATAAGTCATCAATCACCAAACTTTTTTCAATAATTTTATTAGAAGAAGTATTTAACAAAATCGAACCAACTTTATAGTTAAAATAATAAAGTGGGATATAAGTAAAAGGATTACTTATCCAAGTTCCAATTGCAGCTAGAACAATATTTCCCTTGGCTAGTTTTGCAAAAAATACCCCTATTAAAGTCTGAAAACCAAAAAAAGGAAAGCAGCCGCTAAATACACCTATAGCTATACCTTTAGCATTAAAGAAAGGACTTCCATTCTGATTCCTAAATAATGATAGAATTTTCTTATAGGAAATACCTCTTTTAGATCTCATTCAGAAAGAAAAAATTCAAAATTAAATTCTTGATAATCTTACTTAATTATCTATTACAAAGCGAGAGATGGATTCGATAGTTACTACAGACGATACTATAGCCGCAATTGCTTCAGCTATAAGTATAGGGAAAGGAGGAGTTGCGATAATAAGAGTCTCAGGTAAAGACTCAATAAATTCTTGCAAAAAGATTGTTCAAACTAAATCAAAATATGCATGGGAATCACATAGAGTTTTTCACGGTTTTATTCATGAAAATGCACAAAATAAATTTATAGATGAGGTCTTAATTTTAGTGATGAAATCACCAAATAGCTTTACAGGAGAGGATGTTGTTGAACTACATTGCCATGGAGGAACTATCTTAGTAAATAAAGTTCTCAAGATATTATTAGCAATTAATTCTAGAGTTAGACTTGCAAATCCAGGAGAATTTAGTCAAAGAGCTTTTCTAAATGGGAAAATAGATCTTACTCAAGCCGAGTCAATTAATCAATTAATTAACGCAAGCAATATCAGATCAGCAGAGTTAGCTTTTAGCGGGGTTCAAGGAGAAATAAAGAAAAAAATTGATGATGTTAAAAATGACCTTATAAATCAACTTTGTGAGATAGAAGCGAGAGTTGATTTTGAAGAGGACTTCACAGATTTTGATTACAGTAAATATCTAAAAAACATCAAAAAAGTGAAAGAAAAAATAGAGTTACTTATAGAAAATTCAAAAAGAACTTCATATATTCATAATGGGATCTCCATTGCGCTTATAGGGAAAACAAATGTTGGTAAAAGTTCTTTACTAAATTTGCTTGCAAAAAAAGAGAAGGCAATAGTAACTAATATTCCTGGAACGACAAGAGATGTTATTGAAGTGAATTTAACTATTAATGACATCCCAATGAAAATAATTGATACTGCTGGCATAAGAAAAACTGATGAACAAATTGAAAGTATTGGAATTAAAAAAAGTTTTGGAAAAATTAAAGAGTCAGATTTTATAATTTATATTTATAGTCTTGAAGAAGGATTTAATGAAGAAGATAAAAAAATAATAAAAGAAATCCCCAAAGAAAAATTAATTACAATTGTGGGTAATAAAAAAGATTTAATTGATTCTAAAAATATTAAATCAAATGAGTTAAAAAATACAATTCTTATGAGCATTAAGAATAATGATGGCGAAAGATTATTAATCAACACAATCATAAAAAAATGTGGATTAAAACAGTTAGAAAATATCAATATATTTTTAAACGAAAGACATCTAACGAATTTGTCCGCTTGCCTATGTAATTTAAATGATACTGATGCAATAGTTAAAAATAGATTGCCATTCGATTTGTTATCAATAGAACTTAGAGATGGTATTCAAAACTTATCTAAAATAACTGGTCAAGAATTAACAGAAGAGCTTCTAGATAATATTTTTTCTAAGTTTTGTATTGGTAAATAAATTTGAGTTAAATTACATAGTGATTTATAGTTGGTTCTCTAACTTCAATTGAATCATTAATTATTTTTTAATTTAGTGGATCTGCATACTCTAACAATAAGTAAGATCATTGATAATTGGATCGATGAAGATATAGGTAGGGGAGATCTAACAAGTCCCTCAATTACAGAAGATAATGGAAATGCATATTGGATTGCAAAAGAGGAGGGTATATTTTGTGGGGTTGAAATTTTAAGAGAAATTTTTAAAAAAATTGATTTAAAAATAAGTCCAAAATTTAATATCTCTGATGGAGATAAATTTGTTAAAGATCAGAAACTCTTAGAAATATATGGACCTTCAAAAAGTTTACTCGCTAGTGAAAGGATCAGCTTGAATATAGCAATGCATTTATCTGGAATATCAACATATACAAGGAATCTTGTTGATAAGTTAGAAGGCACAAATATAAAATTAGCAGATACTAGAAAAACGACTCCTGGCTTAAGAATATTTGAAAAATATGCATTCAAATGCGGAGGTGGAGTGAATCATAGAATGGGATTGTACGACGCGGCTATGATAAAAGAAAATCATATTGCATGGACAGATAATCTTAATAATGCAGTACAAAAAATTCGCCTAAATTCGCCTTTTACAACTCATATCATAATTGAAGCTGAGAATATCGAACAGGCAAAAGAAGCAGTATTAGCTGGGGCGGACAGTATCTTATTAGATGAACTTAGTCCTGAAACAATCAAAAAAAACGTTCAAGAATTAAGAGATTTATCAATTAATAGCTTAAAAAAAGAAGTCAATAAAAATTTGATAATAGAAGTTTCTGGAATAAAACCTGAAGAAATTAGTAAATATCTAATAAAAGGTATTGATTTGATTTCAACAAGTTCTTCAATTACCAAAAGTGATTGGATTGATTTAAGTATGCGTTATATTAATTAATCATACAGATAAATAATTGAATAAATAATGCTAATCATTTTTAAAGAATTAACAAATAGCTTTGAACAATCTCTTTTAGATAGTCTTAAAAAAAATCAAAAAGAAAGAGAGTTCGAAATTCTTAGAAAAAATTTAATTACACAATCATCAAAAGAGGAATTTGGTGATTATCAATGTAATGTTTGTTTAAGTTTATCTAAAATATATAAAAAGAATCCAAGAGATATTTCTAATGATTTTATTAACCTTTTAAATAAAAATACAAACATATCAAAATTATGTAAGAATTTAGAAATAGCTGGACCTGGATTTATAAATATAAAATTAAAAGATGAAGTTCTAATAAATGAAATCAAATCAAATATTCAATGCCCAAGAGCTGGAGTACCTCAAATTAAAAAAGATTTAGATAGTGGCTTATCAAATAAAGTCATTGTAGATTTTTCTAGTCCTAATATTGCTAAAGAAATGCATGTAGGGCATTTAAGATCAACAATAATAGGAGATTCAATATCCAGAATTTTCGAGTTAAGAGGTTATCAAGTATTAAGACTTAATCATGTCGGCGATTGGGGAACGCAATTTGGAATGCTTATTACTCAGCTCAAAGATTTATATTTAAATGATTTAGAAGAGATAGGAAACATCAAGATAAGTGATTTAGTTGAATTTTATAAAGAATCAAAAAAAAGATTTGATAATGAATCTGAATTCCAAAAAAGATCTAGAGAGGAAGTAGTTAAGTTACAAAGTGGAGATATTAAATCAATTAAAGCTTGGAAATTATTATGTGATCAATCTAGAAAAGAATTTGAAGAAATCTATAAAAATTTGAAAATAAAAATAAAAGAAAGAGGTGAATCTTTTTATAATCCCTTCTTAAAATCAGTTATTGAGGATTTGAACTTTAAAAAAATATTGGTAGAAGATCAAGGAGCAAAATGTGTATTTTTAGATGGGATGACTAATAAAGAAGGCAAGCCTTTACCGCTAATTATTCAAAAAAAAGATGGAGGTTTCAACTATGCCACCACAGATCTTGCTGCTATAAGATACAGATTCAATAAACCTCCTAATGGGGATGATGCTTCGAGAATTATTTATGTAACTGATCATGGACAAGCAAATCATTTTGCTGGAGTTTTTCAAGTTGCAAAAAAAGCAAAATGGATCCCAGACAATTGTCAAGTAGACCATGTCCCTTTTGGTTTAGTTCAAGGAATTGATGGCAAAAAACTAAAGACAAGGGAAGGTGAGACAATACGTTTAAAAGATTTATTAAAAGAAGCAGTTAAAAGAGCAAAAGAAGATTTATTGAAAAGATTAGCAGATGAAAATCGTTATGAGACAGATGATTTTATTACAAATACTTCAAGAATTATTGGAATAGGAGCTGTTAAGTATGCAGATTTAAGCCAAAATAGGATTACTAATTATCAATTTAGTTTTGATAAAATGCTTTCCCTAAATGGCAACACGGCTCCTTATTTACTATATACACTTGTAAGAATTGCAGGTATTAAAAGAAAAAATAATTTTGTTTATGACTCTAAAGATTTTCAATATATAAATTATGAACATAAATCTGAGTGGAAACTTATCAGAAAATTACTTAAGTTCGATGAAGTCATAATATCTATTGAAAAAGACTTAATGCCTAATAGATTATGCAATTATTTGTTTGAGCTATGCCAGACTTTTAATAGATTCTATGATCAAGTGTCAATACTCAAAGAAGAAAAATATATAAAAATTTCTAGACTAAATTTATGTGATCTAACTGCAAAAACACTAAAATTAAGCTTAGAGCTTCTAGGAATTGAAACATTAGAAAGAATGTAATGAATGATTTTGATCAATTAAATAATCTTTTCCCAAAACCAAGAGAAGAAATAATAAATATGCAGTCTTACTCTGCACCTTTAGAAAATAGAAGAAATTTACTCCGCTTAGACTTTAATGAAAATACTTTAGGTCCAAGTCCTCAAGTTTTAGAAGCATTACAAGCGATAAAATTAGATGAGATTTCAATTTATCCAGAATATAATTTTTTAAAAAAATTTTTATGTGATAAATACCTTGATTCAAGAAAATTTGATATTGATGAAATAGGAATTTTCAATGGAGCAGATGCAGCAATAAATGCAATTTTCAATTGCTTTGGAGAAAAAAATCAAATATTTCTAACCACAAATCCAACTTTTGGTTACTATTCTCCTTGTGCAGAAATGCGAGGAATGAAGAAAATAAGTTGTTCTTATATTGGAGAGAATTTTCTATTCCCAATCGAAAAATTTAGGGAAAAAATAATAAAACATAATCCAAAATTAATATTTATTTGTAATCCAAATAATCCAACAGGTACGGTTTTAAGCTCTAAAGAAATAATTAATCTAGCTCAAATAAAACACGATTCATTAGTAGTTGTTGATGAACTATATGAAAAATTTAGTGGAGATAGTTTACTTGAATCAATAGATTTTGAAAAGAATAATAATATAATAATAATCCAATCTCTTTCAAAAACTGCAGGTTTAGCTGGTTTAAGAATAGGATTTACTTTTGGCAATAAAAGTTTAATTCAGTACATAAATAAAGTAACTGGACCATATGATGTAAATAGCTTTGCTATAACAGCAACATTAGCAGCACTTAAAGACAAATCATATATTAATAATTATGTTTTAGAAGTAAAAAAAGCGAGGGAATGGATTTTTAATAAATTCAAATCAACAGAAATCAGAACCCACTTTAGTGGAGGTAATTATTTCTTAATTTGGCCAAAAAAAGAACCTAAAATCTTAATACAAAAGATGAGAGAAAAAGGTATTCTTATTAGAAGTATGGAAAATAAAAAAGATATTGGAAAGTCAATAAGGGTTAGTATTGGAACTAAAGAACAAATGATTTTTTTCTGGGACAATTACAAGATTTTAGATTTAATAAATTAATTACTGAAAATATAAATTGTATTTTGATCGATTGTTTTAGGTTTTATTTGAAAATCTTTTCCAACATATTTCACTTTAAAATCATTCATATTTTCGATAAACAAATCAGCATTTGAGAAATCACATTCTTTATTAGTTTGTTGGCCACGTTCAAAGTGAACAGGAATAACTACATTAGGTTTTAAGATCTTAACTATTCTTGAAGCTTCTTTTCCATCATAAGATTTTATTCCTCCTCCAATTGAAATAAATAAGATATCTGGGCGAGACAAAATTATTTGACTATTAATATCAATATCACCAGCAGCTCCTCCCATATGAACAATTTTTAGATCATTTTGCTCCCAACTCCAAACAGTTGCCATCCCAAACCTTCTTCCATCTACTCTGTCATGTGGTACAGAAATTCCATTTAATAAAATATCCTCAAATTGATAGATTCCTGGCTCAACAAACATTAATTGATCATTAGGGTTATATCCTTCATCTGGAAGCCTAGAACTAGCCAAGATAAAATCTATATTGACTTCTTTTGGCTCCTTTAAATTACTTGCACAACCTATTGCTTTAAAGGGATTTATGAGAATTGATTTTTCTGCACTATTAATTAAAAAACTACTATGCCCCAAACTTTTTATTACTAAATTCCTTGCCAATAATGAAGTTGGCAAAAAAGAGCTAAGTAATATTAAGAAGAAAATGTTTTTAATTTGAGAAATCATAATGTTAACTTTTTTGTATTTTACTTTTGTTCAGCCATTTTTAGAAAATTACTAATTAATTTATGACCAAATTGTGTCAATACACTTTCAGGATGGAACTGTACCCCATGTAAGTGTTTATATTCTTTGTGAGAGATAGCCATGATAGTTGAGTCTTCTAAAGTTGCAGTTATCTCGAAACAAGATGGCAAAGAACTTGAATCAACTATAAGACTATGATATCTAGTGGCTACAAATGGAGTCTCAATATCTTTAAACAATCCTTTTTGATTATGAAATATTTTGGATGTCTTACCATGCATAAGTTCTTTCCCAACTACAACCTTACCTCCAAAAGCTTGGGCCAAAGCTTGATGACCTAAACAAACTCCCAATGTCGGAATATTTTTAGATAATTTTTTTAGTATTGGCAGACAAATTCCAGATTGATCTGGATTACCAGGACCTGGAGACAATAGGATGCCGCTAGGATTTAGTTTGATAATTTCTTCTAAAGTAATTTCATCATTTCTTTTAACTATTAATTCTTTAGTTATTTCATGCTCGACTGTAAGTTCTCCTAAATATTGAACAAGGTTATAAGTAAAACTATCGTAATTATCAATAACAAGAAACATATTTATATAGATTTAAAATAAGAACTTTATTCTAGGAACAAAGATATATAAAGCAATAATAACAGAATTAATGGAAGCTAATAATACTGCTCCTGCAGAAGTATCTTTTGAAATTTTAGCTAAACTACTAAATTCTTTTTTCACTACTAAATCAACTATTGATTCAATAGATGTATTTAATATTTCTAGTATTAAAACAGACATAATTGTGGCGATCAAAATTACATAATTACTTAGACTAATTTTTAGTAAAAAACCAATAATTAAACTTGAAACTGCAAAAATTAATTGAATTTTAAAATTTCTTGAAGTTTTTAATACGTAACTAATTCCGCTTAAAGCGTACTTAAAACTTATTAATACATTGGTAGAAGTTTTGTATGATTCTTTTCGATTTCCTAAAAAGTTAATTTTTTTTTCCATAGATTTTTAATCTAATCTGGTAATTAAATATTCCTGAAAATTTAACATATTTTCTAAATCAAAATCATTATTATGTTCCCATCCCAAAAGATGTAAAAATCCATGACTAGCCAACCAGAGCATCTCTTTATAGATTGAATTTTTATATTCATAAGATTGCTCAAGTGCCATCTCTAATGATATAAATATATCTCCTAACTCTATGTGATCTAAAGTATTTAGAGATTCATCAGAATTGATTGGAAAAGATAGAACGTCAGTTGGACCATTTTTTTGCATCCACTTCTTATTCATAGAAGCAATTTCTTGATTAGATATTATCTGTAAACCTAATGAAAATGATTTTTTTTCAAAAATAAAATTTGGCAATTTATAATCATCTTTTTTTAATATCATATTTATCCAAGATAAAAAAACTTTCTCCCAAAAAATAGATTCAAAAATAAGTTTAGTTTTAGTATCTTTTAAATTGTTTGAAAATTGAGAAAAATCATTACATTCAAAAACCAAATCTAAATTTATTTCAGAAATAATTTTTTCTTTCATAAATTCTCAGACAGGAATATTAGGTTTACCTATTGTAGCCACAAGTATTAATATCCCAATTAAAACAATTAGGGTTATTGAAAAATGAGAAATACTTTTCGAACCCTTCCTTACCATATTTCTCATAGCAAGCTTAATAAAGCTTGGAGGAGCAACTTTTTTTTCTAAATTTTCGTTTTTATTTTCCATTAGTTATTCAATAGATTCGTTAGCAGAAATATTCATGCGTAATAATTCATGAATAAATGGTTCAAGTCCACCATCTAAAACACTATCTAAGTCGTTGGTCTCTTTCATAGTCCTAAGATCTTTTACCATTTGATAGGGATGGAAAACATAATTTCTTATTTGATTGCCCCATGCAGCTTCGACAATATCACCTTTAATATCAGCAACTTCTGCAGCTCTTTGTTCTTTAGCAATCACAAGTAGTTTAGACTTGAGAAGTAACATAGCTTTTTCTTTATTTTGTAATTGAGATCTTTCTTGAGTGCATCTTACTGAAATCCCTGAAGGCAAATGAACAATTCTTACTGCTGTTTCTACTTTATTAACATTTTGTCCTCCAGCTCCACCAGATCTACTCGTTGTAATTTCTAAATCTTTTTCAGGTATATCAAGTGAAATATTATCATCTAATTTTGGCATAACCTCTACCCCTGCAAAGCTGGTTTGTCTTTTGCCATTAGCATTGAAAGGAGAAATTCTTACTAATCTATGAGTTCCTTTTTCATGTTGCAGATAACCATATGCATACTTTCCATCAATTTCAAACGTTACACTTTTAATACCTGCTTCTTCTCCTTGAGATAATTCATTGATGATGAAGCTCATTTGATTATTATCGGCCCATCTTGAATACATTCTTAATAATATCTCTACCCAATCCTGAGCATCTGTTCCACCCGCACCTGCGTTAATAGAAATTACTGCTCCTTCTTTATCATATTCACCACTTAACAATCTTTCAAATTCCCATTTATCTAAATTCTCTCTTAATTGATTTAAGCCCTGCTGGGATTCCAAAATCATTTCCTCTTCAGGTTCTAAAGAATAAAGTTCGAGAGAGGCATTAGCATCAGAAATAAAAGTTTTCCATTTATCTAACAATTCGAGTTGTGCTTTGACATCATCTAGGATTAGCATTTGTTTTTTCGCTTCTCCTTGATTCTCCCAAAATTCAGGCTGAGCAGAAATCTGCTCTAACTCTCTCATTTTCGCTTTTAATCTAGGAACGTCAAAGACAATCCTGAGCATTACCCAGGCGCTCTGTTAGTTCAGAAAGATCTTTTTTGAAATCTGTAATATCTATCAAAATAGAATTTAATCGTTATTTATAATCTAACAAGCACTTTTGTTTAATAGTATAAACTAAGTATTATTTTAAAACAATGTCCAAAGTTGAAATTTATACTTGGCAATATTGCCCATTCTGTATTCGAGCAAAATCACTACTCAAGAAAAAAAATATAAACTTTACAGAATATAAAATAGATGGAGACGATGATGCCAGAGCATTGATGATTGAAAGAGCTGATGGTAGAAGAACATTACCACAAATATTTATAGATAATGAGGGTATTGGAGGCTGCGATGATCTCTATATATTAGAAAATGAAAATAAATTAGACACATTATTAAGCTAGATTTTATGAAATTTTTATTCGTAATAGATCCAATAAAGAATATAAATCCCTTAAAAGATTCAACTGCTGCTTTAATGCAAGCATCATCAAAAAAAAATATTGAAATCTGGAGTTGCACTCCTCAAGACCTTGAAGCTAGAGGCGATGAAGTATGGGCATCTTCCGTAAAAATTGAAGTAAATCCGTGGATTTCTCTCAAAGATAATGATTGCGTACCTCTCGCCGAATTTAATTGCATTTGGATGAGAAAAGATCCTCCTGTAAATGAGGCTTATTTATATGCAACCCATCTTTTAGAAGTTGCCGAAAGAAAAGGAGTCAAAGTGATCAACAAACCCTCATCGTTAAGAGCATGGAATGAAAAGCTAGGTGCTTTGAGATACAGCCACTTAATGGCACCTACAATAGTTGCAAGTAAGGTAAAAGATCTTATTAATTTTGCAAATATAAATAATGAAGTAGTCATAAAACCTCTTGGAGGGAAAGGTGGTCAAGGTGTTATAAGGATAAATAAAAATTCTCCAGGCATTAAATCAATCATTGAATTAATCACTTCTCAAGAAGAATTACCCGTTATGATGCAAAAATTTATTCCTGAAGTCGTAGAGGGTGATAAAAGAATAATTATCGTAAACGGTGAAGCAATTGGATCAATAAATAGAATTCCTCAAGGAGGAGATTTTAGGAGTAATTTAGCGATGGGAGGAAAGGCTGAGCCAACATTATTAACAGAAAAAGAAAAAAGTATCTGCTCAGAATTATCTCAACACTTCAAAGATGAGGGTTTATTTTTTGTAGGTATTGATGTCATAAATGGAATGCTTAGCGAGATTAATGTAACTAGTCCAACAGGTTTAAGAGAAATAGAAAATTTATCCAACAAGAGTGTTTCAGAGGAAGTTATTGAAAAATTACTGGAAATTGTCTAAGATTTTAGCGAAAAATATTTGTTTTACTATAGATTCAAATTTTAATTTAATCTCATCTATTTCTTTCTCTAAAACGGAGCCTGAAACTATACCTGAACCCGCAGTAAATTCAATATTTTCTTCAATATACCTAGCTCCTCTTATTGCTAAAAGAAATGAAGCATTTCCTGATGCATCAACCCAACCCATTGGAGAAGCATAATTCCCTCTAGGAAAAGACTCAAGAGTGTTTATCCAATCCAATGCTGCATTTTTTGGGTATCCACAAACAGCCGGAGATGGATGTAAGTTTTTAAGTAATTCAAAAGGACATATATTTTCAACTTTAGAGAAAATTAGTGTCTGCAAATGAGAAATATCTCCAAATGAATTTACCTTTATATCACTTTTTTTAAAGCTTGTTATTTTTGAAACTTCTAGACATTCAATCAAATACTGTATTACGTAATTATGTTCTTTTAAGTCCTTTGTACTATTAAGGAGTTTCTTAAAATTTGAATTAGTAGAGATAGTACCAGCAAGAGCCTCCAAAGTTAAATTAGGTTTAGTAAAAGAAAATAATTTTTCTGGAGATGCTCCAAATAAAATATCCTTACTATTCCTTTTCCAAACGTATCTGCATGTATTTGGTTGATTCTTTTTTAATCTTTTTAAAATTTCTACTAAATCTAATTTATTTTTAAGTTTTATTTTAATCCTATTTGCTAAAACTATCTTTTCGAGGATACCTTTCTCTACTAATTGAATTCCTCTATTTACTACTTTTTTCAAATTTATATTAGAAGTTTCTAAGGAGTACAAGAAGTCATTAATAATAGATAAATCAGAACTAGTTTTCAAGCCAGATGATCTTATTAATTCTGAGCCAGAATTAATTACTTGATTTCTAATTGTCCATATTTCTTCAATTAATGTTCTTAATGATGATTTACCTTCAACATGACCATTGATTCTTAACCAGCAATTCTTATCACTTTTAATAATTAATATTTTTGGTAAGACGGCTTCCAAACTAGGGATATCTGAAGATAAATTTTTATTATTCAGATTTTCAGAAAAAGAAAATAAATAAATTATTTTTGAAAGTGCGGAATTATTTGATTCACTTGTTAAGTTAATTAAATTTTTAAAATTCTCAGAATTAAACTCTTTTGCAACCTCAAATCTTTTTGGACCATCCAAAGTGACATATTTACATTTCTCGAAAGCAATATATGAAAGGCCATCAGATTCCTCCCAAAATGAAGAAAACTGATATTTATCTATAAATAATTCATATACTTTTAATAAATCAATACAAGGAATCTCAACACAAATACTTACTAATCCAGTATTTTCTACTTTCTTATCGAAAGAAGAAAATACATCTTTCAAAAAATCTGTTAAGTTTAAATCATTTTTCATTACTTATTGAAAATAACTAAAAATCATGCAATAAAGTAAAAAATGTAACTCAATTTATAAACTACATTTAATAATGATTGATTTTTATGTGTTAATTAAAAATGGAAGTAAATAAAAAAAAATTATGGAAACAAGCAATAAAATGGCCTCTTTATTCTGTTGCCATACTTCCAGTTTTAATAACAGGGGCTTATTTACTCAATCAATATGAAAAGATAAAAATTAATAATTTGATTGCATTTACTTTAGCTGCAATTTTGATATTACTTTGGGAAAATCTAACTAATGATTTGTTCGACGCAGAAACAGGAATCGATGAATTTAAATTCCATTCAATTGTAAATATTGTAAAAAATAAAAAAATAATTTCATTTATTGCATATACATCTTTAATTGTTGGACTATTAATAATTGCAATTATTTCAGTATCAACAAGTATAAACATTTTTATTTTGGTGGCAGCGTGCTGCTTCTTAGGATATTTATATCAAGGACCGCCTTTTAGATTTGGATATCAAGGTTTAGGAGAACCACTATGCTGGCTTGCATTTGGACCTTTTGCTTACTCTGCAGTCTTAATTGCGTTAAATCCATCTAATATTTACTTCGAAGATATTCCCTGGAAAGTTTCTTTATTACTAGGTTCAGGACCTTCCTTGGCAACAACTCTTGTATTATTTTGTTCTCATTTTCATCAAATTTCTGAAGATAAAAAGCATGGAAAAAATTCACCTTTAGTTCGCTTAGGGGCAAAAAAAGGTTCTCAATTTGTGCCTTGGATAATATTTGCAATATACATTTTTCAACTTTTCACTATAGTTACTGGATTTATTCCAGTTTTTTGTATCTTTTATTTGATTAGTTTTCCTCAAGCAATAAGACTTATAAATTTATTAAGATCTTCATATAAAAAACCTTCTGCAATAAAAAATTGCAAATTCATCGCAATAAAATTTCAAACTCTTAATGGAGTTGGCTTAATCACAGGATTAATATTTAATTACTTGCTTAATAAATGAACTTAATATTTCACAAAAAATCTTACAGATTTAATTTAAACGCCGAAGTAAAAAATTCTAAAACCACTTACCTTAAAAAATCGGGCTGGATAATTAAATTAATAAGAAATGATGAAAAAATTGGGTTTGGAGAAGTTTCACCGCTCAACAAAGAAGACTTAAAAAAGTGCGCGCAACAACTAGATATGATTCCTGAGTATGTAGAAGTATTTAATTTATCTCAGCAAATAAAAATTTTTCACCCATGCATTCAATCTGCAATAAATTCTGCATTAGCTGAGATAAATGGAAAAATAATTTTTAAAGAAAACTATAACTTTGATGAAATTGATAAAACAGTCATACTATTAAATCCTGAAAATGTAATTTCAGATCTAAATAAAATTAAAAAAAGACAATCTAATATTGAAAAATCAGTAACCATAAAGTGGAAAGTAGCGTTAAAAAATAACCATGAGGAAGAAGCAAGTTTAGAAGAAATTTTAAGCGAAATAGGCAATGATATTAAATTAAGAATAGATGCTAATGGTTCTTGGGGAAGAGAGATAGCTAATAGATGGGCTGATATTTTGAAGGATAACAAAAATATAGACTGGTTAGAACAACCTCTCAGTGTTGATGATATTGATGGACTGACAGAACTCAATAAAAAAATCCCTATAGCCTTAGACGAATCACTTATAAAATTTCCAAATTTGATTGATGAGTGGAAAGGTTGGCAAATTCGCAGGCCTTCTCAAGAAAATAATCCAGTTAAGCTTTTAAGAGAATTAGAAAATAAAAAAGGTTTAATATCTATAAGTACCTCATTTGAAACTGGTATAGGGAAGAGATGGCTTTATCATTTATCATCTCTACAATTACAAGGACCAACTCCAAAAGTTCCTGGTTTAGCAATGAATAAATTCCCTAATTCGTTTCTATTTTTAAATAAACCAAAACTGATATGGGATCTACTATGAAAAATAAAATTCATACTATTGAAGTTGAAAATAACGAACCTCAATCTGTAGAGAAAATTATTGAAAAAATAAAAGAGAATAAAATTATTTATATAAAAAACAAATTTTATGAAGACAAAGATATATTAGATTCAATTACTGAAAATGGGCCAGCAATTATCTTAAATAGTAGTGGGAGTTCTGGAAAACCGAGACAATGTTTCCACCATTTAGATAATCTTAAATTATCTGCAGCTACATCAGGTCAATGGCTAATAAATCAAGGATTTGAATTGCAAAACTGCTTAATTTTAAATACTTTACCTCTGAACCATATAAGTGGATTGATGCCTATTTTTAGAAGTCAAATTTGGGGCTGTGATTGTATTAATGTTTCTCCGAAATTGATAAAAAAAACTCGAGAACTTTTACTTTTTACAATTAAATCAAAAAAAAACAAAAAACACTTGATTACTTCTTTAGTACCTACCCAATTACAAAGACTTCTATCACAAAAAGATGGAATTAGTTGGCTAAAAATTTTTGATTTAATTTGGGTAGGTGGAGCATCAATTTCAGAGGAAACTGCAGAAAAATGTATACAAGAAAAAATAAAATTAGCACCTTGTTACGGCTCAACTGAGACAGCAGCAATGGTTACGAGTTTAAAACCAACAGAATTCTTAATGGGTTTTAAAAATGTTGGAGAAATACTACCTGATACAAAAATAAGAATTAATGCAAAAGGATTAATCGAGATAAAATCAGCCAGAATTGGAATCGAAATAATAACCTCTTCAAAAATTGAAAATTTCAAAAATAAAAATGGGTGGTGGCAAACCGGTGATTTAGGTGAAATTAATCAAATCAATAATTCTTTATATTTAAATTTTCTTGGCAGAAGTGATAAAGCTTTTAATTCAGGAGGAGAAATCGTTTTTCCAGAGGTAATTGAATCGCGATTGAATGATTTCATTATCAAAGAAAATATCCCAATTAATAAATTTAATATTTCAAAAGTATCCGACAAATTATGGGGAAATAAGATTAAAATAATTGTTGAATTTAGAGAACTTACAAATCATAAAAATATTGAGAATTCATTAAATTTATTAAAAAAATTTTCTCAAAGGTGGCCTAAACATGAAAAACCTGAAAAATGGATTGTAAAAAACAAAAATTCCAGTGTAGAAAAAATAAACTATAAATTTAAAAAATAATAATTAGCATTCTTTTAAATTTGTACTTATGTTTGAAGCTTCTATCCATCTTTCTAAATGATCTGGAAGTTCTACTTTATTTCTTGAATAAACATCTAAAGAACAATGTATTATTTTTCCTTCTGCTACTTTATTTCCATTTTTCATAAAAAAGCTATTTACTTGGAACAAATGAGTATTAATTTTTTGAGGAGCAATTTTTACTTTTAAGAAATCTCCAATTTTTATAGGCGCAAGAAAGTTTGCTTCGCAATTTACTATAGGAAAAATAATTTGACTTTTACGTGTAGAAAAATCTGGGAAAATATCTTGATAAGGAATACCATAAATTTCAACACTCTCTTCCCAAGCTTCGTGGGACCATTTTAATAAGTTATGAAAATGAATTACACCTGCAGAATCACAATCACCAAATCTTACCTTCTTCTGCAATATTAACCAATCGGCGGGGTTCATTTAAAGAACTATCTATCAACAGATCCCATAATGACATCTATTGAGCCAAGGATTGCCATAATATCGGCGATTTTGGCGCCTTTAAGAATATGAGGCAATATTTGAAGGTTATTTAAATCAGCTGCTCTGATTTTAAATCTCCATGGAGTAACTTCATTATTCCCTTGAATAAATACACCTATTTCTCCTTTACCGGACTCTAATCTTGTATACAATTCTCCGTTGGGAATTTTAAAAGTTGGAGCAACCTTCTTAGCTACATATTGATAGTCAATACCAAATATTTCACTCTTCTTATCTTCAGTCGCCATTCTTTGAGCTTCTAAATTTTCTGTTGGACCTCCTGGAATCATTTTGCAGGCTTGACGAATGATATTAAGTGATTGTCTCATCTCTTCAACTCTTACTCGATATCTCGCGTAACAATCTCCTTCTTTTTCTGAAGCAATCTGCCAATCAAAGTCGTCATAACATTCATAACTATCTACTTTTCTTAAATCCCAGGAAACTCCAGAAGCTCTTAGCATTGGGCCAGACAAGGACCAATTAATTGCCTGTTCTCTTTGTATTGTTCCGAGACCTTCAATTCTTTTTCTAAAAATTGGATTATTTGTGATTAATTTTTCATATTCATCTATCTTGGGACCGAACCAATCGCAAAAATCTATACATTTTTCTAACCATCCATATGGGAGATCACATGCGACTCCACCTATCCTAAAAAAATTATTATTTATTAGCCTTTGTCCAGTAGCAGCTTCCCAAAGATCATAAATCATTTCTCTTTCTCTAAAAATGTAGAAAAATGGAGTTTGAGCCCCTACGTCTGCTAAAAAGGGACCAAGCCATAAAAGATGATTAGCAATACGATTAAGTTCCAGCATTAGAACTCTGATGTAACTAGCTCTTTTAGGAACAGGAATATTAGCTAATCTTTCAGGAGCATTTACTACAATAGCTTCATAAAACATTCCTGCTGCATAATCCATTCTGCTTACATAAGGGACATACATTACATTTGTCCTATTTTCAGCTATCTTTTCCATTCCCCTATGTAAATATCCAATTACTGGCTCGCAATCAATGACATTCTCGCCGTCAAGAGTTACAACTAACCTTAAAACCCCATGCATTGAGGGATGATGAGGGCCAAAATTGACCACCATTGGTTCTGTTCTAGTCTCTAGCTGAGCCATTCAAAATTTAACTTCTAAATAAATCTTAGTCGAAAGTTATGCAAACTGACCTATCTGATTCATCTTTTTTCAATCATAAATCAGTTATGACAGATGAGATTATGACCTCATTAGAGCATTACCCATTAATACATGACAACCAACTTAAAGGAATAGACGCAACTTTAGGCGGAGGCGGGCACTCTTATCATTTATTGAGAAAATATTCGGATTTAAATATAATTGGCCTTGATCAAGATCCATTCGCAAGAAAATCAGCATCAAAAAAACTTGATGAATTTAAAAATAGGATTGAAATAAAGGCTTCAAATTTTGCAGATTTTGTACCAAAAGAAAAAGTTTCGTTTGTGATTGCAGATCTTGGAGTAAATAGTAACCAAATTGATAACCCTGAAAGAGGATTTAGTTTCCAAAAAGATGGTCCACTTGATATGCGCATGAATCCTTTGCTTGAGGTTGATGCAGAGAAATTAATTGAGGCTTTAAATGAAAAAGATCTTGCAAACCTAATTTATAAATATGGAGATGAAAGATTATCAAGAAAGATTGCTAGGAAAATAAAAATGGATTTAAAGGAAAATGGTAAATATTCTGGGACAAAAGAGTTAGCTTATTCTATTGCCGGCTGCTTCCCACCAAAACAAAGATATAAAAAAATACACCCAGCAACAAGAACCTTTCAAGCACTAAGAATTGCCGTTAATAAAGAAATTGAAGTACTAGAAAAATTTTTGCAAGTTGTCCCTGAATGGCTACTGCCGGGCGGCATTATTTCTATTATTAGTTTTCATTCACTGGAGGATAGGTTAGTTAAAAATTCTTTTAAGAATGATCAAAGACTAAAAAACCTTACAAAAAAGCCAATAACGCCTTCCGAAAAAGAAGTCGAACTTAATAAAAGAGCTAGAAGTGGAAAATTAAGAATTGCTCAATTAAATTAAAGTTCCTATAATTTTTTATCGTAATGATTTGATCGTATTTGTAAGAATATGAATTGCTTGTTTTATATCATTTGAATTAGTGCTTAATCCAATACTTAACCTTATTGAAGATTCTGCTTCTTTAAAAGATCTACCTAAGGCTAGTAAAACATGAGATGGTTCCCCATTACTGCATGCAGATCCACTAGAACAAATTATTTTAGATTTTAAAAGTTTATGAAACTTTGCTCCGTTCAAATCCAATATAGTCAAATTCAAATTATGAGGTAATCTTTTTTCTATGGAGCCATTAATTAATAAACCAGAATTATTTTCTAACAAACCCTCTAAAAGGGTATTTCTATGCAAAAGTAATTTTTCAGCATTATTTTTTTGATTAAAAACTGCTATTTCTATTGCTTTAGCGAAGCCAACTACTAAAGGAAGAGGTAATGTACCAGACCTGAAACCATATTCCTGACCTCCTCCAACAATTAAAGGCTCAAGAATAATTTCCTCATCAATTAAAAGAAGTCCTATCCCTTTAGGACCATATATTTTGTGAGAACTTATCGTTATCATATTTACATCTGACAAAAGATTGTCTAACTCGATATAACCTAAACATTGTGCGAAATCAGAGTGAAAGGTTATTCCTCTCGATTTACATATCTTTGAAATATTCTCTATAGGCTGAATAACGCCTATTTCGTTATTTGCCAGCATAACACTTACCATAAATGTATCTTCTCTTATATTTTTTTTGAATAGTTCTTCTGAAATTAAGCCATCTTTATCAGGATTAATTTCTGTAATAATAAATCCCTCTTTTTTAAGTTGTTTAAGGGGCTCTAAAACAGCTTTATGCTCCGTTCTTAAGGTAATAATATGTCCATAATTTCCTGTTTTTTTTTGGTAATTTCTAGCAAAACCTAATAAGGCTAAGTTATTAGATTCTGTTGCCCCACTTGTAAAAATAACTTTTTTATTTTTAAGATATAAATTTTGTTCTATTTTTTCTCTTGAGGATTCCAAAATAGCGCTTGCGTTAATACCCGCCAAATTAGACTTACTTGCAGGATTAGAAAAAATCTCACTCCAAAAGGGTTTCATAGAATCAACAACATCTTTAGAGCAAGGAGTCGAAGATTGATAATCTAGTAGTATGGGAGTTGATTGCATTATATTTAGTATATAAAATTCTCTTAAGTACTAGAAAATCAAATTTAAGAATTTAAAAAATGAAAGAAATTAATCAAATAAATAATGAACCGGAAAGAAAATCAAGAATTTTATTAGTTGATGATGAGCCTGGTTTAAGAACAGCTGTTAAAACATTTCTAGAAGATGAAGGCTTTGAAATATTTATTGCAGTTGATGGAGAGGATGGTTGGGAAAAAGCTCAAACAGTTTTTCCCGATTTGATTATTAGCGATATTATGATGCCCAGAGCTAACGGTTATGCTTTATTAGAAAAAATTAGAGAGGATGAAAAATTAGGAGGAACTCCAGTTATTTTTCTAACTGCAAAAGGAATGACCCTAGACAGAACAGAAGGTTATCTTGCAGGAGTTGATGATTATATCTCCAAACCTTTCGACCCTGATGAATTAGCTGCGAGAGTTAAAAATGTAATCAACAGACAAGAACGATTACTGAAAGAAGCAGCACGATTCGCAGATATTGATGTAAGCAAAATGGCAAGGCAAATTACTGAAATAAAATCTATGCTCACAGACCAAAATCCGACTGATTCAGAAAATAAAATAAATATCCCTAGTTTTACTCCTAGAGAAGCAAGTGTACTTCAACTAGTAGCAGAAGGTCTGATGAACAAGGAAATTGCAAGACAGCTTGAAACTTCTATTAGAAATGTTGAAAAATATGTAAGTAGGCTTTTTATCAAGACAGGGACATCGAGCCGAACCGAATTAGTCCGTTATGCACTTGAAAATCAATTAGTAAAATAAATTATTTAATTTTTTCGAATTCAATTAGTTTTGAAAAATAAAAAGGCGCTTGATTTAATTTATTTTTAACCACCTTAAATCCTCTTGCTTTTGCGGCATTAATAATGCCATTTTCTTTTAATGTATAGGCCCTTGTTGTTTTACTTGGCCCAGGAAATAATTTCCCAATATTTTTTAAAACAGCAAGAATTGGAGTATATGGAGCAAAGCTGACGATAAGTTTTTCTTTACTTAAATCACATAGATGTTGGACCATTTCTTCTGCAACTGGTTGGGGATAATGAATAAACACATCCAAACAAACTACAACATCAAATAAACCTTTTAATTTTTCCAAGTCACACACTTCATATTTGATTTTTCCTTGGTTCAAACCTAATTCATTAATTCGTTTCTTTGTTTCTTTAATCATTTCAGAAGAAATATCGCTTACCTGTAATTTTTTTATACCTAGTCTAAGTAATGGTATGGATAGACTTCCAACACCGCATCCTGCATCACAATAACTTTTTTTTGTTAGTTCAGGATAATTTTTTATGTATGAGACTACATCATCTACAGTTTTTTGATGTCCTTTCCTAATATTTTTCTGAACTGTGTTAATTTCTTCAGATTTGCTATAAATTTTATTCCATCTCTCAAAGCCAGTGCCATTAAAATACTCCCTAACTTCACTTTTTTCGATAATCTTATTTGACGTCATAATATTCTATGAAAATTTATTCTTTTTATATTAACTAACTGGCGCCAAATTAATTGCACGCCATTATGGGAAAGAATTGATTTGTTATTTTGTCAGAATTGAATCCTAAAGATATTTATAAAATCGCTGTCGCAATGGGTAGTGATTCAGATCTAAAAGCATTGAAACCTGCTGTAGATATTTTAAGAGAATTTGGAATAAAATCTGAAGTTTGTATACTTTCTGCCCATCGAACACCTAGTGAAATGATGGAATATGCAAAAAATGCAGAATCAGAAAACATAAAAGTAATAATTGCCGGTGCTGGTGGTGCTGCTCATCTTCCAGGTATGTTGGCATCACTAACTTGCATTCCTGTCATTGGGGTACCAGTAGAAAGTAAGACACTTAAGGGGATTGACTCACTTCTATCAATAGTTCAAATGCCCGCTGGAATACCAGTAGCAACAGTTGCAATTAATGGAGGTCAAAATGCTGGATTATTAGCAATAGAGATGATCAGTTTATTTGATGAATCCATAAAGGAAAAGTTAAAAAAATTCAGAGAAAATCTCCATAAACAGGTAAGAACTAAAAATAGTAAGTTATCAACTATTGGAGTTGACAATTATCTTCAAAATAAATGAACTAATATTTTTCAATTAGCCCTTTTTAAGAAAGTTTTCTTTTTTGAGGAAGTTAATAACTATTTCAACTGAATCATTTAAATCCAAAGAACCTGTATCAACTACAATTTCTGGATTATGAGGTGCTTCATATGGACTAGAAATCCCTGTAAAATTATTAATTTCTCCCAAACGAGCTTTCTTATAAAGACCTTTAGTATCCCTATTTTCGCAAACCTTGATATCTGCAGCGCAATAAACTTCAATAAAATCTTTAGATCCAATAATTTTTCTCACCTTATCTCTATCGCTAAGAAATGGTGAAACGAATGCTGTAATAGTTATTATCCCAGCATTCATAAATAAATTCGCAACTTCTCCAATCCTTCTTATATTTTCTTCTCTATCTTCATCCGAAAACCCAAGATCTTTGCATAAACCGTGTCTAATATTGTCTCCATCCAGCACATAAGTTGAAAAACCATCTAAGTGTAAAACTTCATTTAAAGCGTTGGCCAAAGTACTCTTCCCAGAGCCTGATAAACCTGTAAACCAGATAACCATTCCTTTATGACCTCTCATTTTCTCTAATTTTTCTCTATTAATAGTTAAATTGTGCCACTTTATATTGGTTGACTTTGTATGCTCTTGTTCTTTCATTTTTTGATTCATCAAAATTAAAAACCTATCCTAACCCTTGTTTCATAAATTATGAAATCCCTCTTTACGAAGAAACTCAATTGATTTCAATACCATATCACCTTGTAACTGAATATTACTATCAATTAATGTTCCTCCAGTTCCACAAAAAACTTTAATTTTTTTTAGCAATTCTTTTAATAACATTTCATCCTCAGTTCCTAAACCTTTTATTAAAGTTATCGTTTTGCCCTTTTTACCTTTTTTTTGTTTTGAAATATTTATTTTTGAGCTTTTATTAAAATTATCCACCTTAGATGTTTCTTCAGATTTTTTTTCTTGATTATCAAATTCGATCCAATTCTTTTTTCCCATTATTTTTAATATAATCTATAGTTAGTTAATACTTATTCTATAGAAAAAGTGGTAAGTACATTTTCTCGCCAAGATCAAAACTATAATAACGATGATTTAAATCTACCTTCCAAAGATGGAAGGTTTGGAAAGTATGGTGGTCAATATGTTCCTGAAACGCTAATGCCTGCTCTTTTTGAGCTTGAAACAGCCGCATCAAATGCATGGAAAGATAAACTTTTTGTAAACGAATTAAATCATCTACTTAAGACTTATGTAGGAAGAGAAACACCACTTTATGAAGCCAAAAGACTTACTGAACATTACAAAACTAAACAAGCAACTCCAAAAATATGGCTTAAAAGAGAAGATTTAAACCATACTGGCGCTCACAAAATTAATAATGCCCTTGGACAAGCTTTATTAGCAATAAGGATGGGCAAAAAAAGAATTATTGCAGAAACTGGAGCAGGTCAGCATGGAGTTGCTACGGCTACTGTTTGTGCGAGATTTGGCTTGAAATGTATTATCTATATGGGTGCTGAGGACATAAAAAGACAATCCCTTAACGTCTTCAGAATGAAACTTCTAGGAGCTGAAGTTAAAGTTGTAAATTCAGGCACTGCAACACTTAAGGATGCTACTAGTGAAGCCATTAGAGATTGGGTTTCTAATGTCGAAACCACTCACTACATTTTAGGATCTGTTGCAGGCCCACACCCTTTCCCAAAGATTGTGAGAGATTTTCATGCAGTTATAGGAGAAGAAACTAAAAAACAATGCATTGAATCGTTTGGATCATTACCCGATATTTTACTTGCTTGTGTAGGAGGGGGGTCAAATGCAATGGGCCTTTTCCACCCTTTCGTTAAAAATACATCTGTAAGACTTATTGGTGTTGAAGCAGCAGGAAGCGGAGTTGATACTGACAAACATGCTGCAACCATTACCAAAGGATCAGTAGGAATTTTGCATGGATCAATGAGTCTTCTTCTACAAGATAATAATGGTCAAGTACAAGAAGCGCACTCAATAAGTGCAGGTTTAGATTACCCAGGCGTAGGACCTGAACATAGCCATTTAAAAGATATAGGTAGAGCAGAATATGGATCAGTAACAGATCAAGAAGCTTTAGATGCTTTGAAACTTGTTAGTGAACTTGAAGGAATTATACCAGCACTTGAAACTTCACACGCCTTTGCTTGGCTAGATAAACTATGCCCTACTCTTGAAAAAGATACTCATATAGTCATTAATTGCTCTGGGAGAGGGGACAAAGATGTTAATACTGTTGCATCTTCATTAGATATTTAATTAATACCTAGGAATTGATGGGTCAATATATCTACTCCATCCATCAATACCCTCCTCCAAATTCCATATTTCGCTCACAATATTATTATCTAAGCACCACTGGCAAAAATTATAACTTCTTATTCCTGCATGACAGGTAACAACAATTTCCCTATCTTTTAAGCCATTAAATATTTCTTTAACATATTCAGATGTGACTTTACTAACTGGCACATGTAAGAATTCTTTTGAGAAGCAAGCTATTTCAAGCTCTGAATGTTCCCTTACATCAATCAATACTGGATCTTCTCTCTCAGAATCAAACCAATCATTAAGAACAGAAGCATTTATAGATTTTGGATAATTTCCCAATTGAGAGAATAAATTATGTGTTATTTACAATTTAATAAATTAAGTTGCAGTGGGAAATTTATTGTTAAAAATAAAAATAAACATTGATAATGAAACTTAGAATATTAGCAATAATACTATTAGTATCTTTATTAATTTTTGTTGGTTTTAAAAAAGTTTCTGCAAATAAAAATAAGAAGCAAAATACAAATATTGAGCAACTAAATATCTTAAAATATATACCTGAAAACAATAAATTATTATTTATTTCAAATTTGGAAAGTTTCAATTTTGTAAACAATAATGAAAAATATAACAATCCAAAAAATCATGATAACTTTGTTTTAATAAAGGATTCTATATTAGATTACTTAGGTATAGATCTAGGCAACAATACATTTGAAGATATTTATAATAATGAACTTATAGTCTCAACTTTTGAGAATGATAAAAAGCTTAAAGATGATATATTGATAGTTTTTAAAATTAAGCCAGAAAAGACAATAGATGATTTATTAAATTTACCTAATAAAATTGATCAGGTTGATGAGATAGTTTCAATTAATAGAGAAAATAAAATAAATTTTCTTAACTTTATATATCAGACTAAAGATAATTATATAGTTGCTGCATCAGATAAAAAATTAATCAAAAATAGTATTACCTCTAGTGATAATTTTAAGAAAAAAAAATTTCAATATGAGGGAGAACTTTTTGGACTAAAAAACGAAAAAAATATTTTAATCACAAATAAATTTAGGGAAAGTAAGTTTTTTAATAAAGAAATATTTACTGAGAATAATGAGGATTTTATAGCTACAACATTTGACTTAAAAAATAATCATTTAATTTTAAAATCATATTTACTAAATAATAAAAAAAATATTGATATTCTTACTTACGATAAGCTATTAAATAAAGAGAATCAGAATGAAGATAATCATGAAGTTTCAATTTTTTGTGATCTAAGAAATTTTGAGAAATATCTAAAACCTTTAATCAATGATTATGAACTCAGTTTTTTTGAAGATTTTAATCAAAATCTCAATCAAGACATCTTAATTCTCAATTCAAAAAAAGATTGGCTTATTACATTTGAAAAAAATACTGAAGATCAATTTAATTTAAGTGCTTTTAAAAAACTAAAAGATTTCAACAAATATACTTTGAAACAAAATGAAGATATTTACTCAATTTATTCCAAAGATATTCTTGAAGAAAAAGACGATTTGATAAAAGAATTAACTTATGAAAATATCTATTCAATAGAATCGGGAGATTTACAAATCATAAGTAATCATTTAATTAATGGTAAAAAACTAGAAACAATCTCGAAGAAATTTTTTAACCTTAAAAGTAATAAAGATAAATCAACTTTTCTTTATGCAAAAGTTGATATCAAAGATAGAAATTCCAATAAAGTTGAATATTTTTCTGAGTTGGAAGATCTTAATTTTCTTATTAAAAATACTTTAAAAATATCAAATGAACAATCTCTAGAAATCATAAGACAATCTATTCCTGAAAAAAATCCAATTCTTTATACAGAAACAAATTTAAAAATCCTTTAACAAAGTTATTCAAATAAGCGTCAAACACGATCAATTTAAATTTTCTTGAAGTTAGTAACTTGTGGTTAATTAAAAATTATTTGACTATCTTTAATCTATAAGTATTTGATATTGAATTAAGAAATTGGTTAACAACAAAATAATTTTAAAACCAGGATTAGAGGGCGTCCCAGTTACTAATTCTTCTATCTGTGATATTGACGGTAACAAAGGTAAATTATTATATAGAGGTTACTCCATCGAAGAACTATCAAAAAAAAGCAGTTTTTTAGAAACTGCTTATTTATTGATTTGGGGTGAATTGCCAACAGCTATTCAACTTAGAGATTTCGAACAAGAAGTTCAGATGCATCGAAGGTTAAGTTTTAGAGTCAGAGATATGATGAAATGTTTCCCTGCGACAGGTCATCCTATGGATGCTCTGCAATCTAGTGCGGCTTCTTTGGGGCTCTTTTATTCACGTAGAGCAATAGATGATCCTAATTACATCTACAACGCAGTGATAAGACTAATAGCAAAAATACCCACAATGATTGCTGCGTTTCAGCTTATTAGAAAAGGACAAGACCCAATTCAACCTAGAGATGATTTAACTTACTCATCAAATTTTCTTTACATGCTGACTGAAAAAGAACAAGATCCTATAGCTGCAAAAGTTTTTGATAGGTGTTTAATCCTACATGCCGAACATAGTTTAAATGCCAGTACATTTAGCGCAAGAGTGACTGCAAGTACTCTTACAGACCCATATGCTGTCATCGCCTCTGCGGTAGGAACCCTTGCAGGCCCACTGCATGGAGGAGCAAATGAGGATGTGATTGCAATGTTAGAAGAGATTAAAATCCCAGAAAATGCTGGGTCTTTTTTAGATAATGCAATAAAAAATAAAAGTAAGATAATGGGCTTCGGTCACAGAGAATATAAAGTCAAAGATCCAAGAGCAATAATTCTTCAAAAACTGGCAGAAGAGCTTTTTATTAGATTTGGAGCAGATGAAATGTATGAAGTTGCCAAATCACTTGAGGCAGAAGCCATACCAAGACTTGGACCTAAGGGTATATTCCCTAACGTGGACTTTTATTCTGGTCTTGTTTATAGAAAACTTGGTATTCCTCGTGATTTATTTACTCCAATTTTTGCCATATCTAGAGTGGCTGGTTGGTTAGCTCATTGGAGAGAGCAACTTGGAGCAAATAGAATTTTCAGACCATCGCAAATCTATACAGGTTCAGAACCAAGAGATTGGATTAGCCTAGAAAATAGAGAATAATATTTGCAGCTTTTCAAAAAAAAAACGCACATATTGTTTGTGAAGAGTTAATCTATTAAGTAAATAACAAAAAAAATTTTGGAATACGGATTAGATCTCGAATATAGCTTTAATGAATTCTTAAAAGGTTTTGGCCTCTCCAGTGAAATCGCTCATATAATTTGGCTCCCTCTACCTATGCTTTTGGTTTTGGTAGCGGCAGTTGTTGGCGTTTTAGTAACAGTTTGGCTTGAAAGAAAAATATCTGCTGCTGCTCAACAAAGAATAGGGCCTGAATATGCAGGAGCGCTTGGCGTCCTCCAACCAATTGCAGATGGTCTTAAGCTGCTTGTCAAAGAGGATATTATTCCTGCGAAAGCGGATGGAATTCTTTTCACTGCAGGACCTATATTAGTTCTTGTGCCAGTGATTCTCTCATGGCTAATTGTCCCTTTTGGACAAAACCTTTTAATAAGTAATGTTGGTATTGGAATTTTCCTATGGATCGCTTTAAGTAGTATCCAGCCAATTGGACTTCTTATGAGCGGATATGCATCAAATAATAAGTATTCATTATTAGGAGGTTTAAGAGC
Source organism: Prochlorococcus marinus str. MIT 9201 (assembly GCF_000759955.1). Classification (GTDB taxonomy): domain Bacteria; phylum Cyanobacteriota; class Cyanobacteriia; order PCC-6307; family Cyanobiaceae; genus Prochlorococcus_A; species Prochlorococcus_A marinus_G. Next base: position 154,793 of record NZ_JNAL01000018.1, read on the forward strand.
TGCAGCTCAATCAATAAGTTATGAAATACCCTTAGCTTTATCTGTCCTGGCTATTGTACTAATGACGAATTCCCTTAGTACTATTGATATTGTTAACCAGCAAAGTGGTGCTGGAATACTAAGCTGGAATATATGGAGACAACCAGTTGGTTTTATAGTCTTTTGGATTTGTGCACTAGCAGAATGTGAGAGACTTCCATTTGACTTACCGGAAGCTGAAGAAGAATTAGTTGCAGGATATCAAACTGAATATGCTGGCATGAAATTCGCACTGTTCTACCTTGGTAGTTACATTAATTTAATTCTTTCAGCATTATTAGTATCAATCCTTTATTTAGGAGGATGGGGTTTTCCTATTCCAGTTGAATTAATAGCTAAGTTTCTCAATTTACCAATTAATGCACCCTTGATTCAGGTCTTCACTGCATCAATAGGCATTGTAATGACTGTTTTAAAAGCATATCTTTTAGTTTTCATTGCAATTTTATTACGTTGGACAACTCCTAGAGTAAGAATAGATCAACTTTTAGATCTAGGATGGAAGTTTCTCCTTCCAATTTCTCTTGCTAATCTTTTGATAACTGCAGGATTAAAACTTGCTTTTCCGCAATTCTTTGGTGGTTAAATTTAAGTAAAAATACTTAAATTTAAAATTATTCCACTAAAATAAAATAACTAAGTAAATTCTTCAAAATGAACAATTTCCTTCAACAAATAAACAGCTATATCAAGGAAGCATTTAATGCTGGCAAATATTTATACAATGGTATATCTGTAACTTTTGATCATCTTCGAAGAAGACCAGTTACTGTTCAATATCCATATGAAAAATTAATACCCTCTGAAAGATATAGAGGAAGAATACATTATGAATTCGATAAATGTATTGCTTGTGAAGTTTGTGTGAGAGTATGCCCCATAAATTTACCAGTAGTAGATTGGGTAATGAATAAAGAAACCAAAAAAAAGGAACTTAGAAATTATTCAATTGATTTTGGAGTTTGTATATTTTGCGGAAATTGTGTTGAATACTGCCCAACTAATTGTCTATCAATGACCGAAGAATATGAATTAGCTACTTTCGACAGACACAATTTAAACTTCGATAATGTTGCACTAGGTAGACTACCTACAAACGTGACGACAGATCCATCAGTTAAAACTCTAAGAGAACTTGCCTATCTCCCCAAAGGTATCATGGACCCTCATGAAATCCCAGCTTCAGATTCTAGAGTTGGTAAATTACCTGAGGAAGTTTATGATTGGATGAGGCCTGAATCTAACGAAAATAATGATAAAGTTACTAATCCAACTAATTAATTCCTATTAATTTATGTCCATCGCAATAACGACTCAATTTATTTGTTTTACAGTTCTAACTTTAGTTGTCATTATTGGAGCGCTCGGTGTTGTATTGCTCGAAAGTATTGTTTATTCAGCCTTTCTGCTCGGGGGAGTTTTCATGAGTGTGGCAGGATTATATCTTCTTTTAAATGCAAGTTTTGTTGCTGCAGCACAAGTTTTAGTTTACGTAGGTGCAGTTAATGTATTAATAATTTTTGCAATAATGCTAGTGAATAAAAAAGAAGATTTAAAACCTATAGGTGACATTAAATCGAGAAGAATCATATCAACATCGATATGTTTAACCCTACTAAGCCTTCTAATAAGAGTTGACTTGACCAATGTATGGAGCTTATCAAGTCCTCAAAACTCTATTGGTGAAGAATCAACTATTAGGATTGGTGAGCATCTATTTAGTGATTATTTACTCCCATTTGAAGTAGCTTCAGTTTTACTCTTAATGGCAATGATTGGGGCTATTGTTTTAGCTAGAAGAGATGTATTAAGTAAAGATATTTCGACAGGACTCCCTGTTGATCAAGAGTTAATTGAAAAATCATCAGAACCATTACTTACAAATAAAAATTAACCTTTAGAATTTCTTATTATGAATTTAGAATCAATTCCTCTTCAAGCTTTTTTGATAGTATCTTCGGCACTATTTTGCATTGGTATTTGGGGGTTATTAAATAGCAGAAATGCAGTTAGAGTTCTTATGAGCATTGAATTAATGCTCAATGCGGTAAATATAAACTTGATGGCGTTTTCTTCCTATATTGATAATAATTTAATTCAGGGACAAGTTTTTGCGATTTTTGTGATTACTGTTGCTGCAGCAGAAGCAGCCGTTGGACTAGCTATATTATTATCTCTTTACAGAAATAGAGTGACCGTAGATATGGAAAGTTTTAATTTATTAAAATGGTAAAAGCATTAAATGAAACTTTCATTAGTGCTAATTGTATATCGTTCAGATAGTTCTTTAGCTCTAGAGGCTTCAAAATTCTGTGAAGAAGTTCTTAAAGCTAAAAACATTAAATCAAACAGGATTGAAAGTGATTTTCATGAAGATGAAATTGAAAAATATCTTTGTAGTTCAGAATCACAACCAGACATTGGAATAGTACTTGGTGGGGATGGAACCTTCCTGAAATGTGCAAATGCATTAGCTGATTATGATATTCCTTTATTAAGCATAAATATTGGTGGCAATTTAGGGTTTTTGACTCAAGAGAAAGATTTTTTATTTGACAAATCTTTTATTGAAATCCTTGTAAACGAAGAATATATAATTGATTTTCGTAATAGATTAAATTGTACTGTTTGTACTAGTGGAACAAGTCCAGAGAAAAAAATTATAAAAAGCTATGACGCTTTAAATGATTTTTATTTTAAATCTGTTGAAGAAGATATTTCTCCCACCAACCAAATACAAATTAAAATAGATTATGAGAAGGTGAATGAATATAAAGGGGATGGACTAATTATATCTACATCTACTGGCTCAACTGCATACTCAATGGCTGCAGGTGGTCCAATAGTTCACCCTAGTGTAGATGCAATGATAATTAACCCTATATGCCCAATGAGTTTAGCAAGTAGACCGATCGTTATTCCTAATACAAGTAAGGTAATCATTAAACCAGTCAAAAAAAGTAAAGGCGAAATTAAATTATGGAAAGACGGTGCAAAATGTATGACCATTAAGGAAAACTATTATTGTGAGATCAAAAAAGCGCAATCACCCTGCAAAATAATAAGGTTTAAAAAGAGTACTAGCTATTACAATACTTTAATAAAGAAACTAGATTGGAAAGGAGATTTATCACTTAAAAATCCAAAAAATTAAATGGCCCTTGAAATAGAAAGACGTTTTCTTATAAAAAATGATAATTGGAAAAAATTCATTACTAACAAAATTTTTATTGAACAAGGATACTTATCAAAAACTATAGATGATTGGATTATTAGGATAAGGTTTACCGGCAAAGATTTTAAAATTACATTAAAAAAACATATCGAAAGCTTTACAAACTTTGAATTTGAATACTCCATCCCACAAAAAGATGGAAAAATAATAATGTCAAATCTTTCAAATACAATTAAAAAAGAAAGATTTTTTTTAGAAATTGAAAAAAAGTCTTGGATTATAGATTGCTTTAAAGAAAATAATTATCCACTTGAAATTGCCGAAATTGAATTATCCAGTGAAGATGAAGATTTAAGTCTCCCATCATTCATATCAAAAGAAATAACTGGAATGAAACATTATTCTAATTTCAGCCTTGCTAACAAACCTTTTTCAGAGTGGAAGTAAAAGTATTAGACATATCTCAAAAATAACTAGTCAAAAGAACCACTAATCCTTTATATTTTCTTTATATTTTGGTAATAGATTTTTTTCTTCAAATGTATGGTCTTTACGACAAGGAAGGAATATTGAGATTCGTTGATTCAGACAAAGATGCTTGCATAGCATATGCTGAACTCTTCGAATTAAATGCAACTAATTATTGTTTAATGGATTTAGCTAACGATACAAAAAAAGTAACAGTTTCTAATCTTGATCAGACTCTGGAAGGGAGCAACAATTAAATCCATCTCTACAAATTTTTCCATTATCCATTGCCCAATTTAATAGTGCTACTCTATTTTTTGAACCTGTTTTTGTAAACATATTACTTACATGATTATCGACAGTTCTTTTACTGATAGTAAGTTTTACTGCAATTTCTTGATTTGTGAGCCCATCAGCTACTAGATCAATGATTTCCATCTCTCTTGCTGAGAGACCCATCATATCAATGTTGTTTACTTCTTCATCAACCATTTGCATTTAAACAGTTCCTTTTTTATATTAATTAAGTTTAGCAGTCCCAATACACTTGTTAACCAAGTAGGAAACAAACGCAATTGAAATCAAAACTTCAGCAGACTTTAGAAAAGAAGTCCAAAGTAATAACAGCAGAGTTAATGCCGCCAAGAGGTGGAGACCCCTTAAGATCTCTTAAGATAGCACAACTTTTGAAAGAGAAGGTACATGCTGTTAACATAACCGACGGAAGTAGGGCTGTAATGAGAATGTGCAGCTTGGCAATGTCCAAACTACTACTGGAAAATGGATTAGAACCAGTGATGCAAATATCTTGCAGAGATCGTAATAAAATTGCTTTACAATCAGACATTCTCGGGGCAAATGCTTTAGGAATAAGAAACATTTTATGCATAACCGGTGATTCTGTAAAAGCAGGGGATCAACAAAACGCTAAGGCAGTTCACGAGTTTGAGTCAGTTAAATTACTTCAACAAATTCAAGCCTTCAATAATGGTATTGATCCTACTTTTGGAGAACTTTCTGATGAAAAAACATATATATTTTCAGGAGCTGCAGCTGATCCAAATTGCAGAAATAAAAGAAGTTTAGAGAATAGAATTAGAAAGAAAAAAGAAGCTGGAGCTGGATTTATACAAACTCAAATGGTTATGGAAAAAGAAAATTTGATAGAGTTTTGTGAAAAAATTAGCAATCCTCTTGAAATTCCTGTTATAGCAGGCGTATTCCTATTAAAGTCTTACAAAAACGCTCTCTTTATAAACAAATACGTTCCAGGAGCAAACATCCCTGAAAAAATCTTAAATCGTCTTAAAGATGCTAAAGACCCATTACAAGAAGGTATAAAAATTGCAGCTGAACAAGCTCATGATTTTATTAATATCGCAAATGGTGTTCATCTAATGGCCGTAAAAGCAGAGCATTTGATTCCTGAAATTATTGAAAAAGCTGGTCTTAGTCTGGAATATTAATCAAATCAGTACCTAATAATTCTGCCATAGCTTTTTGCTGAGGCGATGGCTCAGTCAAATCAGATCTTCTTGAATCTGCTATTAACCAATCTAGAGATGCATCTTGCAAATCAAAATGATCTCCATTTTTGCCAACACAATATTTACCAAAAACTAACTTATCCATAAGTCTTACACCTTTACCGATTTTTGAATAATCAAAAATAATTGAGTTATCTATAGTTGCTCCCTCGCAAATGCAACAACTTGGTCCAATCATGGAAGGTCCAATAATAGTTGCTCCATCCTCTATCCTAGTCATGCCTCCTATGTAAACCGGCCCGGTAATATTAACCTTTTCCCAGTTAGCCGCTACATTCAAACCGGTATATACTCCTGGTTTTATTTCTTTACCTGGTATTTGCACTTGTCTTACCTTACCTTGCAATACATTTCTAATAGCACTCCAATAATCAGGAACTTTTCCAATATCTACCCATTCAAAATCCATTGGTAATGCAAAAAATGGTAACTCCATTTCAACAAGTTTCGGGAAAAGATCAGCTCCAATATCAAATTTCTCTGCTGAAGGTATGTAATTAAAAATTTCGGGCTCGAAAAGATAAATTCCTGTATTTATAGAGTCACTTAAAGCTTGATCAACTGTTGGCTTTTCCTGAAAAGCCTTTATTCGACCATTCTCATCAGAAACAACGACACCGTAACTTGATACTTGATCTCTAGTTACCTTCTTTGTTATTAAGCTCGCTATAGCCCCTTTCTGCTTATGTTTCTTAACAGCTTGAGTTAAATCTAAATCAACTAAAGCATCACCACATAAAACAACAAAAGTTTCATCAAAGAAATTTTGAAAATCTTGAATTTTTTTTAATCCTCCTGCTGAACCTAAAGCGTCCCCTATTAATTCCCCATCTTCAATTCTTCCTTCAAAACTATATGCTATTTCCACGCCAAATCTTTGCCCATCCCTAAAATAATTTTCAATTTCTTCAGCCAGATGAGAAACATTTACCATTATTTCCTTAAAGTTATGTTCTCTTAAAAGTTCCAAGAGAAACTCCATAACAGGTTTTTGCAAAATCGGGATCATCGGTTTCGGAATAACATGAGTAATAGGCTGCACACGTGTGCCTTTACCTGCCGCAAGTATCATTGCCTTCATAAATTCAAAACCATTTTTTAAAATTATACGTTACTACTAATAAGCTCCTATGCAGCAGATGAAGAGGTATTACTTACCTCAAGATTTTCTATAGGCAATTGAGCTAAACCTCCATCAGGAATTATTCTTTTAATTTGAATTGGGCCGTATAAAGAATGAATTTGTTTGATTTCAATTTTGTTTTCAGATGATAAAAATAACAATGCCCAAAAAACTCCCAGACGATCTTTATCTAAATCATTTTTTACGACTGTTTGCCATTGCTTAACTAGATATTCAAAATCTGTCCACTGTAATGCTTTTTCCCACCCATCAATAAATTTACCTAAGGCTTGAGTCGTTTCCGGAAGTTTCTCACGATGTGCTAGAGATTTAACTTGAGAAATCAAAGCCTTATCAGAATATTTTTTATTTCTTTTTCTCTTCATGAGCAAAAGATCTTGAGTTTCAATAATTTCAGCGATAGATTCTAATTGACTCACCAATTCTCCTAAGGTTGTTGTACGCTGAAGAATAGGTTGTGCTATCGATCTTCTCCGTAGATATTTTTCAGGATATTTTGGAATATCAAATTCTTGATCAATCCAATCTTGATCATCCAAATCGAAATTATCTTCAAAGTCTGAAGAGTTTTCTTTAAAAATGTCAGATTCTAAAACTTGAGCCTTTAAATTAACTAATACGGAAGCGGCAAAAAATGCTTCGCTTGTCTCAGATAAATCCTTATGATAAGAACTTTTAAGATTTGATTTGCTTCCGAAAGATTGTGAATATTGCTCTAAAAAACTATCAATTACACTTATTACATCAATATCCCATGGATCAAGATCACCTTTACCCGCGGCGTCTTGAAGAAACTTAATCAACAATCTAGGCCCTAATTGTTGTCCATGAATAGGGTTGTAGTTATATATTTTTAAAATTGGTAATAACTATTCATAAGATATACCCTTAATTATTTAATGCCAAACAATATTGCATTAATTTTTAAAATTATATAGTTGGGGCTTTTAGGATCTCATTAGTTTTAGCTCCTGAGAAAATATTTGTTTTCACAGCATTTTTAACTGCAGTTAAATCTCGATCAACCAAATTATTAATAGATGCAATGTAACTTTCAGTTACTAGTCTTGGGTACAAACCTATTCCAATAATCGGTAAAAGTAAACACGCAATAATATAAACTTCCCTTGGCTCTGCATCTATAAGTTTTCGTTCTTCGATTAATTTAGGATTTTCTTTACCAAAGAAAATTTCTCGTAACATTGACAGAAGATAAATAGGAGTAAGTATTACACCGATAGCAGCTAAAGAAGCCATGACCACCCTAAACGGAAGTGTATACACTTCATCAGTAACAAATCCTGTAAATACCATCAATTCGGAAACAAATCCACTCATACCAGGCAAAGCCAAGGATGCCAGGGAGCAAGCAGTCCATAGGGCAAACATGATTCTCATTTTTTGTCCTACACCACTCATTTCATCAAGCTTAAGAGTCTTTGTTCTGTCATAGGTAGCACCAACAAGAAAAAATAAACTTGCTCCGATTAATCCATGACTAACCATTTGAAGCATAGCTCCGCTTGTTCCAAGGCTACTAAAACTTCCTATTCCAATAAGAACAAAACCCATATGGCTTATAGAACTATATGCAATTTTTCTTTTAAGATTTCTTTGAGCAAAAGAAGTTAATGCAGCATAAATTATATTGACTACCCCTAGAACTATCAATAATGGGGCAAATTGAGCATGAGCTATTGGTAATAATTGTGCATTAAATCTTAAAAGAGCATATCCTCCCATCTTTAATAAAATTCCTGCCAGAAGCATATGAACAGGAGCCGTAGCCTCTCCATGAGCATCTGGAAGCCAAGTATGAAGAGGTACTATTGGTAGTTTCACTCCAAATGCAATTAAAAGCCCTACGTAACATAATATTTGGAATTTTTGACTAAAATCTTGAGCTGCCAAGTGAGAAAACTCAAAGTTAGGAATTTCTGTACCGTAGAAACCCATTGCTAAGGCTGCTAGAAGTATGAAGATAGAACTGCCAGCTGTATAAATAATGAATTTTGTTGCTGCATATTGTCGATTTTTGCCACCCCATATAGCCAGTAATAAATAAACGGGAATTAACTCAAGTTCCCAAGTGAGAAAGAATAAAAGCATATCTTGAACTGCAAATACAGCTATTTGACCGCCATCCATCACCAATATCAAAAAGAAAAATAACTTTGATTTGAACTTTACAGGCCATGCAGCTAGAACTGCTAAAGCAGTTATAAAACTAGTTAATAATATTAAAGGCATTGACATGCCATCAGCACCAACAGACCAGGTCAGTCCTAAATCAGGAAGCCAACTAATATTTTCTTTAAGTTGAACATTTTCATTATTAATATCAAAGCCATTAATATATGAACCTACAGTTATTAAAAAAGTTATTAATGCAATTGATAATGCAAACCATCTAACCTCCTTTCCATCTCCTTTATCTGGGAAAAAAGGTATCACAAATGCACTACCAATTGGGAATAAAATTGAAGCAGATAGCCAAGGGAAATTAGACAATCCAGCTCCCAAAGTTCCCAACATTTGTGTCGCAAAATGTGTATAAAAATAAGTACTCAATTTAAGTAAGAAATTTATCTTAAATAAAGTCTAGAAATTTTCTGCATTTTTTCACCCCAATGGACAGTGAAGACACACAATTGTAATTAAGATACTTGAGGAGATTGAAAACCAAATATAGCAACTAGTAGAATTACACCTCCAAAAACAATAAGTGCATAAAATTGAGCCCTTCCAGTCTCAAAATATTTTAGGCCTTCTCCACTACCTAAGGTTACAAGTCCAGTAAGATTTACTACGCCATCAACAACCTTAGAATCAACCTCTAATACTTCTTTAGCAAGTTTTCTACTACCCTTAACAAAAAGTTTTTCATTAATATCATCTAGATACCATTTATTGGATAAAAATCGATTAATGCTAGGAAACTTTTCGGCAAATAAAACAGACAAATTAATTTTTTTCACAAAATATGCCTGATAAGCAATAATGATTCCAGCTGATGCAATAACAACTGACGCTATCGCTAAAGGTAAAAATTCTTTTAATTCAAAAGCTTTTGCAGCAATATCTGCCTCTTCAGGATCAAGTAAATTCGCAATTTTACTATCCCATGGGAGTCCCATAAAACCAATGATGATAGAGGGAACCGCTAGAAATACCAAAGGAAATGTCATTGACCAGGGGGACTCGTGAATAGAGCCATGTTCTTCATGCTCTTCTTCATTTTCTTCATCTAGATTTAATTTAGAAGCAATTAAAAGCTCTTTTTGCAATTCTTTATTCTCCCCTCTAAAATCTCCTTCAAATGTTAAAAAGTAAAGCCTAAACATATAAAAAGCAGTCATACCAGCAGTTAAAAGTCCTACAAACCAAAAAGCCGGAAAAGAGATAAATGCGTTGCCGAGTATCTCGTCTTTACTCCAAAAACCTGCTAATGGGGGAATACCACTTATTGCTATACAACCTATTAAGAAAGTAGCAGATGTATATGGCATTTTTTTTCTTAAACCACCCATTAATCTCATATCTTGAGCCAGTACAGGTTGATGCCCTACTACTTCCTCCATCGCATGTATTACAGAACCAGATCCCAAAAATAGCATTGCTTTAAAGCAAGCATGAGTAACCAAATGAAAAATTCCTGCTACTGGAGCTCCACATCCCATAGCAAGCATCATATAACCGAGCTGAGAAACAGTACTGTATGCTAGACCCTTTTTTAAATCCATTTGGGTCAAGGCTATAGAGGCACCTAAAAAACAAGTAATGGTTCCAACTAAAGCAATAATGAACTGAATGGAGGGGAATATTGAATACAAAGGTTGTAACCTAGCAACTAGAAATATTCCTGCTGCAACCATAGTAGCTGCATGTATAAGTGCAGAAATCGGCGTCGGGCCCTCCATCGCATCAGGTAACCACACGTGAAGAGGGAACTGCGCAGATTTTGCCATTGGTCCTAAAAAAACTAAAAAACAGAGGAGTAAGGCAGCCCAGATAGGTATTGTATTATCAGATACTGATTGCGAAATTCCTTTAGCTATTTCATTAAAATCAAAACTATTCGTTGCCCAAAATAGTCCAAGAATGCCTAATAATAGTCCAAAGTCTCCTACTCTATTAACAACAAATGCTTTTTGTGCAGCGTGGGCAGCACCATCTCTGTCATACCAAAAACCAACCAATAAGTAAGAACACATTCCAACTAATTCCCAAAATACATAAATTTCTAATAGATTTGGGCTAACTATTAATCCCATCATTGAACTGCTGAATAAAGCTAAATATGTAAAAAATCTGACATAACCCTTATCATGTGCCATATAACCATGAGAGTAAATCATTACAAGCAGGGTTATTGTAGTTACTAAAGCAAGCATTACGCTGCCCAAAGGATCAAGGACAAAGCCCATTGGAATGGTAAAATCACCAGCATTAGCCCACACAAACAATTTTTCTACTGATTGATAACCATTAACTTGTTCAAACAGAGCTTTGTAACTAATTACCGCAGATACGCCAACGAAAGAAATCAAACCTACAGAAACAATTTCTCTTGAGTTATTAATTTTCTTATTAATACTTATTAATCCTAAACCAGAAAGCACTGCTCCAATAAGAGGGAAAACAGGAATTAACCAGGCAATTTCTGAGGCTTGAGGCATGTTTTGAAGAATTTATATTTTGATTTTAAACTGTCAATTGAAAAATTCCGACAAAAATGATGAATTAAATGTTTTAACAGCAATATTTATATATTGATGTGACCACCAAAGCACACCTATTGCAATCAAAATACCAAGTTGAGATAACCTAAAAAATTCTGAAATTTTAAATTCTTGCCTTCCTTCAATTATTGCCATAAAGGGCGTTATGGAAGTAATTTTTTTAAACTTTTCAAATTCATCTCCAAATCTATTTGATAATCTCTTATCCCCATGCCAAATTGCAAAAATGTGATGCAAAATTAAGCCAATAGAAGTAATTAATGTGAATGAGGTACCAATCCATAAAGTATGGGCAAAACACCAAATTATCTGGCCAAATGCTTGTGGATGTCTTGTGATTCTCATTATCCCAGTTCCATAAATTCGCACTTTAGGTTTTAAAACCGAGGGAATCTCAAGCAGATTGTAAGTGGCTGGATATAAAAATAAAAAACTTATTGCAGTCAAAGACCAAACTATTACAAAAACGAAACTATTCCCCTGTAAATTCCATAATCTTATTCCGTCATATCTATGTGCCAAAAAATAACTAATCAAAATAATTGCAGATGGCAGACTTAAAAAGACAAAACATAACCGCCATAATCTTGGCCCCATAATTGATTCTGCTTTCATTCTTAAAGCAGCTCCACCACTATGGATTACTGCAAAAATAAAAATTAACAATAAGATTATTAAGGAAGTTTTATGAGTCTCCATGAATATAGATTATTAAAAAAATTGAGTTCTTAACAAGAATACTTATAAGTATTAGAATTATAAATAATAGTTGGCACAATAGATGCCCGAATTACCATTTACTCTCGACCAATTAAGAATATTAAAAGCTATAGCAGCTCAAGGAAGTTTTAAAAAAGCTGCAGATCTTTTGTATGTAACTCAACCTGCCGTGAGTTTACAAATACAAAACCTTGAAAAACAACTTGAAATTACAATTTTTGATAGAGGTGGTAGAAAGGCTCTTTTAACTGAAGCAGGAAGACTACTTCTTGAATATTGTGAAAGAATCTTAAATCAATGTGACGAAGCTTGTAAGGCTATCGAAGACTTAAATAGTTTAAAAGGTGGAACTCTTGTAATTGGAGCGAGTCAAACAACAGGAACTTATTTAATGCCAAGGATGATAGGACTATTCAGACAAAAATATCCTGATGTATCTGTACAACTTCAAGTTCATAGCACAAGAAGAACTGGATGGAGTGTTGCGAACGGACAAATTGACCTAGCAATTATTGGAGGACAATTACCTAGTGATTTAGAAAATTTGCTACAGGTAATTCCATACGCTACAGATGAATTAGCACTTGTTTTACCAGCTAAACATCAACTCTCAAACAAAAAAGAGCTTTTAAAAGAAGACTTATACAAACTAAATTTCGTAACATTAGATTCTCAATCTACTACAAGAAAAGTTGTTGACAAACTTCTCAAAGATTCTGGACTTGAAATTCAAAGATTAAAAATTGAGATGGAACTTAACTCTCTTGAAGCAATCAAGAATGCAGTTCAATCTGGTTTAGGAGCCTCGTTTTTACCTGTTGTTTCAATTGAAAGAGAATTAGCGGCTGGAACAATTCATAAAGCATTCGTCGCTGACTTAGAGGTTAAAAGAGAACTTAAATTAATAACTAATCCATCACGATACACTTCAAGAGCTTCAGAAGTATTTAAAAAAAATATCCTGCCTCAATTCGCAAGTTTAATAAGCCCATTAAGGGAGATATAAATTAAATTAAAACTGAATTGCTTCTTTGTTAATACCTACTCCCCCATCTTCAGCTTGTCCATCTCCTTTTATTATGAATTTATTTTCATTTACATCAGTCTGATAAACGCATTTAACTATTGGCTTATCTCTTATAGAACCAATATAAGCAAAAGTATTCATTCTTTGCTTGCATTCTCTTACGTCTTCATTGCTAATAGCTCCCTGTTTTTGCAAAACCGTCCAATTCTCTCTCCTAATCACACAACCTGGCTGAAGAGCTGGTTGCGTTACAAAACTCGTAGATGGATTCAGAGTTGTATACATTTCAACGTCAATTACAAAAGCACTGGCACCCCATTGTCTGCAAAATTCAGGATCTGGAACAGCCATATCTAATTGTTGTTGACTAGCAATATTTCCCTGTCCTCCATCAGTTGTACTGGTAATAGCACTCCCAATACCAACGCCTAAAATTAAAACCCCCGCCAGGACAGCAATAGTTCCTGTACTGAAGTTGATCTTTGGCTCAGAAGAAGCAGCAGGTAATCTGCTATTTCTTTTACCGTAGGAATCCACATCTCTAGGGTTTGAAGAGTAATAATTTCTATCTGAGCCTCTTCTAGGCCTTCTATTTGAGGGTGTTCTATTCACAGCACTTCATTAGTTTTTGGCAAACCCATTGAATAATTCATTACTCTACTATTAGGGTTATAACTCAATTGTCCTTTTTGAAGCAAAAATTTAATTAAACCTTCTAATTCCGATCCTATCTTCCGAAGTTCATAATCATCTAAATCCTTTCCTGCTCTCTCATTGACTAGTTCTTTAAATTTAACATTTATTTTGGCCAAAGAATCTTCGCTCCAAATAAATTCGTTATCAGGATCTAAATCAAGAGTCAGTTTGTTGGGGTGGAATTGTAATTCTTGATCAACTACTTCAGCTGTAAAAATTCTTACATGTCGAGTGGTTGATTTTAAAAGCATTTTTTCCATAATTTTGCAAAATAATCAACGAAAAAAACTAATATGTTCTAACTTTAATGTAGCTTAATAATAAGTGTTAATTTATTTCTTGATTTAATAATGCGTGTTGTAATTGCAGGTGCAGGTTTAGCAGGTTTATCTTGCGCTAAATATTTAGTTGATAATGGTCACATTCCTATCTTACTAGAAGCTAGAGATGTTTTAGGCGGGAAGGTTGCAGCTTGGAAGGATGAAGATGGAGATTGGTACGAAACTGGTTTACATATATTCTTTGGAGCCTACCCCAATATGTTGCAACTTTTCAAAGAATTAGATATTGAAGACAGACTCCAATGGAAAAGCCATTCCATGATCTTTAATCAGCCATCAGAGCCTGGTACTTATAGTAGATTTGACTTTCCCGATATACCAGCACCCGTAAATGGAGTTTCAGCCATACTTAGTAATAATGATATGCTTTCTTGGAATGAAAAAATCCTTTTTGGATTAGGTTTGGTACCTGCGATGTTGCGAGGCCAAAAGTACTTAGATAAATGCGATACCAAATCATGGACAGATTGGCTCAAAGAACACAATATTCCAGAAAGAGTGAACGATGAAGTTTTTATAGCAATGAGTAAAGCTTTAAATTTCATTGGTCCAGATGAAATATCATCTACAGTTTTGTTAACAGCACTTAATAGATTCTTACAAGAAAAAAACGGTTCAAAAATGGCATTTCTCGACGGCGCTCCGCCAGAAAGACTTTGCCAACCAATGGTTGATTACATTACTGCTCGCGGTGGAGAAGTTCATATGAATAGCCCATTAAGAAAAATCAATCTTAACGAAGACAGTACTGTTAAAAGTTTTACTATTGCTTCTTTAAATGAAAACGAAAAGAAAGAGATAGTAGCCGATGCTTATGTAAGCGCAATGCCTGTGGATCTTTTTAAATTAATGATCCCAAAGCAATGGAAAGGTCTAGATGCCTTTTCTAAATTAGATGGTTTGAATGGAGTCCCAGTTATTAATATTCACTTATGGTTTGACAAAAAATTAACAGATATTGACCACCTACTATTTAGCAGATCACCACTTTTAAGTGTTTATGCAGATATGAGTATCACATGTAAAGAATATGAAGATCCAAATAGATCAATGCTGGAATTAGTTTTCGCACCAGCAAAAGATTGGATAAATAGGAGTGATCAAGACATCGTTGATGCAACTATGGAAGAACTGAAAAAATTATTCCCGTCACATTTCATGGGTGATGACAAGACAAAATTAAGAAAATACAAAGTAGTTAAAACTCCAAGATCTGTATACAAAGCAATTCCTGGATGCCAAGAATTCAGACCTAGCCAAAAATCTCCAATAAAAAACTTCTTCCTAGCCGGTGATTATACAATGCAAAAATATTTAGCATCTATGGAAGGGGCTGTTTTAAGTGGTAAATTATGCGCGGAATCAATTAATAAAGAGTATTCCAAAACCTCTCAAAATGTTTCTTAATAACATTTATAAACATTCCTAAATTCAGCTAAAACTTTTTGAAAAATTCAATCGCTCAACTTGATCAAGCATATGAAATATGCCGTAAGGAAACTCAAAAATGGGCTAAAACCTTTTATTTGGGAACTTTGCTTTTACCACTAGAAAAGAGAAAAGCTATTTGGGCTATTTATGTATGGTGTAGAAGAACAGATGAAATAATGGATAGCCAAGAAGCTTCAACTAAATCACCAGATGAGCTCTCAGACAATTTAGATGAATGGGAAGAAAATACAAAGAGTGTCTTTAAAGGTAATGTTAAATCTGAATTAGATGCAGTTTTATTGGATACCATCGAAAAATATCCACAAAGTATTCAACCCTACCTAGATATGATAAGTGGACAGAGGATGGACCTTAATAAATTTAGATACAAAGATTTTAATGAACTAAAACTTTATTGTTACAGAGTCGCTGGAACTGTTGGTTTAATGACTCAGAATGTCATGGGAATTGATAGCGCTTATACATCAGCTCCTTGGAGTTCTAAACCTGACCCCTCTGAAGCAGCTATAGCTCTTGGAATTGCAAATCAGTTAACAAACATACTTAGAGATGTCGGAGAAGATAGACAGAGGGGAAGAATTTATATCCCACAAGAGGACATTGAGAAATTTAATTATTCTGAAGAAGAACTTTTGAAAGGCGAAATTAATGTCCAGTGGAAAGCTCTGATGAACTTTCAATTAACAAGAGCACGCGACTGGTTCCAAAAGTCTGAAGATGGAATTAAATGGTTATCTTCTGACGCAAGGTGGCCAGTTTGGACGTCCTTACGTCTCTATAGAGGCATATTAGATTCTATTGAAAGGTTAGATTATGATGTTTTTAATAACAGAGCTTTCGTAAAGAATTCCGTAAAAGCTTTTGAGATACCAATATCTTTTTTAATTTCAAGAATTAAATGATTATGCAGGCGCCTTTTGGTTAGCCAACAAATCTTTTAATTTTGATAGTTCTCCAGCCCATCTTGGATCAGGTGCCTCAAGATTAGGAGCATCGCTGTGTACAATTTTCTTAAAGTCTTTTCTCTTCTTATTCTTATTTAAGTTTCCACTATTTCGTTTATTTGCAGAAGAGTCTTTCTTTTCTGATAACTCTACTCTTAATTTAGAACCATTAAATTCAAAACCATTTAATTTTTGAATTAATAAATTAGCATTCTCTTCATTATTTGTTGTTGCGAAACCAAATCCTCTACATTCCTTAGTTTCCTTATCTAATACTGCTTTAAATCTAATCGAATCAGAAACTGATTTTAAAATGGTATCAAATTCTTTTGGATTAAATCCTTGTGGTAAGTTGCCAATGTAAATGCGAATACTCATAAATTTTTAAAAATGATTTTGAAGTCTGAACTTCTAAACAAAACTAAGCTATGTGTATTTAATCACATTTTGGTGCATTTTGTTCAATCCATTGCTTAGCTTTATAAATAGCTTCATCAAAATTATTCAATCTTTGAAATGCAAGCTCCTTTGAGAGATACTCTAAAAGGTCTCCTAGGAAAGGCCCATCGTCAATTTTTAAATTTTTTTTAATTACATCACCATTTAGTAAATTTGAAGGATGAAATAATTTGTCTTCCTTGTTACGCCATCTTTTTAGCCAATCTAAGTGCAAATTTTGAGGTATGAAAAAAATAAAAGATGGAAGAAACATTTCTAGTTCTTTATGTAATTTAAATCTATCTAATTCATTAAGCTGAGAGATATTTTTGTTCTTCAAAAAAAAATGCCATTTTCGCAGTAACTTTGTTTGTGCAATTTCCACTTTACTAAATTTAAATTTTTCAAGAGTTGCTTCATCTAAAATTTGAGAAATAAAAAATAATGGTAAAAATTTCTTTTTTTCTTTCTGATTAAGTTCTGCATAATTAATTTTCTCTAAATCCAAAAAAAAAGATTCATCATATAAATTATCAATACAAAATATATTAATTTCTTTTATCAGCATAATCGCATTAAGAGCATTTACTCCATTTACTATTTTCTTTATTTCATAATTAATCCTCTCTTTGGCAACAAGAAATAATTTCCCTTTGTTTTTTTTAATAAAAGTAATCAAATTAAGATCAATTTTAAAATCTAATTCTGAAACAAATCGAAAACATCTTAATATTCGTAAAGGATCATTCAGTAAATTCATTTCAGAATGCATTCTAAGTACAGAAAGCTTTAGGTCTGTAAGGCCATTTAATGGATCAAACAAACACTTCTTATCAAATAAAAAAGCAATTGAATTAATCGAAAAGTCCCTAGAACTTAAATCTCCTTCAATCGTAGTTGAAACCTGATTAGCAATATCAATGTAAATATGATTAAAAATAATTCTAATTACTTCCCTTTTTTTATCTAAAATTATAAATTTTGATCCAACATTTGCTCCTATCTTTTTCCCAATTTCAATTGCATTGAAAGGTACCACAATATCAACATCTACCTGTTCAGTTTCTCTTCCTAAAATAATATCCCTTATATAACCACCAACCAAATACGATCCTTTAGGTAAAAAACCTAAAATAGAATTCAAATTATGAAATTTTATACTTCTTTCTAATTCTTTAATTATTAGTGTATGATCAGTATACATATCCTTTATTTTTAAAGTTAATTATTGATTATGTGCATTTGCATTAATTGTAAATGGGTTGATAGATGTATTACATATCATGATGTTGAAAATAATCATGGTGTTAATAATATTTGCGATGTGCCTAATTTTAAGGCACTAAAACCATACATACATGTATCAATAGTAAAAGATAATAACGGCGATTACAAAACAGATTGGGATGTTCAATCTTGCGGAAGTTTTATTGAAGAATATGGTAAGTGGTCTAAAATCAATCCAGGTTTAGAATTACCTGTTTAAGGGTAATATATGACTCATAATCTAAAAGGAATACAAAACTACCATACCTTAGTAATACATAGTACAGACAATTCTTTTGGCTTTGGATATAGAAAAAATAACAACATTGATTCTGATAAATTTTTTATAAAACAATTTGATAATGACTTGTGCAACAACTTGATTGTTGAATTAAACAAATTCATTTCAAAAAAAAATTTACAAAAAGTAAACAAGATATCCGTCAGTATAGGGCCAGCAAATTTTAATGCTTCAAGACTTATTGTAGTTTTAGCTAGAACTATCTCACAACAAATAAATTGCCCTCTAGACAGTTTTAGTGCATTTCAAATAATGGCAAAAAGGATTGCATCAAAAAATAATGTTAATGCAAACAGAAAATCATTCTGGATTTACAAAAGATTAAAAAGAAAGGGTTTTATTGCAGGTAAATATGAGATTTGCAATATCGAAGGAAACAATGCAAACCTAGTCATTCGAGAAACAATTTTACCAAAAGTTATTAAAGAATTAAAAAGTAAAGAACTTTTTTTTGAGGCTGATTATAAGGATGAAGAAGATTTAATAGAATTATTAGATTTATCAAATAAAAATTTATTAAATGCAAATGTTGATTCATGGCAAAAAGTTCTGCCACTTTACCCTATTTCTCCAATTAACTAAGTATTCACCCAATCAAATTATTAATATTCTCTTGAAGTTCCTTTGTTAAAGAATTTAAATCATCTTTTAATGAGCTTTGTGGCGGTTGAATAGGTTTTCCAACTTTAATAATTATTTTTGAAAAGAAAGGTATAAAAAATTTAAATCTTATAAGTTTGTGTGAATTAACTATTGCAACAGGCAATAATAATTTTTGATTTTTAAATGCTAATAAAGCAGCACCTTGCTTTGGCTTATTAACTCTCCCATTTTTTTGACGGGTGCCATCAATAAAAATTCCAATGCAATTATTATTTGATAATTTATTACATGCAGTTTTAATTGTATTTTTATCAACAATTCCTCTCTTAACAGGATAAGCTCCACAAGCCTTTATAACGAAGCCAAGAAAAGGTATTTGAAAAAGTTCTGCCTTTGCCATAAAAGATATATTGCGTCCAAGAGCATGTCCTAATAAAGGGGGATCTAGTAAAGAACCATGATTAGAAACCATTATAAAACAATCTTTTTGGGGAATATTTTCTCTGCCTATTAAATGCCCTTTAAAAACAAATCTATAAATAGGTAGTACAAAAAATTTGCTAACTAATTGATATATTAATTTTTGAAAAAAATTATTTTTCATAATAATTAATAGGTTATTTGATCAGCAGATGAAACTTGAGAAATTTTTACATTCTTAAGATGTCTTTTTCCTAAACCGCTAAGTACATTAGAAGGGCCAATTTCTACAATATGAAGATCACTATCTTTTGCCATTAAATCCATTGTTTCGCGCCACCTTACCCCATTACACATTTGTTTTTCAAGTCTAATTTTAAGCTCATTTGGATCACTACAAAGTGAAGGTTCATAGTTACTTATGACTGGAAAAGAAGGATTTTTAAACTTAATTTGTTTTAAATACTCAGAGAATTGTGTTGAAGGCTCATCCATAAATGGTGAGTGAAATGCACCCGAAACATTTAATTTCAGGAATCTTTTACAAGAAATTTGATTCGATATATTATCTAACCCTTCATTAGAACCTGATAAGACAACTTGAGAGGAACTATTATCATTCGCAATTACAATATCATCAATTTTTTGTACTAATAATTCAAGTTGATCCCTATCAAAACCAATTACTGCTGCCATAGATCCTTTCCCAGCATGTACCATTAATTGAGATCTTACTTTTATAAGTGATACACAATCTTCAAATGAAAAAACATCAGCACAATAAAGTGCAGTGATTTCTCCAAGACTATGACCAGCAACATAGGTAGGCTTAAAACCATTATCTTTGAGTGCGTCCAGTAAAATCGATTCAACTAAAAAAAGACAAATTTGTGTATTGCTTGTATTGTTTAAATCACTAAGAGGATTTTCTGGTTCAGAGTTTAACTCACAAATTTCAAATAAATTTCTCTCAAATACCTCAGAAGCATAACTAAACCTCTCCTTTGTATTAGGTAAATTTTCAACTTGTTTTGCCATCCCAATTTTTTGCGAACCCTGTCCAGGGAATACCCATGCAACTGTCATAATGCTCCTATTTTGTTTTTAACCCCATTTAATGAGGGCAGCACCCCAACTTAACCCAGCACCGAAACCACTGGTGGCAATAATATCATTTTGTTTAATTTTATTGTTTTTAATCGCCTCGTCGATCATTAGAGGAATTGTTCCTGCTGAAGTATTTCCATATTTTTCTAAGTTGCTAAGAATTTTTTCTCTTGGAATTTTTAACTTATCTCCTACAGAATCTAATATTCTTTGATTGGCTTGATGCAATACAAGCCAATCAACTCTTTCAGAACTATAGTTCGTTTCTTTCAACAACTTCTTAAGAATTATGGGAACTTCTTTAACAGCAAATTTATAAACCTCCTGACCATTCATCTGTATTGGAGAAAAACCGCCTCTTAAAAAATCAATATTATCAATTATTGAATCCCTATCATTTTTGAATGGAAGATTAAGAAAAGAACCCCTCTCACCATCAGTTCTCATATTAAAACCTATGAAATTATCAAATTCATTTGTAGCTTCAATTGCTAATGCGCCCGCACCATCTCCGAAAAGTATACAGCTCCTTCTATCATTCCAATCAACAAAGCTTGATAATTGATCTGCACCGATAACAACAGCTCGTTTAAAATTTCCTCCCTTTAAAAATTGTGAGGCTGTTATTAAGGCAAATAAGAAACCACTACATGCCGCAGTTAAATCGAAAGCTACAGCATTGGAGGCACCCAATTTAGCTTGAATGGAAGGCGCCGAACCAAATAAATCATGAGGAGTAGAAGTAGCTAAAACAATTAAATCAATTGTATTAACATCCCAATTAGCCTTTTCAATCGCATTTAGTGCAGCCTTGTAACCCATATCAGTCACATTATCTCCTAAGCTAGAAATTCTTCTCTCAGAAATGCCAGTTCTAGATTTTATCCACTCATCACTCGTATCTACCTTTTTACTGATTTTTTGATTAGTTAGTATTTGATCAGGCACATAACTTCCACTTCCTTTAAATGAGACTCCAATCTGATTAAACTTTTTTTCTTCCAAAAGAGTTTTTAGTTACTTATATAAGTCAAACATAAATTTGACGCAATATGTTTTAGGAATTTAAAACTTGAAGCTTTTGAAGTTGATTTAAATTTTCCATAACGTTATGATTCACTGCAGAATGAGCCAATCGAAGAGCACTAACGACCGATAAAGACTTACTGCTGCCATGACCTATCACACAAATACCATTTACCCCAAGCAATAAGGCACCGCCATGTTCGGCATGATCTAACCTTTTCTTTATTCTTAAGAGATTACTTTTTAAAAAAGCCGAACCAACTTTTCCTCGCCTTCCTCTTGGAAGCTCAGATCTCAAAATATCCAATAAAACCCCTCCTACAGATTCAAGAAATTTTAATAATATATTACCGGTAAAACCATCACAGACGACTACATCAAAACTACCTGATAATACATCTCGACCTTCACAATTACCTCCGAAGTCAAAACTTTTTTCATTAGATAGTAGTTTAAATGTTTTAAGAGATAATTCATTACCTTTGCATTCTTCTTCTCCGATATTTAAAAGACCAATTCTTGGTTTTTTTACTTGCAAGACATCTTTGGCATAAATATTACCTAGAAGAGCAAACTGATGAAGATAGGAAGGTTTGCAATCAGTATTTGCACCAACATCTAAAACTAATACAGGACGAGTTTGATCCCTTGTCGGAAATAATGCACCTATGGCGGGTCTATCAATCCCTTTCAATCTTCCAATTCTAAATATGGCAGAAGCCATCATTGCTCCCGAATTACCCGCTGAGTAAACAGCTTGTGCTTTATTATTCCTTACTAAATCCATTGCAACATTTATGCTTGCATTTTTCCTTTTTCTGACTGCAGTAGCTTCTTCGTTCATCCCTATAGGATCTCCACTATCAATTAACTCAAGACGATTATTTTCTATTTCTTTTTCAAGTAATTCTCCTAAACCATTTTTTTCTGCTGCAATTCTTACTTTTTCAAGGTTGCCAACAAATTTTATGTTGATAGGAAATCTGCTAATCGCTTCAAGGCATCCTTCCAGGATTGGGCCGGGAGCATAATCTCCACCCATACCATCAACTGCAATCCAAATTCTATTAGATTGTGAATCAACTTCTTTATCTAGAATATTATCGTTATTTTGTAATCTTTTTAAAGGGTCAAAAACTAAAGGCTGTAATGTATTTTTAGCTATTGAACTAGCATTTGAAACAACACTACTAGCAGTATTCACAACAGATTCGGCGCTTGAAACTACATTACCCGCCACATTACCAGCAACATTACTAGCAACATTACTAGCTGTGCTCACAACAGCCCCAGCGCCAGAAACTACATTTCCTGCCACATTACTAGCTGTTATCGCAGAACTAGCAGCAGTATCTACTATTGAAGTTACAGCCGAATTTCTTTTATACCAAATAACTAATCTTCTGATAGCCCTGGGCTTATTAATTTTTTGTAGACTCTCTTTGCCCATTTATTTGCCGTCAAAAGGAGCAATATCCACAATCCTTTGAAAAAGATATCCTGTACCTCTTGCTGTTAGTATCAATTCAGGATTTGCTGGATCAGCCTCCAGTTTTGATCTTAATCTTGATATATGAACATCGACTACTCTTGTATCTACATGTCTCTCAGGCGTATATCCCCAAACCTCTTTTAAAATCTCTCCTCTACTAAATGGCTCTCCTGACCTGCTTACCAAAAGCTCTAAAAGACTAAATTCCATACCAGTTAACCTAATTCTCTCATCGCTTTTAAAAACTTGTCTACGATTTGTATCAATTTTTATATCAGTTACCAAAATCAATCCTGAATTAGGCATTCCAGGAATTTGATCTTTGTCAATTCTTCTTAAAACGCATCTAATTCTAGCTTCTAATTCCTTAGGACTAAATGGTTTCACAACATAATCATCAGCCCCTAATTCTAAACCTGTTATCCTGTCTGCAACATCTCCTAATGCAGTTAACATAACAATTGGAACATCAGAATCTTTCCTTAATTCTTGACAAACTCCATAGCCATCTAACTTTGGCATCATAACGTCGAGCACGACTAAATCAGGCTCATAATCTTTAAATAACTTTAGTGCTTCTTTACCATCACTTGCAGTTACAACTTTGTAGCCAATCATGGAGAGGCGCGTCTCCAGAATTCTTCTAATACTTGCCTCATCATCTGCGACAAGAATTGTTTCTTTAGTTTGACTAGATAGAGCCATTTGTTTCTATTAGCTAATCAGTAAGAGAATTAATTATTATCCTAATCTAACTTGTAGAGGGGCAATATCCCAAACATTATAGTTCTTTTACTTCATTCAAAAACTAAATGTCTAGCAAATTGTCGACTTTTATTTGTCAAAATTGCGGAACTGAAACTTCTCAGTACTTCGGGAAATGCCTTAATTGCAACTCATGGAATTCCATTGTTGAAGAAATTAAAAGCAAGAGATCTAAATTTCAAGATATTAAAAATAATAAGAAATCTATACCGTTTAATGAAATTTCATCAAAAAAAATATCAAGATTTACAAGTGGTTTTACGGAATTTGATCGGGTTCTTGGAGGTGGAATAGTACCTGGGTCTGTTGTTTTACTTGGAGGAGAACCTGGCATAGGTAAAAGCACAATAATTCTTCAATCAGCAGGAAAAATATCTCTCAATGAGAAAGTTTTATATATAACCGCAGAAGAATCTTTAGAACAAGTAAAAATTAGATGGGAAAGATTAAAACAAAACAGTATCGATTTAAAAATTTTTGCAGAAACCAATTTATCCATAATTATTGAAGAGATCAAACGTGTAAATCCAAATTTCGCAATTATTGATAGTATTCAAGCCATACATAATCATGAGATGGAAAGTTCTCCAGGATCAGTTTCTCAAGTTAGAGCATGTTCATCTGAATTACAAAATCTTGCCAAAGACAATAATATCGCGCTTCTAATAATTGGTCATGTAACCAAAGATGGAGCTTTAGCTGGTCCTAAAACTCTAGAACATTTAGTTGATACAGTAATAAACTTTGAAGGAGATAATATTTCCTCACACAGATTATTAAGAAGTATAAAAAATAGATTTGGATCGACTTTTGAAATTGGAATTTTTGAAATGCTTGAAGAGGGTTTAAAAGAGATAAAAAATCCGAGTTCAATTTTTACAAATAAAGAAAATATTTCAGGTGTAACAACTACGATTACAAATGAAGGCAGTCGACCATTAGCAGTTGATATACAAGCGCTGGTAAATAAAACTTTCTACAGCAACCCAAGACGAACTACAACTGGAATTAACATTAATAGATTACATCAAATTTTAGCTGTTATTGAAAAACACGTAGGGATAAAATTATCTGAATTTGATTGTTATATAGCTACTGGTGGGGGTTTTGAGATTAACGATCCGTCATCTGATTTAGCTGTAGCAATATCAATTTTATCAAGTTTGAAAAATATTCCTCCTTTGACCAGTAGCTCATTTATTGGGGAATTGGGTCTGAGCGGTCAGGTTAGAAAATCGAATAACCTTAGAACAAAGATAGAAGAGGCTGTAAGACTAGGGATCAAAAATATCATAGTGCCAAAATTAGAGGAGGAACTGAATAATAATTTTCAGAATTTAATAAATATCAAAGAGATTTCAAATATTAGAGAAGCATTTGACTATTCTTTATCAGAGTAAAAATATTAGAGATACATATCAATTGAACTTCTTCCTGAGTTTTTCAACCAATTCTCAATATCTAGATAACCACCTGGATATAGTCTCACTGCTTTAGACCAGACTTCAGCAGCTTTATCGAACCAAATATCTCTCTGATCTAAATCACCATTCTGTTCAGCAAATCTTCCTCTTTTTTCATAAATTAAACCTATATTTTTAAGGCATGATGGCTGTTTGGGATTTTCTACTAATGCTTTTTCATAAGTTTCAATTGACAAATCTTCCTCACCGTTACTCATATATATAATTGCCATATTTTTTAATGTCTCACCCCTATCAATTTTATTTTCTTCAAGAAGTAAACTCTCTTTGTAATACTCTAATGCTTCCGAATAATCCCCATTATTTTGTGCAGCTAGGCCATCTCTATAATAGATATATGCCTTTTTTTCTTTCTCTGCAATAGGCATTATTTTTACTATAGATTCAGCAATTACAGTAAAAGCTTTATCAATAAAATTGTCTCTGTTTTGATTACTAGGCACTGCTCTAAATCTAATAAAATTAATATAGTAATTTAAAAAATAACTATTTAAAAAGTCTATAACATTTATTATTATAGTTAAAAATGAGATTAAGCATTAATTTGCTTCTATCGTGAAAAAATATGGAAAGCATTCAATTAAGCATTAAAGGAATGAAGTGCGGAGGTTGTGTTAGCACCGTTGAAAAAATTTTGAATAATTCCGATGGTATTGAAAATGTTTCTGTTAACTTACTTACTGAAAGTGCCTATTTTGAAATCACTCAGAAACATTTCAAAATAGAAACAGTTCTCGAAAATTTAAAAGAGAATGGTTTCCCTTCAAAAATTTATATAAACGATTTTTCAAAAAAAATTAATAAAGCAGAATTAGAAAAAAAAAAGAAGTGGAATAACCAATGGAAAAAACTAACATTCGCCCTATTACTTTTATTATTTTCAGTTTTGGGTCATCTAGCAGAGGGAAGATATATAAATTTTCCAATATTAGGTAATATTTTTTTTCACGCTTCATTAGCAACATTAGCTCTATTACTTCCTGGCAGAGGAATAATTATTAATGGGTTTAAATCATTTATAAAGAACCGTCCGGATATGGATTCTTTAGTAGCTCTTGGAGTAACTAGCGCCTATACAACTAGTCTTCTATCCTTAATATTCCCTACCACTGGTTTTCCTTGTTTTTTTAATGAACCAGTTATGTTGTTAGGCTTTATTCTAATTGGGCGTTTCTTAGAAGAAAGAGCAAAATACCAAACTGGTTCATCAATTGGAGAGTTGTTAGATCTTCAACCTGAAATGGCAAATATCTACACAGAAGATAATCAAATAAAGTCAATAAGAGTAAATACTTTAAAACCCGATCAAGAGATTCAAGTTTTGGCAGGAGACAGAGTACCTGCTGATTGCATTGTTACGCAAGGAAATTCATATGTTGATGTTTCTCATATTACGGGAGAATCGAAACCTATCGAAGTAAAAAAAGGCGAAAATCTATCAAGTGGATCTTTAAATCTTAATTCAACTCTTAGACTTAAAGTCCAAAAGGTTGGAGGAGATTCTTCTCTTGCAAAACTAGTAAGTCTTATTGAATCTGTAAACGCGAGCAAACCTCCTATTCAGAGAATTGCCGATGAAATTGCAGGAAAATTCACTTACTTTGTTCTTATCTTTGCTACTTTAACCTTCTTCTTTTGGTGGAAGGGGGCAAGAAACATTTGGCCTGATTTATTAAGTCAAAATAATCAATTCATAACTCACTCAAGCCACACACTTCATAGTTCGCTTGGTAGTAATGCAGAAAATTTTCTAAGTTTAGCAATTCAACTGTCAATTGCTGTTTTAGTAATAGCTTGTCCTTGTGCATTAGGTTTAGCTACTCCAACTGTAATTACAGTCGCATCAGGTAAAGCAGCAAAAAAAGGGATTTTATTTAAAGGCGGGGACAAAATAGAAATGGCTTCAAAAATTAATCACATTATTTTTGATAAGACAGGTACATTAACAAAAGGTAAGCCTTTTATTGTTGATTATAAAAATAATAATGATCATTCATTTCTATTACAAATAGCTGCCAGTCTAGAAAAAGAAAGCAGACATCCAATCGCAGATGCCTTAATTCGAGAGGCAAAAAAACAAAATTTAAGCTTATTTAGAATAAAAAAAATTTTCACCCATTCAGGTAGAGGTATTTCTGGAGAACTTGATTCAATTGATGGACTTATAAATATTGGAAATATTGAATGGCTACTAAGCAAAGGAATAATTATTGATAGTAATGCACAAAAAGTCATTGAAAATGAAGAGACAAAAACGAACACTATCATTGGAGTAAGTATCAAAGATAAATTTTTAGGCTTTATCTTGTTAGGAGATTTACTCAGGGACGATTCAATTAAAACGGTTCAAAATTTAAGAGAAAAAAATTTTAAAATTAATATATTAAGTGGCGATAGAAAACAAACAGTTTTAGCTTTAGCAAAAAAAATTGGTTGTAAAGAATCAGAAGTCAAATGGGGTCTGCTTCCTCAAATGAAACTAAAGATTATAGAAAGTTTAAAAATAAATAATAAAGTGGCAATGATTGGCGATGGTATAAATGATGTTCCAGCCTTGGCATCCTCAGACTTAGGAATTGCAGTTGGTTCAGGAACTCAAATAGCCAAGGCAAATGCAGATGTAGTATTGATGGGAGATCAACTAAATGGATTACCCTACGCCCTTAATCTTGCAAAAAAAACTATACGAAAAATAAAACAAAATCTAACATGGGCTTTTGGTTACAACCTACTAGCTATACCTATAGCCGCCGGCATTTTATTTCCTAAATACGGTATTCTTCTTACTCCCTCAATAGCAGCATTATTGATGGCTACTAGCTCCATTACTGTTGTAATTAATGCTTTATCTTTGGAATAAATGAAAGGAAAATTTATCGTTATTGAGGGTATTGATGGATGTGGAAAGACTACTCAGATAGAAGAACTATCTAAATGGCTGCCTAATAGTGGTCTACTAAAGAAAGGGTCTAAATTAATCACAACAAGAGAGCCGGGAGGGAGTAATTTAGGAAAAAGACTTAGAGGACTGATTCTTGATAATAATGAAAATAACAAGCCCTCATCACTTGCGGAATTATTGCTTTATTCAGCAGATAGAGCTGAACACGTTTCCAAAATTATTTCACCTGCTTTAAATAATAATGATTGGGTTATAAGTGATAGATTTTCCGATTCCACCCTGGCTTATCAAGGTTATGGAAGAAATATAAATTTAGAAATAATTAAAAATATTGAATCTATTGTATGTCAAGGAGAATCTCCTGATTTAACTTTCTTCTTAGAAATTTCTCCAGAAGAAAGTTTATTCCGAAGAAAAAATGAAATTCCTGATAGAATAGAATCAGAAGGAATTAAATTTTTACAGAAAGTAAATGAAGGCTTCAAAATAATAGCCAAAGAAAAAAAATGGACTGTCATATCTGCCTCACAAAATATTAAAACTATTTCTAATCAAATTAAAGAGAATATACTGAACAATTTTTCTAATAAAAAATGATTGAGGTTAAAAAAAATAATTTTTTATTTAATGAAGAAGTCAATACCTTTCTGAGCAAAATAATTAAAAACAAATCTTTTGCTAATGGTTACATATTTTATGGTGCTGAAGGAGTAGGGAAAAAGCAAACTGCTCTTCAATTTATAAAAGATATTTTCAAACAATCTTCACAAAGCGAGAATGTTGAAGAGAAAATTACCAAAAATAACCATCCTGATTTTCTAATTATCGAACCTGAATCTCTTTTAGCAGCTAAAAATTCAAGAAGTTCCGATCTTGAAAAAACAATTAAAAGTGGATCTGAGATTATTAAGATTGCTCAAATACGTAATATCAAAACTTTTCTTGGCCAGAAATCAATAAACTCAGAAAAAAAAATTGTTTTAATTATTGATGCACACCTCCTAAACGAGGCAGCCTCAAACTGCCTTTTAAAAACCTTAGAAGAACCTAGCAATGGCATTTTTATTTTACTAACTTCTAAACTAAATCTTCTCTTAGATACGATTATTTCAAGATGTCAAATTGTCAGATTTAGATCCTTTTCTAGTAAACAAATAGAGTCTATTTTTAACGATTATTTAGATACTTCTAAATTAAAAATTAATACGAAATTAAAATTCGAAGATTTAATAAACTCTGCAAATGGATCTCCAAATCAATTATTGAAAAATATTGAAATTTGGAATGATTTTTCAGATGAAATTATAAGTAAATTAAATTCTCCAATAAAAAATAGTCTGGAAATATTAGAAATATCTAAATTAATATCTGAAAAATTAGAAATTTATCAACAGATTTTTTTAGTCAATTTAATTCAAACTATTTGGTGGAGAAAAACCAAAAACATCATTCTAGTTAAAAGACTTGAAAATTTAAAATATCTTTTAAAAAAAAATATTCAACCAAAGTTAGCATGGGAAACAACCTTTCTAAAAATTTCAATAGAAAATATAAGAGATTAATCTAAGGCAGAATTTATCAAATCAGGATTTTTTGCTTGAATAAACTCTTGCCTTGCAGTTTCAACTTGAGAACCAATTGGTAATTCAAGGCAATATCCTGCACCATATACAGTTTTTATATATATAGGCTTACGTGGATCAGGCTCTAATTTAGTGCGTAAGTGTCTAATGTGAACTCTTATTGTTTCTATATCATCATCAGGTTCATATCCCCATACTTCTTTGAGAATTAATGATGGAGAAACAGTTTGACCATGTCTCTGCAAAAGACAGTGAAGCAATTCAAATTCAAGGTGAGTTAATCTTACAGGAGATTCAAACCAAATAGCTTCAAACCTTTCAGGAACAAGAGTTAAAGGGCCATAGTTTAATATTTCTTGCTGGTTACTTGAATTCAATTGTGCTCTGTTGGTCCTTCTCAATAATGCTTTTATGCGTACATGCAATTCTTCTAGATCGAATGGTTTAGTAATGTAATCATCTGCTCCAGAATTAAACCCAGTGACCTTATCTTTGAGACCACCTAATGCGGTTATCATCAAAATAGGAATATTTGATGTTCTTTCATCTCTTCTAAGTCGCTGGCATAAAGTTAATCCATCAACACTTGGCAGCATTAAGTCCAAGAGTATTAAATCTGGTGAATATTGAAGAGCTAATGCTTGTCCTTTAATGCCATCTTCAGCTTTTTGGACATCGAAACCAGAATGTTCGAGATGTCTCGCCACCAAATCACGCATATCACGGTCGTCTTCTATTAGAAGGATTGAAATTTTCATATTGATAGACTATTAAGTAAAGATTAAGTTTTGATAATATGATTCTCTCAAGAATTTATAAAGATTGCTGAATTAATGTAAACAATTTTATCATATAGATTTATCAATTAACTAAGTTATAGCAATGGATTAGAAAGAAATTGCAAATTTTAAAAAAGTTTAAATTTCACAATTTCTTTCGATTCTATTTACTTTTTCTTAATAATCAGAGGGGAATTAGGAAAAATAGTGATTAAATTTGAAAAATATTTAATTCAAATTTTCATTTTTAAAGCATCTAAAAATAGAATTAAATTGTGATCCTATGTTGTCAAAGAGGAATTAACATAGTTCAGATTTTTTCATTTCTCCTAAATGTTTAAACTAATAATTTTGACTATATTAAAAAAAATTTAAGTATCTATGAAAAAGAAGTCTATTATCTATTCTGATTTATCAAAAAAACAACTAGAAAAACTCAAAGAGCTATACATTCAAAAAAAAATTGAATCGATGAGTCATCAAGACCTTAAGCAATATGTACTAGAAATTATTTCTCATCAGATAAACGATACTATTGGAAAAGAAGAGGAAATGGAAGCATGGGGAGAAATGTCAGATTTTTTTGCAGATCAATTTGAAATAATTATCCTAGAAATACAAACACAATACATTGACGATAAAAACGTACGTGAAACAGAAATAGATTCGCAAAAACAAAGAATAGAATTACTCGAAAGAAATAATACAGATCAAGAGAAAAAGGATATGTGGGATGACTAGAATTTACTGAATTGTGTAATTTAAAAGGTACAAACAAAAATATATCTTAATTTTATAGAACGAAAATCAATTAAATAATAAATTTTTTATGTGAGGAATAATTTAATTGTTCTAATTACTGTTCTTAAAACAAGCAATTCTTAATTTAGTTTTTAAAATATAGTTCAATTTATATCTGTCATTAATGTTCTATATACTGTTCTTGTTAATGTATTAAAAATACTTGGGGTTATCTTCGGATAACCACTTTTTGATAAGAAAAGGGGTCATAAAATAGTCACCTTCATTAAGGTGACCTTGGACAACTTTTTAAAATGTAAAAACTCCCCGGGCGAAAGATAGGCAGATCTCTCATAACCTTTTATAGACATTCATAGTCGATCAAATAATTTATATCTCATAGAAAAAACACTTAAAAACTAAAATTTTGATTCCTGAAGTTGCCTAAAAATAAAATAAGAGGGCATTTGTTTGCCCTCTTCGAGTCGTATGCACCTCGCTGTCCACAAAGTCGATGAAGTGCTTTTGACTCCTGAATTATTTCTACTCCTACTGAATAGAAAATGATAGTCGTGACAACCACAAAGCACTAATACTCGGGTAGAAATACCCTATGAATTTGAAGTAAAAAAGAGGACAATATAAGTGTAGATACAGGAGGTCTTATGAAAATCATTACTCCTTTCACTATTCTCAATCAAAACTTCCATGAAATGGATTTGATTAGAGATGCAATGAAGAGTAAAAGATTAGCAACTGAAAGATTGCATGAAGATTATAGAAAAATGTACAAAAATCATCAATTTGCCTATTGAAAATAGGCATTCTATTCACATTGCTTATTGTTCAATCTGTTGAACATACATTTGCTGTTCATGACCATTCCTTTGTAGTCGGGAAGATTTAGTTCTTTCAACCAAATAGAAATTTCCTGAGCAGCATCAGACTTTTTAGGCATATAAAAAATTACCTCTTTAGAAGGTTTTATTACTAGATAAGGAGGTATCTTGACTGAAATTTTCATAATTCAAATATATCTAATTGTTTGTTTTTGCAAGCAAAATATCTTGGACGTATAACCGAAAAGGATGGAGTCCAGAAGTTGCCTAAAACACATTTTTTAAAAGGCTACAACACATAAAAAACACATTTTCACCCAAAAACCTGAACTACTATGAAAATGTGTGATTCATGAGATATGACAAAAAGACCAGTTATGCCAATAAAAAAGACCCTTTTGGGGTCTTATGGTCATCTAATGATCTTGTAATTGAACTCCCCGGGCGGGATTCGAACCTGCGACCAATCGATTAACAGTCGATCGCTCTACCGCTGAGCTACCGAGGAATATAAAATGAATTTAGCTCTTTAAAGTGCCTTATGACAAGTACAAGAATTAATTATATTTAAATTCTGATGGTTTTTGCCAGATAGATAAAGAACCATTTTTCAACTCTGCCACTGCATCAGCATAAGTTAATTCTTCATAACGATGAGTGATCCACAAAGCAGATAAAGGTTTACTTTTGTCACTTGTGAGATTTTTAATAGTTTGCAAAACTTTTAATTGGCTGGTTTGATCAAGTAAAGCTGTAGGCTCATCCAAAAGAATAAAATTTCTATTACTAATAAGAGCACATGCAATAGTTAAGCGTTGTTTTTGTCCACCGCTTAAAGTATGAACTGGTCTTTTTTCAAAACCAGTCATTCCTACTTGATCAAGCACATATTCAATTTTTTTATTAATTTCATTTTGACTAATATTTTGATTAAGATTTATCAGAAGTTCAGTCCTGCAATTTGGCATCAATATTTGATGGTCAGGGTTTTGAAATACCATGCCAATATTAGCTTTTGAATTAACAAATCCATTTTTGGGTTTAATTATTCCATTAATTAATTTTAAAAAAGTACTTTTTCCGCTACCGTTTTTACCTATTACCATCCAAAATCCAGGTTTTTTTATTGAGAAATTACATTTAAAAATTAAATCTTCTTTTCCCCCCGGGTATGAGAAAGAAACATCTTTGAATTTAATATGAGGTATTTCATTTTCAAGAATATTTTGCATTAATTCTATTAATCTATGTCGAGAGAAAATCCTGGTCTTTTGGCTCCTCCAGCTACTGAAGATTTTTCATATATCTGAACCGAAATGATTTCTTTAGCTCTGACAGCAATTAATTTATCTTGCACTTTGTCACACCTTAATTCGATCAAGTTTGAGGATTCTAAAGTTTCATTCATAGAACTTTTTATTTCATCATAAATTTGTTTAACATCATCAAAATTTTTCTTCTGAATTGAAAATGGAAAAGGTGAATATCTCAGACTTAGCTCCAGCGAATACATAATCATTATAAAAACTACCTTTTATAATAGTAAATATTTTTACGCAGAAAGTTTTTTAATTAAATTCTTTTGAGAAAAGTATATAAAAGACCTTTAAATACAATTATCATGTAAATAGAAGACTTAATTTTGCAATTTAGATAATCATTTCATGGAAATAGCAAATAATATAACTTCTCTAGTTGGAAATACACCATTAGTTAAATTAAACCGGATTAGAAAGCATTTTAATTGTTATCCAGAAATAATAGCTAAACTAGAAAGCTTTAATCCATCAGCTTCCGTTAAGGATCGCATCGCTTATTCAATGTTATGCAAAGCAGAAGAAGATGGATTGATAAAACCAGATAAAACAACGTTAATTGAAGCAACAAGTGGAAATACTGGCATCGCATTAGCAATGGTTGCTGCAGCCAAAGGATATAAATTAATATTAACTATGCCAGATACAATGAGTATTGAAAGAAGGGCAATGTTGAGAGCATATGGAGCTGAATTACAGCTAACACCTGGGAAAGAAGGGATGCAAGGAGCTTTAGATTTAGCTAATGAGTTATCTTCAAGCATTAAAAATAGCTATCAATTTAATCAATTTGAAAACTTTGCTAATCCAGATATTCATGAAAGAACAACGGCTCAAGAAATATGGTCCCAGTCCAATAACAATTTAGATGGATTAGTTACTGGAGTTGGCACAGGTGGAACAATAACTGGTTGCGCACGTTTTTTGAAAAGAGTTAATCCAAATTGCAAAATTTATGCTGTAGAACCCAAAAAAAGCGCTGTGATTTCCGGAGAAAAAGCAGGATCTCATTCTATTCAAGGAATAGGAGCAGGTTTCATACCGAAAGTCCTAAATACTAAATTAATTGATGAAATTATAAAAATAGATGACGATGAAGCATTTTATTATGGGCGTTTATTAGCTCGCTTGGAAGGTCTTTTATCAGGAATCAGCAGTGGTGCGGCTTTAGCAGCAACCATTAAAATCGGCGAAAGAAAAGAACTTATGAACAAAAGATTGATAGTAATTCTCCCAAGTTTTGGTGAAAGATATTTATCAACAGCGATGTTTGAATCGAATACCTCTATTCAAGCCAGAAAAGATGGTTATCTTTAATCCGTAATTTATCAAAATGGGAAAAAATTTATATGAAGAACTAGGCCTCAAAAAAAATGCAACTAAAAGTGAAATTAAATCTTCATATCGTTCTTTAGTTAAGCAACATCATCCAGATGCAGGCGGAGAAAAAGAACGATTTCTTGCAATACAAAATGCTTGGGAAACTCTAAATGACCCCATAAAAAAAGAACAATATGATAGGAATTTTTTCTCTTCCAGTTCATCATTTGATTCATTAAATAACAATTGGGAGGAGAAACTTAATTCAAAAAAATATAATTCGTCAATTAAAGACAAAGAAGTTGAAACATGGATTAAAGAAATTTATGCTCCTATTAATAAATTAATTAGCCAAATAATTAAACCTTTGAACAATGAAATAAAAGAATTATCTGCGGATCCATATGATGACCAACTAATGGAGAATTTTTGTATTTATATAAGTCTTTCTCAAAAAAAAATAGAAAAAGTTGAGAAAATTTATAACAGAAAATTAGTCCCAAGTTCGATTTCAGCTTTAGGCCTCGATCTTTATCATTGTTTTTCACAAGTCAAAGATGCACTTTCAGAATTTGATAGATACACACAAGGATACGTGGATGATTACCTATTTGATGGTAAAGAAATGATTAAAGAAGCAAAAAGAATACAATCAAAGATTTCTACAGAGAAAAAAAATAAAAACTTTTAGATATAAAATTTTAAATATAAAAATTTATTGAATATATTCTTCAAGTTGATCTAATTTCAACCAAACGTCTGGGACAGGCCTGCGCCACCGAATCTGGGCATATTCCTCTTTAACTGAAAGAATCTCTCCAGGACCTTCAAAGACATAATTAGGTAAATCATCATCACTGGCTAGAGCCTCGATACTTTTTACGTATTTTTCTCTATCTACAAAAACTAAGCTTCCTTTCTTGAGAGGTTTCTTTTGAATAGAATCTGTCATTATTTAAGTCAACTAAGTAACTGAAATTTATTATACAAAAACTTGTTTGATAAATATTTAAAAAAATTGATAACAGAATAATAATTACAAACTTCAAAAAAATTTAATAGCCTTAAATAATAAATATCTTCAAAATATGCGTCTATTACTTCTTGGCTGCACTGGATTTATTGGTAAAGAATTAGTTCCAACACTATTAAATGAAAATCACGAAATATATATCGTGAGCAGAAAACCCATAAGTAAATTAAAACTTGATTTAGATTTCAATAAATTTAAATTTTTTCAAATAGATTTATCAAAAGAACAAAACTGGAATAATGAAAATCTTCTAAATATATTAAGAGAAACAGATGGAATTATTAATTTAATGGGAGAACCAATAGCAGAAAAAAAATGGACTTCTTCACAAAAACAAGAAATTGAAAATAGTCGTATTAAAACTACAGAATTTATGATGAAAACTCTTAAAAATTTCAAAATCAACCCAAAAGTGATTATAAATGGTTCAGCAATAGGTTATTACGGCACAAGTTTGTCTGATGAATTCACCGAAAATAGTATTGGAGGAAAAGACTTTTTAGCTAATCTTTGCAAACAATGGGAAGCGGTTGCAGCAGAAAAACCATTTTTCTCAAGACTAGTTATTTTCAGGATTGGAATAGTTCTAGAGGCAGATGGCGGAGCATTAGGGAAAATGCTTCCGATATTTAAAGTTGGGTTAGGAGGACCAATTGGAGATGGTCAGCAATGG
Source organism: Prochlorococcus marinus str. MIT 9201 (assembly GCF_000759955.1). Taxonomy (GTDB): domain Bacteria; phylum Cyanobacteriota; class Cyanobacteriia; order PCC-6307; family Cyanobiaceae; genus Prochlorococcus_A; species Prochlorococcus_A marinus_G. The sequence continues at coordinate 191,176 of NZ_JNAL01000018.1, forward strand.
ATGAGTTGGATTCATAGAAGAGATTTATGCACATTAATTGCTCAAGCATTAGTTGATAAAAAGTATTCAGGAGTATTTAATGCTGTTGCACCAAATCCAGTATTAATGAGAGACTTTTCTCAGACTTTAGGCAAATGTCTTAATAGACCTAATTTACTTCCAGTGCCTGGAGCGGTTTTAAAAATATTGTTAGGCGATGGAGCAAAAGTTGTATTAGAAGGACAAAAAGTAATAAGCAGTAAACTCAAAAATTATAATTTTAAATATCCTCTTCTTGAGAAAGCAATTTACGCCTCCACCAAGAATTAATACCATTTACTAAAGCACCAATAATAAGAATCGTAATCAATGGAACAATAAGAGGATTCCAAACTATTTGAATAAAATTAATAAAAATAAATATCCCATTTAATTGCATGATGATTGCAAAAATAAAAAATATTGCAAAAAAAATTACTGTAAATAAGTTTATCAGCAACAAATTATCGATAATTTGCTTCAAGTTATTTTGATTATTTTTCTTAGTCATTTTTTATAACAATATTCATATCATCAACCATCTTAGGACAAGCTTTGTTTTCACCTAGTCTTTTTTTAGCATTTTCATTGCATGAGATCAGAAACTTCTTATTTAGCTTTATTAGATATATAACTTTAATAATCAATTTTATTGTCTGATTAATTTGATCATTCTTATCTTTATAATTGCTTGCACAAAAAACATATTTTCCAAGCAAACGTCTTTGCGCTTCTGCAAAAGATTTTGTAAATTGTGGACCTTTACCTTCAATCTGAATAACTGGTTTTCCTAAGCCAATAGCTTGTTCCGCAGCCGTTCCTGCCATACTAATACAGCATACACTTTTCAATAATATTTTTTCAAAATTATTCCAATATATATTCACCTCTAAAGATTTATATTGGAATTTCAAAAGATACTTCTCTTTTATTTTTTCTAGATATAACCATCTTCTTTTTTGAAATATCTCCTTTATTTTTGATGAAGATAAAGCATTAACTATTGCAAAATTAAATTCAATTTTTTTAAAGTATCTTAAATCTGACAGTTCCTCTAATACCTCCAAAATCAAAACAAAATTGTCTAGCATCTCTGGGAATCTACTACCTGGAAATAATCCAATACTTAATTTAGATTTGTTGAGTTCAATATCTCTAGAAAAAAACCTATCCATAAATGGATTACCCAAAAAAGATACTTCTTTCTTTAATTGAAAAGTTAAATCATTGGCTGTAAGAAAATCTCTGGCATATATTTTTTTTGACTTTTTTGAGAGCAAGAAAAATTTAGAGGGCCATGGCAATTTTAACTTCCCTTCATAATGACTGGAATAAGCAACTAGATATGTAAAAAAATCTTTGTCACAAATCCATGCGAAAAAAACTGGCACAATATCTCCAACTACAAAAAAGTAATCATATTTTTTTCTTATTTTATAAGTTAAGTATAATCTTTTTAGAAGATAAAATATTTCTCCCCCAAATATCTCAATTAGTCTCCCCTTAAAAGAATTGTAGCCAATTCCTCCAGTAATAAATTCTTTAGTTTTTCCAATAATCTTAATTTTTTCTTTTTGGTAATGGTTTCCTTTACCAACAATTGGCAAAGCATGTACAGAATAACCACTTTTTACGAATTGCTTAGCTATTAAACTCCCAGATAGATCTTCTCCATGCCCGTTACTTAGTATTAAAATTTTAAACAACTTAAAATTCCAACCATTTTTTAACTTTGGTTAACTCAGGCCAATCTGGATATCTAATTAATCCGTCTTCAACTGATTCTTGCAAATCATTTTTCACATCGGGCATCATCATAGACATTTTTTTTATTAACTCAATATGATCCCTAACACCTTTACTATTGGTAGCCAAAAGGGCTAAAGATAGATTCATTCTTGCTTGTGGATCTTGCTGATTTAATCGAACAGCTTGTCTGGCAGCTGCCAAAGCTTCTTCGTTATTTTTCAAAAGTAATTGAAGCCATGATAGACAAGTCCAGGCAGCAAAATGATTTGGTATTTGCTGTATAATTTTTTGAAAATCTTGAACGATTGGAATTAAATCTTGCCCAGCTTTGTATCTTGAAAGAGCTGCATTAAAATCCTCTTCGATGGGATTAATTTCTTTATTCATTACTAATTAAACTGCAAAAGAGCTTCCACAACCGCAAGTTTGAGAAGCATTAGGGTTTACAAAATTAAAGCCACCGCCAATTAATTCTTTACTAAAATCTAATTGCATACCATAAATATACAAGAGACTTTTAGGATCACAAACAACTTTAAAGCTTTGATCAGCTTTTAATGAATACTCATAAACTTTATCATCGGGATTTATCTCATTACATCCTATAAAATCCATCGTATAACTCATTCCACTACAACCGCCTGATCTTACGCCAACCCTGAGTGCTTTTTTATCACTTTGTCCCTTTAATAAATTTGAAATTTGCTCTATAGCATCATTCGTAATTAAGATACCTTTGCCATCATCGGAATTCTGAATTTCCTGTTTAACTTCTACATTTTCCATAAACAAAGAATTTCTACTATTTATAATATAAAAACATAAACGATAGGATGCATAGAACAAACAAAATCCAAACCTGATTTGTTATAATTTTAAGAAAAAGTGAAAATTGCAATAGTTGGTTCTGGGTTAGCTGGTCTCACAGCAGCTGTTAATTTAGTTGATGAAGGCCACGAAGTGGAAATATATGAGAGCAGGTCATTCTGGGGAGGTAAAGTCGGAAGTTGGGAAGATAAGGATGGCAATCACATAGAAATGGGTTTACATGTATTTTTTTACAATTACGCAAATCTATTCAAATTAATGAAAAAAGTGGGAGCTTTAGATAATTTACTCCCGAAAGATCATACTCATTTATTTATCAATAATGGTGGAAATTTGAAATCATTAGATTTCAGATTTCCCTTGGGTGCTCCATTTAATGGACTAAAAGCTTTTTTTACCACCGAACAACTCACTTGGGTAGATAAGTTCAGAAATGCCTTAGCTTTAGGGACAAGTCCAATAGTTAGAGGATTGATAGATTATGAAGGCGCAATGAAAATAATTAGAGATCTAGATAAAATTAGTTTTAAAGAATGGTTTTTAAACCATGGTGGAAGTGAAAAAAGTTTAGAAAGAATGTGGGATCCTATTGCATATGCTTTAGGTTTTATTAATTGCAAAGATATTTCAGCAAGATGTATGCTAACGATCTTCATGATGTTTGCCTCAAAAACAGAAGCCTCAAAACTTAATCTTTTAAAAGGATCTCCACATAAGTGGTTAACACAACCTATTGTCGACTACATCACAAACAAAGGAGCAAAAATCCATCTTAATCACAAGGTAGAAGAAATTATTTATGAGAAGGAATCCTCCTCTTATTCAGTTAATCAGTTAAAAATATCTTCTCCTGAAGGAATTAAGGCAGTGTTTGCAGATAAATTTCTAGCAGCCTGTGATGTTCCTGGAATAAAAAAAATAATTCCAAAAGAGTGGTATCAATTTAAAGAATTTGAAGGTCTAAACAAACTTAGAGCAGTTGCTGTTGCTACAATCCAATTAAGATACGACGGTTGGGTTACCGAATTACAAAAAGATAATACTGGAAACACACCAATTGGATTAGATAACCTTCTTTATTCTGCTGATGCGTCTTTCAGTTGCTTTGCAGATTTAGCATTAGCAAGTCCAGAAGATTATAGAAAAAAAGATATGGGATCACTTCTGCAATGTGTTTTGACTCCAGGCGATAGATGGATGGGAAGATCTACAGAAAGAATTACAAAAGAAATAGATAAAGAGGTTCGCCGTCTATTCCCATCCTCAAAAAACCTTAAATTGCTTTGGAGTAATGTAGTACAAATTCCACAATCACTCTATAGAGAATCTCCAGGTATGGAGCCTTTCAGACCCGATCAAAGAACATCCATATCTAATTTCTTTATGGCTGGTAGTTACACAAAACAAGATTACATAGACTCTATGGAGGGAGCTACAATGAGTGGTCATTTAGCTGCTGCTGCAATTTTAGAGAAGAAAGCAGAACTAGCAAAAAATCTTGCAGTAAGCTAATTTATGGGTACTTGGCTAAAACATGACGTAATAACAGTTGTTAATGCGCCTCTTGAAAATGTTTGGAATACATGGAGTGATTTAGACTCAATGTCACTTTGGATGAGCTGGATTGAATCTGTAAAAACAGTTGATGAAGAGACTAATACATTGCCAGATTTAACAGAATGGACTTTAGCTGCAAATGGCTTTAGGTTTAAATGGAAAGCTCAAATTACCGAAAGAGTCGAAAAAAACAAACTTAAATGGAAATCTATAGGGGGTTTACCAACTGAGGGTTCAGTGGTTTTTGAAAGTAAAAGTGATCAAATCACAATGGTAAACTTAGCCATAACTTATGAGCTACCTAAAATGATTGCGCGCTTTATGGAAGAAAATATACTAGGCAAAATGGTTACAAACGAATTACAAGCTAATATTGATAGGTTCAAAGATTTAGTTGAAAAGAACTATAGAAAAAATTTTTCTAACTAAATATATTAATTGCCACATCAAGTAGTCCTTCAAAAGTATATTTTTGTGCCTGACTATCAACTCTTCCAAAAATCTTTTTACATATTTTTGTTGTCTGAGGTCCAATAGTTAACAACTTAATTTGATCAAAATATTTCAACCATTGTATACCAAGTTTTTTTTCTAGTAAAAGAGCAGCATTTGATACGGTTTTACCGCTTGAGAAAATAATTGCGTCGACTCTTCGATTAGAAATAATATCAATTGTTTCTTCCGGAATTGTGTCAGGACATCTAGTTTCATATGCAGCAACCTCAAATACGCGGGAACCAGCCTTTCTAAATTGATCTGCAATTAGATCCCTACCACCTGTTTGAACTCTTGGTACAAAAACTCTAAGTCCATAACCAGATACTGGGAAATTATCAATTAAACTTTCAGCAACAAATTCTGGAGGTATGAAATCAGCCTTAATCCCTAAATCATCAAGAGTTTTTGAGGTTTTTTCTCCGACTACAGCGATTTTTGTTTTTTTAGCACACTCTTTTAATGAACTATTAAAATGATTTAGTCTTTTATCTACAAATTTGATCCCATTACTACTGGAAAAAATAATCCAATGAAAATCATTTATTTGATTTAATGCTTCGTCAAGAGGATTCAAATCATCAGGATCACCAATGCTTATTGCAGGCAAATCAAATACATTAGCGCCCTTGCTTGTAAATATCTTCTTTATATCTAATATCCCTTCTTTTGATCGAGTGATAATTATATTTCTTTGATCAAGGGGTAGATCAACTATTGGCATCCTTTTCCTCAAGATAATTATTTTGATTTTTATTTTTTAATTCATCAAGAAGTTTCAAGACTGATAATCCTTTATCAAGAACAACATCGTCTTTAAAAATTATCTCAGGAACTCTTCTCATTTCTATTCTTTTACCTAAACTATATCTTATAGAGCTTTTAGCAGTATTCAAATTTGCCACAATTTCTTTCCTCACTTTATCTTGAGCAGTTGAAGTTATGTAAATTTTACAGTGTTGCAAATCCCCTGATAAATCAATCTTAGAAATATTAACGAAATAATCTCTAATAAGATCATTTTCCAAATCATTCTGCAAAATAATGGTTATTTCTTTCTTCAAAAGAGAAGAAACTTTTGCAAGACGGTAATTGTTTGGCATTATGGTTGTAAATTATTCGGGTTTGTCATCGCTTGCAAGACAAAATAAACAGTTATGAAAGCACTTAAGACAGAAGATATCAATCCTACTATTGTGAGTGGATTTGATCTATTCTTGAATAAAGGTTCAAGCAATGCAACAAGTCCTCCAATAATAATGGATATTAAATACTTGGGATATCTTGCAACATTAGAGAAAAATTCGCCCATCAGCTCCACAAATAGATTACTTTTTTAGCTAAGTTTTAACAAACATTAAACAGCATGATCACATTATATCAATTTAGGCATAGTGCTTTTTGTTTAAAAACAAGAATGGCTCTGCATGCAAAAAAACTACAATATAGAGTTGAAGAAGTAACGCCTGGAATAGGTCAATTTGAAATCTTTAAATTATCAGGGCAAAAACAAGTCCCTGTAATAGTCGATAGTAATGATCAAATTATTCATGACTCATCAACAATCTGCGAATATATAGATAAAAAAAATGATAACAATCCACTTTTTCCTGAGGACCCAATATTATTTGCACAATGCAAACTAATTGAAGACTGGGCAGATACGACAATGGCTACAACTTGTAGAAAAACATTAATAAAATCTGCAATAGAAAATCCACAGCTAAGAACTGCATTACTTCCAGATGAAATACCTTCTTCAGTTAAAAGTATTGTTGATAAATTACCTTTTGATAATCTCAGTAAAATTTCTAATGTAGTTTTGTCTTCTAAAGATAATTTAGAACTCCAAAAATTACTGGAAGCTTTATCAAAATCCTTGATCAACAAAAAATATTTAGTTGGAGATAATTTATCAATTGCAGACATTTCAATTGCTGCTCAATTATCCCTTCTTAAATTTCCAAAGTCTGCAGGACCAATTCTTTCAGGAGAGGGGAGCCAAGAATATATAAATAACCCTTATTTAGAAAATCTTTTTATGTGGAGGAACAATTTAGAAGAATATCTTTTTAGTGCTAACTCTCAATAAATTCAAACTTCAATTTATATTTATTTGTTTTTATAGCATGAATAGAAGGATCGCCAACTTTTGAACCATAAGAAGCAACATATTGCACTCCACAAATTGATGGTTTGATTGAATTATCAACTTCAAATATTTCCTCAGGACATTTTTGAAATTTACTAATGGTCTCTACCTGATTAATCCTTGAAGCACCTGGCTTATGCACTGTTTGTATAACCAGCTCATCTGCGAAAAAAATATTATCATCTTGGATCTGATTTCTCCCTGTAATTCTTGAATCGATATAAAAATCATCTTTTAAATACGTAATTTGATTATTAATAGATTGAGGATCATTTACAACCTTGATTAAGGTGTCACCAAATATTGCTTTTCCAATAGATTCAGAATTTTTTGCACGATTACCAATAATTAAATCTGAATCATTCTTAAAGAAATTTACTTTATAAAAAACTGGCTCTTCTGCATCATTAATTATGTCTTGAGAAGTAACAAGCCAATTACCCTCGAACCATTTAGGATAAATTAAATCCTTAGAAGTATCAGATAATTTAAAATTTGGCAAATATAATTCTGGCCATTGATTTACACGATTTTCCAAAAACTCTTTTACGTTAGAATCTACTAGAGCAAAAGAACTTTCTAAAAAAACTCCTTGAAAAATCAAGCAAAGAATTAATCCAAGAAGAATTTTCATTATGTCAAATCCACTAATAAGAGCATCAGATCACTATGTATTATTAGAGCCAGATTCAAAAGAAAAAATTGTATCAAAACAAGAAGCAATTTTATGGTTGAAGAATTGGCTCAATAAGATAGAAACACAAACAATATATCAAAATATAAAAGATACTGATCAGGAATTTTTTGAAGAATTATTGGAAAGTACTTATGAATTAGAAATAAAATTAGGATACGTTATCAAATGGTTTGCGGTAAGAATTGAACCAGATTAATTAATTATTTCTTTGTGAATTGCATTAATTATTTTCATAGCAACTTCTCCAATATTTTCTTTTTTTACCTGGATTTTTAGATCTGCTTGAGAATATAAATTTTCTCTAGATTTTAAAATGCTCATATATAAATCATTTAGATTCTTGCCCTGTAGTAGTGGCCTTTTTTCAATTTCATTTTTCAATCTTTCAATTGCTATATCTTTGTCGAGATCTATCCAAGCAATTATTCCCTGTCTTAAGATTCCCCAGTTTTCTGATTTAGTAACTATCCCTCCTCCAGTTGATATGACTAATGAAGGAATTTTGATGGTTTCTTTGAGGCAGTTTGCTTCTAATTCACGGAAATTCTCTTCTCCCTCATCATTAAAAATTTGATTAATAGATTTTTTTGCCAACTTTTCTATTAATGAATCTAAATCAATATATTTATACTGCAATAATTCAGCCAGCTTCAAACCTGTTTGTGACTTACCACAACCCATCATACCTATTAAAAATATGCTTCTTCCCTTAATAGAACGGACTGTTTTTTCGATAATGGATTGTTCCATGAAGACAAAAGCGTATTTAAAACCTTAAGATAGTATTATTGCAGAAAGCTATGACTTCTACACAATCCAATTCATTACATGGAAAGGGGCGTGAATGCGTCATAACTCGACGCGCCTGCTTTAGTTCTAGTCATCGTTATTGGCTTCCTGAAAAAAGTCCAGAAGAAAATCTATCTCTTTTTGGAAAGTGTAGTTTTGCTCCGGGACATGGTCATAACTATGAACTCATTGTATCAATGGGTGGAGAACTAGACTCGGATGGAATGGTCTTAAATCTCTCTGATGTAAAACACTCTATTAAAAATGAGGTTACTGGACAATTAGATTTTCGTTTTTTAAATGATGTCTGGCCAGAATTTAATATTTATAATCAGGATGGAATACTCCCGACAACCGAAGCATTAGTTCAGGTCATTTGGAATCGTTTAAAAAATGATTTACCTCTTACAAATTTAAGACTTTATGAAAGCCCTACTTTATGGGCAGATTATTTTGGAAAAAACATGGAAGCTTTATTAACAGTTCAAAGTCATTTCAATGCAGCTCATAGATTAGCCAAAGATGAAATCTCCTTAAGTGAAAACAAAAAAATTTATGGTAAATGCGCAAGAATAAATGGACATGGTCATAACTATTTTCTTGATGTGACTGTTCGAGGACAAATAAATCCTAGGACGGGCATGATTTGTGATTTACCATCATTACAAGCAATTATTGATGATCTTATTGTTGAACAGTTTGATCATACTTTTTTAAATAAAGATATTGAATATTTCAAAACTTGCGTTCCAACATGTGAAAATATTGCATTACATATTTCTGATATCCTTTCATCTCCAATTAAAAATATTGGAGCAAATTTACACAAGATTAGACTCCAAGAAAGTCCTAATAATGCTGCTGAGATTTATGTTGAGCAAACCATACAAAATTCTCTACAAAAGAAACTTGAAAATTCATTAGTTGCTCAAACTTGAGTATTCCAAAAGTAACAATAGTTATAGCGTCGAGTCTTGATGGGCGAATTGCATTTCCTGAAGGTGGAGAGTCTCATCTTGGAAGCGAAGAAGATAAAAAAATGTTAAACCAAAACTTATCAATAGTTGATGCCACCATTTTTGGTTTAGGTACTTTAATAGCTCATCAATCAACTTACCTAATTAAGAATCTCAATAACAATGAGAAAGTAAAAATATCAAAAACACAACCAATATCTATAGTTGCTTCGAATAGCAAAAAATTTAACAGTAATTGGAAATACTTTCGTCAACCAATTAGAAGATGGCTAATAAGCTCAAGTAAAGTTGATAATTTATCGAATAAAGACTTCGAGAGACAGCTCTTTTTCGAAGATTCATGGGAGAAAACTTTAATTTCACTAAAAAAACAAGGAATAAATGATCTAGCTCTTTTAGGAGGTGCAAAACTTATAAATTCTTTTATAAAAGAGGATCTAATAACAGATATAAAAATTACAATAATTCCACAAATAATTGGAGGTAGATATACATGGATCCCTCCAGAACAAACAAATGAGATTTTTAATCTCAAAAGACTATGGGAAATAAAATCAATTGAAAATTTAATGAATAATGAAATTCACGTTCATTACAAAAAAATTTGAAATAAATTTAATAATAAATGAACCAAAAAATACATAAAGTTGAAGTCAAATTGTCAATTAAGGAAATCTCCAAGGATATATGGCAAGAATTAGCAAATGAAATCAATAATCCATTTTATGGATGGACCTGGCTTAAAAACCTTGAAATCTCAAAAAGTGTTTCAAGAGAAACGGGTTGGCAGCCTTTATATTTTGTTGCTTATAAAAATGAAGAAATAGTGGGAATTGCTCCACTTTTTTTAAAAAATCATAGCTATGGAGAATTCATTTTTGATCAATCATTTGCAAGATTAGCTCAAGAGCTGAATTTAAATTATTACCCTAAATTAATTGGAATGAGTCCTTATAGTCCTGTAAATGGATATCAATTTCTTTATAAAAAAAATAGAGATAAAAAAGAAATAACAAATTTGCTTATAAACCATATCGAAAGCTTTGCGATTACAAACAAAATTTTAAGTTGTAATTTCTTATACATTGATGAAAGCTGGGGCAACCATCTTAAATCTTTGGGATACCATGAATGGATAAATTCCATTAGTGAATGGAGGAATAATGGAGAAAAAACGTTTGATGATTTTCTTTCTAGATTTAACTCTAATCAGAGAAAAAATATAAAAAAAGAAAGAAAATCAATTACTAAACAAGATATTAAAGTAGAAATTTTTGATGAAGATGATATTAACCAAGAAATCCTCAAAAAAATGCATTATTTTTATGAACAACATTGTTCGAGGTGGGGAGTTTGGGGAAGTAAATATCTAACATCTACATTTTTCGAAAAAATTGTTGATAATAAAAAAAATCTTTTACTTTTTAGCGCATCAAAAAATAATACAAATGATATTTTTGCTATGTCAATGTGCGTTAAAAATAAAAACAACTTATGGGGTAGATATTGGGGTAGTCAAGAAGAAATATCTAATTTACATTTTGAATTATGCTATTACCAGCCTATTGAATGGGCAATAAAAAATGGTATTCATTTGTTTGATCCTGGAGCGGGGGGTAAACATAAAAGGCGGAGGGGGTTTTTTGCAAAAAACACCATTAGCTTGCATAAGTGGTTTGACAAAAATATGGAAAATATAATCTATCCTTGGCTAAATGAAGTTAATAAACAAACCGAGATGGAAATTGATTTTGAAAATAAATCTATACCCTTTAAATAAAAAATAATTTGGCTTTATCAAAGATTATATTAGTAATATAGTTTTATTTACTTCTAAGAATGGATTCTAGTAAAAGTTTTGCTGAAAAACTAAAGATTGATAATAATCTATCTAATCGATATATAGACTTAGATCCAAAAGGTTACTTTATTATAAAAGTAGATTTAAAAGAAAATAAAATAATTTTAGAACACTTTCTAAATAATATTAACGATGACGGATATGCGCTTGACCCAGACACAAATGAACCAATTAAATGCGACTCTCAAAATAAAAGAGTTAGTCATGAAGTTTTTGAAGGTATTAGTGCGAAACAACTTGGAATATTGATAACTGAAGAAAGAAATGACTTAATAACCAGATTCGACCATGCTCTATATTTAGGCAGGGAACTACAAAAAGCAGAAGAATGTTTATACAAACAATTACCATATATCCAAGATTAAGAAATTAAACGAAAAAAATCTAATCTTTTTATCTGATGTTAAATTAAATAAAAATAAAAAGATTAATGAACATCATTTTCTATTTTGCATTTATTGGTTTTGGTTTTGGAGCTGCTTTCGCATTAGATAAGCTATTAAGAGCAGTTAAATTAATTTAAAAACTACAAAATTTTAATAGTCTCTCCATACAAATCGTATTCATCACCAAAAGAAATATTTGCTTCAACAAATTTACCAATATAATTTTTCAGCTCGTCATTAGTATTAATAGATAAAATCACATTTCCATCGATTTCAGGCGAGAAATTGTAGGACCGACCTATTAATTCTTTATTATCTGATAGTTTTTCCACCAAAATCTTCATTTTTGATCCAATATATGACTGATTTTTATCTTTAGAGATATTTTGTTGGAGTGAAATAACGTTATCTTTTCTTGCCTCTGCAACTTCTGGTGATACTTTATTTGGCAAATCAAAAGCTGCAGTTCCTTCCTCAGGAGAAAAAATAAACACTCCCACATGATCAAATTTGTGCCTATCCAAAAATTCGAGAAGATGTTCAAAATGTTCTTTTTTTTCTCCTGGGAAACCAACAATGAGACTAGTTCTTAATACAGCAGATGGAATTTCTTCTCTAATTTTCTCCAAAATTGATTCATTCAAAGAAGCCTGCCAAGGTCTATTCATGCTCTTCAAAACATCTGGATGACTATGCTGGAGTGGCAAATCAAAGTAAGGTACTATATTCTCTGAATCTTTGAAAGCTCTAATAACTTCATCAGTTAAACCCGTAGGATAAGCATAATGTATCCTTATCCAAGGAATTGGAACTTTAGAAAGCTCATTCAAAAGTTTGGCTAATGATGGTTTTCCATAAATATCTTGACCATAATTAGTTGTTATTTGACTAATTAATATAATTTCTTGAATACCCTGCTTTGCAAGATTTTTAGCTTCTGTAACTATAGATTCTATTGTTCTACTTCTTTGAGGACCTCTCAACTTAGGAATAATACAAAAAGCACAATTATAATTGCAGCCTTCAGCAATACGAAGATAAGCAACAAATTTGTTTTTATCTACAAAACGAGGTATATCCTCATCTGCAATAAATTCCGGTATTTTTGAAACTTCATTAACAATTTCCCCTTTTTCTACTCTGTCTAAAACCTTAGCTATCTTTTGATAATCTCCTGTTCCAACCAAACCTTTTATTTCAGGGATTTCTTTTAGAAGTTCATCTTTAAAATGCTGAGCCATACAGCCTGCAACTATTACTTCCTTTCCTTGATTTGTATATTCTAGAATTTTTCTAATGGATTCTTCTCTAGCTGTTTCAATAAAACTACAAGTATTTACAACAACAACATTTGCATCATTTATATTACTATCAACTTCATAACCCTCTTTATCTACCAAGCCTTGCATATGTTCAGTATCAACAAGATTTTTCTCGCAACCAACATGACTGAATGCAATCTTAGATAGTTTTTTTTCTTTTACATTAAGACAATTTTTTTTCACAACACGAAAAATAAGAATTAAAAGATTGAAAAAGCATTTTGTAGATAACTCTCATGCCAAGATAATATTAGGATAGATAATGTAAATAACAAACTTTCATTTTGTATGGCCCTTAAGACTTTAAACAAAAGAAATAAAAAAGATTTGAAATGGCCAAAAATCATAATCGCAATTCTTAGTACCATAGGCATAGTTGACACTGGTTCGATTACTTTAAAAAATTGGGGAATATTTACTTCGCTTTCATGCCCAGGGATACAAAATGGTTGTGAAACAGTTTTAAATAGTCCTTGGGGTACTTTATTTGAAAGTAATCAAGTTAATATACCTCTCTCATTAGCTGGATTCATAACGTATTTATCAATATTAATTATCACAATAGTACTTTCGCTTAATTTAATTTCCCCAAAAGAAAAACTAAATAAGTTTTTATGGTGGTTAGTATTTTTAATATCTTGTGCATCATCAACATTTAGCTTTTTATTAATCAATATAATGTTTTTTAAGATTCAAGCATATTGCTTTTTTTGTATACTTTCAGCAATTTTATCGTTTTCTATCTTTATAATTTCTATGATTGGAGCAAAGTTTGAGAGTAGAGAACCTATGATTTTTAGAGGTTTCATTGTAGTCATTAGTGTCCTATTAGGGGGCTTAATTTGGTCAACAAACGTTGACCCATCTAATGCTATTGATGTTGCAAACCCAACTGAAAATGTTTCGCCAGTAATTACCACTTCGAGCTCTCCCCAGAAGGTAAAATTTGCAAAATTCTTAAATGAAAACAATATTGTTATGTATAGTGCATACTGGTGCCCGCACTGTCACGATCAGAAACAATTATTCGGTAAGGAAGCAGTTGAAGAATTAAAAGTAGTTGAATGTGCTAAAGATGGCAAAGATAACGAGTATGAGCTCTGCCAGAAAAAGGGGATAAGTGGATTTCCTTCTTGGGAAATAAATGGAGAAATTATTAGTGGTACTAGCGACTTGAATGAATTAGCGATAAAGACAGGTTATCAAGGAGATTCTAATTTTTGATAAATCTTTTTTGAATTTTTTGATCTAACTGTTGTCTAGTATGGCATTCCCAATTTTTATCTTTATCTGGAAAATCATCTCTATAATGCCCTCCTCTACTTTCTTCCCTAAATAGACAAGCTTTTAATAGAGTTATAGTTGTTATTTGTCTATTCTTCAAATCAAGTAAAAGATTTAATACTCTCCTATTGCGTTCACTAAGTTTAATTGTTTGATCAAATTTTATTTTTTCAAGACTATTTAGTAAATCATTTTTATGTAATTTATCGATATCACCTTGAATAAAATTTAGAAATTTACGCATATTTACCTTATTTCGAGATACACCTAAATTTAACCAACATAGTTTTCTCAGTTCATCAATTTGTTCAGCAATTTTGGAAATTTGATCTTCTTTAGGTTCTTCAATATCAAACTCTTGCAATGATCTATCAATTTTTGCAAATTCGGGAAGATCATTCAAAACAATTGCAGACATTTTTCTTGCGAAAACAAGACACTCCATCAGTGAATTACTTGCTAGTCTATTAGCACCATGAACGCCTGTAGAAGCAACTTCTCCAACTGCATATAATCCTTTTCTTGTAGAAGATGCATTTAGATCAGTTTTAACGCCTCCCATCCAATAGTGAGCTGCAGGAGCGACAGGTATAACTTCATTTAAAGGGTTAACTCCATAATCCTGACAGCGACTTAAGATCGTGGGGAAACGCTCTACAATTTTTTCTGGGTCAATATAACGAAGATCTAAGCCAACATGATCTACATTATTATCATACATATTTTTCATAATTGCTCTACTTACTTGATCTCTAGTCGCTAAATCACGATTTTCAAGATTTTTAACTGGACTTTCACCATTTTTATCAACTAAGATAGCTCCCTCTCCTCTAAGTGCCTCAGATATTAAAAAGCAAGGTGCACCATAAAATTTTAAAGCGGTTGGATGAAATTGCACGAACTCTAAATCTTCTATAGCGGCGCCTGCGTTCCATGCAAGAGCAATCCCTTCACCAGAGGATTGAGCAGGATTCGTTGTGTTAGTAAATAAATGCCCACCCCCACCTGTAGCCAAAACAACAGCTCTCGATTGAATCCAATATAAATTTGCTCCATCAAGAACCTGAACTCCTTTACATTCTTTATTTTCAATAAGAAGTTCAGTTACTCTTACACCCCTGCAGTGAAGAATATTTTTTTTATTCTCAATATGATCTTCTAGAACTTCAACTAATGCTCTTCCAGTACGATCTTTAACATGTAAGACTCTTCTTCGTGAATGAGCTGCTTCTAAAGTAGTAGCTAATTGATCAGAACTTTGATCAAAAATCATCCCTAAATTCTGCAACCTGTCTACACAACTTGGAGCTTCTTTAACCAGCATTTCTACAGCTTGAAAATCACATAATCCATCTCCTGCTTTTAAAGTATCCTCAGCATGAAGATCAAATGAATCATCTTGTCTAACAACAGATGCGATTCCCCCTTGAGCCCATCTACTGGAAGATACCTTACTAGTATTTCTATTTAAAAGAAGCACTTTTAAATTTGCGGGCAATTCAAGACAAGCCATAAGGCCAGCAGCTCCAGCACCTACAACGATTACATCCCACTTATTTATTGGAATTGGGTCTTGTGAAAATGGAGGCCTTAACATTAAACCAATCCACTAAGTGTTGGTTGCAGAATCGCTAAAACAATAAAAATACCATCAACAATTAATGTAGTTTGAATTACATAACTAGAAACTAAGAGTGCTTTACCACTAGTAGTATTAATTGTGGCAGAATCAAAAATTTCTTTTGAAATCAACCAAAGTATAAGGGCAACGATAATAATAATAGATAATGATTTTATTTGGATAAGATTTTCTGAGGTTTTTTGAAGAATTTGGGGTGCATTTTCAGAATCTGCTGTAATTACTTGCCTCCATTGATCCATTAACCCTAATAAAAATATTGTAATATCGGTAACTGCAGTTCCAAATAAAGAAGAGATATAGAAACTTGAACCTATTTTCCAATTAGTACCAATTCCAATTAAAGCTAATGGGAAAACTACAGCTTCAACAGGTATGTGGAGGATAGGAAATGGGCTTAACCATCCCCAGAACAAACATCCCCCAAGCCAACTGCCTGATACGCCAAGTAATAATGAACTTACAATAAACCACTTATTTGATCCCTTTTTATTCAAAACAAATGCCACTAAGAGAATAACAAATGTAAAAGAAAGAGCACTTAATGGTTCTAATCTAACCCAAGGGGCTTGCACAAAAATAGGTAAAATAACAAAAAAAGAAGACCATAATCTTAAAGATATGGGATTTGACAAAAAACTATCCTCGTATGAATCAACTGACTTATGAGAATCATAGTTGAACTTATCTTTTACTTCTAAATTTTTTGTAATTAATTCTTTCAATGAATAAGGGTTTAAAGTTACTTTAATTAATTTAAATCGTGTTTTAGAAAACTGCGTATGCAGTATTTTAATAAATCAAAGACCCTTAATCTCACTCCTGTATTTAATATTTTAAAAGTATTTAATACACTTTGAGGCATATATAAGATTAGAATAATGATAAAGAAAAATATTTGGCCTTAAATTGTGTGGCAAGAAATTAATTACAGAGAAGATACCAATCATCATTTGGTTCCTAATATTACTTATGAAATAAACCCTGCAGAAATTGAAAGTATTGAAGTTAATTCCATCGCTCAAGAAATAGGATTTGAATCAGGTGATTCAATTATTAGTATTAATGGGAAAAAACCAAGAGATTTAATTGATTATCAGATTCTCATTAGTGAAGAAATTTTAGAAATATCAGTTTTAGATAAAAATAAAGAAATTCATAATATAAGTATTGAAAAAGATCAAGATGTTAATTTAGGGATTAATTTTAAAGATGCATTATTTGATTCAATCAAACAATGCAATAATAAATGTCCATTTTGTTTTATAGATCAACAACCAAGTGGTAAAAGAAAAAGCCTTTATATAAAAGATGATGATTATAGATTAAGTTTTCTTTATGGCTCTTATTTAACTCTTACGAATTTAAAAAAAGAAGACTGGGAAAGAATTGCTATGCAAAAACTCTCCCCACTTTTTATATCAGTTCATGCTACAGATCCCGATACGAGAGAAAAATTATTAAAAAATAAAAAAGCAGGCCTGATCCTTGATCAAATTTCCTGGTTTGAAAAAAACTCTATTCAAATACATGCTCAAATTGTTGTTTGTCCAAATATAAATGATGGGGATATTCTTGAAAAATCAATTTTGGAACTAGCTGAATTCTACAAAAAAAATACTCAGACAGTACTTTCAGTTGCAATAGTTCCTGTAGGACTTACAAAATTTAGACCTGAGAATGATGGGTTGAAATCAATAAGCCCTGAATACGCAATAACAACGATTAAACAGGTTGAGAGAATTCAATCCTCTCTACAACTTACTCTTGGAACTCGTTTTTGTTGGCTTGCAGACGAATGGTATTTAATAGCTGGTATCAATTTACCTAGTTATAAAACCTACGAAAATATGCCACAAGAATCTAATGGAGTAGGATCAATTAGAAACTTTCTAAAGATATTAAGTGAGAAATCTAACAACCTGCCAAAAAAAATAAAGCAGCAAAAAACAGTCAGTTGGATTGTTGGTAAATTAGTTTATGAAGCCTTAATTCCTACAGTTAAAAAATTAAACTTAATTGATGGTTTGCAAATTAATTTATATGGTTTACCAAGTATTTATTGGGGTCAAGATCAAGTTGTTACGGGTCTTCTTACTGGAGAAGATTTAATTTACGGTCTGAAAAATAAGGATTTAGGAGAAGCTGTCTACATACCATCTATTATGTTAAAACTTAATACTGATTTATTTTTAGATGATAAAAATATTAAAGAAGTTGAAAATCAATTAAATACCAAGATTCACGTTCTTGATGATTCAAATGATATTATTAATACTTTGATTGGTTAATCGAATATCCTCGATACTATAAAACATGCTTAGAAGAGTAATAAATCCATTCTTATTCTTGCCAATTGCTCTAAGTATCAACTCTATTAATGTACTATCAAGCGAAGCAGAAAATAATATAGATAATACTTTAGGAGAAAATTCAAATAAACTTATTATTAATTATGAAGAAATTGAAAAAATTATTTTAAAAAATCAAGAGTTAAAATCACTACAAAATTTAGTGAATTCTGCTAACTTTAATGTTTTAAGCAAATTAGGTCAAATTTACCCATCCTTAGATCTGCAAGTAAATGGGTTACCAAAATATGTCTCAGGTAGGAATTACAGTAACAATTCTCCGACTTTAGAAACATCGCAATTTTCGGTTAATCCTTCTCTTAATATTAAGTGGGATTTGATTGACCCACTTAGAGGATCAGAAATTAAACTTGCCAAAGAAAACTACAAAATTGCAAAAAATAATTATGAGATTAAGAAAAAAGATTTAATACAAACAGCAAGAATGAGGTTTCACAAATACCAAAAGTCATATCAAGAAATTCAAAACAAAAAATTTACCCTTAATTTGTCAATTACTAGTTTAGATAATGCTCAAGCAAAATTAGATGCTGGAATTGGCACAAAATTTGAAGTTCTCGAAGCAGAGGCTCAATTATCGCGAGATAAACTATCTCTTAAAGAAAAAAAAATAGAACATAAAATAAATAAGATTTCTCTTAAGGAAATACTTAATGTCAAAGAGGATTTTGAAAGTAATAAAGAGCAAAATCTAATAGGTTTTTGGAATCATAAATTAAATAAAAATATTAATGAAGGTTTAGAGAAAAATCTTTCCTTAAAAAATGTTCGTCTTCAAACTTCAATCAAAAAAAGCCAAGCAAATAGTTTTTTAGCTCAAAATAAACCAAATATCTACCTCAGCAATACATTCTCTAGTGTATTTTCCAAGGGTGAGTCTCTATCAAATAATATTGACTATGGAGCATCTGGATCTAACTATACAAATACAGTAAGTCTAAATTTTGTATGGAGTATTTTTAATGGATCTCAGAATAAAAACTCTTATAAATCAAAAATAGCAGATGCAGAAGCTGAAGAGTATGCCTATAAAAATCTAAAAAATGTTTTAATCACAAATATTAGTAAAGCTTATTTGAATCTACAATTAAATAAAGAGCAAATAATTTCTTCTATTAAAGAAATTGAATCCAGTAAAGAGTCAGTAAGACTTTCAAGACTTAGATATGAAGTTGGAATATCAACTCTCAAAGATTTACTATTGAGACAAAGTGAATTAAGTAATGCAAAATCAAAAAATATTAATGCGATATATAATTACAACTTGAATCTAGATGAATTAGAAAGATTAACTTTTCTTGAAATAAGTAAAAATTGTTTTGATGACAATAATAATAAAATTAAAGATAGAGAATCTATTTGCAATATTCAAAAATGAATTTACCAAATTTAACTCATAATCAACTAAGTGAATTAGATTCTTTATTTGAATTAGTTAGTGCACGTCAAATTAAAGATTTTGGAAATATAAGTGCAAGCAACAAAGCTGACGGATCATTAATAACAAGTTGTGATTTATGGAGTGATAAAACGATAGTAGATGGATTGGCTTCAATAGCTCCAGGTGAAGGAGTCCTTAGCGAAGAAGGAGGTAAGTTAATTCCCAATACAAAAGCATATTGGGTGGTTGATCCACTTGATGGAACAACAAATTTTGCTGCAGGTATACCGTATTGGTCTATATCAGTGGCAAGGTTCGTTGATGGTAGACCACAATCTTCTTTTTTGATAATCCCTACTTTGAAAAAAAAGTTTGTATCAATTAAAGATAATGGTGTTTGGTTAAATAACCAAAAAATAGACCCCAAGCAAAGAAACAACCAAAGTGAATGCATTTCTTTGTGTAGTAGATCTATAAAAATTTTGCAAAAAAACCCAAACTCAGTATTTCCTGGCAAAATCAGACTTTTAGGTGTATCGAGTTTGAATCTAACGAGTGTAGCTATGGGGCAAACTTATGGAGCAATAGAATCAACCCCGAAGATATGGGACATTGCAGCTGCCTGGCTGTTATTAGAGGAACTTAATTGTTCTATAGAGTGGTTAGAAATAGATCCTTTGAATTTAGTTTCAGGCCAGAATTTGAGCGATGTTAATTTTCCATTAATTGCTTGCAGATCTGCAGAAAAAATTGAAATTCTAAAACCATGGGGTAATTTATTATTAGAAAAATAATTAAATCATAAAGAAATAATTGCTTGAAAAATTTCTTAATTAGATACAATAAGAAAATATATTGAGATAAATATTTGAATAAATTAAATATGCAGAGAAGCTCAACATGGATCTTGAAAAGTTTGTGGGGAGCTTGTGAAAGATGGAGCAAATCTGATTGTATTGATTTAAGTGCTGCATTTGCCTATTACACACTACAGTCATTTTTTCCTATTCTTCTAATTTCTCTTTCAATAGCATCATGGTTCCTCGGAAAACAAGAGGGGTTAGATCAACAAATCATTTCTGTTGCTGCACAGATTTTACCTCCTTCAGTAGTTGAATTAGTAGAATCAACATTATTTAATTTGATAGATCAAGGTTTTGGGGCAGGAATTCTAGGAGCTATGTTTTTACTATTTACAGCAGGAAATGCATATTTATCGCTCCAAAGAGGTTCAGATAGGCTATGGGAAGACGAACTCCCATCTAAAAAAGTTAATGCTGCTTGGAGAGAGCAAGCTTCAAGATTTCTAAGGAATAGAGTTGAAGCTTTTTTAATAGTATTCTTTATAGGTTTCCTGATGGTATTAGATCAAATTAGTGCAAATCTAAGAATGATCCCAAGTAATGTATTGGAAAATCTCTCAAAATCTAATAATTTAATTACTGATTTATTACTAAAGCTGCCGTTATTACAAGTTGGTCAATTTGCAATACCACTAATTGGATTTTCTCTAATGGCCCTTTTATTACAAGCCCTATTACCTAGTAGAAAAGTTCCTTTAAGACCACTTTTACCCGGATCTTTTCTTATTGGAATTGGCTTAACGACATTGAATCTGGCAGTAAGTAAAAGTATTCTCTCACTTGGAGCAAGATTTCAAGCGTATGGTTTTATTGGAGGTTTTCTAGTACTTACTTTATGGGTTTGGCTACTTGGAGTAATTTTATATTTTGGGCAATGTTGGAGCGTTGTTATTGCTAGTATGTCTTTAGTAAATAAAAAAAAAAATAAGAGGTAGTAATAAATACTATGAATTACTTTCTTAAAGCTAATTTGAATTTATTTACTTATTCATTAATTGCACTTGTAGCAATTTCTATTTTCGGGATAAACTTTTTCATAAGCTTTCTCAGTAATATCCTACTCCTATTATTTTTAATTCCTCTACTATTAGTAATTTTAGCGTTTATAAGTTTTTACTCTTACAAATCAAAAGTCAATACATGTGAAGCTTGTGGTGCAATATCCCTAGGCTTAAGTAAAACTTGCATGAATTGTGGGGCTAATCTAGAAAATATTAGTAATAACGATCAATTTAATAGAAAGCCTAGTGAAAGTATCATTGAAGTGAAGGCAGAAGAAGTGCAGTAAAATACTAACCTATTCCAATTTGTCTAAGAATACTTTGTCCAGTAATTAATTCAGTACCAAGCCCAATTAAAATACCCATCATTGCCATACGGCCATTCCAGGTTTCTGCAAAATTTACGAAGCCAAATCTCGTTTGATTGTCATTATTCATAATTAACTAAATCGTCTATCAAGTCATTTTAACGTTTTAAGGAAGAATTTATGATAAATAATAAATTATTTATTTAATATGTCTTACGCCATCAACAGGTCGATACGCATCTCCAGTTAATTCCTCATACACAATAGCTGGTAATCCTGTATCAAACATTGTTTGCAATGCCTCTTTTAACATAGGATTCCAACCACCAGTACTAACTTTTCCATGTCTTACAGTCCAGTCCCAAGTCCCTTGAAGATCTCTGGGTAATCTACCCTCTCTATCTCTTCGAGCGACTAAGTCTAAAGATTCAACTAAACCAACAATAACTGGTTCTTTACCATAAGAGGGGGTAAGACTTAGTTCAAGTCTAACTGGATCTTCTTTAACAATTTTCAAACGAAACCTTGGTGGCAACTTAAGAGATCGTATTACCCCCAAGACAATTTTTGTTTTTAATTCCAATTTTTTTCCTAAGTATAATTTGATTAGTCAGTTGTTGAGCCTTTTTCTTCTAATGTAGTGTCATTGTCATTAGAAAATCTTACTGTTAATAATTCCTCTTCTGTTATGTTTCCTGATTTATCTAAAAGTTCTGGATGTATTGTGTACTTATTTTGTTTAAACCTGGAATTACTGAATCTTTTATTTTTAGTATCAGATATACCCCAACCATTAGACATTACTTTAAAAGCTTTCCAGACTAAATAAGTTAATGCAGCGGAATATATGATTGGAAATAGAATAGTCATCAAACTTATAAATTAATTTATTATATGTCTAATATCATAGCCCGAAAAAAAGAAATTTTGCTATTTTAAATTAATAAATCATTCTCTTGATTAAATTAATTTATTTAGTAGTTATATTTAAATTACATTAATTTAGAGCATTAATCTTTCGAAGTACATTAGAAATTAAAAATTGACAACATACATCCAAAAATTATTACTAATCGCCTTATTCATTACGGTAGGCATTAAACTTCCTGCAAAAGTAATATCCCAACCATTAAGCAAATCAAAAATTAATGAGGTTAATATATTTTCAAAAAAATCTTTCATAACTGAAGCTGTAGAACGAACTGGTGCTGCTGTAGTGACAATTGATACTCAAAGATATGTTAAGACAAGAAAATTTCCAAGAAATTCTCAACTATTTCTGGACCCATATTTTGAAAGATTTTTTGGATTAGATTTACCTAATAACAATCAACAAAGGATAGAGCAAAGCCAAGGGAGCGGATTTATATTTGCAGATGGACTTATAATGACAAATGCTCATGTTGTTAATCGATCAGATAAGGTAATTGTTGGTTTAACAAATGGCAAAAAATTTAACGCTAAACTTATAGGGCAAGACTTTTTTACTGATTTAGCTGTACTAAAAATTGAAGGAAAAGGACCTTGGCCAAAAGCAAAATTGGGCGATTCAGCAAAGATTAAAGTTGGTGATTGGGCTATAGCAGTAGGAAATCCATTCGGACTGGAAAACACAGTTACACTTGGAATTATTAGTAATCTAAATAGAAACGTCACTCAATTAGGAATATATGATAAAAAACTTGAACTGATACAAACAGACGCTGCTATTAATCCTGGTAATTCTGGAGGTCCACTATTGAATAGCGATGGAGAAGTAATTGGTATTAATACCTTGATCAGATCAGGTCCAGGTGCTGGTTTGAGTTTCGCAATCCCAATTAATAAAGCTAAGGAAATTGCCTATCAACTTTTAAAAAATGGAAAAGTAATACATCCTATGATTGGGATTAGCCTAATAGAAGAAAGTAATTCTGAGAGAAAAGACAATGTTGTAAAAGTTGGATATATAGTACCTAACAGTCCAGCTCAAAAAAGTGGAATCGAGATAGATGATATTTTAATAAAAGTAGGCAATAAAGATATTGAAACCGCATCTGACGTTATAGACCAAATAAGTAAAAATGGTATTAATAAACAAATCAATATATTACTAAAGCGTAGAAATAAATTAATTAAATTAAAAGTAATACCAACTGATATAAGTAATATACAAAATAACTAAAAGATTTTATTGTCATTTTCTTTAAGTATTTCCACACACCTAGCAATACATTTACCATCCTGAATATTACAGGTTGTAATGCATTCAAAATAACTTTCAATAGGATCAGAAATTTGAAACTGTTTTTCTTGGAAATCGTAATTTTTCATATCAATCACAAAAACTTATTTTTGTATTTTTAAGATTAATCAAGGACCGTAAACTATGTAAAGATAAATGAGTGATCTTACTTAGCCAGATGCAAACTTTATTAAAAGTAATCAAATTTTATTATGGCTTTGAGTTTTTTCTAAAAAATATTCGTAATTACCACTGTATGAAAATAACTTCGAATCTTTAATTTCAACAATTTTATTTGCAACCTTTGAAATAAAATATCGATCATGAGAAATAAGTAATAATGAACCTTGATAATTTTTAATTGCTAATTCTAAATTTTCTTTAGATTGCAGATCCAAATGATTAGTAGGTTCATCTAATAGTAGAAAATTACTTGGATTCATAATCATAAGAGCCAATGCTAATCTTGCCTTTTCTCCACCACTGAGTTGTTTAATATATTTAAAAACAGTTTCATTTTGAAAACCAAAACCTCCTAAAAATGTTCTTACTTTTTTTTGGGACCATTCTGGAGACTGATCACATATTAAATCAATCACTCTTCTCTCAAGTGAAAGTGCTTCAGCCTGATTCTGTTCATAATAGCTAGTAATTATATTATGTTTACCAAGATTAATTTCTCCAATTTCAGGAGATATTTTTTTCATAATAATTTTAAGCAATGTAGACTTACCGCAGCCATTAGGCCCCAAAATTGCTATTTTCTCCCCCGCAGAAACCTTTAAATTAACATCTAAAAAAAGAATTTTATCTTCAAAACTGTGAGACAAATTTTTAATATTTAAAACTAATTTTCCTGAGCGCGGGCACTCTGGAAAATTAAAAACAGGACTTTTTGATTTTGCTATGGGAGCCTCAATTTTAGAAATCTTTTTTAATTGCTTTTCTCTACTCTTTGCTTGAGAACTTCTAGTTGCACTAGCTCTAAATCTATCTATATACCTCTTCTGTAACTCAATTTCTTTTTGTTGTAATTGATATGCCTTATTTTGTGATTCTTCATTTAAAGATTTCTGTTCGACAAAAAAAGAATAGTTCCCGTTATATATTTCAGATATTCCTCTATCTACAAAGATAATTTTTTTACATAATTTGTCTAAAAAATATCTATCATGGCTAATTATAACGACTGCAATCTTAAGGGAAGATAGATATTCTTCCAACCAAAAAATCGTCTCTAAATCTAAATGATTGGTTGGTTCATCCAGTAATAGTAAATCAGGTTTTTGCAAGATTATTTTTCCAAGTGCAACTTTCATCTGCCAACCCCCTGAAAAATTACCAACTAATTGATCAGCATCTTCTAAAGAAAAGCCTAATTTTGGTAATATTTTTTCTACATCAGATTGCATTTTATAACCACCTAAAGCTTCAAATTTTGCTTGATATTTTGCGAGCTGATTTACAAATATTTCAAGTTCATCGGGATGTATTTTTATATCCAATGATTTCATTTTATTCTCAATTTCTAAAAGTTTATTAGCAATAATTTGTATATCTTTAAAAGAACTTTCTAATTCCTGTCTCACTGAAAAATTCAAATTACAATCAAACTCCTGTTTTAAATGTGCAATTTTAGGATTTCCCTCTTTGATGATCGTTCCACTTGTTTGCTCTACCTCTCCAATTAAAATCTTAAATTGGGTTGATTTACCTGCACCATTAGAACCAACTAAGCCTACTTTTTCTCCTTTCTTTATCTCCCAATTAATATTTTTTAAAACAACATCCGTAGAATAAATTTTGCTTACACCTTCAAATCTAATCACTGTTTTAAAAATAGAATTTACAAAATCTGTGGCTTATTTACTAAAGAATATTTTGTGGAATAAAATCAAATCATGAAAAGAATAGAACAAATTGTAGTGATTTTCATAGCTGCAGCTCTTGCAATTCCAAGTTATTGGTTTTTTTGGACTCTAGCTGGTGGAGGTGGCTACAACAAAAGAATAAATCCTATGACTAATCCAAATCAAAATCATTCGAAACCTTTCCCTAAAGACCTCCTCGAGCCTTAATTAACCACATTTTAGTTGCCTCATCATCAATAGTACTCAAATATTCAATAACCTCTTCTTTAGTCACAGAAATATTTAACTCATTGCCAATATCGCATATTTTATCTAAAGCTTTTTGGGGATTAGTTAAAGCTGTCATAAACAAACTTTGTTTTTTTTTGGAATCGTTGGCTATTAACTTATAGAGCTTTTCAGCGTTACAGGACATTTTTAAAAATCTATTTATTAATAGATTATTACTTCAAGCTACAATTTGTTCATTATATTTATTAATAGATAAATCATTATCCTCATCTTTTATTTCTTTTGCAGAGGCATCTGCCATACTTCTTGCGTCTAAACATAGAACTTTTCTTAATTTCGCAAAGTTGGCTGCGTGAGATTTTCTACCATCTTTCTGAGCATAATATTCAGACTGCTGAAGAATATGGTGAAGATGAGTTAACAAATATGGACTAATTACAGCTGATACCAAAACATCACTATTTTCATTATCGTGAACGTCAGCATTAACTAATCTTTTTTTCTTTTTATCAATTATCGACCTTTTTGGAGAATCAAGTTTTCTTGAATTTTTCATGGGGTAATAAAAACAATTAATTGATACGGACATAAATTTCCATACTAATAATATACACAAAGATAGTATCCTTGACTAACTGTGTATACTTATAAGTAACAGTTATCAACTTTGACTCATGGCTACCCGTCAAAAATCAACTAATGGGAAGCCTAAATCCCCCAGAATCCAAGTAGTTCTTCCAGAATTAATTTGTCAACAATTAACTGTTTTAGCCAATAATGAATCAAGGACAGTTAGCAATATGGCAAAAGTTTTAATACAGGAGGGTATAAAAAAATACTTTGAGAAAGAGGATAAACCAATTTTCTCAGAAAATAATTTAAATACCGATAAATTTAGAGACGAACTTGAAAAGCAAAGCATCAAAAGATTAAAAGGAGCTCCGCAAAGAATTAGATATCTTAAAAAGTCTGATTAAAAATAGTTAATTCTGGGGCAATTTCTGTAAATCTGCAGTTTTTCCCATAACTACTAAAATGTTTCCTCTTTCCAATATATATTTTGCAGGAGGATTAACTGTTAACTCTTCCGCAGGGCCAGCTGCAAGAACATTTACTAAATAATTTTTCCTCAAATTTAAATCTCTCAAAGATCTGCCAATAAATTCCTCTGGAACTTTAATTTCATCTATACCAGTTTGGTTATCTAGTTCCAATCTTTCAATTAAATTTGGTCTTACTAGTTCTAAACCTAATCTTTCTCCTTGCATTCTGGAAGGAAAGACAACTTTGTCAGCACCTACTCTTTTTAACATTTTTTCATGCAAGTCACTTGTCGCTCTTGCTATTACTCTTTTTACTTTGCTACCTTCACTATCCTTGGCAATAAGTGTTGTAGTTATACTCGCTTCAATAGGTTCACTTATACCTACCACGACAGTACTCATTTCAAGAATTCCAGATTCTTTCATTGACTCTTCATCAGTACAATCTACAACTCTAGCTTCTATGGAAGGTTCCAATTGTCTCAAATCATCAATAGCTTTTTCGGAATAATCTGCAGCCAAAACGTCTGCACCATTACTTATCAGTTCTCTACAAACGGCAGTTCCAAATCTGCCAACGCCAACAACTGCAAAAGTGAGGAGTTCTTTTTCCCTTTTTTGAGACCACTGCCACCAATCAGCCATAATAAAACTCAATCAAACCTAAACATAAAGATCAGCCTTAGGATAGCCAATTCTCTTTTGTCTATCTATTCTACTCTTGTAAAGAGCCTGCCAAAGTGCACTTAA
Source organism: Prochlorococcus marinus str. MIT 9201 (assembly GCF_000759955.1). Lineage (GTDB taxonomy): Bacteria > Cyanobacteriota > Cyanobacteriia > PCC-6307 > Cyanobiaceae > Prochlorococcus_A > Prochlorococcus_A marinus_G. The sequence continues at coordinate 218,974 of NZ_JNAL01000018.1, forward strand.
TAGCAAAAGAATACCAAGTCTGCCCACAAACATACCAACAATAAGAATAAATTGGCCAAAATGATTTAATTTTGCAGTTAAACCAATATCAAAACCAACAGTTGCAAATGCAGATATACAAGTGAACAAAATTTCTAAGAATGTGAAAGATTCTTTTTTAATAAATGTATTAGTTGTACTTAACAGCATTGCCATTAAAAGAACGAAAAGCAAGGATCCTACTGTGATTCCAACTGCCTTTAAAATAACTTTATCTGAAATTAATCTATTGCTTATTATTACATCTTTCTGACCTCTTAAAGTTGATCTAGTTGCAGCCATTAAAGCAATAAATGTAGTTGTTTTTATGCCTCCACCAGTACCTCCGGTACTTGCTCCGATAAACATCAAAGTCATTAATAACAATAGACCAGTATCTGATATTGAATTCAAAGAGATTGGATAATTTGTAAAGCCTGCAGTTCTTGCACTTACTGTTTCAAAGATTGATGATAATAACCGTTCAAACAAAGTCAAATCATTAAAAAATTGACTATTAAGCAATGATTCAGTGATAAAGAATCCTAATGATCCGAACAATATTAGAGACAAACTTGTCCTAATAACTAGTCTGGAATGAAGACTTAATTTTTTATAAGAAAGATTTTGTTTATTACTCCAAATATCATCAATAACCCTCCAGCCCAATCCACCCATAACAATGAGAAAAACAAAAACACTATTCACTAAATAATTTGTTCTATAGTCTTGAAGACTATTTGACATTAAAGAAAATCCTGCATTGTTATATGCAGATATGCTATGAAAAATCGAAGACCATAGTCTTTCCCAATTATTTTGAATGTCTACAAATCCAAATGAATACAAAACAATTGCGCCCAATGATATGATACTAATCGCCGTAATAGCAATGCTTTGAAAGGTTCGACCAATTCCTCCAACTCCAAATTCATCTAAAGTCTTTCCTTTATCCAATCTAGTTCTTAGCTTTGTCCCCTTTACAACAAATCCTTGTAAAAAAGTTGTAATAGCCATTAATCCTAAGCCGCCTGATAAAAGCATTAAAGCCAAGAAAACTTGGCCAAAGAAATTTAAATCAACGCCAATATCTATTATGGTTAAACCGGTCACGGTTATAGCAGAAGTTGATGTAAAAAATGCTTCCCACAAACCAACCTTTGAAGATGAACATAATGGAGAACTCAAAATTAAAGTTCCAAGGCAAATAATAAAAAAGCCCGTAACAATAGTAAATTGAGGTACAGATAGCTTTTTGTAAGCATCTTTTAACTTATAAACCTTACTTTTGAATTTCACGATATTACCCGTAATTTAAAATTATCAATGCTGGCACAGTAAATGACATTATAAGTGTTAATCCAGCTCCGTATTTTGCGATATCAAAAAATCTATATCTTCCAGGACCATAAACCATTAAGTTGGTTTGATAACCCATTGGAGTCAAGAAAGATTGACTTGCACCGAATAAAACAAGCATTATTAAAGCGCTTGGCGAAATTTCTAAAACATTTGAGAATTCAATAGCAACAGGCAAAATCAAAGCAACTGAAGCAGCATTACTTATAAATTGTGTAAGAATAACTGTAGATACAAAAATTACAACCAGTGCAAAATAAAGAGGCATTCCATTAAGGGCAAAGTTTAGATTGACTGCAATTAAATCTGCTAATCCTGTTACCTGCATAGCTACACTAAAGCATGATAAAGATCCCAACAATAAAATGACGTCTAACCTAATTGATTTTTGTATCTCTGCAGGTCTTAAACATCCACAAGCAACCATAGCAATTACTGCCAAAAGAACTGAACCTACCAATGGAATATTAGAAACCGAAGGCAAAACCACCATTCCTATTGCAATTCCAATCGATATAGGTTTTTTTATCAAGAAAGGTAAATCATCTTCGAATTGATCTAAAATAAGCAAATCATTACTAGCTTGCAAACCTCTTATTGAATCTAATGGAGCTTGCAATAATAAAACATCTCCAGCCCTAAGAACGGCTTGGCCTAATCTCTCCTGAACAGTTTGTTGACCTCTTCTAAGTGCCAGAACTGTTGCATTATGGCGCTGCCTAAATCTTAATTCTCTTAAACTTGCACCAGCTAGAGTTGAGCCAGCTGGTAACAAGGCTTCAAATGTCTTAGTACCTTCATCATCTGAGAAAACATTAGTTCCATCGAAGGATGTTTTGTTTTCGCCTAAGAGAATTGTATGTTCCTGCTGCAGCCTAAATAAGTCTGCCCTTGTAACACGGATTATCAATCTATCATCTGGTTCAATCTTTCTATCAGCCAAAGGAGGAAGAATAACTTTTCCATTTCGTTGCAATTCCAGAACATCAACGTCAAATCGCCTTTGCAATCTACTATTTCTGACAGATTGTCCAACCAATTCTGAATTAGGAGGAATAGTAACTTCAGTAAAATATATATTCATATCACCATTTTTAATAAATTCCTTATCTCTCCCTCTATCTGGCAAAAGCAGATCAGAAACTAGAATCATATAGGTTGTACCTATAAGCCATACAGGAATTCCGATTGAGGTCAAGCTAAATAATTCCAAAGCCCCATAACCTAACTGTTGACTAATTTCACTTACGAGAAGATTTACTGAGCTACCCAATAATGTCAGAGTTCCGCCTAGTAAAGTAGCAAAAGAAAGCGGCAATAAAACTTTTGATGGAGATATATTTCTCCGTTCACACCAACCTTCAATTAAAGGCAACAAAGATGCCACTACGGGAGTATTAGGTACAATTCCAGATATTGGAGCAATTAAAAAAGCTATTAAAGAAATCAACTTCCTTGGCGTTCTAATACTTTCTGAAGAAATCAATTCTCTTACTCTGTCTAAAGCACCACTTTTAAATAATGCAGAAGAAACTGCAAATAAACCCATAAGGGTAATTAAGGATGGACTACCAAATCCAGCTAAAGCTTTTTCAGGAGAAAGAACTCCTGTAGCTATAAATATTCCAACACATAACAAACCGGTTAATTCTGGCGCAATGGTATTTTTAATAAACAAAATTATTGACATTATTAAAACAACTACCGTTATAAACGAATCAAAATTATTACTAACTACTGCAATGAAATTCATACGAAACTTATTTAACTCAATATACCCAAAAACAATATTTCAAAAAAGTTTAATTGGAATTATCTTTTTTGAGAAACTTTTTTAAAAAAGATTTTTTTTGGAATATCCATGAAGATGCAGATTTTAAGCTTTCAGTAATATCAGGCAACTTGGAAGCATATATAAGTCTTCTTGCCTCAAAAGCCAGTTTCCCCGAAAAAGTAACCCCAAGTCCAGAAATTGAGGCTTCCCCTATTCCTAGGCTAATCATTTCACCATTATCTTTAAATTCAAAGGGTAAAGTATCTTTTCCTTGAATTGAAAGTTCTAAATTATTAGCTAGATGATTTCCTTCCTGCATAGCGACTTGCGCAGTTATGGGTAAATCTTCCATCCCTTCAACAACTGAAATATCGCCAATAGCAAAACAGTTTTTATAGTTTTCTATTTGAAAATTATTATTAACTAAAATTCTTCCAAATTTTTTTGTTATTTGATCAGTTTCTAAATAAGACAAATTAGGTTTAACTCCTGCAGTATAAATAACAATATCTTTATCTAAAGAAGTGATTCCAACCTCACTTGAAATAATAATTTTAGTTTCTGAGACTTCTTTCACTGTAGAATTCAAAAGAATATTGATTTGTCTTTTTTCTAATGCCTTCTCTGCTTGTTCTCTATTGAAAATTTTGTTTTTATTAAGGATCTCATTTGATTTTTCTATTAAATTAATTTCAAATTGTTCTTTAAATATATCTTTAATTTTGCAAGCCAACTCGATGCCAGAAGGACCACCTCCAATTATAAATAACTTTCTATTGAAGGCAGTTTCTTGTGATTTTTTTAAAAAAGAATTTAATTTATTTAGATCGTGAAAATCATTAAAAAAATAACAATTTTCATCTACACCTTTTATTGAAAAACTATTTGGAACAGATCCTGTACAAATAACAAGATACTGATAACCTAATTTTAAATCGTCACTAAATTCAAGAATATTTTCTTTGAAGTCAATCTTGGTTAAACAATTTTTTAAAAAAGTTATACTGGCATCAGAAAAAATATTTGCAAATTTTGGGGTGGCTTCCCAGCTTCTTATTTCTTTACTTAAAACTTCGTACATTAAAGGTTTAAATATAAAGTTAGTTTTAGAATCAACTACAAGAATCGGTAAAGAAGGATTAAGTTTCTTTAAAGTTAAAGCAAATGTCATGCCTGCAAAACCTGCTCCAACTATTACTATTGGTTTTTGTCTTAATTTCATTTGAGAAATATTGTTATGCGTAAATGTATTATTAAACTATAAGAATAATTTTTAAATTGAGCGAAATAACATTAAACTCATCACCAAATTGAAGAATGATTGAAAACATCCAAAAAGATATTCAAACTAACATAAGAAAATATAATCAAGAGCTAGTAAATATCAAGCCTCAAGAAATGCTTACATGGGGTTATGAAAAGTTTGATAATCAATTTGCTATTACAACAAGTTTTGGTATACAGTCATCAGTCCTTTTAAATATGGTCAATAAATTACATCTCCAAAAAAAAATCAAAATATTTTGGATAGATACAGGTTATCTACCTGCAGAAACATACTATTACGCTGAAAAGCTTATTGAAGATTTATCTTTAGAAGTAGAAGTTCTGCAAAGTGAATTATCTCCAGCAAGAATGGAGGCTAAATACGGAAAACTTTGGGAAACAAGTAAAGAGAGTGATTTAGATAAGTATCACGAGTTAAGAAAGATAAAACCTTTAGAAAATGGTCTAGAAAAATATAATATTTCCTGCTGGGCAAGCGGTGTTAGATCAAGTCAAACGGAAAATAGAAACAGAATGAAATTCCTAGACGTAATTCGTCAAAGACTTTCTCTAAGACCTTTATTAAATTGGACAAATAAAGATATTTTTTATTACATGGAAGAGAATAATTTACCTGCTCATCCCCTTTTTATAAAAGGATATTCTTCTGTAGGCGATTGGCATTCAAGCGGTCCTGATGGAATCGAAACAAAAGGTAGAGATACAAGATTTAGAGGGATTAAACAAGAATGTGGGATACACACTAATAATTAAATTGATCATAGAACAATGGTCTCAGATATAAATTTTTTATTAGTAGGCAATAGTAGGCTTCATTGGGCAAAATATTCTAAAAATCGATCTCAATTTTTCCATACCAAAAAAGAGGAAAAAGTTCCCGAAAATATAAATCTTGATCAATTAATTTGGGCTTCTGTAGGAAAACTACCAAATTTTTTGCTGAAAAAAGAAAATGAAATAAAAACTAAAGATATTCAGTTATCAAATCTTCCTGATTATTTTGGAGTTGATAGAGCTCTTGCCTGCATTGCAGCTTTAAAAATTATTGAAAACCCTTTAAAAAAAGATTTACTAATTGCAGATTTTGGAACAATATTATCAATAACAAAATTGAACTCAAATGGATCAATCATTGGAGGACAACTTGTTCCAGGTTTTCTAACACAATTTAAATCAATGGAACAAAATACAACAAATCTTAAAGTTCCTAAGAAATATAATATTCCGAGCCAAGATTTTTTAATTAATACAGAAGAAGCAATTTTAAAAGGAGTAATCAACTCTCTTACTGGACTAATTAATAGTTTATTTAATCCCGCTCAGGATATTTTAGTAATCTGTGGAGGAGACTCTGAATTCCTTACGAAATCTATAAAGACTCAAAAACAAGACATTATCAATGCTCCTAATTTAGTTATGCAAGGGATGATTATTCATTACTTGTCCGTAATAAAATTACTTTAACCCAAGATCTGCAATTATATGATCAGCCATTATTGCTGCTTTTATCTTTAAGTAAATTTTTTCGACGTTACCATCAGTATCAATCAAAAAAGTATTTCTCATCATTCCCATATATTCTTTTCCCATGAACTTCTTAAGTCCATAGCTATCGTAATCAGAAGAAACTTTAAAAGGTTCAGGATCAGTTAAAAGAATAAAAGGTAATTTAAATTTTTCTATGAACTTCTGATGAGAGGAGGAATTATCTTTACTAATACCAAGCACAACAAAATTATTTTTTTGGAGTAAATCCCAATTCTCTTTAAAATTACAGGCTTCTTTAGTACATCCTGGAGTATTATCTTTTGGATAAAAATATAGTATTATTCTCTTACCTTTAAAATCACTAAGAGAAACTTCTTTCTCAGAAGAATCTTTTAATTTAAATTCTGGTGCTTTGTCGCCAACCTTAAGAGCCATTGAAATTATTAAATGAGTATGAATATAAAATACCAAAAATTTGGTTTTATGAGATTAAAGGTGTGCAAGATGTCGCAACGGCAGAAGAAATTAAAACTGCAAAAAGTCTATCAAGTTCAAGATCAAAGATTTTTTTAGAAACAAGAGCTTATTTACGACACTCACTTTCAACACTTTTTGATTTAGATCCTCTAGAAATTTCGATTAATGCTCATCCTGGAGAACCTCCAAGTTTACCCTCAGGCATGGGAAATATAAGTTTAAGTCATTGTAAAGATGCTATTACTATAGTCTGGCATAAAAGCAAAATAGGGATTGATATTGAAAGAACAGATAGAGATTTTAACCATGTAAAATTTGCAGAAAAATATTTTTTTCATACCAATCAATCTATTCATAATAATTATTTGACAAAAAAAATGATATTAAATCAATGGTGCGCTGTTGAAGCGGCTATAAAATGGGATCATGGAAAATTAGCTAAAGACATAAACCATTGGCAGTATTTTGAAAAGCCAAAAGAGTTAATTCATAAGAAGAAAAACATTCATTTAAATTATTCGCAAATTAACTTTTATAATTGGACTATTGCTTTAGCTTACGAAGAAAAAACTTCTTTAAATTCTGAGATTATTTGTTGTTCGAAAAATTTTTAATTTTCTTTTCTTTTAAGCAGTTCTTCATATCTACTTTTCTCCCATCCATTATTATTTGGTTCCCATATTTTTAGATCTCTTAAAGATTTAGGGAGATATTCTTGGGCGACCCAATTGCCTGGATGATTATGAGGATTAACATAACTATTAGAATTATTTTTTAAATGAAGTGGAACATCAAAAGCAGTGGTAGATTTTATTGTTTCAATTGCTTTAAAAATACTTTTCGTACTATTACTTTTTGAAGACATAGCCAAATATAAAGAAGCCTGCGTTAAAAAATATAATCCTTCTGGAAAACCGACTCTATCAAAAGCATCACAACAGGATTTTACAACTACTATTGCATTGGGATCAGCCATCCCAATATCTTCACTGGCAGATATGAGTAGTCTTCTAAAAATAAAATTAGGATCTTCACCAGCCTCCAGCATATTTGCAAGCCAGAATAAAGCTGCATCTGGATCAGAACCTCTTATGGACTTGATAAAAGCACTTATTACATCGTAATGATTTTGACCATTTTTATCGTAAACAATATTTTTCTTTTGAATTGCATCCTCTGCTATTGAGAGATTAATATTGATTTCTTTTGCATCATTTTCAGCAGTTGTTTCTATGGCCATCTCTAAGGCATTGATTAATATTCTTGCATCACCTCCAGAAAATTTAGTCAAATGACTTATTGCATCCTGGGTTAAATAAACCTTTTTTGAATCTTTTTGTTTTGAATAGTAGGATATTACTTTTTGTATTATTTTCTGCAAATCATTTTCAGCCAAAGGTAGTAATGTAAAAATTCGAGACCTACTAACAAGCGCTTTATTAACAGCAAAGAAAGGGTTTTCAGTTGTAGCACCAATAAAAGTGATAGTTCCATTTTCTATTGAAGGTAATAGAGCATCTTGCTGAACTGATGTAAATCTATGAACCTCATCGATAAATAAAATTGTTTTTCTGTTTGAATTTATTAATCTATCTTTTGCATTAGCAATTTCATTTCTTAATTCTTTAACACTTGATAATACTGCATTTAACTTAATTAATTTTGAACGCGTGTTAGAAGATATAATTTCAATTAGAGTAGTTTTTCCAACACCAGGAGGTCCAGAAAAAATAAAATTACTAATTTTATCGTTTAATATTGCACTTCTTAAGAGGGAAGTATCATTCAATATTGGTTGTTGACCAAAAAAATCTTCCAAATTCTTTGGTCTTAATTTATCTGCCAAAGGTGTATTGTTTTCTATTTTAGAATAATTAGTAAATAAATTTTCTGAATGCATATAAATAAAATCGAAAAATCATTACTTTCAATTCTATGTAATTACTGTAGGAGTTTCCATTTGAGTAAGTTTTGAGATATTTAATAAAGTATCTAAATCATTTATTAGAGGTTTCAAAGCGACCTGAGGATTTAACGAAAGATTCTGTTGAGGATTGAAAAATTTCTCAAAGTATAGTCTTAATGTTGCACCCTTAGTTCCAGTTCCAGAGAGACGCACAATTACTCGGGAATTATCATCAAGCACCAACCTTAAACCTTGATTTTCACTTATGGAATTATCAACAGGATCCAAATATGAAAAGTTATCTGCAATTTTAACTAAATGGCCAGCAAAATAAGTTCCTTTTAAATTTGCGAGCATAGAAGTTAGATTACCAAAGATTTGATTAGCAATATTTGAAGGAATTGCCTCGTAATCATGTCTTGAATAATAATTCCTACCAAATTGTTCCCAATGATTTTGCATCAAAGCGCTTACCGAGCATTTTTTCTCGGCTAAAATTTGCAACCAATAAAGAACTGCCCATAATCCGTCTTTCTCTCTTACATGATTACTACCTGTTCCGAAACTTTCTTCTCCACATAAAGTAATTAAATTAGAATCTAAAAGATTTCCAAAAAACTTCCAGCCAGTTGGAGTCTCGAAACAAGGTATATTTAATGCTCGAGCAACATTATCAACCGCTGAGCTAGTTGGCATAGATCGTGCCACACCTGAAATGCCGTCTTTATACCCAGGAACAAATTTGGTATTAGCAGTTATAACTGCAAGACTATCACTAGGATTTACAAAACATGCACTTCCTAAAATCATATTCCTATCACCATCTCCATCGCAAGCAGCACCAAAACTATAAGATTTTTTATTCAATAACAAATCAGCTAAGTGGGATGCGTAAGTAAGATTAGGATCAGGGTGTAAACCTCCAAAATCTTCTAACGGATTACCATTCATAACACAATCATGCTCAAGACCCATTTTTTCAACAAAAATATTTTTTGCATAAGGTCCCGTAACTGCATTCATTGCATCAAAAATTAACGAGAAATCTTTTTTTAGAAAATCACTAATTTGATCAAAATCAAAAATTTTTTGCATCAAATCAGAATAATCTTTCAATCCATCAATAATTTCTAGGGTAGTTTCCTCGTAAGAATAAGTTCCATATTCACTAAAATCAGGTAACTTAATTTTGCAAATTTTATAATTAGTTAGTAATTGTGAGGCCTTAAAAATCTTGTTGGTAATTATCTCAGGAGCTGGGCCACCATTGGAGATATTCAATTTAACTCCAAAATCCCCATCAATCCCGCCAGGATTATGACTTGCAGAGAGAATAATACCACCAACAGCGTTTTCTTTTCTAATTAAATGAGATGTCGCAGGAGTAGATAATAAACCGTATTTTGGGACAATAACCTTTTGAACTTTATGTGCAACACAAATTTGTACAATTTTTTCTATTGCTTCAATATTGCCATATCTGCCATCACCACCAACTACTAATGTTGAGTCTTTTAAATCTTCCAATGATTGTAAAATTGCTTCAATAAAAATTTCTAGATAATGTTCTTCCTGAAACTTTAAAGTACTTTTTCTTAAACCAGAAGTTCCTGGTTTTTGATCTAAAAAAGGAGAATTTATATTAATTTCTTTAACTTGAATCATATTTTTAGGAAACTTCCAAAAATCTAACTAAATTAATGAGGCATTTCGGAAGTTCTTAACATAGCGATAAACCATAATGAAGAAATTAATAATGCACTAAGAATTCCATAGTTAACACCAAATTTAGAAATTGTAATTGGAACAACTAATGGAAACGTTAATGCTCCAAACAAGGGTGTAAAAGCTACAATTTTTTTTAGCATTAATTTAATAAATTAATTTAATAAATTAGAACCATTCTGTTTCAGCTTTATCTTTTTCATTAGTATCGTCAAGTGGTGTTGTTCGGTCAAATTTCATTGATATGCTTTTTTCTTGCTCACCAGAAACATCAACAGCTTTAATATCATATTTCTGAGTCCCGTCTCTAAATGGAACTTGAATTTTAAAGGTACCATCAGCAGCAAGGGGTACCTCTTCTCCGCCTATTGTCAATTTTGCAGAAGGCTCTGTAGCTCCATAAACAATTAATTCAGCATCAGCAACGAGCCAAAAAGATCTATTTTTAACAATCCCACTTCCAGAATCATTTAAACCAGAAGACCATTTACCAGCCCCTGAATCTGTAAGATTATCATTGAGATTTGTTGAATTTACATTTTCCATAAATTCTTCAGAACCAATTTTTCTTCTGAGAGGGATGTTAGTTGCTGCTTGATATAACCTTTCATGCATACCATTTTCTTCTGAAATAACAGGAGTTGAGATGTCTGGGATTGACTCAGGATTAGAATCCAAATTAAAAGGAACAAATTTATCAAGGATTTGCTCAGAGGGACGAGATCCAGGCACATGGCTTACAGAAGAGAATGCCAATGACATCCAGTTAAAACCATATTTATAACCTAACTCAACTTTATAGTCTCTATCTGCAAGTGGGATTGGCAAGTACCACTCAGTACTATAACTATCAACTGCTATCTCTCTTAGTGTTCCTTGATTCAAATTACTTCCTTCAGAACCAGATGCATCAAATAATCGTAAACATAATTTGTTCGCTCCCAATGATTGTGCTTTTTCTCGATCCGCATCAGAAATTTGCCAGAAAACGTATGCCCAATCTGGATCTCGAGGTAGGAAAACTACATTTGTTTTAACTTCTTCATTGCTACTAAAAGTATTGGACTCAAAATTTTCTTCAAATTTTGGTTGGGATGAAATTGATAACGTTTGGGAAGATTTTTCTTGATATTTTAGTATTAAATCGACTAGTACAGCTTTTGTTTTACGGCTGTATAAAGGTACTGATAATTTACTTGCTTCTTGACGTAATTGTCTGAGGGTAAGTGAGAGTAATTGATCTTTATTCATGATCCCATCAGCCACTTTAAATTCTCCGTTTTTGTTTGGGATCAGTATGTTCTTTTTTTTAGGGAATTGTGTGTCTTTTTACCCTGTCGTCAGCATCCTCTGACTACTCAAAAATTCTCAAAATTCATACTTCTCGTCAAAACAGTTGGTATCAATACAATTAATCAATTTTCAATTTTTTTTAAATGTAAATTAATTTTCTTTTTTTTTAAATTTTATTACCTAAATTTGTTAACGACTCAACAAAAATATATTTTTTCTTCGGGATCAATTTTAAGGGCTTCTATCTTTCTTGAACTAGAAGTACTAGATCATCTATTTCTAAATCCTGAATATTTTTACCTATTTTTTTTGAAAAAGTAATTAGTTTGTTTGAAGTAGATTCTAATTGATGATAAAAAAGATCACTAAATTTTTTATCATCAAATTTTTTTGATTGATTATCACACCACTCTCTCAGGAGCTTTTTACTTTCAAAACTATTATCTGAATTGATAATTTTTAAAATCTGGAGACAATGAGCAAGTATTCTAATATGGTGCCTCTGCATTATTGTTAGATCAAGATTATCAATTTCTTGAATAGTTTGTATGTTTAAAGGGTTTGATAAGGGATCAAAATTATTTGACATTAATTTTTAGTTTTAATAAAGGAAAAAAACTCAATATTGGGGGTATCTTTCGTTAGAGTATATAGAGCATATTGTAATAAGTTATTTTGGATAACATGGTTAACGAAAATTTAGTTAAAGATGTAGTAAAGGAGCCTTACAAATATGGTTTCGTTACAGACATTGAAACTGAAAAAATTGCAAAGGGATTGAATGAGGACATAATAAGACTTATTTCACAAAAAAAAGAAGAGCCAAAATACCTCCTTGATTTTAGATTAAAAGCTTTTGAAAAATGGCAAAAAATGGATGAACCTGATTGGGCAGGATTGGGATACAAACAAATCGATTATCAAGATATTATTTATTATTCTGCTCCCAAACAAAAAGAAAAAATTTCCAGTTTAGATGAAGTTGATCCCAAACTTCTTGAGACTTTCGACAAATTGGGAATACCTCTTACTGAGCAAAAAAAACTTACAAATGTAGCAGTAGATGCTGTCTTTGATAGTGTTTCTATAGCTACAACATTTAGAGAGGAACTGGCTGAACATGGGGTTATATTTTGCTCAATCAGTGAAGCAGTAAAAAATCACTCTGATTTAATTGAAAAATATTTAGGTACAGTAGTTCCAGCTAGTGATAATTATTTTGCAGCACTAAATTCTGCTGTTTTTAGTGATGGTTCTTTTGTTTATATACCAAAAGGTGTTACATGTCCAATGGACCTATCTTCCTACTTCAGAATTAATAGTGGAGATTCTGGACAATTCGAGAGAACTCTAATCATTGCTGAAGAATCTAGTTCTGTAAGTTATTTAGAAGGCTGCACAGCACCTATGTTTGACACAAATACCTTACATGCTGCAGTTGTGGAACTCATAGCTCTAGACGATGCCTCTATAAAATATTCAACAGTACAAAATTGGTATGCGGGGGATGAAGAAGGTGTTGGAGGCATTTTTAATTTTGTCACTAAAAGAGGAAAATGTTTAGGTAAACGAAGTAAAATTAGCTGGTCTCAAGTTGAAACAGGGTCTTCAATTACATGGAAATATCCTAGCTGTCTCCTTTTAGGGGAAGAATCTGTGGGAGAATTTTATTCAGTAGCACTCACCAATAATCTTCAGCAAGCAGATACCGGCACAAAAATGATCCATATTGGCCCCAAAACCAAATCAACTATTGTTAGCAAAGGTATAAGTGCAGGTAATTCAACCAATAGCTACAGAGGCCTTGTCAAAATGGGAACAAAAGCAGCAGGATCAAGAAATTACAGTCAATGTGATTCAATGTTAATAGGAGATCAAGCTTCTGCAAATACATTTCCTTATATCAAATCACAACAACCCAATTCTGAAATTGAGCATGAAGCAAGCACATGTAGAATCTCTGAAGATCAACTTTTTTATCTCCAAAGCAGAGGTATAGAATTTGAGGAGGCAGTATCTATGATGGTCAGTGGTTTCTGCAGAGATGTATTTAATCAATTACCTATGGAATTTGCTGCTGAAGCTGATAAGTTACTAGCGCTTAAACTTGAGGGATCAGTAGGTTAATTCATCAATTTCTAAACTGATATGCAAAGTAAAATGAAAGAATCAGATCCAATATTAGAAGTTGAAAATCTCTTTGCATCTACTGATAATCTTCCAATTTTGAAGGGAGTTTCACTAACTGTCTATCCTGGAGAAATCCATGCCATAATGGGAAGAAATGGATGTGGCAAAAGTACTCTTTCGAAAATCATTGCAGGACACCCCTCGTATAATATTACAAGTGGCGACATAAAATTTTCAGGTGAAAATATCAACTCTTTGGAACCTGAAGAAAGATCTCAATCAGGAATTTTCCTTGGTTTCCAATATCCAATAGAAATTCCCGGCGTTAGTAATCTTGAGTTTCTTAGAGTTTCAACGAATGCTAGAAGGAAATTCCTTAACAAAGAAGAATTGGATACTTTTGATTTTGAGGAATTAGTTAAAGAAAAGTTAGAACTCGTTAAAATGGATCATGCATTCTTATCAAGGAGTGTAAATCAAGGATTTTCCGGGGGTGAAAAGAAAAGAAATGAAATTCTGCAAATGGCTTTGCTTGAACCCAAGATAGCAATATTAGATGAGACTGATTCTGGACTAGATATTGATGCTCTTAGAATAGTCGCATCAGGAATTAAAAAAATATCTAATGCACAGACTGGAATTATATTAATTACTCACTACCAAAGATTACTTGATGAAATTGAACCAACTTATGTCCACGTTATGGCAGATGGACAAATCATAAAAACTGGGGGAAGTGATCTTGCTTTAGAACTTGAAAAAAAAGGTTATGAATGGACTGATAACTTTGTAAAAGAGACTTAAATAGATGAAAATACTTGAAAAAATAAAAAATAATAAATTAATTAACAATCAGACAGAAATACAAAAAATCTGTCTTCATAAATTACAATCAAATCCCCTACCTAATCCTAAAAGTGAATTATGGAGACTTTCAAATAAAGCAAAATTTTCAAACTTTTTAAACTACTCGTTTAATGAAAAAAATACAAAATTTGATATACCTTATCCTGAAAGTTCTCAGAATACTGTTCGATTAATAATTGGTGAAAATTGCCAAATTAAATTAATAAAAGAAAACTATTCAATACTTCAATTAAGTGAAGATGAATTAAATAAATATATCAAAGAACAGATAGCTTGTTTTGATCAAAACGAAAATTGGAGTGACCTACTAAATCTGTCTTTAAGTTCTACAAAAAATTTCTTGGCATTAAAAATAAATGGATCAAAAATCCCTCCTATTGAAATTTTTAGTCATGCATCAAGTGATTTTTTAAACGCAAAAACCCTGGTAATATTTTTGGAAAAGAATTGCGATATTGAATTATTACAAGTAAATCTTGGGAAAGAAAACTCTTCATTATCCCAGTCAACATTTTTTTTATTAGAAGAAAATAGTTCCATAAATCATGGTGTTGTTTCTTACGGTGAAAACAGATCAAATTTACTAAATTCGCTCAATGTAATTCAACAACAAAATAGCGAATACAACTTAGGTTCCTTACATTTCAAATTCAATTATGCAAGATTTGAAATTAGTATTAAACAATCTGCAGGAAACGCTAAAACCAATATCAAAGGTATGCAAATAACCAAAAAAAATGAACAAATATCTACTTATACAAAAATAGACTTTAATGGTCCAGATGGATTTCTAGATCAAATCAACAAATCACTTGCTGACGATAAATCACATGCAATATTTGAAGGTTCAATAATAGTACCAAAAATTGCACAGAAAACTGATGCTTCTCAATTAAGCAGAAATTTACTTTTATCAAAACACGCACAAATAGATACCAAACCTCAATTAGAAATAATTGCTGATGATGTCAAATGCAAACATGGAGCCACAATTTCGCAATTAAACGAAGAAGAACTTTTTTATATGCGAACAAGAGGGATCACATTACCAGAAGCAAGTAAACTACAATTAAGTTCTTACTTTCAAGAAATAATTTCATTTATTCCCGTTTCAAAAGATAGATGGGATTTGCTTGATAAACTTTTAAATGAGAATTAATGGAAACGATTCAAAATTTTCCTGAAATAACTAAGAAAGACTTTCCTCTTTTAAATAAGCACTTAACAAGTAATGAGCAAGTCATTTATTTAGACCATGCTGCAACCACTCAGAAACCAATACAAGTCTTAAAAAAAATTGATGACTATTATAGAAACTTTAATGCCAATGTACATAGAGGCGCACATCAATTAAGCGCTAAAGCAACAGAAGAATTTGAAAATGCAAGATATTTAATTAGCAAATATATAAAAGCTAATTCAGCCAAAGAAATTATTTTCACAAGAAATGCTACTGAAGCAATAAATCTAGCGGCCAGATCATGGGGTGAATCTTCATTAAGAGAAAACGATGAAATTCTCTTATCAATAATGGAGCATCATAGCAATATTGTTCCATGGCAAATGGTTGCAGCAAAAAATAAATGCAAATTAAAATTTATAGGTATAGATAAAGATGGGAAATTAGATATAGACGATTTTAAATCAAAACTAACATCTAGAACTAAGCTTGTTAGCCTCGTACATATTAGTAATACGCTAGGTTGCTGTAATCCAATCAAAGAGATAACTAAATTAGCTAAACAAAAAGGATCTTTAGTATTAATAGACGCATGTCAAAGTTTGGCGCATCAAAAACTTGATGTTTGTGATCTTGATATTGATTTTTTAGCGGGATCCGGACATAAACTTTGCGGTCCTACAGGCATTGGTTTTCTCTGGTCGAGAAAAGAAATCCTAGAAAAAATTCCTCCCCTCTTTGGAGGTGGCGAAATGATTCAAGATGTTTATGAAGAGACAAGTACTTGGGCCGAGCTCCCGCATAAATTTGAAGCTGGAACTCCAGCCATTGCAGAAGCAATAGGTCTAGCAGAAGCAATCAATTACATAAACACTATTGGATTGAATGAAATTCATGAATATGAAAGAACTATTACTAAATATTTATTTGAAAAATTAAATCAAATAGAAAATATTGAAATTATAGGTCCATCACCGGAGATAGATCCAGATAGAGCATCACTTGCCACCTTTTATATCAAAAATATACATTCAAACGATATTGCTGAAATTCTTGATTCAAAAGGAATTTGCATCAGAAGTGGGCATCATTGCTGTCAACCTCTTCACAGATATATTGGAATTAAATCAACAGCAAGAATTAGCATGAATTTCACAACAAATAAGGAAGAAATTGATTTATTTATAGAAAAATTAAAAGATACTATTGATTTTCTAAAAAGAAATTCTTAAATATTCAAAGCATTTTCTAAAAATTCCTGAGATTTTTGCATTACCGCTTCTTTATTTTCAAAATTTTTAAACCCATGCCCTTCGTTTTCAAAAAAAATAACTTCTGAACATTTATTATTCTGAATCAAAATTTGTTGAATTTTTAGAGTTTGTTTATATGAAATAACTGTATCTTTTTTTCCATGAAACAATAAGATAGGTTTTTTTATTTTGTTAATGTGCTTTATTGGCGATCTATTTATATAATCATCATGATTCTTTTCATAATTTCCTACCAAAGAATTTAAATAATCTTTTTCAAACCTATGCGTGTTGTAATGCATATCCTTCAAATCAAGAACAGGATATTTACAAATTGCAGCTTTAAATATAGACCCATATAATAAACAATTTAGGGCGGTTAATCCACCAGCACTACTACCAAAAATTACCACTTTCTCACTATCAACTAGATCTGATTTGATTAATTCAAGAGCTAGTGCTTTGCAATCATAAGAATCAACAATACCCCACTTATGATTCAATCTATCTCTATATGCTTTACCAAATCCTGATGATCCTCCATAATTTACTTCAGCAACAAAAAATCCCTTCGAGGACCAAAATTGAACTTCAGAATTATAAGATCCATCAAAAAATGAAGTTGGTCCGCTATGAGCTCTAACGAGAAGTGGTGGCTTTATGAAATTATCTATAAGCGGTTTATAAAGAAAAGAATGAGTAGATTGATCTTCAAAACCTTTAAACCAAAATGTCTCAGGTTTTGAACAATCTTTTATATGGTCAATAAAAATCTGCTCAGAAAAATTTGATAAAACTTTTTCTGCAAAATCAATTTCAAATACAATTCCCAAAAAATCAGATCCATAACCTTTAAAAAGAACTTTTTCCCCAAAAACGCTGAAATCACTTATTGAAGTAAAAGGAGTAGAAAATTCTTTTACGAATTCAAGATCTTTATAGTGTTCAACTATTAAATTATTTTCTTTTTTTGCAAGGCAAAATAAATTTTTTTTAGTCCCTGAAAAAAATGTTATTCCAGAGACCCATTGTGGTACTCCATATTCAATCAAATTTCTTTCTACTCTTTTTTTTATAAAAATATTTTCAATTTCACGAACATCTAAAAATAATAAGTTCCACCATCCAGAACTATCCTCAGAACATACTAAAAGTGTTTCACTTATCCAATAGGGTTGAAAAAAAGAAACGTTTTTATTTTTATTAATATTTTTATGTGAAAAATTTTTTATTTTATTTAATTGACCGTAAACATCTATTTCAGCAAAAAAAAGATCATTTTTTTCCCAAGGCATATATGGACTACCCCACTCTATCCAGGAAAGTAAATTACCCTTTGGATTAGAAGATAAATCTCCAGCAAAATTATTGAATTTTTTTAGTATTTTAAGATCTTGATTTATTTCTTTTATATCTAGTGAGAAGAGAAAATCTCTTTTATTTATCTCAATTAAACCAATTAAAGTAGCCTTATTAATTAGGGAAAAACATCCATCAAAATTGCCCTCTATTGAATTAGTTAATTTTTTTTGGTTTCCTTTTGGCAAAACATAATTATCAGAATATTCAAGATTATTAATTTGAAAAACTTGAGTCCATAATGATTTAGATACTTGATCAATCCAAAATATATATATATTTTCACTATATTCAAAACATTTATATGACATGCCTCCATATCCATGAAAAGAGTTTTTGATACAAAACTTCTCTCCTGTAAGATTCTGAGGGCGCGATTTTTTTTTATTAAAAGGTCTTACAAAAATTGCATTTATTCCGTCTTTTTTCGCATTTATAGGTTCAATCCAGAAAATTAAATTTTTTACAAGTAATAACTCTCTTTGAGAATTTTTTGATTTATTGAGTTCTTCACTTTTGTGTTTAATGTGATTTTTCATTGAACTCATAGCATTCAAAGTTTCAAAATAATGTTATTATTTTTATAGCTTAACCCTTAATTACAGCAACAAATAGTGGCAAATCATTTTTCACATCTGGCAAGAAAATCAAGGAATAATGTTTCTACTACTAAGGTTATAAAAGAAGCTATTGATAATCCACCTTTAGAAATATACAAACTTGGAAGTAAGACTTTAAGAACTACCGCTAAAAGAATAAGTAAAGTTGACATCGATACAAGAAAACTTGCAAAAGAGATGCTCCAAAGCATGTATTCTGCAAAAGGGATAGGTTTAGCAGCTCCTCAAGTAGGTATTAGTAAAGAACTTTTAGTGATCGATATAAATTTTGAAGACTCTGCAGCAGAACCTCTAATTTTAATTAATCCAGAAATCACTGCTTATGGATCTACACTTAACTCTTATGAAGAGGGTTGCTTGAGTATTCCTGGTGTATATTTAAATGTCATCAGGCCATCTACCATAAAATTAAAGTTTAGAGATGAAATGGGAAGACCAAGAAAAATGAATGCTGATGGACTCTTAGCTAGATGTATTCAGCATGAGGTCGATCACTTAAAAGGCGTACTTTTTGTTGACAGAGTAACTTCAAAGGAAGACCTAAAAAAAGAGCTAACAAAAGAGGGTTATAAAATGAAAGATGTTCTCCCAATTAGTTAATTCAAAAATCTTAAATGACTGAAACTACAATTTTCTCCAAAATAATCAATGGAGAAATTCCATGCGAAAAGCTTCATGATGATGAATATTGTATTGCATTTAATGATATTTCAGCTCAAGCTCCAGTCCATTTTTTAGTGATCCCCAAAAAGCCCATAGTAAGTTTATATGAGTGTATGGTAGAGGATGTAAATTTACTAGGCCATCTATTGTTTATAGGAAGCAAAATAGCGAAGTCCAAAAACTTGAGTAATTGGAGAACTGTAATTAATACTGGAGAAGAATCCGGACAAACAGTTTTTCATTTACACATACATTTCTTATCAGGCAGAAAAATGAAATGGCCTCCAGGCTAAAACTCTCGAAAAAATTGTTTATTGGCTATAAGTAAGTAAAAAATAAAATGAATACACCAAATTCTTTAAATACACAATCCAAAAATTTATTAAATTTAATCTTAAAAAATTGGGAGGAATTAGACGATTCAATCAAAACTAAGTTAATAAAAATTTGGAGCGTTTTAACTTATAAATGGCAATTACAAATTTTATTTAATTTGCCTTTTCTGTTTTGGTGGGCATTAGATAAATCTTTTCCAAAAATACATGAGTTTGATGCAACAATCTTGAATTACCTAAATTTACCTGAGTGGGCACTTTCATTTATTGGCTTTGGTCAATAGAATGCTAAAAGTTATAATTTAATTTATAAAACTAGTCGAGTAATGAATAAAAAAGTTAATAATAAATCCAAAATATCGTACCAATTACAAAAATTAAGGAAACTATCTCAGCCATTTTTTCTTCCAATAGATCAATGCAATGGATTTCAATTCATATGGCTTTTGATTTCTCTTTTATTTTGCGTTGGTGGAGTAGTACTTGTTGGTCTTACAGGAATAATTAGTTTTTTTGAAAGCTTTCAACCAATTTTTCTTGAAAAGTATTTTGGAGGTGTAGTAAGTACTGTTAATTCAATTTGGGCTGGTAGCTGGGGATTACTTTTCTCTGCCTTATTTCTAATTGGATCAGGCAGCTTTTTTAGCTTAAGACGTCAATTAAAAAACCGTAGATGGTTGCATTGGTTATTCCTTGCGATAATTGTATTAATGCTTTTAGCTGTCAACGGAATAAACGCAGGTATTGGATTTATAGCAAGAGATTTAACAAATGCTTTAGTAGAAAAACAAGAAGATGGGTTTTATCGGATATTGGGGATTTACGCTTGTTGTTTCGCTGTGGCTCTACCAATACGTGTTTCCCAAATATTTTTTACATATAAGTTAGGAATAATTTGGAGAGAATGGCTTTCAAAAAGTTTAGTTAAAGATTACATGACTAATAAAGCTTATTACCAATTAAATCCCAACGATGAAGAACAAACTGATGTAGATAATCCTGATCAAAGGATCACAGATGATACCAGAGCTTTTACGGGGCAAAGCCTTTCTTTTACATTAGGTATTTTTGATGCACTACTAACATTTTCACTTAATATTCTTATTTTATGGAGTATTAGTACAACACTTACTCTTTCTTTATTTGGTTATGCAGCATTTGCAACTTCTATCCTTTTAATTGCTGGAAAAAATCTTGTAAAAATTGACTTTGATCAACTCAGATATGAAGCAGATTTTCGATATGGCTTAGTACATATTAGAGATAATGCTGAATCAATAGCCTTTTACTCTGGAGAAAATCCTGAGCGAAGTGAAACTGAAAGGCGCTTAGGAGAAGTAGTTAGAAACTTTAATTTATTGATTATATGGAGAGTAATAATCGACGTTATGAGAAGATCCATTAATTATGCAGGAAATTTCTTTCCATATTTAATAATGGCAATCCCTTACTTTAGAGGTGATATTGATTATGGACGCTTTATTCAGGCAAGCTTTGCATTTGGGATGGTCGAAGGTTCATTATTTTTCATAGTTAATCAAATAGAAGAACTAGCAAAATTTACTGCTGGGATTGGGAGACTAGAAGGATTTCAATCAAAAGTAGAATCTATTAGTCAAACTAGCCCAACAAGTAATCAAAACGTTATTTCAAATTACCCCTCAATTCTTATTAATAATGCTGACCTTTGCCCACCAGGATCAAATAAAACGATAATTAAAAATTTAAATTTAAGCATCGACAATAATCAATCACTTTTGGTTGTAGGACCATCTGGATGTGGAAAAACGTCATTACTAAGAATGATTAGTGGTTTATGGGAACCCGATCATGGAGTAATAAAAAAACCAAAAATTGGAGAATTATTATTCATACCTCAAAAACCCTACATGTTGCTAGGTTCTTTAAGAGAACAATTATGTTATCCCACAGAAGTTAAGAAATTTAGCGATGAACATCTTACTTCTGTGCTTCATGAAGTAAACTTAAACACTTTAGTAGATCGATATCCCAATCTTGATATCAAACAAGATTGGCCAAGAATTCTTTCATTAGGCGAGCAGCAAAGATTAGCTTTTGCAAGGCTCTTACTTAATTCTCCAAGATTTGCAGTACTTGATGAGGCTACAAGTGCTTTAGATATTGATACAGAAAAAAAACTATATAGTTTACTAAAGGAACGAGAACTTTCTCTTATTAGTGTTGGACATAGACCTAGCTTAAAAGATTTTCATGAAAATATATTAGAATTGAATGGAAAAGGAGACTGGAAATTATTGACTTCTGATAAGTATAATTTTAAGGACTAGAAAAAAAAATGAATCCTAAAGAAGAGCAAACTAATTCAGAAGTCACTAATTTAGATAATGAGAGTTGTGTAAAACAACAGCAAGATCCAAACTACATCAACGAACAAATTGGTGACAATAAATTAGATGAAAAATCTATAGAAATTAATGATGAATATAAATTTGGATGGAGTAGTTATTCTGAAATAACTAATGGAAGATTTGCAATGATTGGCTTTCTTACAATAATATTAATTGAATTGTTTAGTAAACAATCGTTTTTAAAATGGGCAGGAATCTTATAATTAATCATCAAATCTAGAACTGTTATCTCTAGGTTTCTTCTTGTTTGTTCCAACGTTATACCTACTATTTTGATTTTTTGAACTTGATCTAGCTGAGGAGCTTACTCTACGAATCTCACGTGGTTTTTTTGCTTGATTAGCATCTTTAAATGAAGCATCTTCTATTTGAGCTGGTGAAGTTTGCTGCCTAATAGGAGATCTAGTAGGTTTCTTTCTTGATGTAGAGGATTCATCAAGAGTGGAGATATTATCTTGTCTCGAAACTGTACGATTCATTCTGGGTCTTGAACCTGTTTTAACTTCATCGCGAGATAAATTTCGTCTCTCACCAAAGTTATTTGTTGCTGGTTGGCTAATATTTCTGTCTTGAGAAGTCTGCCTTCTTCTTCTTATAGGTTCATCATTTTCAAATTGACTTATTTCCCTTGTAGATGACCTGCTTCTACTTGCTGCTGCAGAGGGTATAGCTCTTGAAACATTCCTCCTACGAGATCTCCCCTCCGAATAGTCTTCTTCAAAGTCATCTTCTTGAGGTTTAAATCTTCTGGATGGTCTTTCTGATTCTTCAAACCTATCGTAATCGTCATTAAATCTGCCTCTAGAATTTCTGGGACCGTCAGAAATAGGGTCATCATCAAAATAAGATGACCTTCTAGCTTGATCAGTTGCAACTCCCCTTAATCGCACACTTTCATATGCGAAGAAAACTGTAGTTCCTGCTAATAAAAACTGACCAAACTGAAGGATAGGATCTAACCTCCAGCCTTGAAAAAATAATATTCCTCCGCACAAAAGTCCTATTGCTGCGAAGAAAACATCATAATCCCTTGCTAAGGCAGGCTTAAAGGACCTCAAAAAATAAAGGCCTCCTCCACATACTGCGAGAACTATACCAACAATACTGGCCCAATTGAGACTAGCATTGACCACATTCTTTCTCCAAAATTTATTTTTAAAGGGTTATTTATATCCCCTCTATATATAGTGTACTTAAAACTTCTACAAAAACTAGCGTCTTCCGGTAGAAGTACGATCTAAGGAATCTTTCTGGCTAACAAAAATCAAAAATGCAGTGGCTGGAATAACGATAATTACGGCAGCCGCAATAAAACTACCTATCATCCCAACTGCGGAATTATTTGCAACTTCAGCAGAAAAATCTGCGGCTAGTAATAAATTTGAGATTTGAAACACTTTTAAAATATTAAATTCTCAATTTATAATACGAATTAAATACGTTTCAATGGGTTATTTATTAAGATGAATTAAATAATTGTGATTTCCTTGCTTATCAACTCTCTTCAAATTTTAGATATTAGTTTAGGAATTTCTCTTTCATATCTAACTATAGTTTTTTTAATAAGATTAATACTTACTTGGTACCCCAAAATTGACTTAAGTAAAGGTTTATGGTTATTAATTTCAATACCTTCAAGCTCTATTCTTAACTTAACAAGAAAACTAATTCCTCCTATTGGAGGCGTTGATGTTGGACCAGTAATTTGGATCGGAGTTATAAGCTTTTTAAGAGAAATTTTAGTCGGTCAGCAAGGGCTTATAAAACTTGCATTACATACACATATTTCATAGAAATCATTTAGTTATTGCTCAGTAATTTGGCAATAATTCTTCTTCTACATATTTAGTATGTATCTTACCCTGCTTAAATTTGGATTTATTCAGTAAGGTGAGATGAAAGTTAATTGTTGTAGGAATGCCAGTTACTGCACATTCATTTAAAGCCCTATTCATACGCTTAATTGCAGTATTACGATCTTTTCCCCAGACTATTAATTTACCAATTAATGAGTCATAGAAAGGAGGTATTTCATAGCCTGTATAAACATGACTATCAACCCTTACACCGGGGCCACCAGGAGGAAGCCACCCAGTTATTTTGCCTGGTGATGGTCGGAAATTGTGAGAAGGATCTTCAGCATTGATTCTACACTCAATAGCATGGCCATTTAAATGGATATCATCCTGATTAAATTCCAAGTTTGCTCCGCTTGCGATTTTAATTTGCTCAGCTATTAAATCAACTCCCGTAACCATTTCAGTAACAGGATGTTCAACTTGAATCCTAGTATTCATTTCCATAAAATAAAAATTATCATCATCAACTAAAAATTCAACTGTACCAGCTCCTTCGTAACCGATACTTTTTGCAGCAGCAATAGCTGCATTCCCCATTTTTTTTCTTAACTCAGTATTAATTGCAGGACTAGGAGACTCTTCTAGTAACTTCTGATGTCTTCTTTGAACTGAACAATCTCGCTCTCCTAAATGAACAACATTACCGGACCTATCCGCCAAAATTTGAATTTCTACATGTCTTGGCTTCTTTATAAATTTCTCCATATATAAACCATCATTACCAAAAGCTGCTTCTGCTTCACCTTGAGCTGCTTTAAACATTTTTTCAAGATTATCAGAGTTTTCAACCAACCTCATACCTCTTCCACCTCCTCCAGCAGTTGCTTTAATAATTACCGGATAGCCGATTTCATCTGCTAATTTATAAGCCTCATCAACGTTAGATAACAAGCCTTTACTACCAGGTACTGTTGGAACTCCAACTGCTTCCATAGTTTCTTTTGCTGTAGATTTATCTCCCATAGATCTAATAGCTTTAGGAGATGGACCAATAAAAACTATGCCGTGATCGTTACACATCTCGGCAAATTTATCATTTTCAGCAAGAAATCCATACCCAGGATGAATAGCATCAACTCCTCTCGATGTAGCAGCAGCAAGTATATTTGGAATATTTAAATAACTCTTATTACTTAATG
This sequence comes from Prochlorococcus marinus str. MIT 9201, assembly GCF_000759955.1. Lineage (GTDB taxonomy): Bacteria > Cyanobacteriota > Cyanobacteriia > PCC-6307 > Cyanobiaceae > Prochlorococcus_A > Prochlorococcus_A marinus_G. The sequence continues at coordinate 244,096 of NZ_JNAL01000018.1, forward strand.
AATCTCCGACACAAACCGCTTCATCAGCAAGCTGAACATGCAATGCTTTTTTATCTACAGTGCTATAAACTGCTACGGTTGCAATACCTAGTTCCCTACAACTTCTGACAATTCGTAAAGCTATTTCTCCACGATTAGCAATTAAAACTTTTTCAACCATTATGAAAATTAAATTGAAGAAATGAAATGACTTAAAATAAAAAATTATTTGCCAAAGTATTCAACAAAATTTTTTAGTGATCAGAGGACATTTTTTACAATACAACCTCGAACGTTATATATGTATAAATATTTTTTTTATGCAATAGAAAAATTATTCATGATATTTAAAAATACTCTTTTAGAACTACATGCTTATTTCAGCCAATAATGTATGATATTTTAGAGGTTTTGGTATATCAAGGTTGCTAAAAACCCTTTGCGGACGTGGCGGAATTGGTAGACGCGCACGTCTAAGGAGCGTGTGGCTTCGGCCTTGCGAGTTCAAGTCTCGCCGTCCGCATTTAATGTATTCTGGTTTAACTGCAATGAAAAAAAAATCAGTTGCAGTAGTTATAATTTCCAATGGTCCTGGTGAATTAACTACATGGGTAAATCCTGTATTGGATGAGCTTAACAAAATAAATAAATCACTATGTGATGAAGATAGACAAGATTACACTCTTAGGTTAGTCCTTGTTCCTTGCCCAAATGCCACTGGTAAAGAATTTTTAGTTGCAAATTCATGGAATAAATTCGAATTAATTACAAAACCCCAAAGTTTTTGGAAATTATTAATTAAACCACATTCTTTTGCTAATTGGCCCAAAAAAGGTGTGGTTATTTTCCTTGGTGGGGATCAATTCTGGAGCATTTTATTAGCTAAAAGATTAGGTTATTTAAATATCACATATGCTGAATGGGTTTCGCGATGGCCTAAATGGACCAACGAAATTGCTGCTATGAATGTAAAAGTAAAAGAGTTGATACCTAAAAGATATAAATATAAATGTAAAGTAATTGGCGATTTGATGGCAGATATCAAACTTGATAGCGAAATATCATTAAGAAATAAAGACAAAAACTATGTAGCATTATTGCCTGGTTCCAAGAAAGCAAAGCTTTCTGTTGGAATTCCTTTCTTCTTAGAAGTTGCAGATCATATCGCTAAAGAAAATCAAAATATAAATTTTATAATTCCGATTGCCCCAACTACTGATAAAAGTGAATATTTATTTTTTCAAAGCAACAAAAATCCAATTGCTAAATATTATTCATCAAAGATCAAAACAATTAAAAACCTAAAAGACTCTCGTTTTGATTATGTAATTGAAACATCAAAAAATACAAAGATTTTTCTAATCAAGAAACATCCCTGCTATGAAATATTAAAAGAATGTGATCTTGCAATTACAACTGTAGGAGCAAATACTGCAGAATTAGCAGCAATTACTCTTCCAATGTTAGTTGTTCTACCAACTCAACATTTAACTATAATGAATGCATGGGATGGCATTTTTGGAATAATTGGAAAAATTTCATTCATAAATAGATTCCTAACTTTTATAATTAAAAATTTTTATTTAAAAAAAAAGAAGTTTTTTTCTTGGCCAAATATTAAAGCTAAAAGAATGATTGTTCCTGAAAGAATAGGTAATATTTCGCCAAGAAAAATTGCTAAAGAAGTATTATTTCTTATTAAAAATAGAGATCAATTAAAAAGCATTAGGGATAATCTACATAAAGAAAGAGGGGATAAAGGTGCTGCAAAAAAACTTGCTTCTATAATTATTAATTCAATACAAAAACTTTAATAAGTTACCAGGGATCATCAATTTCAAAGTTTTCAGATTTTTTATTATCTTGAACTAAATTTTGTTCATCTAGTGGTTCAATATCTAAAGTTTCAGTTGCATTTTGAATTGGTCTTTTTGAAGCAAAATTAGTAGTTGACTGTTTATTTTGATTAAAATCAACATTGTTTTTTTGATCTATCTGATTAACACTATTTTGATTCTCCATCTGATCAGAATAATCATTATCCATATATAGCTTTTTTCTGTTATTTATTTCCTTTGAAGAATCCTTTATTTCAACATATTCAAGTTCATCTTCATAATCATCTTCATAATCATCTTCATAATCATCTTGTTCAACAACTTCTTCATATTCCTCGATCAGATTGTTTTGCTGCTCTGATTCAGAACCTGAAAGTAACTGATTCTCAACAGGAACAAGATTTGCTGAGTATCCATTTGTTTCTCTTTCATCCCATGAAGAACCCCCTACTCCAAGTTTCTCAAGTAGTCCACTACTTAGCTGTTTCAATTTCTCTTCAGCACCTTCGTAAACAATAATCCTATCGGTACCACTACTTACAATTTCCTCCACAGGAATTTCCCAAGTACTTAAAACTCCCTCACCTAAAAGCGGAACACCAACAGCACCCATAACAAGAGATATCAAATCTCCAGTCTCAATATCAAAAGAAAAGCCAAGAACTCTTCCCAAAAGTTGTCCAGACTCTGTAATCACTTGACAATTAATTATCTTCCCATATCTTTCTGGAGAAAAAGTCTCACTCAAAGAATCAAGGGAGTCAACTAGAATGACATCTCCAACTTGCTTTATACTTTCTAAAGGCATCCATTTGGGCAAACCTGGTAAAAATCTTGTAAGTGGATTATCTCTTAGTCCCAAAGCGACCACCTCTCTTCTATCAATATCAACAACAACTTCGCCAACTAGGCCTAGCCTCCTCCCAGTATCAGTAGTAATCACTTGTGTACCCATTAATTCTGACCTTAACCATAAACGTTCGCTAGGAACAGAATTAGGGAGATTCTTATTAGCAGATGTGTTAGACAAGCTCATAAATTTCTTTTTATCATTCTGACGTATAAATTTAAAAAAGTGTGTTTATGCAGCATTTGGTAACCCAAGAACTTGAGTATTAGCACCTCTTGCTTGCGCAACCCCAATTGTTCGTTCAGACGCACTAATCATAGGCCTTCTATGACTTACGACTATAAATTGAGCATTTGATGACTGATTAGATATTAATTTTGACAATCTTTCAACATTTATACCATCTAAAAAACTATCAACCTCATCTAATGCATAAAAAGGTGAAGGTTTATACTTTTGCAAAGCAAATAAAAAACTTAAAGCAGTTAACGACTTTTCACCACCTGACATAGAGGCTAATCTTCTGACATTTTTTCCCTTAGGATGAGCTACTAAAGTTAATCCCCCTTCTAAAGGAGAATTAGGATTCTCAAGTTGAAGAAATCCATCTCCATCAGATAAATTTGCAAAAATTTCTCTAAAATGTTTATCAACTTCTGTAAATGCTTGCATAAAAGCCTCCTGACGCATCGTAGATACTGTTTCTATTCTCAACAATAATTCAGATCTTTCATTAGATAGAATTTCTAATTTTTCTCTTAAACCATTTAATCTATCAATTAATTCTTCTAATTCATCAAGGGCCAACATATTAACAGGTTCTAAGCTTTGTAATTTTGCATTTATAACCGAGATTTCTGCTTGCAAGGATTCAAGACTCTTCCCTTCATATTCTCCAAACTTTGGGTGAGGATTAGGTAGATTTTTTTTATAATTTTCTAATTTTATTTTCTCGCTCCTCATTTCTTCTTTAAGAGAATGCATATCCCTTTCAAGATATTCAAGCTTCAACAGATAGTTATTATATTCTTGCCTTTTATTTGAAATTGAAGAATTTAATTCATCTCTTTTCCTTCTCAATAAACCTAAATCCTGCTCCAGAGAATTTTTTTGTTTATCGAGATCTAAGAGCTCTTTTTTAAATTCATCTCTTTTTTCTATCCATTCACTATGAGAAATTGCAAGTTGTTTAATAGATTCCTGCAAGTTTTTTTCTTGTAGTAAAGTAATTTTTAATGAATTATTGATACGCTCTTTATTTAAAGCAAATTGATTCTTTTTATCTAGCAATGCATCTCTCTCCTTAATAAGTGATTCAAGTTTTTTATCAAGATTATTAAAATCATTATTAAAAGATATTAAGGATGATTTTTGATTTTTTTCATAATTAGCCTTCTGAATGGCTTGTAATTGATCAAACTTATCATGATAAGGCTTCAATTCATTTTTTAAATGATCTAACTCGTTAACTAATAAATTATTAGCTGCATCAAGTTTATTTAATCTCGATTTACAATCCTCCATTCTTTGAGAGACAGACTTGAGAGAGTCTTGATTTACTTCAATTTCTTTATTAAATGATGCACAATCTTCAATTATTTGACTGCGGTTAGAATTTAATTTACTAAGTCTATTATTTTTTTTTATCAAATCATTATTTGACTCTTTTAAAGCTTCTTCGATAACTAATAATCTCTCTTTTAAAGGACTTGAATCATCAATATCATTATTACTTCCAAACCTATAAGCCAAATCTTTATTTAACTTACTACCTCCTGTAATAGCACCACTTACTTCTAATAATTCACCACTTAAGGTAACCAACCTATTTTTTTGTTTAGATAATCTAGCTGAGGATAAATCCGAAAAAACCGAAGTATCTCCAAAAACATACCGAAAAACATCTGAATATACTTCATCAAAAGTAATTAGATTAATAGCTTTATCAATAAACCCATTCTCCCTGTTATTTTCAAATCTTGAAATTGCATTATTCTTTTTTTGACTTTTAATTCTATTTAAAGGTAAGAAAGTTAATCTTCCCGCTTTCTTCTTTTTAAGGATTTCAATTGCTTTAGCGGCAATATAATCATTGTCAACAACAATTTGTCCTAATCTATTTCCAGCAGCAATTTCTAATGCATATCTATTTTTCTCACTGACCTCTCCAAGTTGAGCTACATAACCATGTATACCCTCTAACCCTGCCTCTAACAGAATTCTGAGAGCATATGAACCTCTAGATTCGTTTAAAGCTTCCTTTCTGCTTTCGAATCTAGATAAATCCTTTTCAAGCCTTAATTGCTCATTGTTTAGCCTTGATTTAGTTTTAATTAATAAATCAATTTCATTTTTTAAAGATTTAATTTCTGAGCTATTACTTGCTAAGTTTTTATTCTTTGTGTCCGATGTCTCTTTTTTTCTTTGATTTCCCTCAAAAAGTTTCTGCTTTTCAAAGCCTAAGGCATCAATCTGGGAGAGTATCTCATCTTTTTGAATATTATTATGAACAATTTCTTCTTCAACCTTCCTTCTTTTAATTTCTAAAGGATTAATTTGATTTTTTATACTTTCAAGCTCAGCATTTAATTTAATACTTTGTTTTGAGAATTCTCCAGATTCTCCAGCCGCATCAGAAAGTTTTTTTCTTGATAGTTTATGTTTTAAAGTGAGATCATCAATTTGCAAGTTCAATTGATTTAAACAATTATCATCAAATTTTTCTTGTTTCATCTTTTCTAACTCGATATTCTTCTTAGAAATTACAATTTCATCTCTCTGCTTTTGTAATTTAATACCTTCTTCTTTATTCAAACTTGATATCCTATCTAGTTCTCTCAAGCTAGAATTAATACTTCCAATATCAGAATTCACTTTTATCAAAGTATCCTCTCCTTTCTCTTTAAGTTCTTCAACCAATATTTTCAAAGCATCTTCTAAAACTAATATTTCTTTACTAATGGATTGTTTTTGGTCATTAAATAATATTTTATTTTTTTCAATTTCAGTTTCTTTTTTCTCTATAGATTCAATATGCTTAACTTGTTTATCAAATATAAGAACTTTCTCTAAATCCATCAGAATCAGAAGTTTTGCCTTTAACTCCTTATATCGCTTAGCTTTTTCACATTCTTTTTCAAGCTTATTTTTACTAGATTGTAATTCATTTTCTAAAATTTCACATCTTTCTTGTCTTTCGAAAACGTCATTTAGTTTTGCATTAGTTTGTTCTATTCTTGTATCAAAAAGTGCTACTCCCGCTAATTCATCAATAAGATTTCTCCTCTCTTTATTATTCATTGATACTATTCTTGTTACATCACCCTGCATAACAACATTGCTACCCTCAGGATCAACACTAATATCCCTCAATATTTTCTGTATTTGTTGCAAGGTACATTGTTTTCCATCAGAAGTATAAGTCGAAGCATAAGAGCCACCTGGCATAAGCCTTAATTTCCTGGTAACTAACCATTCTTTTTGACCTTTATTAAGGGTAATTTCTTCTTCTTCTAGTTCCAAAGGGGGAAGGTCCTCTCTAGGAGACCAATCTTGAATATTAAATTTTACCGATACAGATGTTTCTGATGACTTACCCTCTTTAACTTTTGAGTTATTTATTAGATCTGGTAATCTTTCAGCCCTCATCCCTCTACTATTAGCTAGCCCTAAACAAAATAAAATTCCATCTAAAATATTACTTTTCCCAGAACCGTTAGGACCTGTAACCACGGTAAAACCTTCTTCAAGAGGAATTTTTACATTTCCCCCAAAAGATTTAAAATTTTCAAATTCGACCTGATTGATATGTACCAATCTCAAGTCTAAATAGCTAAATAAGAATAACTAATTTGCAAAAATTCTCAATAGAAATATTACGTTTATTTATAAATGAATATTAATAATTTTTGGTCAATCTACAAAAATTAGCCGAAACTTCAAACAAACCACAAAGAAGCTCACCATCCAAAATGAATAGATAATATTCAGGATTCAATTTATCAGAAACGTTTTTAAATATTCCATGATCAATTCTTTTTACATACCCTCTATTATCAGAAAGTTCATGTTCTATTCTGGATAGCCATACAAGTCTATGATTTGGCTGCTTAGAAATTTCTACAGAAGCTTGATTTAATAAAGGTAGTTTTAAAAATTTCCAAGTTAAACAGTCTATTCCATTTTCAATAAGAAAATCATAATGTATATCTACAGAATTAGTAGAGTAAACTTTATGTTCAAGTAAAACCCATCTATTCATTATCTAGTTGATAAATAAATCGAATATATTTTCAAAACAAAGTTGAGATAAAGATATATTTTCTTAGAAATGGTTCCTGTTATTTAATTACTTGCATCAGGAACAAATCTTAAAGCTATGAATAGCAAACTTCCAGCTCCTGCGATTGCTGCCGCTACTAATCCGAAATCTGTAGGGATTGTGCGAGATGCAAAAATTAATGACGCAAATGTAATATCCATGATGAAATTTAAACTGATTTAATAAATTCAGTAATAGCTTAACAAAACCTTCTTGCAGAACAGAGTAGATAAATAAAATGTAAATAAACTTTTATATGTTTTTATTTTATATAAATCGCACAATTCTTTAGATAAGGGTTCCAAATTAAGAAAATAGGGTCTAATCTTAAAATAAATAAGTTTAAATAATGGAGATTCACCATCCTCCCAAAGAAGTAGAAGAAAAAGAAGATAACTCTAATCTTCCTGAAAAAGAAGTTATTTCTGAGCAATGGTTACTCGAGAAAATTGACAATTTAATACCTTTAATAAAAGAAAAATGGCCTAACATTGCACAAAAAACCCTTGAAGCCACAAAAGGTAGTATTGATGATTTAGTTGAAGTAATAGCTAGCCATAGTGGAACCTCAGCAATTAGAATAAAAAGTCAACTATTTGAAATCATTGATTCAATAAGTGAAAACAATTGGGAAATAACAGAAAAAATTGAGCCTATCGAAAGTCAATTAGAGGAATTATTAGAAGAACTTAATAATACACTGAGACCAAAAATAGAAAGTCCAATAAGAAAAAAACCTCTATTATCTATTGCTATTGCTGCTGGTATTGGTTTACTAATAGGAACTCTCCTAAACAGTGGCAGAAAATAATATGGAAAAACCAAAAAATAAAAACTTTACAAATACCGCCTCCAGAATTTCAGCGATTGCAAGTTCAGTGATGGATTTGCATGTGAGAATAGCTCTTCAAGAAGTAGATAGAGAAAAAAGAAGATTAATTAGTGGTGGAATATTTTTAGCAATTGGAAGCATATTATTGTTGTTAGTCCTAATTAGCATCCATATAATTTTTTATCTTTTTCTCACAAAATATAATAACTGGAATATCGAATATAATTTATTAATAATAATATTTATCGATTTATTTCTTGCAGGCTTAAGTTTGAAGCTTGGAGGAAAATTAGCCAAAGGGCCGTATCTTCCACAAACATTAGAGGGTTTAGGTAAGACAACAAAAGCCGTTTTAGGAAAAAAATAAGTTACCTTATTAAATATTTTATCCATCTACAATCTATTCCTCCATTACTAATGGGAATTTTCAATGAAGATTTCATTTTCAAATATTTTGTTAATTTTGGATTTCCACTTAGCAGCCAAAACTCCCAACCTGAAAAATTATTCTTTAGGAAGATTCCCATTTGTTCGTATAAAGAAATCCATTCATTTTCATCACCTAATTTTTTGCCGTATGGAGGATTACACACAACGATACCAGGTGTAGATTTCAATTGGAGTTCTAAAAAATCATGATTTATAAGTTCAATATAATTTTCTAGTCCAGCCAATGATATGTTTACTTTTGCCTGCTCAAAAACCTTTTTATTAATTTCACAGCCTATTATTGTTGGTAATTTTTCATAATTTATAATTTTATTTTTTGCCTTATTTTTTTCATTAAGATAAATATCCCTCCTAAAATCCAACCAATTCTCAAAAAGATATACTTGATCAATATTTATGGGTACTTCAAGAAATTGGTTAACTGCCTCAATTAAAAAAGTTCCCGAGCCACACATAAAATCAATTAATGGGACTTTGCCATTCCATTGAGTCATATTTATCAATCCAGAAGCTAAATTTTCTTTTAATGGGGCATTTCCAACTGCGGGTCTATAGCCTCTTTTGTGTAAGCTTTCCACGCTGCTTTGAAGACTAATAATTGCTTTATTATTATTTAGATGAAGATGAATGATAAAGTCAGGATCATTTAAAGAAATATTTGATCTTTTATTCCAAACTGCCTTTTGCAAATCAGTTATAGAATTTTTTACTTCAAGAGCAGTAAAATGTGTATGACTTAAGGAAGATGTTTTCCCAGTTACTTGAACATTAAACGTTTTTTCATAGTGCAACCAATTTAACCAATCAAATGAATCTTTAACCCCCTCATATAAAGATTGCTTGTCATAGCAATTAAAACTGGTAATCTCCCTATAAAAACGAAAAGCTAATCTGGAATAAAAATGAACTCTATAAAAGGTTTCAAAATCACATTCAAAATTGATAAATCTTTTATGAGTCTTAATGTTAAAGCCACCTAAATTTGAAATTTCCTTAGCTAAGTATATTTCTAATCCCTCTGGAGCGGATGCCACTACGTTCATATACGATAAAAATTTAAAAAAACTATTCAATACTCATTTTGCCTGTCAGAATATAAATGTCCAATTGGACTAGGTGATCTCAACCGATGTTTCGGACAGCGGTTCGATTCCGCTCAACTCCACTATTTGGGGTTGTAATGGTTTCGACGGGGCATAAGGAAGGTGACTGAAGCCGGCTCGGTTAGAGCAAAAACACAAACGCTAACAAAATCGTTAGTTTCTCCCGTCAAACAGCACCAGTTGCTGCTTGATCCTAAAGGAGATGGGGTCATATCAGCCTTATCAACCAAATGATACGAGGAGTCTGGAAGGACTCCACTTTTTTAAATAAATAAAATGTTGTAGTAGATAATTTATTAGTGTGTAAATATTGCTGCAATTGCTTGTATTAAAAGGAATTTTTTTAATTTAATAAGTATAAATACTGAGAAGATAAGTTTTAAATTAATTTATCTTATTAAAAACTCCAATAATGCAAAATGGAAAATAATAAAAAACTAAATGACTTGATCATAAATCTCAAGCCTAAAGTTATTAGATTTACTGGTGAGAAATTTCCCACTGAACTATGGAATAGTAGTTGTCAAATAAAAAAAAATAAGAAGATATCTACCTAAAAATACAATTAGATACTAGAAAAAGGATTTTTAGGCATTTTTTTTAAACAATTTTTTGAAACTTCCTGTAGTATTTTAAATTCATTTTTATTTAAATTCCAATTGAATACATTCGATACATCTATAACTTGAGATTTTTTTCGCATTCCAACGAGTGGAATTGTTCCTTGATAACAACACCAATTAATTGCTACTTGCGCTTGGGAAACTGATCTATGATTCGCAATCCTTTTTAGACACCTCCGCAATTCATATGTTGGTTTTTTATAGTTTTCAAATAAAGCATTACGAATAAAACTTTTTTCTTTATATTCTTCTTGATCTGGATCAATACAAAGTACTCCAAATGACAAAGGACTATAAGCAAAGAAATCAATATTATTTTCTTCGCAAATTTTTTTTACCTGATATTGTTTTCCTAATTCGGGAGCAAGCAAAGAAAACTGTATCTGAACACTTTTCAGGCTCTGATCTCTTTTTGCCAAGAAATCAATTAATTTAGTCAATCTTTTAGGGCCTATATTTGATAAGCCGATTTGAAAATCAAAGCCTTGATCTTTTAAATCACAAAGATTATTCAACAGTCCTAATTCTTGCCAAGGACTATATTTAGCAGTTGACCAATGTAATTGCACTATATCTAATTTGTTATTTAGTCTTTCTAAACTTTTCAAAAAAGGTTTATTAAAACCTCTATTACCGATTCTCCACGGATAAGGTGCTAGTTTGGTTGCTACTTGAATTCTTTTTTTCTTTGCTGAAGGAGTATTTAATAAAAATTTGCCTATCAATAATTCACTTCTACCTTGAAAATTCCCAGTACCATAAGAATCTGCAGTATCAATTAGATCAAAACCTCTTCGTAATGCTTCATTAAATGTCTCACGTAAATCATCGTCATTTGTAGATTGATAATTCCAAAAAAGCTTATTCCCCCAAGACCATGTACCTAATCCTATTCTTTTCTTCACTAGCCTATACAAATAAGTGACTTTATAAGGTTATCTATTAATATTAACTTTTTAAAATATTTCAAAAAATAAGTTTTAAATAATTAAAAATCAAATTCTCTTGACATTAAGAAATTATTCTCCAAAGTAAGGGAAATAAAATAAAAAATTGTTCATTACCGTTTGCGGACAAAAAGGTGGAGTAGCCAAAACTTGCACAAGTATTCATCTTGCTAGCGTTTGGCATTCTGAAGGTAAAAAAGTTTGTATAGTCGATGCCGACAAGAATAGATCTGCATTAGCGTACGCATCGAGAGGCAATCTTCCATTTCCAGTTTTCCCAGTCAGTTCTGCTGCTAAAGCATCAAGATCATCAGAAATTGTTATAACTGATGGACAGGCTAGCAGCGATGAAGAAGAACTTAAACACTTAGCGTATGGTTCAGATTTAGTTATCTTACCTACAACTGCAAAAGCAAGATCAGTAGAGTTGACTGTTGAATTAGCTAATTTATTAAAAAATTTAAAGGTTAACCATGCAGTAGTAATAGTTAAGGTTGATTTTAGACAGCAAAAAGCAGCGCAACAAGCCAAAGCAGCTCTAGAAAATTTTGGTTTATATGTTTTTGATACATTTATACCCTTACTTTCAGCATTTGATAAAGCAGAAGCCTCAGGTAATGCAGTATTTGAAGCTGTAGACGATTTAGGTAGATCAGATCCTCGTCGAATGACGGGCTGGTCTGCTTATTGTTCAATTGCCTCACAAATTCCATGCCTGATTTCGAAGCCCTCATCCGACACCAACAACTTAAACAACCAACAACCAATCAGCGCTTAAAAGTAGTTGATTCACCTAATTTTGAAAAAGAAAAAAAAGAAGAAACAATAATTACAAAATCTGGATTATTAGTTAATTTTTTTGGAGGTTTTGTTGGTTCAGTAATTGGAACTTTAACAATACTATTTCTTTATATAAATGAATATCTACCAATAGATTTCCTAAAACTTAAGTAGTATATTCGCTATTTATTTCAACATACTTTTTAGAAAGATCGCATCCCCAAGCAGTACCTTTAGATGCGCCAGAATTGAGATTAATAGTAATTTTTACAATATCATCAACTAAATATCTACCTTTCATTCTTGATTTCATATACTCAGTGACTTTTTGCGAGTCATAATTATTTACCTTGCCCTTTTCCAAAATCTGAGCATCACCAATATACAAATCAACATCATTTAAGTTGAATTTAACTCCAGATTTACCTCCAGCAGAGATAATTCTCCCCCAATTAGGATCACAGCCATGTATGGCGGTTTTTACCAACGCAGAATTACAGATAGATTTTGCGAGCATAATTGCATCATCAGTATTTTTTGCTCCTTGAACCAAAACTTCTAATAGACAATTTGCTCCCTCACCATCCCTTGCAATACTTTTTGCCAAGTTTTGACAAACAATATCAATCCCTTTTTGAATAATTGGAAAAAACCTTTTTTCAATTTTCTCTCCTGCATTTATTCCGATACAAGAATCATTTGTGCTTGTCTCTCCATCAACTGATATTGCATTAAAAGATTTCTTAACCGCATTAGAAATCATTTTGTCCCATTCTTCTTTTTGAATACTTGCATCACAGGTTAAAAAAGCAAGCATTGTAGCCATATTGGGATAAATCATTCCTGAACCTTTTGCAAATCCTGCTATTTTTATTTTTCTTCCTTGAATAATCGTCTCTATTAAAACTTTTTTCAAAGTCAAATCAGTAGTTAAAATTGCTTCTGCTGCATTTTGAAAATTATTGAGGTTTAGATCACTAACTAAATTAGGTAAATTTTTTACTAAATCATTGATTTGAATAGGAACACCAATTACACCAGTTGAGCACATTAAAACTTCTTCTTCTTTTATTCCTAAAAGTTTCGCAATCTTGGCAGTAGCAATTTTAATATGTTGAATTCCAAGATTTCCAGTGCAAGCATTTGCTTGACCAGAATTAATTAGTATTGCTCGGACAAAACCAGAAGCTCTTTTAATCCTTTCCTCACAAATATCCACACATGAAGCGCGAACTATTGATTGGGTAAACATCCCACTAAAAATACTGCCTTCTGGAGCGAGTATTAGTGCTAAATCTTTTTTATTAGAAGCTTTTAATCCAGCAGATATCCCAGCAAAAAGAAACCCCTTGGGTGTTGCCTTACTGTCATCAACAAAGGACCAATTGTAATCTAACTGGCTCAAACTTTTTGGTATTTTTAATTCATACTAACTGCTCTTTAATACTAAAGAAACAGGTACTTAGATTATTATTAAATATATGGATATTCTTAGAAAATTAAAAAATAACCAAAGAAGAATTGGTTTAACAGGAGGTATTGCTAGTGGAAAGACCACAATAACAAATTACATTAGAGAACATAAAAACATTCCGATATTAGATGCAGATAATTTATCAAGAGAATTGATCAAACCAAATACATACGGATATAAAAAAATTTTAGAATATTTTGGGAATCAAATAATTGATAATAAGAAAAATACAGAGAAGGCTATAAACAGAAAACTTTTAAGAAACATTATTTTTAAACATCCAAAAAGTAAAGAATGGATTGAAAAACTGCTTCACCCCCTAGTTAAAGAAAAAATGATCGAAGAATGCACTCGATACATGAACAATCAAACTATTGTAATGGTTATTCCATTATTATTTGAAGCAAAATTTGAAGATATATGCACTGAAATTTGGCTTGTTGAATGTCCAATAGAAATACAAAAACAAAGACTAATTAAACGAGATAAAATTAGTGAAAAAGAAGCATACGAATCAATAAATCTTCAATTAAGCTTTGAAGAAAAAAGAAAATTTTCAGACATTATTTTAGATAATTCAGATAATCAAAATAAATGGATTAAGACAATAAGAGAGCTTCTTTGATGATTTAGCCATTCAACTTTTCCACAAGAAGTTTATTTGCAAGTTTAGGGTCAGCTTTGCCTTTTGTTCTTTTCATAAGTTGACCAACAAAAAACCCAAGTAATTTGGTTTTACCATTTTTAAATGCTTGTACTTCATTTGGATATTCAGTTATAAGTTCATTAATTATTGGCAAAATACTTGAAGAATCAGATATCATTGCTAACCCTTTTTCTTCGACAAGATTTTTCGGAGAAATATTTTTTTGGACAAGTTCAGGTAAAATTTCTTTTGCAATTTTCCCACTGATAGTTTTATTTGAGATCATGCTAATCATTTCAGCAAGATTTTCAGGACTAAGCTTCAATTCACTAAAACTAAGTTTATTTGATTTTAAATAGCCAACAATATCACTTGTTATCCAATTTGAAGCAAGTTTGGGCTCAGCACCATAAGCTACTGTTTCTTCAAAAAAGTTTGCCATGCTTATTTCATCAGAAATTACCCTTGCATCATATGCGGACAATCCAAATTGACTCACATATTTATTTCTTTTCTTTGAAGGTAATTCAGGTAATTCTTTAAACCATATTTCTTTTTGGGCTTTTGTTATTTCAATCGGTCCTAAGTCAGGATCAGGAAAATATCTATAATCACTGCTTCCTTCTTTTAATCTCATACTTTTTGTTAATTGCTTAGCTTCATCCCAAAGCCTTGTTTCTTGGAAAATTTTTCCTCCATTTTCATAAACTTCTATTTGTCTGGCTATTTCATAATCACAAGCTTTTTGAATTGCAGAAAATGAATTCATATTCTTAATTTCTACTTTGGTACCAAAAGGAGCATTAGGTCCTTTTCTAACTGAAATATTGACATCACATCTTAATGAACCCTCCTGCATATTTCCATCGGATACTCCAAGATATCTAACTGTTCTTCTAATCTCAGAAGCATATTCTGATGCCTCTTTACCTGTCCTTATATCTGGTTTACTTACAATTTCACAAAGTGCTATCCCAGCACGATTGTAATCAACTAAGGAATACTTAGAACCAGCTAATCTGTCGCTACCTGAATGAACTAACTTACCGGCATCTTCTTCCATATGCAGCCTTTCTATTCCAATTTTTTTAACATAAGTTTCTTTGTCCTTTTCTATTATTTCAACCTCTAACCAGCCATTTTCAGCTAGTGGCTCATCAAATTGTGAAATTTGATAATTTTTAGGCAAATCAGGATAAAAATATTGTTTTCTATCAAATTTACAATGTTCTGCGACATTTAAATTTAATGCTAATGAAGTTTTTACAGCATACTCCAGAACAGTCTCATTCAAAACTGGAAGAGTTCCTGGTAACCCACAAACTACAGGATCTATATGCGTATTAGGTGCATCACCAAAAGCTGTTGACGCAGATGTGAATATTTTACTTTTCGTATTAAGCTGTACATGAGTTTCCAAACCAATCACAGCTTCCCAAGATTCCAAATTGTTCATTATCAAAAGTCTCTTCATTAATATTATTGGATATAAATGAAAAGAGGACCAAAACACAAATAAAATATTAATTATTAAATGACACAAGAAACCAAAAATTCAATATTAATTATTGGCGGGGGACTTTTAGGTTTATCTATTGCTTATGAATTTTCTAGAAATAACTTCAAAGTTTTAGTTTTAAGCAAAAACAGAAATGAATCAGCTGGATTTGTTGCTGCTGGAATGTTAGCTACTCATGCCGAAGGGCTCGAAAATGAATTACTAAAATTTGGCCAAGAAAGCCAAAGTCTAATTCCAAAGTGGATAAAAAGTATTGAACAAGATAGCAATATTAAATGCGGTTTAAAAAAATGTGGCATAATAGTTCCTTTTAAAAACAAAGAAGATCTTGAAGAGTTTCCTACTTATGAATATGGAAAATATTTAAATCACGAAGATCTTCAAAAAGAAATTAATGGAATGAATTCTATTTGGAAACATGGTTTACTTTTTGAACAAGATGGTCAAATAGATAATCGAAGAAGACTGATGCGTGCTCTTGAGAGAGCATGCTCCTTGCACGGAGTCGAATTTCAAGAAGGATCAGAAGTAGAGGATTTGACATTAGAAAAAAACAAAATTACAGGTGCAACAGTTTTATGTGCCACTGGGGAACTAAAAAAAATTAAATGCGAAAAAGCAATTATATGCGGCGGTGCTTGGAGTAAAAAAATTTTTAATAAGATTCCAGTCTTTCCTGTAAAGGGACAAATGCTATCAATACAAGGTCCAACAAATTTTTTGAAAAGAGTTATTTTTGGTCCAAAAACTTATTTAGTTCCCCGTGATGATGGACTTATTATCGTTGGAGCGACAGTTGAAAAAGA
Source organism: Prochlorococcus marinus str. MIT 9201 (assembly GCF_000759955.1). GTDB lineage: Bacteria > Cyanobacteriota > Cyanobacteriia > PCC-6307 > Cyanobiaceae > Prochlorococcus_A > Prochlorococcus_A marinus_G. The sequence continues at coordinate 260,264 of NZ_JNAL01000018.1, forward strand.
TTCTAAATTTAATCAGGGTAATACTCCTCATGGAATAAAACAACTGCAAGAAGGTATTTGCTCCTTATTACCAGAAGCTATTAATTGGCCACAAATGGAACATTGGTGGGGATTTAGACCTTGCACACCAGACCTAAAACCAATAATAGGAAAGTCAAAAATTGAAAACCTTATTATAGCTACAGGACATTACAGAAATGGAGTTTTGTTTTCTGCAATAACAAGTGATCTTCTCTTGAAAATAGTTGAAAATAAGAGGCTCAAAGATACAGAAAAAATCTTTTTAGAGAAATTTAGTTTAAATAGATTCGATGTTTAAATTTTAATTTTCAGATCGCCATTTAGCATCAGAAGTTTCCCACTCACATAATTCCTTTTCGTTAAACCATAGATCAATTTCAAATTTTGCAGTATCTTCTCCATCAGAACCATGAATAATATTCCTCCCAATATCAATAGCTAAATCACCTCTAATTGTTCCTGGCTCTGCTTCAAGAGGTTTTGTTGCACCTATAATTTTTCTAGCACTCAAAATAACTCCTTCGCCTTCCCACACCATTGCGACAACAGGACCACTTGAAATAAAGTTTACTAAATCACCAAAAAAGGGTCTTTCTTTATGGACGCCATAATGATTTTGAGCAAGATCTTTTGAAGGGATTAATTGCTTTAATCCAACCAATTTAAATCCTTTTTTTTCAAATCTGCCAATAATCTCAGCAACATATCCTCTTTGAACTCCATCTGGTTTAATTGCAATAAAGGTTCTCTCTTGGGTCATTTAGTTAATAATCACTCTATGTATATTCAACTTTTGGGTGGTAACTTGGCAAGTAATCATTAAAATAAAAGATATTGTTTTGAGTTATTTTCAAAAACATCTATTAATCACTTAGACATAAATTGACCAATTTTGAGCCGAAAAAATTAAAGAATATTTGGACTATTGAAGATAGTATTTCGACTTACAACATAGACAAATGGGGGGATAGATATTTTTCTATAAATTCCAAAGGAAATATTTCAGTAACTAAAGATATAAAATCTGAAAATAAGATTGATCTTTACAAACTTGTCAAAGAACTTAAAAGTAGAGAAATAAATTCTCCATTAATCATAAGATTTAACGATATCTTGAAAGATCGAATAAATGCACTACATGATGCTTTTTTAAAAGCTATAAAAACCTACAAATATGAGAATATTTATCAAGGCGTTTTCCCTGTCAAATGTAATCAACAGAAAAATGTACTAGAAAAAATAATAGAGTTTGGGAGCCAATGGAATTTTGGTTTAGAAGTGGGAAGTAAATCAGAACTATTAATTGGCCTTGCACTTCTTGAAAACCAAAGTTCATTATTAATATGCAACGGATATAAAGATAAGAAATATATTGAGATTGCTACTTTGGCCAGAAAACTCGGCAAAAATCCAATAATAGTTATTGAACAACGAGATGAGGTAAAAAGAATTATTCAAGTAGTTCAAGAACTTAACGCGACTCCATTGATAGGAATTAGAGCAAAGTTATCAAGTAAAAGTAGTGGTAGATGGGGCAAATCTATTGGAGATAATTCCAAATTTGGATTATCAATCCCAGAAATTATTTCGACAATAAAAGAACTTAAAGAAGCAAATCTTATAAACGAAATGAAATTGCTCCATTTTCATATAGGAAGTCAAATAAGTGATATTGCTGTTATCAAAGATGCATTACAAGAAGCGAGTCAAATATATGTTGAACTATGCAAACTAGGAGCCCCAATGCAATATATCGACGTTGGAGGAGGATTGGGAATAGATTTTGATGGAACTAAAACCTCCTCCAACACCTCTACTAATTATTCTCTTCAAAATTATGCTAACGATGTAATTGCAACCATTAAAGATTCATGTGAATTAAATAATATCAAGCATCCAACCATAATTTCAGAAAGTGGAAGAGCAATAATTAGTCATTGTTCTGTTTTAATTTTTAATGTCCTAGGAACAAGCCATGTAAATTCTAAAATACAAATTTTTGATAAAAAAGATCAACAATTAATCGTTTCAAATTTACTTGAAACTTTCAATGAATTAAAAAAACTTAAAAATAAAAAAATAAATTTATCTCAAATAATTGAACTATGGAATGATGCAAAAAAGTTTAAAGAAGATTGCTTAGTTGCCTTTAGATTAGGATTTTTAAGTTTAGAAGAACGCGGTTATGCAGAGGAACTGACCTGGGCTTGCGCAAAAGAAATTTCTAATAACTTGAATAATGATGAAATCAATCACCCTGATTTATCTGAAATTACTGAAACTCTTGCATCAACTTATTATGCAAATTTATCTATCTTTAAATCTATTCCCGATAGCTGGGCAATCAATCAGATTTTTCCAATAGTACCAATTCATAGGCACTTAGAAGAACCTTTTTGCAAAGGCAACTTTGCAGATTTAACTTGTGATTCAGATGGGAAACTAAATAATTTTATTGATGATGGGAAGATTAAATCATTACTCAATTTACATAAGCCAGAACTAGATAAAGATTATCTAATTGGAATTTTTATGACTGGAGCCTATCAAGAAGCATTGGGAAACTTGCACAATTTATTTGGAAATACAAATGTTGTTCATATAGATATAAATCAAGATAATACATATAAGGTCAAAAATATTATTAGAGAGGACAGTAAATCTGAAATTTTACAATTATTAGATTACAGTTCAGCTTCTTTGGTTGAATCTATAAGAATTAATACTGAATCTGCAATTGATCAAAAAAAATTAACCATTGAAGAAGCAAGGAAATTAATTGACCAAATCGAAATGAGTCTCAGAAAAAGTAGTTATTTATCTGAATAACTTTCTAATGTTTTTTGCAAATGATTTTTAGCATAATCTAAAGCCTCACTTAACTTATCAATATCTTTAGCACCTGCTTGAGCAAAGTTAGGCTTCCCTCCTCCACCTCCCGAACAAATTCTTGCAATCTCATTTATTAATTTACCGGCATGCAATCCTATTTTTACTGCATCATCACTTAAAGAAACTACAAATAACAACTTTCTGTTTTCTGGATTTGGTATTCCCCCAAGGATCACTATTGCTTTGTCGCCTAAATGAGAAGTTAAATGCAGTGCTGCAGATTGCAAAGAATTTCCATCTAAACCATCAATCTGATTTACTAAAATTGAAAAAGAACTCACTGTTTCTGCTGATGATTGAAGAGAAGAATATTTAAAATATGCAATTTCATCTTTCATTTTTTGAATCTGTTTATTCTTATTTATTAGTTCTGATTGCAGATTATTAACCCTATCAAAAAGTTGTCCTGGATTTGCTTTTAACAAATCACTTAGTTGATTAACCAAAGAATTTCTTTCACTGAAATAGTCGAAAGCTGATTGGCCTGATAATGCTTCTATCCTACGTACGCCAGATGAGATTCCTTCTTCACTAATAATTTTAAAACAACCTAATTCAGATGTAGTTTTAACATGTGTACCACCACATAGTTCCATAGATACACCAGGTACATCTACAACTCTTACCTCATCACCGTATTTCTCTCCAAACATTGCCAATGCGCCCCTCTCTAAAGCTTCACTTTTAGGCATATGTTTGATAACAAGTGAATGATTCTGAATAATCCAAGAATTTATAAGAGACTCAACTTTCCTAATTTGATCTTCTGATACTGGCTGAGAGGCATTAAAATCAAATCTTAATTTATTAAATGCGACCAATGAACCTTTTTGACTAACATTCTTATTAACGACTTCTTTGAGAGCAGATTGTAATAAATGTGTAGCTGTATGATTTGCAGAAGCCCTAGCTCTCTTTGCGGGGTTAACAATAGTTTTAACTATTTGTCCAACAGTAAATATTCCATTTTTCACTATTCCATAGTGCAAGAAGACATTTTTTTTACGAATAACTTTATCAACGATTACTTCTGCATCTATGGTACAAATTATTCCATTGTCTCCAACTTGGCCCCCAGATTCTCCATAAAAAGAAGTTTGATCAAGAACAATTTGAACTCTTTGGCCTTCAAATGCCTTCTTGACTAAATTTGAATCAAGAAAAATACCTTGAATTTTTGCTTCTGAATCTAGGGAAACTTCACCATTAAAAATAGTTTTACTGAATGAATCTATTTCTCGTTCTAATGAACCCTCAAGAGTTAAATCAATATTACTTGAAGCAGCTTTAGCTCTCTCTTTTTGTACATCCATTTCTTTCTTAAAACCTTCTACATCAACGTTGATATTATGTTCTTCGGCAATTTCTTCTGTCAGTTCTAATGGAAAACCATAAGTATCATAGAGTTCAAAAGCTTTAAAACCAGAAATTAATTTCTGTCCTGAAGAAATTATCTCATCTAGCAATTTCTCTCCCCTCTCGAGAGTTTCTCTAAATCTTTCCTCCTCAATTTTTATCTCACTCAATATTAATTCATTATTATTTTTTAAATCTGGATAATTATTTTCCATTAATTTAATCCCTACTCTTGCGATATCTGACAAGAACTCTTTTTTTATGCCTAATAATCTCCCATGACGAACCATTCTTCTGATGAGCCTTCTTAATATATATCCTCTTCCAAGATTGCTTGCTAAAACTCCGTCAGAAATTAAATGTATGACGGCTCTTGTATGATCACCGAGAATTTTGAAAGAGATTTTAGTTCTCTCATCTGAAGAAAAATAATCGATACTTGAAATCTCAGAAGCCTTCTGAATAATCGGAAATATCAAATCAGTTTCGTAGTTATTGCTTTTCTTTTGCAGAATTTGCGCCATTCTCTCGAGACCCATTCCCGTATCAATATTTTTAAATTTTAAATCTGTTAATTTTCCATTAGAGTCACGATTATATTGCATAAATACAAGATTATAAAATTCAATAAAACGATCTCCATCCTCTAAGTCAAAATCGTTCAAACCTTTCTCAGGATTGAAATCATAATAAAGTTCAGAACAAGGACCACATGGGCCAGTTTTTCCTGAGGACCAAAAATTATCCTTTTCACCAAGTTTTACTATTCTATCTGGATGAATACCAATTTCTTCTTTCCAAATTTTCTCCGACTCCTCGTCTTCGTGAAAGACACTTACGATTATATTTGAACTAGAAAGTTGATAAATATTAGTAACTAATTCCCAAGCCCACTGAATTGCTTCTCGTTTAAAGTAATCTCCAAAAGAGAAATTTCCAAGCATTTCAAAAAAAGTATGGTGTCTTGCTGTAACTCCAACATTTTCTATATCATTTGTTCTTATACACTTTTGACTAGAAGTAGCCCTTTTTGATGGTCTCTCTTTTAAACCCAAAAAAACTGGTTTAAAAGGCAGCATTCCAGCAATTGTGAGCATAACCGTGGGATCATCCGGAATTAAAGATGCACTTGGAATAATTTTATGTAGTTTTTCACTGTAAAAATTTAAAAAAGCATTTCTTATCTCATCTCCAGTAATTATTTTTTTAACTAGTTGAGATGTCATTTATCCAGAATGAGAAGAATAAAAATTAAAGAAAAGCGTAATTTCGGTTATTTCGCAAAAATGATCACACGGATCTATATTCTATATAACTAAAGTTATTTTATAAAGCGAATTATCTTATGATAGCCTCTGCCCAGACCAGTAATCCTAAATTGGCACAAATAAATAACAAGTTGACAGTTCAATCTCAATACTTCGCTAATGATTCTTATGCCATTAGATCTCTTGATTGGGATCGTAGCAGATTTGATATTGAATTTGGTTTAAGAAATGGAACTACCTACAATAGTTTTATTATTAAAGGCGAAAAAATAGCAATTATTGATACTAGTCACGCAAAGTTTGAAGAATTATGGTTTGAAGAATTACTGAAAAAAGTCAATCCGCAAGAAGTTGATTATCTAATTACAAGCCATACAGAACCTGATCATTCTGGTTTAATAGGTAATCTTTTAGAATTAAACCAAAATATCACAGTAGTTGGATCAAAATTAGCCCTTAAATTCATTGAAGACCAAATACATATTCCCTTTAAGCGTCTAGAGGTTAAGAGTGGAGAGTTTTTAAATCTCGGAACAAATCCTAATAGTGGTTTAGAACATAACATTGAATTTATAAGTGCACCAAATTTACATTGGCCAGATACTATATTTTCATATGATCACAGCACGCATGTGCTTTATACATGCGATGCATTTGGACTCCATTATTGTTCTGACGAATTTTTTGACACTGATCAAAAAGAAATATACGATGATTTCCGTTTTTATTACGATTGCCTAATGGGTCCAAACGCTAGAAGCGTTCTTCAGGCAATTAAAAGAATAGATAAGCTACCTGAATTAAAAACAATAGCCGTAGGTCATGGTCCTTTGCTTCATAATCAAGTCAATTTTTGGAAAGGAAAATATCTAGAATGGAGTAGTAATAAAAGTAAGGGAAACGAATTTGCAGCAGTTTGCTACATAAGCGATTATGGCTACTGTGATCGACTAAGCCAAGCAATATCTCATGGAATAAGTAAAGCAGATGCTCAAGTCCAATTAATTGATTTAAGATCTTCTGACCCTCAAGAATTGACAGGTTTAATTTCAGAAGCAAAAGCAGTGATTATTCCCACATGGCCAGTTCATTCAGATAATGAATTCAAAGAATCTCTGGGTACTTTGTTTGCGGCATTAAAGCCTAAACAATTTACAGCTGTTTATGATGCATTTGGAGGAAATGATGAGCCAATAGATTCTCTAGCAAGTAAGTTAAGAGAACTGGGACAGAAAGAAGCCTTCTCGCCTCTAAGAGTTAAAAATATTCCAGATCCTATTATTTATCAACAATTCGAGGAAGCTGGAACTGATTTAGGTCAATTGATTAATAAAAAGAAAAATATTGCCTCCATTAAGAGCCTTGATTCTAATTTAGATAAAGCTTTAGGCAGATTAAGTGGAGGATTATATGTAGTAACAGCTAGCCAAGGAGAAGGTTCGACATTCAGACAAAGTGCAATGGTCGCTAGTTGGGTGAGTCAAGCAAGTTTTTCTCCACCAGGTATTACAGTTGCAGTAGCAAAAGATAGAGCTATTGAATCATACATGCAAGTTGGAAAAGGTTTCGTTGTGAATATATTGAGGGAAGACAACTATCAAAAAATGTTTAGACATTTTTTAAAAAGATTTGCTCCTGGTGCTGATAGATTTGCGGACGTAGATGTAATTAGTCACATCGCAGAAGGAGGACCAGTTCTTTCAGACTCACTTGCTTTTTTAGATTGTAAAGTGACTTCAAGACTAGAGACTCCAGATCATTGGATAATTTACGGAATCGTTAAAAACGGTAATGTCTCTGACTTATCATGCAAAACAGCTGTTCATCACAGGAAAGTTGCCAATCACTATTAATTGTTAGCTATTGAAAATTTAAAACTTAAATTTTTTTTACGCTTCATTAGTTCAAGCAAGAGCCCATATATAAAAAAAATAATTCCTGTCATTTCAAGCAATTCTTCGATCCCCGAAATTGCTTCATACCAAAATCCTCGCCGTGATATTTCTCCTGCCGTAACGAGCCAACTATTAAATGCCTCCATCCCTATAGCTCCAGTGACATAAATGACACCTGATGCAAGTGAAATTTGGAACATTCTCCTTCCTTGAGAAATAAAGAAGGGGAAAAACTTGATTGCAAAATATGCTGCGATCGCTCCATAAGGCAAAACCCATATAGAAGCAAGAGACGGGTGCACATATTGCCTTAACTCTGGAATTACAAATAATTCATGTATTTGGAAAATCTCGTCGATTGTAAGAAATAAAAATATCCTACTTAAAATTATCCAGTTTTGTCTTTTCACTTTTCCGCTCAATTCACCTAGTTTATTAAGTAAAAATGAAGCCATACCTAATAGCATGCCGCTGTAAAAAGCAGTTAGATTAAACTCTTCATCTAGATTGATGGCATCGAAGAAATCTTGGTAAAAATTTTCTCTAACTTCTGCAAAATTAATTAATGCTTCGCTTATACAGTGTAAAACAAAGAAAGTCAAAGCTACTCTGAATAATAGAATACATATTTGATATGGACTGAAAGTACCAAGTTTAAATTCTTTTTCCAATTATTTTAAAATGTTTTAGTTAGTGTAACTGTAACGGCAAAAATCGAAGAAGCTTATATTTATTATCTTTAATATAAAAGTAATTAAAAATTTACCATTTTATCTGTCCACTTAATAGCAAAAGATGATATGGAAAAAGCATTCAATCTGGAGTAGACAAAATCAAGAATCAACTTCATCCATTGCAAACGCCACAAGGAATATAACCGTATTAGTTCTTAAGTAGGTATAATCAACTCAAAAATAGGTTTTCCTAGGAATTACATGCTCGGGTCGATTTGTAAATTTGAGTTTAGAATCTCCTCATCCATAATGATCGGCTATTAAGTTTCAAATCATTACTAGAAAACAAAACTTTGAAAATGTCAGAAATTAATACAAACTTAATCTCAAAAAATCAAAATTTTTCAAAATTTGAAATTACTAAAAATTTTACTTGTATACGATTTATAGATCAAAATAAAGAAAGATTTGAACTTGAGTTTAGTCTCGAAAAAGGAACCTCCTTCAACACCTTTTTAATTAAAAGTAAAGAGAAACTTTTTATTATTCACCCACCGGAAAAAAAATATTTAAATGCATTTATTGATATAATTTCCGATTTCTTTAATCAATTTAAATTTCATAAAATAAACATCATCACTGGTCATATTAATCCACAAATCATAGAAACTATAAAAAATACTAGTACACACTTTCAAAACTTAACTATTACTTGCTCTAATCCTGGCTTTAAACTTATTAGCGAACTTTGGAATCAAAGAAATCCTAACTTAAAAGACTTCGTTGAAATTCAATTACCCAAAATAAACTTAGTCAAAAAAGAACTTAATTTAGAATTAGATAATATTTCACTAGAGTTAATTCCTATTCCAACAGCGCGTTGGCCTGGAGGCCTAATAATTTATGAACGCAATCAAGAAATACTTTTAAGTGAAAAAATATTCTCTGCGCACATTGCATCAAAATATTGGTCTGAGACAAATCGAATAAGTACAGAAATTGATAGAAAGCACTTTTATGATTGTCTGATGGCACCAATGTCTAATCAGGTGGTATCAATAACTGAAAAACTTGCAGATTATGACATTAAAACTATTGCACCATTGCACGGTCCAGCCATTGAATATAGCTTAAAAAGCTTTTTAAATGACTACATTAGATGGGGTGAAAATCTGTCAACAAATAATCCTAAAATCGCTCTTATTTACGCGAGTGCATATGGTAATACAGCCTCCATAGGTGATGCTTTAGCCAAAGGAATAAATAGAACTTCTGTTGAAGTAGAAAGTATTAATTGCGAATTTACATCAAATGATGTTCTTATAAAATCCATCCAAAATGCTGATGGATATTTAATAGGATCTCCGACACTTGGAGGTCACGCCCCAACGCCTATTGTAAGTGCACTAGGGACATTGTTATCAGAAGGGAATAGAGATAAACCAGTCGGAATTTTCGGTAGTTTTGGTTGGAGTGGCGAAGCGATAGATTTACTTGAATCGAAATTAAAAGACGGAGGTTTTCAGTTTAGTTTTGACCCTATAAGAATTAAATTTAGTCCGAATAAACCAAAAATTAAAGAACTAGAAGAAATAGGGACTCACTTTGGGAGAAAAATTTTAAAGAAAGCTAAGAAAAAAATCCGAAAATCAGATACTGGAATGATTACAAGTAAAACGGATCCAAAGTTACAAGCTCTTGGAAGGGTAATTGGCTCACTTTGTGTTCTAACTGCCTCTAAAGGAAAAGATGAGAATAATATCAAAGGAGCTATGCTTGCATCCTGGGTTAGTCAGGCAAGTTTTTCCCCACCGGGATTAAGTATTGCAGTAGCAAAAGATAGATCAGTAGAGTCTCTACTTCAAATTGGAGATTCATTTGCCTTAAATATTTTAAGTGAAAAAGATTTTAAAGAACCTTTGAAAAGATTCACAAAACCTTTTTCGCCAGGTGAAGATAGATTCGAAGGTTTAAATATTGAATTAACTCCTAATAAACAAATAATAATTCCTAACTCTTTAGCGTGGTTGGATGCTTCTGTTAAAGAAAGAATGGAATGTGGAGATCATTGGGTAATATACGCTGAAGTGCTACACGGTAATATACTAAAGTCTGATTGTCTAACAGCAGTACATCACCGTAAAACTGGTGCTAACTATTAAAATTATTTATTATCGTATTTATGACTGAATCAAAGGGCCTAATAATTATTTCAGCTAGTTGTGGGAAAAATCTTGAACTTTCTGAGAAATTCCTTGAAAAAAGTAATGAACTTAAAATTAGTTCTGAAATTTTAGATCTTACCACTCTTGACATTCCATTATTTAATCCAAGAATTCACAGCAAAGAAAATATTCCAAATGAAATAGAAGAATTAAAAAAAAAGCTTTTTAAGATTGAAAGGTGGGTGATTTGTGCGCCTGAATATAATGGATCAATACCTCCTATTCTCTCCAACTTCATCGCATGGCTTTCTATTTCTGGAGATGACTTTAGGAATTTATTTAATGGTCAACCGATTGCAATAGCAACATTTTCAGGTGGCATAGGGTTAGAACTGCTGACCTCATTACGCATTCAATTAGTGCATTTAGGAAGTCAAGTATTAGGGAGACAACTTTTGTCCTCATATAGTAAACCTATAGATACAAAAACAATCGAAGATATTATTCAAAGACTTTTACAAATGAAAAAATTAAAAACATAAACTTTAAAACAAAAATTTTTATTAATTCTTTTCATTCCAAACTTTTAAAATTTGTTTAGCCATAGGAAGAGCATGTACCGAACCCCCACCAGGAGTATTTTGTGCAAATGCTACTACAAGCAACTCACTCTTTTCCGAAGGAGCAAAGCAAACAAACCAAGCATGATCTAAGCCACCTTCACCATCTTCAGCAGTTCCTGTCTTACCTGACACTGGAGGTAAGTTTGAAACCCCATAATTAATTGATACTCCTGTTCCAGACTCTACTACTTTCCTGAGACCACTTTTTATCAATTGAATATTTTGTGGATCAATATCAATTGGAATACGTTTTTTATCTAAAAGACTTTCTACATTTTTTTTAGTCAAATGAGGAGTAACTAGATAACCTCCATTAGCAATTGCTGCATAGGCTCTAGCTATTTGAATTGGAGTTACTTGAACAACAAATTGACCAATAGACATACTTGCAATATCTTCTGGAACCCAAGGGGTTCTTCCTGGTTGCCCCCATCCTCTACCTTCTTTTGCCCATTCACTACTGGCTACTAATCCTATATTTTCCTGTTCAGAAATTTCGATCCCAGATAAAGAATTAAAACCAAGCTTTCGGGAGACCTTATGAATTTCATCAACTCCTACTCCGTAACCTACTTGATAAAAAAATGTATTACTAGACACTCTTAAAGCATCTTCATAACCTATTACCCCAAAGCCTAAATCATTGTGCTCTCTAAAACATTGATTCCCATAAGTTATACATGGTTTGGTATCTAACATGGTATCTCTAGGAAATTTTCCACTTTCCAAGCCCGCTAAAGCAGTTACAATTTTCCAAACACTTCCTGGATCATAAGCATTTAAAGCTCTATTAAAGAGGGGTTTTTCAGGAGAGTTAAATATATTATTATATTCTTTTTCAGGCTTAAAATCCTGTGAAAAAAAATTCAAATCAAAATTAGGCCTACTTACCATTGCTCTTATTGCACCATCTCTTGGATCCATCACTATTATTGCTCCAGCTTTTTTGTCTTTAAGAGCTTCCTCAGCAACCAATTGCAGATTAAGGTCTAGTGTTAGTTGAATATCATTACCTTGTACTGGAGGTCTGATACCCAATGATCTTTGAAATTTACCTAATGAATTCACTTCAACCATTTCTCCGCCCCATTCACCTCTTATAAAATCTTCGTAAACAGCTTCAATTCCTGTTCTTCCTATTAAGTCATTTAATTTATAACCCTTCTTAGATAAGAATTTATATTCTGATTCAGTAATTGGCTGAGTATAACCAATTACATGAGCAGCAAGGGATTTATGAGGATAAGACCTAATTAATTTAGTTGCTATTTCAAAACTAATTAAATTAGCTTCATTTTCCTTGAACTTTATTAATTGATCTACATTTAAATCATCAAGAATAATTACTGAAAGTTTTTGATTTTTTAGACCATCAGAATATTTTTTTTGAATTAAATTTTTATCAATATTTAACAAGTTAGAAATAGTTGATTTATGTTTTTCCCAATTGCTTTTATTAACAGATTGAGGCTTTATTATTACAGAATATTTAACTCTACTATCTGCTAAAACATAACCATTTTTATCTAATATTCTTCCTCGTATTGGTTGTGAAGCAATCAGTCTGATCCTATTCTCATCTGACATCTCCTTAAAAGATTCATAATTTAAAAGTTGTATAAAAATTAACCTAAATAGAATCAATAAAAATGAAATAGAAGAAAAAATAAGTAAGACTAAAGGTTGTCTCTTCAATGAAATAGGTTTTTTATTAGGACTGATTTTGGTCAAAAAAATAAAATTTATTTAAAAATTGTTTTTTCCAATAAAGCAATGGTTGATTTTATCTCTTTTAGTCTAGTTATTAAATCTTCATAATCACCTTCTTCATTGTTCAGATTAAGGTCATCATTTTCAATATTATTTGAATTCAAATTATCACTCATAAAACTTATAATTTTTTAAGCAATTGTTCAATTTAATGTAATCTTAAATAAGAAATATATTTTTTCAAAATTATATTAACTTAGATACTGAAAAAATATCAAAAAAAATTAATTTAATATATCTATATTTTGTTCAAAATAAGGATTACAACTATTCTTTGATATCCCTAAAGACCATCCAATAAATGAAGAAATAAATATTGTGACGATTAACGGCAAAATGGCTTGTTGAGTATTTTCAAGGCTAAACCATTCCCTCCAGCTACTAAAAAATCTTTCTCTTTGAAATTTTCTTTTTTCATTTTTTAATAATCTTGCTTTTTTAGCAAAAGATTTTGTTACCCACTTTTCGAAAGGAATCTTTTTTATAATCGCCATTTTTCTCTCCACTTCTAATAACTGTCCGGCACTAAGAAAAGGGTGAAATGTACTTATCAATTCAAGAGTTTTTAAAAACATCTCAACTGTTGCATCTTTTATAAGCTTTTGTTCATGACTTAAATCAGCCCAATCTATTTCCGGATAAAAACGGTTCCTATTTGGTGAAATTTGATCCTCTGACATTTGACCAGGTTCTCTGAGCCATCTATTAGTATTTTCATCAAATCTCCGCCAATATAAAAAAGGATTAATAAAAATTGTCTTGCCAGATACTTTGACTACATCTTGTTGAAGATGATTAGTTATCTTTCCTTCAAAATTTTTCGATTTTATCAAAAGTCTAAATTAATAATCTAATTAAAGATTATCTTTTATTCAATATTTTTCCAGAAATATGAGAATTATCCTATGAATATTAAGTTATCGATAACTGCCAACGCTTCTTTAAATAATTACAGTATTCACAATTTAAAGATGGTTTTGGAAAAACATCCGAACGTAATAAATTGACCGCATCGATTATCTTATTTTCTACCCATGAAGTAGAACAATCTAATTTAATAAGATGTGCATCAAATTTTAATTGGTTATTAAATAACTCTTCATTTTTTTTTCCATTGAAATATAAAAGATAAGCTTCTTTAGCTACTTGAAAACCATTTTTTCTAAATAACCACTGATACATTTCCAATTGTCTCTTATAAGCTTTTGCATATTCATATTTATTAAAAGTCTCAGACCAATCAAAATTATTTCTAGAAGTTGCTTTTACATCAATAATAATAAGATCACCATTTTTTTTCTGCCAAATATCATCCACAGCTCCACCAAAATCATAGTTGTATTCAATTGACGTATATCTTATTCCTTGAAAATTACTTCTCCAACGTTCTAAATCTTTGTGTTTAAAAGGCACAGCATCAATACCATATTTAATAAAGAGAGGATGCGGCTCCTGAATTTTCCTGTAATAATCAAATTCATTTTTACACAAATTATCTACAGCGATATTTAGAGTAAAAGGTAATGATGGTGGTTTTATTTTATATTTTTGATCAAGTACACAACATCTTGGACAACTAAGATATTTCTCAACAGTCGATCTACTTAATTTTATAATTTTGCTCATTACAATTAATACCTCATTTAAAAATATTTCTTAAATAAAATAAAAAGATTAAATTTTTTGGAAAATTTGTTAACTTACTCCCATTCAATGGCCCCTCCCAATTTTGACGCTTCACAGTCATTGATATCATTGACTTCTTTGAAGTGATAAATCCTGTGACAAACCCGTGACAAACCTATTAGTTCCATTTTTGATAAAAAAAGGCAATTTTCCGTCACTCCCACTCAATAGTTCCAGGAGGTTTACTTGTAATATCATAAACAACTCTATTGACTGAAATTACTTCGTTTACGATTCTATTTGCAATCCTCTCCAAAATCTGAAAAGGAATTTTTGACCAATCGGCTGTCATACCATCTTCACTAGATACACAACGTAAAACTATTGGCCATGCATATGTCCGTTTATCACCCATAACTCCTACAGTTTTTACAGGTAACAATACTGCGAAAGCTTGCCAAATTTCATTGTAAAGACCTGCTTTTTTAATTTCGTCTCGTACTATCCAGTCTGCATCTCTTAAACAATCAAGTTTTTCATTATTCACCTCTCCTAAAATTCTTATAGCTAATCCTGGCCCTGGGAATGGATGCCTTTTTATAATTTCATCCGGCAAACCTAAAGCACCACCGACCTTTCGGACTTCATCCTTAAAAAGCTTTCTTAATGGCTCAACTAATTTAAATTGTAAATCTTTTGGCAATCCACCCACATTATGATGACTTTTTATTTTTACAGCTATTCTTTCACCAGTTTTAGGATCGATATTAGTCCCAGCACTTTCAATCACATCAGGATAGAGGGTACCTTGAGCTAAATACTGAAAAGGTCCCAATCTATTGCTTTCTTCTTCAAATACTCTAATAAATTCTTCACCAATAATTTTCCTTTTTTGTTCTGGATCAGTAATCCCTTTTAATTTGGAAATAAACCTTTCCCTTGCATTAATATATTCAACTTTTATGTGAAATTTCTTATCAAAAAAATTCATTAAAAATTCTGGTTCACCTTTTCTCATAAAACCTTGGTCTATAAACATGCATGTGAGCTGATTTCCAATTGCTTTATTGAGAAGAAAAGCAAGAGTTGAGGAATCAACTCCTCCTGACAAGGCAAGCAAAACTTTTTTATTGCCAACTTGTTCTCTTATCCTGGGAATAGTTTCATCTATATAGGTTTCCGTTGTCCAATCAGCGGCACAACAAGAAATTTTATGGACGAAATTTTTAATTACCGTCATCCCGTACTCTGAATGGATAACTTCAGGATGAAATTGCACGCCAAATAATTTCTTTAAATCATTTGAAATTGCTGCATGGAGTGTATTCTCTGTATGAGCAATTTTATTAAATCCATCAGGCAAAAAATTAATAGAATCGCCATGACTCATCCACATTATAGATTTATCTTCTACATCAAAAAATAGGTCAGATTCTTTGTCTATATTTATTGGTGCTCTACCATATTCAGCTTTTTTAGTTGCTGAAATAACAGATCCTCCAAGTTCTTTGACCATTAATTGCATTCCATAGCATATGCCAAGAATAGGAATTCCTAAATTAAAAATTTTTTTATCACATTTAGGGGCATTTTGCTCATATACAGAATTTGGGCCTCCACTCAAAATGATCCCCTTAGGATTAATATTATTAATTTCCTCAATTGAAATGCAATTACTTACTACAAGAGAAAAAACATTAGTTTCTCTAATTCTCCTTGCAATCAATTCAGAATATTGAGATCCAAAATCTAAAATTAATATTGAAGGATCTCGTTCTTTTTTTAAAGATGTTTGACTCATGTATAAAAGTTAACTCAATTTATTTACAAAAGCATAATGAATCATAAATTAATCTCATTGAAAATAAGAAATATACTTATTACCATAACTTCCAGCCCATCTTATTTTCCTTTTTCTATCAAAAATGATTGATGCGATTTCCATATCAGTTTTTACATACCTATTTACATAATTAAAAGAACGTTTTTCGATCGTATTTGATAAATTCTTGAATAGTTTATCAGCTGTAAATTTATTAAATCCTTCAAGAAGTAGCAATGCATTTTCAAGATTATCTAACTTAGATAATTTAACTATTATTTCAGATGGAACTCTTTCTTGAACAGCTAAATAAACAAGAATCTCAATTCTTCCGTCAGCCAAATGATTATGTGTATGAAAAATACCTCCTGCTAATTTAATTAGTTTCCCATGATATCCAAAAAGAATTACAGTTTTAACTTTTTTTATTGCAGCATCAACTAATAATGGTCCTATCCAATTTCCAACTTTGATAATTGGCAAATTTATATTATGAGTTTTAGCCAAATTTAACCCATTTTCGCCAATAACAAAAACAACTTCTCCTTTAAAATCATTTTGAATTAACTTTGCTAGTTTATTTCTAGCCTCTTCTAATTGATCAGGCGAAGCACTCGAATAAGTATCAGCAGAAGTACCAATAATAGATAATCCATCAACAATACCAAATGACTTATTACTAGTTCTCTCAGCTAAAAACACCCCATTTGGGAAAATAATTTCTAATTTCAAATTAAAGCCCTCAGGAATAATATCCAATAAATTTTCATATATAACTTCTTTTGCAAAATTAGAAATGCATATCTCTGATGTATCTTCTTTTATACCTACACCATATCCAGCAATAATATTTATTGGATTTTTTGAAACAGGATTATCAAAAGAAATTTTTTCTAAAGAGGCTATTGTCCATATTTCTAAGTTTTGCGTAATATCAAGATCTAACCCAGACTTTGCAAAGGTAATCCCTAATGCATGCGAGTCATCTTTAAATAAACCAACAGAATGAATCTCGATTTTAATTTCTTTTTTTTCGTTATGAATTTTTATTAGTTCATAATTCTCAAATGGTAACCCTACTAGTTTTTTTAATGCTGACCTAGCAGCTCCAGCAACCCACAAAGGTAAAGAAAATCCTTTTTTCAAATCAAGTAATTGAAAAATATACAATGAGAACTAATCTAAGAATGACCTATTTACTAAAAAGTGGCCATACAACAAAAATTATCATTGATGATTCCTGGACCTACACCAGTTCCAGAAAAAGTTTTACAAGCATTAGGTAGACATCCAATAGGTCATCGCACTAAAGAATTTCAAGAACTCGTTGAGAGTACTACTAAGAATTTACAATGGCTTCATCAAACTCAAAATGATGTTCTAACAATTACTGGAAGTGGTACTGCTGCAATGGAAGCTGGAATAGTCAGTACTTTAAGTAGAGGTGATAAAGTCATTTGTGGAGAAAATGGAAAATTTGGTGAAAGATGGGTAAAAGTTGCTAAGGAATTTGGATTAGAAGTAATAGAAATTCATTCCGAATGGGGTACTCCACTCAATCCAGAAGAATTCAAAAAAATATTAGAAGAAGATAAAAAAAAAGAAATTAAAGCAGTTATTTTAACTCACTCTGAAACCTCAACAGGTGTAATTAATGATCTAAAAACTATAAGCTCATATATTCGTAAGCACAACATAGCATTATCTATTATTGACTGCGTAACAAGTCTTGGAGCTTGCAATGTTCCAGTAGATGAATGGCAATTAGATATTGTTGCTTCAGGATCACAAAAAGGATATATGATCCCGCCAGGCCTTAGTTTTATAGCAATTAGCCAAAAAGCATGGAAAGCCGCAGAAAAATCTAATTTACCTAAATTTTATTTAAATTTAAAATCATACAAAAAAAGTCTTTTAAGTAATAGTAATCCATATACTCCAGCAGTGAATTTAGTTTTTGCTTTGGATGAAGCTTTAAAAATGATGCGAGAAGAAGGACTAGAAAATATTTTCCTCAGACATAATAAACATAAGTTAGCCATGAGCCAAGCTGTAAAAGCTTTAAATCTAAAATTATTTGCTGATGAAAAATTTTTAAGTCCTTCAATTACTGCAATTAATACTGAGACAATGGATGCTGAAGAATTTAGAAAAACAATAAAAAATAATTTTGATATCCTGCTTGCAGGTGGTCAAGATCACTTAAAAGGAAAGATATTTAGAGTCGGACATTTAGGATATGTTAACGATAGAGATATCATTACAGTGATTTCTGCTATTAGTAAAACACTTCTTGATTTAGGGAAAATAACAACTAAAGAGGCTGGAGAAGCTTTGTTAGTGGCATCAAAAAATCTTAAATAAAATTCAATTAAGTTCCTGGCTCTTCAATATTTCCACCTAATTCTACAATTTTCTTTCTAAGAATGATTGATTTTTTTTCATCTCCTCTTGTTTGAGCTATTGCTAAAGCAAACTCTAATTTTTCGAGTTGGTGTCCACCCTCAAAAAAAGATAATTTTTTCTTTATACGATTTTTATTAGCTTTGTATGAAATTTGTGAAGACATAAGAATTCATCTTTTATTAACATTATGCCAATAAAAGTAGACATTATGAGAGAAAAACAAAAATATAATTTGAATGTAAACCCAAGCGAAAAAAATTTTTTCTAATATTATGTCCAAACATCTTCTAAATTCATGCCAAACATAAATCTAATCTATTATCTAATTGCGGGCGGAATTTTCGGCGCTCTAGCCCTAAAAACGGGTATTCCTGCAGCTCCTCTTGCAGGGGCTTTAATAGGTACCAGTATCCTAAGCATCACTGGCAAAGTCGATGTAGCAAATTGGCCAAGTGGCACAAGAACAATATTAGAAATAGGAATAGGAACAGTCATTGGTACATCATTAACTAAGGACTCATTAGTTGATCTTCAAAGTCTATGGAGACCTGCTATTTTGATAACTTTTACTTTAGTTATTACAGGCTTAGCAATTGGATTATGGACGAGTAGATTACTAAATATAGATGTGATTACAACAATTCTAGGAGCTGCACCAGGAGGCATAAGCGGCATGAGTCTTGTAGGTTCAGAATATGGAGTGGGAGCTGCAGTTGCAACACTTCACGCAGTAAGATTGATTACCGTGCTTCTGATTCTTCCTTTAGTAGTTAAGTGCTTGAATTTATTTGGCATAATTAAATCTTAAATTTCTATAGACATATTCTCAAAAAAAGATATTTTTAAATAGGGTATGTAAGTTTAATGCAACGATCAAAGAAGAAAAAACTAATATGTTTAGCTTTGGGAATATTTGCTCCTTTTACTCTTACTACATACAAAGTAAAAGCAAGTTCATTTGGAGCTGAAATTTTTTGTACCATGAGAGATGGCGGAAATGACCATGAAAGCAGCTGGGATGCAGCATATTCGTATATAAAAAAACAAAAAGGGGGGTGGTTCAAAGTTTCGCCAAAAAATGCAGCAGCTCAAATAACTGAAACAGTTATAAGAGAAAAAGAAAAATTTAGTTATTGCATTGAATATTTAGATAATCTTCACCCAAATAGAAAACTATTAAGAGATTTAGAAAGAGAAGAAGAAAGAAAAGAAAAAGAAGCTAAAGATAGAGAAAACAAAAGAAAAAGATTGGAAAAAGAATTGGAGGAAACAAATGATGAATTTAGTGAAGATACCTTTGAAAGATATAGTTATTGATTAAGTTTTAAAAAAGTAAAATTTTTAAAAAAGATTTTAGTAAATTCTTTTGGTATCCACCAATACTAAATTATATTTTTAGGACTAATTATGACTAAAAAATAAAAAATCAATATTGACTTTTGATATATTCAAGCCATTATTTATTTAATTAAATAGTCTGAATGCATATTAGTGATGCGGTTTTTTTAGAGGATTTATGTCCTAAGTTCAGATTTAGACAATGGCGAAAGTCAATACATAGATTTACCGGAAAAAGTTGCATATATTGCGGGAAACCATCTGAATCTATTGATCATGTATTACCCCGAAGCCAAGGCGGCTTAAGTACAACAGAAAATTGCGTACCTGCTTGTCTTTCTTGTAATGGAGATAAATCAGATGAAAATGCTTTGTATTGGTATAGAAAGCAAAAATTTTATGATCCAAGAAGAGCAATGGCAATAAGAGCTTGGTTAGAGGGAGATTTAAGATTAGCTTTAAGGTTATTGCAATGGGCTAATCCTAATTTTAAGGTAACTAAGAAAAATTATGAAGAAGATGAATCAGAATATAAAGCAGCTTAACTACCAAACATTACATATTTTCCTGGAATTGTGAATCTCACATATATTTCCCAATTCTCTTGGCGATTCTGGGAATATTAAAATTATCGAAAATGAAAAGAAAAGTACAAATAATTTTTGATAGAATTTAAAATTAATTAAACTGGATTCTTTTTCTGTTAGACAACTATAACTTTTGCTAATGCAAAAAGTTTTTGATTTTAAACCAGGCTTAAGAACTGTCTTCATCATTTATTAATACATATGTACTACTATAGCGACACATGAAGAATCACACAAGTTCACTTAATAGTAAAAGTAAATTTTTAATCTTGGGATGTGGTTTCAGTGGTAATTTCTTTGCAAAAAAGATAAGAGAATTAGGTTATACCGCTTTGACAAGTTCTAGATCTGATAAAAAAGATCCTCATAGTTTCGTATTCAATAGTGAAAACGGCATAGTTCCTAATAAAAAAATTTTTGATGGAGTCACGCATATTCTTAGTTGCATACCCCCCGACAAAAATGGAAATGACCCAGTATTAAAATGTCTTAAAAATCAGCTAAAAAGTTTATCCCTTGAATGGGTTGGCTATTTATCTACAACAGGAGTTTATGGGAACACCAAGGGTAATTGGGTTTCTGAAATTGACGAACCAAACCCTTTTCAAAAAAGAAGTCATAAGAGGTTAAACTGTGAAAAAGAATGGATCGAATCTGGTTTACCGGTACAAATTTTTAGGTTACCGGGTATTTATGGACCTGGACGATCCACTTTTGAAGCAATAGAGAATAAAAAAATTCGTGTTATATCAAAAAAAAATCAAGTATTTTCAAGAATTCATGTAGCTGATATTACAAATGCAATTATATATCTATTACAAAATAAAAATTCCTTAAAGTTTTACCAAATTATTAATATTGCAGATGATGAACCCTGTTCTCAGCTAGAAGTTATTCAATATTGCTACGACTTACTTGGCTTAGCAATGCCAAAGCCAATATTATTTGATGATGCAAAAGAAGAATTATCACCCATAGCTCAATCTTTTTGGATGGAAAATAGAAGAGTTTCGAATAAACTTTTATGCGAAACACTCGGATATAAATTAATTTATAAGAACTATAAAAAAGGCTTAAAAAATTGCTATCTAAATAATTAAAGAAAATTAAAAATTTTTTATGAATTTTCAGAATGCAAATAAAACATTGAAAGTAGTATTAAGTGTCGGAGATGAGTCAGGTATTGGACCTGAAATAATCTTAAAAGCACTTTGCTCTACTGAGATACCAGAAAATATTGACTTTATATTAGTAGGATCAAAAAAAAGTCTACAAAATACATATGAACATCTTAAATCCTTAGGATTAGAAAACCTAGCAAATCCTAAAAACTTACAAATACATGATCTAGAAATTTCTTCATTAGATAATAACCTTAAATTAAGTTGTGGAAATTCAAGTTTCTATTACCTAAAAAAAGCAATTGAAATTGTAAAGCAATACCGTAATTCGGCACTTGTAACTGGACCAATTTGCAAAAAATCATGGTCACTTGCAGGTCATCACTTCTCTGGGCAAACTGAAGTATTAGCGAAATCATGCGGCGTAAAAAATGTTGGAATGTTATTCACAGCAAAATCACCAATTACAGGTTGGAGATTTAATACTTTACTAGCTACAACCCACATTGCTCTTTGTGAGGTTCCCAAACAATTAACTGCAGAATTAATCCACTCTAAATTAGATCTTTTCAAAGATTTTTGTAATATCTATTCTGATAAACCTATCTTAAAAGTAGCAGGATTAAACCCTCATGCCGGCGAGGAAGGTATTTTAGGTAATGAAGAAAAAGATTGGCTCAATGATGCATTAATTGCATGGAATAAAAAGAATAGAGGAATTAAAGTATTAGGTCCTTTATCACCAGATAGTTGCTGGAATTCTTCCGTAAAAGCCTGGAGTGACAAAAATGCTGAAAAGCACGACGGCATTCTTGCTATGTACCATGATCAAGGTTTAATACCAATGAAGGTGATAGCTTTTAATTACTCAGTAAATACCACAATCGGTTTACCTTTTATAAGAACATCTCCGGATCATGGAACGGGATTTGATATTGCAGGCAAAGGAATTGCTCAATCTCAGAGCATGATTGAGGCTATAAAGGCTGCTGTAGAAATGACTAACAATTCAAGACTGCTTAACACGCATTAAAACTTGACCAAATTCAACTGGTGTCCCATTTTCAACGAGAATCTCTACTATTTCAGCATTAAACTCAGATTCTATTTCATTCATTAACTTCATTGCTTCCAAAATACAAATAGTTTGACCGACTTTAACGTTATTTCCTACTTCAACGAAGGGGTCCTCACCAGGGGCTGCAGCTCTATAAAATGTCCCTACCATAGGAGAAGTAATTTCAATTAGGTCAGAACGTCCAGGAGGCGCTACCTGAGGGGCTTCAGGCTCATTAACAACTGAGACATTATCATTTATAGTTTTTTGATTAGGAATTTTTTGCTTATCAAATGAAGTATTAGAAACTAAATTATTAACAACTTGATTGTGATCAAATAAATTTCTTTTTATTTCAAGTTTAAAATCTTCTCCCTCTAGCGAGAACTCTTGTATATCACTTGTAGAGATTTTCTCTATTAAGCGATTTAAGTCTTCATGATCTAATTTCATAGCCATTAATTTTCACGTCCAAGATAACTGTCATTACGAGTATCGACTTTAATCATTTCTCCCACAGAAATAAATAAAGGAACCATAACTTGAGCACCTGTTTCTAGAATAGCTGGTTTAGTGCCCCCACTAGCAGTATCACCTTTAACTCCAGGATCAGTCTCTGTAACTTTCAAACTAATCGATATTGGAAGTTCTACTTCTAAAACTTTACCATTGTGGAAAATTACATTAACCTCCATTCCCTCTTTCAAATACTTTGCGCCTCTACCAATTTGTTGAGAGGTGAGTCTTGTCTCTTCAAAACTTATCATATCCATAAAAACATAATCACCAGACTCCACATAAGTATGCTGCAGGTTAGACTTTTCAAGGACAGCCTGCTGTACTGATTCTCCGGCTCGAAATGTTTTTTCAACCACGTTGCCGCTTTGAACTGATTTTAATTTTGTTCGCACGAAAGCAGAACCCTTACCAGGCTTGACATGTAGAAATTCTACAACACGCCAAACTTGTCCATCCAATTCGATGGTAGTACCTGTGCGAAAATCGTTACTGGAAATCATTCCTGTATTACATCCCCAAGGATCATAAACCTGCAAGAGTGCTATGCAAAAATTCTTATCAAATCAGAACAAACTTTTCTTAATTCTTTCAATTGTAATTTTACAGATTTTTCTCTTTAAACCGATTCAAGTACTAGCTGATTTACCTACTGGAAATGCAGTAAAAGACCCTAGTGCAATTCTCAGAAACGCACTCCCTATCAAGCAAGTTGAGTTGCAAGAAATTCAACACAAATTGGAAGAAACTAGTGACCTTGTAAGAGGAGGAAGATGGCCTGCTCTTACAAAAACTGTTACAAAATGTCAATCTTTACTAAAAAAGTACCAAGGCAAAATTATTCAAGAATTACCAAAAGATAAAAAGAAAATTGCTGAAAAAACATTTTTAGAGCTCAAAGAGAATTTTAATAGCCTCCAAGATTTCTCTAAATCAAAGGATAAATACTCATTTATAGCAACCCGCAGAGATGCTTTAAATAAAATAGGTGGATTAGAAGAATATTTTCTACCAAATAAATTTCCTTACTCTATTCCCGAGGAATTTGATAATTTACCAAGATTACTAGGCAGAGCAAAAGTCAATATAAAAACCTCTAAAGGAGATATGCAAGCTATTGTGGATGGATTTAACGCCCCACTCACAGCAGGAGCATTTGTAGATTTATCTTCAAAAAACTTTTACAAAGATTTACCTATTAACAGAGCAGAAGAATTTTTTGTACTACAAACAGGTGATCCAATTGGTGAAGCTATTGGTTACATAGATCCTGAAACAAACGAAGAACGTCACGTACCCCTAGAAATTAGGATTCCTGATGAAAAAAATACTTTTTATAATCAAACTTTTGAAGATTTAGGTCTTTACACAGAGACACCAACATTACCTTTTGCAACACTTGGAACTCTTGGATGGTCCCATTCAAATACTGCAGTTGATGATGGTTCATCGCAATTTTTCTTCTTTTTATATGAAGCAGAATTAAATCCAGCAGGTCGAAATTTAATTGACGGAAGGAATGCTGCGTTTGGTTACGTTATAGATGGATTTGATGTATTAGAAGAGCTTTCAAAAGATGACACAATCATTTCAATTGATGTTTTAGAAGGGATTGAAAACCTCAAATTAAATGCATAAAGAAATATTAGAAGACATAGGGGAAAAAGAATTAATAAGTAGGCTAGGAAAATTTATGCCTAAAAATCAAGTTGAGGATGATTGCGCTTTAATCAAGACTAAAAATGAAAATTTACTTGTTAACACTGATTCTTTAGTAGAGGATGTACATTTCAATGACATAACTATTTGTCCTCAAGACCTTGGATGGAAAGCAGTGGTTAGCAACATTTCTGACTTATTATCAAGTGGAAGCAAGCAGACTATAGGTATTACGATAAGTTTAGTTTTACCTACTAGAACTGAGTGGATTTGGGTTGAAGAATTATACAAAGGAATAAATAAAGCATTAAATGAATATGGCGGGATAATTCTTGGCGGAGATTGCTCAAAAGGGAATGAAAAAATCATTTCAATCACTGCCATTGGGGTTCAAGGTGAACTTGAATTACGAAGAAACGCATGTAAATCAGGAGACATAATCTTAACTACAGGAATTCATGGTCTTAGCAAACTAGGATTTATGGTGCAAAATAAAATTAATTTCGAAAATAAATTTTCCCTTAACAAAAAATTAATCAGTAAGTCCATTGAACATTTTTGTCGCCCTAAAGTCTACCCAAATTTTCTAAATAGTCTTCTCAAAACTCGTTCAAATAAAAAAATAAAGAAAATAGGATGCACTGATAGCAGTGATGGTCTATTTCAAGCCTTACAAGATTTAGCAATAGCTAGCAACTGTAAAGCGATCATTAATTATGAAAAAATACCTAAAGATAAGTATTGGCCTGAAGGAGATCAATGGGACGAATATTATTTTTTTGGAGGTGAAGATTACGAATTAGTATTCTCCTTACCAAAAAAATGGGCAGAGAATTTATCTAAACTTGATAAAGATATTAACGAAATTGGCTTTTTTGCTGATGGTGAACCATCAATAGAATTTAAAGATAATAAAAAAAACAAATTATTTAATAACACACCTTTCAAACACTTTTAGTTATTCCCAATTTTTAGCAACAATCTCTGCTAAATCTACAACTCTCTGACTATAGCCCCACTCATTGTCATACCATGCAAGGACCTTTACAAGGTTATCTCCAATACACATAGTAAGGTCGCTATCTACTATTGATGATTCATTGGTACCTGCATAATCGCTTGACACCAATGGTTCATCTCCATACTTTATAATTCCTTTCATTGAGTTTAAAGATGCTTCCTTTAGAGCATTATTGACATCTTCGGTTGTGACAGATTTAGAAGATTCAAAGACGAAATCTACTGCTGAAACGTTAGGAGTTGGAACTCTCATTGCAATTCCTGTTAATTTGCCTTTCATTTCTGGGTAAACTAGTGCTACAGCTTTTGCTGCACCTGTAGAAGTAGGAACGATATTTGTAGCGGCTGCTCTAGCCCTTCTTAAATCTCTATGGCTATTATCTAAAATTCTTTGATCCCCTGTATAACTATGAATTGTAGTCATCAAACCTTTGTTAATCCCAAAAGTTTGATCTAAAACTTTAACCACTGGAGCTAAACAGTTTGTTGTACAACTAGCATTACTCAAAATATCATAATCTTTGTGTTTATATGTATCAGCATTAACTCCAACCACATAAGTGCCGACGCCATCGCCTTTACCAGGAGCAGTTAAAATTACTTTTTTTGCTCCTACATCTAAGTGCTTACTTGCACCTACGTCTGTATTAAAAACTCCAGTAGATTCAATAACTAAATCCACACCCCAGTCTTTCCAGGGAAGATTCAATGGGTTTCTATCAGAGAAACACTTAATTGTCTTGTTATTAATTACAAAAGTATCGTCAGTATATTGAATATCAACTCCATCAAGTTGACCAAGGACTGAGTCGTACTTTAATAAATGAGCATTAGTTTTGGGATCTGAGGTGACGTTAATTCCAACTACTTCAATATTGGTGTAAGCCCCTCTACTAAGCCAACAACGCATAAAGTTTCGACCAATTCTGCCAAAGCCGTTAATTGCAACACGCAAAGTCATAACTAATAATTTCTAAATGATTAACCTAAGTTGCTGATCATACTGAATTTTGTGCAATAACGTAAGGTTTTTTTGATTTATTAAGCAAATAAGTCTAGTTTTGTATTAATTCAAGGAAGAAAAACATTTTTTTTTAAGAAAAAATAGCAAAATTTTGCCCAGAAGTTATTTTGATTTAAGTAAAAGATAAACATTGGATAAAGAATCACTGCTGAAAAGTCATTTCCATTTTATTGGGATAGGAGGTATTGGAATGTCAGCATTAGCAATTGGTTTACTCAAAAAAGGTTGTTCAGTTTCAGGATCTGATTTAGTTAGAAATGATGAAACTAATCAATTAGAGCAATTAGGTGCAGTAATCTTTACTTCTCAAGTTCAACAAAATATTGAATTTGTGATTTCAAAATTTACCAACAAATTGATTAATTTTGTTGTAAGCTCGGCAATTAAGCCAGAAAATGAAGAATTTTCATACTGCAGAGAAAAAAATTTATCAATAAGACATCGTTCAGAGATACTTGCAATGCTAATGCGTAATTACACCGCATTGGCTGTAGCAGGCAGTCACGGGAAAACATCGACCAGTACATTTCTTTCTACAATACTTGAGTTATGTACTCATAATTCTTCTTCAATAACTGGAGGAATTATTCCTATCTACAACTCTAATTGTCATTTAGAAAATACAAAATACTTAGTTGCTGAAGTTGATGAATCTGATGGGACAATTAATCAATATAAATCTGATATTGGAATAATAAATAACATTGATTTTGATCATTGCGATCACTTTTCTAATTTAAGTGAAGTAATATCTTCTTTTAAATGTTTTGCGAAAAATTCTAAAAAATTATTACTTAATTTTGATTGTGTAATCACAAGAAATAATTTTTATTCTAATACTAAATGGTCAAACACTACAGCCAAGAACGTAGCTTATGCAATAATCCCGACTCAAATTAATTCAAAGTATATCATTGGAAAATATTATGAAAATGGAAGTTTTATTAGTAGTTTAAATATTCCAATTCCAGGATTACACAATCTATCTAATATCACCGCAGCGATTGCAGCTTCAAGAATGATAGGTGTAGATTTTATAGAAATTAAGAAAAATATAAAATATCTTAAACTGCCAAAAAAAAGATTTGAATTCAGAGGCCAGATCAATGAGAGACTTTTATATGATGATTATGCACATCACCCAAACGAAATAAAAGAGACGATTAAATTAGGAAGATTATTTATTAAGCAAAAACATAATAACGAATTTCAAAAAAGTAGATTAATAGTAATATTTCAACCTCATAGATACTCTCGAGTAAAGAAATTTACTAAAGAATTTGCTGAAGAATTATCAAAAGCAGATGTTATTTATGTAACCAGTATTTATAGTGCAGGAGAAGAAAATAAAGATAAAATTACTTCGAAAATTATCACTGATCTTATTTGTAAAAATAATAAAAATGTTTATTACATAAAGAATTATCATGAATTTACAAAGAATTTTTGCGATTTTACTCAAAAAGGGGATTTAATCTTGAATATGGGAGCTGGGGATTGTCATAATTTATGGTCAATTTTAAATGAAAAAAATTAAAGTAAATAGCTAATTTATGGATAAAAGGATTTTTTCTAAGAACTGTAATTTAAGTAGTTATACAACTATCAAAGTAGGAGGAGTAGCTGAATATTTTGCTGAGCCAAGAAGTATTGACGAATTTTCACATCTAATAAAGTGGGCTAATGTAAACAGACAAAAATGCCAAATAATTGGTGCAGGTTCAAATCTTTTAATAAATAATATTTTCATAAAAGGTTTAGTTTTGTGTACAAAAAAAATGAAATCATTAACGATAGATCCATATTCAGGAATTGTTGAAGCGGAAGCAGGTGTAATGCTCCCAACATTATCTAATTCTCTTGCTAAAAATGGATTACAAGGAGGTGAATGGGCTATTGGAATTCCAGGAACTTTAGGAGGAGCAATTTATATGAATGCTGGCACAGATAATCTATCGCTGGCAAAAAATCTTATTTCCGTGAAAGTTATAAATAATAAAACACATAAAAAACTTGAAATTGAAAAAAAAGATATAAATTTTGAGTATAGATTTAGCTCTTTTCAAAAAAACGATTTTACAATTATTAGTGCAAGACTGCATTTTGAGCCTAATGGAAATCTTGAAAAATTATTTAAAAAAACCAAAAATAACCTCAAATTAAAAACAGACACACAGCCATATCATCAACCAAGTTTTGGTAGTGTTTTTAAAAATCCTGAAAATAATTATGCAGCAAAATTAATTGATGAAATGGGTTTAAAAGGGTATAAAATTGGCGGTGCAGAAATTTCTACAATGCATTCAAATTTTATAGTTAACACTTCTTCAGCAAGTTCAAGAGATATTTATGAATTAATAACAGTAATTCAACAAAAAGTACTACAAAACAAAGGAATTTTTTTGCAACCGGAAGTAAGAATGATTGGTTTTGACTATCCTTACTAAAGAAACTTTTAAACAAAATGGCGGGTTTTGGACTTCCTAACTTTGGACAACTTACAGAAGCTTTTAAAAAAGCTAAACAAATTCAACAAGATGCTCAAAAATTACAAGATGAACTTGAAAATATGGAGATTGAAGGGAAGAGTGATGATGAAATGATAAAAGTCTGGATAAGTGGAAACCAACTTCCCTTAAAGGTAGAAGTGCAAGAAAATATTTTTAATGCAGACAAAGAAAAAATCGAGCAAAATATTTTACAAGCCATTCAAAAAGCTCATGAATTATCTACTACAACTATGAAAGAAAGGATGAATGATTTGACTGGCGGATTAAATCTTAATCTTCCTGGTTTTGACAATAGTGACTCTTAGAAGACTCAATCATTTCTTTATAAAAAGAATATCTTTCGAAGGATTTATTTAAATTACAGCCTTCATCGTTTAAATGTAAGCAGTTACGAAATTTACACTTAATTTCTTCATCGATTACCTGTTTATATATTTCTGAATATAGATTTGGTAGGACTCTAATATCAACCTCTAGAGGTTGCATATTAAAGCCGGGAGTATCCACAATGTAGCTCTGATTTGCGATGGAAAATAATTCGACATTTCGAGTTGTGTTTTTACCTCTCTTAATTTTATTGGAAACTGAAGCAGTACTATTTTGAAGACCTGGAATTATCATATTAAGCAAAGTAGTTTTGCCAACACCAGATGGACCCATAAAAATTGAACACTCTTTTTCCTTTAACTCGGCTAATAATTTATTAAAGTTATTAGATTTCTCTAAATTTAAAGTTATTGCTTGGTAACCCCATTTTTCAAATTTATCAATTAAAAAAGATCTTCTTTTATCTGAAATTAAATCACATTTTGTTAAAACTAATGACACCTCAACTCCCATTGATTCTGCTGATATCAAAAACCTATTAACTTGAGATAAATTTAACTCTGGCTCTACGACAGAAAAAATAATATATATGTTAGAGATATTTGCAACTGAAGGTCTAACTAATAAATTTTTTCTTTTTTTTAAACTTGTTATTACTGCGCGTTTGCTTTTTAAATCAATATTTTCAATGACTACTTCGTCCCCAACATAAATAAATTGATCTTTAAAATTTATAGACTTTCTAACCTTACATAAAAATCTTTCAATATTTCCAAAGTTTTCTTTATATTTTAAGTCAACT
Organism: Prochlorococcus marinus str. MIT 9201; assembly: GCF_000759955.1. GTDB lineage: Bacteria > Cyanobacteriota > Cyanobacteriia > PCC-6307 > Cyanobiaceae > Prochlorococcus_A > Prochlorococcus_A marinus_G. Next base: position 290,743 of record NZ_JNAL01000018.1, read on the forward strand.
AAAAAAAATTCATTAAATTTTTTCGTTACTAAACCTGAAAATTTACTATCAGTTATCATTCAAAATTTTTATTTTTAAAAGATTTTCTTGTTCTTTTATCTTTGAAAACGTACATCTCATCTCTTTTAAATTATTTAATACCATTTCTTCTGGTTCACCTTTATCAAGTTCAACTATGAGTTGTTCATTTTTAGATAATTTCTCTAAAGCTAATTTAATTTTGACGACATTTAAAGGGCATGGAACCGATTTAAGATCCAAATACTTGAATGAATTCATCAAGAGTCTTTGCCAAATAATTTACTAAATAGCCCACTACTCGAATTAATATTTTTATCTGTATATTGGGAAGCTAAATCCTCTAAAAGCTTTCGTTCTTCTTCGGTTATACGAGTTGGCAATTTTACCTTTACTAAGACTTCATGATTTCCTCTAGCAACTGGATTACCAAGTCTAGGCACCCCTTTATTTTCAAGTGAAAGTGTTGTATTTGGTTGAGTACCACTTGGTATTTTTAAATTAACGTTCCCATCAACTGTAATGATTTCAACAGTATCACCCAAAATAGCCTGCAAATAACTTACTGCAATTTCTGAATAAATCGTCACACCATCTCTTTTTAATTTTGCATCATTCTTTACCTTTATAAATACATAAAGATCTCCAGGTGGGCCACCTCTCAAACCAACATTTCCCTCACCTGAAACTCTTAATTTAGTACCAGTATCAACTCCTGCAGGAATATTAATTCGTAATTTTTTTCTGACTTGATTCACTCCATTCCCGCTACAACTCGTACATGGATCAACGATTATTTGACCAACTCCATTACATGAAGGGCATTCAGCTACTTGTGTAAAATTACCGAATGGTGTTCTTGTTGCTCTTCTAACTTGTCCATTGCCGCCACATGTTGTACAAGTTTTTGGTCCGGTCCCTGGTTTAGCACCTGTGCCCCTGCAGACTTCACATGTCTCAAGATGAGGAATTTTAATTTCTCTTTGTTGACCAAATATTGCATCTTTAAAGTCAATATTAAGATCATATCGTAAATCATCACCTTGTTGAGGACCTCTTCTTTGAGTTCTTGCCCCTTGCGGATTTTGTCCGCCAAAACCATTAAAAAAGGTTTCAAATAAATCTGCAAACCCACCCATATCTCCCATGTCTGGCATTCCAGCAGCGCCTCCAATACCAGCCTCACCAAACTGATCATATCTAGCTCTAGTTTCAGGATCGGCTAAAGCTTCATAAGCTTTGCCAATTTCTTTAAATTTATCTTCAGCACCAGGCTCTTTATTAACATCAGGATGATATTGTCTTGCTAACTTTCTATATGCCCTTTTCAAGGTATCCGCATCAGCATCTCTTGAAACTCCAAGTATTTGGTAAAAGTCAGCCATCCGATAATGCTCAATTAAAAATTTGGAATTTATACATCTTCAGAAGTATTTTCCTCTGAATCAATATCTTCTTCAACTTTATCCTCTTCTACTTCCACTTGTGAATCTTGTTTGCCAGGCCCCATAGAAACTTTGACAAGAGCATGTCTCAAAACCTTACCTTCTAGATGATATCCACGCTGCAATTCTTCTACAATAAAATCCTCTTTAAACTCTTCACTAGGCTCCCTCAATACAGCTTCATGTAAATTTGGATCAAATTGCTGCCCAACAACTCTCATCGGTGCAACTCCTTGTTGTTTTAATACTTCCACTAATTGTTTATAAAGTCCTTGATAACTTCTATGAAGAGCTTGAGCTTCTTCACTTTCTGGTTTAAGTTGTTGTCTTGCTCTTTCAAAATTATCAACAATAGGAAGTATTGCAGTTAAAGACTTAGATACAAGTTGAATTTTTAAATCGTCTTGATCTCTAGATTGCCTTTTTCTAAAATTATCAAAATCTGCTGAAATTCTTACATATTGATTTTTTAGTGTTTCATGCTCTTTTTCTAATTGTTCTAACCTTGCATCATTATTAGAGATTGTATTTTTTAATTCTTCAGTATTTAATTCTTCAGTATTTATTTCTTCTGTTTTTTTAAAGGAAAGTTCATCATTTTCAATTATTTGATCGTCTTGAGATGAAGTATCTTCAGGAACATTATCCTTATCAGAAAAATCATTTTCTTTATTTTCAATATTTTCTGATTGATTGTCAATCATTTTTTTTCAAAGTTTATTAAGACCATTTTCCATTAAAGTGTTGAACAAAACAAGTTGCGGAAGGCCGCACAAATTTTTACTCAGGAACGAATCTTAAAGCTAAGCCATTATTACAGTATCTTTTACCCGTAGGACGAGGCCCATCATTAAACACATGACCTTGATGACCTCCACATCTCGAACAATGATATTCGGTTCTAGGTACAATTAACTTGAAATCTACTTTTGTTTCAACTGCGCCTTGAATTGAATCCCAAAAACTAGGCCAACCTGTTCCACTATCATATTTTTTATCTGAGAGGAAAAGGGCTAAATCACATCCCGCACAATGAAAAATACCTTTTCTTTTTTCATTATTTAGTTGACTGCTAAAAGCTCTTTCAGTCCCTTCTTCTCTCAAAATATAATAAGATTCTTGACTTAGCCTTGATTTCCATTCATCTTTTGACAAATTCCACTCTTCTTTAGAAGCAAGTGAAGAAGCTAATACTTTCATAGGCTTAAAGATTATTTTTAAGATTGACATAGTAGGAATTAGAATAAAAGTTCTCCTTGACAGAAATTGACTCATATCGTTAGATCACATAAAAAATAATGAATATTAATAATCACAATTCTAATAAAAATATTCATAAATTAAGTATTGCTCCAATGATGGATTGTACTGATAAACATTTCAGAATGATAATGAGAAAAATAAGTTCTGAAGCTCTCTTGTATACAGAAATGATTGTGGCTCAAAGTTTAATATATACAAATAATAAAGAAATTTTTCTAGATTTTAATATTGACGAACACCCAATATCAATTCAATTTGGTGGAGACGATCCTGAAATTCTCAAAGAGGCTGCTCGTATGGCAGAGGATTGGGGTTATGACGAAATAAACTTTAATGTAGGCTGTCCAAGTCCAAGGGTCTGTTCAGGAAATTTTGGCGCTTCACTTATGAAAGATCCTGAGAAAGTAGCAAAATGCATAGAATCCTTAAAAAATAACTGCGACTTACCGGTTACGATTAAACACCGAATAGGTGTAGACAACAACGATAGTTTAATTAATCTAAATAATTTCGTAAGGTGCGTAGCAAATGCAGGTGCAGACAGATTTACAGTTCATGCAAGGAAAGCCATATTAAAAGGTCTAAATCCAAAACAAAATAGAACCATACCTCCGCTTAAGTATGATTTAGTAAAAAAATTAAAAGTTTTAAATCCAAATCTATTAATAGAAATCAATGGAGGTTTCACAAATATAAATGAATCGTTAGAAGCCCTAAATGATTTTGATGGTGTAATGATTGGAAGATCAGTCTATAAACATCCCTTAAGATGGTCAGAAATTGATCAAAAAGTTTATGGAATCAATAAAAAACCTAAATCTGCTTCAGATGTTATCTTCTCTTTAATTCCATACATAGAAAATCATCTAAAAAATGGAGGTAAATCTTGGGATATTTGTAAACATCTTATAAATTTAGTTGAAGGAATTCCAAAAGCAAAAATTTGGAGGAATCAAATATCAATTAAATCTATAAAAAAAGAATTAGATATTGATTATCTTCTTAAATTAACTTCTAAACTTGAAGAAATGGGTTACTAATTTTCCTCGTTTGAAGTATCACCATCAGTAGAAACACTTCTTTTTCTCCTGCTTCTGCCACTTTCATATTCAGAGTTTTCAGATGAATTACCATAACTTCTATCTTCCCAACCTGCCGCGCCGGATGGTTTATTAGTATAATAAGTATCAGGATCTGAATTAGCACCGCCACCGTAGCCGCCGCCATTGCTACCGTAACCGCCGCCATAGCCGCCGCCACTATTATCGCCACCGTAGCCGCCACCATTGCTACCGTAACCGCCACCGTAGCCGCCGCCATTATTACCGCCACTATAGCCGCCACCATTGCTACCGTAGCCGCCGCCATTATTACCGCCACTATAGCCGCCACCATTGCTACCGTAACCGCCGCCATAACCGCCGCCATAACCGCCGCCATTATTACCGCCACTATAGCCGCCACCATTATTACCGCCGCCATAACCACCACGATTGTTACCGCCGCCATAGCCGCCTCTTCCACCTCTGCGCGATCCACCAGAACCTCTTGGCTCAGCCTTATTAATTCTTAATGGTCTGCCCATAAGCTCTGTTCCTTGTAAACCATCAATAGCTGTTGTCTCTATCACTTCATCTGCCATCTCAACAAATGCAAATCCTCTTTTTCTTCCTGTGTCTCTTTCGAGGGGAAGAGAACAATTTAAAACCTCGCCAAAAGGGGCAAAAAGTTGTAGAACATCTTCACGCTCTGCACGGAACGGCAAATTGCCAACAAAAATACTCACTTTAAACTCAACAAAAAATTTACCTTATTAAAAAAACTACAATAGGTAGTCCCATAAATTTACATTAATATTCTACTTCAAAGCATACCCTTGTTGTTGAAAAATATATTGAGATTCAAAGTAACAATTTTTTCTGCCAATTATTTACCTCCTTTTCTACTTGGGTAAAACCTGTTCCTCCTTCACTAGTTCTTGATTTAACAACATTATGAGGTTGAAGATCTGCAAAAACATCTTTATCAAATCCAGGATGAAATTTTTTAAATTCATCAATTTTAAGATCTTTAAATAACATTTTTCTCTCCAAGCAATATTTAACAATTTCACCAACAACTTGATAAGCAGTCCTAAACGGAACCTCTTTACCAACCAAATAATCTGCTAAATCAGTAGCATTAGAAAAATCATTTTCTACCGAGTCAGACAATTTTTGAATATTAAATTCAATACCCTCATTAATTAAAATAGTCATTGCTTTAATGCAGGAAGATATTGTCTCTGCAGTATCAAATATTGGCTCTTTATCTTCTTGAAAATCCTTATTGTATGCAAGTGGTACTCCTTTGACCATAGTTAACAACGCTTGAAGATGACCATACACTCTTCCTGTTTTCCCCCTTATCAATTCTGGTACATCAGGATTTTTTTTCTGCGGCATTAAACTGCTTCCGGTAGCGCATTTATCTGTTAATTTTGCAAAAGAGAATTCATCGGTGACCCATAAAATTATTTCTTCTGAAATTTTGCTTAAATGAGACATTATCAGAGCAGATGCGGAAACAAATTCTATACAGAAATCTCTGTCACTCACAGCATCAACACTATTTTTATAAATTCTCTCAAAACCCAATTCTGCAGCTGTAAAGTTCCTATCTATTTTAATTTTTGTGCCAGCTAAGGCTGCTGCGCCTAATGGGGACGTGTTAACTCTTGATCTTACCTCTTTAAATCTTTCCCGGTCTCTTTGAAGCATTTCTATATATGCCAGCAAATAATGAGCTAAAGACAATGGTTGGGCCCTTTGCATATGTGTATATCCTGGAATTAAGGTATAAATATTAGATTTCGCAAGATTTAAAAAGGATTTTTGCAAATCAGTAATTAAATTTTCAAGGTTATCAATCTCTTTTCTAAGCCACAATCTTAAATCGGTACCAACTTGATCATTTCTGCTTCTACCTGTATGTAATTTTTTTCCAGTTTCGCCAATTAAACTAATTAATTTTTCTTCTATACAATAGTGAATATCTTCAGAAGGAGGACTAGGGAAAAATTTTCCCTCCAGATACTCAACTTTTATGGTCTCTAAACCATTAATAATTTGCAAAACTTCAGAAGAAGATAAAACTTCAGTTTTGCCAAGCATTTTTGCATGGGCAATCGAGCAATCTAAATCTTCTAAAATCAACTTTCTATCAAAACCAATTGAAGCATTGAACTTTTCAATAAAAGGGTTAAGTGAATTATCAAACCTTTTACTCCAAACTTTTGACATATCAATTAAAAACTTTAGATATCTCTAATAAAGCATTTTTTTAAATAGGTGACAAAAAATATCTATTGCAGTTTAAAAATAACCATGGATGCATCATCCTCCAAATGTCTATTTTGACCAGTAAAGTCATCTAGTTTTTTAAAAATTTTATTTAAGATTTCCTGTGATGTATAGGATTGCTTACATAATTTAGTAAAGATTTTAATTAACCTTTCCTCATCAAATCGTTCCCCTAGAGAATTAGAAGTATCAATTACTCCATCAGTGTAATAAAGAACTAAATCATTTTCATTAAGCTTGATTTCTCCACAATAATATTCAGCGTCTTTTTGTAATCCAAGAACAACCCCTTCTGCATCTAATTTTATAATTTTCTGATCTGAACTTTTCCAAAGCAAAGGAGGATTATGTGCTGCATTAGCAAATCTCAATTTTCTTGTTCTAGGGTCATAATCTGAATAAAATAATGTCACAAATCTATGAGATTGATCTAGATCATTTATTGCTAATTGATTCAAATCATGCAAAATTCTATCTGGAGGAAGACCTGTCAGAACCTCTGCACGTAGCATTCCTCTAAGCATAGTCATTAAAAGACCAGCCGGTATCCCTTTACCCATAACATCACCAATTACCAAGGCCCATCTTGCTTTTTCTTTTCTTTTTTCTGAGATATTCGTTTTTAAGCACATAAAATCATAATAATCACCCCCTAACTGGAGAGCCGGTCTGCAATGTGCAGCTAGATCCACACCATAAATAGTTGGACAATAATCCGGAAGCAATTGAGATTGAATTTCAGCACCAGTAGAAATTTCTCTAACAACATTTTCATGCTTTTTTTTTGTTTTTATTAAACAGAAATTTTCTAATCCCAAAGCTAAACAGTTTTCAATAAAATTAAAATTCTTATCTTCAATAATTGACTGACTATTTTTATCTTTGCTAAAAATGTAAATAAACCCTCTGCATTTTCCCCTGGATAATATTTTCTTCGTCTCAATTTTGTATTCTTGGAAATTATTTTTTAAAGCATTTTCAAAAATTAGGATTTCTTTAATTTTAAAATTTTTAGAAAATTTAAATTTCTTAAAAAAACTATCAATTTCTTTTTGATTTTTTAAATATTTATTATTGGCGGATATTTTAATATTCTCTTGCCATATTTCTCCTTCATAATTTAAGGGTATTATTAATATAATTTTTTGATCAAAAATATGTTTAAAAATTAAACAGACATAATCCAATAATTTATTTATGTTGGAAAAAGATTTTAAGTAATATGCTAGTGAAGATGCAAACTCAACAAATTTATAATTATTGTTGAAAGCTAGTGAAGATTCATTATCTAAAAATTCTTGAATAAATTTATTTGAAGATAATTTTTCTTTTTGATTATTATTCACATCAAAGTTAATGGATAAATACTTTTTAACATTAAAATTTAATTTTTATAAAAATTTAATTAAATATTTATTTATCTGCTAGTAAAGCTTCCACAAATTCATAACTGTTGAAAGGTCTTAAATCTTTGATACCCTCTCCTGCGCCAATAAATCTTATAGGCAAATTAACTTCTTCAGATACAGCTAAAGAAACACCTCCTCGAGAAGTGCCATCTAATTTAGTAATAATTGCTCCACTTAAATTTGCTGATTTAGCAAAACTTTTTGCTTGCTTTAAGCCATTTTGACCTTGACTTGCATCTAAAACTAATAAAGATTCAATAATTGCATCTGGAACCTTTTTATCAATAATTTTTTTTATTTTTGCTAATTCATCCATCAGATTATTTTTTGTTTGTAATCTACCAGCCGTATCTACCAACAATAAATCAACATTTCTTTTTTTTGCAGAATTAATTGCATCAAAAACAACAGCTGCTGGGTCAGCATTTTTTGATTGATTAGAAATAACATCAACATTACTTCTCTCCCCCCAAATCTTTAATTGATCTACTGCAGCAGCTCTAAAAGTATCAGCAGCAGCTATCAAAGTTTTATAATTACTTCTTGATGATAAATATGCCAATTTTCCTAATGTAGTAGTTTTTCCCACTCCGTTTACTCCTACTAATAACCAGACATTTAACTTACCTTTTTGAGGCACTAAAATATCAGTGCCCGAATTTGTTATTGGTTTATCGATAATAAATTTTAATTCCTTCTTTAAAAATTTAATTCCTGCTTCGCCACCAACAACTTCTTCATTTAACTTTCTTCTAAGGGCACTTATAACTTTATCAGTAGAATCAATACCTACATCAGCTCTTATTAATAAGGTCTCTAAATCATCAAGGGATTCTGGGGTAAGAGGATCATCTCCTAATTTATCCAATAATTCAGTAACGAAACCTTTCCGTGTTTCTTCGAGTCCTCTTCTTAATTTAGTCAACCAGTCAATTTCGTCTAAAGATATTTGATTTATTTTTTTCCCTTGAGCAGCTAAAACCATTGCTGACCAAGTAAAATTATCATCGAATTCTCCTAATTCAGGTTCAGCGAGAGTATTTGCAAACTCAGGAATATTTTCTGAACTAGCACTATTATTTAAACTCTGTTTTTGCTCTTCTTGCTTCTCTAATTCCTGTTTTTGCTCTTCTTGCTTCTCTAATTCCTGTTTTTGCTCTTCTTGCTTCTCTAATTCCTGTTTTTGCTCTTCTTGCTTCTCTAATTCCTGTTTTTGCTCTTCTTGTCGTTTTTTTAAAAGTGCATAAGCCTGTGCAGCCCACTCTCTAGAATTATCAGAATCAGCATTTGTCATTGATAGTTATGATTCCTATTTAGAGAAATTTTAATACTATCTATTTATATC
>NZ_JNAL01000019.1 GCF_000759955.1 Prochlorococcus marinus str. MIT 9201
TTATCTCTAAGTTGAGGCGCTCTAGTTAATTTCAATGTGGGAGCAATATTATCTCTAAGTTGAGGCGCTCTAGTTAATTTCAATGTGGGAGCAATATTATCTCTAAGTTGGGGTGCCCTAGTTAATTTCAATGTGGGAGCAATATTATCTCTAAGTTGAGGCGCTCTAGTTAATTTCAATGTGGGAGCAATATTATCTCTAAGTTGAGATGTACCTCTTAATTTCAATGTTGGAGACATACTATCTCTAAGTTGAGATGTACTTTTTAATTTCAATGTTGGGGCTATGGTATCTGCTGTTGTGAAAGAATAAGAAGATGCATCATTGATGCCTTGGAACGAATTACCATAAGCATCATCAAATGCAGTTGCATCAATTTTGAGATAATAATTGGTAGATGAAGAAAAATTACGTGAAGGATTTATGATAATTTTATTTGTTCTTGAGCCAGTAACTTGAGGACTTGAAACATCGATGGTCTCAAATATTGAATTATCTTCTGATCTGTAAATAACAATTTTACCCTGTTTTACAAAAATCGGTTCAGAAAAGTCAAGAATAATATTTCCATTTTCAGCAATTAAATCACTATTGTTTGAATACGATTCTTCGATCAAATCCTCTGTATTAAAAGTAGATAAAATCTCATTATTACTATCTAAAACGGAACTAAACCCAGTTGCACTTGTATAAAATGAGATTGATTTTCTACCCTCAACTCCTGAAAATGAATTACCAGCAAGATCATCAAAAGCAAGATTATCTATTTTTAGGTAATACTCTGTATAGGGGGCTAAATTGACTCTAGGAATAATTGTTATTTGATTTGTATTTGTGCCAAGAACTTGGCTGCTTCTAATGTCAATAGTTTCAACTAGTGAATCATTAGATCTTTTATAGATAGCAATACTACCTCTCTCAACATCAACTGGCTCGGAAAAATTAAGAATTATATTTCTACTTCCTGCAACTATTGTTTCTGAAATATTTTTTACAGTTGGGGCAATAGTATCAAGAGTTTCGAAGGAAAAAGATGTTTTATCACTTACTCCTCCAAATGAATTGCCGAACTCATCGTCAAAGGCTGTTGAATCAATTTTAAGATAATATTTAGTTGAAGAACAAAAATCAAGAAGGGGGTTGATTGTTATTTTATTAGTGCTCGAGCCTGTAACTTGAGCACTTTTAACGTCTATGGTTTCAAATATTGAATCATCATCTGCTTTATAAATGACAATATTACCTTCTCTTATAAAAATTGGCTCTGAAAAGTTAAGTATTATATTGTCTCTCTCAGAAATAAAATAGTTCTGGGAATCATTTTGATTTTCTTTTGCATATCCTGATCCAATAGCACCCGTTAGAGCAACAAAAAGAGAAACTACTATTTTAGGAAAGCATCTCATGATTAGATTAAACCTCCTTTAGAGAATCTGTTTTATCTTTAAATCCACCAAGTAATAACTGCAGCCATGAAACTTTTCTCAATTTGATATTTGCAGTTAAAGACATACCTGCTTGTAAAGGCAGTTCTTTCCCAGACTTCAATACCAACTTTTGAGATTGAAGTCTTACAACTGACGGGTATCGATAAAACTGATTTTCCTTATCAGGAGGAAGAACATCACTGCCAATTCTTATAACATTTCCCCTTATAACTCCAAAATCATTTGCTGGGAATGAGTCAATGCTTATATCAACTGGTTTATTTAGTTGAATAAAACCAATATCAGAACTTTTAATATTTATCTTTGCTTGGAGTGCATTAAACGGAACAATTTTCATAACTGGCTCACTGCTTTGGGCTACAAAGCCAGGTCCTGTTGGTTTAAGATCGAAAATTACTCCATCAACAGGCGAAACAACATCTTTATAACGAAGATTAACATTAGCTTCTGTCAAATTGCTTTTTAACCCAGCTAACTGCCCCTTAAGTTCTTGAATACTTTGATTAAAAATTGCAAGTTGTCTTTCTCGAACAATCAAAGTACTACGATACTCTCCTTCAAGCTCTGCAACTTGATCTAATTGTTGTAAATATTGTATTTCTGGTGCTGCCCCTTTTAAAGCAAGCTTCTCAATACGATTTAAGATTGTTTTGTTTAATTCAATTTTTTGTTTAAGTACTTCTATCCTCGAGTCATTTAGGCCAAGATATCTATCTAATTCAGTTTGTTTTAGTTGGAGTTGAGCTTCTTTAGCCCTTAAAATTTGCAAACTCCTTCTCGCTTTATCTTCTGAAGCTTCTTTATCCAATCTTAGTAATACTTGTTCTTTATTAACTCTTTGGCCATCTGTAACCAACATTTCTTTTAAAACCCCACCCATTGGGATTTGTACTACCTTAACGTCACCAATTGGGTGCAATAAACCTTTAGCAACTACCACTTCATCCGTTTTAGCTAAAGCTAAAAAAGAAAAAGCTCCTACGCTAGTTCCAAGAAGCGTCCATGTAATTGTTTTGGCTAAAGACTTAGAAGGTTGAATTCCAATTTCGCCTGAGTCTCCATTTTGAGAAATATTAGAGAGGATAGATGTTTCTGATTGATTAAAAAAACGTTGCAGAATATCAATCATACATTTAATTCACTTTGACTATTGAGTGCGAAATAAGCTCCATGATTTTCAATAAGTTGTTCATGATTGCCCTTCTCAAGAATATTGCCATTTTCCATGTAAAGAATCAAGTCTGAATCTTTGACTGTTTGCAATCGATGAGTAACAAAAAAAACAGTAGTATCTTTTACTTCATTAATTAGGTTTTTGCAAACCATATGCTCTGTTTGATAATCAAGTGAACTTGTGGCTTCATCTAATATTAGTAATCTGGGCTTTGAAATTAGGGTTCTAGCTAAAGCAATACGTTGGCGTTGTCCTCCCGATAAATTAGCCCCTCTTTCTGAAATAAAACTACTGTAGCCGTCTGGTAAATCCATAATAAAATCATGAGCACAGGCAATCTTACAAGCTTTAATAATTTCCTCATTCGAAACATCTGAGTTATCAAAAGTAATATTTTCGGCAACAGTTCCCCTAAACAAAAAAGTATCCTGGGGTACAATTCCTATCTGACTTCGTAAAGAGTAAAGCTCAACTTTAGAAATATCGTAATTATCAATTAAAATTCTGCCCTCATTTGGCGAATAAAGTCTTGCCAACATCTTGGTGAATGTACTTTTGCCACTTCCACTTTTTCCTACAACTCCAACAAAAGTACCTGGTTTTATATTTAGGTTTATATTACAGATACTTTTCTTTGTAGATGAATCAAAACTAAAAGATACATTTTCGTATTTTACTTCGCCTTTAATAAGAGGTAGTGGGATCTTTCTCTTATCCAGATCATTAGATTCTTGAGGGGTATCTATTACATCTCCGATTCTCTCTAATGAAATTTTTAGTTCCTGAATACTTTGCCAAGTATTTGAAAGTCTAAGAAGGGGCTGTGTTACATATCCAGAGATAATTCTAAAAGCAATTAATTGACCTAAACTTAATTTTCCATTTAATACAAGACCTGCTCCAACCCATAAGATCAAGATTTGAGATAGCTTTTGAAGAATCTGGGAAGATTGAGTTAAAATTGTTCCGGTAACATTCTTACTAAAAGATTTAGACACATACCTTTTGTAAATTTCTTGCCATTTCCATCTTGTTTTCAATTCTATATTCTGCGCCTTGACAGTATTAATTCCCGTTAATGCTTCATTTAAACAGCTTTGAGCTTTTGCATTTTCATGGGCTGCCTCTCGATGTTTGCGTCTGAACAAAGGAGTTCCAATTATTGTTATGGCTACCTGTATTGGTAAAACACATAATGCAAAGAAAGTAAGTAGCCAACTATAAAAAAGCATTACAACGATATAAATAAAAGAAAAACAAGTATCAAGTAAAGTTGAAAGCGCCTGACCTGTAAGAAAATTTCTTATCTTTTCTAATTCTGCAACTCTTGTACCAAGTTCTCCTACAGGTCGTTTATCAAAATAGTTAGAAGGCAACCTCATTAGATGATCTACAACCGCTGAGCCTAACCGCATATCAATACGATTAGTAGTTTCACTAAAAAGAAATGTCCTTAAACCACTAATGAATCCTTCCATTAGCGTGATAACAACTAGAGCAAATCCAAGGACTTGCAAAGTTTCTAGACTTCTTTGATTAATAACCTTATCAATTACAACCTGAATTAATAGCGGGTTAGCCAAGCTAAATAATTGAACGACAAAAGAAGCGATTAGAACCTGAAAAAGAGCAGCGCGGTGGCGACGTAATACTGGCCAAAACCATGAAATGCCAAATTTAGATTGAGGCGTTGTACTCTTTCTCTCTAAAAGCAACATCTCAATTCCATTAGGAAATACCTTTTCGATTTCTGCAGAATCAAGTAGCACCCAACCATCGCGCGGACTAGCGATAACAAGGCCATTAGCATTAGAACTGCTAACTACTGCAAATCCCTCACGCCATTTCACCAAAGATGGCGTCTCGAGTCTCTTCCCTAACGATTTTGGAGCATGAATTTTATTGACATGTAATCCCATCATTAATGAAACATCTCCACAAAGTTGTAAATTAATTTCCTGATTACTATCTAGTGCCTTTCTTAAAACCTTTTCTATAGCATCACGACGAAATGGTAGATCCAATACTTTTGATAGCATCTGGAAACATGACATAGCTTCTTGAAAAGTACCTTTACCTCTTATTAACTCCAGTGTTTTTTTATCAGATTGTCCAAGATCAATTCCTGTAGCCAATGGAACTGATTGCCCATTTTTAGGTAATAAATTATTTTGTTTTATTTTATTCGGTTCATTTTGATCAATAGTATTTCTAAATTGAAAAATTTTAGGATTTTTTATGACAATAATTCTTGGTGGAAGAGGAGGGGAAGACTTCGGGATTTTCTCGCCCTGCGAAATTTTTGTCCCAATAGGATTTCTAGGTATATTTTGACTTGCAACTATTAGCTCTTGATTTTGATTAATTGAATTAAGTGTTCCAACATAAGGTAAAAGATTTGATTCTGATTTCAGTTCTGAAATAGCTCGTTTCAACGGAAAGCCATTTTGAGGATAATTAAAAGACTCAAGACGTATCAGTTCAGCTAATTCTGCAGTAAAAATTGTATTTGTAGACCATTTAAAAAACTCTTTTTTTTCTTGTAAGAGCTTTAGTATTAAAGTATCCGGTAAGCTGATAGCCTCTATTTCGGAAGCTGCGATTATTTCTTCACAGGGGGCTGCTCTTAAAAAAGATGCAAGCCCTAGAAAAGAACCAGGTCCTAACTTTTCTAAAGTAATAATATTTTCTTGATCTTCCCAAATTAACCTTGCTTCCCCTTTATTAATCAGAAAAATCTCACTTGGAATGATGTTTTTCCTACACAAGTAATCCCCAATTGAGAAATAATGTCTCTTACAACTTGTAGACAGTTGTCTTGCAATATCATCGCTAATATCACTAAAAGCAATTAAATCACGAATTATAGGAAACTTCTCATAAAGCTTATTAAGAGGATTGATCATAAGCTTATATCTCCCAGAGACCAGCACTCTTGATCACTTTCATCACTTTTAAGAGAAGAAAGAATTTTTACTGCCTCCCCTAACAACCAATCTTTATATAGTGCATAACTTTGATCTTCGATAATAAATCCATTATCAAAATTAGTCACAAAACTTTCCAATCGTACTATTAACCACCAATTTTCAATTTTAAATGGTTTAATCAATTGACCTTGCTTAGCCGATCGTAATTTTTCAAGAAGAATAGGATGAGTCTTTGATATTGGTGAAGGGCCTATAATCCCGTTAGTCTTTTTTTCGAGCCCCTCAGAATATTTATTAATCAGTTCTTTAAAATTTACATCTTCCTCAGTAATCTGAAGATATAATTCATTGGCTAATCCTTCTTCAGATACCCGTAAAAGTGAATAACTTACAAGCTCTGTTTTTTTCTTTTTTGAGGGAGTTTGAGTTTCTGAGGAAAAATATTTATTAGAGTAATTTTTAGATCTCTCTTCTTTCTCTATTAAGTATTTTAGATCGTCTTTAGAAAGCAAATGAGTTTTACAATATTTTTCCATTTTTATATCATTATCAATTTCATTACTGAACTTAAAATCTTGAAGCAACTTCTCTTGTCTTTGTCTGCTCAAAGCTATATTTTTATTTTTTTCATCTTTAAGAATTTCAACCAAAAATGTTTCTAACATTCCATACCTTGCAAGTAGATTCAAGATATTTTGATTTTTTGAAAGTTTAGCTATTAATAAATCAGTGGAAGATTTTATTGTGTTATGTGTTTTACTCAAAAAAGATGAAATTTAATAAATTTATATTATTAAATTAAAATTTTTTGGCAAGTGCTTGCCAAAAGCTAGTCATCATAATCTCACTAGGAGATTTTAAAAATCTTCAATTAAGTATTTTTTACGTTGTTTTTATTTGAGATTTTGATTTGAATAAGAAAAGATGTAGATCTTCCTATGGAAAAATCGTTTCTAAATTTCATTTATTGGATCTTAGTAAAGTCAGCTGAAAGTTACTATGGGGACTCAATGAAAACAGAAGTTCCATACACTCCTTATTTTTAGACTTGGAAGAGCTAAATTTCATTCTTAGTTTTGGAACTATAAGTTTTAATATTGTTAACGTAGTAATCAATAATGGAAACTCATGAGCAGTGATTTGGTTATTGGGACTACATAAGAAAGTGTACCTAATTTAGATCCCAAAGAGAAAGTTAATCTGATTTAAATTCGATCTAAATTAAGAGGGATAAAAATCTCTTTTGTTTTTAACTTTTTTCTTCTCGTTATTCTGCTTCTTCTTTAACTTCACTTGCGTTTAACTCTTCCGCTTTTACTTCCTCTACTTTAAATTCAACTACTTTTACCTTTGGCTTTTCCGTTTTAACTACAACTACTTTTGATAGCATAGATTCAAACTTTCCTTTAATAAAATTTACTATGAAGATTAATATTGGAACATGGGCTAGACCACCCATAATCACTTTAGTTTCTGAGTAATACATTTG
Source organism: Prochlorococcus marinus str. MIT 9201 (assembly GCF_000759955.1). Lineage (GTDB taxonomy): Bacteria > Cyanobacteriota > Cyanobacteriia > PCC-6307 > Cyanobiaceae > Prochlorococcus_A > Prochlorococcus_A marinus_G. Next base: position 7,042 of record NZ_JNAL01000019.1, read on the forward strand.
AAAGTTAATGAGAACTGAAATATTTAAGCATAAATTTAATTTTTAAATTTTTTTTATTAAGCCAAGCAACATAGAAAATTCCATCTTGAATCGTAAATCAATAATCTTGCTATTAATTAAGTAGAGACTTTTTTTTAAATGCCATTAGACGTATTTCTAATGAATATGTGTGTTGTAGTTATAGCTTTGCTCATCAGGAGAGAAATCAAACTTAGGAAAGTGAGATAGATTATGAAAGCACAAATTTTTAAAGAAAAATACATTCCAAATGTCCATGCTATTACTCTTTTACTTATGCTTCTTTTATGTCTTTGGTTACCGCTAGCACTAAGATTTCTACTAATAATTTAGCCAATCAAGTAGGTTACTTGTTGCTAGTATATTTTATCGGTATAAGTGGTCTAAGGACTTGTCCTTTTATAAGGACTTGAGCCTAGCGGTTTAAAGGTTAAACCCGTACTCCTACACATGAGCACAAAAACCTTTTATCTTTATGAATATCTCTTCTAAGACAATTAGCTTGATACTTAATGTAGTATTTGTGCTTTTTGTCTTTATCATTTAAAAACTACTTATCAAAAAAAATTAATAGTTTTAGAGTTATCCCAACTTTATTAAAATTTTATAATTCCGCTAGAGTATAGGATTTCAAAGAATATATAGCTACTGACTAATTAAAAGTAAGCTCGTAATTTATTAATTGGATCTCAATGAATCTTTTGCATAGTGCTGCATAGTTTGTCTATATAAATTAAGCAATATTTATCCACTTTAAACAAGGTACAAATTAGTTAGGCCTGTTAAGTAAATCAAGAAAAGTTGATTTTCTTTAATCTTTAAATAAATCCTAAATTTGTTAGAAAACCTTATATGGATCCTGCTTGCACATAAGTTATTCAAATCATCTTAAGTAGCAGATATTACCAAATAAGTTTATGTATTTTGAAATGAATATTTTTGCTCACGAAAACAACCTAAAACAAACTTTTTCTTGAAATAAAGATTGACAAGACATTTATAAAAAAAACTTCTATAAAACATTAACTTCTTTTATGAATATGTTTCTAACAAACAAAACTCGTTTAAAAATTAAGGATATCGTTAAGAGGATTTCAGTGGATGAGCAAGTCTCATTGGAAGAGAGAATTTATGTTGAAAAGTTTGCCAAACATAATTCAACTATATGGACATGGTTAAAGAAAGCAAACAGCTTAAGAAGATATGGGAAACAAAACTCAGATGGAATAAATGGACTGATCCAATCACTTGGACTCGATGGCTTGGAAACTGAAAGTCATTTTGATCCCAAGAATGATGATATTGCTGATTGGTTTAGTGGATCTCCTGATTGGGTAAGAAGAAGCTAATTGAAAATCATAAAAAATTAATAGTCAATAAATCTTTTCACTACATGTCTATTTTAGATATAGATATATTTTCCCTATAAAAAAGTCAACCTGTATAAATACTAGCTGACTCAAAGAAAATATTTGTTGAAAAAATTAAATGACACCTGGTACAATTTGACCTGTTGTTATGTATGCTCCGACAAGAGCAATTAGACCAACAAGAGCAAATTTGCCATTTAAATTCTCTGCTCTTACTTTTTGAGGATCAATATTCCTTGACTTATTTTTATTTTCCATTAAAAAATACCAGGGATAAGTTGACCGGATGTTAAATATGTTCCCACTAAGATCATGAAAGCCATCATTGCTGGTCTTCCAATGGCTCTATTGAGAATATCTTTATTTGAGTCCATTAAATTAAGTATTGTTAATAAAATATTACATAATGTAAACTAATATCGAGTAATGACTGTATCAAATGATTCATCTATGCAGAAATGTTTTAAAAATGTAGCAATTTATTAGTTTTTAAAAATACATCCAGTCAGACTTAAAATTTTCAAAAGCAACTTTATTGCTTTTTAAAAATTGCATTTTGGTTAGTCAACCAAAATAATAGAAAAATGAAAAATGATAATAAAGCTCCAGAAAGGATTGCAATAAAAAAGAATTCAGTTGTTAATTCTGAGTCAAAGAAATATAAATACATTTATATATCTCAATGAATATGTTCTGCTTCATTATGGTTGTGACCGTTGTGACCATGAGCAATTCCTAATTCATGCATCCTTGCATGCTCTTGGATTGTGTCCCTTAATTTATGAGAAGAGGGCCCAACTGTTGTATAAATTCCATAACCTATTGAGCCAAAAAGTAAAAGTCCAACACTACCAAAAAGCAAAAATAAGGTTGGAACTTTGATTGTTCCTAACATTTTCTAAAAATAAAAAAAATTACTCAAACAAACATAAGTATATTTAAAGGTTTATTCAAGTTCAAAATTTATATATTCACGAGGAAAAAAGCATCCTTAAATATAAATAATTAATGATCAAATTGTAATAAAAAAATAAATATTAAAACTAATAATCACAACGATTATATTTTAAATTTATTTATCAAAGTAAGAAATATAACACCTTTAGGTTTTTGAATACTTAAAATCATTGATAATAAAGAAGTTTATTTCTTATCTTTGATTTAACTAAATTTACTATGATTTGTATTATTTGATGTTGATTAAAATTAGATCTCTAAACTAGTTTGTACTTAATTCAATGGTATTAGTAAATGGAAGTTTTGCTTTTTGCACTTTTTTTTATTAGCGCACTAATTTTCTTTATTGCAGGTAAAGATGATTTTGGAAGGACTGAGAGATCAATAATAAAGGAAGAAAAAAATATCGAAGGAAGGGATAAGGTTGCAGAAGTGGTTCAGAAAGAGGATAAGGTTGAAGTGGTTCAGAAAGAGGATAAGGTTGCAGAAGTGGTTCAGAAAGAAGATAAGGTTGCAGAAGTGGTTCAGAAAGAGAATAAGGTTGCAGAAGTGGTTCAGAAAGAGGATAAGGTTGCAGAAGTGGTTCAGAAAGAGAATAAGGTTGCAGAAG
>NZ_JNAL01000020.1 GCF_000759955.1 Prochlorococcus marinus str. MIT 9201
ATGATCATCATGTCCACCATGGTCTGAATGATCATCATGACCTCCATGATCAGAATGATCATCTACCTTAGCTGAATGTTTAGCATGATCATCATGTCCACCATGGTCTGAATGATCATCATGACCTCCATGATCAGAATGATCGTCTACGTCTATTGCACTAACACCTACAACAACAGTATTCTTTTTATTTTCCCAATTTCTCATGCTTGGAGTCATTTCTTTACCAAGAGTAAATACTTTGTCTGCTTTATTCAGTAATTGAGCTTGCCTTGGATTGATCTTTAAGTCATGAACATCCTGTTTTCTATCTACTAAGCAAGTAACTTCGTCAGAAGTTAATGCAATTGATTTAACTAAATCGCAAACTAGTGGTTCTACTGCAACATATGACTTTCCTTTAGCCATGACATCCTGCCCAAAACCAGAAAATATAATCGTTCCAGCTATTACTGAGTTTTTAATTATTGACCTACTTGAACTTGTTTTATTTGTTAAAAGTCTTTTAAAAATTGACATAAAAAATTTAAGAATACCTAAAAATGATAATCATTTTCACTCTTTCTGACAAGAGTCGGTATCAAATGTTATGAAAATAATACACAGCTTGTATTATTGGTAAGCTTGTAAAGTGACTTTTTTTAAAGATTAATTAATGGCTACTTTAGTCGCTGAAAATTTAACATTTGCATACACGAAAAAAAGTAAGCCAGTTTTAAACAAGGTATCGGTTGAGATTAAGCCTGGAACTTTAACAGCGTTAGTTGGTCCAAACGGGGCAGGTAAATCCACTCTTTTGAGAATATTGCAAGGACAAAATACCGCAGATGTAGGAGAAATAAAAATTGACGGTGAAAATTTATATAGATCTAGATCTCTAGTGGCACTTATGCCTCAAAGAAGTTCTATGAATTGGAAGTTTCCCATTACAGTTGAAAAATTGGTATCTCTTGGTCAAATTAAGTATTCAAAATCAAGAAGTAATAACCCCTTTCAAATGAAAACTCTCCTAGCATATCCTAATTCTTGGATTAATAAATGTTGTGAATTAGAGGCGACATTGCAAAGAGTAGGCATTGCAAATTTGGCTAATAGAAGACTCGATTCTCTTTCAGGAGGACAGCAACAAAGAGCTCTATTAGCAAAAACTCTTATGTCTCCTGCAAAAATATTTCTTCTGGATGAACCTTGTGCGGCATTGGATCCCCCCGCAAAAGAGGATTTTCTAAAAATTGTTCGTCAACTCGCAGATGCTGGTCTTTCTTTGCTCGTAAGTAGTCATGATTGGGGCGAGTCTCTAAATAATTATGATCAAGTAATAGTTCTTGATAAAAGTGTTTTGGCAGTTGGTAGTCCTAATCTAATAAAAGATAAATTAGATGCAATAAACATTAGTTCCATAAAAGAAAATAATTTCTGCGATTAGAAAATGTTCCTTTTTAATTCTGAGCTTGATAACAGTTTTGGCAAAGCCCAAAATATTCGAGGGTATGAAACAACAATTGGAATTTCTTTGAATTTGTTTTGGGTGTATGTATATCTTTTACGGGGCACCCTTCCATTTTTGATGTCTCACCACATTGAACACAGGTCAAATGATGAATGTCTCTATCTACGGGAGTATAAAGAACCTCTCCTGTTGGGAGATGTCTAGAACGTATTAATCCATGCTTTATCAGAACTTGAAGATTCCTATAAACAGTAGTCAGTCCCATAGCTTTTCCGCTTTCAATCAATTGTCTATGCAACTCTTGCCCGCTCAGTTCATCCTCACATTTATTAAGTTCTTCAAGAAGTTGTTCTTGTCTTTTGGTAATGTCGGACTTAGTTACCATTGTTTTCGAAATCTTTTTTTGTCCCGTATTTTTGATCATACCGAATCATTCGAATAATGTCTTTTATTAATAACAGCTGGTGGCTTGTCCCATTAATAATAACTATTTTCTCAGGGATGTTATGTCCAGCAATGGGAACTGTATTAATCACTCATAAGAGATTATTACAAGTTAATTTAATCTCTCATTGTGTTTTACCTGGACTTGCTTTAGCCTTAGCGCTTGGAATTCATCCTTCAATTGGTGGTGTTATCAGTGGTCTTTTAGGCTCTGTGATTGTGGAAAGTTTAACTAATAGAAAAAGTGAAAACTATGAAGCAGTTATGAATACTATTCTTGCTGGAATGCTTGGGTTTGGAGTCCTTATAATCCCCTTACTCGGAATAAGGATCGACTTGGAGGCAGTATTATTTGGTGATTTATTGACAGCAAATTTTGGAGATTTACTTAGAACAATTATTGCTTTTTTAGTATTTATAATTTTAATGACTTTTGGATATCAAAAGGTTGTTTATGTGGGATTGGATCCAGAAGGTGCATCCGCGAGTGGTATAAACGTTTCTTTATTAAATCTGGCTCTAAGTTTTACAACGGCATTAGTAATTGTTAGTTCAATGTCAGCAGTAGGAGTAATTCTTGTAATTGCTCTTCTTTCTACGCCAACTTTGTTAGGGCTAAATAAGGCTCATAGTTTAAGAATTGCAATGATGAGGTCATCATTTTATGGATTATGCATCTCACTTCTGGGATTTATTCTCTCTATAGTCTTTAATCTTTCGCCTGGGCCTGCAATTAGTGTTATTTGCGTTGCATCTCTTTTAATTCCTAAGCTTCGCAAATAATTATATTTTAAATGTCCAGTCAGAGTTTAATGCTTGAGCTTCTGGATTGTTTTGTAAAGCTACTTTCATAGCCTCTTTTTTATTATTAGCTATAACAACTTCATCAAATTCTTTTCCATTTTTTTTGAGAATTACTTTGAAACGCATAAAAATTTTTTTCAATTAATCAAAAGTTAACCATTAAGCCACTAGATTTAAATACTTTTAAAAGATAATTGATGAAATAGAAACTTTAGTTATTTTGGAGCTTTTCTACTACAGATTTTTTCGCAATCTTTGCTACATCCTGCAATCCATTAGCATCAAACCAAGGAGCATTTTCCCAATTAAAACCTTCCCCAAAGGTATTACCAGGAGCTGCAACGTACCAGTGACATGATGAATCGGGAATATCTACAGCACATTTTGACCAGTCAGCTTCCCATTGAGGAACTTGTACCCACATCACAGAAGCTAATAAAAAAGAAAAAATAAAATTCATAATTATCAGTTAGCAAAATTTTGAAAGATTTTTTTCACACTCTTTCTTTCTTTTCTTCCAGTAATTCTCAAGTATTTGATATTTATGCTTATTTTTAAATTGACTTAAATGCACATTATTCTGATTAAGAACCGAAGTATTTTTGATTTTCATGACTCAATCTGTTTATGTAGAACATATTTAAGACAATTTATAGATTATTAGAAGTGAATTTATACTTAATTTTTGTCTTACTTTTGTGTAGGTAAGTATTTTTCGGGATTATTTTCAATGTAAGTAAGCGAATATTTGACAACACCTGCTATCACTGAAAAAAGAGCAATTGCCGAAATAATAAAAATGATTTTTTTGTAAATGCTTTTCATGAATTATTTATGTTTTTGATTATTTTTATTCATCAACGGCCAATTTTTCTGAAAGATTTAAATAATTAGTAATTTATACTGTAGCCTTTTAAATTACCTAAAGAGTAGATTAAATATATCAGAAACTCCTCACACACTTTTTCTGATAACTTTAAAAGTACTCGACCGCAATGTTTGAGTACTTTTTGCATTTTTATGGATGTGACAGTTAAAATAGAGGTCTACGATGGATTCCATTTTTTGAATTTAGATGTGATATTAAGCATGTGTGTAGGAGAAACTGATTTATTTCAGTGGAAACAAGGAAACACTTGATTTAAATCAGTTTTAAAAGATCTCTCTCAGAGAGATCTTTTTTTTTGTTTATTAAAAGGTATTAACTCCTGAACATAAAAACATATATGGTTTCTATAAAAATAATTAGGGATGTCATTACAAATTAGTAATTTGATTCGTTAGATTATGACTTGTTGAATCTCTCTGTTAATGAAAATACTTTTTCTAGCAATTTTAATTTGTTCAAGCTTTTTATTCCCATCTTCATCATTTGCCTCACATGTAGAACTAAAACCATGTGTAGAGATTGCTCATTGTGTAAGAGAGGAATGGGAAGTTAAAAATATTGAGGAACCTTTTGAAAAGATTAAAATATTTATAGAAAAAACTCCTAGAACTGAGATCGTAGAAATTGATGGCGATTATCTTCATGCTGAGGCAACCAGTAAATGGATGAAGTATGTAGACGATTTAGAAGTATCCTTTTTACCTGAATCAAATATCTTATCAATAAGATCAGAATCAAGAGTTGGAGAAAGTGATTTGGGAGTAAATCAAAAAAGAGTTGATTTACTAAAATCGAAAATGTTTTAAGATAAAAATTAAATAAAATAATTCATTTTTATATTTTTTTGTATAACTTTTCCATTTTTAAAAAAAATTAGCAGATATAAAAGTAATAATTGTCATCATGCCTTGATAATGGCAAATTTGTAAAATTTTCTCTAAAAAGATGATCATAAATTATATATATTTATTGTTATCTAGTTTTGTTTTTTTCTGGTTTTATATAAACATTAATAAAAATGGACTTAAATGGATAATCAAAGGTCTTTTTCTGATGGGAATATTGGTATTATTTATTGGAGGATTTTTCAAAATATTTTTCACCTTACCACCTAATTTATTTATCAAAATATTTTTTCTTATTATTTACACATGGTGCACTGTTGGAATAAATGTAAATTTCATGATCCCTTTGATTAGTTTGATTGACCAAAAAA
>NZ_JNAL01000021.1 GCF_000759955.1 Prochlorococcus marinus str. MIT 9201
ATGTTGCAAGCTTAAGTGTTGGTCTTGAAACTGAAGATGCAGATGGTTCTGATGAAGCATTTGGATGGTTCGCTGGTTTAACATTCGATGAAGTTGGTCCTGGATCATTAAGTCTTGGAATGGGTACCACAGCTAACTTCACTGATGATGATGACGAATACTACGTTTACGAAGCATCTTATGCTTATCCAATAAATGATGGCATGACTATCACACCTGGTATCTACACTGCAGAATCTTCTGCTGGTGATACAACTGGTGTAATTGTAAAAACATCATTTAGCTTCTAATAAAGTTAATTAGAAATTAAAACCTACACACACAAAAAAGACCTGTTTTATGCAGGTCTTTTTTTATTCTTTTAAATAACAATAATTAATTATCTTTTGCCAAAATTGTTATTTTGAAAACAAGAATAAATATTAAAACTATTAAATTAAATTTGGAAATGGATAAAAAAACATTAGAGATAAATACCGCTGTTGAAATTGCAAAAAAGAAGTACAAACAAGGTGATTTAGTTAAAGCTAGTGAAATTTATAAAAATTTAATAAATAAAAAAATATACACATATGATTTGTTGCTCTCATATGGGGTATTCAATATGGCAATCAAAAACAATCTTCTTGCAAAGAAACTGTTTATATTTTCGATTAAAAAATATCCAGTATTTTCTAAGCCATATATTTTGTTAGCTGAAATACTTAGTTTAGAAAATAATTTTAAAGAGGCTTTGAAAGTATTATTAGCAGCGCAGAAAATTAAAAATAGTAATTCGGAAATTGAATATAATTTATCGGTTCTCTACAAAAAAATGGGACTACTTAAGGAAGCGCTAGTTTCAATAAATGAGGCTTTAAAGTTTTCTACTAGTATTGATGTTTATCAAGTTTTAAAATCAGATATCTTAATTGATATGAATGAAAATGAAGAAGCAAAAAAGTTATTATTAAATCTAAATATAAGAAAAAAAAATAATTTATATTTTAATAAGGAAATCTTAATTTCAAAAGTATACCTCAATCAAAAGAATTATAAAAAAGCAGAAAGTGTATTATTAAAATTAAAGACTTTATATAGCAGCCAGATAGCTCTATACCTTAACTTAAGCAATTTATATCTTAAAAGTAAAGATTTAAAAAAAGGTATTAAAGTTTTACTAGAAAGTATTAAACGTTTCCCGGATTTTACTCCATTAAAATCAAATTTAGCCTTGATGTATAGGAATTCTGGTCAGTTAGATTTGGCTGTAAAAACTCATTTAGATATTATCAATAAAGAAAAATTTAATTTTAATAGTTATTTTGAATTAACAACAATATATGATTTTTCAGATCATCAAGAGCAATTAAATAATCTATTAAATATTGATATTAATCAACTTTCTCAAATAGCAAAAATATATATAAGTTTTTCAAAAGCTAATATATATCATCAAAAAAAAGATTATCAAAATAGCTCATATTTTCTCAAAATTGCGAATGATGAAAAGTTGAAACTTCAACCATCTGACCTAAATAAAAAGTTAGAAACTGGAGAGTATTACAGGAATTTAATTCTAAAAAATACATCTAACTCGGGGAAAATTAAAGATGATAATAGATTTCTATTTATTGTTGGGATGCCAAGGTGCGGGAGCACTCTTCTTGAGAACATCCTAAGCCTTAATTCTGAAGTTAATGACATGGGAGAAGTTCGCTTTTTGGAGGAATCTCTCAAAGAAGCTGAAGATTTAAATAAAGTTAGAGGAATTTACAAAGAAAAAATATCTAACTCTAATCCATTAAACAAAATCCATACAGATAAAAATTTATTTAATTTTTTCTACTGTCCAATAATCTGTAATTATTTTCCTAATGCAAAAATTATTCACTGTTTTAGAAATCCATTTGATAACGTTTTCTCTATTTATAAAACAAATTTCTTAAACCAAAGTTTTTCAAGTTCGTTAGATGATATTGCGCAACTTTATAAATATCATTTAGAACTTATGAATGAGTATAAATCTAGATATGGTTCAAAAATTTATTCCTATGATCATGATCAGGTTGTTCAAAATCCTGAGGAATCTATTCGTAAACTAATTAAATGGCTTAAATGGGAATGGGACCCAAAATATCTTTCTCCTGAAGAAAGTAAAAGGAATGTTTTTACTGCAAGTAATGCTCAGGTAAGAAAAAAAATTAATTCTCAATCTTTAGGATATTGGCAGAAATATAAAAATTTACTTGATCCAGTAAGTCAATCTCTCCTGACGTGCGATTCACTTATTGGCTCATAGCCTTTGCAATATATATTTTTTGCATTAGAATCAAATAACAATTAATTCTGTGTGAGGAATTTTTATGAAATTATTTAAGAGCTTATTAATAGCTCCTACTGCTTTGGGTTTGATGGTACCCTTGGCTACAAATGCTTCTGAAGTAAATCTAAATGATATTTCTAACTACTCTGATTTAGAGAGTATAGATTTAGCTAATTCTTTTAAAAAAGATGAAGAAGTTAAAAGTACTTTGCTTGCAGGTGGAGAGGGGTTAGTTGATGACCACAGTGGTGGATTTTCAGAAACAACAACAGCATCTTTCAGTGTTGACATGGTTGTTGGAGCAGTTGATAGTGATGACGCTACTACTAGCGAAGCTACTACTTTCGACTATCAAATGGGTATCGGCCTATCAACTAGTTTCACTGGTGAAGATTCACTAGATGTTGCTATTGACATAGGTGGTGGTGATGGCGATGCACAGTCAATTTCAGCTACTGCTATGGGCCTTGATGCTACTAAAGGTGTATTAACAGTTGATGGAGTAACATACTCATTCCCTGTTGGCGGAGCCTCAGTAATTGTTGGTGATGCAACTGATATCAGTGCTGCTTATACAGGAGCATGT